>JBKYFG010000001.1:0-359803 GCA_047027955.1 Blautia sp.
CAGAACCGTACGTGCGGCTTTCCCGCATACGGCTCTTCATAATAATATTTACAGTTTCAAAACAAGCTGACATAAATCTTTGGCATTGCCAATGGATAATATTTCAGCATTTCAATGAATCCTTCTCTTATATCCAAGGAAATCCCTCATCTTTTTTCTCTGGCGAAAATTTACATATTTTTTCATTAACACAACCTGTGTTTCCAAATCTATTGGCAACTCTGTATTTGGCATTCAATGCACCCTCTTTCATAGTAAAAAAAAGAATGGATATACCATTCTTAATCCCGCCAATGAAATATTTGGATTCGGGCATTACCCCTGCCTTCCTACGGTCTATAATTAGATTAGCATATATCAGTTAAATTAGCAATAATCTATTTTTTAAAAAATGGGTCTGCACCACCAGCATTGATTGCACATACCCATTATATTATTCTACAAATTCTATGTCAATTCCTGAAAACTCTTCATCACTCATACAACTCAGTTTTTCTATCACACGCACCGACGACTCAACAAGTTCATCATCGTCAATGTGCTTCATTGACTTGCGAATTTCTTCTATGACCTTTTCTTTACTATCGCTCTGGAATATACAGAGCAGATTTGTTTCTTCTATCGAAATAGATTGTCCATATTCTTATATCTCCCTATGTGTATTTTTTGATTTTTCCTGATCCTTCATATCCTTATTTTTTCCCTGTGCCGCTTCCTTCTGCTTGGCTGCCAGTCGTCCTTTTAAGAAAAAACGTGCTTCCGGCTTTTCCTGCTTTTCTTTCTTTTCTTCCTCACGATTGAATTTTTCCACTCCATTGTTGAGCCTCTCATCAATCATGTTATAATTCTGCTCCTCAAGTTCCTCGATCTTGGCAAGTGGCTTGTACTCTGCCAATTTCACAAGCAGTTCCTTTGCCCGTCTCTCACTGTCCTCGTCTATCCCTTCGTCAATAGATGCAGTTTCTCCCATATATTTAATCCAACCAACGATTGGAATAGCTTCTCTTGACGGCGGAAAAATCTTTGTTTTTTTGATCTGCATATCTCTTACAAATTCATATCCAATCACAGATTCAACGCTGACCTCCCACGGAGAATCTTGAATTGTTTGCCCCACACATTCCCCCCTTTCTAACGCTTTTTTTGTTTCTACTGGAATCGGTGTCCAAATTTTCATTTTGACCCCCTCCTTTCTAAAGACTTATTAACAGTTACATTTATAGTATGTCGAATTTTTGAAAAATTGGATTTTTTCTGACAGACGTTTTTTCCGGATTTTAAAAAGATATTTTGAGTATAACACAAAACCCCTAACGCCACTTAAAATGTAACATCCGCAGCCTTCATGGAGAGTTTTTGTTCGAGGCGGTTCCGGACAGAAAATGGTTCTGCGCACAGTTTTTCCTGCGCACAGAACCATTCTGTGTACTCCCGTAGTCTTTGCTTGAAAAAGCCTTACGCATCCGATCTGGAATATGCGTTTTTCATCTGGTTGCTGAGTTCAAAGAGTACCTTGTGCAGTGTTGCACCCGTCTCTTTTTTCAGCATTTCAGCCATTTTGTTGTTTGCTTCTTCTCTCAATTGTGTCTGTTTTGTTTCGTCTGTCTCCCCTGCAAGCAGCGCATCGTACTGATGGATCAGTGCATGGCCTTTTGCCATCACCTTTTCCTGATACCGTTCAATGTGGAAGATAGAAGACTTATAGGACGCATCTGCCATTGCTGCTATCATGCGGCTTGCCCAGTAGAAATTATCTGTGGAAACCTCTCCCGTTGTGTTGGAAAGATACTCCGGTGTTGTCGTCACATCGGTGTAGAACGGAACCAGCACATTGAACGCATTCGACGCAAATGCGATCCACTGCAGAATGCCGTTGTCTCCTTTGTGATCCGGGCGCATCTGGATGACAGAAAGGAAATCGGTCCGGTTGACACCGATGGAGCGGTATGCCCCCTTCCACGATTTCTCGCCGTATGCGGCATACGGGTCGTACGGTGTTCCCTGATAGTGGGAAGACAGTACGTATTTCACATCCTCTACGGTGATCTTCTTCTCCGGAACCATCATCCACGGAATATCATCGGATACCGGTGTGTAATCGGCATTCGGTCCGTCCCATTTTTTCGTGTGCGGGTTCAGATAGCGCTCCATGAACCAGGCACGCGGTGTATTGTAAACGTGATCGGAATCGTCGTGGCTTCCGAAGGCATCGCGCGGATTAAAATTTCCGTCCATAGAAAGATCCAGATGATATGTTTCAATAAATTCTTTCAAATCCGCTGAGCACATATATTCCTTCTGCTCGCCGAGTGCATCCTCCAGATCAAAATGGTCGATGCCAAGCTGGTTCGGCATGGCCACATAATGGTCATCCGGCACTTTCACTGCCATCCAGTGATGGCCGCCGATCGTCTCCAGCCACCAGATCTCATCGTGGTCCTGAAATGCAATGCCGTTCATCTCGTATGTACCGTACTGCTCCAGCAGGCTGCCCAGTCTTTTGACACCTTCTCTGGCGCTTTTAATATAAGGAAGAACAATATAAACGAGATCCTCCTCGCCGATTCCGCCCGGAACCTCTTCTTTTCCGTCTTCCGCCGGCTGATAAACGACAAGCGGATCAGCACCCAGCACACGCGGATTCGATGTGATTGTCTCGGTCGCAGTCATACCGACCTGCGCTGCATTTACGCCGCTTGCTGCCCAGACACCCTCGCCTTTTTCTGCATTTGGCACTGCAGTGTACCGCATCGGATTGTCCGGAAGCTCGATGGTCAGATGAGAAATCTCGGTTTTATATGTTCTCGCCTGCTCCTCCGGGTGAATCACCACAAATTTTTTCGATGTATAATGACCCGCACCGGAATCGTCATTTCGCGCGATCATGGTGGAACCGTCATACGATGCTTTCTTTCCAACTAAAATGGTTGTACAAGGCATAGCTATAGCCCTCCTTTTGCTGTCTTATGCTTCCGATTATGACACTTTCAACTGCGATTTGCAAGCACCATGTTATCTGTCGTTTTCTTCCTTTTTTACAAAATAAACCGTATCAATTCCTTCTCCCCGGTCATCCTTCAGCCGCCTGACAAGACCATATCCCAGTTTGTCCAAAATATGCTCCTGTGCCCCGTTTGTAGACCAGGTACGGAGAGTAATCCGGCTTCCCGGAAATTTTGCCGCGATGTCCTTTTCTGCTTCTGCATACATTACCTCCGAAATTCCCTGTCCGCGGTAATCCGGCCAGACGCAGAGGGTGGTCAGATAGCAGGAATCCGGATATGCTTCCAGATTTTCACAGTTAAAATGATCCTTCCAGGTCATAAAGGCCCGCACGACTCCCTCTTCCTTCCACAGCACCACATGCTGACTGCAGATATTTTCCAGATATTCTGCAATTCCATCCGTCTTTTCTTCTGTCTCGGCCCAGTTCGTCTGGGATGTACTGTTGCGGTGGGAAAGCGGCGGAACAAAATCCTGATCGCACAGCTCCAGCAGCTGCCGGATTTCTTCTCTCTCTTTTTGATCCTCTATCCCGTCCCTTACAACGATTCTGCTCTCACAGCACATCCAGGGAAGCCGGCATACGAGTGCTGCTGCTGCACACATGCCATTTTCTACGCTGGCGGCATCGAGCCATTCTTCTCTGGTATGTGCTCCCCCGCCCCGGCAGAAACCAACGCAGATGGCAGGAATATGCCGCGACAATGGGATATTACAGTCTGTGGATGCTTCGGAGCATACCGGCTCTTCCCCATCGGCTGCCTTCAGCGTTTTCTGTACACACCGCGTCATACGCGCCATCTGGACAGGATCGGTTTCTCTTGCGCACGGCCGCTTTCCGACGAGCTCACAGGAATACTGTACCTCCTCACTTTGGCGTGCTGCTATGGTCTCCTCCAGATATGTTTCGCAGGCTTCCAGACTCCGGTAATCTTCCGAACGGAATTCAAACAGCATGAAGGCATTCTGCGCAATCGTATTGACGGAGGTTCCTCCCTCTATTTTTCCCACATTGTATGTCGTATGAGATGCTGCATCCGTCTGAAAACGGTAAAGCTCTCCGATCAGGCCCGCAAGCTCTGCAATGGCATTTTTTCTTCCGAAATTCAGAAAGGAATGACCGCCCTTTGTTTTTGCCGAAATCCGATATCGGACAGATCCGATGCAGATGGGATACATTTTATCCCGATACAGATCAAAGGCTGCCATTCCGCACAGATTTTCTTCATAATGGTCGACAAGTGCGCGGACGCCGCAGAGATTGCCAAGCCCTTCTTCTCCCAGATCCGCTGCAAAAATCAGACCACAGGGAAGTTCCGGCTCTGTCTCATGAACGTATTTTGCCGCCATCAGAAGCATCACGACATTCACGGTATCGTCTGTGATGCCGGGACAACGCCAGATCATTCCGTCTTCTTTAATCTCCAGCGGCTCCTCCAGCGAAAACACGGTGTCCAGATGCGCCGTATACAGAACCTTCTTTTCCTGTTCCGGCCGATACTCCCAGATTACATTTCCAAGCTCATCCGTATGAACTGACTCCATGCCCTGCTGTTTCATCCATTCCATGCAATATGCGATTCTCTGATCCTCTTTTCCCGTTTCCGTCGGGGTCAGTGTCAGCTCCCGCAGCGTCTGCAGCGCAAGTTCTTTGTTGTTCCGGCAAAAGTTTCGGTATTCCTCTTCTATTTCCCATTTTTTACGCATGAAGTACAATCCTTCCTTCTTTGTATTCCCATTCTGTTCCATATCTCTTGCTCACGCGGGTGAGATATTCTGCAATTTTTTCTGCTGTTTTTTCGTCTGCCACATACGGAATATTTTTTTCTGCATTTTCCCTGTCCATACCAAGCTCGACCGGCAGCAGCTCCAGATGTGTGCATTTTCCCTGACAGATTTCGAAATACGGCAGCACGCTCCGATAGACCTCAGGAATTTCATAGAGAGAATGCGAGGACTGCTCCTGCCGCCTGGCAATTCCGATGGATGCTACTGTATGAATATTCAGACCATATTTTTCCATGTAGTCTGCAGGCAGAAGGCGTACATACTGATTTTCAAAGATAAAATTTCCGAGACAGTAGAAAATCGGACAGTCATGATACAGTTCGATTCCCTTCAGCTGATGCGTTCCGCCCCCGATCACCGCGCTGGCTCCCGCATCGATACAGGCGCGTGCAAATTCCTCCAGAAAATAATCCGCTTCCTCGTCATTGTCCTTACGGATTTCATGGGAATGTACCATAACCAGGACTGCCTCACATGTCATCTTCGCTTCCCGGATTGCATCGACGGTGCGTTTCACATCGATCGGATTCGGGCTGGAGCTTCTTCCCTCTGTTCCGTCCTTGCTGATTTCAAACATTTTCCCGCCAAATTCCATGACACCCTCGGAAAGCGGAGCTATAAATCCCTCCTGCCGGTGCAGATCCCGCAGTCCGTTGATTCCGGTCACCTCTGCAATCTCCGCGAGATCCTGCGCATGTTTTTCCGTAATGGTATATTTTTCCGAAAAGCGCAGCGGATTTAAGCCCGGCCGGCCCGGCTGCCGTTCCGTCTGGCTTCCCGCCCTGGCTGCATTCTCAAAGGTAGAACAGATATCAATCACCGCAATCTGTCCCGCCGTTGTGTCCAGAATGGCAGGACGCGATGCTTCATAAAGATTTTTTCCTGCTCCGGCATACGCCACGTCCTTTTTTTTCAGTTCACAGATCGTAGACGTCAGTCCTTCATAGGAATAATCCATTGTATGATTATTCGAAATCCCAAGAAAATTAAAACCGTAACGCAGGGTATCTTCCAGACACTTCGCATCTGCCGTCAGCCATGTTCCGCCGGAGTACGCCGATGCGTAACAGCTGCCGTCCGATATCGTTGTTTCCAGATTTGCCATCCGAACCTCTCCCTGCATCAGAAATTCGCGAATCGGCAAAACATCCTGATATCCCGGCAGAAGCCGTTTCATAATCAGAATATCACCTGCCGCCGATACTCTTATTGTTCTGTTCATTCTTTTTTGCCTCCCGAACGATTCCTGCTCTCTGCTTTTGGAATCGCATCTTTATCCATTCTCATTTTTTCGTAACGGTTCAAAAGTCCCATCCCGGTTTTTCTTTTCTCTTACATGGTTCCAAATCGTTACCTTTTTTCTCTGTATCTGCAGCTTCTTTCTACCAGATCCGCAAAAAGACGGTTCATCTCCGGCGCTGTGTGAATCAGCCCTTCCGGATGCCACTGTACGCCCACAATCTGTCCGTTGCTGCTTTCAATCGCCTCGATCGTACCATCCGGCGCCGTTGCTGAAACCAGGATGTCCTCTCCCGGCGTACGGACTGCCTGATGATGCATGGAGTTTACCGCATGGGTGCCTGCCCCGAGAATTTCTGCCAGATGGGTTCCCTCTTCAATTTCCACATGGTGATGCAGATATGACCGCTCCAGGGACTGCAGATGCAAAATTGTGGTTTCCTTCTGTGTATAAATATCCTGGTACAGATCACCGCCGCACAGGACATTTAAAAACTGAATTCCCTTGCAGATGCCAAGCATAGGCATTCCCATCTCTTTTGCTGCCCGTCCAAGTGCAAACCAGGCCTCGTCGATCTCCGGACGGATCGTCTGGATCTGCGGTTTTGGCTCTTCTCCATAATACCACGGATTTAAGTCCTCTCCGCCGGGAACCAGAATGCCGTCGCACACGGCAAGTATGCCTTCCGGATCCGCTTTCATGGCAACTGCCGGAATTGCCATCGGAATTCCGCCGTTGTTCAGAACACCTTCGATGTAATCACTGTTGACATACATTCTCTCCGCACTCGAAAAAAGTCCCGGCTGTGTTTTATACGTATTTCCCAAGATTCCAATGATCGGTTTTCTCACTTGTAAACTCTCCTTTTTTACCAGATATGCCGAAAACGGCTTCACCTTTCCTGTGAACCCGCTTCCGGCATGCTTTTTCTTTCGTTATCGAATATTTTACAGTACATCCTGATGGCAGATATGACGGATCTTTTCCTCATCTAAAGCACGAATGACATTGGCTGCCATTGCGCTTGCTGCCTCCAGGTCTTCTTTTGCGCAGAAATTGTAATGGCTGTGCGCATAGCGGGATGGAACACCAAGCACCAGACACGGAACTGCTTTTCCTGTCACGCTGATTTTTGCTGCGTTTGTGCTTCCGCCTCTTCTTACGCTCTCCTGGTATTTGATTCCGCATTTTGCTGCCACTTCCTCAGCCAGTGAAATAAACTGCGTATTGGAAATATAGCTGTTGTCCAGAATACGGATCTGAACACCCTTTTTCATGCATCCCTGTGCCTGTCCTGCGCTGATGAAAAAGTCATCGGAAGGAGATCCTTCAAATACAATGGCAAGGTCTGGTTTTACAATCTGACTTGTTACCACTGCACCGCGGGTTCCGACCTCTTCCTGCGCTGCAAAGGCGCCGACAACATTAACCGCAAGAGAAGCCTGCTCCTTTTCCAGCTGTTTCATCGTATCTACGATGCATGCGCAGCCGGCCCGGTTGTCAAATGCTTTTCCGAAGCAGATTTCATGCTCTGCATCGTATTCAAAGGTTACATCCGGCATCATCGGATCACCGATATGGATTCCGAAAACGTTTTCAACCTCCTCGCGGCTTGTTGCTCCGACATCCACATACATTTTTTCAATTTCCAGAGTCTGGCTGTTGCGTTCTGCTGTTGTCATGAAATGAACCGGTTTCGCACAGATAATACCATGTACCATCTTTCCAGATCTGGTGCGGATCCATACCGCATGTGCCGGAAGGCTGGTCAGATGAAAGCCGCCAAGCATGATAATGCCAAGGCATCCGTTGTCCTGGATATTCTGTACCATGAAACCGCATGCGTCCAGATGGGCATCCAGCTGGATGACCGGACGGGAATCCTGCTTTGTTCCCGGCATCCGCACATACAGGTTATTCATTGCGTCATTTTCTACATCAAATTCTTTGCAGTAATCTGCTATGGTACGGATGACATCCTCCTCGAATCCACTTGGTCCAAATGCATCGGAAAGCTTACCAAACATTTCTATATCCATTGTTTTATCCTCTTTTCTTTGGGTTTCTATCAGATTTATATTCTTAATATACAACAAAGCAGTGTGCTGTGACAATATCCATCCAGCGATCTGTCTCCAGCTTATTTGTGAAGGTATCTACCTTCTGCATTCCCGGATAAAACGACATCGTGTACGCTTTTTTCCAGTCTTTATAGGTTACCTCATATGTAAAGTGCTCCGGAAGAGCCACCTGACACTCTTTTTTCTGTCCGGCAACTGCCTTTTTTACCCCTTCCCGGATTTCGGATATCACTTTTCCTTTCGCTTTGCACCACGTTGCCGCACCGACACCATGCTTCGTTTCCACTGTCGTAATGCCCGGAATCAGTTCTTTGGCCTGACGGCAGATCTCTTCATCTCCGGAAAGAAACAGCACCGGTACGTGATGTGATGCTGCTGTATAGCTGTTCAGCATGCACTCACTCATCACTTTTCCATTCAGATGAATATACAGGCTGTTTCCTGTCGATGTGTGGCTGATCGAAAAATTCGGATCTCCTGCCGGTGCATGATATCCAAGATACAGTACACCGTCATAGCTGTCGTCGATACCATACATCATATTATACGGATGACCACTCTTTCCCCGGATCAGGGTGACATACTCCGGCATTTTCAGCGGGTCAATGTTGGATGCATCTCCGTGACCGTCCTTTACGACAATCTCATCCGCGCCCGCTTCATGTGCTGCTTCGCATGCCGCAACGACCTCTTCGGTCATCTCCTCTGCAAATCTCTGGTATACGCTTTCCTTCTTATGTGTTTCATCGGTCAGTGCCACTCCGGCACAGCCCTCGATATCTGCACTGATAAAAAGCTTCATTTCTGCTGTTCCCTTCTTTCTTTATCATAAAGATGACAATATACGTAATGTCCGTCATCCACTTCATACCGCTCCGGCGCCTGTGTTTTGCAGCATTCCATGCATTTTGGACATCTGGTATGGAATTTGCAGCCTGTCGGCGGCTTGTGGGCGGATGGGATGCTTCCCTCAAGCAGAATTCTTTCTCTTTTTGCCGTCGGATCCGGAACCGGAACTGCGGAAAGCAGTGCCTGCGTATACGGATGCATCGGATTGCTGTAAATTTTCTCTTTTTCTCCGACCTCCACGAAATTGCCGAGATACATAACGCCGACACGGTCACTGATGTATTCCACAACGCTCAGGTCATGTGCAACAAAAATATAGGTCAGATCCAGGTCATGCTTCAGTTCATTTAAAAGATTCAGAACCTGCGCCTGAATAGACACGTCCAGTGCCGAAACCGGTTCGTCTGCGATGATCAGAGACGGTTCTACCGCAAGTGCACGGGCAATTCCGATTCTCTGACGCTGACCGCCGGAAAATTCATGTGGATAACGGTTTGCATGGTAGTCATCCAGTCCTACCCGGTGCAAAAGATCCAGCACTTTCTTTTCCAGATCCGCTTTATCCTGATACAGATGATGCACCAGCAGCGGCTCTGCAATGATGTCAAAAACAGACATCCGTGGATTCAGAGACGCATACGGATCCTGAAAAACCATCTGTACCTTTTTCCGGACGGAACGCATTCTCAGGTCATTGTATTCTGTAATATCTTCGCCATCCAGATACACATGACCCGATGTCAGATTTTCCAGTTTGCAGACGCCTCTTCCCAGTGTGGATTTTCCGCAGCCGGACTCGCCTACAATTCCGAACACCTCGCCTTTTTTTACCTCAAAGGTAACTCCGTCTACCGCTTTGACGAATTCCTTTTTTCCAAATCCGATTCCGGCAACCGGATAATAAATTTTCAAATCCTCTACTCTAAGTAATGTATCCGACATCCTAGTCACCTGCCTTCTCTACGTGGTCTGTTTTGAGCTGTCCGCTTTCGCAGAGCCAGCATCTGCTGATATGGCCTTCCTCGATCTGGAAAAATCCCGGTTCTGCCTCGCGGCATTTTTCCGAAGCGTATGGACATCGCGGCGCAAATTTGCAGCCTTTCGGCATATATTTCGGGTTCGGAACATTTCCCGGAATCGACTTCAGTTCTTTTCCGGCATCTCCCAGTCTCGGAATCGATCCCAGCAGTCCCTTCGTATACGGGTGGGACGGATTGGCGAAAATTGTTTTTACATCTCCCCGCTCTACCACGCGGCCACAGTACATAACGGCAACATCATCGCAGACCTCTGCAACAACGCCAAGATCATGTGTAATAAACAGGATCGATGTACCCGTCTCTTTTTTCAGCTGGTTCATCAGATCCAGTATCTGTGCCTGAATCGTTACATCCAGTGCGGTCGTCGGCTCATCCGCGATCAGGATTTCCGGCTTACATACAAGTGCCATGGCAATCATGACCCTCTGTCTCTGGCCGCCGGAAAGCTGGAACGGATACTCCTTCATCATATGCTCCACACGCGGAACGCCCGTTTTCCGGAGCATGTCCTCTGCCTTTTTCAGTGCCTCTTTTTTTGATATTTTTTCATGCCAGCAATAGAAAGAATGTTTTCCTTCCTCATATACTTTTATTCAGAAAATACGTCGAATACTTCAACCTTATATTATCATTTTTTAATTTGAAGCACTCCAAAACACTCTAAAACCATAGATTTTTCAAATGATTTCCGCTTCGATTTTGACCCCAATTTTGACCCCAATTTTTCTACTCTGAACCGGTTTGAAACGGTTCAAAACGGCATTTTTTCTCTCCACCAGATAGCAAAAAACCCCGGAAATCAAGGATTTCCAGGGTTTTTCAAATATGGACCTGAGGGGAATCGAACCCCTGTCCGAAAGCCTATCCATTCAGGCATCTCCCATTACAGTCATTCTTTTGACATTCCCTTAATCTGACGCCGGATGACAGGCTTCAGACCTCAGTAGCTTCATAAATTCTTTTTTCTTCTCAAAGCTTTGAAGAAAAAGTGCCCCGCTAAGTTTGATGCCGGGATCTAAGCTGCGGGAGACTCAGAAACCGACAGCTGCCATTAGGCAGCGTACGCTAAATTTTCGTCTGCGTTTAAATTTAATTTCCAGGTTGGTGACGCAGTCCCAGAACTGCGAATGGCTTCCCAAACTTCAAAACCCCCGTCGAAACCAGTACAAGCCCTCACATATAAAATCTTATGAGTAAACAGTTGTATGGTTCGCAGACAGTTTCTGTTTGTACTTGTTCTATTATATGTGACATAGAGAGCATTGTCAAGACCTGAACGATTTCTTCTGTAAATATCCCTGTATGGTCAGGACTTTTCACTTTTTCCGAGCAACAACCACCAGGGAAAGCAAAGCCTCCTAACCATACTATGATATCTGAAATCCATCATAATTGATACATTGCATCAGCACAATCCAAAATCATGCAATCCAATCTGTCAATTATTCCAATTTCTAATCCATTTTCCTAATACAGATTCCGAACCTTGAAATCTCTCTCTGCCTCTCTTCTCTGATCCTTCTTGGCGATATCCTGTCTCTTGTCGTACAGTTTTTTACCTTTTGCCAGACCGATCTCCACTTTTACCAGGCTCCGGTTAAAATATACTTTCAAAGGTACCAGCGTGTAACCTTTCTCTGCGATCTTGCCTTTCATTTTACGGATCTCGCTTTTATGCAGCAGCAGTTTTTTCACACGCAGCGGATCCCGGTTGAAAATATTTCCTTTTTCGTAAGGGCTGATGTGCATCCCGTAAATGTACACTTCCTCATTTTCGATTCTCACAAACGATTCCTTGATACTGCATTTTCCCATACGCAGCGATTTTACTTCTGTTCCATGGAGTGCAATACCGGCCTCGTAAGTCTCTTCAATAAAATAATCATGATACGCCTTTTTATTGTTCGCGATCAGACGGCTTCCCTTTTCCTTTGCCATTTCTTAATCCTCCCAATCCATGTATTTATTAAAACAGCTGTTTTCTTCTTTTAAAATGAAATCAATACTCTTCGTGGACAGATCTACCTGTGATACTTTTACCGTCACTTTCTGTCCCAAACGGTACGTGTGTCCGGTCTTTTCGCCCACCAGACAGTATGTTTCCTCATCAAAGTGATAGTAATCATCCATCAGTGTACTGATATGCACCAGACCTTCCACCGTATTCGGCAGTTCCACATACAGCCCCCAACCGGTGACTCCGGAAATAATACCCTCATAGTTCTGTCCCAGTCTGGTTTCCATGTATTCTGCCTTTTTCAGTTTTATGGTTTCCCGTTCTACCTCTTCGGCTCTGCGTTCCAGCGCACTGGTTTTATCTGCTACATCCCCGAGAATCTGTGCATAATACATCTTTTTCTCCTGATTCATCCGACCGCGGATCGTTTCTTTGATGATCCGGTGAATCTGAAGATCAGGATATCTTCGGATCGGTGAAGTAAAATGACAGTAATGCTTTGCTGCCAGTCCGAAATGTCCGCTGCAGCCTGTCGTATATCTTGCCTGTTTCATTGAACGAAGTAACAGACGGCTGATCAGTGGCTCGGTAGGTTCTCCTTCGATCTCATTCAGAATCTCCTGGACTTCTAATGGTGTAATTTCTTCGTGTGACTTGTGTACCGGAATATCCTGATTACGGATAAAGGTCAGTACTTTTTCCATCTTATCACTGTCCGGATTCTCATGGGTACGGTATAAAAATGGAATCTCTCGCTCACAGTATTCTTTTGCCACCGTTTCATTGGCAAGAAGCATAAAATCCTCAATGATCTTTGTCGCTACATTCTGCTCATACGCTTTGATCTCCACCGGTCTTCCCATCTCATCCAGATACACTTTACTCTCCGGAAAATCAAAATCAATGGAGCCGCGGTTGCTTCTCTTTTTCCGAAGGATCGCAGACAGATCTTTCATATGATGAAACAGCGGCACAAAATCCTGATATTCTCTTCGAAGATCTGCATCGCCTTCCAGGATCTTCTTCACTGCCGTATAAGTCATCCGGCGATCGACACAGATGACGGTCTCTGCAATCTTATGACTGATCACATTTCCCTGCGCGTCAATATCCATCAGACAGCTGAGTGCCAGTCGGTCTTCCCCCTGATTCAGGGAACAAATCCCGTTGGACAGACGTTTCGGAAGCATCGGAATCACACGGTCTACCAGATACACGCTGGTTCCACGGCGCAGCGCTTCCCGGTCGAGGGCACTTCCGCCCTGCACATAATTGGTGACATCTGCGATATGCACACCAAGATGATAGATATTTCCATCTTTTGTCAGAGAAATTCCATCATCCAGATCTTTCGCATCTTCTCCGTCAATGGTAACAACCGTCCAGTTTCTCAGATCCAAACGTCCCTGAAAATCCCCTTCGATCACATGATCCGGCACGCGATCCGCCTGGTTTGCTACTTTTACCGGAAAATCCATCGGAAGTTCATACGCTCTCGCAATAGAAAGTACGTCGATGCCCGGTGCGCCCTGTGCTCCCAGCACTTCCTGCACTCTTCCCTCCGGATTCTTATTCTTTCCGCCGTAGGAAGTAATCTTTGCCACAACTTTATCGCCATCGTTCGCTCCCAGCGTGTGTTCTCTCGGAATAAAAATATCCTGTTGGATTTTCTGATTATCCGGAATCACAAATCCATAATTTTTGCTTTTTTCAAATGTACCGACCACTTCCGTGATTCCATGTCCAAGGATCTGGACAATGGTTCCCTCCCGGCGCTGACCGGTTCGTTCTTCTTTTACTTTCACCTGTACCCGGTCTTTATGGAAAGCACCCATGGTATCGTCCTGCGGAATATACAGATCTTCTTCCTGATCTTCCAGTTCCACAAAGCCAAATCCTTTCGGATGAGCAATAAACGTTCCCTCTAACAGTTCCTGTGCAGATGGATTTGCCGCAGCACTTTTCCGTACTTTCTCGTATTTTCCTTTTTTACAGGTAATTTTTCCTTCTGCCTCCAGTTCATCCAGAACCTGAAAAAGTTCGGATCGTTTTCCTTTCGGAATCTGCAGCAACATCGCAATATCTTTTGCGCGCATCGGCTGATATTCCTTATTAGATACGAAATCCAGAAGCAGTTTTTTTCTGTTTTTTAACTTTTTATTATTTGTTCTCATGTTCTTTTCCCTTTATGTGCAAAAACACCCTTGCAAAGAGTTGCAAGAGTGTTCTTTTTCACGCCAATTAAAAATTCATATTTAATACGATTGCCAGTACCATAAACAGAATAGCCATGATCTTTGTAGCCAGTACCAAATGACCTTCCATGGAACGACCTTTATTCTGTCCCCAGTAAGAATCTGCCATACCGGAAATAGCTCCCAGACCTTTCTGTTTTCCTTCCTGCATCAGGACAACTACTGTCAAACCTATACAATCGATTACAAAAATAACCGTCAATACAATCCGTAAAATGTTCACAATTACACCTCCTATGGTCAACCTCATTTATTTTACCATAGGGGATTCTTAATTTCAACCTTTTCCTGCAATTTGTACGAATTTCTTTATTTTTGCTTGTTTATCTGTTCGATTTGCCGGTTGGATGGCAAAAAGGATTCTCATACACCGCCGTTTTACCCAGATAATCCTCGATACGCAACAGCTGGTTATATTTTGCATTGCGGTCTGACCTGCACGGCGCACCGGTCTTAATCTGTCCGCTGCCACAGGCTACCGCAAGATCTGCGATAAAAGAATCTTCTGTCTCTCCGGAACGATGGGAAATAATCGCACGGTATCCGGAACGGTACGCCATCTCTACCGCTTCGAGAGCTTCTGTCAGGGTTCCGATCTGATTCACCTTTACAAGGATCGCATTGGCAGCATCCAGGCGGATACCACAGTTCAGCCGCTTTTTATTGGTCACAAAGAGATCGTCTCCCACCAGCTGTACCCGTTTTCCAAGCCTCCGGGTCATCTCCGTCCAGCCTTCCCAGTCCTCTTCTTCCAGACCATCTTCAATCGAAACAATCGGGAAGCGATCCAGCAGGTTTTCATAATATGCAATCATCTCTGTGGATGTCCGCACAATCTCATTTCCCTGCATCCGGCTCTCCCCGGGAAAATAGTACCCTTCCCGGTCCTCATCATACAGTTCACTTGCCGCCGCATCAATGGCAAATACCACATCGCTTCCCGGTGTGTATCCTGCGTCTTCAATCGCTTCTGTCAGAAATTCCAGCACCTGTTCCGCGCTTTCCAGATCCGGCGCGAAACCGCCCTCATCACCGACCGCGGTAGACAGCCCCTTGTGTTTTAAAAGGATCTTCAAGCGCTGATAGATCTCCGCTCCCATGCGTACTGCCTCCCGAAAGCTTTCCGCTCCCACCGGCATGATCATAAACTCCTGAAGATCTACTGTATTGTCCGCGTGGCGCCCTCCGTTCAGAATGTTCATCATCGGAACCGGCATCCGCACCGCATGCACGCCCCCGAGATACTGATACAATGGCAGACGCAGCGCTTTCGCCGCAGCACGGGCTACTGCAAGGGACACACCAAGTGTCGCATTTGCTCCCAGGCTGCTTTTATTGTCGGTTCCGTCTTCCTGGATCAGTAGTTGGTCAATATAGGACTGATTCAGCGCATTTTCTCCTACGATCTGTTCTGCCAGACGGACATTGACATTTCGTACCGCCTGTTCCACACCAAGACCACCGAAGCGTTCTTCTCCGTCCCGCAGTTCCACAGCCTCGTATTTGCCGGTAGATGCTCCCGACGGCACAATGGCTCTTCCTGTATATCCATCCACTCCCATGATTCCTTCTCCTACCGTCACTTCCACTTCCACCGTAGGATTGGATCTGGAATCGAGCACTTCTCTTGCGTAGATTCTACGAATCGGTAGATATCGATACATCACATATTCCTCCTGTTTCTGTTATCTGCTGTTCTTTTTCAGTATGTCCGAAGCGAGAGCAAAATATGTGTGTTTCATTTCTTATTTATGTAAAAAATATATTCTATTATCATTTCATAACACTTATGTTATACTTTTCCATATTAATTATTGGAAATTTATTTCTGGCAGGGGTGGTTCTGTGAATACCTTACATAAGTTGAAAAGAAATATCGCATTAGTGATCATATTTTTCATGTTTGGAATGTGTTTTGCTCCATATCAGACACATTCTTTTTTGTATACTTCCATTTCAGCCAATTCTGCTATTTCTATTCCGGATCGGATAAGTAAACGAAAAAAATGCAGGAGATAAAGTACATTGTGTCTTTATTTCCTGCATTTGTATTTACGCGAGCAACGAGTCAAAGTCCGTGCTTGCACGAGACCTTGGCGACTGCCGCGATAACTATAAGAAACTCGCAGAACGTGTTTCTCATAGTTATTCATGTTTGAAAAATCAAACTTCCTCGAATCTTACTTTTTGATCAGCAGAGATTTTCCTGTCATTTCAGCAGGCTGTTCCATACCCATCAGTTCGATCAGGGTTGGGATGATGTCTGCCAGGCAGCCGTTCTCACGCAGTGTGTAAGAAGGATCTGCATTAACCAGGATGAACGGAACCGGGTTGGTGGTATGAGCAGTAAATGGTTCTCCTGTCTCATAATCTACCAGCTGCTCACAGTTTCCGTGGTCAGCACAGATAAACATCTGTCCGTCAACTTCTTTCAGAGCATCAACTGCACGTCCTACGCACTCGTCGACAACCTCTACCGCCTTGATTGCAGCAGCTTCCACACCGGTATGTCCGACCATATCCGGATTAGCGAAGTTGATGATGATCACATCATATTTGTCAGATTTGATCGCATCTACCAGTTTGTCACATACTTCGTATGCACTCATCTCCGGTTTCAGATCGTAAGTTGCTACCTTTGGAGATTTAACCAGGATTCTGTCTTCCCCTTTGTTTGGCTCTTCCACACCACCATTGAAGAAAAATGTAACGTGTGCATATTTTTCTGTCTCAGCGATACGTGCCTGTGTCATGTTATGAGCTGCCAGGTATTCGCCAAATGTGTTTTTGATCTCCTGTTTTACAAAGGCTACCAGTTTGTTTCCGATAGTTTCATCGTAATCGGTGAAGCATACAAAAGTTACATCCAGTTTTTTCTCACGTGAGAAACCTTTGAAATCATCATCGCAGAATGCTCTTGTGATCTCACGGGCACGGTCCGGACGGAAGTTGAAGAATACAACGGAATCTTTATCCTGCACGGTTGCAACCGGTTTACCCTCTTTTTCGATAACGGTCGGCAGAACGAACTCATCTGTCTTTTCTGCATCGTAGGAAGCCTGTACAGCTTCTGCAGCATCTGTTCCTTTTACGCCTTCACCCTTTGTCATTGCTTTGAATGCCAGTTCTACACGATCCCAGCGGTTATCTCGATCCATTGCATAGTAACGTCCTGAAACGGTTGCGATCTCGCCAACGCCTATTTCTTTCATCTTAGCCTGCAGTTCTTCGATATATCCTTTACCGGATGCCGGCGGAGTGTCACGACCATCCAGGAAGCAGTGTACATATACTTTTTCCAGACCTTCTCTTTTTGCCAGTTCCAGCAGACCAAAAAGATGAGTGATGTGGCTGTGTACACCACCGTCAGATAACAGTCCCATAAAGTGCAGCGCAGAGTTGTTCTCTTTTGCATTCTTTACAGCTGCCAGCAGTGCTTCATTTTTAAAGAAATCGCCATCCTGGATCTCTTTGGTGATTCTTGTCAGTTCCTGATATACGATACGACCAGCGCCCATGTTCAGATGTCCAACTTCTGAGTTACCCATCTGTCCTTCCGGAAGACCTACTGCCATGCCGCTTGCGTTACCCTTTACAAACGGACACTGAGACATCAGCTGATCCATAACCGGTGTCTTTCCTTCACAAACTGCGTTTGCTTCGCATTTGTCATTTAATCCATAGCCATCTAAAATCATTAAAACGGTAGGTTTTTTACTCATGTTTTCCTCCTCTTGTTGTACATACTTCTTTTGTACGACTGTTTAGTCACATTACATGTGATTTTTCCGGTAACGCTCCCTGTACCATTTGCTACAGTTTTCATAATATCTGAAAGCAGATTTCTATCTGATCAGACAATAATTGCACACCTGAAATCACACTACAGATATTTTAACAGAAATATGGATTTTTTCAAGGGTTAACAAAGAGAAAATCCCACAGATAAGAAACTGTTCTCCCGGCTCTTATCTGTGGGATTCCCACTGTTTTAACTAATGAAAATTTCAAATTCAGAAATATAATTCCGCGCTTACATATATTTTCTCATAGCTGCTTCTACCACATGTCCTACCAGAACAGATGTGGTAACACTTCCAACACCGCCCGGTACCGGAGTGATAGCATCTACGATTGGCTCTACAGCTGCGTAATCCACGTCACCGCAGAGTTTTCCTTCTGCATTTACATTGATACCTACATCGATGATTGTCTGACCCGGTTTTACATAGTCAGCGCCAACAACGCCTGCACGACCTGCTGCTACGATGATGATATCTGCTTCTTTTGCTACAGACGGCATGTCAACAGTTTTTGTATGGCATACGGTAACAGTTGCATTTTTCTTAATCAGCATCATCGCTGCCGGTTTTCCTACTACCAGGCTGCGGCCGATCACAACTGCTTTTTTACCTGTACAGTCGATTCCGTAATGATCCAGGATCTCCATACAAGCCTGCGGAGTACATGGAGGGAATCCAACCTGTTTTCCAGTAAATACGCCGGACATGGAACCGTCTGTCATACAGTCCACATCTTTTGCAGGATCCAGAGCGTTTTCGATCACAGACTGATCCAGATGTTTTGGCAGCGGACGGAATAACAGTACGCCGTGAATGTTGTCATCTTTGTTTACTTTATCGATAGTAGCCAGAAGTTCTTCCTGAGATACATCTTCCGGAAGCAGAAATTTTACACACTCTACACCCAGTGTCTCGCAACGTTTGGTTGCTCCTCTTTCGTAAGAGATATCACTTCCGTTTTCACCTACACGGATAATACCCAGTGTCGGGTTGATGCCTTTTTCTTTTAAAGCTGCAACGTTTGCTTTGATTTTTTCATTCAGAGCTGCAGTTACTTCTTTTCCTAATAACTGTTTTGCCATTTTTATGTTCCTCCTTATTTCAGTCTGCCTAATACGCTGTTGAATACTTCATCTGCAATCTTGGTATATTTTTCCAGCATTGCGTCACATTTTGCATTCAGTTCCTCTGCGTATTCTCTGTTTTTCATGGATTTGGTATTGATGTATACGTTCAGGCTGGCACCCTGTAAAGCTGCTTTGCAGAATGCTGCGCCTACACCGGCATCGCTGATTGCCAGTGTGGAGCCTTTTGCTGCAAATTCCACGATGATCTCGATCGCTTCACAGCATTTTTCCATGATTTCCATCGGTACAGAGCAGGCATCTTTCAGGACGATTTCCATAACTCTGGCTTTCTCTGCTTTTTCCTCTTCGGTCTCTCTCGGCATTCCGTATGCTTTGGAGAGTGGTTCGAAAACTTCCGCATCACGTTCGATCAGATGCAGCAGTTCTTTCTGAAGTTCATCAGCTTTTTTCTTCAGCTCCCACATCTCCTCTTCTACATCCGCATATTTTTTCTTACCTACGGTAAGGCTTCCTACCATGTTGCCCAGAGCGGTTCCGATTGCTCCAACCAGAGCAGATGCGCCGCCGCCACCCGGAACCGGTGCTTTGGAAGCCAATACTTCTACAAATTCATTGCATGGTACAGTTGAAAATCCCATTGCTTCTTTCCTCCGCTTATTTTTTATACAGCTGCCCGGCTAACCGGGCAGCCATATGGATTATTTATTAGAACAGACCAGTAATTTTTCCTGTCTCATCTACATCGATCTTCTCAGCAGCCGGCACTTTTGGCAGTCCAGGCATGGTCATGATCTCACCGGTCAGGGCTACGATGAAGCCTGCGCCTGCGGAAACTTTCAGGTTTCTTACGGTTACTTCAAAGTCTGTCGGTGCACCCAGTTTGGTCTGGTCATCGGTCAGGCTGTACTGTGTCTTAGCCACACAGATCGGGCAGTTGCCGAAGCCAAGAGCCTCTAACTGTTTTGCCTGTTTCTGAGCATTTGCTGTCAGAACGACACGTTTTCCACCGTATACTTTCTGTACGATCTGATTCAGTTTGTCTTCGATAGAACCTTCCAGTTCGTAAGCGTATGTGAAGTCGTTTGGTTCCTCTACCAGACGGATCACTTCTTCTGCCAGTTTCAGACCGCCTTCGCCACCTTTTGCCCATACTTCAGACAGAGCAACGTTAACGCCCAGCTCTTTGCATTTTTCTTCAACCAGATCCAGTTCTGCTTTGGTATCGGTCGGGAATGCATTGATGGCAACTACACATGGCAGTTTGTATACATTCTTGATGTTGCTTACGTGTTTTAACAAGTTCGGCATACCTTTTTCCAGAGCTTCCAGGTTTTCTGCATTCAGCTCAGCTTTCGGAACGCCGCCGTTATATTTCAGGGCACGTACGGTTGCTACGATAACAACTGCGGACGGTTTCAGTCCTGCCATACGGCACTTGATATCTAGGAATTTCTCAGCGCCCAGATCTGCACCGAATCCGGCTTCTGTGATTGCATAGTCAGCCAGTTTCAGAGCCATCTTGGTTGCGGTTACGGAGTTACATCCGTGTGCGATGTTGGCGAATGGTCCGCCGTGTACGATTGCCGGTACATGTTCCAGTGTCTGTACCAGGTTCGGTTTCAGAGCATCTTTTAACAGGGCGGTCATTGCACCTTCTGCATGCAGATCGTGTGCGGTTACCGGTTTCTGTTCTGCCACTTTACCGTATGTATATCCAATGATGATACGTCCCAGACGTTCTTTCAGGTCGTTGATATCGCTTGCCAGACACAGAACTGCCATGATCTCAGATGCTACTGTGATATCGTAGCCGTCTTCTCTCGGCATACCGTTGGTTTTTCCGCCAAGTCCGTCTACTACATTACGCAGCTGACGGTCGTTCATGTCAACACAACGTTTCCAGGTGATCTTTCTCGGGTCAATGTTCAGAGCATTTCCCTGGAAGATGTGGTTGTCGATCATGGCTGCCAGCAGGTTGTTAGCTGCGCCGATGGCATGGAAGTCACCGGTAAAGTGCAGGTTAATATCTTCCATCGGAACTACCTGTGCGTATCCGCCGCCGGCTGCTCCACCTTTCACACCGAAAACCGGTCCTAAGGATGGTTCTCTTAAAGCTACCATAACTTTCTTGCCCATTTTCTGCAGGGCATCTGCCAGACCTACGGTTGTTGTTGTTTTTCCTTCACCTGCCGGTGTCGGGTTGATGGCAGTCATCAGGATCAGTTTTCCGTCCGGAGCATCAGACTCTCTTAACAGATTGTAGTCGATTTTTGCTTTGTATTTTCCATACTGCTCCAGATACTTGTCATCAATACCTGCTTTCGCTGCGATCTCGGTGATCGGTTTCATTTCGCATTCTTGTGCGATTTCAATGTCTGTTTTGTATCCCATATCATTTACCTCCTTTTATGATAACTGTTTTCTTATTTTACAGTTATCTTTTATACTTCTCTGGTTCTCTGCAGAGCAAATACCTGATTCACATAAGTAGTCAGTGCACTCTGATATAAAACAGAAACCAGAATTGTATTTGCAATTGTCAGTGCAATCGTCTGTATGACTCTTGTGGCATACAGCACACTCCATGGGGTCGCATAGTATACATGCAATCCTACGACAGTAAATCCCAGAGAGCCTACGATTCCATGAACAATCAGCATAACTGCTATTTTCCAGGTATTCACTTTATCCCTGAAGACATATTTCTTAAATACTGCAGGAATCACACCTGCCAGCACAGAAGACACCAGAATCAATGGATTCGGTGCATATCCCTGGATCAGACATCCCAGCAGATCTCCCAGACCACCGCAGATTCCCCCTACCAGCGGTCCAAACCAGAGACTTGCCAGATAAATCGGTGTTGCACTTACTGTAATTCGAAGGGTGGAGCCAATATTAATTGCCAGCACCCGGCTCAACACCAGATTCATTGCCACTAAAACAGCTGCAAAAACGATAGTTTTAACATTCAGTTTTTTCATATGTTTTCCTTTCTCAGGTATAGCAGTATACTACACCAAAGGCAGATAACACAGCGACTGAATCTATCTTTAATGCAGTAGCGGACGCAACATTACATCGTGGAAATATTTCGCGGTTTCCTTCGTCAACAGGCAACTTCCCATCCTGAAGCACTTTACGCGCAATGTTTACTCTACTATCCTTATTCATTTACATTCTCCTACTGTCGGGGATCAAAGTCATTCCCTGTTTTCTATCTTTCCCGTAACGGTTCCATATCTCCTGAATCGTTACTTTTTCTACAAATAATACATCCGTAAAATTCTGATTTTATTATGCCAGTGCTTTTATCATAGTGATTGATATATCGCCCACTACAGCCATATCCTCTGCCTGAAAAGCAATGGGAAAATTGTCAGAGAATAAAATCTGGGATGACGGTGGAAATTCGTCATCCCCTGCCCATAATATCATCTGTACACGGAACCCATCAATCACTTCGAATTCATAAGCGATATCGCCGTGCTCGAGAGGTGTCGCACCAATCTTTTCCATTGCAGACCGGAACGCCTCCTGTTTGTTGCCAAATCCATAAGCAAGACGCATCAGACATCTGCCCTGAAACTGTTTCAGATATACAGTTCCCCACGGTGTTTCCCGATACGTCAGATATTTTCCGGTAGACGGAGCGCTGTGTCCTTCCACCAGGTAACGAAGTACCAGAATCCGGGCATTGATTGCTGCTTCCAAAGGATAATATCCTACCTTGCTTTCCGGATCATGTGTTACCACATAATCCGGAAAATGTACCTGATAAGCAACACCCAACAGATGAAGATTAAAGGTCTGTGATTGTTTGTCGTAAGGAATCCCTGTTCTTGCACTGATTTCTGCCGGATCTGCTTTCTGAAACAGTTCCATATAGTGCTCATAAGGAATTCTTTCCTTACTGTCTTTTTCATACTGTAATTCCATCTTTGTTCTCTCCTGCATGTCTGTCTTTACTGCTGAGAAACGGACGGGAACATACTGGTATCCGTATGCGGAATAAAGCACGCCGCAACAAATTCATCCATATAAGTCGGTACAGTACTCAGTTCCAGATACGTCATATTGGATGCAACCTGGTAGGTTTTGCGTTCTGCCTCTTTGGAAAGGAGCATGGTATAGGCACCGGACAGAGAAGAGTTACCAATATAATGGAATTTTTCCAGAGGAATATCCGGGAACATTCCAATATTGACCGCATTCTTCATATTGATGCCGCTTCCGATACCACCGGCTACATACACTTCTTCAATCATCGACACATCGAATTCCAGAGAATTCAGCATCGTACGGATGGCTGAAAAAATCGCACCTTTGGCACGGATAAAGTTGTCAATATCCACTTCTGTAATCTCAACATCTTTCTCTGCACCTGCATCCTTCTGGAATGCCAGAACATAGCTTCCCATACCGTATTTATCCCGGTGGATACGCTCGCCTTCCCGCACGAATTTTCCTTTCGGATTGATAATTCCTGCGGAGAACAGTTCACTGATCACATCAATGATTCCTGAGCCACACAGACCAATCGGTTTTTGTCCCGGATCTCCTACGACCGTAAAGGACGGTTCCATAGTTTCTTTATCGATAGTACATGCCTCGATTGCCCCATCTGTTGCACGCATACCACAGCTGATATCTCCACCCTCGAAGGCAGGACCAGCCGAACATGCACAACTCATCATGAAATCAGAGTTACCAAATACCAGTTCACCATTGGTTCCAAGGTCGATAAACAGGGAAAATTCCGGTTTATTCCACAGCATGCTGACCAGTGTACCCGCAGTGATATCTCCACCCACATAACTTCCGATATTCGGAGCTATAATTATGTGTGCATCCGGATTCACTGTCAGACCAAGGTCAGATGCATACAGCGAATTTGTCTTATAGAATGTCGGTATATACGGTTCCATACGAACCGGATCTGCATTCACTCCGGCAAACAAATGATTCATAGTTGTATTTCCGGCAACACACATACGGTAGATCTGTTTATTCGGGAATTTTGCCGCACGACACATCTGCTGAATCAGCGGATTGATTGTTTCATCAATAATCGCTTTCTGCAGGCGGCGTCTTCCGCCAGGTTTTGCAGATTCGATGATTCGGTTGATAACATCTGCTCCATAACGGATCTGACCATTTCCTGAGGATGCTTTCCCAAGGATATCACCACTTATCATATCGATCAGCAATGCGGATACTGTTGTAGTACCGATATCAATAGCAAGTCCGCCGATCACTACTTCAGCATCTTTCGGAAAAATATCATAGACAAAAACATTGCCTTGGCTTCCTGTTCTTCCGATCACACAGCGAACAGAAAAATTAGTTTCCCGCAGCACATCTGCCATCTTGCAGATTACAGTATATGGAAGAATCACATGTTCTACCTGCATCTGTTTTTTCAGTGCACGCATCAGCCGTTCATTATCCGGCATGGTATCTTCCAGAGACGGAGCATCCATGGTAACATCTACCACTTCCATATCGTTTTTCAGAACGATTCCCGCCGCCTCAACATCTGCTTTGGCATTGTCAAAAATAGCTACTTCTTCCGGGGAACTTAAATCCGCAACCTTCATTCTGCTGCGATAGGCAGACGCGATATCCGGTACTTCCACCTCGATATCATCTTCCACTTTACTCGCACAGGACAATCTCCACCCCTCTGCATATTCTTCCTCTGTAATATGTCTGGTTCTTGGCGAATTCAGAGTTCCTTTTAACAGTTTCACACGACATTTTCCGCAGGAACCGTTACCGGAACAAGGGGCATCAATTGCTACATTCGTTTTTCTTGCAACTTCCAGAAGATTCTCTTCGGCTGCCGCAAAACCCTCTACGGTCTCACCGTTTTCAAAACGAAAAGTTACTTTAAACATGATTTAAGCCTCTCTTTTTCGAATTTGTGAAAGGAGGCTGTCACCTCAGCCTGAAAAGACTAGTGGCGACGGCCTCATTATCAGCAGTATTATAATTTTTTTCTGTAATAGAATGTGTCAAGACACATTCTCGCGCCAGTGGCGGTCGCTTGCGACATCTACTTTGTACGCCGCTGTGCGCATCTTACAGTTCCAGATAAGAATCTGCGTACAGAGTATTGCCTTTGAAAACATCACAGGATTTGATGGTTTCCATCAGACGCAGGTCATTAGGGTTAACGATTGCGGATGTCAGACCATTCATCATAGCCATAGCAACCAGTGCAGAGTCCATGATCGGGCGGATGTTCTTCGGCATACCATTGGAGTTATTAGACAGACCACCTGTGGAGTTCAGTCCCATGTCGGAGATCATTTTGATGAATTCCAGGACTTCCATCTGTTTGTCCTGCATTCCTTTTACTACCAGGAACAGAGGATCGAACCACATATCTGTTTCTGCCATACCATGCTCCAGACCTCTTTCCAGAAGCATTGTCAGATAACCCATACGTTCGTCATTATCTGCAGCGATTCCTTCACCGTTACACAGAGCGATAACAATGGCATCATTTGCTGCTGCCAGGTCGATGTTCTCGATTCTTCCAGCTGCATCTGCAGAGTTTACGATTGGTTTTCCTTTTGAACGGTTGTATACAGAGATACCAGCTTCGATAGCTGCTTTGTTGGAAGTATCCAGTGCCAGCGGAACGTTATCGAATTCGCTCTGCAGTAACTGTACTGCCCATTTCATCAGATCTTCGCCGTATCCGTCAGCAGGTCCGATGTTTACATCCAGATATACAGCACCAGCATCCAGCTGCTGTTTTGCTCTTTTCAGGATCGGTTCAGGATCTCTTTCCATAAATGCTTTGTTTACTGCCGGAGCTGTGGTGGAAAGTCTCTCACCAATTGTTACAAATTTTGCCATAGTGTGTGTCTCCTTTAATTATATTTATTTGCCGGAATCCCCGCGAGGAGGATTCCGGTCTTTCTTCACATGTCCGGTATTCCTGAGGAACCAGAAATCTTACAGTTCGCCTGCTTCTTTCATATCTTTCAGGAATTTAACCAGCTGTACTGCTTCCAGAGGAGCTACGATAATCTCCCATCCAGGAAGTTTTGCTTCCAGATCACCTTTCAGAACGGCAACTTTACCAGGAATGATCAGTTTTCTGGATTTTACTTTACCTTCGATGTTTTCTTTTACGAAAGTAGAGATGGATGTACCGGAGAACTTACCTGCTGCCCAGGATGTCAGTACGGAAAGTCCACCTGCATCGTTGATGATCAGGTTTACAGGTACTCCTGATCTTTCCAGCTCGCCGGATACGATGAAATATGTAAGTGCGAAGTCTACAGTTGTCAGACAGATAGAATTCTCATCTGCACCGTTCAGTGGATACAGACCCGGTTCTACTTTCATTGGTTTCTGAGGATCGGTAAATACGTTCTGACGCAGACCAAACAGAGGCAGAGCTTCTGCATATCCCAGTTCGTCAACAACTACGATAGAACCGTATTTCATTGTGAACAGGGAAACCAGTGCTTCCTGCATATATTTGTCTTTTACAGCCAGCTTGGATGTATTTACGATAGTCGGGTAACCGAAAGTTCTGTCCTGATCTTTCAGTGCTGCACGACGAATCTGTACTGCGTTTGCATAAGTCTCTTTGAGAGAAGCTCCTGTTGCATCGATTATCAGGTTTTTATTTCCTGCTTTTTCCAGAGCTGCAACAGTGTCATAGATTTCATCCAGGTTT
Organism: Blautia sp.; assembly: GCA_047027955.1. Lineage (GTDB taxonomy): Bacteria > Bacillota > Clostridia > Lachnospirales > Lachnospiraceae > Blautia_A. Next base: position 26,807 of record JBKYFG010000001.1, read on the forward strand.
GCACCGCTTACACCTAAAACAACATCTGCTTCTTTTGCAAGAGCATTCATTGCTTCGTAGTTGGAAGCATTTGCACCATTCAGAATCGGTTTTCCGGCTTTTGCGATTTCCAGAGCTGCTTTTGCAACTTCAACGTCGTCACAACCCAGTACCAGAGTTTTTCCGGTAGCAACAGCTTTTTTCACCAGTTCCAGATATTTGTCTGCACCGGCTTCAGCGCCATAGTTAACATAGATCATCTCAAGATGCATGCGCTCACCGATACGTTCGTAATCTACTGCCGGGATAGCTGCGATCTTAGCATCGATAGTAGCATCGTCCATGCAGCTGCACAGAGATACTGCGTATCTTGTTTTGTTTACGTATGTTTTCTCATGTCTGTAGAGAACGGTTTCTCCACCCAGTGTGTACTCTCCTTCGCCTGTTCCGACTTTGATGGTCTTCATTGGCGGTGCAGTAGCTTCAGACAGAGCTTCCAGAGCTTCCGAAGAAACGTGTGGACACTGTTCGATTTTCAGTGCGCCCTGTGCTACTTTCATAGAGAATGCCATACAAGTAGGGCATCCACATTCTTTACAGTTTTTCTTTGGTAACATTTTAAAAATCTGAATACCTGATAATGCCATAGTTTTTATCCTCCTGTTCTATCGCTTACACTTAAACTAATTCTTTAATCATTTTAGAAATGGTTGCTATAGACTGAGGATGCATTAAAATTACGGCATCAGATCCACAGGCCAGATCGGCTGCTGCGGTCATGATTTCCATAGAAATTGCACGTTCTTCTACTGGTCCCCATTCCGGCATATCTTCCTCGGAAGCCATGGATTCTTTTACATTCCATGTTTCGGAAGATACTGGTGTAATGATAGGCATCTGGAGCATGGCATCACTCTGAGACAGCGCTGCTGCTTTGATACGGTCCATAGTAGATACTACATATTCATAACCATATCCAACGGCTGCAGAACCAACATTCATAACGATGCTTTCCGGTTTAACACCCAGCTGAGTAGTAACTACGTTCAGCTGTTTTGCCAGGTTGATATCTACTGCAGATTCAGCTCCTACTTTCTGATCGTAAGCAAGACCTGCTGCTGCTCCAACAGATTTATAATCTTCTTCTCTTGCAGAAAGGATCAGAGCGTTTTTGCCCTGCAGTGCTTCCGCAACTTTTGGAAGAAGTTCTCCATCTTTTTCTACGTTTTTGCAGCCTTCTACAGCTAACGGTACGTCGATTGCATCTGCAACTTCTTTTACAACTGCAATCAGTTCGTCTACGGATTTGTTTGCTCCGTTCGGATCTCCGCCTTCCAGACGCAGGCAAACAAAATCAGCACCTTCCATTTCAGAAGCGCGTTTTGCGATTTCAGCCATGGTAGAACATCCTTCATAGTAAGCTTTCAGACCTGCTACTTCCGGAACTCCCATATCGGAAATTTCAACGGCTACTTTTGGTGCATTGGTGATTTCTCCATCAAATGAGTAGAAAGGATAAACATTTTCCCCTCCTAATGTGACTGCTTTTTCACCGCATCCAATTGTTACTTCTTTGATAGATGCATTAAATTTCTGTGGTTTACGATTAAACGGCATTCTCATTAGCCTCCTTAATATTTATTTATGGCTGACAATCCTCTGACATTTGGCATAGAAAAATGCCAGGCATTTGTCAGCCACTTTCTTCCATTACTAATTATATTACATCATCGGGTCCATTCCAAGTGCCGGATGACCTTTTTCTGTTAAAAATTCTACCAGAGTTTCCGGATCTGTAGCTACAGTCTCATCACCGATCATATCTGTGAAGTTATCAATACCATACAGTTCTTTTGCTGTCTGGTTCAGTCTGTCTGCTACGAATTCTTTCAGTTCTTTTGGCATCCATACGATACGTTCGATACCACCTTCTGCTTTCATAAACTTTTTAGAGCCGATGAAGTGTTTTCCGTGTCCCATGAATCCAGGTGTCTGAACTCCACCACCTGTCATAGATGCCAGTTCAGGGAAGGTCATTCCCAGAGGAGTCATACCAGCGTACTCACGGTTGGCGATACATACACCGTTGGAGAATGGCTCGATACCACAGATACACTCGAAACATCCGCAGGATGTCATTGGTTTTTCCATGATAGAGTACAGGGATACATCTTCCAGAGCACCCTGAGACAGTCTCTTAACAGCCTCATTAACGTCTTCATATTCACCGATTCTTTCATCGATCGGACGCTCTTTTGTGATTACCTGGCAAGGTCCGTTCGGATCCAGCTCGTTGGTAGCTTTTGCATCCAGCCATGAAACGGCACCACACAGTCCCAGACGTTCCGGTGTAACCACACATACGTGGCTTGGGGAGAATGCCTGACACAGGATACAGCTGTAATATACATCTACAGATTCATCTGTCAGATTTTTCAGACGATCATCACGTTTGTTGAATGTCGGGATAGCAACTTCGTGACGAATTCTTGTACACTCTGCAGGGTCTGTGTAAATAATAACTTCACATTTGTCAACAACTGCTTCAAATTCATTTTTAACGGATGCATACAGAACTTCACCAATATGTTTCAGACGGAATCCTGCAGCAAATGCGTTTTTGCTGATACGGATACGCTGCATATCTCTCTGTCCGGTATGGTATACACCTTCGATACAGTTGATGTAGTTATGGAATTTACGCTCGATAACCGGTTCAAAGTCAGGCTGCATGTTTTTACCGGCAACTTTAACAACATATGCAATGCTGTTTTTACTTCCCAGTTCCATGTCGTCTACTTCCGGTCCTACAACTGTGATCTTATGATCTTCGATCTCGCTGGCATCAACAGTATGAACCAGCTCAGCACAGTCAACACGGGAACCATCGAACTCAACCTGCATATCACCACGACGAATGATTTCTCCTTCGAATGCGGATGCGAATGCTACCGGGATATCGATGTTTGTGATCTTGATCTTGATATCACGAGCTTCGAGAGATGTTGCATTGAATTTGCTTACATCTTCCTGAACGATCAGGCTCTTCGGAACTCTTGCGATATTTTCTGTTTCGTTGGTGATTACCGGGAATCCCAGTGCGATAGCACCAGCACCACATGCTACGATTACGTCATCCAGAGGAGCGAATGCGTTAACAAATGCCGGTACACGCTGCATGGTGTATTCCATCAGAGTCTTGGAATCACCAGGTGTTACGTTACCGAAGATCAGAGCTGCTCTCAGTGCTACGGATACTACGTGGATTACAGATGTAACATCTTTGCCCAGCGGAATAACACGTACGTTTGCGCCTGTAGCCATACCTGCTTCTGCTACCTGATCACAGATACCGCCTACCAGTGTTACCAGAATACCCTGTGCCTGATAAGATTTTACCAGTGCAACGCCTTCTTCTACTGTAGGAGCGGATCCCAGGATAACAGCTACACCAGGGATATCACCTGTTACAAGCGGTACACCCAGTTCACGGATCACTGCATCTGCCAGATGTCCGTATAATGGCTCTTCGTATGGAGCAGCACCGTCAATATATTTTAAAGCTTCGATAAATTCCGCACACAGTGCCGTAGCAACGCCAGACATAAAAGCGTCATTCAGACGAGGTTCTCTTGTCATAAGAGTTTTAACAACTCCCAGTGCTTCCTTTAATTCTTTCAGATTAGTAACTTTTACACCTGTTACAGCGTAATAGCAAGGCAGGCAGTAAGCAGTGTTTGGAAAGCTGACTGCTTTCTCTTCACCATGCTGTGCAATTGCTGCATCAATTGCCTGTTCAGTCAGACCGTATACAGCATCATTTCCATTGAATACTCTTTCAAATAATGTCAATGTCTTTTCCTCCTAGATTATTTATTGCAATCATCGATTTTGTCGATGGTCGTTTTGATTTTACGGATCTCGTCTACTGCCGATTTGCTGTAGTCGTATGGAGAACAGCCTTGACGGTCCGCATCCATAATCTCCGTGTTGTAGTGAATGAATCCCAGTAGATCTTCTGCCGGAATATGTGTTTTTACAAATTCTTCATCTTTTTCATCCCGGATCTTATTGGCAACCACGTGTACCTGTTTCACACCGAGATCTTTTGCCAGACGTTTTACATTCTTGTAAGTCTGTACACTTCTTGATCCAGGTTCGATCACTACGATGAACTGATCCATACCTTCTGTGGTTCCCCGACCCATATGTTCCAGACCGGCTTCCATATCCAGCACCACTACATCACCTCTGTGAAGTACCAGGTTGTTAATAATTCTTCTGAGCATCACATGTTCCGGGCAGACACATCCGGCACCGCCAGTCTCCACTGTTCCAAGAACCAGGAGTTTTACTCCGTTGCACACTTTTCCGTATGCATCCGGAATATCGTCTACCTTCGGATTAATCTTGTAATACTGATTATCCGGTCCAGCACCGGTACGTTCCTCTACAAGTTTTCTCATCTTGCTGATCGGAACGATCGTATCCAGCTCTTCTTCTGAAAATCCAAGAGCCAGTCCCAGATTCGCATCCGGATCCACATCGGCTGCCAGTACATGCCGCCCCTCTTCCGCATACAGACGCGCCAGAGTAGCCGCAAACGTTGTCTTTCCCACGCCGCCTTTACCGGTAACTGCAATCTTCATAATTAGTCATCCACCTTATCATTATATTTGTATCCGATGCCGGGTTTGGAAATTCCAGATCCCGGCATCGTACAGATGAGCGATCTTATCGATTAAATACCAAGAGCAGTTCTCTTCTCTTCGATTCTTTCGATCATCAGATCGGTCAGTTTTTCGATATCTGTTTCTACTGTATAAGCAGCGCCAGTCCATTTTCTGGTTCCTTCTGTCAGCAGTTCACACATTTCACTGGAACCGGATACGTAAGGATCAACACCTAGGAAGGTATCGATACCGGTTCCTACTACGTAGTTACCGATAGAGACAGCTTTTTCAGACATCCATTCAGGAGCACATCCAACTACCGGAAGCTGATTGATCTGCAGACCGGAATCTTTTGCCAGTTCTGCTGCCAGGATCATCATACGGGAGATATCTACACAGGATCCCATGTGCAGTACCGGCGGAATATCAGCCAGTTCACATACACGTTTCAGACCTGCACCACAGATATCTTTCGCGGATTTGTCCATCAGACCGGCTTTTGCTGCTGCCTGCGCGGAACATCCGGAAGCGATAACAACGATATCGTTTGCGATCAGTTTCTTCATCAGCTCGATATGTGCATAGTCAGGACGGATCTTCGGATTGTTACATCCAACCATAGCAACGGCACCACGGATAACACCGGAAGTAATACATTCCAGAAGTGGTTTTGTTGTTCCGGTTTCGTCAACCTGGCTGTTGGTAACTCCATCCAGAGTTTTTACGATTGCTTCTACAGAATAACCAACGGTTGCTTTTGCTTTCATATCCGGGATATGTACCAGTTCCGGTTTTCTGTTCTTGAAGTTTTCGATTGCCATCTTTACGATTGCTTTTGCGTTTTCTCCTGCTGTCTCAGCGTTGAAACGGATAAATTCAGAATCAGGCATCTGTGCGATCGGAGAAGTTGTTACGAATTTTGTATGGAAACATTTGCTCAGAGGTCCTAATGCTGGGAAGATACACTGTACGTCTACAACGATTGCTTCACATGCACCTGTCAGAACAACGTTTTCCTGCTGCAGGAAGTTACCTGCCATCGGAATACCGCGACGCATAGCTACTTCATTGGAAGTACAGCATACACCGGATACAGTGATTCCTTTTGCTCCCATTTCTTTTGCGTATGCGATCATTTCCGGGCTGTCAGCATATTCGCAGATCATCTCGGAAAGGCTCGGATCATGTCCGTGTACAACGATGTTTACATTCTCGGCAACCATAACACCCAGGTTTGCTTCTGTATCGATTGGCTTCGGAGTTCCGAACAGGACATCAGAGAACTCTGTTCCCATCATGGAACCGCCCCATCCATCTGCCATACCGGCACGCAGAGACTGTTTTACCAGTGCTTCCGGCAGAGAAGAGCATCCCATATGAGCCATATGTAAGGAAGTGGAAACTTCACGGTCGATCGCACGCGGTGCAATCTCGTTCTCGATCAGTTTTTCTTTCTGTCCTTCCGGCATTCTGTCCAGGAATCTCTGATATCCGAATGGTTTACCATATTCCATCAGACCGATCTCAGCCATCTCATGAGCCAGATCATAGATATCTTTTCCTTCTGTCTCTACGCCCCATTCTTTTGCGATACGAAGCAGTTTCTCAGGATCTTTTACTTTGTAGTTTCCGTCTTCTGCTGTACAGTACAGAGTGTGGCAGATCTCACGACCATGATCAGAGTGAGTAGCTGCTCCAGCTGCTGTAAATTTCAGGAAGTTACGTCCTACGATACCGTGAGCATCACATCCGCAGATTCCTCTCGGAGCCTTCGGGGTAATACGGCAAGGTCCCATTGCACAGATTCTACAACAGACACCCTGTTCACCAAATTTACAGTGTGGTGTCTGGTTTTTTACACGGAACTGCCATGCGTCAGCTCCTACTTTTGCTCCCGTTTCCAACAGACGGTTGGTGGCTGCTTCCATCTCTTCAACGGTAGTCATCTTAAATTCGCTCATTTTTTTCCTCCTTTTGTTTTATAGCCATTCCTCCGCTTTTCTCCGCTTTTATGGCTATTATATATTCTTTCACCCGGAAGTGTGGTTTTGTGTATCTTCCGGGCGAAGACACTCCGGAGAAAAATATCTCCGGTAATATCCGCATTGATAATGAATTATAAATTCAGTTTTTTGACGATTTCACTCATCGCTTTTCGAACCGGTGAATCTTCCGGAAGTTCAACGGTTGGTCTTCCTTCGCAGTCATATTCATATACCAGTTCATCCTGAGGAACCACACCCAGAAGGTTCAGACCCTGGATCTCGATCTCCTCTTTGGTTCCTTCATTAAGGACACCGTTCGGCGCACGGTTTACGATCAGCCCGATCTGCTGCGGATGCATATCGCATTCCTCGATCAGTTTTTTGATTCGTCCCACTGCCTGGATTCCTCTTCTGGAACAGTCGCTGACTAAAATAGCGGTCTGCATAGTCGGAAGAACTCCGCGGCTGATGTGTTCCATTCCTGCTTCATTATCCACAACCATATACGGATAATTATTTTGCAGTTTGGCAAGCTGTGCCTGTAACAGTCCGTTTACAAAGCAGTAGCATCCTTTTCCCTGGGTACGTCCCATCACCAGCATATCGAAGTCATCATCCTCGATCAGCGCGGAATTAAATTTGAACTCAGCATAATCAGCCTTGCTCACTCCCGCAGGAATCGGATTTTCTTTTGCCGTTTCCGCTCTGGCAATTTCTTCTCTGATATCACCTAGTGTAGCTTCTACCTCTACGCCGAGTACTTCATTCAGATTAGAATTCGCATCTGCATCCACTGCCAGAATCGGTCCCTTTTTCTGTTCGCAGAGGTACTGAATCAGAAGTCCACACAGTGTGGTTTTTCCAACTCCACCTTTTCCTGCGACTGCAATTACATGTGACATTTTCTTATCCTTTCTGATAGTTTCTTGTTATTAAGTTCTGCCTTATCAATATAGAATCTATCGTAACTGCTCAGTTTCTTCACAGTTACTATCTACTGAATAGTTAGAATCTATCTTATAAGATTATTACATCTTATGACCTTATCATTAATCGCACTGTAATTTTACAATGCTGTTTGCGAGATCGACCATCAGAATCTTTCCTTCAATGCTGGTCTCTTCTCCCATGATATCGCGGATAATAACTTTTTCACCCTCTACCAGAATCTTGCTTACATTCCGGCAGATGACAGTATCATCGCTTTCTTTATATACAGTAGCCAGACACATTTGCTATTCCTCCTTTTACCAAGATGTCATATGCAGTCTGTAAAACACTGATTAAAACTCTTTCAGCTCTTCTTTTACTGTTGTGAGTGCCAGACGCAATCTGAGATTGCCTTTCTGGAAATCAGCTACTGCTTCTTTGATCTGCTTTGCAGCTGTATCCATACCCAGTTTTGCCAGGTTGTCAGCCATCTGATCGAGTTCTGCTGCATGATGTTCGTTATGATCCACCATATAGTTTAACAGTGCTACAGATTCGTTCTTACATTTGTCAGAACCGCCACTGCATCCGTCGCATGCATGTTCTTCACATCCATGGTCATGGTCATGCTCATGTTTATGGGCAGGGCCATCACCATGTGGAATTACATTTCCGTTCTCATCTTTTAATAAGTGCATGTCCTACTCCTTTCTCTGCTTTTCCCCCAATGGGGGATATGACAATCTTTTGTCAATTATGTTTTATTATACTCCTTTTCCCTATGGTATTCAATAGAATCTATGCAAAATATTTATAAATTCAGCTGTACTTTTTTATATACAACAGGGGATTTTTGTAAGAAATGACGCAGTCTCCGATTTTCACGCTTTGCTTTGTTAATTCGTTAACATGTATCGTTGATGGTTTATCCTATCCCGGGGATAGGGTCTTTGATCTTCCGTATCGCCTTCATGTCACAGCTTCGTAATATTTTCGCCCTAATTATTTCACATTTCCATGATATAATGAATAGAAATTGGGATTTTCGGTCATTTTTGTGCTTTTCGAAAATGCCGGATGTTACGAGAGGAGGTTTACATCATGTCAAACATCCCATCATTGACTTTGAACACAAATGCCAGCATGCCGCTTCTGGGGCTTGGCGTATATAAAGCTACCGCACCCGGTGAAGTGGAAGGCGCTATCTCCACCGCTCTGGATCTTGGCTATCGGTTAATTGACACAGCTTCTGCTTATAAAAACGAAGAAGGGGTAGGGCGGGGAATCCGGTCTTCTTCTGTTCCACGGAAAGAACTTTTTATCACAACAAAATTATGGAATACCGCACAGCGAATCGGAGATATTGACGGGGCCTTTCAACGAAGTCTGGATCGACTCGGACTTGATTATGTGGATCTTTATCTGATCCACTGGCCGGTACCCGGTTGTTTTATCAATTCCTGGCAGGCACTGGAGCGCATCCGGGAATCCGGTCAGGCAAAAGCGATTGGCGTAAGTAATTTTGAGATTTCCCATCTGGAAGCACTGTTTCAGACTTCCGGAATCGTTCCGGCAGTGAATCAGATAGAGTATCATCCACTGTGGAATCAGTCAGACCTGTACGAGTATTGTAAGGAACGAGGCATTGCCGTACAGGCTTATGCACCGCTTGCCCGTGGGGCTTATCTCAAAAAAGATACAATGATTCATATAGGAGAAACTTACGGAAAATCGCCGGCACAGATAGGTCTGCGGTGGCTGGTACAGAAAGGAATCTCTGCTATTCCGAAGTCGGTAAATCCTGAGAGGATTGCGGAAAATGCAGATATTTTTGATTTCGAACTGACCGACATGGAAATGAAGACGATCGATGCCCTGGATGAGAAATTCAGAAGTGCAGGGATACCGGAGGATATGCAGGGATTCGTGATCTAAAGGATAAAGGTATATAAAAAACAGCCCGCCCGGGAATGATTCCCGGGCGGGCGTCTGTTTTACATCACTCTTCTATTTCTCATCATCCCAGAGTTCAACTCCAAGCTCATCCTTTTTCATTCTCTGCATCAGCTCATTCACCGCATCCGCAGCGTTCTTATCTTCAAACAACACTTTATTGACTTCCGCAATAATCGGCATTTCCACCCCATATTTTTCAGCCAGTCCCAGTGCTGCCTTCGCAGAATATACCCCTTCTACCACCATCTTGACTTCATCCATGGCTTCTTGCATGGTATATCCCTTGCCCATCAGATAACCTGCTTTACGGTTACGGCTGTGTACGCTTGCGCAGGTAACGATCAGATCACCGATACCGGACAGTCCGTAAAAGGTTCTCGCATGTGCACCCATTGCGATACCAAGGCGGGAGATCTCTGCGATTCCTCTGGTGATCAGAGCTGCTTTTGTGTTGTCTCCGTAGCCAAGACCATCTGCTACACCTGCGGCCAGCGCGATGACATTTTTCAAGGCCGCTCCCAGTTCGATACCAAGAACATCCGGACTTGTGTAAACACGGAAAACCGGACTCATGAAGATTTCCTGCAGATATTCTGCTATCTGTCTCGTTCTCGCTCCCACCACACAGGTTGTCGGAAGACCTTTTCCAACCTCTTCCGCATGGCTCGGACCGGATAATACGGCAACATTTGCTTCCGGCAGTTCTTCTTCGATGATCTGACTTAAGGTCATCAGCGTATGCTCTTCCACACCTTTCGCCACGTTGACAACGATCTGGCCTTTTTTCAGATATGGTGCCATCTTCTGTGCGGTGCTTCTGGTATATGGAGACGGCACTGCCAGTACCAGTACATCCTTGTCTGCCATTGCTTCTTCCAGATTGCTTGTCAGCTGAATACTTTCCTGCAGTTTTACACCCGGAAGTTTGGAAGTATGTTCTCTTTTTGTGCGAAGCATCTCCACTTCAGCTTCCATGATAGACCACAAAGTTACTTCATGTCCGTTATTTGTCAGAAGCCACGTGAGGGCAGTTCCCCAGCTTCCGGCTCCCAGTACGCCGATTTTCTTCATATGACACCTCCATTATGCTTTTTTCTTTTTCAGATATGTTTTATTTTCATTTCCATGGATCAGACGCAGAATATTCGGCCAGTGTTTGTAATATGCAAGGATGGCAAGCAAGATGGCAAGCACATACATTTCATAAATATTTGCCTGACTCATTCCCGTAAATTGTCCGTTCTGTCCCATGATAATGATACCTGCCACAAATACCACATAAACCAGCAGAGATCCCAGTGATACATAGTGGGTAAGGAAAAATACTGCAAGGAACACAATGGCTGCAACCAGTGTCAGCCGCAGATCAAACGATAACAGCAGACCTGCTGTAGCAGCAATTCCTTTTCCTCCTTTAAAGTTCAGGTAAAACGGAAAATTATGTCCGAGGATCGTTCCCGCTGCCGCATACATTCCCAGCAGCCGGATCATCTCCGGATGGCTTTTTCCAAAAATCAGATGTACGATCACAACCGCGATCACACATTTAAAACAGTCTCCAAGCAGTGTGATTGCTCCTGCCTTTGCGCCCAGTGTACGCAGTGCATTGGTCGTTCCGGCATTTCCGCTTCCGTAATTACGGATATCGATACCGTGTACTTTTCCATACAGATAAGAGGTCTGGAAAAGTCCACAGATATATCCGATCAGAACACAGAGAATCCGTTCCATAAATATCCCTCCCCGGATCTAATAATTCTTATTTTTCACCATTTCTTTCCCGAATGATAAACTTCAGAGAAGTTCCCCTGAAACCGAATGCTTCACGGATCTTGTTTTCAAGATAACGGGTATAAGAAAAATGCATCAGTTCTTTATCATTGACAAAGATAACAAATGTCGGCGGTTTGATGGATACCTGTGTCATATAGTACAGTTTCAGACGCTTTCCTTTGTCTGACGGTGGCTGTTGCATCGCGATCGCTTCCGTCATGATCTCGTTGAGCACACCGGTCTGGATACGCAGTGTCTGATTTTCCAGTACCATATCGATCGTCTCGAACAGTTTTGGAAGACGCTGTCCGGTCTGAGCGGAGATAAACAGGATTTCCGCATACGGCATGTACGCCAGGACTTCACGAACCTTATTTGTATATTTGTAAATGGTTTTATCATCTTTCTCGACCGCGTCCCATTTATTCACTGCAATGATAACACCTTTTCCGCGTTCATGGGCAATACCGGCGATCTTGGCATCCTGTTCCGTGATCCCTTCTACCGCATCGATGACCACGATGACCACATCGGCACGTTCTACAGCCGTTACGGTACGGATAATGCTGTAACGTTCCAGTTCTTCTTTGATCTTATTTTTTCTTCGAAGACCTGCGGTATCGATAAATACATATTCTTTTCCGTTCCACATCACGTTGGTATCGATGGCATCACGGGTGGTTCCAGCAACATTTGATACGATCACACGGTTCTGTCCCAGTAATTTATTGACAATAGAGGATTTTCCTACGTTTGGTTTTCCTACGATAGCGATATGAGGAATCTCATTTTCCTCCTCTTCCTCTTCTTCGGTCGGGAAATATTTTACCACTTCGTCAAGCATATCACCCATACCCAGCTTGCTGGATGCGGAGATCGGAATCGGATCGCCGATGCCAAGATTATAGAATTCGTATACATCCGGCATGAATTTTGCAAAACTGTCTACTTTATTCACCACCAGAAGTACCGGTTTGCCACTTCTTCTCAGCATATCAGCCACTTTGGAATCGGCATCTACCAGTCCCTGGCGCACATCGGTGATAAAAATAATAACATCTGCGGTATCAATCGCGATCTGTGCCTGATCTCTCATCTGCGCCAGGATAACATCCTTGCTCTCCGGCTCAATACCGCCGGTATCGATCAGTGTAAAACTGTAGTTTAACCAGGTTGCATCCGCATAGATACGGTCTCTTGTTACACCCGGTGTATCTTTTACAATGGAAATAGTCTCTCCTGCCAGGGCATTGAATAATGTGGATTTACCCACATTAGGTCGTCCCACAATTGCTACAATCGGCTTGCTCATAGATCTGCCTCCTTTTATGATTTTCCAATATTGTATCATCTACCACTGCGTGTACAAAAGATGCACCATCTTCATTTACCACAGTGATTTTTATCTGTAACGCTTCTTCTGCTTCTTCTACGGTAATATCGTCCAGGAACACATTTTCTCCCGCACGAAGCATATTGCACGGGATCAGAAGTCGTTCCCCAAGATCCTGATCTTTCAGCTGTGCGATCAGATCCTGTCCTGTGATCAGACCGGATACGGTGATCATCGGACCAAAGAAGTCGTTTCGGATCGCATAGACCGTCCCATGAATATTCGGAAACTTTTCCTGAACATACGAAATATTCTTTTCTATATAAGGCGCTGCCAGTTTTCCGGTCGCTACCGAAAAATGTCGAAACGTGTCATTTCCCTCCAGACCCTGCACCGTCTCCTGTATCTCAGTATCCAAAAGCCGCAACATACCTACGCCATTTTCCAGCTGCAGATATCCATCGTACTGTTCTTCCGGCGGCATGGACTGCTCTGCCAGGATATACCATTCGTCACTGCAATGAATAAAATGCAGGCCATATTCAGCATACAGCATTTTTTGCCATCTGTGAACGCATTCCAGTACATTTTGAGCATCTTCTTTTGTAAATGGCTCCAGTGGGTACAGACCATCCCTGTATTTACTCAGTCCAACAGGAACGATCGAGACGCTTCGAAGATGCGGCAGATACCGGCTGAGATCCCGGATACTCCGTTCCAGTTCCTCTCCGTCATTCACGCCTTTACACAGAACAATCTGACCATTCATTTCAATTCCGGCTTCGTATAACCGTTGCACCTTTGGAAAAATATCCCCGGCGAACCGGTTATGGAGCATCTTACAGCGAAGCTGAGGATTGGTTGTCTGGAAAGAAATATTGATTGGCCCCAGATGGTACTTTATGATACGGTCGATGTCATGATCACTCATATTTGTAAGTGTTACATAATTACCCTGCAAAAAAGAAAGACGGGAATCATCGTCTTTAAAATACAAAGTTTCCCGCATCCCCGGCGGCATCTGATCGATAAAACAGAAAATACAGTTGTTTCTGCAGGAACGATATTCATCCATCAGTCCATTATCGAACTCGATCCCCAGATCTTCCTCATAATCTTTTTCAATCTCCAGTTCCCATTCTTCCCCGTTGGTCTTACGGATCAGTACTGTCAGATAATCATCGTTTACCAGATAATGATAATCGAAAACATCTTCGATCTTCTGGTCATTGATGGAAATCAGTTCATCTCCCGGTTCGATCTCCAGTTCTTCGGCTATACTCCCGGGCTGAACCATCTTTATAATATGTTTGTTTTTTTTCATTCAACTTTCTCCGTTCTCCTGGTAAGAACAATTATAACTATTCCACCGGAAATATTCCGCGAGGTATTTTGACTCGTAACCGTGAGGGTACTGAACAGTTACAAGTATTGAACACTTACGAACATTTTCAGGTTCTTTCCGCTACCTTACTATATAGAAACCGCCCCGAATTGTCAAGGAAAAGCCGGAAAATACTGTTTTTCCCGTTATTTTTCACAAGAATTCTACATATTCTTGACGGGCTTTAGTTTCTAATGGTATAACTATTATGTCTGTAAAAATCGTGTAAAATACAACAGGTTAAATCACTTTATTTGGAGGTTATTATGGCAAACTTAGACTTATTGGAAAAATCCATTCCAGTCGCACCTATTAAAATCGCAGCGCTGAAAGGCTGTGAAGAACTGGGAAAAACCGTCAATGATTATCTGGTTCAGTTCCGTAAAGAGCTTATGGAGCACCGGACTAACGGCATCGCATGGTCAGGATATGCAGAGGAATCTTTCCTTATTGACTGTGACTGCCCTCGTTTCGGTACCGGTGAAGCAAAAGGTGTCATCAACGAATCTATCCGTGGAGTGGATCTTTTCATTCTTTGCGATATCACCAACTACAGTATCACTTATAAAGTAAATGGTTATGAAAATCATATGTCTCCGGATGATCATTTCCAGGATCTGAAACGTATCATCGCTGCTGCTACAGGAAAAGCTCACCGTATCAACGTTGTTATGCCGTTCCTGTATGAAGGAAGACAGCATAAACGCAGCAAACGTGAATCTCTGGACTGTGCAATGGCTCTGCAGGAGCTGGTTAGTATGGGTGTTTCCAATATTATCACTTTCGACGCTCATGATCCTCGTGTACAGAATGCAATTCCGCTGTCCGGTTTTGATAATTTCATGCCTACTTATCAGTTCCTGAAAGCGCTGCTTCGTTCCGTACCGGATCTGCAGATCGACAACGAACATCTGATGATCATCAGCCCGGATGAAGGTGCTATGGCAAGAGCTGTATATTTCTCCAATATTCTTGGTGTTGATATGGGTATGTTCTACAAACGTCGTGATTATTCTACCGTTGTAAATGGTAAAAACCCGATCGTTGCTCATGAGTTCCTGGGCGACTCTGTAGCCGGCAAGGATGTGATCGTTATTGATGATATGATTTCTTCCGGCGAGAGCATGCTGGATGTGGCAAAACAGCTGAAAGATCGGAATGCAAATCGTGTATTTGTTTGTACTACGTTTGGTCTGTTTACAGATGGACTGGAGAAGTTTGATGAGTATTATGAAAAGGGTTATATCCATAAAGTGATTACTACGGACCTGAATTATCATACACCGGAGTTGTTGGATCGTCCTTATTATGAGCCTGCTGCTATGGGTAAATATCTGGCAAGTATTATGGATACTCTGAATCATGATGTTTCGGTTGAGAAGGTTCGGTCTACGACTTCTAAGATTACAAAATTGCTTGCTAAGAACAGAGAAGAGAAAAAATAGAGTTTCTTAGAAAAGTTTTTTTAAGGCGTACGTAAACGACCCGGGGGATCAGGGGCTGGAAACGTGAGCAGAGAAAATTTTAGCTAGTCGCTAAGAAGAACTATGTGCCAGTTCGCGGAGAGCCGCTCACTGTCAAGTTCTTCTAAGCGCCGGATCTAAAATCTTTCTCTAACCGCTCACAAAGTGTTTCCAGCCCCTGATCCCCCGGGTCGTTTACTGATATTGGCAAAAACTCAACCGCTGTTCGGAAAGTGTTTGATGATTTTTAGATATTCTTTCAAATAGATATATCAGTAGCAATCTTATTCATATATTCAAATTATATTTATATATAAAAACACTGTGTACGTTCAAATAAACATTATAATAATGGTTATTTGAACGTACACAGTGTTTTTGTATGTATATGGTTCTTTCTTTATCGTAGTCCCAGGAAGGCTGCGAGGTTTCCTCGTTTGCCGTGGGAGGCGCGGTGGGAATAGAGGAAATCGGGGTTGCAGCAGGTGCAGAGGTTGGGGGTGAGGATATTTTCTTCACGTATGCCACTGGTGAGGAAGTTCTGGTGGCAGGCTTCCCAGAGGTTTAGCTGGTACTTTCCGTTTGGTTTCCGGTAGAAGAGTTTTTTGTGGAGGGTTTCCGGATAAGCCTGACGGAATTCTTCGATGACGTCTTCGCTTACTTCGTAGCAGTCCTGGCAGATGGAGGGACCGATGGCTGCGATGAGGTCTGCCGGGTCGGTGTGATAGGCTTTCTGCATGGCTTCTACGGTTGCTTTTGCGATGTTTCCTACAGTTCCCCGCCAGCCGGAATGGGACAGACCGATGGCTTTGTGGATTGGATCATAGAAATATAAGGGGACGCAATCGGCGTAAAACGTAGCAAGAGTTACACCCGGCTCGTTAGTGATCAGACCGTCGATGTCATGAAAGGTCCGTGGTGTTAGGACGCCGCATCCGCAGTCTTCTTTTCCTACCTGACGCACATTTGTCGTATGAGTCTGATCAGAAGTAACGATGCTTTCTACCGAAAATCCAATGGCTTTGCTGATTCTCCGGTAGTTTTCCAGTACATTTTCCGGGTTGTCACCTCTGGAAAAGCTGAGATTCATGCTTCCGAGACAGCCCTCACTCACACCGCCCAGACGGGTGCTGAAACCGTGTACAATGGCGGATTCCCGTTCCAGTCTTGGATAAGAAAGGTAAGTTACACCGTCCCGTTGTCTGACTTCCATATCTCCTGTATGTTCATGTTTCCAATGAATGTCCATAATCTGCTCTCCTGCTGTACTGTTTTATTTTCTGATACTGGCTGTTTGTTTTCTGTATTTCATCTTTTTTGAAAGACTTTCTATCTGTTTTTCCATATTTGCAGATGTTTCTGTCTCCCAGATTTCTTCTTTTAACCCTGGTAGAAAAATGCATCCCGGTAAAGCCGGATTTCTTCTCCCTCAATCGCCACCACATCGAATCTGCACGGTGTATAGATATCTAGACCTTTCTCTGTCAGATACCAGGCTGCCACCCGGGAGATCTGTCGCTGTTTCCGCAGATCTACGGCTTCTTCCGGCAGACCGCTTTCGTTTGTTGATCTGTATTTCACTTCCACAAATACCAGATACTGCCCCTCCCGGGCAATCAGGTCGATCTCTCCCTTTTTGCAGCGGTAATTTCGTTCCAGTATCTGGTATCTCTGTGTTTTCAAGAAGCAGGCGGCTTTCACCTCCTGCTCCTGTCCTGTTTTTCTTTTATTCAAATATAGTTTCCTCTTATTTTACAGAAAACTGAATTACGTGATCTGTTTTGTTTTCAGACATTTTCATCCAAAATCAGTAGCTTCATCCATCCCGGATTACAGAAAGTTCTTGATAAATGTTGCTCTGTGGATCGGTGACGGACCGTATTGCCGAATCGCTTCGATATGACTTTTCGATCCGTATCCCTTATGAGATGCAAATCCATATTCCGGCATGATCTTATCATATTCTGCCATTAACCGATCCCTAGTGACCTTCGCGATGATACTTGCAGCTGCGATTGAAACGCTTTTGGCGTCCCCTTTGATGATCGGCACCTGTGGAATCTCGATCTTAGGGATCGTCACCGCATCATTTAACAGGATCTGTGGCTTGACAGCCAGTTTTGAGATGGCTTCCCGCATCGCTTCATAGGTTGCCTGTAAAATATTGATCTCATCGATTCGTGCCGGACTTGCATACCCAACACCAACGCTGATCGCTTCTTCCATGATCACATCATAGAGTTCTTCTCTTTTCTTTGCTGACAGCTGCTTGGAGTCGTTCAGCCAGAGGATCTTGCTGTCTTCCGGCAAAATCACCGCACCTGCCACAACAGGTCCCGCCAGCGGGCCACGTCCTGCTTCATCGATGCCGCAGATCCAGCCCACGTGACTGTAGGTGTTCTCATAGACTTTCATATCTTCAATCCGCTGTTTTTCTTTCTCCAGCAGTTCTTTTTCCCGGTCGTATTTTTTCACCAGACTGACTACGCCGCTTCGGGTATCCTCCCGGTACGGTTCCAGAAGTTTTTCTCTCTCTGTTCCCGACGCCGCCTGTAATTCTTCTTTAATCTCCCGGATGGTCTTCATGTGCAGTTTCCTCCTCAACCGGTGGAAATTCCAGTGTGATTCTTCCGATTTTACCGTTACGGAATTCTTCCATCACGATTCCTGCCGCTTTCGCATAGTCGATCTCCTGCCCGCGGATCAGACATCTTCTCTTATCTGCTACTGCTTCCAGAAGAGATACCGGTGTGCCATCTTCCTCGATACCGTAACGAGTATTTAACAGGCCCGGATAATTCGTGCGGATATAATCCAGCAGTTCCAGAGACAGTTCCTCCAGATTCAGGATCTCGTCCTTGATAGATCCGATAAACGCCAGTCGTTTTCCCACTTCCTGATCCTCAAATTTCGGCCAGAGGATACCAGGTGTGTCCAGAAGTTCCAGTGTCTTATTCAGACGGATCCACTGCTTTCCTTTTGTCACACCCGGTTTGTTTCCGGTCTTTGCACAGGCTTTTCCTGCGTAGGAGTTGATAAATGTGGATTTACCTACATTTGGAATACCTACAACCATTGCACGAATCGGACGGTTCTTGATTCCTCTTCTTCTGTCTCTCTCGATCTTTGCCTTACAAGCTTCCTGGATCACGCCCTGGATAGACTTGAGTCCCGCACCTGATTTAGCATTCACTTTTACCACGTAAAATCCTTTTTTCTGAAAATACGCGGACCACTGCTCGTTATATCTTTCATCTGCAAGATCTGATTTGTTTAACAGGATCAGTCTTGCCTTATTTTTACCCAGTTCATCAATATCCGGGTTTCTGCTGCTTAACGGGATGCGGGCGTCCACCAGTTCGATGATCAGATCGATCAGTTTCAGATCTTCCTGCATCTGCCGTTTTGCCTTGGTCATATGACCTGGATACCATTGTAAATTCATCTGCTTACCTCATTCTATACGAATCCGAACCTGCTCCACGGTGACGCAATAAACCAGACCTTACCGATGATATTTCTTTTCTTGACATTTCCCATATCGGCGTATCGGCTGTCTTCACTGTTGTTCCGGTTATCACCCAGCACAAAATACTCTCCGCTGTCCAGTGCCACCTTCGTCTCAGCAACTCCTGCATTTTCAATCCCTGGAAATTCGCCGTTTTCCTGATAGGTCTCCCCGTCTATCAGGATCTGTCCGTCCTTGATCTGTATCGTCTCTCCCGGAAGTCCGATGATCCGTTTGATATGTGTACTTGCTTTTTTATCATCGCCTGTTTTATATACGATGATATCTCCCCTCTTCGGCGTACTGAATCTGTATGCCATGCGATCGACCAGAAGTACATCTCCTGCATTTAACGTAGGATCCATAGAACCTTCCTGCATAACGGTGATTTTTCCATAACCAACCGCCAGTACAATGCCGAGGATAAGCACCGCTGCGATCTCTGCCGCCCAGATAACAGCTGCTTTTAACTTGGCAGCTGCCACATAGTCTCTTACATACCTTGCTTTAAAAAATCCCATATTCATTTGCCTCAGAGTTTTCCCACAGTAACGCGATAACGAGATAACATACTCTTCGCAAAATTTACTCATTATCGTGGCAGTCGTCAAGACCTCGTGCAAGCACGGACTTTGACTCATTGCCCGCGTAAACGGAAACAGGGGCAAGTACATGATGTATTTGCCCCTGCTCCTCTACCTGTGAATTATTTTACCAGTTCTTTTACCTTAGCTGCTTTACCAACACGGTCTCTTAAGTAGTTCAGTTTTGCACGTCTTACTTTACCACGTCTTACTACTTCTACTCTCTCTACGTTCGGAGAATGCAGCGGCCATGTTTTTTCTACGCCGATACCGTTAGAGTTCTTTCTTACTGTGAAAGTTTCACGGCAACTTCCGCCCTGTTTTTTAATTACGATACCTTCGAAGATCTGAATTCTTTCGCGGTTTCCTTCTTTGATTTTACCATAAACTTTTACGGTGTCACCAACGTTGAATGCCGGTGCTTCTGCTTTCAGCTGAGCAGCTTCGATGTTTTTAATAATTTCGTTCATCTTTTTTCTCCTTTTGTTCCTGGATGTTCTTAATACCTTTTGTAACAGAGGACCATCTCGTTTATTCATACGTCAAATATTATACACTACCATATTTTAAATTGCAAGTCTTATTTTTCTGCTATTTTTCTTTTTATTGTTCACCATGCCCGACACTGTTTATCATTCTTTCTGCGACACAATATTCTGTAACCAGACGCCTTTCTTAACCAGTACAAAGCCGATCACGCATTTGATCCAGTCTGCAATATTGACGCATGCGAAAATCACTACTACAAACAAATCGGTAAACCGGCTCAGCACAAAGGCGATCGGCACGCTGACGATCCACACGAAGACGCTGTCGAAAAAGAACGTGACCACTGTCTTGCCACCGGAACGCAGGGTAAAATATGTCGCATGCAGGAATGCATTCTGCGGCATAAAGACTGCCTGTGTCATAATCAGGTATTCTGCCAGATGTCTTGTCGTACTGTCAGTGTTATACAGCTGTGGAAACAGCGGCGCGATCAGGAACATCACAATCGCAACACCGGTACAGCACATCACAGAAAAGGCGATCATCTTGTTGTCCAGATCCCTTGCCTCATCCATCTTGCCGGCACCCAGCCTCTGTCCTACCACTATGGCTACCGAATCACCCAGGGCGATAAATACTACATTAAATAAGTTTGCAATCGTATTCGCAATATTGAACGCCGCTACTACGCTCAGCCCGCGCACCGAATAACACTGCATCAGTGTAGCCTGTGCTGCAGCCCACAGTGTCTCGTTAAAGAGCAGCGGAGAGCCTTTGATAATAAATTTCTTTATCAGATATCCCGGAATCTTCATGGTCTTGTAGAGTCCGACGATATAGGTATTGATTTCTTTGTGTTTGTGGGTCCAGATTAAAACAATCGCCATCTCCACATATCTCGACAGCACCGTTGCGATCGCCGCACCGACAACACCGAGTTCCGGAAAACCGAACTTTCCGTAGATCAGCAGATAGTTAAATACCAGATTCACCAGAACCGCTGTCACACCGGCTTTCATCGGCACCATCGTCTCTCCGCACTCACGAAGTGTACTCGCATATGTCTGTACCATCATAAAGGCCGGCAGTCCGCATAACATCACCAGCATGTACTGTCTTCCATAGCGAAGGGCAGCCGCCAGATCACCGCCATCGCTACTGCCGTTCAGATAGATCTGGATGAGACTTTCTCCACCGATGATAAAAATCACAATAACCAGCGCAGTCAGAATCGCGGATACCCATAATTTGAACCGGAAGGTATGACGGATACCTTCATCATCTTTCTGTCCAAAATACTGCGCGGTAAAGATTCCCGCACCGGACACCCCGCCGAAGATACACAAATTGTATACAAAGATCAGCTGATTGACAATTGCAACCCCCGACATCTGCTCCGTTCCGATCTGACCAACCATGATGTTGTCCAGCAGGCTTACAAAGTTTGTGATTCCGTTCTGGATCATGATCGGTATGGCGATCGCAAGTACCATCTTATAAAACTGCTTGTCTCCAATAAATTTTTTCCTTACGTTTCCCAGCATAAATCCCCCTTCTGTCCTGTTTATTCTGTCTTTAAATATTCTTTTATAAGAATGTGCCATGCATCCCGGCCACAATGCTTCCTGATGCCCTATCTCCATAAAACCTTCTCTAAAACGAGATAAAATACACTCCGAAAATTTTACTCGTTGTCTTAGCGATCATCAAGGTTTCATAAGAAGTCAGATTCTGACTTGTAGCTCAAATAAACTATGAGAAACACGCTCCGCGAGTTTCTCAAGTTATCACGACAGTCGCCCAGATCTCGTGCATGCACGGACTTTGACTCGTTGCTCGCGTACACTCGCTGGCGCTCGTTATCGCGGCAGTCGCCAAGGTCTCGTGCAAGCACGGACTTTGGCTCGTTGCTCGCGTAAATCAAAAAGCAGGCATGCCCCATGACACCCCTTATCTGGAATATTCTACCATCAGTCTGTTGTTTTGTCACGAATATTTCTCCCTATTTCCTGCTATTTTTGTTTTTTATCACACGGGGTTTTTCGTTTTTATCGAAAAAGACCAATTTGCTTTCTCTCCCCCCGTCTGCTATACTGTTTTTATCTATTTTCGTAATTATTTTTTCATACACAGAAAGGCGTATAATCTATGAAAAAAGAGGGCTACTACTCTTCCGGGGAATTTGCCCGTATGGCGCATGTGACGCTTCGGACGATCCGTTATTATGATAAACAGAATATTTTAAAACCTTCCTATGTAAGTGACGCAGGTGCGCGGTTTTACACGGATGAGGATCTGGCGCGGCTGCAGCAGATCCTGTTGTTGAAGTTTCTGGGATTTTCGCTGGATGATATCCGGGATATGACGATCAATGATACGGACTATCATTTTATGCGGGATTCTCTGGATGTACA
This sequence comes from Blautia sp., assembly GCA_047027955.1. Lineage (GTDB taxonomy): Bacteria > Bacillota > Clostridia > Lachnospirales > Lachnospiraceae > Blautia_A. Next base: position 49,278 of record JBKYFG010000001.1, read on the forward strand.
GCTGAAACTGGTACGCGACCGGATTGAACAATTACAGCTGGTGGAGAAGGCGATTCAGGATACTTCCGATGCGATCCAGACCCAGCACACCATCGACTGGAACCAGATGCTTGATCTGATCCATCTGACCGGTATGGAAAAGAGTATGAAGAATCAGTATCAGAACGCAACTAACATTGCAGCCCGAATCAAGCTGCACAGTTTATACTCTATAAATAAAGAAGGATGGTTTCCGTGGATCTATTCACAGTGTCATCTGCAGTCCGGCATGAACGTTCTGGAACTGGGATGTGGGGACGGTGCTTTATGGAAACAAAACATCTCTCTGCTTCCTCAGAACATCCACCTTACCCTCTCCGACATCTCCGACGGGATGCTGCGCGATGCAAGACGTGCACTGGGAGCCAGAGATTCCCGGTTTTCTTTCGCTGCTTTTGACTGTGAAAAGATTCCGGCAGCTTCTGAAAGCTATGATCTCGTGATCGCCAACCACGTGCTGTTCTACTGTGACAATCTGGAAAATGTGTGTAAAGAAGTCCGGCGGGTACTGAAACCGGGTGGGCGGTTCTTATGCAGTACCTATGGCAACTCTCATATGAAAGAAATCAGTCAGCTGGTCAGCCGGTTTGATGAGCGGATCGTGCTCTCCGCCAACAAATTATATGAAAAATTCGGTCGTGAAAACGGCGCACACGTGCTCGAACCCTGGTTTTCCCGTGTGGAATGGATCTCTTATGAAGACGGTCTTCTGGTGTCCGACCCGGAGCCTCTGATCTCCTATATCCTCTCCTGCCACGGCAATCAGAATCAGTACCTGCTTGACCACTACAAAGAATTTCGTTCCTTTGTAAAGAAAAAAACAGAAAAAGGATTGCATATCACAAAAGATGCCGGGATTTTTATTTGCAATTACTAAATTTTCCTTCTGTTTTTCTCTGTCCTATAAGTAAAAACCAACAATTTTACCAAAATTTTAAAAAAATGCTTGAAGGTGACCTAAGGTCACCTTTTATAATGGTATCATCTTAGGATACGGAACTGAAAAAACAAATGGTAACTGTTCAGTACCTTCACAGTTACGAGTCAAAATGCATTTAAACCTTCGGTGATGGCATTTTGACTTGTATGTCTTGGGATTTTGACATATTCATGCCAAAACATCTCGCGGGATACTACCTACTGAATAGTTATAACAAATGATCTGAAAGGAGAATACTCATGAAAGGAATCATTTTAGCAGGAGGATCCGGCACACGCCTTTATCCTCTGACCATGGTAACTTCCAAACAGCTACTTCCCATCTATGACAAACCGATGATCTACTATCCGATGTCTGTTCTGATGAACGCAGGCATCCGTGATATCCTGATCATCTCCACCCCGCAGGATACCCCGCGTTTCAAAGAGCTGTTAGGCGACGGTCATCAGTTCGGTGTGAATCTGTCCTATGCTGTACAGGAAAGTCCGGACGGACTGGCACAGGCATTCATCATCGGAGAAGAATTCATCGGTGATGACTCTGTAGCTATGGTTCTGGGTGACAACATTTTCGCCGGTCACGGACTGACCAAACGTCTGCACGCAGCGGTAGAAAATGCAAAAACTGGAAAAGGTGCTACTGTCTTCGGTTATTACGTGGACGATCCGGAGCGTTTCGGTATCGTAGAATTCGACAGTGAAGGAAAAGCCATCTCCATCGAAGAGAAACCGGAACATCCGAAGAGCAATTACTGTGTGACCGGTCTGTATTTCTACGACAATAAAGTAGTGGAATACGCTAAGAATCTGAAACCAAGTGCACGTGGCGAACTGGAAATTACCGATCTGAACCGCATCTATCTGGAAGAAGGACAGTTAAATGTAGAACTTCTGGGACAGGGATTTACTTGGCTGGATACCGGTACACATGAAAGTCTGGTAGATGCTACCAACTTCGTAAAAACCATGGAAACTCACCAGCACAGAAAAATCGCATGTCTGGAAGAAATCGCTTACTTAAACGGCTGGATCTCAAAAGAAGAAGTTCTGAAAGTATACGAACTGCTGAAAAAAAATCAGTACGGTCAGTATCTGATGGACGTTCTGAACGGCAAATATCTGGATGCACGCCGCTAATACCGCTGCGTTCCCGGATTTGTTATTAAATTTTTAATGGTGCCTGACACCCAAAAGGAGAAATGTTATGAATATTATTGTTACCGGCGGTGCCGGATTTATCGGAAGCAACTTTATTTTCCATATGCTGAAAAAATACCCGGATTATCGGATCGTATGCCTGGACTGCCTGACTTATGCAGGTAACCTGTCCACTCTGGCTCCTGTTATGGACAATCCGAACTTCCGTTTTGTAAAAGAAAGCATCACAGACCGTGAAGCTGTATACAAACTGTTCGAAGAAGAACATCCGGATATGGTTGTAAACTTCGCAGCAGAAAGCCACGTAGACCGTTCCATCGAGAACCCGGAAGTATTCCTGGATACCAACATCAAAGGTACTGCTGTCCTGATGGATGCCTGCAGAAAATACGGTATCAAGAGATATCATCAGGTATCTACCGATGAAGTATACGGAGATCTGCCTCTGGATCGCCCGGACCTGTTCTTTACCGAAGAGACTCCGATCCACACCAGCAGCCCGTACAGCTCCTCCAAAGCAGGTGCTGACCTTCTGGTTCTGGCTTACCATCGTACTTATGGTCTGCCTGTTACCATCAGCCGCTGCTCCAACAACTATGGACCGTATCATTTTCCGGAAAAACTGATTCCACTGATGATCGCCAATGCACTGAATGACAAACCACTTCCTGTATACGGAAAAGGTGAAAATGTCCGTGACTGGCTGTATGTAGAAGATCACTGCAAAGCGATCGACCTGATCATCCACAACGGTCGTGTCGGCGAAGTATATAACATCGGTGGTCACAATGAGATGAAAAACATCGATATCGTAAAAATCATCTGTAAAGAACTGGGTAAACCGGAAAGCCTGATCACCTATGTATCTGACAGAAAAGGTCATGACATGCGTTATGCCATCGATCCGACCAAGATCCACAACGAACTGGGCTGGCTGCCGGAAACCAAATTCGCAGACGGTATCAAAAAAACCATTCAGTGGTATCTGGATAACAAAGAATGGTGGGAAACCATCATCTCCGGTGAATACCAGAACTACTATGAGAAAATGTACGCAAACCGCTAATTCCTGCCGGTGCGTACCGTGACATTGAACTAATAAATCATTTAAAATCTGCCGTTCTGCCAGGCATATATTCTTGCTTCGCAGCTACGGCAGATAGATTATGGAGAGAACAATATGAAAGTATTTGTAACAGGTGTTGCCGGACAGCTGGGACACGATGTGATGAATGAACTGGCAAAAAGAGGTTATGAAGGAATCGGAAGTGATATCGCTCCTTCCTACAGCGGTGTACAGGACGAAAGCCCGGTCACAACCATGCCTTACGTTGCCATGGATATCACAGACAAAGAAGCTGTTTGTAAAACCCTTACCGAGATCAACCCGGATGTTGTCGTTCACTGCGCTGCATGGACTGCTGTTGATCTGGCAGAGGATGAAGACAAACAGGCAAAAGTAAAGGCCATTAACGTAGATGGAACTGCTAATATCGCTTCTGTCTGCAAAGAACTGGATGCAAAAATGGTTTACATTTCCACCGACTATGTATTTGACGGACAGGGAACCGAACCGTGGCAGCCGGACTGCAAGGATTACAAACCGTTAAATGTATACGGACAGACCAAACTGGACGGAGAACTTGCGGTATCTTCCACTCTGGATAAATATTTTATCGTGCGTATCGCATGGGTATTCGGTAAGAACGGAAAAAACTTTATCAAAACCATGCTGAACGTAGCAAAGACACACGACAAGCTGACCGTTGTTTCCGATCAGATCGGTACTCCTACCTATACCTACGATCTGGCACGACTGCTGGTCGACATGATCGAGACAGAGAAATACGGTTATTATCACGCAACCAACGAGGGCGGCTATATCAGCTGGTATGATTTCACAAAAGAAATCTTCCGTCAGGCTGTCGCAATGGGACGTGAGGAGTATTCCGAAGACCGCGTGTCCGTCGCTCCGGTTACCACTGCTGAATACGGCGTATCCAAAGCAAAACGTCCGTTCAACAGCCGCCTGGACAAATCCAAACTCGTAGAAAACGGATTCGAGCCGCTTCCTACCTGGCAGGATGCTGTGGCACGGTATTTGAAGGAGATTGAGTTCTAGAGTGTGTCTGATTATCGACGCAAATGATATATTGTTTAGCTAAAAACAGTGTAGTACGGTTTGAAATCAAACATTGTACTACACTGTTTTTAGTTTTCCTCAGATATTTATACATAAATGTCTGTCATAACCAGAATGCAATTATCCCAGCTCTCTCTCACTCATATCCAGTGCCGCTGCGATCACCGCATCCATATCATAATACTTATATTCACCCAGTCTGCCGCCGAAAATCACATCATTTTCTTTCTCAGCAAGTTTCTTATATTCTTCATAGAGTTTTCCGTTCTTTTCATCATTGACCGGATAATAAGGTTCATCGCCCGGTTTCCACTCGGAGCTGTATTCCCGGCTGATGACTGTTTTCGGAAGTTCCTGACCATTCTCATCTTTTCCGAACTCAAACCATTTATGTTCGATGATTCGTGTCCATGGAGTCTCTGCATCTGTGTAGTTCACAGCTGCATTTCCCTGGAAATTCGGTTTGTCCAGTACCTCTGTCTCGAATCGTACCGAACGGTACTCCAGCGTACCCAGTTCATATGCAAAATATGCATCGATCGGTCCGGTATATACGATTTTTTCTCCCAGACTGTCATAATACTCTTTCTTCTCAAGATAATCCACACCAAGTTCTACCTCGATACCTTCAAGCATATTGGCAACCATCTTTGTGTAACCACCTACCGGGATTCCCTGATACAACGCATTGAAGTAGTTGTTATCAAAAGTCAGACGCACCGGCAGACGGCGAATGATAAATGACGGAAGCTCTGTACACGGACGTCCCCACTGTTTCTGTGTATAACCCTTGATCAGTTTCTCATAAATATCCGTACCGACCAGAGAGATCGCCTGCTCCTCCAGATTCTTCGGCTCGGTGATACCTGCTGCCTGTCTCTGTTCTTCGATCTTGGCTGCTGCCTCTTCCGGTGTCACCACACCCCACATCTTATTGAATGTATACATATTAAACGGCAGGCTGTACAGCTCACCCTTATAATTTGCCACCGGGGAGTTCGTAAATCGGTTAAACTCCGCAAAAGATGTCACATAGTCCCACACTTTTTTATTGTTGGTATGGAAAATATGGGCACCGTATTTATGTACATGAATCCCTTCTACCTGCTCTGTATACACATTTCCCGCAATATTTGATCGTTTGTCGATCACCAGCACCTTTTTCCCCTTTTTCACCGCTTCCCGGGCAAATACGGCGCCGTACAGACCGGCTCCTACTACAACATAATCATATGCTTTCATTTTCTGTTCTCCTGTTTCCTTCGTTTTTTCCGTTTTCATCTCGCTGACACTTCCTCTATTATATACAAACTCTGCCAAAATGTCATCCCTTTTCTTTTTCTGCCTTTTTTGTCTCACTTTTACAGCCATGCGGATTCCTGAACTTTTGTAAAATTCCGGAAGAGCTCAGAAACCGAATGGACTTTGCCCCGTTATCCACGTAACTGAAAAAGCACCAGGTTAAAATCAGATTCTGGGGCTTCCCATATCTCCGATTTTCACCCTGATGCTTTGTCATTTTCTCTTTTATTTTCTCAAAATCAATCCCACAGCTTTGCCGGATATTTACCGGAACGAATCATTTCACGGAAGCCTGCCTGTGCCAGCTCTGTATCTTCTTTATAAGTAATTCCGATCCATTTGTCCTGTGTCTCCAGCACCTTCACTGTCGCTTTGTTCTGTTTTAACAGACCATCCACGATGATCGGGATCAGATATTCTTTCTTTAACGGATCTCCGGATTCGTCTTTCAGGAATTCTGCAAATCCGCTCTCCAGCTTGTCCAGAAATTCCGGATAAGCAGCCCACATATTCATGGACACGTGAACATCCGGTGTGATCCAGGACTTTACTTCTTCTCTGTCACAGACTACCGTTCCGTCTGCTTCGATTGCGATACCGGATGTTTCCAGAACATCAGTCAGCATATCATCGTCATCCACGGTACAGATCCCACGGGTAACTGCTCCGTTCTCGCTGACAGTATTTTTCAGGACAAATCCTGCCATTGCCATATTCAGGACTTCGCCTTCCTGCTTCCCATTTACCAGAAAATCATGCAGTTTTACGAAAGCCTCTTTTCCGTAGTAATCGTCTGCGTTGATGATCACAAACGGCTCTTCTACTACGTCCTTGCACGCCAGTACTGCCTGACCTGTTCCCCATGGTTTTTTACGTCCTTCCGGAACAGTAAAGCCTTCCGGCAGATCAGTGAGTTCCTGATATACATATTCCACTTCGATCTGAGAACCAATACGGTTTCCGATCACCGCTTTGAACTCTTCTTCAATATCTTTACGGATTACAAAAACCACTTTGTCAAATCCTGCTTCTTTTGCATCATAGATCGAGTAATCCATGATGATTTCTCCGTTGTCCGACATCTTTGCCAGCTGTTTGATTCCTGTTCCGAACCGTGAACCAATCCCTGCTGCCATGATAATCAGTGTTGTCTTCATATGTTGTTCCTTTCTGTTGCAGAAGAATACCTGCAGTGCGTCTTCTCACCTCTGCAGGTATTCTTTGTTTTGTGTTCATTTGCTAATATATTAACATTTTCCCCAACAAAAAGCAATACAAAAAACATATTTAACGCATCTATCACGCTTTTCGGGCATGGATGAACCATTTTTTATTATTTGTCAAGTTTTTCCGATGCTTCTTCCAGTAATGAAATGATGGACAGGTGCTGCGGACAGACACTCTCACACTGGCCACACTGGATACAGTCACCTGCTTTTCCGGAAGTCTGTGTCAGTTTTTCATAATAAGACTGTGCACGATCTTTTTCTCCATACAGACGGATGGTATTTAACGCACGGAAGACATCCGGGATAGAAATCTGCTGTGGACATCCATCGCAGCAGTACCGGCAGGAAGTACACGGAACGGTTGGATTTTTCTTCAGTTCATCCTGTGCTTTTTCGATTACTTTCCGCTCTTCTTCTGACAGTGGTTCGAAGTTGGTAAATGTCTTCAGGTTGTCATTCATCTGCTCTTCGTTGGACATGCCGGACAATACTGTGGCAACGCCCGGAAGAGATGCCGCAAAGCGCAGTGCCCAGGATGCTACGGAAGCGTCCGGTTTGATCTTTTTCATCTCTGCCTCTACTTCCGGAGACGCACTGGCAAGAGAACCGCCTTTGACAGGCTCCATAACCAGGAAAGGCATGTTGTATCTGCGAAGAACTTCATACAGTCGACCGGACTGTACCAGCGGATTCTCCCAGTCTGCATAATTCATCTGGATCTGTACGATCTCTACTTCCGGATGCTCGGAGAGAATTTTATCCAGCAGTTCCGGTGTTCCATGGAAAGAGAAACCGAAATGACGGATCAGTCCTTCTTCTTTTTTCTTCATCGCCCAGTGGAAGCAGTCGTATTTGACGTAACCTTCGTAGTTTGCTCCGTCTTCTACGCTATGTAACAGATAATAATCAAAATATCCCGCACCGGTACGTGCCAGCTGCTCATTAAAGATCCGGTCTCTTCCGTCGATTCCTTCATCCATCATCCATTGTGGCAGTTTCGTTGTCAGTGTAAAGCTGTCACGCGGATAACGCTCTACAAGCGCTTTTTTGATAATGCTCTCGGATTTTCCTCCGCAGTACATATATGCGGTATCAAAATAGTTCATTCCGGATGTCATATACGCATCCACCATCTTACAAAGCTGCTCCAGATCCAGTTCCCCGTCCTTCTCCGGCAGTCTCATCAGCCCGAAACCGAGTTTCGGCATTTTTGTTACATCAACACTCATTGTAAAAACCCTTCTTTCTTTTTTGTTTACTTTTATGATAACATTCAAGTATACTTGATTGTCAATCTTTTTTTCTTTTTTGTGATGTTTTTATGCTGAATATTCTTTCTATTCTTAATAAAACAAAAGAATAATCACTCCAAACAACAGAAACAGAAGAAATATCACTAAAAGTATTATCCCTGTCGACCAGTTTTCCAGCGGTATTCCTGTCAGTTCTGTCAGTCCGATTACCCCTCCAAAAACCACGATCAGACCCACAATTATCCACAGACCATCTCCACCGCCACCTCTTCTCGGTGAACCTCCGCTTCCTCCATCGCAACCACAGGGACCACCTGCACAGCCGTCATAGTGGAATCCACTGTCATCCAGCTTTCCCCTTTCATGATCTCCCATAATGTTCTCCTCCTTCACGTTCTTTAACTTTCAATATTTCAACCCGCGATTTCTCCCAGTTCGAATATTACGACTCTTTCCCGCTGATTCTCTCCTGGGAAAAGATCTTTGCAATCAATTTCATCTGCAAACTGTAACTCTTCCACATCCATCAGACACGCTATGTAGTCATCCGAAGGATAATAAAAGAACAGTTGGATCGGTCTCATATTCCGGTAATAGGACTCCAGTATTCTCGCTATCACATGCTGCAAAATTTCTACAGAAAACGGATTAAAAAAATACATTCTGTCCGCCTGATCCGGGACAACGAATTCTGTCGCATCCACTTTTTCAAAAGATACCCGTCCGGAAGAAACTGCTGTCTCTTTATTTTTCTGTGCATTTTCATAGATCCGCTCATCATATTCAATCCCGACAGACTGACATCTGGTCTGCCAGGACAAAAAGAAATCCACCCGCCCTTTTCCGCAGCCATAATCCAACAACAGATTGTGCTTTCTGATATACCCGGAATCCGCAAGGCGTTGCAATACAGTATATGGTGTTGGCTCATAGGGATATCGGTACTGATCCGAGTGAGAATCATCCCTTCCACTGGTGCGGATATGAAGCAGCTTGTCCCAGTGCTGTTCGGTTTTGTCTTCTTTCATATGGTAACTCCAGCCTTTGTATGTGAAAACTCGATGCCTGCTTTTATTCTCAGCATCGAGTCTTTCACTTAAAATTTTATTTCCTTTATACTTTCCGGAATCATCTTCTTATTTCTGTCATGAAGATAACTCTCGTTCCATTTTCCCCGGTTTTACCGGCAGTCGTTTTTCTTCGGTATAAATCCGATACATCCGCCGATACGTTTTCCTGGTGTTCTGATTTAGCATGCATGATCTGCTGTTTCACGGATACTGTTGATGGTCTGTTCGTTGTTTCCAAAAGTGCCCTGCTCACCAGCAGAAAGTCTGTTTTTATAATAAATTCTGTTCCGACACCCTCAGTGGAGATTGCTTCGATTGTTCCTTCCATCAGTTCTACAAACCGCTTAACGATCGGAAGGCCAAGTCCGGTTCCCTGGACACCGCTGAGCGTAGAATTCTTCTCCCGTTCAAAAGGATCAAACATTTTTTCCATAAAAGAAGGACTCATTCCGCATCCGATATGTATAGTTCAGTCCGCAATAGCTCCCAAAACTACTCCATCCATGATTCAGAATCCGTACTGTCATGGTGTATCTCCCCCATCTGTTCAGATGTTTTTATTCAATAACTCTTCATCGAATCTTAACTGTGAAGTTACTGAACAGTTACATTATTTTTTCAGATTCATTCCATCATGAAATGCTCTTCCAACGGTTTTTCCCAGTACCACATAGGTATTGTTAAACGGATCAAACGTAATTGGCTGAGCTTTTGCCACATCCACTTTACCGTTCTCGTCCAGTACACGCTCATCCACACTGATGTTTACGATTTCTCCCACCATCCGGCAACTTTCCGGGTCGTAGCTTTTCAGTCTGCATTCTACGGCAATCGGGAGTTCTTCGATCAGTGGTGCATCTATGAACTCTGATTTTACTGCGTGAAATCCTGCTTTTGCGAATTTGTCCGGCTCTTTGGTTCCGGAAACGATTCCCACATAATCACATGCTTCCACATGTGCGGCATCTGCCATACTTACAGTAAATGCTTTTTTCGCCAGGATATCTTCCGTTGTCTTATGGCTGGCACTGATGCACATGGTCAGTTCTTTGTCATCGCTGATGCCGCCCCAGGCTGCGTTCATTGCATTCGGTGTTCCGTCCTTTCCGTAAGCTGCCAGGATAAATACCGGCTGTGGATATGTATATGCTTTTGCTCCTAAATTTTTTCTCATATCAAAACCCTCCTGCTTTTTTGTTCTCTTTTCTGACAGATTCTATTCTATTATTATATCTCTGATTTTCCTTCATCTCAACTGTTGTTTTCTGAAAAAAGGACATTACTGTTCTTATTTAGTTACGTTTCACTGATAATATTCCGCGATTTATTTGCCAACCATCAAAAGATGTTGTATACTAAAAAACGTTTGGAGCAAACTATCAAACACTATTATACTAAATCAAAGAATCAAAAAACAAAGGAGTCTTACCTATGAAATTTATGTACCCTGCTGTCTTCCGCAAAAACGAAGACGGAACATACAACGGCTACTTCCCAGACCTCGAATGCTGCACCTCCACCGGAGATACACTGGACGAAGCCATCGAGAATGCCAACGAAGCTGCCTACAACTGGATCACCGTAGAACTGGATGAAGAAGAGCCCAACCTTCCCAGCATCTCCGATCCCTCCGACCTGAACCTGACCCCGGAAGACATCGTCCGCATCATCTCCGTAAATATTCGATTCTACGAAGGCTGGGATGAGTAGTACACAAAACACTATGCTACCATCCTCAAAACATTAAAACCGACAGGTATTGTATCTCGCATCACGCAAATACACCTGTCGGCTCTTTGTTTCCAGTCTTTTCGCCTTCATAATCCATCAACATATTCTAATTATACTGTCCAACCATCAATTTTCATGTTTCATTACCAACATTTCCCAGTTACTACACCACTTCTCTTCTCCCCTTGCCGACACTGTCATGCGTCCACTTCTACGGATACCCCAACAATGTAATGTCCCAAATCGGGTATATTATCTTTGTGTAGGTATCTAAAAAATAGACACTACACTAATTCAAAATGTCCTTGACAGGGGAGACAGTTTACTTACCGCTCACCACAATTACAGCCAATAAACAGCCTGAAAGCCGATCGCACTGTCTGCGAGCAACACTTTGTGGGCGGTTAGGGCAAGCTTTAAGATCCGACGCTTACGCAGGCTTTCGCGAGGGTCAGCTGACCCTCGTGAACCATAGCCGAAGTTAGCGGCTAGCTTAAAGTTGCCCTGCCCACGTTGCCGCAGACAGTGCGATCGGCTTTCTGGCGTCCCCATGTTGGCAAACGCCCTCTCTTATTTTAGAACTTCCTCCACGTATCCGGAAAGAACACCAGCAGCAACGGAAAAATCTCCAACCGTCCCGCCAGCATATCAAAAATCAACACATACTTACCAACATCCGAAAACACATTAAAGTTCGCCGTCGGTCCAACCAGCTCCAGTCCGGGACCAATATTATTAAAAGTTGCCGCAACCGCCGTAAAATTCGTGATCAGATCCAGATTATCAAATGCCAGAATAAACACAGAAGTCGCAAAAATCATGATATACACAACCATAAACACATTGACATTTCTTACCACTTCATGTTCCACAACTCTTCCATCCATCCGGATTTTCCGGATCTGACGGGGATGCAGATACTGCTTGATCTCTTTCTTCATCGCTTTTAACAGGATAATAAAACGCGAAACTTTAATACCTCCACCGGTACTGCCTGCACACGCACCGACAAACATCAGAAGCACGAGAATCGTCCGGGAAACCTCCGGCCAGATATTAAAATCGACCGTCGCAAATCCGGTAGTAGTAATGATCGATGCAACCTGGAAAGCAGCCTGTTGGATTGCCTTTCCCATACTTCCATAGACTCCCCGGATATTCCATCCAATCAGAAGAACCGCACCCAGAATGATGGCCAGATACCAGCGTACCTCCTCATTTTTCAGTGCCTGTTTCCATTTTCTGGATAGCAACAGAAAATACACGTTGAAATTAATACCAAACAGAATCATGAATACAGTAACAACGATCTGAATCGTTACGCTATAGCCACCCATACTGTCATTCTTGATTCCGAACCCTCCGGTACCGGCTGTACCAAAAGCAGTTGTCAGCGCATCAAATATCGGCATTCCACATAACAGCAGAATCACAGTCTCCAGCACCGTCATCAGAAGATAGATCGTATACAGAATCTTTGCCGTAGAACGTACGGTAGGTGCCAGACGGCTGACTGAAGGACCCGGACTCTCCGCTTTCATCAGATTCATCTGTGAACCACCACTCATCTTAATAATAGAAAGCAATAATACCAGAACACCCATACCACCGATCCAATGGGTAAAACTTCTCCACATCAGGATACAACGAGGTGCATCTTCCACAGATGCCATAATGCTGGCTCCCGTTGTCGTAAAACCTGAGACCGTCTCGAAAAGAGCATCCACAAAATGCGGAATCGTCCCACTGATCATAAAAGGTAACGAGCCAATCAGACTGAGTGCTATCCAGGAAAGAGCTACCGATACACATCCCTCTTTCATAAAAAAGTGCGGTTTTTCCGGTCGACGCACTACAAGGAGCGTTCCTGCCAGCGCACTGATCAGTCCTGTGATCAAAAAGGAGGTCCATGTTTTTTCTCCATAGATCAGCCCGGTAACTGCCGGAAGTGTCATGCAGATGGCTTCCAGATTCAGTACCCAGCCGATCACATAGGTAATAATTCGATAATTCATACGTATCTCTCCTATTTTTCCAGAATATCTTCAATGTCCCGCAGGCATTTCTGACTGGTTACCACAACTACCGTATCACCCACCATCAGACAGTCATCGCCACGTGGAATCAATACCTTACCGCCCCGGTTGATACAGCCCACCAACAGGTTATTCTTCAACCGCAGATCTTTCAGTTCCACGCCAACTACCGAAGAATTTTCCCGGATCACGAACTCCAGAGCCTCTGCCTTGCTGTCCAGAATATGATACAGTGTCTCCACATTACTTCCGATGGAGTTCTGAGTTGCCCTCGTATATTGAAGAATCCGATCCGTCGTGATATATTTCGGATGAATCAGACTTCCGAGTTCCAGTTCGTCTGTAATATCATCAAACGCCACACGATTGACCTTTGTAACTACTTTTGCATGGGACATCCGCTCCGCAAACATACCAAGCAGAATATTTTCCTCATCCATATTAGTCAGTGCCACAAACGCTTCAGCGTTTTCCAGATTTTCTTCAAACAGCAGGTTCTTGCTTGTACCATCCCCGTTGACCACCGTTGCATCCGGCAGCAGATCTGCCAGTAGCTCACATCGCTCTTTGGACTGTTCGATGATCACAACGCGCATTTTCATCTCCAGCAACATTCTTGCAAGGAAGATAGCGATGGTTCCGCCACCCACGATCATACAGTTTCTCACCTGATTGGTCTTTAAACCAATAGACTTGAAAAATGCGGAAGCATTCTTCGGAGATGCCAGGATCGATACCAGATCACCGTTTTGCAGTACAAAATCACCGTTCGGGATGAATACCTGCTCGCCACGTTCTACACCCGCAACCAGAATATTATGTTTCCCTTTCATGTTGATCTCAACGATAGACTTACCGTCCAGACGGAATTCCGGTTTCAGACGGAACTTTAACAGTTCCACTTTTCCCTTGGCAAAAGGATCAATTTTAATGGCCGAAGGAAAGCGAAGCAGCCGTGCGATCTCTGCAGCAGTTGCCATCTCCGGGTTGATGATCATGGAAATGCCAAGACTCTCTTTCATCAGATTGATTTCCTTGTTGTAAATCGGATTTCTTACCCGGGCAACTGTATGACATTTCCCCAGATTTTTTGCTACAAGACAACACAGCAGATTCAGTTCATCCGATCCGGTCACTGCGATCACAAGATCTGCAGATGTCACACCGGCATCCATCAGAACGTTGATGCTGGATCCGTTTCCATGAATCTGCAGGGCATCCAGATCCTCTCCTACCTCCTGTAATTTCTGAGCGGATATATCTACAATCGCCACTTCATGATTTTCCATGGTCAGTTCTTCTGCCAGGGCAGAACCTACTTTTCCACATCCGATAATTATAATCTTCATAGTTCCTCCAGATATCTGTTACGCTGCTGCTGTGATGTATCATTTTCTTACTGACAGTATTTCCGCTTTCATCAACAGCACAAAAAATGCTATAACAGGATAGAATAATAAAATAAAATCATATCCTATTATAGCATCAATACTAAAATACTCAAGACATATTCTGTCTAACAATTAACTGAAAACCATGTTGATTTTTTATGCATTTCACCTGTTTTGTCCTGTCTTATCGAGACAATCTTCAACTGTTTTCCGCTACATTATCGCTTTTCATAATTTCTTTAAAAAAGCAGCTGCGGCTTCCGGTATGGCAGGCTGCACCGACCTGATCCACCCTTGCCAGGATCGTATCGTTATCACAATCCAGATACAGTGACCGGACATACTGAAAATGTCCGCTGGTAAGCCCTTTGACCCAAAGCTCGTTTCGACTGCGGCTCCAGTAAGTCATCACACCGGTCTCCAGCGTCTTTTCATAAGCTTGCCGGTTCATATAGGCAACCATCAGAACATCTTTATTTTTATCGTCCTGTACCACCACACAGACCATCCCGTCACTGTTCAGTTTCAACTCATCCCATGTAAATGCAGCTTTTAACGGTGTTTCTTTTTTTTCTTTCATGCTCATCGATTCCTCTGTTTTTGTATAAATATATCCCTGGAGTTCCCTAGAGCATGTCTGAAAAATCATTTCCGCAATCTGCAAGCCCCACTTTGCGGGAGATTTTACCCTCATTCGGTTGCCGTAGCCCGCTACGCCGCCCTCATTCGGATAAAATCTCCCACAAACTGGGACTCGCAACTCACGAAAAGCCTTTTTCAGACACGCTCTAGTGTCTGCAGCTCAGCCCTTTTACAGACTGCCCTTTGTAGACAAAACTCCCTGAATCCGCTCATCCATCTGCGTTGCCTGATCCAGTGCTTTGGCAAACGCTTTGAACATCGCTTCCATGATATGGTGATTGTTTGTTCCGTCCAGTACCTTGATGTGCAGATTCATGCCGGCTGCATAGCTGACCGCATAGAAAAACTCTCTGGCCATCTCTGTATCCATATCTCCAAGACGTTCTGCGGTAAATTCACCGTCAAAGTTCAGATACGGGCGACCGGACAGATCGATGCCGCAAAGTACCAGTGTCTCGTCCATGGGAAGAATCATGCTTCCATAACGGCGAATCCCTGCTTTATTGCCCAGTGCTTCTTTAATAGCCGTCCCCAGTACGATTCCGGTATCTTCGATCGTGTGATGGCTGTCCACATTCAGATCGCCGTCTACGGCAAGATCCAGATCAAAGAATCCATGACGTGCAAATCCATCCAGCATATGGTCAAAAAATCCGATACCGGTATTCAGGCTGGCTTTTCCGGTTCCGTCCAGATTCAGACTCATCGTGATCTTCGTCTCTTTGGTATTTCGCTGTACCAGTACATTACGGGTCATACCCTGTTCTTCCAGTCTGCGGATCTCCATACCTTATTCCTCCCCTTCAAAACGCACTGCGATCGAGTTCGCATGTGCGGTCAGTTGTTCACATTTTGCAAACTGCTCGATATCTTTGTGGATCGGTTGCAGCGCTTCTCTGGAGTAGTAGATGATACTGGATTTCTTCACAAAATCATCGACAGACAGTGGGGAGAAGAATTTTGCGGTTCCGTTGGTCGGCAGGATGTGGTTAGGTCCTGCAAAATAATCACCCAGCGGCTCACAGCTGTATTCCCCGATAAAGATTGCGCCCGCATTCCGAATCTTTGTCATAACCTCAAACGGGTTGGCGGTAACAATCTCCAAATGTTCGGAAGCAATCTCGTTGGCGGTATCAATTGCTTCGTCCATATCCTCTGCCACCAGAATATATCCAAAATTATCCAGAGATTTCTGAATAATTGCTTTTCTTTCAAGAACCTGTACAAATCCCTCAACTTCTTCGCTGACTTTCTTTGCAAAATCTTCACTTGTCGTGATCAGGATCGCAGATGCCAGCTCGTCGTGTTCTGCCTGGGATAACAGATCAGCTGCCACATACCGTGGATTGGCTGTCTCATCCGCCAATACCAGTATCTCGCTCGGTCCCGCGATGGAATCGATGCTTACATGACCGTATACTGCTTTTTTTGCTAACGCTACATAGATATTTCCAGGTCCTACGATCTTATCTACTTTCGGAATACTTTCTGTTCCAAAAGCAAGGGCAGCGATTGCCTGTGCACCACCTGCTTTATAGACTTCATCTGCGCCTGCTTCTTTTGCAGCGACCAGAACAGCCGGATTCACCTTTCCTTCTGCATTACATGGGGTGGTCATAATGATCTTATCTACACCTGCTACTTTTGCCGGCATAATGTTCATCAGAACAGACGACGGATATACTGCTTTTCCTCCCGGTACATAGACGCCTACCTTTTCCAGTGGTGTTACTTTCTGTCCAAGCATCGTTCCCTGTGGGGTACTCTTGAACCAGCTGTTCTGTTTCTGCAGTTCATGGTAACTCTCGATATTGACCAGCGCCTTGCGGATCACATCCAGAAGCGCCGGATCCACTGCTTTATATGCTTCTTCGAATTCTTCGTCTGTTACTTTTACATTGGAAGCATTGATATCTGCTTTATCAAACTGTTTGGTATAGGAAAACAGAGCCTCATCTCCATTTTCTTTGATATTCTGAATAATCGCCTGCACCCGGCTTTCATACTCTCCGTACTGGCTCGGACTTCTTTTTAACATATTTTCCAGAATATTTTTTGTAGTTTCTTTTGTTAATTTTACGATTCTCATCTGTCTGCCTCCTTGATGACCTTTTTTAACTTTCCTAAAAGCTCTGAGATCCGTTCGCTTTCCATTTTCATGCTTACCTGATTCACAACCACTCTTGCGGACAGCGGACATACTTCTTCAAGAATATGCAGACCATTTTCCCGCAGAGTGGAACCGGTCTCTACGATATCGCAGATGACTTCGGAAAGTCCTACGATTGGTGCCAGCTCTATGGAACCGTTTAATTTGATGATTTCCACGGTCTGGTTTTTCTTATTATAAAAATAATCTTTGGCGATATTCGGGTATTTGGTGGCTACACGGATCTGCTGATTACCATCCAGCAGTTCCCGGGCAGATTCCGGTCCGCAGATACACATTCTGCATTTTCCAAAGCCAAGATCCATCACTTCATATAATTTTCTTCCTTCTTCCAGAATCGTGTCGCGACCTACGACACCCAGATCTGCCGCTCCATATTCCACATAAGTCGGGACATCCGGTCCTTTAGCCAGGAAGAACCGAAGTTTCAGATCTTCATTGACAAAAATCAGTTTTCTTGTCTTTTTATCTTTCATCTCTTCACAGGTAATGCCTACAGCTTCCAGCATCTCCAGTGTTTTCTCTGCCAGACGGCCTTTCGTCAGTGCGATGGTTAAATATCTCATGGGTCTTTCCTCCTACTGAAAACTTTTCTGATTGGTCATCTGTACTTCATCGGTAAACAGATTGATCACCTGTATCTGATCTTCTCCCACCGGAGATACAATATCCGTAAACTGATGACCCTTTCCATATGCAATATAGTCTTCCGCTTTCAGACCTTCTTCCATCCGCATACACTGGATCTGCATACCATGTGTTCTCTGCATACCGGCAATCCGGATCGCTGCTTCACGGTTTCTTTCATTATATAAGACCAGTCGTTTTCCTTCCATCACCGGCACCTGAATATTCTGACGGTTCAGTGCATTCAACACCTGTTCCATTACCAGACAGAAACCGATTGCAGGGGCAGGTCTTCCAAAATGTTCAAGCAGCCTGTTGTACCGTCCACCGGTTACTAACGGCTCACCGGTGCCATAGGTAAATCCCTGGAAGATTATGCCTGTATAATACTGATATTTGCTGAGCATGCCAAGGTCGAAAGAAATATATTCTTCACAGCCATAGCAGGAGGCCACCTGATACAGTTCCCGTAACCTGCGAATCGCTGCCAGTGCCTTGGGGTTGCCAGTAAGACTTTCTGCTTTTTTCAGTACTTCCGGGCCACCAAAAAGTTGTGGCAGTTCTGTCAGTGCTTCTACCTGTTCTTTGGACAGTCTCTGACTCTCCAGAAGTTCTTCCACACCAAAATAATTCTTGTTGGAGATCAGCTGGCGCAGTTCCTGAATAGTCTCTTCCGACATACCGGAGTCATCAACCAGTGCTTTGAAAAAATCCACCTGACCGATACTTATCTGGAATTCTTTCAATCCTGCTGCCTTTAAGAGTTCTACAGTCATGGCAATGATCTCACCGTCTCCGTCCACTGATGCATCGCCCAAAAGCTCCACACCCATCTGGGTGGATTCTTTCAGTCGTCCCTGATAGCTGGAGCGGTTCACAAAGGTGTTTCCGCTGTAGCAGAGACGAATCGGCATATCTTCCTGGTGATAATACATAGAAGCTGCTCTCGCGATGGAAGGTGTAAAGTCCGGACGAAGTACCAGAGTATTACCTTCCCGGTCAAAGAACTTGTAAAGTTCTCTGGATGGTGTGGTTCCCACCTGCTTTCCAAACACATCAAAGAATTCGAAGGTCGGTGTCTCTATGCTCTGATAACCGTATGCATGAAAGATTTTCTCCATTTTTCTCTGAAGATACAGTTTTTTTGCACATTCGGTTCCGTAAACATCCCGGACTCCTTCCGGGGTATGAAATAATTGTCTCATGGTTCTATCCTCTTCTTTAATCTTGTTATGTAACTTCGTAACTGTGCAGTAGCTTCACAGTTAATCTTCATTCACTTTAGTATGCTAATGTGTTACTATGCTAATACATTATATGTGAAGACAGCACACTTGTCAATCCCTGTCCTGCAAATCTTTCTGGATTCCGTCCAGATACGGCACCAGAATCCCACCGTGGTTCGTAAGAAAATAAGAAGGATTCAATTCTTCGTAAAGAAAACTTTTTCTTCCACCATTCTGCGCCCGTTCCCAGAACCACCACAGATCTCGAAATGTCAGATAATAGAATTCATTTCTTCCCGAAAAATAAATCAGCAGGAAAGAAATCCCCTCCTGCTGTTCAAACTCTCTCATAAACCGCACCTGATGCTCATGGATATTGGCAAGGGGAAAGACTGTTTCTTTGCACTCTTTCGCATCGAAGCATACAGGAATCCCCTGCACTGCCCCGATATAATCCACCGTACTTTTCTGTTCAAAATACGCCAGGGTAATCTGTCTGGTATCCTTGGCGATCCGAACCGGCGTGATCGGTGTCGGCACTTTCTGAATCAGTGCCAGCCCCTTTTCACGATACTGTTCATTGCTCCGGTTGATCAGTTCTTCCAGTGTAGAACCCCTGAGTCCTCTTGAATTCCAGGTTGCCATATTTTCCTCCCATCAGTCCTTTTCGATCACACCGATCTTGTTAAACGGGTAATAACGGAAGATCGCTTTTGCGAGAACTTTTTCTTTTTTCACATAAGTATTTGTCCAGAACCGGGAGTCCTTCGACCAGTTTCGGTTATCTCCCAGCATAAAGTAGCTGTCTTCCGGCACATAATACGGTCCATAATCGCCTTCCGGTGGTTCCGGCAGATAAGGCTCATCTAACGGTGTTTCAGAATCGTTAATATAAACCTTTCCATCAATAATCTGCACTTTATCTCCCGGAAGTCCAATCACTCGCTTGATATACAACTGGCTCTCATCGTCCGGGAACTTAAAGATGGCAATGTCTCCTCTCTGCGGCTCGCCGAATTCATATGACAGCCTGCTTCCAAAGATCCGGTCGCCCGTCATGATCGTATCTTCCATCGATGCCGAAGGAATAACTGCATTGATCAGTACATAATTTTTCATCACCCAGACCGTTACCAGAACAAACACGATCATGATTACGTCTTCCATAAGCTCCCTTTTCAGACTCTTTTTCGGTTTCTTGTTCTCTTTCGTTTCTTCTCCGTCTATTCTCTCTTCTGTCATAATTTACCCTTCTTTCTCTCACCCTCTGTAATTCGTTCCAGTTCATGCGGAAGCGGTGCGGTAAAACATTTTCCCGACAAAGCTTCCAGCGCACCGGACATTCGTGGGAATTCCACCTGCCATGCATGCAGGAACTGACGTTTCAGACCATATTCCTGTTTCAGCCTCCTATTCCAGCGGGCATTCCCGTACTTCGGATCTCCTGCCAGCGGATATCCCAGACTGGCCAGATGACAGCGGATCTGATGAGATTTTCCGGTGATCAGTTCCACCTTTAAAAGTGTTTCCTCTCCATTGCTCCAGACCGGCTCCCAGGCGGTCTCGATCGGAGAACTTTCAGGCACCTGACCAGTGCTCACCTTTACCTGATTGGTTTTTGTATCTTTGCTCAGCCAGGCTTTCTGATGTCCCGGCCTGTCTGCTTTTCCAAGCACCAGCGCCAGATAATATTTTTTCAGCGTTCGCAGTTTCAGTGCTTCCGACAGTGCCTGCAGCCCTGCCAGACTCTTTCCGCACAGCACCAGACCACTGGTATTGCGGTCCAACCGGTTACAGGGTGCCGGATGAAAAGTCTCTAACTCTTGTTCGCTGATTGCTCCCGTCTCCAGCAGATATCGCTGAAAATACTCCACCAGCGACAGATCCGACGGTTTTGCTTTCTGTGATAGCATGCCTGCCGGTTTATTGACTATTGCCACATGGTCATCTTCATAGATCACATCCAGTTTTATGTCAGGCGTTTTCCTGCCGGAAACTGCCGGTCTCATCTGTCCCCCACGGAACTTTTCAATCGTCTCCTCCGCCAGATACAGTCGGATGCGGTCTCCCTGCTTCAACATTTCCTTTCCGTCTGCTTTTTTTTCGTTTAACAGAATATTCTTCTTTCGAAGCATTTTATATAAGAATCCGGATCCGGCTTCCGGAAAGTACTTTTTCAGATACTTATCCATCCGCTGGCCGGCTTCATTTTTTCCGATTGTCAGATCTCTCATGTTTTTCCCTTTTACCTTACAAAGAAATCGCCAGGATCGTATGTTTGATCAGCTGAGCTCTGGACAGATCCGGATATCGTTCATCCGGCTTAAAAGAAATATTCTGCTCCAGTTCCTGTTTGTGTGCATTCAGATAATCCATCCGTTCCAGATAGGTCTTCAGTTCTTTGAAGACTTTTACTTCTACTTTATAACCGTTCTGTTTCAGGATCCCCCGCACATGATCTTCGATAAACTGTGTGGATCCGTCCATATGGCTGGTATAACCGATCACCTTGTTTCCGCAGATTGCAAAGCTTTCCACAAATACACTTTTTTCATAAGTCGTCAGATACGTTTCATAAGTTACTTCCAGCTCACCCTCGTGTTCCCGGATCTTTTTGTATACTTTCTCATCCATCGGTTTCTGCATCCACATCATGATCATATTTACCAGGGCACGGCACGCCGGAAGGCAGCCGACCATAGCAATTACCGTAATAATATTTTTCTTGGTTCCTGTAATCAGAAACGCTGCCAGAAATGCTGCCAGAGGAATCAGAAACAGTGCAACTGTAATCAGCAGTCGTTTTTTCTTCTCATATCGAATATATCCATAATCACCTTTATTTACTTTTTTCATGCTGTATCCTTTCTGTTACCGTTTTTTATGCACGTTACGGATAGTCTTTTTCTTACCCATATGCTGTTTTTGCTGACGGCCGTTCGATTGTTGATTCTGATTCCCTCTTCCATTTTTTCCGTTATTTCCGATATGTCCTTTCTGCGTTTTCAGATTTTCTGCCTTCTGAGTCCTTCTGCCGTCATACGGACGAATCAGACACTTCGGGCCAAATCCGATAAGATCCTGTCTTCCTGCTCTGACCAGTGCTTCTTCCACCAGTTTCCGGTTCTCTGGCCTTCGATACTGAATCAGGGCTCTCTGCATATTTTTCTCGTGGGGATTGACCGGTACATACACTTTTTCCATCGTCCGCGGATCCAGTCCCGTATAATACATACAGGTAGATATTGTCGACGGTGTCGGATAAAAATCCTGTACCTGTTCCGGCATAAATCCCATATCCCGGATATATTCTGCCAGTTCCACTGCCTCTTTCAGTCCACATCCCGGATGAGAAGACATAAAATAAGGCACTGCATACTGTTCTTTGCCACTTTTTTTACAGCAGGCATAATATTGTTTTAAAAATTCCAGATAAACCTTATGGGACGGTTTTCCCATCTTTTCCAGAACTTTATCGGCCACATGCTCCGGAGCTACCCTCAACTGCCCGCTCACATGGTAATCTGCCAGTTCCTGTAAAAAATGGCTCTTCGTATCTTCCAGCACATAATCAAAGCGGATGCCCGAACGAATAAATACTTTCTTTACTTTCGGAATCTTACGGAGTTTTCGAAGCAGCGTAAGATAATCCGAATGATCCGCGATCAGATTTTTGCAGGGTGTCGGGAACAGGCACTGCCGGTTGGTACATGCACCCTTTGTCAACTGCTTTTTACAGGCCGGCTGTCGAAAATCTGCCGTGGGACCACCCACATCATGAATGTATCCTTTAAAATCAGGATCTTTCGTCATCTCAACAGCTTCTTCTAACAATGATTCGTGGCTGCGGACCTGTACGATCCGTCCCTGATGAAAGGTCAGCGCACAGAAATTACAGCCGCCAAAACATCCGCGATTACTGGTAAGACTGAATCTGATCTCCTCAATCGCCGGAATGCCACCTTTCTTCTCATACATCGGATGATAGGTCCGCATAAACGGAAGATGATACACATCATCCATCTCCTGCTCTGTCAGTGGATATGCCGGTGGATTCTGCACCACATAGCCCTGATTGCCATAATCTTCTATCAGAACCTTCGCCTGATATGGATCTGTATTCTGATGCTGGATCCCGAAGCTTCTTGCATACTGTTCTTTCTTCTCTTTTATCTCTTCGAAAGAAGGAAGATACAGCGGTTCCGGTATATGTTCCACACTTTTACAGCGGTATACCGTTCCCCGGATAAAGGTAATATCTTTTACATCCAGCCCGGAAGCCAGCGCATCTGCAATCTCAACGATGGAATGTTCTCCCATTCCATATGAGATCATATCTGCCCCGGAGTCAAGAAGTACACTTCGTTTCACCTGATCGGACCAGTAATCGTAATGTCCCATTCTCCGAAGACTTGCCTCGATACCTCCCAGGATGATTGGTGTTTTTTTATACGTTCTTCGAATCAGATTTCCATAGACGATCACCGCCCGGTCCGGTCGATGTCCCATCTCTCCACCGGGAGAATAGGCATCTTTCTGCCTGTGTTTTTTAGACACTGTATAATGATTAACCATAGAATCCATATTTCCGGCAGATATCAGAAAGCCCAGACGCGGTTCACCAAACACCTGGATGCTTTCCGGATCTTTCCAGTCCGGCTGAGCTATCATTCCCACCGAATAGCCCCTGCTTTCCAGGAGACGGCAGATGATCGCCGCCCCGAAAGAAGAATGATCCACATACGCATCTCCACATACATAGACAAAATCCGGCTGTTCTATTCCTCTCTCCCGGCACTCTTCCATTGTCACCGGCAAAAACTCTCCGCTCATGGCTGCATCCTTTCTCTTGGTATCTCATCATAACTTTCTATGTAGTAATCTGCAAGCTCTTTTTTTTCTTCTCTCTGGCTGGCACTGAACGTATCTTCCACCGCACAGACTCGCATACCGGCATTTTTTCCTGCCAGAATTCCCATAGGTACATCCTCAAAAACCAGACATTCCTCCGGTGTTACCCCCAGTGTCTTTGCCACCAGAAGATAAATATCCGGGGCAGGTTTTCCTTTCGGAACTTCACAGCAGGTATGTACGGATTCCAGGTATTCCTGGATTCCCTGTGCCTTTAAAACCGTCTCTACCAGTTCAATCCCGTTAGAGCTTGCAATCCCCGTCCGGATTCCCTGCTGTCTCAGCCATATCAGAAACTCTCTCGCTCCGGGCTTCAGCGGCACCTTGTTGGTATATTTATCCCTTGCCATATCCATCCAAGTACTCTTAATTTCTTCCAGACTCTCCGGGATAGAAAACCGTTCTTTAAAGTACACAGCTGTCTCCGAGAGGCTCATACCCTCGATGTCTTTTTGCAGTTCGGGCGGCAGTTCATATCCGTACCGTCCCAGATATTCGATATCGATGTCTTCCCACATCCACATGGAATCCACCAGAGTACCATCCAGATCAAACAACACTGCTTTGATATTTTCTAACATATATATTTATCCTTTATCTTTCTGTATCTGTTCCTAGAGCATGTCTGAAAATCATTTCCGCAATCTGCAAGCCCCATTTTGCGGTATATTTTACCCTTATTCGATTGCCGTAGCCCGCTACGCCGCCCTCATTCGGATAAAATCTCCCACAAACTGGGACTCGCAGCTTACGAAAAGCTTTTTCAGACACGTTCTAGAGCTTTCCGCTCCTCTTCACACAACTCCCGGTAATTGCCTTTCGGCAGATCATCACCGAGCACAAGTGGACCCATAGTCATCCGTTTCAGATAGATCACCTGTTTGTCCCTTGCCTGAAACATCCGTTTCACCTGATGGAAACGCCCTTCCTGTATCGTCAGCAAAATCTCGGAAATATCCGCACTCTTTAAGATCTCAAGTTTTGCCGGAGCTGTCTTTGTCTCATCCCCGATATCTACCCCCTGCAAAAAAGCTCTCTGATCCTCTTCGTCTACCTTTCCGTCGATTCTTGCATAATAGGTCTTGTCCACATGTTTCTTCGGGGA
Source organism: Blautia sp. (assembly GCA_047027955.1). Lineage (GTDB taxonomy): Bacteria > Bacillota > Clostridia > Lachnospirales > Lachnospiraceae > Blautia_A. The sequence goes on from JBKYFG010000001.1 coordinate 74,250, forward strand.
TAACAGCCGGTGGGCAAGTTCACCGTCATTCGTTAACAGCAGCAGTCCCTCTGTATCTTTATCCAGTCGTCCCACCGGAAACAGCTCCCTGCGAATATTCTCAGGCAACAGTTCCAGTACTGTTTTATCCCGGTTATCTGTGGTTGCCGACACATAACCGGCCGGTTTATGAAGCAGATAATAACGATATTTTTCATAATGGATTTCTTTTCCTGCCACGCATACACGATCCTGAGCAGTAGTGATCTTCTGTTCCGGTTTTTTTATCTTTTCTCCGTTGATCTCCACCTGCCCTTTGCGGATCATCTGCTTCACCTGACTTCGGGTCCCACAGCCCATATCTGCCAGATATTTATCCAAACGAATGATTTCGCTCATCTCCATCTCCTTATCACTGCCAGCGCCAGCCTGCATAATATTTATTCTTTAAACTTCCGCCGGCAAGTTTTCCCCAGCCAAGCGGATATTCATCTACACAGACTAACTGCCAGCCTTTTCTCTTTTTCAGATCAAGATCCGATACATCCAGCGTTTCCCCTTTCAGATAACGGATCACCCGTGGATCGTCCCGGTTCAGATGAATCCGGTTCTCTCCCTCTCCGTCAAGCACCATCGCCAGTGCCTGAGACGGCTCAAACCGTTTTTTCTTACACTCACCAAGATACAGCCCCGTACGAAGATATCGCAGATTTTCCGGCATACCATCCTTTTTCCCAAGGGCATACAGACGTTCGTCCCGCAGATAATACTGCCATTCCCTCTTATACATGCCCCAGTTCTCCAAGAATTCTTTTGCTTCTGTAGGGATCACTGAATTTTTTCCTGTGGCTTTTTTTCGGTTCCGCGGCTCACCCTGTTTTTCCAGCAACGCCAGAAAATGGCCTTCCCCGTTCATACGATGCGGAAAGATCCTCACACAGGCTTCCAGACCTCTGCGGCCTTTTTCAAATCCCTCATATGGTGCACAGGGGATCAGTTTCATATCCGGCCGCCGTTCCAGAAGATACTGGATCGTTCCCTCATTTTCCAACTCACTGAACGTACAGGTGGAATAGAGAAGTTTTCCTCCCGGCCGCAGCATATCTGCCGCATCCAGAATAATCTCTCTCTGAAGCTTACTATAATATTCCGGTCCCTGCTGTTCCCAGTCTGCCATCATCCGCGGCTCCTTGCGGAACATTCCTTCCCCGGAACACGGTGCGTCTACCAGAATCTTATCAAAAAACTCCGGCAGTATCTTCGCCAGTTTTTCCGATGTTTCACTGGTTACATAAATATTGGGAATTCCCATCAGTTCCAGATTCTTCAACAGCGCTTTTGCCCTGCTGTTACTGATATCATTAGCAAGAAGCAGTCCTTCCCCGTTCAGTTTTGCACCAAGCTCGGTCGCTTTTCCTCCCGGTGCCGCGCACAGATCCAGCACATAATCACCCGGTTCCGGCGACAGACGGTTGGCAGGTGTCATTGCACTCGGTTCCTGCAGATAATACAATCCCGCATAATAATACGGATCTTTCGCCGGTGTACCGGTCCCGTACGTATATCCGTTGTCGATCCAGGGTATTTTTTTCAACAAGAAAGGTGTACGGGTCAGGAACTCCTCTCCCGTCACCTTTCTTCGGTTCAGACGCAGACCGTTTTCCGGCTGTCTGTCATAGCTTTCTTTAAATGCTTGATATTCGTCCCCCAGAAGGATTTCCATCTCCTTCTGGAATTTCTCAGGTAAGTGCATCTGTATTCTTCCTTTTTTTCATAGTAAATGTCATGATGTTGGGGTCAAAAGGTATTTTGACCCCTTTGATATCGGATTGTTCCGTACTTCGTACTATCACAATCCTCAAAAACATTCGCAATTCGCTCATTTTTCTTCGAAAAATGGCTACTTACTCATGTTTTTGGCAGGTCCCAAGTTCAGAAAGCTTCCTGCAAGCAAGCTTGCGTCAGATTTCTGAACTTTTGACCTTGGTATCATGTCATAAAACAATTTCTCTGTTCTACAGGTTCTGATCCCATCCCTCGCTCGTCACCGCCTGGGCACAATACCCTTCCGCAATAATATCAAGTTGTTGATGAAACCGCTTGAGCTGCTGCAGATCGTTGGATGCATAGATCCGGTAAAACTCATCCTGTATCTTCTCCACCTCTCTGCGATTGGACTTCTGATACAAATTCTCAATGTTCTGTAAAATATCCATCACCAGATTACGCTGCATCAGAGAAGAATTCTGTGCATTCATAATTTCATTTCGCACCGAAGACATCTCACCGTCCAGTGCAATGATCGCCTGTGCCGCATTGGCAAGCCGTTCTTTGACATATGGTGGAATATTTGTCTTATATTTATACTGCAGAGAATGCTCGATGGTTGCCCAGAAATTCATTGCCATCGTTCGTATCTGAATCTCTGCCTGGATCTTTTTCGGACCATTTAATGTCTCTACATGATAATAAATAACCAGATGATAGCTTCGGTAACCACTCTCTTTCTGATGTGCAATATAATCTTTGATACATTTGATTTCCATATCGGAACGCCCGGCGATCAGATCCGACACCCTTTGAATATCTTCCACAAACTGACAGATGATCCTGATGCCTGCAATATCTTCTACCTGTTCTTCCATTTTCTCAAACGGAATGTTCTTTCGTTTCATTTTTTCCAGAATACTGGTAATGCTTTTTACACGTCCTGTGACCTGTTCGATGGGAGAATACAATCCCCGTTCCCTGTGTTCCAGGCTCAGATGTTGGAACTTTTCTACCAGTTCTGTAACAGCCTGCTCGTAGGGACTGAGTATTTCACGCCATAATTGTATTTCCATGTTAACCTCTCCTTATTCTGTCGTCATAATCTAGTCTCTTTTGTACATTATAACATACTTTGCCAGTCAGGAAAACACTTCGCTGGTCAGTAACTTTCCTCATCCTATATATCCTATGCTTTTCCCTGCCTTTTCAGAACTGCAATTTCAATGTTTTCCAGAGAAAAAGGCTGCCGCGCCGCGACAGCCCTCTTTTTCTGTAATTTTCATTTATCTGATCGTATTCATTTTCTCCAGAGTGCGTACCAGATACTTCCACATTTTTTCCGTTGACGGAATGGACAGTTTTTCTTCCGTTGTATGAATATCAATCATGGTCGGTCCGAAAGATACACAGTCCAGACCTGGGATTTTGTCATAAAACAGACCACATTCCAGGCCTGCATGAATCGCTTTCACTACCGGTTTCTCACCAAAAAGTTCTTCATATACATCTGCCATCAGATCTCTCATCCTGGAATCTTTCCTGTACTCCCATGCCGGATAATCACCCTGTTCTTCATAAGATCCTCCCAGGAATTCTGTCAGATACTGTAATTTTGCAGACAGATGCTCTTTTGCGCTTCCCACAGAACTTCTCACACTGCTGGTGGAATATAACGCATCTTTTCCCAGTTTCAGGATGCCAAGATTACTGGAGGTTTCTACCAGTCCTTCGATTTCTCCGCTCATCTTCTCAATGCCAAACGGTACATGTACAAGATAAAATACAACTTTTTCTTTACTGACCATAGAAAGTGCCTGCACAGTTTCTTCTTTTCCCGTTGTTACGGAAATAGTGATTCCTTCATCACTTCCTGCATACTCAGTGCGAAGATCTTTCTGCAGTTTTTCAGCTGTGATTTTCGCTTCCGCCAGGTCTTCCTCACCAAGAACCAGTGTTGCCTTACAACTTCTTGTAATTGCATTATCTTTCGTTCCGCCGGACAAATCTTTGATGCTGTATGCAGTCTTCTGTCCCAGTTCATACAGGAAAAGACCCATCAGTTTATTGGCATTTGCACGATTTTTATCGATTTCTGCTCCGGAATGTCCACCGTTAAGACCATCGATCAAAACTTCTGTTACTACTCCTTCCATTTCCTGATATTCTACAGGGATCCGGCTGGTTCCGCTTAATCCTCCGGCACAGCTGATCCACAGATATCCTTCTTCCTCAGAATCCATGTTAATCATATGTGTTCCTTTCAGTACGGAAGTATCCAGTGCCTTTGCTCCCAGAAGTCCGATTTCTTCGTCTGTGGTAATCACACACTCAAGTGCCGGATGTTTTAATGTATCATCATCCAGAATTGCCAGCATATAGGCAACAGCGATTCCGTCATCACCGCCAAGGGTTGTTCCCTCTGCTGTCAGATAGTCTCCTTCCACTTTCAGTTTCAGACCATCTTTTGTAAAATCATGATTTGAATCCGGTGTCTTTTCTGCAACCATATCACAATGTCCCTGTAAAATAGTAATCGGAGCATCTTCATAACCGGCAGATGCCTCTTTATAGATCACTACATTGTACGCCTCATCCTGATAATATTTCAGATTTCTTTCTTTCGCAAAGGAAACAAGATAATCACTGATTTCTTTCATGTTGGTGGATCCATGTGGAATCTCACACAGTTTTTCAAAAAAATAAAATACTTTTTCCGGTTTTAATCCTTCTAATACTGTCATTTGCTATAACCTCCTGTAATCTGACGTACTCCGTTCACATCGTCAGTTTTTGAGCCGCATACCTTACCCTCCGGCCACAATACATTTATTTTAGAATAAATACATTCAAAAATCAAGGCATATATATAACCAGCCCCATTGAGAGTCACTGTTCGCTCTGTTCCCGGTAACACGCTTTACCCAATGAGCCGTCACTGTAATATCCACTGTAAGGAGATGTCCATGCGTTCTGTAATTCTGTATACCCTTCTCTTTTTCGTTTTTATTTATCTGCTGTGTTTTCCCCAGGAAGCTTTTCAGTCCTCTGTCTCCGGAGTAACACTCTGGTTTTTTCATGTGCTTCCTTCTCTGCTTCCCTTTATGATTTTCTCGGACTTTTTCATTCATACCGGTCTGGTCTCTGTATTGCTTCGAAAGATCAAAACTGTCTTCCGCTTTTTATTCGGGCTTTCTATGTACGGCTCCTATGCACTCCTGCTTGGCCTTATCTGTGGGTATCCTATGGGCGCAAAACTGACTGCTGATCTGTTCCGTGAGGGAAAAATCACCAAAAGTGAAGCGCAGTACCTGCTGACATTCTGTAACAATCCGGGACCTGTGTTTATCAGCTCCTATATTCTCACAGACACCCTCCATCTTTCTCACGCTTCCGGATATACCTTTTTCATTTTGTATCTTTCTTTATATCTTACTTCGCTGATTTTCCGTCTGATCCTCCGGCCGGACTGTCGTGATGTCACTGTCCCCTCGGATTCTCCGTCGGCACAGACACTCCGCCATTCTCTCAGCCATATGGTCGATGCTTCCATCATGCACGCATTTGAATCTGTCACCAAACTGGGAGGCTATATCATCCTGTTTTCTATTCTGGCATCTCTGGTGGTGCATCTCACTGCTCCCGTGCCTGTACTATCGTTATTTCTCACCGGATTCACGGAAATGACTACCGGAATCGCCCTTGTTGGTGCTTCTTCTATGCACTTGCCCCTCCGTTACCTTCTTTCCCTGACTTTTGCCTCTTTTGGTGGATTGTCCTGTATAGCACAAACAAGGGGAATGCTCTGTGGCACTCCCCTCTCGATTCGTACTTATATTGCAGGAAAAACAGTTCATGGAATCTGTACCCTGCTGGTTGGCTGGCTCTTACTCTTCGTCCAGACCTTCCAGTGAAGCATCTGCTTCTGCAGTTTCTTCTGTTTCTGTTGTCTCCGCACCGGATACCTGTGGTGCCAGTTCGGATCTGTTCTGTCTTACTACATCATAGCAGCTCTGAATGGATGTAAGATAATTTTTGTACTTTTCTCCTGATTCATTGATTGCAGTAGCAAGAATCTGTTCCATGTTTGCCATCATATCATCGGTATATGAAATAGCACTCAGACGAATATTATTTGCATCCATTGTTGCTTCATCCAGAATCTGCTGTGCCTGTTTGTTTGCATTGGCAATAGTCTCATTTGCCTGTGCATATGCCTGCTGCATTACTTCATGCTGGCTGACCATCTCTTTGGTCTTAGCCTGTGCTTCTGCGATCAGGCTGTCTGCTTTTGCCTGTGCATCAGCCAGTATCGCATCTTTATTGCTGATGATCTTCTGATATCTTTTGATCTCATCTGGTGTTTTCAGACGAAGTTCTCTTAACAGTTCTTCCAGTTCTTCTTTATTGACAACAATCTTTGTTGTAGATAATGGCTGATATTTACAGCTTTCTACAAATTCTTCGATTTCTTCAATAATCTGTTCAATTCTGCTGCTCATCTTTCTTCTCTCCTTATCGATAAGTTCCTGCTTTACTATTTTTTTAATTTTTTATGTACCTCATCCATCACAAATCCAGGTACAAATTTGGAAATATCACCGCCGAACGCTGCCACTTCCTTTACTGTTGTTGAACTGAGATAAGCATACTCCAGACTGGTTGTCAGAAACATTGTATCCACATCCGGTGCCAGCACGCGGTTGGTCTGCGCCATCTGCAGTTCATATTCAAAATCTGTGATTGCCCGAAGGCCACGGATAATCACTTTCGCTTTACACTGTCTGGCAAAATCCACAGACAGTCCACTAAATGCGACGATCTCCACATTTGTCAGATCTTTGGTCGCCTCGTTTAATATTCTAACACGTTCTTCCACAGAAAACAACGGACTTTTTGTAGAATTGTGTAAAACGCCCACAATCACTTTATCAAAAAGCTCTGCGCCCCGTGATATTACATCTAAATGTCCATTTGTAACCGGATCAAACGAACCGGGATAAACAGCAGTTGTCATAATTCTCCTCTTTTTTTCAGAAATACGTGCTGATTTGTCTTGTATTTCTTCACTTTTATGATTTCATAACCAAGTTCTTCCGCCCGCTCCCAGGTAACATCCAGTGACTCCTCGATGATGATCTGTGTATCTTCATCAACCAGAGTAGTTCCCTGTAACGCTTCCAGAACCTGAAATTCCAGTCCTTTTCCATATGGCGGATCCATAAAGATCCAGGAAAAGGCATCCTCTCCATCCAGCTTGTTCACCGCAGACACCGCATCCGTCACCAACAGAGTGGCATCCTCTTTCAATCTGGTAAAAGCCAGATTCTCCCGGATACACTCTGCTGCTTTCCTCTGTTGCTCCACAAACACACACCTGGAGGCACCGCGGCTTAACGCCTCGATACCAATGCCACCGCTTCCCGCAAACAAATCCAGAAATCTGCTGTCTGCTATGGATGGCTGAATCATATTAAATAATGTCTCTTTAATTCGATCGGTAGTCGGTCTGGTGTCCATACCCTCTATGGTTTTAAGACGCAGACTACGTGCTTTTCCCGCAATTACTCTCATATCGTTTTATTTTCTTTCTTACATCCTCTTATTTTGTAACTGTTCAGCGCCCTCGCGGGATACTGCCTGCCGAATCGTTACCTTATATCTGGTTTCTCCAGTCAAGGTCGCCTCTGTCAAGTCCCAGAATCAGTGACTCTGCCGTTGCAATATTGGTTGCTACCGGGATATTGTACTGATCACAACAGCTTGCAATCTGGTACACGTTCGGTTCCTTCGGACTTGTCATGTTCGGATTGTGAAATAAAATCACCAGATCCATGGCGTTTCTCTCGATCATCGCCATAAACTGCTTATCTCCGCCCACAGACCCTGCCAGGAACTTATGCACTCTCAGATTAGTAACTTCCTCAATTCGCCGGCCGGTAGTGCCCGTTGCGTATATTTCATGTTTCCCCAAAATCCCTTTATACGCAATACAAAAATCTTCAATCAATGTTTTTTTGCTGTTATGCGCAATAATGCCAATGTTCATGCTCTAACCCGCCCTCTCATCCAAATTTAGTTTTATTATATCAAATCACCTGGTTATCTGCAATTGTTTTTGTAAGTTTGTACCAAAAAATCTAAGGTTATCCAGTATTTGCAAAAACTTCTAGTGTTATTTTTTTCTCCTGTCACATACTAACAGCGTAACAACAAGTTACACACACGTAACTGTTTCATACTATCACAGTTACCCAAAAACAAGTCAAGGAGGAAACCAATCATGTCCAAAACTTCTACTAACACAGCAGCAGTACCGGAAGCAAAAGGTGCGTTAGACCGTTTCAAATTTGAAGTAGCAAACGAACTGGGTGTACCCCTTTCTGACGGGTATAACGGAAACCTGACCTCAAAGCAGAACGGATCTGTCGGTGGCTATATGGTCAAGAAAATGATCGAAGCTCAGGAAAAACAGATGAGCCAGGGATCCGGTTATACAGGCGGAAGCATGCAGTAATCGATTGCTGACTTTCTGAACGCACAAAATCTCCCGGGAAAACGCTCTCCCCGGGAGATTTTTCGTTGCATTGTTTTTCAGTCTCTATTATAAGCCAAAACTTCCAGTCTCTTCATTGTTGATCACATAATAAGCTGCATTCTCTTCCGGTTTTACATATACTTTGATGTCCTTTAAGTCTGCTGCTTTTTTACCCATCTCTTTCCAGATCTCTTTTACTTTTGCGGTCAGATCTGCGGATGAGAATTCTTTTCCCGCATACTGCAGATATACTTCTTCTGTCACTACAGCCGCTTTCTTTGTTGTCGTTCTCTTTGCCGGTGTTTTTCTTGCGGTTGTCTTCTTCGCAGGTGCTTTCTTTGCAGTTTCAGTTGTCTTTGCTTCTGCTGCTTTCGCGGTAGTTTTAGCTGCTTTTGCTTCTTCAGCTTTCACTGTTTTTGTCTCTTCAGCCTTTACTTCCTTTGTTTCAACTGCCGGCTTTGCTGCTTTCGTAACTGTTTTCTTAACTGCCATATTCATAATCCTCCTCAAAATCACACTCAAGTTAACGTTACCGTTTCCTTCGTTACCGGCCATCTGCTTCACAGAATATCTTCTGTAAGTAATAGCCAACTACAGCAGTTAGTTTACCCCATCTTTCCACATTTTGCAAGTTTTTCTTCAAAAAACACAACTTACAGGCCCGGATCTTCTATCTGTCTTCCGGCATATTCTTCCAGTTTTTCTTTCAACAGACGATGCTGTGGAAGTTCCAGTGTACCATCCAGTGACAGGATATATCCGGCTGCATCACTGGCTTTTTTCAGGATCGATGCATCCCGGAAGATATCAGCGATCTCAAAGTTCAGATCTCCGCTCTGACGTACACCAAACAGATCACCCGGCCCCCGCAGTTTCAGATCTTCCTGCGCAATATAGAAACCATCATTTGACTTATTCAGGATCTGCAGCCTCTTTGATTTTTCCGCCTGATTTTTGCCATGAATAAAAATACAATACGACTGCCACGGTCCACGCCCTACACGGCCGCGCAGCTGATGCAGCTGGGCAAGACCAAACCGTTCGGCATTTTCTACCATCATCACCGTGGCATTGGGCACATTGACACCAACTTCCACAACGGTCGTGGAAACCAGCACCTGGATCCTGTTCTCACTGAACGCTTCCATGATCTCATTCTTTTCTTTCGGTTTCATCTTTCCGTGAAGAATACCAACAGCAACAGAAGATGAAAGTTCATGGCGCAACCGTTCGGCATAATCGATGACGTTTTCTCCGTCCATTCCCTCACTCTCTTCCACCATCGGACAGATCACATAAACCTGATGACCTTCCTGCACCTGTTTTTCGATAAAGCGGTAAGCCTTGTTCCGGTAATTCGTGTCCACAACACAATTTTTTATTGGCAGTCTCTGCGCAGGCAGTTCATCGATGATTGAGATATCCAGATCTCCATAAAGAATAATTCCGAGAGTTCGTGGAATCGGAGTCGCACTCATAACCAGAATATTCGGTTTTTGTCCTTTGGATGAAAATTCTTCTCTCTGACGCACACCAAATCGATGCTGTTCATCCGTGATAACCAGACCCAGACTTTCATATGTGACCTTTTCCTGAATCAACGCATGTGTTCCTACAATCATCCTTGTCGCTCCGGATGCGATTGCTTCATAGATCTGACGTTTTTCTTTTGCTGTATTGGATCCTGTCAGAAGCACCGGCCGATATTGTTCCAGCAGCTCATTTTCTTCCAGAAGCTTTGTCAGAGCTTCATAATGCTGTCTGGCGAGCACTTCTGTGGGAACCATGATGGCGCTCTGATAGCCGTTTTCTGCTGTCATGATCATCGCAAGGAATGCCACGATAGTCTTACCGCTGCCCACGTCTCCCTGTACCAGACGGGTCATCAGTTTTTCCCCCCGCAGATCCTGTTCAATCTCATACCAGACATTCTTCTGTGCCCCGGTCAGCTGATATGGCAGATTTTCCATCACTTCCTCCGTCTTCCAGACTTCTTTCATCCGGTAATGGTTTTTATCCGCTGCGTTCTGTTCCTTTAGCTGTTTCAGACCCATAATAAAAAGTAAAAACTCATCAAATGCCAGTCGTTTTCTCGCTTCCAGATACTGTTCCTGACCGGATGGAAAATGAATCTGTACCGCCGCAAAATTATATTCTGCCAGTTCATACTCCAGACGAATCTCCTCCGGCAGATAATCCTGTGACAGATCCAGCTGTTCCAGAGCAGCCCTTACCATTTTTGTTACCATATTGTTGCTAAGACCTGCGGTAAGTGCATATTTAGGCTGCATACTGTTCAGTTTTTCTTCATACGCCGCCGGTGTGCAGACCTCAGGTTGTTCCATCACAGACAGATTTCCCTTTTTACTGATTTTTCCGCGAAAAACAAAAGTCATGCCCCGCCGCAGCTGATTACGAAGATAGGGCTGATTAAACCAGGTCACCCTGCATCGCCCGCTTGCATCGGCAATGGTTCCGGAGATTACAGTCAGATTCCGCACTTTTTTCATATCCAGCGATGATGTCAGTGTTGCTAGCACTGCACCAGTCTCCTGATCATTCAGACTCTCCACGGTCACCGGCTCCCGGTAAATATCATAATCTCTTGGATAATACCGAAGAAGTTGCCCCACCGTAGAAATCCCCACTTTCTGAAATAATTTCTCTGTCTTCTCTCCCACACCTTTCAGTGTTCGGATAGATTCCTTTTCTTTCATCCTTCCTTCTCACCTCTCCGCAGATCCAATATTCCTGTTCTCTTCCCGATCAGATTTTTCTTTCTTTTCTTTCTCTGCTGACAGAAAAAGATGCTGAACTCTTAATACTGTCCAGCATCTTTTTCTATTTTTACCCCGTCTCACCGTCAGAACTTTGAACAGACATCCTTTTCAAACGTCCCATAAAACCGGACAATTTTTATTCTACAGAAATAATACAGTAGTAGATTGGCTGACCTCCGCAATTCACTTCCACATCACAGTAATCATACTGTTCTTCCAGTTCTCCTGCCAGTTTCTCTGCCTCTTCTTCTGTAAAACCTTCTCCGTAATAGATGCTGATCAGTTCCGTCTCATCATCCACCATCTGTTCTACAGTCTCTTTTGCTACTGCTGCCACTTCTTTTCCGACAGCCAGCATACCATGATCTCCGATACCCATGATATCACCTTCATGGATCTCTTTATCATCAATATGAGTATCTCTTACCGCATATGTGATCTGACCGGTCTTTACGCGGGTAATTTCTTCTGTCATATCTTTTTCATTGTCTTCCACAGATTTTTCCGGTACATAATTGATCACTGCTGTAATACCCTGTGGTACAGTCTTGGTAGGAATAACAATGATATCTTTGTCTTTCGTCAGTGCTTTTGCCTGATTTGCTGCCAGAATAATATTTTTATTATTTGGCAGGATAAAGATATGCTCTGCATTCACTTTACTGATCGCATTCAGCATGTCTTCCGTACTCGGATTCATCGTCTGTCCACCCTCGATCAGGTAATCCACACCAAGATCACGGAAAATCTGTCCGAAACCTTCGCCAATGGACACAGAAATAAATCCTACTTCTTTCTTCGGTGCTTTTGCTGCCTCTTCTGCCTGCTGTGCAGCAATTTTTTCCGCATCTTTAATCAGTTTTTCCTGATGTTCTTCACGCATGTTATCGATCTTGATTCTGGACAGAGAACCATAGGTAAGAGCACGCTGGATCGCCAGTCCCGGATCATTGGTATGTACGTGAATCTTAACCACTTCATCGTCAGCCACGCACACGATAGAATCACCCAGAGAGCTGAGATATGCCTTAAAGTCCACCTCATCTTCTGCAGTAAATTCTTTATTTAATACAATGATAAATTCCGTACAGTATCCAAACTTGATATCTGCTTCTGCCTGCGGAGTAATTTTTACAACTTTTGCGCTTTCTCCTCCGTCAAAAGTCAGATCCACTTCTTTTCCCATAAACGCGTCAAAGGCACCTTCCAGGACAACCATCAGACCCTGTCCGCCGGAATCCACAACACCTGCTTCTTTCAGTACCGGCAGCATATCCGGAGTTTTCGCAAGAACTCTGCGTCCTTCTTCCAGTACATCTTCCAGGAATGTCTGCAGATCTTCCGCATCCTCAGCCAGTTCCAGTGCCTTGTCTGCAACACCTCTTGCTACAGTAAGGATTGTTCCTTCTTTTGGTTTCATAACTGCCTTGTATGCAGTCTCCACGCCTTTATCTACGGCACGTGCCAGTGCCACAGCATCCAGTTCCTCCAGATCACGGATTCCTTTGGTAAATCCACGAAGAAGCTGAGAAAGAATAACACCGGAGTTTCCTCTTGCACCACGTAAAGATCCTGAGGAAATAGCCTTTGCCAGGGATGTCATCTGTACATCTTCCAGATTATTGACTTCTTTTACCGCTGACATGATCGTCAGAGTCATGTTGGTTCCAGTATCACCATCCGGTACCGGAAACACGTTTAACTCATTGATCCACTCTTTTTTCACTTCCAGATTCTTAGCTCCTGCCAGAAACATCCTGGCAAGCAGTTTGGCATCTATTGTATTCATCGCTTTCTAAAGCTCCTCCTTCATTAATCAATTACGCGAACGCCTTCTACCAGAATATTGATGTTTTCCACTTCAATACCGGTAAACGCTTCCACTTTATATTTTACATTGGCAATCAGGTTGTCAGAAACCGCACGGATACTTACTCCGTAAGCTACAATGACATGGAAATCCAGGGAAATCTTATTTTCATTTAATGTAACATTGATTCCATGTTTCAGACTGTCTTTCTTCAAGAGTTTTACCAGACCGTCTTTCATATTTACTGCAGCCATACCTACAATACCAAAACACTCCACAGCCACACTGCCTGCATAAGTGGCGATCACATCTGTGTTGATGGTAATTTCTCCCATTCCCGTGTTCATACGCCCTTTCATAGGTCAACCTCCATTCCCGGTTATTGTTCTGTCCGTCTTCTTCATTCCCCGGTTCCTCCCGGTATTGCTGTGCTGACGTATTTTATTTGTTTACAATAACCTGCTCTTTTCTCATTTTATAGCGCTGCTGTTCACTCCGTTCTCAACAACTTTATAACTCATTTTGGGGTGGAAATTCCCTCGCTGATGAATTATACTGTATGTATTATAACCTGTTTTTGTAGAAAAAGAAATATAATTTTTGAAAAATTTATATTTTTGCTTGCAAAATGATAATTCTTCTGTTAGAATATCTAGTGTTGCGAATCTATGATTACGAACGATTACGATAAATAGTGTTAAGGAGGTGCAGTCATGGCAAAGTGTGCGATCTGTGAAAAAGGTGCTCATTTCGGAAACAACGTGAGCCATTCCCATAGAAGATCTAGCAAAATGTGGAAATCCAATGTAAAATCTGTAAAGGTTAAGGTAGACGGTGGAGCTAAGAAAATGTACGTTTGTACTTCTTGCCTGAGATCCGGCAAAGTTGAAAGAGCATAATATTTGCATCCCTTAACTTGAGAAAAAGACCTGGAGGCTGACGCTTTCAGGTCTTTTTTTGTCTGTACACAAAAAGTATACACAAAAGAAGCGTTTTCCATGCGGCCGCACGGAAAACGCTTCTGTCTATTCAAACATGTTAGTATAGTAAGATCTCTTTTGATGATCTTATCATACCATACACTTCTGACGAATCTTTCTTCTTTTTTCTTAACTTTTCCTTAAAATCTCTCAGGCAGCTCCGTCCGTCTCTGTCATTGCCTGGTCATCCTGTGAATCAGCGGCCATGTCTGCTGCGGATCCCTGTTCTCCTGCCTGTATACGATTATAGACAGTTTTTGCATCCTCGATATGGTATGGCTCGGTGGAAGGTCCTCCCGGGGCTCCTGCAGTCACCAGGATGTATTCTACATCATCTACTTTGGCAAGACTTGCCAGACACTGTCCTGCTTCGCCGGTATATCCGGTCTTACCGCCTTCGATCTCTCCGCCATTTACCTCCGGAGAATCCATCTTCTTGAACATCGTACTCAGAAAATGCAGACCTTCCGGTGCGGATGCTGTAGCACTTGTCGTATATTCTGAGGTGCAGTAGATCTGTCGGAATGTATCATTCTGCAGTGCGTAGCTTAACAGCTTGGTCAGATCACGCACTGTTGTATAATGATTTTCATCATGCAGTCCGGTACAGGTTACAAAATGCGTACTGTCCATGCCAAGTTCTGCCGCTTTTTCATTCATCTTTGCCACAAAGTTTTCCTCAGAGCCAAACAGATGCTGAGCCAGCCCCACACAGCACTCCGCGCCGGAAGGAAGCATCACACCATAAAGGATATCGATTGCCTTTACCTCATCTCCAGCTCCGAAGCCTGCCAGAGAAGCTCCTTCGGTATACAACCGGTCATAAGTATCCCTGTCGATCGTGATCGTCTCATTCTGATCCGACAGATTTTCCAGACCGACAACTGCTGTCATGATTTTCGTCATGGATGCCGGATAAATCTTTGCATCTGCATCTTTTTCTGCCACCACTTTGCCGTCAGAAAGTCTTACCAGAATCCCGGACCGACTGTTGATATCGCTGATGTCGACCGATGGTACCGGCTCTGGCGTCGGTGTCGGTTCGGCCGTCGGCGCCTCAGTGGCCTCCGCAGACGGTACGGCTTCAACCTCATCTCCCTCTGCTTTTGATGTTCCGCATCCTTTAGAACCGAGCAGAAGCAGGATCACAGTAAACACAACCGCCACAAGCAGTAATCCACCGCCAAACATCATTCTCTGTCTCCGTCTTCTCTGACGCATTCTTTCCTTTTTTGTCATTCTCTTTTTCGCCATAGTCTTTTCCATGCCAAAAAGCATGCCCTCCGTAAATTCTTATGATAAACCTGTCAATCCGTCTGTACCTTCTCATCACTTTCAAAACTGTAGGTTTCTGATTTTTTATCGGCAGAATGATCTGTCTGTTTCGATTTTTCTGTCTTTGTTTCTTCTTTCCTGCTGTTCTTCTCTGACATATACTCTTCGTATACCCAGGCTTCCTGACCCTGATAGCGGATCTTTACCCAGCCGCCGTCCTCACCAAGTTTTTCTACCTGATCTTCCTTGGCAAGTTCACCGATCACACGGCTCTGACTGCTTGCCGCATCACGGACGTTGACCGGAGAGGTGCAGGTGATCATATGACCGCTTTTCTCTTTCTTTTCTATTCCGGACGGTGTCGGTGTTGGTGTCGGCGTCGTTGTATGACTCGGTTCCGGTGTCCCGGAAGGCATCGTCACTCTCTTTTTATCCGTCCTATCACTGCCTTTTGTAGTATTCTTTTTTGTGTCTTTCTCTTTTTCGTCATTTCCGGAAGTTGTTTTACTGTCTGCCGTTTCCAGATCCGTACTGTCATCATCTTTTACCTCCGGTGTCTCTCCCTCAAGATCTACTTTCGGTCCGTCATCCTTCTCCACTTTTGTCGTTCCGACAGCCAGTATATCACAGACCACATCCCAGGTTTTGCAACCGGACAGTCCCATGGCTCCCGCCAGCATAAGCGCCAGCAACACTGTTTTTTTCTTCACACTCATAACCCTCTTTGTCTCTTATTTATTCTTTTATTTACTGATAATACTTCCTACATTTTTTATTAATACCGAGATTGTTCCATCCGGATTCGTAATAAAATCAACTTTATCTTTATTCTGATACTGTTCCATCGGGATACGGATCTCGATACCGGTATCGGTGATCAGATTCTGTTTTCCGTATTTTCTGGTCGTCGCCGGATTCTGTGGTTCCACTTCCGTCTCCGTCAGATGGTATTTTTCCAGCTTTTCAATCACCTGTTCCTTCATCTCTTCCTGTTCTTTGAAAATCTTATCGATCAGTACCGGCACGGCAAAGCCCCCATCTTCTTCCAGTGCCTGATTGATGATACTTTTTGTCTCCATCTGCACCTCAAACTGCTCGGACTCATGATAAAACTTTTTCTGCACATCGTCCACTGCTTTTGCCACGATCGCCAGTTTGGATTTTGGTGACAAAGAACCGTGGCACTGTAAAAACAGCTGAGAAAAATAATTTGTTTTTACTCCGTTGACATCATATTTTTTCTCGATGATCTTCAGATTTTTATCTGTCATATCAATCAGTGCCGCCTCTGCCAGTTTCTGATTTTCTCCCGGCAGGATCGCCTTCTGTTTGATGACAGAATTGCTGTTTCCCCATGGATCAGAGTCCGTCATGTGGGTATAATACGTTTTATAGTTCATCTTTAACAGGGCCAGAAAATGCTGCTGTTCCACCTCATATTCTACCACCAGAAGATCCGCCGGCGGAATGTCAATATTTTTATTCATAACACCGTAAAGCAGTTCCCCCAGTTTCTGACTGACCGGGATAAAGTTTTCTTCGTTGTACGCTTCCAGTTCTGCCTGTACCTTAGAATCTTCATCAAAAGAACATTTTTTCATATCATCGCTCTCTAACAGCCGGAAAATATGCGCCCGCAGAAAATCCCCGAAATCTGATCCAAAATCAATCACCTGATCAGACAGAACCGGCATCCCCATCGTAGAATCCATAATATGTATGATCACCTGTCGTAACCGAATATCTTCTTTTTGCATCTTTCCCTCCTAGTTCAGCCGGATATTCTTCAATGCATCGGCAAATGCGGAATTCACCGGTTCTTTTGCCTCTTTCTGCTGTTTCTTCATATACGCATGCACATCCCGTTTGGATACACCTCCGCCCTCTTTTTTCCGTCGCTCCTGGAATTTGGAAAGGCGTTCTTTGTGTCCGCAGGAGCAGACAAACATACTGTCGTCCCCTTTTCCGATCATTTCCATCCGTTTGTGGCAGATCGGGCATCTGGCGTTCGTTGTCCGGGATACAGTTTCCCGGTATCCGCAGGCACGATCCTGGCACACCAGAAGTTTCGCATTCTTTCCATTGACGGCAAGTAATCGTTTCCCGCAATTCGGACATTTTTTATTTGTCATGTTTTCATGACGGAAGGTTCCCTCTTCCCTGCGGATCTCCTGCAGCAGCTCTTTTGTATAGCCGCGGATCTCACCCATAAATACACGGTCATCCAGCTCTCCTTTTGCGATTTTTGAAAGCTTCATCTCCCACTCTGCAGTCAGTTCCGGCTTTTTCAGATCCTCCGGCACTAACTCCAGAAGCTGTTTTGCCTTAGATGTAATATGAATCTCATTTCCTTTCTTTTCCAGCAAAAAGGTGTGAAACAATTTCTCAATAATATCCGCTCTCGTGGCAACCGTTCCCAGCCCTCCGGTTTCTCCTATGGTTTTTACCATCTCACGGTCTTTGTTCTCCATGTATTTTACCGGATTTTCCATTGCCGAAAGCAGTGTTGCCTCAGTAAATCGTGGCGGCGGTGTGGTTTTTCCTTCCCGGATATCCACCTGCACCTGTTTAAACTCCATACCCTGACCGATTTTCGGAAGGGTCTGATCTTTCATATCACGGGAGGACTCATCCTCATCCTCACAGTTCATTTCCTGTACCTGACGGAATCCTTCGTCTATCATGACTTTTCCTCTGGCAACGAACTGTTCTCTTCCACTCTCTGCATAAATAACTGTCTCTTCGTATCTGCACGGCGGACAGAACGCACTTAAAAAGCGGCGCACCACAAGATCATAGATTTTTCGTTCCTCATTTGTCATATGTGTCAGATCCACAAACTGTTCTGTCGGGATGATAGCATGATGATCGGATACTTTTTTATTGTCCACAAAAGACCATTTTTTCGTCTCCGGGTGCTGTGCTTTTACTGTCAGTGCCATCTTCCGGTACGGACCGACCGCACAGGCATCCAGACGCTCGGATAAGGTTCCGACGACATCCGAAGTCAGATATCTGGAGTCTGTTCTTGGATAAGTAAGTACTTTATGATTTTCATAGAGACGCTGCATAATATTCAGAGTTTCCTTTGCAGACAATCCAAACCGTTTGTTCGCATCCCTCTGCAGTTCGGTCAGATCATAAAGCAGCGGTGGATAAACTTTTTTCTCTTTCTTTTCTGTCTTTCTGATGATCAGACTGTGCTTCTCACATTCCTTTTTTATCTCCTGGGCACGCTCCTTCTGATAGGTACGAAGGCTGCCTGTTTTTCCTTCTTTCCAGGTAAAAGTAATACCGTCTGCTTTTGCTGTGATCATATAATAACTTTCCGGTACAAACCGTCGAATCTCATTTTCTCTCGCTTGGATCATCGCAAGCGTAGGAGTCTGTACCCGACCACAGGATAACTGTGCGTTATATTTACAGGTCAGTGCTCTGGTGGCGTTGATTCCGACCAGCCAGTCCGCTTCCGCACGGGACACCGCCGCCCGGTATAAGGGGTCGTACTCTTTGCTGTTTTTCAGATGGGCAAACCCATCCCGGATCGCCTTGTCTGTCACAGAAGACACCCACAGTCTCCGGCACGGTTTCTGGTTTCTTGCTTCTTTTAAGATCCAGCGTGCCACCAGTTCACCCTCTCTTCCGGCATCCGTCGCGATCACGATTTCTTTGACATCCTGTCGCTGTACCAGTTTTTTCACTGTCTGGAACTGTTTTGCCGTCTGTCGGATCACTTCCGTTTCCAGTTTTTTAGGCATAATCGGAAGTTCTTCCATCTTCCATTCTTTATATTTTTTATCGTATCCTTCCGGGTCTTTTAAGGTTACCAGATGTCCCAGTCCCCAGGTAACGATATAATCCTTTCCTTCCAAAAAACCGTTTCCCTGCGGGGTACAGTGAAGCACCCGGCCAATGTCCCTTCCCACAGAAGGTTTTTCTGCCAATACTAAGGTTTTCATTTTTATCCTCATTTCTGTCTGTTCCGACATCCTTCTTATTCTTTATTTTTCACTCTGGCATTATAGCATACTCTTTCACATATTTCAAAGTCCAACCCCGGTTCCGGTATCCTCTCATTCCCTTCTGGTTTTAACAAGTTTTCCTGTTTTTTCAAAAAGTTCCATAAAAATGCACAAAAAGTCTTGCCTTTTCCATACAAATCATATATAATATCTTTTGTGTTGATTCACAGGCTGAAATAGCTCAGTTGGTAGAGCACTTCACTCGTAATGAAGGGGTCGTGGGTTCAAGTCCCATTTTCAGCTTTTCAGAAACGTTCGCCATTTGTTTTCAGGTGGTGAGCGTTTTTTCGTTATGTACCCGCTGAACAGTCACTGACTTTTAAGAAAAGGTGATGGAACTTCTCTGTTCCACCACCTTTTCTTTTGCTATATCTTCTCTTATTTCTTTTACAATTTTCGGAATGCATACAGAGAACGTTCTACCTTCTCCGTCTCGATGCAGTAAGCCATACGGAAATATCCCGGGCAGCCGAAGGTATCACCGGGCACTAACAGCAGATCCTGCTTCATTGCTCTCTTACAGAATGCAACCGCATCCGGTTCCGGAGCTTTCGGGAACATGTAGAAGGTTCCGCCCGGGCGTACGATCTCAAATCCCATACCGGTCAGGGCATCATAAAGAATATTTGCATTTTTCTCATATACTGACAGGTCTGCGGTATCGTACAGACAATCTGCCACTGCAAGCTGGATCAGGGATGCCGGGCAGTTATGACCGATACCACGGGAAATCTGTCCGCACATATCTACAATGGTTTCCGCCTCATTACAGCTCGGTGACACTGCCACATAACCGATTCTCTCTCCAGGAAGGGACAGCGATTTGCTAAAGGAGTAACAGGTGATGGTATTCGGATAATACTTCGCGATAAACGGTGCATCCACACCCTCAAAAACAATCTCACGGTACGGCTCATCTGAGATCAGATATATCTCATGACCGTATTCTGCTGCTTTTTTCTCCATGATCCGCGCCAGTTCTCTGACTGTATCGGTGGTGTATACAATACCGGACGGATTATTCGGCGTATTAATCAGAACTGCGGTAACATCGTTTGTCAGCATGGTCTCGAATTTTTCAAAGTCAATCTGGAATCCTTTCAGATCCGGCGGAACAACTTTCAGCTTTGCTCCTGTCAGATTGACATACGGGTTGTATTCCGGGAAAAACGGTGCAAAAGTAAGGATGGAATCTCCCGGGACAGTTACTGCACGGAATGCATGTGCCAGAGCTGCTGCAGCACCGGAGCACATGAAAATATGTTCTTTTTTATATGGCAGACCGAAACGTTTTTCCAGAGATACCGCTACCGCCTCACGCACACTGTCGATACCGAGGCTCGGGCTGTATCCATGAAGGGCTACCGGGCTTTCCGTCTCCAGCAGTTCGATCATTTTCTTTGTAAATTTTTCCGGAACCGGCACAGACGGATTACCGAGACTGTAGTCAAATACATTCTCTTTTCCGATCTCTTTTGCCCGTTCGGTTCCGTAAGTAAACATCTCACGGATTACGGATTTTGCTCCTAACATCTTTTTATATTCCTGTGCAATCATAGTTGGTCTCCTTACTTTCCGTCCAGGTTTCCAATCCTTTTTTCCTTATCGTTCAGAAACCTGCTTTTCCTTATGCTTAATATACAATTACCGGTGTTCCCACCGATACTGTCTCGTAGATAGTTTTTGCAGCTTCCAGCGGAGTATTGATACACCCGTGGGAGCCATTGGTTTTATATATATCACCGCCAAAATTATTACCACGACTCGCCAGATCATGAATACCGACGCCACCGTTAAATGGCATCCAGTAATGAACGAAAGCCGTATATTCCGGTTGTCCGTTCGCATCTTTTGGCCCCTTCATGGTGTATTCTGTGGTCTTCCAGAAGATTGGCCAGCACCCGTTTTTCGGAGTGGCTCTTCCTTCTTTTGATATATCACCGGTAACCACCGGAGTCTCCACCACAAGTTGTCCGTTTTTGTAGCACCACATTGTCTGCCTGTCGATGCTGATTTCTACATAGACATCGCCAAGATCGTTATCACTTGTTCCTTTTGCCTTATGGCTGTAAGAAAGTTCCATCTCCTGCTCTTTTCCTTCAGCCAGTGCCGTTTTCAGGTTTTCCAGGGATTTTTCCCGGTCTACCTGCCAGCCGTATCTGTTGGTTGCCAGTGTGATCTGTGCACCGTCGTGAGTTGTAAATTTTCTGGATTTTCCATAGGTATCAATCTGATCCGCAAGTTGCTCAATAAACGCCTTTTCCTTCGATTCATCAATAGAATAATTGCCGTTTTCGTCCTGTACAAGCCAGGATTTTAACACCTCATGATCAATCGTGGATACGGTACCTTTCACTGTATAAGTCAGTTTTGCACCGGTCAGCGAATTCAGCGTATTCATCTGTTCGTTCAGAGATTCATCATTCTGATACACTGCCGGTTTCAGATAACAGTCCTGATCCACCAGAGAAAGTTCTGTCGTGCCGTTTTGTATGGCATCCTGTACCAGAGAAATAACTTTTTCTTCATCCACCGCATTACCTTCCACCTCAGGGGCTATCCTATACCCATCTGCAGTTTCCTGTAGTGCCGCATCCCGGGGCTGTACCATATTTGCCTGGCTCATAAACGGAAGGCTTTTTAAAATCGGTTCCACCGCATCTTCTTCGTAGGTGGTATTCGCCGATACTTCATACTTACCTCCCCGGAACGCATGGAGAATCCACTCCAGTGGTTTCTGATCTGTCAGTAACTGATCCACACCATTGTCATCCACATACGTCAGATGAAACTGTGGTCCGGTAACAGTATATGTTTCTCCTTCTTTCGTGGTGATGTTCAGTGTATATTCACTGATTTTTTCCTGCAGAAGCTCCTTTACTTCCGAAGCTGTCTTATCGCTGCAGTCCTGTCCGTTGATCCACGTATCTTTATAAAAATGGATTTTGTAATAATTACTTCTCCATATATACACTGCTGCCACTCCAAGCAACAGGATCAGGCAAAGATATACGCTGATGATTACTTTTTTCTGTTTCTTCTTTTTTCTTTTTTTACCCTTCTTTTGTGCCATGATTCCCCTTTATTCTTTTACTCCCTTTCTGTATACACACCACGCTCTGTCTGCGTTTTGCAAGTATAGCCTTTTTCTGGATAATTATATACCATTTGTCGAAGAATACAATTTCAATTCTCTTAATATTTTTTTACACTTTGTAAACTCTTTATATTTCCCTTTCACCGGTGCATATGCACATCCATCTGCGGATACGGAATCCGAATGCCCCTCTTATCAAATTCCAGTTTGATCTGTTCATTCATACGCCACTTGGTATTCCAGAATTCTTCTGTTTTTACCCAGGCACGAAGCCCTAAGATCACTGCACTGTCCCCCAGTTCATCCACAAAAACCTGAGTTTCTTCCCGATCCAGAAGTTCCGGATCTTTTTCGATCAGTTCCCGGAGAATCTGTTTTGCCAAAAGCAGGTCGGATTCATAGGAAATTCCCACTTTGATCTCCAGTCTTCTTTTTTCCATCGCCGTTACATTCGTGATACTGTCGTTTGTCAGCACAGAATTGGGGATCACGATCCGACGGCTGTCGATGGTCATCAGTGTAGTGTAGTACAGTTCGATCTTCTGTACCGTTCCCTCGGTCTTTTCCCCATTTTCGATGATGTAATCGCCAACGGAAAACGGGCGCAGGAACATGATGATCAGTCCGCCTGCAAAGTTGGATAAGCCACCCTGCAAAGCCAAACTGATCGCCACGCCGGCAGAACCTACAAGTGCAGCCACCGAAGTCTTGTCCACGCCAAGATTTCCGGCAATCGTCAGGATCAGGATCAGATGCAGCCCAATCTTAATTCCTGATAAAAGAAAGCTTTTTGCTGCCTCATCACTTCCGAATTTTACCAGATGTTTCCGCAGATTTTTGCAGAGCCATCCGATCAGTTTTGTTCCGATAAAATAAACGATCAGCGCCAGGATGACTTTCAGCACAAAATCAAGAATTCCGTCCTGTGGAATACTCCCTTTCCACTGAGCCAGCGCCTTTATTGCATTCGTCATTCTGTCTTAGTCTCCTTTTTAGCTGTTACCGTCTTTTTCTCTTTTGGCTTCTTCGCAGCTTCTGCTTCTTTTGCTGTGCGTTTTTCTTTCTCTTCTGCACCTTTCTTCTCAGCCGTCTCCAGCTTCTGCTGGATGACTTTACGAAGTCCTTCTTTTTTCTCAGTTGCAGACAGCATCTTTCTTTCTGCTTTTCCGACTGTCTTTTTCGCTGTTTTTGCCGTTCTGTTGGTAGATGTCTTTGCTGCTGTTTTTGTAAAGCTGTAAATTGCTACGCTTAACGGTGCAACTTTTACTTTGATCGTATACGGACGATCATCCGTCTCTTCTTTCTTCGCAATCTTTACACGTGGATTGACCACACCGGTTCCACCGTATTCTTTTGCATCACTGTTCAGGATTTCTTTGTATTTTCCTGCATACGGAACACCTACCAGTTCCTCCTCATAAGCAACATCCGAGAAATTACAAATAACAACAAGTGTATCTTCCTGTTTTTTGGACTTTCGAAGGAAAGTCACCATACTCTTTTCCCATTCCACGCAGTTGATCCATTCAAATCCATCGGGATCATAGTCCAGTTTCCACAGTGCCGGATGCGTCTTATAAAGCTGAATCAGGGCTTTCGTATAGTTCTGCATCTGTCTGTGTGCCGGTTTTTCCAGGTTTTCCCAGTCAAGAGCTTTATTTTCTGCCCATTCATGTACCTGACCATATTCCTGTCCCATAAACAGAAGTTTTTTACCCGGATGTGTCATAAAAAAGCCATACGCCGCACGCAGATTTGCGAACTTTTTATCCTCGGTTCCAGGCATCTTCTCCAACAGCGATCCTTTCTGGTGTACCACTTCATCATGGGATAAGCTCAACATGAACCGTTCACTGTAAGCATAAACCATACTGAATGTCAGTTCGTTATGGTGTGCACCACGAAAATACGGATCATTACTCATATAGCCGACGAAATCATTCATCCATCCCATATTCCATTTGTAATCAAATCCCAGACCATCTTCCGTGTCCACACTTCCTGTCACTCTCGGCCATGCTGTGGACTCTTCTGCTATCAGAAGAGCATCCGGATGTTTCTTTTTAAAGATAGAATTCAGATGTTTTAACAATTCCACAGCATCCAGATTTTCATTGCCGCCGTAGATGTTTGCAATCCATTCCCCATCGTTCTTTCCATAGTCCAGATACAACATGGAAGCCACTGCATCAAAGCGGATACCGTCTGCATGGAATTTTTCTGTCCAGAACAGTGCGTTGGCAATCAGGAAGTTTTTCACCTGCGGTCTTCCATAATTGTAGATCAGTGTGCCCCAGTGTGGATGATACCCCTGTCTCGGATCGAGATGCTCATACAGACAGGTTCCGTCAAAGTTGGCAAGTCCGAAGGTATCCCGTGGGAAATGCGCCGGTACCCAGTCCAGAATCACACCGATACCCGCCTGATGGAGCGTATCCACAAAATACATAAAATCTTCCGGTGAGCCGTAGCGGCTGGTCGGTGCATAATAGCCGGTCACCTGATAGCCCCAAGAGGCATCAAACGGATGTTCCATCACCGGCATCAGTTCCACATGTGTATATCCCATCTCTTTGACATAAGCCACGATCATCGGTGCAAGTTCCCGGTAATTATAGAATTCTCTTCCGTCTTCCGGTTTTTTCCAGGATGCCAGATGCATCTCATAGACGAACATCGGGGCATCCTCTGTCTGAATCTTTTTACGTTCCTTCATCCATGTCTGATCTTTCCAGACATACTGTGTAAGATCTGCCACCACCGAAGCAGTTGCCGGGCGAAGTTCTGCCTGGTTTGCATAAGGATCGGCTTTCAGGTAAGTCAGACCGTCTTTTAATTTCAGTTCATACTTATACAGAGACCCTACCGGAATCTGTGGGATAAACAGCTCATAGATTCCCGATACCGAAAGGCGCTGCATCTGGTATACTCTGCCATCCCAGTGGTTAAAATCTCCAACCACACTGACACGGGCCGCATTCGGTGCCCAGACTGCAAAATACACACCATCCACACCATTGACAGTCATCGGATGTGCACCCAGTTTTTCGTAAATATCATAGCAGATACCATTGATAAACTTCTGTTCCTCTTCCAGTGTGATCTGACAGGGAAACGCATATGCATCATAGCATTCGATCTGCTCCCCCTCCTGCTCCACCAGATAGGTATACTCCGGAATCTTTCTCCCGCTCAGTAATACAGCAAAATATCCTGCATCGTCCTCTTTACTCATCGGATACTCTCTGCCGTCTTTTGTCATTTTCACCGTTACTTTGTCCGCCCCCGGAAAAAAGCACTGTATCAGCACTCCGTCACCGGTTACATGTGGTCCGAGGATCTCTCTCGGCGCATATTCTTCAGAATATACAACTGCCTCAATTTCCGGCCAATCCATCAATTCATATAATTTGTCAGACATAAACCCCTACCTCCTGCGATTTCGTAACCGTTCAGTACCTTCACAGTTACAATTTTTCATGTATTAAATCTATCATACCATTTTCATATTTGAAATACAATCGGAAGAAGAAGTAATCGGAATATATATTGCACTGAATCTTAAGTAATTCTTCATCATGAAAAGAGAGCCGTTTCGTCCTTTCGGATGTAACGACTCTCCTTTCTTCTTCCTGCGCTAGAGCGTGTCTGGAAAAGGCTTTTCGTGAGCTGCGAGACCCAGTTTGTGGGAGATTTTATCCGAATGAGGGCGACGTAGCGGGCTACGGCAACCGAATGAGGGTAAAATATACCGCAAAGTGGGGTTTGCAGATTGCGGAAATGATTTTTCAGACACGCTCCAGCATGTTTTATTTTCTATTTATTTTATTATCCTGACTTTCAGAACGCCCTCGATCTCGTCTAATTTGTCGATGATCTCCTGTGTTGCCGGCGTCTCCAGATCGATCAGGGTATATGCATAATCCCCTTTGCTCTTGTTGGTCATATCAGAGATATTCATACCTGCTCCACCCAGGACTGTTGCGAACTGGCTGATCATGTTTACTACATTTTTATGGTTGATGGCGATTCTTCCGGCCACACCACAGATACCCATATCACAGTTTGGATAGTTGACAGAATTATGGATATTACCATTTTCCAGATAATCTCTCAGTTCTTTGACTGCCATGCATGCACAGTTGTCTTCGGATTCAGCTGTGGATGCTCCCAGATGTGGTGTTACCAGTGTATTTTTTGCGCCTGCAACGGTGGGGTTTGCAAAATCTGTGACATATTTTTTCACTTTTCCTGTTTCCAGCGCGTCTATCAGAGCAGTTTCATCCACCAGAAGGTCTCTGGAGAAGTTTAACAGAACCACACCGTCTTTCATCATTGCGATGCTGTCTTTGCTGATCATGCCCTTTGTACTGTCAAGAAGCGGCACATGAAGGGTAATGTAATCACACTCTTTGAAAATATCTTCCACATTGGCGATATGTTTGATCTCTCTGGAAAGCTTCCATGCGGTATCTACAGAAATATATGGATCATATCCGTATACTTCCATACCAAGATAAATCGCAGTGTTGGCAACCATGGCTCCGATGGCTCCCAGACCGATGACACCGAGTTTCTTTCCTTTGATCTCGCAGCCGGCAAACTGTTTTTTCTGTTTTTCTGCCAGTTTTCCAACATTTTCGTTATCTTTTTCCTGTTTTACCCATTCCACACCGCCTACGATATCACGGGATGCAAGGAGCATACCGGCGATTACCATTTCTTTGACACCGTTTGCGTTGGCTCCCGGTGTATTGAATACGACGATACCCTGCTCTGCACAATCCTGTAACGGAATGTTATTGACACCGGCTCCGGCACGGGCAATAGCCTGAATGTTTTCCGGTAATTTCATCTCATGCATCGAAGCACTTCTTACCAGAATCGCATCGGCTTTTTCTATTTCTTCTGTTTTTGTGTAATCATTTGTAAATCCATCCAGTCCCACTTTGGAGATTGGATTCAGACATTGATACTGAAACATCTTACAGGTTCTCCTTCTCAAATTTTTTCATGAACTCTACTAATTTTTCCACACCTTCAATCGGCATAGCATTGTAGATACTTGCCCGCATACCACCGACAGTTCTGTGTCCTTTCAGATTCTCCAGACCTGCTTCTTTCGCTTCTTTTACAAACTTTGCATCCAGATCCGGGTCTCCTGTTACGAAAGGAACGTTCATCAGAGAACGGGAAGCTTTTTCTACAGTTCCCTTGAACAGTTTACTTTCATCCAGATAATCATACAGAATCTTGGCTTTCTTTTCATTGCGCTCTTTCATTGCTTCCAGACCACCTTGTTTTTTCAGCCATTTGAATACTTTACCACAGATATAGATGCAGTAACAGTTTGGTGTATTATAAAGAGAATTTGCATCAGCATGTGTCTTATATTTCATCATGGTCGGAGTACCCGGCAATACATCGTCTGTAATCAGGTCATCTCTTACGATTGCGATGACCATACCGGCCGGTCCGATATTTTTCTGTACACCACCGTAGATGATTGCATATTTGCTTACATCTACCGGTTCAGACAGGAAACAGGAGGAAACATCTGCCACCAGATCTTTTCCTTTGGTATTTGGCAGTTTTTTGAATTTTGTTCCATAGATCGTGTTATTCTCACAGATGTATACATAATCTGCATCTTCGCTGATCGGAAGATCAGAACAGTCCGGGATATAAGAGAATGTCTTGTCTTCGGAAGTGGCAATCTTGTTTGCTTTTCCGTACTTCTGTGCTTCCTGCCATGCTTTCTTTGCCCACTGACCGGTTACGATATAATCGGCAACCTTGTTTTTCATCAGGTTCATCGGGATCATGGCAAACTGCAGAGATGCTCCGCCCTGAAGGAATAACACTTTATAGTTATCCGGGATGTGCATCAGGTCTCTCAGATCTTTTTCTGCTTCCTGAATAATCTGATCAAAAGCTTTGGAACGGTGACTCATCTCCATCACAGACATTCCTGTACCCTTATAATCTAACATCTCTGCCTGTGCTTCTTTCAGCACTTCTTCCGGCAGTACAGCAGGACCTGCTGAAAAATTGTAAACTCTACTCACCTTAGTTTCCTCCTCTTTCTCACATTTTTATAACTGTTCAGCACCTTCGCATATGCCAGCTAAACAGCTATCCTTTTTCTTCTTTCCCGTTATCACTTTAGTGTGCTAACATATGAAACACTATACACCTCTGATAAATTATTGTCAATATCAAAATTCTGTTAAATATATTTTTATAGCAATAAAGCAAACCGGATATATATTTTAATGTATCAGGTTTGCTTTATTTATTAATTCCTATTTTTCTTTCTTCGCAAGATCCTCAGCATCAAAGACTTCCTCGATCGGAGCTCCTGCAGGAACCATCGGGAATACTTTGTCATCACAGTCGATCTGGCAGTCCAGCACAACAGTTGTGTTCAGTGCGATTGCTTTTTCGATCGCCGGACCCACTTCTTCTTTTTTGGTCACACGGATGCCAACTGCACCCATGGATTCTGCAAATTTTACAAAATCTACTTTGTCATCCAGTATGGTGCTTGAATAACGGTGATCGTAGAACAGAGTCTGCCACTGACGCACCATGCCCAGTACGTGATTGTTAATAACGATCTCAATAAGCGGCAGGTTATTTCTTGCTGCCGTAGCAACTTCGTTCATGTTCATACGGAAGCATCCGTCACCTGCGATATTGACTACCACTTTGTCCGGACGACCGAATTTTGCACCGATTGCTGCTCCAAGACCATAACCCATGGTTCCCAGTCCGCCGGAAGTGATCAGAGTACGCGGTTCTTTGTATTTGTAATACTGGGCAGCCCACATCTGGTGCTGTCCCACATCGGTAACGACGATCGCATCACCTTTTGTCACACGATACAGTTCTTCGATGACATACGGTCCGGTCAGACCTTCCTGGTTATATTTCAGCGGATATTTTGCTTTCATATCTTCCACTTCTTTCACCCAGGCATCGTGATTCTTCGGATGGATCTTTTTGTTTAATTCTTTTAATACTTCTTTGACATCGCCGATGATACTGCAGTCTACTTTAATGTTTTTGTTGATCTCTGCGGCATCCACATCGATCTGGATGATCTTTGCATTCTGTGCAAATTTTGCAGTGTTACCGGTTACTCGGTCAGAAAAACGTGCTCCCACAGTGATCAGGAGATCACACTTTGTCACACCCAGGTTGGATGTTTTGGTTCCGTGCATACCAAGCATACCGGTATACAGTTCGTCTTCTCCGGAAAATGCGCCTTTTCCCATCAGAGAATCCGTTACCGGAGAATTAATGGTGTGTGCAAATTTGCGCAGTTCTTCTGCCGCTCCGGAAGTGATCGCACCACCGCCCACGAAAATGAATGGTTTTTCTGCCTCGCTGATCAGTTTTGCTGCCTGATCCAGGTCAGATTCCAGCATCTCGGCAGTATACGGAGCGATCGGTGTCGGCTCCTGATAAGTATATTCTGTAACAGCTGCTGTCACATCTTTTGTCACATCTACAAGTACCGGACCCGGTCTTCCGCTCTGTGCAATGGTAAATGCACGTCGGATCGCAGGTGCAAGGTCATGGATATCTTTTACGATCATACTATATTTGGTGATTGGCATAACAACGCCGGCGATATCAACCTCCTGGAAGCTGTCACGTCCGAGAAGTCCTGTTGCCACGTTAGCTGTGATCGCTACCATCGGGATAGAATCCATATGAGCTGTCGCGATACCTGTTACCAGATTGGTTGCTCCCGGACCGGAGGTTGCCATACATACACCTACTTTTCCGGTAGCACGGGCATATCCGTCAGCAGCATGGGAAGCACCCTGCTCATGAGATGTGAGTACATGGTGGATCTCATCACTGTGTTTATATAAAGCATCATAGACATTCAGAATCGTTCCTCCCGGATATCCGAATACGGTGTCTACACCCTGTTCTTTCAGGCATTCAATAATAATTTCTGATCCTGTAAGCTGCATCAGTCTTTCCTCCTAAATTATTTCTTCGGTACTTCGAGAATGGCACCACGGTTACCGCTGGTTACCATAGCTGCATAACGTGCCAGATATCCGGTCGTTACTTTCGGCTCACGCGGCTGCCAGTTTGCTTTTCTCTTTGCCAGTTCCTCGTCAGATACCAGCAGTTCCAGACTGGTTTCCGGAATATTAATACGGATCATGTCGCCTTCTTCTACCAGTGCGATTGGTCCGCCTACGGCTGCTTCCGGTGATACGTGTCCGATAGAAGCTCCTCTGGATGCTCCGGAGAATCGTCCGTCTGTGATCAGTGCTACGGAGGATCCCAGTCCCATACCTGCGATTGCGGAAGTCGGGTTCAGCATTTCTCTCATGCCGGGACCACCTTTTGGTCCTTCGTAACGGATCACAACAACATCACCCGCAACAATTTTTCCGCCTTTGATGGCTGCAATAGCATCTTCTTCGCATTCAAATACACGAGCCGGTCCTTCGTGTACCATCATTTCTTCGCAGACAGCACTGCGTTTTACAACACCACCGTCCGGTGCCAGATTACCTGTCAGAACAGCAAGTCCTCCGGTCTGGCTGTATGGATTGTCTAACGGTCGGATAACTTCCGGATTCCGGTTAACGCAGTTTGCAATATTTTCTCCTACTGTTTTTCCGGTTACTGTCATGCAATCCAGATTCAGCAGGTTTTTCTTTGATAATTCATTCATGACAGCATACACACCGCCCGCTTCGTTCAGGTCTTCCATGTAAGTCGGTCCTGCCGGTGCCAGATGACACAGGTTTGGTGTTTTAGCACTTACTTCATTTGCCAGAGTGATATCGAAGTCAAATCCGATTTCATGTGCGATTGCCGGCAGATGCAGCATACTGTTAGTAGAACATCCCAGTGCCATATCTACAGTCAGTGCATTCATGACTGCTTCTTTTGTCATGATATCTCTCGGACGGATATTCTTTCTGTACATTTCCATAACCTGCATACCGGCATGTTTTGCCAGTTTGATACGTTCGGAATATACAGCCGGGATGGTTCCGTTTCCACGAAGTCCCATACCCAGTACCTCGGTCAGACAGTTCATACTGTTGGCTGTATACATACCGGAACAGGAACCGCAGGTCGGGCATACTTTATTTTCAAATTCTTCCACATCGTCTTCTGTCATAGTTCCGGCTGCGTAGGATCCTACTGCCTCGAACATACTGGACAGGCTTCGTTTCTGACCGTGTACATGACCTGCAAGCATCGGACCGCCGCTGACAAATACGGTCGGTACGTTCAGTCTGGCTGCTGCCATCAGAAGTCCCGGTACATTTTTATCACAGTTTGGCACCATAACCAGTGCATCGAACTGATGGGCCATCGCCATCGCTTCTGTGGAATCAGCGATCAGGTCACGGGTTACCAGGGAATATTTCATTCCGATATGTCCCATGGCGATACCGTCACAGACCGCAATCGCCGGAAACATGATCGGCGTACCGCCTGCCATGGCAACTCCCTGTTTTACTGCATTAACGATTTTATCCAGATTCATATGACCGGGAACGATCTCGTTATAAGAGCTTACGATACCGACTAACGGTCTCTCCATCTCTTCTTTTGTCATTCCCAGTGCGTTAAACAGGGACCGGTGAGGTGCCTGCTGCATTCCAGTTTTTACTGCATCACTTCTCATATTCGTTACGCTTCCTTTCTGTTTTCCCATTCAGTTTTAGTGAATCCGTTCTGCGATCAGGTCACCCATCTGTACGGTTCCTACCTGTGTGCATCCTTCAGACATAATATCTCCGGTACGGTATCCTTCTTTTAAGACTGCCTGAACAGCTGTTTCCACTGCATCTGCTTCTTTGTCCAGATTCAGGGAATAACGAAGTAACATTGCTGCAGACAGAATAGTTGCGATCGGGTTTGCAATTCCCTTTCCTGCGATGTCCGGTGCAGAACCGTGGCTTGGCTCATACAGTCCAAAGCTTGTCTCGTTCAGACTTGCGGAGGAAAGCATACCGATGGATCCGGTTACCATACTTGCCTCGTCAGAAAGGATGTCTCCGAACATATTCTCTGTCAGAATGACATCAAACTGACCCGGGTTATGTACCAGCTGCATCGCACAGTTGTCTACAAGCATATGTTCCAGGGTTACTTCCGGATAGTCTTTTGCTACTTCCTCTACGATTTTTCTCCACAGACGGGAGGAATCCAGTACGTTTGCTTTGTCTACGCTTGTTACTTTCTTTCTTCTCTTCATCGCGATCTCAAATGCTTTGACAGCGATTCTTCTGATTTCTTTTTCATTATAAGACAGGGTATCCACAGCTGTCATCACGCCATCCTGTTCTTCGGTCTTTCTTTCTCCGAAGTAAAGACCTCCGGTCAGTTCTCTGACGATGATCATGTCAAATCCGTCACCGATCCGATCTTCTTTTAACGGGCATGCAGCTTTCAGTTCATCATACAGGTATGCCGGACGAAGGTTTGCGAACAGGTTCAGAGCTTTACGGATCGCCAGAAGCCCTGCTTCCGGGCGTTTGGATGGCTCTAACTGATACCACGGGGATGTTTTTGCGTCTCCTCCGATGGATCCCATCAGAACAGCATCGCTGGATTTTGCTTCTGCGACAGCTTCATCAGTCAGCGGGACACCGTGTACGTCGATGGATGCACCACCCAGGAGTACGTTGGTGTATGTGAATGTGTGCCCGTATACCTGACATACTTTATCTAATATTTTTTTTGCTTCATTCACAATTTCAGGACCGATTCCGTCTCCGTGAATTAATGCAATTTTGTAGTTCATAATCGTTTCATCCTTTCTTTCTTTACCTCTTTAATCTGTTACAGACTATCATAATCTATTTTCATGGTATTTTCAAGGGAAAGTTGAGGGGGTATTGGGAACGGACGCCGGAAAGGAGCAGGGACAGGGTGTGGCGGCAGCGTGCAAAATGCCACCACACCCTGTCCCTGCTCCTTTCCGGCTGACATTGACAAATACTCTATTTCCTGATCATTAAAGCTTTTCAATATTCTATAAAAATATTGATTTTGCCTTCTTTGTCACATAAAAAGAAAAAACGACCAGCCAAGTTCTCTGTTGAAAACCTGATTGGTCGTTTTGTTTATCTTGCTTATGTCATTTTATGCAGTTGCTTCAGATGCTTTTTCTACTTCTGCGATAGCTGCTTTTTTCATTGGGATTCGGCAGTTTTTGTTGTTTCCGAATTCTACGATTACATCTTCATCGGTGATATCGATGATAACTCCGTAGAAACCACCGGTGGTAACTATTGCATCGCCTACTTCCATATCATTCAGCATGGCTGTGACCCGTTTTTGTTCTTTTTTCTGCGGACGGATCATTAAAAAATACATCAGAGCGAACATAATAACCAGCATAACGATCATATAGATAGTGCTTGCTGCTCCTGCTGCCTGTGTTGAAGTCATTACTACTCCCATTGCACATTCCTCCTGCTTTTTCTTTTCCGTTTACGGACGTTATTACTACTATACACAAAAACAGGGGTTCCATCAAGCTGTTTTTGATATTTTTATTGTTTTTTTACTTTTTGTCGTTTTCCAGGAAACCTTCCAGCTTCTGTTTTTTATATTCTTTGTATCTGCCTTCTTCGATGGCCTGACGAATCTCGCTCATCATTGTGTTGTAGAAATACAGATTATGCAGAACGCAGAGACGCATACCCAGCATCTCTTTCGCTTTTAACAGATGACGGATATAGCCGCGGCTGTAATTTCGGCAGGCCGGACACTGACATCCTTCTTCGATCGGACGCTGATCCAGTTCATATTTGGCATTGAACAGGTTTCTCTTTCCCTGGTTTGTGTATACATGTCCGTGACGGCCGTTTCGGCTCGGGTATACACAGTCGAAAAAGTCCACACCACGATCTACTGCTTCCAGAATGTTGGCCGGGGTTCCGACACCCATCAGATACGTTGGCTTTTCCAGTGGCAGATGAGGTACGGTCACATCCAGGATATGGTACATTTCTTCATGGCTTTCTCCTACAGCCAGTCCACCTACCGCATAACCATCCAGATTCATCTCACTGATCGCTTTTGCGTGATCGATACGGATATCATCAAAGATAGCTCCCTGATTGATACCGAACAGCAGCTGATTTTTATTGATCGTATCTTCCAGGCTGTTCAGTCTGGCCATCTCGGCTTTACATCTTGCCAGCCAACGGGTGGTTCTTGCCACGGAATCCTCCACATAGCTTCGTTCTGCCACGCTGGACGGGCACTCATCAAAAGCCATCGCAATGGTGGAAGCAAGGTTGGACTGGATCTGCATACTCTCTTCCGGTCCCATGAAGATCTTGTGACCATCGATGTGGGAACGGAAAGTTACGCCTTCTTCCTTGATCTTTCTTAAACCTGCCAGGGAAAACACCTGAAATCCGCCGGAATCCGTAAGAATCGGACGATCCCAGTTCATGAATTTATGGAGGCCTCCCATCTGTTTTACAATTTTATCACCCGGACGCACATGGAGATGGTAGGTATTGGACAGTTCTACCTGTGTGCCGATTTCTTTTAAATCTGTAGTCGCCACTGCTCCTTTGATGGCTGCGGCAGTACCTACGTTCATAAATACCGGAGTCTGGATGGTTCCGTGAACGGTCTGGAATTCTGCACGTTTTGCATTTCCATCTCTGGCTATGATCTTATACATATTTTTATCACCTTTCTCTTTTCTTTTACCGGATGTTCCGGTATATGGTCCATATGTTCAGTTTTTCTGATCCTCTGATTTTAAAACATCATTGCTTTTTTTCTTCAATAATGCCCATGTTCTTTCATACAGTACCGCTTATTATATCTGTTTCCGCCTTTTTTTTCAATAAATATTTCACAATTATTTTCTCTTTTTTTAAAGATTATCTCTTTTTTCTACATTGCCATATTCCAATAAATGTCATATAATAAGTCAGTCCGGATTTTCGGACATGTTCCTATTTAAATATGTAACTGTTTATATGACAGTTTTCATATCTGACAGGATGTAGGATTCGTAGAAAGTAATCCCTTTGTGGCATTCCATCTGTTTTCTTTCCATGAATAACGGAATGCACGCAGACACCTATGTAACTGTTGAAACTCAGGAACGGTTACTCATATACATGTAACTGTTCAGTACCTTCACAGTTACGAGCCAAAATGCATTTAAACCTTCGGTGATGGCATTTTGGCTTGTATGTCTCGGGATTTTGACATATTCATGTCAAAACACCTCGCGGGACAGTGGCTACTGAATAGTTACATATACATACAGAAAAGGAGGTGGCAGTTATTACTGCTACAACAAACAACACACCAAATTATACCCTGGGAATCGATATCGGTTCCACAACGGTTAAAATTGCCATTCTGGATGAGTCTCATCAGATTCTGTTTGCTGACTATGAACGGCATTTTGCCAATATTCAGGAAACTCTGGCTTCCCTTCTGTCAAAAGCCATTGATAAACTGGGAGAGATGACCGTACATCCGGTTATCACCGGTTCCGGCGGACTGGCTCTTGCCAATCATCTGGAAGTTCCTTTTGTACAGGAAGTAATTGCAGTTTCTTCCTCGTTGCAGGAACTTGCGCCAAAAACAGATGTAGCCATCGAGCTTGGCGGCGAGGACGCCAAAATCATTTACTTTGAGGGCGGCAACATCGAACAGCGCATGAACGGTATCTGTGCCGGTGGTACCGGATCTTTCATCGACCAGATGGCTTCCCTGTTACAGACCGACGCTACCGGACTGAACGAATATGCAAAAAATTATCAGGCACTGTATCCGATTGCAGCCCGCTGCGGTGTATTTGCAAAATCAGATATCCAGCCGCTGATCAACGACGGTGCTACCAAAGAAGACCTGTCTGCTTCTATTTTCCAGGCAGTTGTCAACCAGACCATCAGTGGACTTGCCTGCGGAAAACCGATCCGCGGTCATATCGCATTTCTTGGCGGTCCGCTGCATTTCCTGTCCGAATTAAAACAGGCCTTTATCCGTACTCTGAAACTTGATGAAGAGCATACCATCGTTCCGGAAAATTCTCATCTGTTTGCAGCAATCGGTTCCGCACTGAATGCCAAAGAAGAGGTTTCCGTATCTCTGTCTGCTCTGAAAGAACGGATGGCACAGTCTATCAAACTGGATTTTGAAGTTGCACGTATGGAACCGCTGTTCGCTTCCCAGGAAGACTATGATGCGTTTAACGAACGCCAGAGTCAGTACAACGTAGCCACCGGTGATCTGGCTTCCTATGAAGGCAACTGTTTCCTTGGTATCGATGCAGGATCCACCACAACAAAAGCCGCTCTGGTCGGTGAAGATGGTTCCCTGCTGTATTCGTTCTATGACAACAACAACGGGAATCCACTGGCAACCACCATCCGTGCCGTGCAGGAAATCTATTCCCAGATGCCGGATACTGCCCGGATCGCCTACTCCTGCTCCACCGGTTACGGTGAAGCACTGATCAAAGCTGCTCTGATGCTTGACGAGGGCGAGGTTGAAACTGTATCTCACTATTATGCAGCCGCTTTCTTTGATCCGAAGGTCGACTGTATCCTCGATATCGGCGGTCAGGATATGAAATGTATCAAGATCAAGAATCACACCGTAGACAGCGTACAGTTAAATGAAGCCTGTTCCTCCGGATGCGGTTCCTTCATCGAGACCTTTGCAAAATCCCTGAACTACAGTGTACAGGATTTTGCCAAAGCAGCTTTATTCGCAGAGAATCCGATCGACCTCGGTACCAGATGTACCGTATTCATGAACTCCAAAGTAAAACAGGCTCAGAAAGAAGGCGCTTCCGTTGCAGATATCTCCGCCGGTCTCGCTTACTCTGTTATCAAGAATGCGTTATATAAAGTAATCAAAGTTTCTGATGCTTCTGAGCTTGGTAAAAATATTGTCGTACAGGGTGGTACATTCTATAACGATGCGGTACTTCGAAGCTTTGAAAAGATCGCCAACTGTGAAGCGATCCGCCCGGACATTGCAGGTATCATGGGTGCTTTCGGTGCCGCTCTGATCGCAAGAGAACGTTTCGAAGATGGCAAAGATACAACCATGCTCTCCATCGACAAAATCAATGATCTGAAATACACCACCAGCATGGCAAACTGTAAGGGATGTACCAACAGCTGCCGTCTGACTATCAACCGTTTCTCCGGTGGTCGTCAGTATATCAGCGGTAACCGCTGTGAGCGTGGTATCGGAAAACAGAAAAATAAAGAAAATATCCCGAACCTGTTTGATTACAAATACAAAAAAATCTTCGGTTACACACCGCTTGATGCCGATCAGGCTGTCCGCGGTAAAGTAGGTATTCCGAGAGTCCTGAATATGTTTGAGAACTATCCATTCTGGTTCACCTTCTTTACAAAGCTGAAATATCAGGTGGTACTCTCTCCTACTTCCAACCGTAAGATCTACGAACTTGGTATCGAATCCATCCCAAGTGAATCTGAATGTTATCCGGCAAAGCTGGCACACGGTCACGTGACCTGGCTGCTTCGTCAGGGTGTGAAGTTTATCTTCTATCCATGTATTCCATATGAACGTACCGAGTTCCCGGAAGCAATTAACCATTACAACTGCCCGATTGTAACCTCTTATGCAGAAAACATCAAAAATAATGTAGATGAATTAAATGATCCATCCATCACCTTCCGCAACCCGTTCCTGGCTCTGACGAATGAAGAGACAGCCACAAAGCGCCTGGTGGAGGAATTCTCCGATCTTCCGAAAGAAGAAGTTCTGGAAGCGGCACATGCTGCGTGGGCAGAACTGGAACATATGAGAAACGATATCCGCAGAAAGGGAGAAGAAACCCTTCGCTATATGGAAGAAACCGGAAGACGCGGCATCGTTCTGGCAGGTCGTCCGTACCACATTGATCCGGAGATCCATCATGGTATCCCGGATATGATTAATTCCTACGGAATCGCCGTACTGACCGAAGATTCTGTGTCTCATCTGGCACCACTGGAGCGTCCGCTTCGTGTCAATGACCAGTGGATGTATCATACCCGATTATATGCTGCTGCAAACTTTGTCAAAGAACGTGACGATCTGGATCTGATCCAGTTAAACTCCTTCGGCTGTGGTCTGGATGCCGTAACCACCGACGAGGTACAGGAAATTCTCTCCAACAGCGGAAAAATCTATACCTGCCTGAAGATTGATGAGGTAAACAACTTAGGTGCTGCCAGAATTCGTGTCCGCTCTCTGTTGGCTGCCATTCGAACCAGACAGAAACAGCAAAAGAAACGGGAGATTCAGCCTTCTTCTATCAAGCGTGTACCATTTACCGAAGAGATGCGAAAAGACTACACTATCCTCTGCCCACAGATGTCTCCGATGCATTTTAATATCCTGGAGGCAGGTTTCAATGCCAGCGGCTATCATCTGGAAGTCCTTCCGAATGATAACAAAGAGGCCGTCGATGTAGGACTAAAATATGTAAATAACGATGCCTGCTACCCGTCCCTGATGGTTGTCGGACAGATCATGCAGGCACTGTTATCCGGCAAATACGACTTGCACAAAGTAGCGATCATCATGTCACAGACCGGTGGTGGATGCCGTGCTTCGAACTATATCGGATTCATCCGCCGTGCATTGAATAAAGCGGACATGGGACATATCCCGGTAATCTCCATCAACCTGAGCGGTCTGGAGAGCAACCCCGGCTTCAAGATTACTCCCGGCCTGGCACGCAGACTGGCTTACGGATGTATCTTCGGTGATATCCTGATGAAATGTGTATACCGCATGCGTCCTTATGAAATCAAAAAAGGATCCACCGACCGCTTACATAGAAAATGGGAAAAAATCTGTATCGATTTTGTATCCAGCAAACATCTGAGTCATACCCGGTTCAAACAGATCTGCCGTACGATCATCCACGATTTTGACCGTCTGCCGATCGATGAGAACTTAAAGAAACCGAAAGTCGGTATCGTAGGTGAGATCCTGGTAAAATTCCTTCCTGCTGCCAACAATCATCTGGCTGAGCTTCTGGAACAGGAAGGTGCCGAAGCTGTCGTTCCGGATCTGACTGACTTCATGTGCTACTGCTTCTACAACCAGAACTTCAAACATGAGAAACTGGGCTTTAAGAAGACTTCCGCTATCACCGGAAATGCCGGTATCGCTGCTATCAACTGGCTGCGCAGTGCTGCTACCGAAGAATTCAAGAAGAGCCGTCACTTTGATCCGCCGGCAAATATCTCGGATCTCGCCCGCATGGCTTCACCGATCGTATCCATGGGTAACCAGACCGGTGAAGGATGGTTTCTGACCGGTGAGATGATGGAACTGATCCACGGTGGTACACAGAATATTGTGTGTACGCAGCCATTCGGATGCCTGCCGAACCATATCGTTGGTAAGGGTGTTATCAAAGCGATCCGCAGAAGCCATCCGGAGGCAAATATCGTAGCCATCGACTATGATCCGGGCGCTTCTGAAGTAAACCAGCTGAACCGTATCAAACTGATGCTGTCTACGGCTGTAAAGAATATGAAGTAAATGCAGAACGATTGTCTTGTAATATTCACCATATAGCTTAGTAATAAACGGACTGAAGATTTGTCATAGAACGTTTCTTCAGTCCGTTTATTTTTAATTTACAGAAAATTGCTCTCCTGTAACAGTCTCAAAATATGTCAAGACAACGTAACTGTTCAGTACCTTCACAGTTACGAGCCAAAATGCATAAAAAAAGCGAATACACTACTCTTTATCTTTTGAGTTCTGCATTCGCTTTTTTCTCTCTAAAATCCTTCCCGTCTCCGCTGTTTTCTCAGCTGATACCGTTTTTCTCCGCCTTCCCATTCTGCCCTGTCATTTTCCGACTCGACGATCAGTCCCGGGACCGGAATCGGGTGATGGTGTTCATCAACGGCTACCATTACCACATATGCACGGTTGATCACCTTCCGGATACCGTGACGACTTTCTACATATGTGTCCACACGTACTTCCATCGAAGTTCTTCCCACATACGTAATCTTTCCCCGAAGAACTACTACATCATTTACAGTAGCTCCCTCTTTGAAATTCAGGTTATCGATCGCCGCTGTCGTGATGTCTGCCTCGCAGTGACGCATCGCCACGATACTGGCAATTTCATCAATCCAGCCCATCAGCTGTCCTCCGAACAGATTTCCATAACAGTTCAGATAATTGGGGCGCATCAGATACGTCTGCTCCGTCTGAGAATCCACTACCCTTTTACATGGTCTCTGTGTTTCTTCCATTGTAATATCCTTCTTTCTTCCATTACACAAATCATTGCTGTTCTATTCTTCATTAATTGCAGGTAACTATTCAGTACCTTCACAGTTACGAGCAAAAACGCATTTAAAATCACCTTCGGTGATGGCATTTTTGCTTGTATGTCTCGGGATTTTGGCATAAATATGCCAAAATCCCTCGCGGGATAATGGCTGCTGAATAGTTACAATTGCAGCTTCATTATCTGTATAGAAAACAAAGCAAAGCTGGCGTTCTGTACAGAATCTACCAGCCATACTCGAATTACTTTATTTCAGGGAAATCCCATTCCTGTCTTTATCGGAATACTTTCAGGATCCGTAGCACTTTCACCACATAATTTCCCATCGGGAACCGCCGCATCTGTTCCACCGTTGTTTTCGTAACGATCACATACAAAATCAGATATACCAGTGCTGCCAGAATTACAGAAACACCCAGACACACGATACGGATCGGCACCAGAAGATGTAGTCCGTAATATACGATCCATGCCACAACACCCATACCTGCTGCCGCTGCCAGTGGTTTTCCGTAGCCGTTGACAAAATCGTTCTTGTGACCCAGATATTTTTTCAGGGACATGGCATTCAATACACACATGGCGACTGCAAATACCAGACTGGCGATCAATACAGAGAACACGCCCATCTGTGGAGCTGCAAAAGAACATACCGCCACAGTGATCACATTCAGCACCAGAGAAATCGCAGAGTTTCGAAGCGGAATTCTCGCTTTACCGATTGCCTGCAACACTCCGTTCGTAATCGTAGACAGTGCGGAGAAAATAACCGTTATGGAACCTGCTAAAAGCAGCTGTCCCGACAGTGTTCCACTGGATGGAAACAGCACTTTTGTGATTGGAAACGCCAGCACAGCCAAACCGACTGCTGCCGGGAT
Source organism: Blautia sp. (assembly GCA_047027955.1). Classification (GTDB taxonomy): domain Bacteria; phylum Bacillota; class Clostridia; order Lachnospirales; family Lachnospiraceae; genus Blautia_A. The sequence continues at coordinate 115,710 of JBKYFG010000001.1, forward strand.
ACACAAAAACATCGTCAGCTGGATTCCCTCGTTGATCTTTTCATTTGCCTCTTTATACTCATTTTTGATAAATCTCGTTGCAATCTCCGGCATCATCGCAGAGGAAGTGGCACTTGAAAGTGCCAGCGGAATATTGATCAGCGTAATGTAGTAATTACTGTATTCTCCCCACTGACCACTGACTACTTTTGCAGCGATGCCTTTCATATTCAGGATATCCGAGAAAATCTTGGAATCCAGGTAACTGCTGGCATTGTATACAAAAGTATTGAAAATAATCGGCGTTACCATCAGGAAAATGATCTTCATAACGCCCACCATGGACTCTTCCTGTGTATGTTTATCTCTGGCGATCTTTTTATGGATTGATTTCCGGTTTGCCGCATAGACGATCAACATAAATGCCAGACCGGTCAGCACACCAGCTCCGGTACCCATCGCACCACCGGCTGCACCATAAATTGCATGCGTCTCCTCGTCCACTGCAAACTTCTTGATCAACAGCCATGCCGCCAAAATACTGACGATCGCATTGGCGATCTGCTCCAGAATCTGAGAGATCGAGGTTGGCATCATCGTGCTGTGCGCCTGAAAATATCCACGCATAACGCCAAGAATTGCTGAAAAGAAAATTGTCGGCGCCAGCATCCGCAAAGCCAGAAGTGCCTGCTGCTGATTGACCGGAAGCAGATAATTACCAAAGAAAAAGGCAACCAGAGCTGCCACTCCACCCACGATCATTGCATATAATAACGCCCCATGAAAGACTTTCTGGGCATTTCGATATTGTTTCAGTGCCAGACGTTCCGATACGACCTTCGATACTGCCATCGGAATACTGTAGGCAGAAATCAGAAGCAAAATAACATACACGTTATTCGCATATCCATAATATCCAAGTCCTACCGTTCCCAGCACAACCCCCAGAGGGCTTCGATACAAAAGACCGATCACCCTGGAGATCAAAGTCGCCATCATCAGAAATGAGGCGTTTTTCACTAATCCATTTTTCTCACTCATCATTTACTCCTGCTTTATCTCTTTTTCGGTTTTTCCGGCTTTCATGGAAAAATCCCGGCAAATACCTGATCTGTCTTCTATAGCCGGACTACCTATTCTCGATCTGCCAGTCAATCGGCTCCAGACCATGTGCTGTCAGATAAGCATTTGTCTTACTGAACGGCTTACTTCCAAAAAATCCCCGGTAAGCGGATAGCGGACTGGGATGAGGAGCCTCCAGAATCAGATGTTTGTCCGGGTCAAGCATGGATTTTTTACTCTGAGCCGGTTTGCCCCAGAGGATAAAAACCATCGGGCGATCCTGCGCCGCCAACACCCGAATAGCCGCATCGGTAAATTCTTCCCAGCCGATCCCCCGATGGGAATTTGCCTGATGAGCACGTACGGTCAGAACTGTGTTTAACATCAGAACACCCTGTCTTGCCCATTTTTCCAGATATCCGTTGTTTGGGATATAACATCCCAGATCATCTTCCAGTTCTTTGTAGATATTCACCAGTGAAGGCGGAATCTCCACATCCGGTTTTACCGAAAAACAAAGCCCGTGAGCCTGTCCGTCTCCGTGGTACGGATCCTGTCCGAGAATCACTACTTTCACCTGATCCAGCGGTGTAAAATGAAACGCATTAAAAATATCATCTCCCGCCGGAAAAATCTGATGGGTTGCATATTCTTTTCCCACAGTTTCAAATAGTTTTTTATAATAGGGTTTGTGAAATTCCCCTTCCAGGGCTTTTGCCCATGCTCCTGAAATTGGAGGCATACGCCCTCCTCCTCTCCTGTGCGTGCAACGGCAATCTTCCTGTATCCGGATTTTACCGGATTTCCACGCACACTTGTATTTTCGTAGCTGTGAAGGTACTGAACAGTTACGTATTTTCTTATATTTCCGATATCTTTACAGACGAACCGGAAGTCCTCTGTCCCGAAGATATTCCTTCACTTCCCGGATCTCCAGTTCTTTGTAATGGAACAGAGACGCTGCCAGTGCGGCATCTGCACCGCCCTCTGTCAATGCGTCATAAAAGTGCTCCAGCGAGCCCGCACCACCGGAAGCAATAACCGGAATGGATACTGCATCTGCGATCGCACGGGTCAGTTTCAGATCGTATCCTGCTTTTGTGCCATCTCCGTCCATACTGGTGAGAAGAATCTCTCCTGCTCCCAGAGCTTCTGCTTTTTTTGCCCATTCCACAGCATCCAGACCCACATCGATCCGCCCACCGTTTTTATAGACATTCCATCCTGAGCCGTCTGCCCGCTGCTTTGCATCAATAGCGACTACCACGCACTGACTTCCGAACTTTAAGGCTGCTTCATGAATCAGTTCCGGGCGGTTTATCGCAGAAGAATTGATGGAAATCTTGTCTGCTCCTTCCCGCAAAAGCAACCGAAAATCATCCACAGTGCGGATACCGCCTCCTACGGTAAAAGGAATAAATACGTTAGCCGCAACTTTCCGCACCATATCTACCACTGTATTACGATGATCCGAAGATGCTGTGATATCCAGAAAAACAACTTCATCTGCACCGGCCTCGTCGTACGCTTTCGCTACTGCCACCGGATCACCTGCATCCTGAAGATTGACAAAGTTCACGCCCTTTACTACTCTTCCATTATTTACATCCAGACATGGAATAATTCTTTTTGTCAGCATCTTATCGTCCTCCTTTTCCTTCCAGTTTTGCAAAATTTTTCAAAATCTGCAAGCCCACATGGGAACTTTTCTCCGGATGGAACTGGCAGGCAAACAGATTGCCGCTTTCCACAGAAGCATGGATATGGGTACCATATTCGGTTGTTGCAGTTACAATTTTTTCATCCTGTGCTTTCAGATAATAGGAATGTACAAAATACACATATGCATCTTCCGGAACTCCCGCAAACAACCGTCCTTTATTCGGAAATCGGATATTATTCCAGCCCATATGAGGGATCTTCAGCCCTTCTGCCGCAGGAATCCGAAGAATCTCTCCCTTTAAGATGCCAAGGCCCTCCACGCCCGGACTCTCCTCACTTTTTTCAAACAGAAGCTGCAGTCCCAGACAGATTCCCAAAAACGGAGTCTGCTCCTGAACTACCTGGTGAATCACGGGTACCAACCCGAAATGGTGCAGATTTTCCATCGCATCTCCAAAACTACCCACACCCGGTAACACCACTTTATCCGCAGCCAGAATCTCTTTCGGATCTCTGGTCACCAGCACATCCTCTCCTATCAGCTGCAGAGCTTTTTCCACGCTTTTCATATTTCCCGCATCGTAATCAATCAGTGCTATCATGTCTTCACTCCTCATCTGTTTTTCTGACACTACCGCTACTCCATCACAGCTGTGTCTGCGACCTTTTAGATCGATTGTAGTTTATCATAATTTCAACTCGAATTCCATATCTATTCTGCATAATATACTAGAGCGTGTTTGAAAAAGGCTTTTCGTGAGCTGCGAGTCCCAGTTTGTGGGAGATTTTATCCGAATGAGGGCGGCGTAGCGGGCTACGGCAACCGAATAAGGGTAAAATATACCGCAAAGTGGGGCTTGCAGGTTGCGGAAATGATTTTTCAGACACGCTCTAGAGCGTGTTTGAAAAATAAAAATTGCACAAACCAAATGTTGCATTTCCCTTTTTCATGATAAAATAAAGAAAAAGGGGTGTTCAGTATGTTGAGACGATATGAGTTAACAGATGAAGAATGGAACCGTATTGCACCATTACTCCCTCCTGAAAATACAGGAAAACAGGGACGTCCACGAAAAGATAACCGCATCATTCTTAATGGGATGGTCTGGTTGGCACGCAGTGGTGCACCCTGGCGAGATCTTCCAGAACGTTATGGTTCCTGGCAAACTGTATATAGTCGTTTTCGTAAATGGATTGATGACGGGATTCTGGATAATATTTTTCGCATTCTAAGCCTAGAGGCTGAACTGGAAGAATTATCTATAGACGCTTCCATTGTTCAGGCTCACCAACATAGCGCAGGTGCTAAAAAAGGGGGGCCTCGAATGAAATCGGACACAGCCGTGGAGGAGCCAGTACCAAAATCCATGCAATAGTAGATTCTTATGGCTATCCAGTGTATTTTATGATCAGTGAAGGGCAGCGTAATGATATCAATTATGCAATTCCTTTACTGGATCATATCGAAATAGATGGAAGCAAGGTTCTGGCAGACCGTGGATACGACAGTAATCAATTGATAGATTACATTTACGATCATGGCGGTGAACCAACCATTCCATCCCGCCGAGGAGCTAAATTTGAACGTCGCTGCGATTGGTGGTTTTATAAGGAAAGACATCTGGTCGAAAATTACTTTCTGAAATTGAAAGCATTTCGCCGGATAGCAACACGTTATGACAAATTAGCATTCACTTATCTAGGGTTCTTATGCATCGTCTCAATATTAATTTGGTTAAAATGAACAACTTAAAATGTTTTTCAAACACGCTCTAGTGCTTTGGATTAAGTGTTACTGTTCACTCCGTTCCCGGTAACGATGAATCTTTCTCTGTAACCTGCAATAATTCAATTATTTTCAGGAATCCTGCTGCATCGCTGCCGGAAGTTTTCTCTCCTTTGCAGTAAATTCTTTCACATCAATACGGATTACATTCACAATTGATACCAGTTTCTCATCAAAAGTAAAGTCCTTTCCCGTCTGCTGTTTCATCAACAGGGACAGTGCTTTTTCCTTTTCTTCCACATCCGCCACCAGGGTTCCATATCCGCGTCCCATCACGCTCCGGTATGCCATCCCGTACTGGCAGGCTACCTTTCCCTCAAACGGAATCATATCTGTCTCCAGAGCAAATGAGACTTTTGGATTCTTCTCCAGAACATCAAATTTGTACCCTTTGGTGGCACCATGGAGATAAAACGTCAGCTTTCCGTCCACATATTCATATCCATAATTCATCGGCACCACATAAGGCCATCCCTCATCAGACAAACCCAGATGCAGGATCTTTGTTTCGTTGATGATCTGTAATATATCATTGATATCAGTTACTTCTCTTTCCCGTCGTGTCATAATTTTTCTCCTTCACCGTAATCTGATTCTCTCTCTATTCCCCAAAATCAGCTGCACAGATCTTCAGTTTTTCCCGGATCGGCAGGTGGTATGGACAGCGTGGTTCGCATTTGCCACAGCCGATGCAGGCAGAAGCTTTTACTTTTAAGGTACTGTATCGATCTCTGGCCCACTGCTCCAGATCATAACGTTGCAGATAACCGGCAAACAAGAAAACACTTGGAATCTGGATTCCTACGCTGCAAGGTGCACAGTAATTACAACGACGACAAAAATCCGTTCCCAGCTGGTCACGGACTGCCTGAATCTTTTCCTCTTCTTCCTTCGTCAGCGGTTCCTGATTCTCACAGGCTTTCTGATTCTCTTCCAGTTCCCGAATCTCTGCCATACCAGGAATCGTTATCGTCACATCCGGGTTGGAACATACATAACGGAGTGCCAGAGTTCCGTCTTCGATGGCACCTCCTGCCAGTGGTTTCATATCAATAAATCCGATGTTTTTCTCTCCACACCGACGAATCAGTTCAGCCCCCTGCTGTTCCACAATATTATAAGGAAACATAATCGTCTCCACCCAGTCCAGGGTCAGCGCACGCTCAAAAACTTCCGTGGAATGCGCCGTGATTCCGATATGTCCGATCTTTCCAGCGTTTTTCGCCTCCAGCAGTGCTTCCAGTGCCCCACCTTCTCCGATCACCTGATCCAGCTGTTCCATACTCGGATTATGTACCTGATACAGATCAATATAGCCTGTGCGGAAATTCCGAAGACTCGTCTCGATATCTGCTGCCATCGCTTCTTTTGTTCTCGCCATAGATTTTGTCGCCAGCACGAACTGATCCCGGATTCCTTCCAGACCGTAGCCGATATACTGTTCACTGACAGTGTAGCCCCGTGCAGAGTCGATGTAATTGATTCCCCGCTTTACCATATCCTGCAACAGCTTTCTTGTTCCCTCTTCATCGATCTTCTGAATCGGAATCCCGCCAAATCCCATGCGGGAAACCTTTAATCCGGTTTTTCCAAGTGTTTTGTATTCCATTTATATTCCTCCTTTTTCTGTGACATATGATCTGATTTTTCATGAGATACATTATAACATCTTATGGGGCGGAATGAAATCTTAAAAGAGCCAGTATTCTTATATTTTGATAAGAAATACCGGCTCTATTGAACTGACTGATTACACTCAGGTTTTCATCAATCCACTTAGTCATTCCTCAGTGCCGTCACCGGATCACTCTTTGCCGCTTTCTTCGACGGGATCAGTCCACCGATAAACGTAAGAAATACGCTCAGCACGATCAGAATAAGTGCCGGAATCACCGGCAGGGATGCACTGACAGCAGTGGTATCTGCCAGTTTGTGAATCAGGGCATTGCCAGGGATCAGAAGTAACAGTGTCAGACCGATACCTATCAGACCTGCACACAGACCGATGATACAGGTTTCCGCATTGAACACCTGGGAAATATTTCCTTTAGACGCTCCTATTGCTCGCAGGATACCGATTTCTTTCCGGCGTTCCAGCACACTGATATAGGTAATAACTCCGATCATGATCGAAGAAACCACCAGTGAGATCGCCACAAACGCAATCAGCACATAACTGATAATATCAACAATATCCGTCACCGAGGACATCAGCGTTCCGACCATATCTGTGTAGCTGATCACCTGCTCGTCTTTTCCTTCTCTTTCCATCTTACTGTTATAATCATCCAGCAGCTGCACGATCTGTTCCTTACTCTCGAAGTTTTTCGGATAGATTGAGATACTACTCGGTTCTGCCTTATCTGCATAGCCGAGTTTCTGCAGGTTCGAATCATACGTTGTACTTCCGGTATTTCCCATGGACATCATCAGTTCGGTCAGTTCTTCTCCATCCATGCTTATATCAAATGCCCCGGTAAATGCATCCGCATCAATAGAAAATGCATTCTGCAGATTCTCTCCTACCCGGCTCATCGCCTGCGTCATGGCTTTTTCCATACCACCGGCGATCTGTGTCATCATCTGCTCCATCGCTTTTGAAATCTGCGTTCCCAGTGCCTGTGACAGAGTATTTCCATAAGAAGAAAATGCACTCTGCATATAGGTTCCGATTGCCGTGGATATCTGTTCTTCCACACCCTTCGTGTCGATCATCTTCATAAGACCTGCGGAAAGTTCCTGCTTCGCGCTGTCTGTTCCCAGATAATCCATAAAGTACTCACCCATTTTCGCCGGATCCGGGTAACCGTTTTCCTGTACATAGGCTTCATATCCTTCCAGCAGCTCCTTCGAAAGTTTTTCCAGCTGTTCTTTTGTGATATTGACATCTCCGTTAATATGAATATTTTTCTCTGCCCAGGCAGTCAGAATCTGCTGGCATTCTTCTGTCTGGAGATATTCCGTCAGGTATTCATCCAGCTTCGTCATATCCGTATAGCCCTTTTCCTGGGCATACTTCTGGAATCCGGTCATGATATCTTTGATCAGCTGCTGCAGTTCTTCTTTTGATACTTCGACAGAACCGCTCGCTTCGATGATGTCTTTGATATTATTTTTCAGAATTTCCTGTGCTTTTTCTGTATTCAGATAACCAATAAAGTTCTCACCCAGACCGGAATAATCTGCTTCCGGATGTTCTTTTGCATATTCCTGGTAGCCCTTTAACAATGCAGCAGCAAGGTTGCTCACATCATCACCGGACGCCTGGATCTTAATTCCACTCATCAGATTACCAAGCGACAGATCCGGTGCTTCCGGAAGCGAAATATTGATGGCACTCAGATCCAGCATGCCCGAAAGATCCAGTGTATTCGGATCGACGGAAAATGCATCTGAGAGATCCGCGCTTCCTGCCATTGCATTTGCCATGACATTTTCGTCAAATTTAAATGCATTTTGCAGTTTATCCTCATCGATCTTAAAGAGGGATCCCATATCAAAATCATTATTCGATTCTTTACCAAATTCTTCATTGGTAAAAACATCAATATCTTCATTTTTCATCTGAGCTTTTACGATTTTACTGTTTTTTGCTTTCTCGATCACATGATCAGTCAGCTCTGCCGGATAATAGATACCGGTTCGAAGCAGGGCTCCGTTGGCATCCTCCGATGGTTGCACGATACCGACCACTTTCAGGTCTTCCCCGTTTTTCACCAGTTTTTTCATATATTTATTATTATCCGATTTGTCTTTCCAGACCTTGTATTCACTGTCATAGCTGTAATAATCCGAAGCATTGACCAGTTTAAAGGTGGTTCCCAGAATATCCTCATAACGGTATGTGCCGATATTATCCGGAGTATCCACATCTTCATCCTTCATAAACTGTTCGATCATATCGTCAAGTTCCATAGCATCTCTGAGTCCCAGTGTGTACAAGAGAAAATCGCTGATACTTCCGTCCGCAGTCATAACTACCACACATTCGTCATAACTTTCCGGCCAGCGACCTGCTTTTACATCATACTGGTTTTTATACAGATTCTCCTCTCTCGGCATCTCATAAAACACATCTGTGCTCATCATCGAGGACATCATGCTATTTGCACTCGACGAAGAACCAAGCCCCAGAGAAGCAAAGGATTTGTCCGGATTAACCTGACGAATCTTATCTCTATCTTTGTCCAGTCGAAAGATCTGCGGTGTTGCGCTGTAACTGTATTCCACGGATTTTGCGTATTTGCTGACTTTCTTTTCATGATCATCCAGATATTTTTTCAGCGATTTCAGGTCATTGGAGTCCATCGTGGAGAACATATTTGTGATCATCTGCACGACATTGACCTGATCGTCGTCTTCTTTCTCCGCGTCTTTATCATCTGTCCCCATGTTCATCGTCATCATGGAAGTCAGGTCAAACCCGGTACTCTGGATCTCCAGTGGATATTCCGATAACGTTTCTTCTTCCACCGACTGGATATAAGCATTGACACCATTTGACAGTGCCAGTATCAGCGCGATACCGATGATACCAATCGATCCGGCAAAGGAAGTCAGAAGGGTTCTGGCCTTTTTGGTCTTTAAGTTATTAAAACTCAGTGCCAGAGCTGTCAGAAAAGACATCGAAGATTTTCCCATATTTTTATGTTCCGGCGGGGACAGTGCTGCCTCATCCACCTGATAGGGATTTGTATCCGAACGGATCTTTCCATCCCGCAGATTGACGATTCTTGTGGCATAAAGTTCTGCCAGTTCCGGGTTATGGGTAACCATCACAACCAGACGGTCTTTCGCCACCTCCCGCAGCAGATCCATAACCTGTACACTGGTATTACTGTCCAGTGCTCCGGTCGGCTCATCCGCAAGCAGAATCTCCGGATCATTGACCAATGCTCTGGCGATTGCCACTCGCTGCATCTGTCCGCCCGACAGCTGGCTTGGTCGTTTTTCAATCTGTTCTCCCAAACCTACTTTTTCCAGGGCTTCTTTCGCTCTTCTTCTTCGCTCCGCTTTTCCCACGCCGGAGATGGTCAGCGCCAGCTCAACATTGGCGAGCAGTGTCTGATGCGGAATCAGATTATAACTCTGGAAGACAAATCCGATCGTATGATTTCGGTAGGAATCCCAGTCCCGGTCTTTGTATTTTTTCGTGGAAATCCCGTTGATGATCAGATCCCCGCTGTCGTAACGATCCAGCCCGCCGATAATATTTAACAGTGTGGTCTTTCCTGAACCACTGGGCCCGAGAATCGCAACAAATTCATTATCCCTCAGATTCAGACTGACATCATCCAGGGCTTTCTGAACCAGTTTTCCTGTTTTATATTCTTTTCGAATGTGTTGGATTTGAAGCATGTTCTTCTTTCCTTTCTTTTGCTTCGCTGTTTTCATGATAAACCACCATAAAACATACGGCGCCAACACCAAGATCATCCGGTGTCAACGCCGATTTTCGCAGATGATTATATACTAACATAAATTTTGCGGGGTGAAAATAAAAAGAATCTAAACTTCTGTAAAACATATCTAAAGAACCGGACAAATACAAGTGCTGACATCTGTCCTGTTCTGTTTTCTACATATTTTTTAAGGATGATAAAGCATGAAAAGACTATTGTTAGCTGTTACTGTTTAATTCGAACTCATGGTAAATTCTACAGTTTCCTGTGCACTGTCCAGTGCCTCATCTACACCCATACTACTCTGTGCTGTGAGAAATCAATACTACTGTCTGTAATATCGTTAAAACCTCATTTCAGTCTTGTCCGTAGCTGCCCCCTGTTCTTACTCTTACAATACCAGTACATTATCAGATAATGTCTACGCTGTTAACACCCGGAATCTCTTCCAATTGTTCCACATATGTACTTTTGTATGCAGTAGGTAACCGCAGAGTCAACAGCAGAGCGCATGGTGTTTTCTTCGTTTTCCCCTTTATCACATCCATAGTATCTACCTGTATCTGATTCTCCTGAAGTTTTTCCAAAAATTCAGAAATGCTTCCATTGGTTTCCAGTTCCACATAGACGGATAAATATTTACTGCGCCGAAAAAAATATTTTTCCAGACGTGGAAGCACGTGAAGGGAAATCAGTACACACACCGTAATGATAACTCCACCATCCAGAAACCCGATCCCCACTGCAAGACCAACGCATGCACATGCCCATAAACTTGCCGCAGTTGTCAGTCCCCTCACCTGATGCCCGGACACAATGATGGTTCCTACTCCAAGAAATCCTACCCCGCTGATCACCTGCGATGCCATACGCGAAAGATCCGATTTCCCAGGAAAATATACCTCCATATACTGCGCCGTCAACATAACCAGCGTTGCTCCCAGACATACGATCGTATTCGTCTTTGTTCCTGCTCCACGTTTTTTCAATCCTCTGTCCAGACCGATCACACATCCAAGTATCATGGAAACTACGATTCTAATCAAAACATTGGGAATTGTCCATTCCGCACATGAAAAACCAAACATGCGATTCCTCCTTATGACTTTTTGTTCTCGTATTTCTTTTATTATACTATATCATATTTTTATATGCTTTTTCAAACATTTCAATATACTTTGTTTCTTATTTATTATACTTTATTTTAATGCATATTATTTTCAACTTTACCGGAATAAAATAATCGTATCTTTCTTCTGCCAGTAAGCAGATTCTCACAAAATATCATCTTTTTTATAGAAAGGACAGACCAGGTCGGATGTCACGGCTCTGGTCTGTCCTTTCACGCTTTTATTCTTTTTCAGAAGCGATCTTCTCCATAAAGATCCCCGGAATCAGATAGTCTTTTTCCTCTCCGGTGTTTCCAATCAATTTATCCAGCATACGCTCCATCGCACACTGCGCGATTTTCTGCTCATCCTGGCGGATATGTGTCAGTTTGTACTGCCCGGATCCGATGTGGTTTTCATCCATGCAGCACACTTCTATTCTGCCCTTTAACGCTTTTGCTTCCAGAACAGCCTCTGTCTCCATGGCAACACTGTACTCACCACATACGATACCTTCGAGTTCCTTGCTGTATCTCTCAACATACTCTGCAATCTGTTTTCGATAGATCTCTCCGCGGACTTCCACCGGATTATCATAGGTAATATACGGGAGACTACACTTTCCGACCGGAGTCATACCATATTCGGAGATTCCCTGATAAAATCCTTCATTGCGTTCTCCAAGTGAAGACGTTCCGGTTTCTTCCATTGTGATAAATCCTATTTTTTTCTTCCCGGTTTCCGCAAAATACCGAACCAGCCGCGACATGCTCTGCACATTGTCCGTCCGTACCGAATCCAGTGAAATTCCATCTAATTTTTTATCAATAAGTACAGTGGGATATCCGTCAATCACCAGTCGAAGAATCTCGGTATTATAATACGAGCCATGGCATGGCATTACAAACATTCCCTTCGCACCGATACCGCGCAGATAGCGGATTGCCTGTGTCTCCAGTTCCCGGTTTCCGTAGGAAAAACATGGGTACAGATGGTATCCCGCCTTTCTGGCCAGCTGCTCCAGTTCATACATGATCTGCAGACCATAGCTGGAACTGATATGTTCAAAAATCACTCCGAGAACAGGTTCCCCTATCTGAGTAATCTCTGATTTTTCCGGTAATACCGCTTTTTCTTCCACCTCAATCCTGCCAACTTCCGGGTATTCCATGACAAAACTGCCTTTTCCTCTGATCCTGCGAATCCTGTGTTCTTCTGCCAGAAGATTCAGTGCTTTTTTTACTGTGATCGCGCTCACTCCGTAATGTGCAATCATATCCTCCTCCACCGCAAGTTTATCACCCGGTTTCAGATCACCACACTCTATCTTCTGTTTCAGATCATTATATACATTTTCGTATAGAAACTGCTTCTTCGCCATGAGTAGCCTCCGTTTTTTCTAATTCTGCCTCCAGTTTTTCCACCAGATCCAACAGTTCCAATGGTTTGTGGATGATATAATCCGGCACTTCTTCCTCATTTTTCGGCTCCATCGGATACCGCGGACTCCACTTGATAAATACCGAAGTAATTCCAAAACGATTTGCCCCCACAATATCTCTCTCCAAATTATTTCCTACCATAATAATACGTTTTTTATCTTCGTCCGTCAGATGCAGCAGTTTCATCGCCGTCTCAAACATCGCCTGTGACGTTTTTTTTTCTCCTACTTCCTCTGAGATCGTTCTCGCATCGAAAATATTTTTCAATCCATGCTGACCGTAAGAATTATCAAAAGACTGTGTATATCCATCCGCTACCAGTTCAATCGTATACCCTCTTTCTTTCAGAGTAAGAAGCATCTCTTTTGCACCGTCGATCAATTCGCAGCTTTGTACGATCGGTGAACCTTCGTTTCTGTACTCGGTTCCTTCATTTACCAAAGTGTCTCCGCTGTCTATAAATACGATTAATTTTTTGCTCATGATTTTCTCTCCATCTATGTTTTGCTGTCATTTTCTGTTTTCGTATTCTTATTTTAACATATTAAATATATTTTGCAACGGTTTAAAGTATATTTAATATGGTTTTTATATATTTTACTTATCAATAGTTATGTAAAATTATAATAAAATACAAAAAATGGTATAGCACCTGTTTGTCAGTCGCCATACCATTTTTATCTGTTATATTTTTTATTTTTCTTCAAAACTGCACCGCGCCTTCACCTGTGCCCCATAGATCGAATGATTTCCATTGACCATATATGCCAGCAGGCAGACCACAACCAGAGGGATCGCATTCTGGCTTCCAAAGACTTCCAGTCCGATCAGAATCGGTGCAATTACCGTGTTGGTTGCACTGCCAAATACTGCTGCATAACCAAGAGATGCACATACAACCGGCGGAACTCCCAGTGCCGAACCAAGCACTACTCCCAGCGAAGCGCCGATGGAAAACAGCGGCGTCACCTCACCACCCTGAAATCCGATAGCAAGTGTTGCGATCGTCAGCAAAAGCTTCAGGATCCAATCGTATCCATAGATGGTATCTCCATCAAACGATGCCGTGATCAGATTGGTTCCCAGTCCGCTATATCTTGCACTGTGTAATGCCAGCAATATAACCGCAAGAGGGATCGCAAGACAGCCGATCCGTACCAGTGGATTGCTGATTTTGTCTCCTGCCAGCTTCTTCGTCTTCTGCAAAAGTACAGAAAAACACCGCCCGGTCAGCCCGAACGCCAGACCGAGAATTACCAGAATAACTACATTTTTTATATTTCCAATCTGCCAGATTTCCTGTACATCCACCGCGAATTTTTCCAGTCCCAGCAGATGTGATGTCGTGGATGCTGTATAGGACGCGATCAGTGCCGGAAGCAGCGCATCATATTCCACATAACCGGAAAACCCCACTTCCATCGCAAAAAAAACTGCTGCTAGCGGTGTCTGGAACAGCCCGCCAAATCCCGCTGCCATACCGGTAATCAGCATCACCGGTTTTGCTTCTTTGATATGGAGCCGTCTGCCCGCCTCATGCGAGAGCGCCGCGCCGATCTGCACCGCTACCCCTTCCCGTCCGGCACTGCCGCCGAAAAGATGCGTGCTCCACGTTCCGATCATCACCAGCGGAACGAGTGCCAGCGGTATTTCTTCCCGTTTTTTCTGTCCCACTTCGAATACCAGTGTCATCCCCTTCAGGCTCAGACTGCTGAAACGCTGATACATCCAAACAATTACCAGACCAGCCACCGGAAGGATCGGGAGCAGATAACGATAATATTGCTCACGAAAATCCGAAATTGCCAGCAACCCTCTTCCGAAAATCGTGTCGACGATTCCCACGCAGATACCTACTAATACGGCAAGAATCACGTATTTTCCTTGCAGAATCCATTGTTCCTGTTTTTCTGCGGATATTCCTGTTTTCTTCTGTTTCATTTCGTTTTCTCTTTCCTCCATGTTCTTCTGATTTATTTCTCCCCTGAATGAGATAAAATACGCTTCGCGAATCTGACTCATTCCCTGCATAATCAAAGTTGAACCGCCGAACTAATAACTGATAGTTCCTGTAGCAAAAAAGGCTGATACTCCCGTGCCATGCACAGAAGTCATCAGCCTTTTGGCGGTTTCGATCAAAAATCGTGGGAGAACCTCATTCCCGTTCTGGATGAAAGTATAACAGTTTTTCCGCATATTCGTCAAGCCGAAATCTGTTACAGCCACTTCTCCCTCTTATCTGTTTGTATCAGAACCCCCTCTCAATTTCCCGGTTCTTCCGCATCCGCCGGAACACCCCTTCCGGGATTGCCACGCAGAGTCCGCCGAGGATCAACAGTACACCGATCAGTTCTCTCCACGGGTACATAAATCTAAAATAACCAACCCGGCTTTTCATCACCACGGCAACAGCACCGAGCACGCCGCTTCCCACTGTCAATACCAGAACCCCGACAATCAGTCCGTAGAAAATCCCTTCCATCCGCGTCATGTTCTTCAGCTGCCGGGTTGTCATGCCGATGCTTTGCATCACTGAAAATTCTTTTTGTCTTACAGTATATCCGGTTACGATCACATGGAAATAATTCATCAATCCCATAAAAAGCAGCACCAGACAGAGTCCGTACATGATGATTCGGCTGGACGCGATATAGGATCTGGCAGCGGACAACAGTTCTGATTTGCTTATCAGCATCAGTGTCCGCGCATCCGAGATATAATCTCCATGACTGCTTCCCGTCACGAACTGCATATTGTAGCTGTCCACGGATTTTTCTACGGATTCCCGGATCATCGGCTCCATCGATCGGTTGACGTCCATCTCCAGTACAAAGGTCTGTACCGGCAGCTGCATCCGCTCCATCCCTTTCTCGCTCACCAGAAAATACACGATCCCCGGTCCGTTCCAGGTCGTGTCGAGTGCCGGAAGCCCCTTTTCTTTAAAGTTCAGATAGCCGCAAAACTTCATATCCGCCGTCTTTTCTCCCTGCACAGTATAAGTGGAAAATGTCTCTCCCACATCCTCTCTGCCTTTTTGTGCTTCGATTCTCGAAAACAGATTATAGTGTAGCATGATTGCACCCGTTCCTGCTTCCACACTGTCAATATCCAGACCCAGATCTTTCTCTTCATTAAACACTTTCAGTTCTTCCAGATAGGTATCACTGACCTGTTCTGCCACAAATTCATAAAGTTTTGGAGCGGTTTCTTCTCTATTTTCCGCATTCTCCTCAGGGATTTGATTCCCTTCCAGCGTCTCTCTTCGAAGATCCAGGATTTTTTCATCCAGCTGTAACTTGCCATAACCGCCCGTTACCTTCGCCACCGTTTCCACCCCGTCAAGACCTGTCATTTTTTCAATCAGATCTTCCGGAAAATACGTCTCCTCCGTCGGATACTGGCTGATCGTCCCGGAGGATATATTTGTCATGATCTTAAAATCGTGGTTCTCCGCCTCGATCTGGTTGGTCATATCCGTTCCCTTCGTGATCACAACGGCAGAAAGTGCCACGCAGATCCCGAGAGTAAGAGAAACAATCGTCAGCACACACCGTTTCCGAAAACGGAACAGATTTCTCCATGCCATCGCTTTCAACGGATCTTTGCTCTGTCTTTTACTTTTTCTCCCTACAGATACTTTTTCCATATACTGTATCGATTCCACGGGAGAAAGTTTTCCGATTTTCCGGATAACACCTGCGGCTCCGAGAAATGTAACCAGCATTCCGAAGCAGACAGACGCTGCCAGCATCCAGGGCCGAAACGCGATCATCGCAGAAGCTTTTCCCAGACCATGCAGATACATCCTCGAAAGCAATGCCGGAATCCCCGTCAAGGTAAATGCAATACCTGCCCCACTTCCCCAAAGGCATCCCAGAACCGCGATTTTAAAGATCTGGCGGTACGCGATACTTCGAATCTGCCGTCCGGTCGTTCCCAGGGTTTTTAACAGCCCGAATCTTCGGATATCTTTTCCATAGGAAATGTGAAGCACATTATAAATCAGTAACCATGCAGCAAATAAGATCACCACAGCCATCACCACTGCGATATCATATCCGCCGACCATCTCGGTCACAGCCTCCAGATCCAGTCCGGTACCGCCGAAAAACTGCTGACTGTCATCCCGCATCGGAATATCCTGATACAGCCGGTCTTCCACCGTCTGACCATCCACACTCCCGCTCTGTTCGATCAGTAACGTTCTCGACACTTTCGAAAGATCCAGCTGATCCAGATAGGTCTTTGAAAAATAGCCGTACGCTTTTCCCATCGAAGGATCTACATATTCCGTATAATATCCAGACAACCGGAAATCCCCAGAGTATTCTTCTCCCTCACTGTCCGTCATCGTCACCGGGATTACCATCCCTAGCTTCGGTTTGCTAACCCCAAGCAGCTTCAGAGCCCGCATGGGTAGCATAATTTCATTCTCTTTCGTCGGATATTCTCCATGAATATCCGTATACGCCGGTTTCTGCATGTTTTCCCACGCCGTCTTGTCTAACACTGTACACAAAAAAGCGTCTGTGGCAGCAAAATCCGTTTCCATTCCCGCAGATCGGATATATGCCAGTTCCTGTATTTTCCGATACTGTTCTTCCGATGGATCCTCCAGTGTTGTGCTGGCTTTCGTTCCTCCATTTCTTACCATCAGCAGATAATCTGCCTGTATCTTTCCGATAGCCAGACTGAACACGCAAAATATCATCCACACGGCAAATGCAACCGTTCCGATCAGGATCCGGTTTCTTCTTTTATTTTCCTGATATTCCCTTTTTGCCAGCAGCCGCAGGATCTTCTGGTTGTTATTTTTCATCCGAATCACCCGTCACCTTTCCATCCTCGATACGGATGATCCGTTCTGCCATCTGCGCGATCTCTTCGTTATGCGTAACCAGCAAAATTGTCTGATGATACCTTTCTGCACTTGTCTTTAACAGCCCGACCACTTCCATTCCGGTCACCGAATCCAGATTACCGGTGGGTTCATCTGCCAGAATCACCGCCGGCTTCGTGATCAGTGCCCGCGCGATCGCAACCCGCTGTTGCTGACCACCGGATAGCATATGTGGCATATGATCCAGTTTTTCCGTCATTTTCAGACTTTCGGTAATTTCTTTCAAAAACTTCTGATCCACACGCATCCCGTCCAGCAATAACGGCAACATTATATTTTCCCGGACACTGAGTGTCGACACCAGATTATAATTCTGAAAAACAAATCCGATATTTCTTCTCCGAAACACTGTCTTTTCTTCTCCGTACATTCCCTTCAGTGCTGTTCCCCGCACCCATATCTGTCCGTCTGTTGGCTCGTCCAGACCTCCCAGCATATGAAGCAGCGTGGTTTTCCCACTTCCCGAGGAGCCAACAATAGCTCCGAAGGTTCCTTCTTTTACAGAAAGTGAGACACCATCCAGGGCGCGCACGATCCCGGATGGTGTCGGATAATATTTTTTTACTTCTTTTGTCTCAAGTATCTGCATGTTTTTTCCTCCTGTCGCAGTTATCTGTTCTTTTTCTCTGCTTTTCTATGATTGTAACAGCCAAAACTTACAAACTGCTTACACAGGAAGAAAAATCGATACTTCCAGTCCCTGTTGTTTTCTTTTTGCTTTCATGAATCCGCCGTGGAGCGTCACGATCTCCCGGCTGATGTACAATCCCAGACCAAATCCCGGCTCCCCGGTCACTCTGCTTCCCCTGTAAAACCGCTGAAAGATCCGGTTTTCTTCTCCTTCCGGGATCCCGATGCCATCGTCGGATACCACGATTCTTGTATACATTTCATCCTGCCGCACGACGACCCGGATCTTCGAGTGTTCCGGTGCGTATTTTACGCTGTTGTCCAATAGATTATAGACCGCCTCGCCAAGCCAGTTCCCATCATGCCACACTTTTGTCTCTTCCGCTCCGGTTACTTCCACTTCCATCTGCTTTTCTTCTGCCGCTTTCTGTACCAGAAGTACCGCTGAAAATATCGTATCCGCCAGAGCATCAGTTGTTTTTTTGATCTGGATCATCTGTTGTTCCAGCCGCGCCATCTTGATAAAACTTTCTGTCAGAAAATGCAGCCGCTGTTCGGATTGTTCCAGTGCGCGCAGGTATGTCCTTCCCGGCTCTCCCGATATCTCGCCCTCTAAAAGCTGTGTGTAACTCTCCACGCCCGCCAGAGGATTCCGCATCTGATGCGCGATCTCCCCGATCAGTGCTTTCGTCTCATCCCGCTCTCTGGTAATCCGTGCTTCCACGCCCTGATTTTTCTCAGAAATCCTGCGAATCTGATAACGGATCTTTGCCGGAAGTGTATCTTCATACCCGATTTCTCCCGGCTGGATACATTCCCCATTCAGAACCCGCTCCAGCATCCGGGAAATCTCTTCCATCTCCTGCTGTGCTTTTCTTTTTCGAAACATGTTATTCTCCAAACGTATAGCCGAGCCCAAACACATTTTTCACATACACAGGATGTGCAGGATCCGGCTCGATCTTCTTTTTCAGGCGGTTCAGCGTCACATGCAGCGTATTTTCTTCCACAAAATTCCCGCCATCATCCCAGACCTGTTCGAGAAGCATGCGTTTTGTTACTACTTTTTTCTGATTTCGCGTAAGTACTTCCAGAATCCCGTACTCTTTCGGTGTCAGCACTACCGGCTGTCCCTGGATCCTCGCTTCTTTCCGGTCATAGTCCAGGCTGAAATCCTGATAATAAAACACCTGATTCGGCTCACCGCCTGTTCTTCGAAGCACCGCCTCGATATGTTTTAAAAGCACTGCAAGTGCCACCGGTTTTACCAGGTAATCGTCCGCACCCGCATCGAATGCCTCCACAATATCCTCTTCTTCATCTCTCGCTGTCAGAAAAATAGCCGGCAATTTCTCCTGCCCACTCCTTTGCCGGCACAGTTCCACGCCGTCTCCATCCGCAAGCCCGCGGTCGATTAAAAGCAGATCCACCGGCTGTCTCTCCAGCAACCGGCGGGCTTTTGTCACAGATTCCGCTGCAAATGCCTGATATCCATGGGACGTGAGCATCTCCACCAGCGCCTGCCCAAGCAGCGTGTCGTCTTCGATCACTGCGATTTTATACATCTTTACACATCCGATCTGGCGTAACTGTTTTTCATCTGATTACTCAGTTCATACAGAACTTTTTTCAATGTCGCAGAAGCTTCTTTCTGTACCATTTCTGCCACTTTCCGGTTCGCTTTGCGTTTCAGTTCCATCTGTTTTTCCGGATCTTTTTCATCGGCAAGAAGTGCATCATACTGGTTGATCAGTGCATGACTTTTTGCTAGAACATTTTCCTGATAGTGCTCCACATGGAACAGAGATTTTCCATAAGAGGCATCTGCCATCGCTGCGATCATACGGCTGGTCCAGTAGAAGTTTCCGGTAGAGACTTCACCGGTCGTGTTGGCAAGATATTCCGGTGTCTCGTCCACATCCGCATAAAACGGAACCATCGTGTTAAATGCATTCGATGCGTAAGCCACCCATTCCAGCGTTCCAAATGCAGCTCCTCCTTCCGGGCGCATCTGGATCAGAGACATAAAATCATTTCGGTTGATACCGATCGAACGGTACGCACCGCTCATGGATTTGTCTCCATAGGACAGGTACGGATCATATGGTGTTCCCTGATAATGTGCAGATAATACATATTTTACATCTTCCGGCGTGATCTTCTTTTCCGGAACCATGCACCACGGAATGTCATCGGACAGTGGTGTGTAATCGGCGTCCGGACCGTCCCAGTTTACGGAATTCGGATTCAGATACCGTTCCATGTACCAGGCTCTCGGCGTATTGTATACATGGTCGGAATCGTCATGGCTTCCGAAGGCATCTCTTGGATTCAGAACACTGTCCATCGAGAGATCCAGATGGTATTTTTCGATAAATTCTTTCAGGTCCGGGGAGCACATATATTCTTTCTGTTCGCCCAGCGCATCTTCCAGATCAAAGGTATCGATACCAAGCTGGTTTGGCATCACGACATACACATCATCCGGCACTCTTCTTGCCATCCAGTGATGTCCGCCGATCGTCTCCAGCCACCAGATCTCGTCAGCATCCTGGAAAGCGATTCCGTTATTTTCATATGTGCCATACGTTTCCAGAAGCTGTCCCAGCCGGGCAACACCCTCGCGGGCGCTCTTAATATAAGGAAGCACCAGGCACACGATGTCTTCCTCTCCGATACCACCCGGTACTTCTTCCTGACCGTCTTTTGCCGGCTGATATACCACCAGCGGATCGGCGCCCTGTACACGCGGGTTGGTTGTGATCGTTTCGGTGGCTGTCTTGGCTACATTTGCCTCATTGACACCGCTTGCTGCCCAGATGCCTTCTCCTTTTTCTGCATTTGGCATGGATGTATAGCGCATCGCCTGCTCCGGAAGTTCTACTTTCACATGGGAAAGCACGGAAACATAGGTTTTCGGCTGTTCTTTGGGTGTTACCACCGTGAATTTTTTCGCTGTAAAATGTCCGGATCCGGAGTCATCGTTGCGGGCGATCATTGTGGATCCGTCGTAGGATGCTTTTTTACCTACTAAGATTGTTGTACAAGCCATTTTTCTCATCTTCCCTTCTGTTTGTTTTGCTGGTTTTTATTTTAGCACATTGCTAACTTACTGTAAATCTGACCTTTTTGGTATACGGACGTAACCTTTTCGCGTACGGACGAAATCTTTTCGCGTACGGACGAACCCATGCCCAGGCTTCCACTCGTCAGACAACCGCTGGCAACGCAAATCTGAGCTAAGCATTAACTCCGGCTATGTTCACGAGGGTCGGCGGACCCTCGCGAAAGCCTGCGTAAATGCTGGATCTCATCTTTGCTAAGGGCGCCAGCATAAGGCTGTCTGACGAGTGGAAGCCTGGGCATGGGTTCTGGATGTTGGAGACGGAAGATATACGTAAAATTGATAGGTGTTGGAGACGGGAGGTACATGTAAAGTTGGCTGGTTTTGGCAACTGAAGGTGCGCGTAAAGTTGGTAGGTTTTGGCAACTGAAGATACGCGTAAAGTTGGTAGGTTTTAGAAACTGAAGATATGCGTAAAGTTGGTAGGTTTTGAAGAGAATTCATACATTTATCTTGGCGGCTTTCTGGACTTTGCTATCATTTTTTGTTATACTTTTCTACAAAATTTACTCTCTTATTTTGGGAGTGCAGAAAACTAAAAGGAGGTTATGTGACCGGATATTTCCGGTTGCTCTGTGTGTATGAAAAAGATATTTCAGATCTTTGCCCGTGATATGCGGCGGCTGTTTACCAACCCGGCAGCAGCGATCGTCATGGTCGGCGTGTGTGTTCTTCCATCGCTGTACGCCTGGTTCAATATTGCCGCCAACATGGATCCTTACGGCAATACCAGTAACATCAAAGTAGCGATCGCCAACTGTGATACCGGCGCCAGTACCGAGACGATGTCACTGGATGCCGGAGGCACCATCGTGGATACGCTGAAGGAAAATAAACAGCTTGGCTGGACGTTTGTGGGTGAAAAGCAGGCAAAAGCCGGTGTAACTTCCGGAAAATATTATGCCGCCATCGTGATTCCCAAAAATTTCAGTGAATCGCTCCTCAGTATTCTGGATGGCGAGGTGAAGCAGCCGGAACTGGACTACTATATTAATGAGAAGAAGAATGCGATTGCTCCGAAGATCACTGCTACCGGTGCTTCGACCATTCAGCAGCAGATCAACGACACGTTTTCTTCGGTAGCCGCAGAAACTGTATCGGAACTGATCCGTACTTCCGCCGGTGATCTGACCGGGAAGATTGATAAGACCAATTCCGAACTGTCCACTGCACTTTCTGAGACGAGGGACAATCTGAAAGAGTATCAGAAAGTTCTGAAAAATTTTGAAGAAACATCCGGTTCCTCTGAGAAGCTGATCAAGGATGCACTGGAGACTCTCGATGCGGTATCTTCTGTCGCGGATTCCGGCTCCAAAACGCTGACCGACACGACAGCACTTCTCGCCACCAGCCGTCAGACACTGGGCTCTTTCTCGAGTCAGTTCAGTAACGCATTATCGAACAGTGAAACACTGTTAAATAACACGTACGCTTCCGCAGTCGTAAAACTCGGTACCTTTGAGACGAAAGCTTCTCAGGTGAATACGGTGATCGGTGACAGTATTGATTCCGTTACAGCTCTGAATCAGAAACAGGCGGAATTGCTCGATGAACTGCAAAATCTTCATGAATCCATCGGTTCCGATTCCACGCTTTCCGAGCTGATCAGCGAAAAAATCACTGCTCTGCAACAGCAGAATGCTTCTTTTCAGGAACTTCTGGACTCTTTGAGCACCAGCAATTCCAGTATTCAGGAAGCCATGACCACAGCACAGAATACCAGAACTTCTCTGGAAAAACTGGTGACGGACAGTCGTTCCTCGCTTCAGACTTACCGGAATTCTCTGAATGAATCTCTGATTCCGAAGTTAAGTCAGTCCATGGATACGCTTTCTGCACTTAGCGGAACTCTGACCGCAACACTTTCGGATGTGGATCCGACCGTAGAACAGTTAAAACTGATCCTTACACAGCTGGATACCAGCCTGTCTGACAGTTCTGCTGCACTCGGACAGACCGGCGGTGTGCTGGACACCATCGATCAGCAGCTCTCCACGATTGCTACCGATCTTGGTGTGTTACAGTCCTCCGATATTTATAATCAGCTGATCACCTTAAAGGGACTGGATGCCGACTCGATTTCTGACTTTATGTCCTCTCCGGTTTCTATCCGGTCGGAAGTATTATACGAAGTGGAAAATTATGGATCCGGTATGACACCATTTTACACCAATCTGGCTTTATGGGTTGGCGGACTGATTCTGGTTTCGATCTTAAAGCAGGAAGTGGATAAAGATGAAAAAATCTCACGCTTCACACCTTCCCAGGCATACTTTGGCCGTTGGCTTGTATTTGTGATCATGGGCCTGATACAGGGATTTATCGTGTGTGCCGGAGATATTCTCTTATTAAAAACCCAGTGCCTGCATCCGACAGCATTTATCCTTGCCGGCATATTCTGTTCGTTTGTATATGTCAACCTGATCTATGCAATGGCTCTGACATTCAAACACATCGGAAAAGCACTTGCCGTTCTTCTGGTGATCTTACAGATCCCCGGATCTTCCGGAACGTATCCGATCGAGATGACACCGGTATTTTTCCAGAAACTTCATCCGCTGCTTCCATTTTCCTATGGTATCGGTGCGATGAGAGAATGCATCGCCGGTTACTATGGTCATACTTATGCAAAAAATCTGGGAACTCTTGCGCTGTTTTTGTTGCTTGCTCTCTTTATCGGCCTGGTGCTTCGTCTCCTGTTGATGAATCTGAATCATCTGTTTGATCGACGACTTGCTGACACGGATCTGATGCTTGGCGAAACCGCCAGCGATGAACTGCAGCGCCCACAGATGCAGCTGATGCTTCGTGCACTGATGCGTGACGACGAGGCACGAAAGGATTTTATGGAAAGATCCGAACGTTTTGAACGGCGATATCCATATCTGATCCGATATGGTTTTCTTGCCATCCTGATCATTCCTCTGATCTTCCTGATCCTGATGTTCAGTCTGGAGTCCAAGATTGTTTATCTGATTCTCTGGATTGTCTCTTTGATTGCTCTGGTCTTATATCTGATCTGTGTAGAATACATTCACGATAAGATCCAGCGCCAGATGGAACTGGGCGGTATCACTTCCGAAGACCTGGTACATGTGATAGAGGAGGAAAAAGAACGATGAAAAATATATGGAAAATTTTCCAGCGGGATCTGCAACAGATACAGAAAAATGTCATTGCCATGATCGTAATTATCGGTATCACCGTTGTTCCCTGTCTGTATGCCTGGTTCAATATCGCTGCCAGCTGGGATCCTTATGAGAATACTGGCAATCTGAAAGTCGCTGTTGCCAGCGTGGATGAAGGATATGAGGGAAGTATCATTCCGGTCCAACTCACCCTCGGCGATCAGGTATTATCCGCACTCCGTGAAAATACGCAGCTGGAATGGGTATTTACCACTAAATCCAAAGCCATGAAGGGTGTAAAATCCGGTAAATACTACGCTGCCATCGTCATTCCTGAAGACTTCAGCCGGAATATGATGAGCGTATTCACCAGTGAAATCCGGAAACCGGAGATCACGTATTATTCCAACGCAAAAGAAAATGCCATTGCACCGAAAGTCACAGACAAAGGCGCAACCGCGATCCAGACACAGGTGAATGAAGTCTTTATCGAGACGATCTCGGACACTGTATTTACCGCCTTGCAGACCTTGTCAAATGCGGCAGACCGTGAAGATTCCAGTGAGATTGTCGGCAATCTGATTACCAACCTGGAAAAGATCAACACGGATCTGACCACGGCTTCGAGCACCCTGCAGTCTTTTTCCGGTATGACTTCTTCTGCCCAGCAACTTCTCGATACGACTGCTTCTTTTCTGCAACAGACGCAGAAACAGACAAAATCCAATGTGGATGCCTTAAAAGAGACACAGAAATCATTTTCCGGGCTGCAACAGTCCGTTTCCGGCGCAACGGACAGTATCAATACGGCACTGACCGCCAGCAAAGGATTTTATGATCAGATGGCTAACGTAATCGATTCTGCTTTTCAGACACAGAGTTCCGATGCTTCGGCTGTTTCCGATACCTTACAGTTGCTTGCCGGTCGGGTCGATCAGGTGATTGCTTCTTATACTTCCCTTCGGGACAGTATCGCACAGATTGGAGAAGAACATGAGGCACTGGCTCCTGTTACCGGTTCACTGGTAGCAAAACTGGATGCGTCTATCACTACACAAAAAGAAATCCGCGATAAGTTAAATGCAACCGCAACTTCTCTTACTTCTTCGGTTTCGGATGTGGAAAATGATAAAAAAGAGCTGGATGATCTGATTCGCCAGAGTGCTTCCGGTATCAGCAGTGTAAAATCAGAGTATGAATCTTCCGTTCAGACGCAGTTAAACAGCCTGCTCTCTTCTGTCTCTGACACCCGTTCGGATATCTCCGGGTTGATGACACAATTGGATAACAGTATGGATGGAATCTATACTCTGGCGGATTCAGCAAGTTCTGATCTGTCTGAGATTCAGACCACGCTGAATGACTCCAGTAAGCTGCTTACAAAGGCTTCTGAGAAGTTGGGAAAAACTACCGGAAAATTGAGCAGTATGCAGGAAAGCGGGGATTTTTCTCAACTGGAATCTCTGATTGCCAGGGATACGGACAGTATCAGTTCGTTCCTCTCCGCACCCGTTTCTCTGAAAACCACGGAAGTTTACCCGATTGAAAATTATGGTTCTGCCATGGCTCCGTTTTATTCTACGCTTTCGATCTGGATCGGCGGCATTGTTCTGGTGGCGATGCTGAAAGTTACGGTATCGAAAAAGAGACTTGATGGTTTAAAGAATGTGAAGCTTCACCAGATGTACTTGGGACGGTATCTGATTTTCCTGATTGTTGGGCTGTTGCAGAGTTCGCTGATTTGTCTCGGGGATCTGTTCTATCTTGGTATTCAGTGCAAACATCCGTTTTTGTTTGTGCTGGCGGGATGGATCTCAAGTATCGTGTATGTAAATATTATTTATACGCTTACGGTTTCTTTCGGGGATATCGGTAAAGCGATCAGTGTGGTTTTGCTGGTTGTTCAGGTCGCCGGAACCGGCGGTACCTTCCCGATCGAAGTGGCTCCCGGATTCTTCCGGGCGGTCTATCCGCTGCTTCCGTTTACGCACAGTATGGCGGCTATGAGAGAGGCTGTTGGTGGTGTGTATGCTATGAATTATTGGATGGACCTTGGGAAGCTTGGAATGTTTTTGATTGTTTCACTGGTTGTGGGACTGGTGTTGAGACGGCCGATTATTCGGATGAATGATGGGTTTACGGAGAAGTTGGAGGAGACAAAGCTTATTTAGAAATTTCTTTTAACTTCTTTATGGAAATTTAGTTCCAGACGGACGCAGCCGTGGCGAGAGGTCTGTGGGGCGCAACGTGGGCAGGGCAACTTTGATCTGGCCGCCAACTCCGACTATGATTCACGAGGGTCAGCTGACCCTCGCGAAAGTCTGCGTAGGCATCGGATCTCAAAGCTTGCCCTAAACGCCCACCTACAGAACCTGCCACTGGCAGCTTCCTCCGGATGCAATGCAACAAAGTGTTGCGTCACACAGACTCCCTACCTCCGAGGCTGTTTTTCCTATTTTCTGAATTTTTTTAATTTTTGCACTTATTAATTCTTAATTAATCTATTCCTCTTGTCTTATATATTTAATATTTCTACTTATAAATTCATCATTTCTTTGATTCTATTTACAAATAACTCTCTCAAATTATTATAAGATCACTCTTTCTCCTCAATTTATCATTGCAATTGCATGTTTTTGTTTACACTTTTTGCAACCAAAACTTTTATTATTTCTGCTATTCTTTTTCTCACCTTAATAGTTATTTTTCATTTTCTTATTCTGATGATGCCTGCGAAAATCTATTATCAGTATTTTCGTCTGTGAGGGTCTGTTTGAGTTTTTCCACTTCTGCAGGGATATCCGGGCGGAAAGAGAGGTACCAGGTTTCGGTTTCGGTGATGTATTTTTGGCGGAAGTGTCTGCTGGTGCAGGAGGCGGTTCTCAGGTTATGGAGACGGTCGGCTCCTTTTACGGCGTAGGCTATGGGGTTTTGGCGGATACGGGTGACGTAAGTTTGCATATCATAGCCTTTTTCTTTTGTGAGCAGTTTTACCGCTTGCAGGACTTCTTCACCGGCGATGGAGCGGATCTCGTCTTCGGTGGCATCCGTGTCTTCCAGAAGATCGTGGAACAAGGCGACAATCTGGTACTCGATATCATAGCCTTCTTTTTTCAGAATATCGGCTACCGCCACCGGGTGCGTGATATACGGATCTCCACCGATTCTTTTCTGGGTTCCATGTTTCTCTTTTGCAAATTCATATGCTTTTTCGTATAATGCCTGATCATATAATATCTGCTTTTCTTTTGTCCGCATCTCTTCCATAGAACTATCCTCTTTTTCTTTTGTTTTTACCACTTATCTCTCCTAACGGAATAAGTATTGTCTTAATAATTTCTCACTCCTGTCGCTCATTTTTCCTCAATATAATCAAACGCGATCCTGTCGCTTCCGTCTCTTGTATGGATAATTCCGCACTCCTGGAATCCATACGAGCGGATGGCTCCCTGCATCGGTTTGTTATTTGCATGGGTATCGATTCTCAGATATCTGCACTTTTGTCTGCAAAAATCAAAACACCTTCTCGCAAATCCTTTTGTAGTGCCATCAGAAGCGATTCGATGAATCGTTCCATATTCTTTCTCACTGCGCCATGCACCCTGATAGATTACGCGATATGTAGGATCCTCTCCAATGATAAAGACAAATACCCCAACCACATTCTCATTTTCTATGCACACATAGCAATGATCTGCTGCAATATCCTTCTCCACGATCTCCCTGGACGGATATCCCTCTTCCCACTGTGTTGGATTGCCATTTTCTTTCATGAATTTTCTAGCCTTCACATAAATCTCCAGAATCTCCGGTATGTGTGTTTCATTTGCCTTTATAATCTTCATTTTTTGTATCTCCTTAGCCTGGATTTTAATTTATTCGTAACTGTTCAGTACCTTCACAGTTACGAGTCAAAATGCATTTAAACGATAAAAACACGCTTTGCGAGTTTTTATCGTTATCGCGGCACTCCTCAAGGTTCCGTGCAAGCACGGACTTTGACTCGTTGCTCGCGTAAATCACCTTCGGTGATGGCATTTTGGCTTGTATGTCTCGGGATTTTGACATATTCATGTCAAAACACCTCGCGGGACAGTGGCTACTGAATAGTTACATTTATTCATACTTTCATCAATAAAGTAACGATTTTTTCTGTATTTTGCATTTTACGAAATGTATACAGGAATGTTTTTCTGCTTTCATAGTAACATATCTTTTTCTGCTCGAAAAGACACAACTCATGAAGAATTTTCCTGTACTGTTATTCCTTTGGTTTGAAATGTTTTCAAACAACAACTATGTAAAAAGAACCGGCAAATGCATCTGTTTTCCTGCATTCGCCGGTTCTTTCCATTATTTTTTAATTTTCGCTGTATCAACGATTGCCCTGCTGATTTTCACCGACAGCTACCTCATAGAAATTATCTTCTGTCATTCCCTGTTCGCCGATTGGTGCATCATCATTTATGAACAGGAAGTATGCGATCTGGTCCGGATCGATGATGCGGTCTGTTGCGTAAGCATAGACATAGTCATCAGAACTGTTGTTTTGGTATCCGATCATACCGCCACCCATGTACATATTTTTGATCACGGTGCCATCTTTTAATTTGATTCCCATCAGTGGCGGAGCTTCCTTAAATGTCGTACTTTCAGAAGTGGTTCCGTCTTCATTCTCCCCGGTAATGGTTTCCTTCTGTATCGGAAAATTGTATTCCGCGTAAACAGAGATCGGGGAAATCTCTACGGTCTGGATCGTTGCGCCGCTGTCTCCCAGTGGCTGGTTCAGAGTATATGTCTTTGCGGTATCTGCACCGCCGAGTGTCCATTCGAAGTTCCAGGCTCCTTCCAGCGTCTTGGTAAATTCTGCCTTATCTACCGTTCCCAGATCCTTCAGTTCCACCTGGATGTCCTTTCCGATAAAGAATCCTTTCTCACTATAATTATTCATGTTAATGTCAAATTCCATGCTGCCATCTTCCTGCACATAGTAATATATCATGTCTCCATTTTCATCCAATGCAGAACTTCCGTCGGAAGCACGCACCGGCATTCCGTCTTCTCCGGTGATGATGCCGTCATAAAATCCGGCGTCCAGGTTCAGGTCATCTTTTCCGTCCACCAGCACACTGATACTTCCAAAGTCCGGCTGCTGTCCGTCTTCCACCTGAAACCCTTCTACTTTGAAGGAAATATGACTGTTGTAATTATCGGTGATGCTCTGTTCTGCCGTCACAGTCACGCCCGCATCTGTACAGGACTGACTGGTAAATGCTGCCATTCCGTTGTCTTCCAGCTGTTTCTGCTGTGTTTCCGTTGCCTGCATACCTTCTGCCATGCCGGTGCTCCACTTCATATAAGCGGCTGCTCCTGCCGTCACGGTTGCGGTAGCCAGTGCTGCAACTGCTGCCACAACTGCAATTTTCCTTTTGGAAATAGCTTTTCTTTCTGTTTCTTTCTTATTATACGAAACCACTTTCCTGTTATCCGGTTCCGTTTTCTCCTGTTCTGCATGAATCCTGGCAAATGCCTGATCTGCTTTCTTCCTTACTACTTCCGGGATTTCAACATCTTGCTGCAGTGTCCGTAAAATTCTATCATTGTTCATATAAATACTCTCCTGTCTGCATCTCTTTCTTGTCTGTGTTCGTGTACTCTCTGTTTCCTGTCCAACCGACTGTTACTTTCCCTAGAGCGTGTTTGAAAAAGGCTTTTCGTGAGCTGCGAGTCCCAGTTTGTGGGAGATTTTATCCGAATGAGGGCGGCGTAGCGGGCTACGGCAACCGAATGAGGGTAAAATATACCGCAAAGTGGGGCTTGCAGATTGCGAAAATGATTTTTCAGACACGCTCTAAGCTTTCTGTCCACCTAATTCACGACCTTCACCTGGAAAAGTCCCGCCAGCTGTTCCCGTCCCCGCGCCAGCCTGCTGCGCACGGTTCCCTCCGGGATATCAAGAATCTGACTGATCTCACTGGTCTTAAATCCTTCGATATAATACAGCATCACCACCAGTCGAAAATTCTCCGACAGACTGTTCAGTGCCTCTTTCCACTCACTGTTTTCAAACCCAGCGTCCACATCCGGTGTCTCCGGAATCTCGTCCATCCAGACCATCTGCTTTCTTTTTCGCAGGATATCAGTACATTTATTCAGCAGGATCCTGGTCATCCAGGTACGAAAATATCTGTCTTCCTTCAACTGGGAAAATTTTTCCCAGCACACAAGAATCGTATCTGAAATCGCATCCGCAATATCTTCATCGTTGCAAAGAACCGACCGCGCCGCCTTATACATATTTTGCATCTGACTCTCCATTAGTGCCGTAAAAGCATCCGGATCTCCCTTCCTTGCCTGACTGATTAATCTTTCCATTCGTTGTCCTTTCTGTTTGTACGTACAAAAACAGGTGCTTTTCTTTAAGGTTTACATACATTAGACGGAGTTGCAAGAACTTTCGCTCCCGAAAATCCAATAAAATAAGTATTTATCAGATATTTCATGGCGATTTCAGAGGTTCTGGTTGTCAAACAGGCAATAATAATCTACTATAAAAGGCTTTACCACAGTATTTTCAAAACTATGGTAAAGCCCTGTTCTTACATTCCCCTTATCTATTTTCTTACTTTTTCTCACTCTCCGTCATTCCCGGCTCTGCATCTTTCCACTCTACCGTATACTCCTCACCGATGCTCTCACCCACATTTTTTATGTACTCCTCGATCAGCGTCTTCGCCCGTGCCTTTGCCTGCGACAGCATCTCTGTATTTTCTTTTGCCTGCTGCTCCATCGCTTCCTGCGCACCCGCCAGTGTCGTTGTTTTCTCTTCTGTGGTAACACTGGTCAGAAAACCGGTATCGGTCAGCGGGGTACCAAGAGAATCTTCATCCACATCTACATTCAAAACCTGTGCATCCGGCATCGTCACGGTCACCACACCGTTTTTGTCCGGTTCCGATACTGTGACCTGACTGATATCGATGCCATATTCAATAATCCCACTGTATTCCGTCCAGATTTTCTTATATCCGGTTTTCAGCCATTTTGCGAAAATGCCACTTGCTTCCGTCTCCGCTTTCGCAACATTATGATAATAACACTTCAAAGTGGCCAGTTCACACACCGAAGTAACCCCTGAAAAATCAGCAGTCTGTGTTTCTTTTCCGCATCCTGTCAGACAAAGAACAACGGTCCCAACGAGAAGCATCCATGTTTTTGTTATCTTTCGTACTCTCATTTTGCTTTCCTCCCCGGCAAATTTCAAGGTCTTCTATATATCCCACTGCATCGTATATCCTGCATTTTTCAGAATCGGCGAGAGTAGTGCTTCGATGGCTGACTGCAGATTTTCTTCGGCCGTCTGATAGAGTTCTTTTGACTCACTCGCTTCCTTTAGGGCATCTTCCTTGCACACCGTCATGATATCTTTCAGCTCCACATCTGGATTCTGTGGGATAAAACTGAGCGAATCCGGATCCACGGTTACTGTATTTACCGTAATTTCCGGCAGTACCGGCGTTACCGTTTTCTTTTCCTCATCAATGGTAAATGTTATCTGATCCAGCGCGATTCCTACTTTCACCGTGGAGGCATACGCGATATGGCACTCGGTTTCTTCCAGGTTTCCATCACTGTACTTGTCTGCGATCCCGTTGTATATGAACTCTGCCGTGGACAGTTCACTGATATCCACCGCTTTTTCCAGCTGCGAGGAAGTAATTACGCTTTCTTTTGTTATCTTCTGTACTGCATTTGGTACAAACAGACCTGCTGCAGCCGCAACGATTCCGAGAACCAGCACACTTCCTATGATTTTTTTCTTCATTCAGTTACTCCTCTCCCGTTTTCCCTTATTATACTGCATAATCTCTTTTTCTTCCACCGGCATATTTCTGTTTCCAAACCTGAAAAAAGATGCCATGCTTTAAAACATAGCATCTTTTTGACATCTGTTCTCAGTTAATATCCAGATCTGCCGTAACCTGATAATAATCGCAGGCATGGGATTCATATCCGGTAACATTTGCTTTGGAGATCATGCTCATTTTCAGGAACGAGCAGAAGACAAATGCATGATCATCCAGAACGGTCTGCTGCATCTGTACAGCAAGTTCTGCACGTTTTTCTATGTCAAATTCCGCGCTCAGTTCTTTTTCCAGCTCATCCAGTTTTTCACTGCTGTATTTTCCCTGATTCCTTGTCGCATCGGAAGTTGCAAAAACAGTAAACCAGTATTCCGGATCACCGGTAGGTGCCTGTACATTGGCCATTGCATAGACATCCCATGCAGTGGGATCATCTGCTACAGAGTTATTGTCCGCCGTACAGTTGATGTCCAGATCAATCCCGATATCCTTAAGAGTTGCCTGTGCGGATTCTGCAAGCAGCGGCAGTTCCTGACGGCTTGGGTAGGTCAGCCATCTTACTGTTAATTTTTTTCCATCTTTCTCACGGATGCCATCTCCGTCAGTATCTTTCCATCCTGCCGCTTCCAGAACTTCTTTCGCACCTTCCGGATCATAAGTTTCTGTCGTCACCTTATCTCCGCCAAATGCGGAGCCTTCCGGAAATACTCCATTTGCCACATAACCATTGCCTTCCAGTAAGGTTGCAACAAAATTCTCCTTGTCAATCCCCATGGCGATCGCTTTTCGGACTGCTGGGTCGGCACACACAGAACTTTCATCAAAATTCATCTTTCCAAAGAAACAACGAGAAGTGGAAATCTGTGAAAATGTATATGCATCATTTTCAAACATCGGGTAGCTTTCATAAGCCATACCATAGGCTGCCTGTATTTCTCCCGACTGGAGTGCATTGGCCAGCGTGCTTCCATCTGTAATGGTACGGATTGTCAGCTCGTCAATCTTCGGCGTTCCATTCCAGTAATCCTCATTTTTTACCAGTGTCAGGTGATCATCGCTCTGGCAGTCCACGGCGATGTATGGACCGGTACCTGCTACGATTCCATCATCAAATCCTGCGTCCACATCAATGATACATCCATAGGGATCTCCAAGATAGTTTAACAGCGCCGGTTTCGGCTCTGAAGTATGAATCGTAAGGATCTGACCATCTGCTTCCATCGAATCGATTTTCAGATCATTTTTTGCCCGTTCGTGATTTTCAATCAGATGCTCCAGACATTCTTCCACCGCTTCCGCATCCATATCCCGGCCACTGGAAAATTTTACATTATCCTGCAGGGTAATCTTCCATGTCAGTTCATCCACATTTTCCCATTCTTTTGCCAGCCAGGGTTCGATTTCCATGGTATCCGAATATTTTACCAGTGTCTCACCAATCCCATATCGGATACAGGCCCAGCCTGAATAAGCATCATGTGGATTCACATTGTTTTCTTCATTGGAACTGTTGAAGGTTGTGTCACCGATTACCAGTGTCTTTTTCCCTTTCTCAGTTGTTGTCTCCGTTTCGTTTTTCTGGTTTCCGCATCCTGCAAGCATACTTGCACATAAAACAACACTTAACGCAGTACCAATCAGTTTTTTTGCATTCATCCTTTCTGTTCCTCTCTTTCTGTTTCTCACTTTATTATTCTTTTACAGAATCTCTGGCCGGTCTTCCTATCCGTTCTCATATCCCGGCCGGGGTTTCCTGTTATTATCATCACAGAACGCTTTCAATAAGTCTTCTGGTATATTCTGTCTTCGGATTCCGGATCACCTCATCCGGCGTTCCCTCCTCCACAATCTTTCCCTGATGCATGACAAGCACTCTATCACAGAATTGTTGAACCAGTGCAATGTCATGGCAGATAAACAGATATGTCATATTCCTTTCTGTTTTCAGTTTATCCAGCAGTTCCAGGATCTCTTTTTGAATCGTAACATCCAGCGCAGAGGTCGCCTCATCCAGGATCAGTAACCGGGGATCGATAGCGATCGCACGCGCGATCGCAGCCCTTTGACACTGCCCGCCACTGACTTCATGAGGATAGCGCGCTGCATATTCTTTTTCCAGTCCACATAGTTCCAGCAGCTGTCCTGCCTTCACCATTGCTTCTTTTTTTTTCATTCCATAATTGATCAGACTTTCTGCAATTCCATCACCCAGTTTCCTGCGCGGATCAAAGCTCTCCGTTGGAGTCTGAAACACCATCTGCATCTTCTTATATACTTCTTTTAACTCTTTTCCCTTTTTCAGAGTGATATCTTCTCCATCCAACCGAATCGTTCCGGAAGAAACATCCAGTAACCTGGTGATCATATTGACAACCGTAGTCTTCCCGCTTCCGCTTTCTCCGATAATTCCAAGCTTCTCACCGGACTCTACAGAAAAACTCACATCATCTACTGCCGTGTAGTTCTCTCGTCCCAGAGAGACAAATGTTTTTGTCAGATGTTCTGCTGCTAGTACCACACTCATTTTTCCTACCTCCGAAGTTTTGGAACCGCTGCCAGCAATTTCTTTGTGTACACTGATCCCGGATGTTCAAATACTTCTTCTGTCACTCCATACTCCATGATCTCACCTTCATGTAAAACCAGCACTTTGTCTGCCATCGCACGGATCACTCCCATATTATGAGTTACCAGCACTATGGAAGTTCCAAACGTTTCCCGAACCATAAGCATCTCTTCCACTACCTGTTTCTGAACTGTTACATCCAGTGCGGAGGTCGGCTCATCTGCCATCAGTATCTTCGGGTTCAAAAGCATGGCAGCCGCAATGCCCACTCGCTGCTGCATACCACCGGAAAGTTCAAAAGGATAACTGTCCAGTACTCTTTTGGGATCTTCAAAGCCAAATTTTTCAAGCAGCTCCTCTGCCTGATTCTCAAATACATCTGCTTTTATTTTTTTATGTTCTGTCATGAATTCATAGAGCTGTGCCCGTACCGTACGGATTGGACAAAAAGAGCTTCCGGCTGTCTGAAAGATCATTCCAAGCTCCGGTCCGCACAGTTTTCTCATCTCCCTCGGTTTCAGGTCGGGAAGATCCATTCCCTTATACCAGATATCCCCTCTGGTAACAAGACCGTCCTTTCCAAGCAGACCCATCGCCGCTTTGATCAGCGTCGATTTTCCGCTGCCACTTTCTCCTACAATTCCAAGGATTTCACCTTTTTCTACAGAAAAACTGACATCATGTACAACCCTTTTTCCTTTATAACTGATATCTACATGTTCATAACGAATGACTTCCGTCACTTTTTCTACCTCCCATTGCGGGGATCCAGCCAATCTCTGACCGTATCACCCAACAGATTGAATATCATTACTGATACAAAGATTGCACACCCGGGTGCCAGCGTTACCCAGGGATGAGTCGTAAGCAGATTTCTTGTGTCACTCATCATACTTCCCCACTCAGCCACCGGCGGTTTTGCTCCCAGCCCCAGAAAAGACAGACCTGCAAGTTCCATCATCATCGTTCCGATATCCAGCATCGCTGTAACCAGGATGGGGCCTGTAATATTAGGAAGTATATGCTTAAAAATCAGTTTCCAGGTTCCACAGCCGGACAGTTTCGCTGCCCGGAGGTATACCGTTTCTTTTTGTGCCAGAGTTTCACTTCTTGCCACTCTGGCGTATTTTGGCCAGCTGATGGCACCCAGTGCTATGATCGCATTATGGACACCACCTCCAAGAGCTGCCGCTACCGCCAGCGCAAACACCAGCCCGGGGAAAGCAAGGAATACATCGGAAATACGCATCAGAACCGTATCGACCCATGTTCCCTTCCAGGCACAAAACACTCCGATCATCGTACCAAGCACTGTAATAAATGCAACCAGCAATAAGGTGGAATAAATACTGGTCTTGCTTCCCACGATCACACGGGACAGCATATCCCGTCCATATCGGTCAGTACCAAAGATATGTGCAGCGGACGGCACTGCCTTTGCATTACCCAGATCCTGCAGATAGGGATCATATGGGCATAAATATTCACTAAAATACGATGCGATCACCAGTGCCAACGCCAGTATTCCAAAAAAAATCAGACGAATCTTCAAATGATTCCTGTGTATATTCTGTTTTCTAATTGTTGGTTCTCTCATCCTTTTGTTACCCCCAGACGAATTCTCGGATCCAGTCGGTGATACAAAAGATCCGTGATCAGATTCACCATCACATAAATAATTGCCATCCATACCACATAAGCCTGAATAACCGGATAATCACGCATGGTAATCGCATCTACTGCCAGTTTTCCAACGCCATCCCACATAAAAATACTTTCTATAATAGCAGTTCCCCCCAGCAGATTTCCGATTGAGAGTGCCAGTAGTGTAATAATCGTCAGCATCGAAGATTTCATTACGTTTTTCCATAAGATCACGCGACTGCGCACACCTCTTGCCCGCGCTCCCTGCACATAATCCTTATTCCATTCCTCCAGCACTGCGGCTCGAACCTGCCGCATATATTTTGCTGACATGGAAACAGCCAGTGTAAGAGCCGGCATCCATGCACTCTTCAGGGTCACTCCATCCGAAATTACCGGAAGCAGTTGAAGCCTAATACTTAATAGCTGCATCAGTAACATAGCAACAAAAAAATTGGGTAAAGCATTTCCTATAAAGCTGAAAAATCGCAGGATCAGATCCGGAATCTTATCATGCGTAACCGCTGCAAGTATGCCAAAAGGAATCGACACCAGTATGGTAAGGATAATGGATAAAGCTGTCAGAAGCAAGGTCGCCGGAAGTTTGGAAAGAAAAGTAGGGAACACCGGTTTCCCGGTCATATAACTTTCTCCCATATCCCCTGTCAGCATTCCGCCAAGCCATCTGCCATACTGTACCAGGAATGGCTGGTCCAGTCCAAGTTCTGCTCTTTTCGCATCTATAATTTCCTGAGATACTTCCGTTCCTCTGTTCTGATACATCTCCGTAACCACGTCCGAACCAGCCAGGCGCATCATGGCAAAAGACAAAAAAGTAATCCCCAGTAAAATGGGGATTAACTGTAAAAATCTATGCAATACATACTTTTTCATTTTATCACCTCATCAAAAGAACTATAATGAGTATATCATTTCCATATTTCTGTCGTAAGCCCCGTAGGGGGTTTTGAGGTATTCAATTTTGGACTGACCATATTCCAAAACATAACTGTTCAGTACCTTCACAGTTACGAGCCAAAATGCATTTAAACGATAAAAACACGCTTTGCGAGTTTTTATCGTTATCGCGGCACTCCTCAAGGTTCCGTGCAAGCACGGACTTTGACTCGTTGCTCGCGTAAATCACCTTCGGTGATGGCATTTTTGGCTTGTATGTCTCGGGATTTTGGCATATTCATGCCAAAACACCTCGCGGTACAATGGCTACTGAATAGTTACTCCAAAACATACAAATTTCCCGGTTGTTTATCCGATCAGCTCCTGTTTTACATAATCAAGAAATTTCATTGCCAGATCCGACAACGGTGTCTTTTCTCTTTTTACATATCCGAACATAATCTTATCGGATTCATTGGTAAGACAAATGCCCGGACGTGAAGGAGTCTTCCCGGGAGTAAGACTGTCGCCGCTGATGTTGGCGAGGCTGCCGTGATCCAGCATCTTTTCCATAATGTAGTCGCTGTTGGTTACGACGGAGACATCGATTTTTCCAAGGGTCAGATTATTTTCTGTATCCAGTTTCCAGCCTTCGTAATTGCCGGCGTCTTCCAGGAAGTTCTGGATATAATGCAGATTTTCGATTGTTTCCCGGGTGAGCTGTATTCCTTCTTTTTGCAGGTATCCGCCGCCGGGATACAGATAGGTGTCCAGTTCTTTCAACGGAATGAATTCCAGCTGTTTTCGTACCAGCAGATACTGCAGATCCGTCTGCTGACGGGTTGTCACGTAGAGGAAACCGAGTTCGTCTTTGTATTCATGGATACGCTCCAGCACTTCCCGCATTTTTCCGGTGTGTACTTGACAGTGCAGGTTTTCTTTTTCATGAATCTGATAAAACCGTACAAAGCAGTCTGCAATCCAGGAACTGGGGTTAAATGCAATATTCAACCACTGGGTATCTCCCACCGCGGACAGCTCTGCCATCGCTTCCACGTTTTCCAATACCCGGCTGGCATAGGCATAGGCCTGTTTTCCGTTTGGTGTCAGGCTGATTCCATGAGGATTTCGCACAAAAAGCGATGCCTGCATCTCTTCTTCCAGTGCCCGGATCACCTTACTGACGCTGGACTGGGTTGTATATAAAACAGATGCCGCCTCGCTGAAAGAGCCGGCATCTGCACAGGTGATAAAATATTTTAACTGTTTGATATTGATCATAAGTCACCTTTTTTTCCACAGACTGCAAACAATGGAGTCGGATTATAGAACGCATTTTTTTCCATGTAGACACGCTGACTGACTCCCATATCAATCTGGAACTGCTGCACACCGCTGCTGCTGAGAGCTTCCAGATCCCAGGCAGGACGGGCATAATTGCTTATGGACAGCTGGCGTTTGATATCCTCACACTCCTGCATCAGTGTATTTTCAATCTGGTTATGGGCATGATTTTTCGGAAGATCAGAAGTATCCGTAAAATCTACCGCTCCATAATTGGCATCAAAGTTCAACAGCACACCGCCCGGTTTCAGCACACGCATCCATTCTTTATAGGCTTTCTGTGCATCCGGAAGCGTCCAGGTCAGATTCCGGGAGATCACAAAATCAAAGGTATCGTCATCGTATTCCGGATTCTCTGCATCCATTACCTGAAACTCACAATCTGCCTGTTCTTCTTTTGCCAGTTCTCTGGCATGGAGAATCATATCCGGTGTCAAGTCAATCCCGGTCACCTGATGTCCTCTCTTCGCCAGGAGAATAGAGAAAAATCCCGCACCGCATCCTACATCCAGGATCCGCAGATGCTCTTTTTCCGGCAAATATTTATCGATTTCTTCCATCCATCGTTTCGCCAGTGGACTGTGAAGTTCTTCTCTTCTCTGCTCTTTGAAATCTGAACTTCGTTTTGTCCAGTAACCGGCGATCTTTTCTTTCCGGTCATCTTTTTCATAAGCGATTCTTCCGTAGGCGATCATCGGTCCTTCCTTTGTCACCTGCAGACTTCCCGTCTGGAAAAGAATCACACCGTCATATCCCCCATAACTCGTCTCCAGGGTCTTTCCTTCATAGTCTGTGACCTTTCCAAGCTTTTCTCCCTCTGAAAACATATCTCCCGGTTTTTTATCCGGATACCATAAACCGGCCTGATTTGCCGACTGATATACCACATCCGTCACTTCCATGGGATAATGATTCCAGTAACCACGGCTGGTCCGGTAAATGCCAAGGTAACGCAGGATATTTTTCAGATCCCTCTTATTGGACTCTACTTCTTCTCTCGTCCATCGTCCCATACCACCCCTCTCAATCAGGATGCTCGGAATTCCGCAGGAGGCTGCATAATTATAAGAACCACCGGATTCCACATTGGAGCGTACCATATACGGAACGTCCACGTGTTGCGCCATTTTTCGGGAAACCTCGATGACTTCTTTTTCTCCTTTTCCCGCATAATATACAAACGGCGTCAGATCTTCATATTCATCTCCGCTGTGAAGATCAATATAATAATCTGCCACACTGTGCAATTCTTTTTTTATGGCACTGGCGAGTCTCTGTGTTCTTGTTCCCTTTTCATCTCCCGGGAACTGCCGATTCAGATTTTTCCTGTCTTCCAGACAGAGACTTCCTGCCCGCTGCTCGAATTCTTCAGGACAGACCACTTTTACGATCACTATTGTTCCTGTGATTTTTTCCATTTTTAATTCGTTCGCCAGTTCCACTGCTGTCTCCACACCCACATATTCCCCTGGGTGCACGGCCGCAGTGATCAGCACGGTCTTTCCCTCTTTTTCCCCGTGCAGAACCGCCGCCGGAAGTACGAATTCTCCGCCTCCGATCATCAGCGTTCCCTGCCATCTCTCGCCCGGGGTTATTTCCAGCCCTGCTATCTGAAATTTATTCTCGTTCTTCATCATTTCACATTCAATCCGTCCTGTATGATTCTTACTCTTTGACTGCTTCGATACCAAACATTGGTGTCGAATGATAATTGACCTTTTCCACCTCTGACCATACCTGGTTCCAGACTTCCGTATCCACACTTACCCGGGCTGTTCCGAGTTCCTGCAGTATCTTTTGATCCCACCGGGGGCGATTGATCCTGCTGAGCGGCACCTGTCTGGCAATCTCTTCCATCGTATCGATATCCGTACAGGTATAGTGATCTTCCAGTCCGGCCTCAGTTACCATCTGCCGGTCTTTCTCATATTCTTCTCTTTTTTCAGCATCAAAGAGATGATGATACCAGTTAGCATCATAATTTAACAGGATACCACCTTTTTTCAGCACACGCATCCATTCTTTATACGCCTGCTCCGGATCTTCCAGGTTCCAGGTCAGATTCCGGCTGACTACTGCATCAAATGTTTCATCCGCAAATGCAAGATGACTGGCATCCATCTGACAATATGTGATCTTTTGTGCGAATGCTCCTGCATTTTTTTTAGCCTCTTCCAGCATCGCTTCTGTATAATCCACAGCAGTCACCTGGTAGCCTGCCTCTGCAAGAATAATAGAAAAAAATCCTGGACCGGTTCCGATATCCAGAATCTTATAGGTCTCATTTGTTCTGTTCTCCGGAAAATGACGTTCCAGTTCCCGTCTCCAGTTTGTCCGGTTATCACCCGCCAGTTCTTCCTGATTCACCTGAGAGTACCCTTCGGCTCTGTCAGTCCAGTAATCTTCGATCTGTTCCAGTAATTCCATATATTTTTCGTCCCTCCGCATAACTATATCGTTAACGCTCATTATATCATGAACTTCGTTCATGATCGCCATTCGCCGCTCCCCATAACCGTGCATGCACGCTTCTGGCTCGCTAACACTCATTATGTCATGATTCGCACCTTCGGTGCTTGACGCTGCTTTTGCAGCTATCATGATCGCCATTCGCCGCTCCCGATGAACAAACTTCGTTTGTTCTCGCTCGCTAACGCTCATTATATCATAATTGTT
Source organism: Blautia sp. (assembly GCA_047027955.1). Taxonomy (GTDB): domain Bacteria; phylum Bacillota; class Clostridia; order Lachnospirales; family Lachnospiraceae; genus Blautia_A. Next base: position 156,926 of record JBKYFG010000001.1, read on the forward strand.
TCTTTTTTCACAAGCCTCCACGGGGGATATTTTTCTTCACTTTTTCACGTAACTATGCTATACTAATAAAGTTATTCCAGCTTTTTTTGACCGGAATAGCATAACAGTTTTTATTTTAACCAAAGAAAGGGATAATCTATGTTAAGTACAATCGAATCCATCAATTCGGCGGTCAACAATTTTATCTGGGGAGTCCCTGCTATGATCTGTATCATCGGTGTTGGTCTGTATCTGACCATCCGTACTCATTTTTTACAGATCCGCAAATTTCCCTATGCAATCAAGACCACCATCGGACGTATGTTCCGAAAAAAAGACGCATCTGACGGTTCTCTGACGCCTTTCCAGGCAGTCTGTACCGCTCTGGCCGCGACGGTCGGTACCGGTAATATTTCCGGAGTCGCGGGTGCCATCGCCATCGGCGGTCCCGGTGCTGTCTTCTGGATGTGGATCTCGGCTATCCTTGGCATGTGTACCAAATTTGCTGAAGTTACCCTTGCCGTACATTTTCGTGAAACTAACGCCAAGGGAGATCTTGTCGGTGGACCTATGTATTATATAAAAAATGGTCTTAAAAAACACTGGCACTGGCTGGCGTACCTTTTTTCCGCTTTTGGTGTCCTTACCGTATTCGGTACCGGTAATGCCACACAGGTCAATACGATCACAACAGCTGTCGATTCCGCACTGATTAATTTCCACCTGATTTCTGATCAGTCTGTCAGCACACTGAATCTGATCATCGGAATCGTGATCACGATTCTGGTCGGTCTGATCCTTCTTGGCGGTATCAAGCGAATCGGAAGTGTGACGGAAAAACTGGTTCCTTTTATGGCATTGTTTTATATTCTTCTGGCACTTGGTGTTGTACTGATCAACTTCCGTAATATTCCGCATGTTTTTTATTCTATTGTTTATGGTGCTTTTCGCCCGCGTGCTGTAACCGGCGGTGTGGTAGGAAGCTTCTTTCTCAGCATGAAAAAAGGAGTTTCCCGTGGTATCTTCTCCAACGAAGCAGGTCTTGGTACCGGATCCATCGCCCATGCCTGTGCGGATACCAGAAAGCCGGTGAAACAGGGTCTGTTCGGTATCTTTGAAGTATTTGCCGATACCATTGTCATCTGCACCCTGACTGCTCTGGTTATTCTGTGCAGCGGCATCACGGTCACTTATGGACAGGCTGCCGGTGCAGAACTCACGATATCAGGATTTACTTCTGTATATGGCAGTTGGATTTCTGTTTTTACAGCCGTTGCGATGTGTTGTTTCGCTTTTTCTACAATCATCGGATGGGGACTGTATGGAGCAAGATGTATCGAGTTTCTGTTTTCCAGTGAGAAGGTCGTAAAGCCGTTTATGGTTGTATATTCTCTGGTAGCCATTCTTGGTGCTACAGTGGAACTTGGACTTCTGTGGAGTATTGCAGAGACCTTCAACGGTCTGATGGCGATTCCAAACCTGATTGCGGTGTTCCTGTTGTCGGGGACGGTTGTGAAGATGGTGAAGGAGTATTTTGCTACAGAAGGAAAATAAATCTTTTTAAGAGAGAAACGCCTGAATCTCAATATGAGATCCAGGCGTTTTTCATCTGTCAGGGCTTAGTTGCATCGCATTTTTCATATTAGTATCTCCAAATATCTCCGCACTCTTTCTTCTACTCGGAATTTCTTCGCATATTCCGATAATTGAGGAATGTTTTTATCTTTTCTGTCCACGTATCGCTTATATGCCTCAGCAGCAATACCAATATCTACTTCTGTTCGTTTTCGTAGAATATCACACAATGTCCTCTCCATGCTGTATGTGGTAATGATATTTTCTCCCGGCGATTTCACACGAATCAATCCCAGATCATACCATTCTCTCTTTACTGTCGAACATATTATTCTATTTTTCTATGTGAGGAACCCGGTTTCGTCCGCTTAGGGAAAAAACTATACTACGCCAGTTCCCCCGTATTCCCCGTATACAACTGATAATATTTTCCTTTTTCTTCAATTAACTGGTCGTGTGTTCCACGCTCGATGATACGTCCGTTTTCAAGAACCATAATACAGTCACTGTTTCTTACGGTGGACAGGCGGTGTGCGATGACGAAAGTGGTCCGTCCATGCATCAGCTTATCCATACCATCCTGTACCAGCTTCTCCGTTCTGGTATCAATCGAAGAAGTCGCTTCATCCAGGATCAGCACCGGCGGATCCGCTACCGCTGCACGGGCGATAGACAGAAGCTGTCTCTGCCCCTGGCTCAGATTGGCACCGTTATTCGTCAGTTTCGTCTGATAGCCATCCGGCAGTCTCCGGATAAATCCATCCGCATTCGCCAGTTTAGCCGCCGCGATCACCTCTTCATCCGTAGCATCCAGCTTTCCGTAACGGATATTTTCCATAACCGTATTCGTAAACAGCTGCGTATCCTGAAGAACAATCCCCAGAGACCGACGCAGATCTGCTTTTTTGATCTTGTTGATATTAATACCATCATAACGGATCTTTCCATCCTGGATATCATAAAAACGGTTGATCAGATTGGTGATCGTGGTCTTTCCTGCTCCGGTAGAACCAACAAATGCAATCTTCTGACCCGGTTTTGCAAAGAGCTTGATATCATGCAGAACCATCTTTTTCTCATCATATCCAAAATCCACACCATTAAATACCACATCACCTTCCAACGGCTGATAAGTTGTTGTATTATCCGCTTTGTGGTAATGTTTCCATGCCCAGTGACCTGTATGTTTCTGTGCTTCCCGTACCTCACCATTCTCAATTTCCGCATTAACCAGTGTAACATACCCTTCGTCCAGTTCCGGTTTTTCATCCAGGATACGGAAGATACGGTCTGCACCTGCCAGTGCCATAACCACACTGTTTAACTGCTGGCTGACCTGGTTGATCGGCATGTTGATACTCTTGTTAAAGGTCAGGAAACTGGCCAGTGCACCAAGGGTCAGACCGCCGACTCCATAAGTAGCAAAGATACCACCTGCGATCGCACATACCACATAGCTGACATTTCCCAGCTGTGCATTGACCGGTCCCAGGATATTACCGTATTTATTCGCATTGTTGGCACTGTCATAGAGTTCATCGTTTAACTGATTGAACTTTTCCAGGCTCTCTTCTTCATGACAGAACACTTTTACTACTTTCTGTCCTTCCATCATCTCTTCGATATAACCGTTTACCGCACCCAGAGATTTCTGCTGTGCAAGGAAATATCTACCGCTCAGTCCGGCTACTTTCTTCGTAGTAAACAGCATGATGGCGATCATCACCAGAGATACGAGTGTCAGCGGTATACTCAGGATGATCATGCTGACAAAGACACTGACAATCGTGATCACACTGGATAACAGCTGTGGCATACTCTGGCTGATCATCTGACGCAGCGTGTCAATATCATTTGTGTAGATTGACATGATATCTCCATGCGCATGGGTATCAAAATATTTGATCGGAAGACTCTCCATGTGATGGAACATATCATTTCTCAGATTCTTCAGTGTTCCCTGTGTCACATATACCATGATCCGGTTATAGGAAAAGGTAGCCCAAACACCGATCAGATAGAATACCGCAACCTTCAGGATCGCTCCAAGCAGCGGACCGAAATCCGGACTGCTCTGCCCGATCAGTGGCATGATATACAGATCGATCAGATTTTTCATAAACATGGTTCCCTGGACATTGGCAATGACACTGACGAAAATACACACTGCCACAATTACCAGATGAATTCCATAATTTTTTCCGACATATTTTAAAAGACGTCCCATCAGTTTTCCCGGATTTTCAACCCGGGGTTTCGGACCTCTCGGTCCTCTTGGTCCTGGTCCTGGCATGATCAGACACCTCCTTTCTCGTCAAAATCTCCGCCGCCCTGGGTCTGAGATTCATATACTTCTCTGTAAATTTGATTATTTGCAAGCAGTTCTCCATGAGTACCAAAGCCATCTACCTGACCGTCATTCATGACGATGATCCGGTCTGCCCCCTGTACACTGGAGATTCTTTGTGCGATGATCAGTTTCGTCGTACCGGGAATCTCTTTTGCAAAAGCTTCCCTGATCCGTGCATCGGTAGCGGTATCAACGGCACTGGTAGAATCATCCAGAATCAGTACTTTCGGTTTCTTTAACAATGCTCTGGCGATACACAGACGCTGCTTTTGTCCACCGGATACATTGGAACCACCCTGTTCGATATAGGTTTCATACCCTTCAGGCATCTTCTCGATAAATTCATCGGCACAGGCCAGCTGGCAGGCGCGGATGCATTCTTCTTTGCTGGCTTCTTTGTTACCCCAGCGCAGATTTTCCAGAATCGTTCCGGAAAACAGCACATTTTTCTGCAGTACCACGGCTACCTGATTTCGCAGAGTCTCCATATCATAAGACCGCACATCCATACCGCCGACTTTGATATTTCCGGTGGTCACATCGTACAGACGACTTATTAGATTAACCAGACTGGACTTTGCACTTCCGGTTCCACCGATGATACCAATCGTCTCTCCTGCATGAATATTCAGATTGATATCTTTTAAGACATATTCGCCACTTCCTTTTTTGTAGCTGAAGTTTACATGATCAAAGATGATACTTCCATCTTTTACTTCTGTCACCGGTCTTTCCGGATTGGTCAGTTCCGGTTTTTCTTCCAGAACCTCTGTGATTCGTTCTGCACTCGCCACACTCATGGATACCATAACAAATACCATGGACACCATCATCAGGCTCATCAGAATATTCATACAATATGTAAGAAGACTCATCAGTTCTCCGGTAGTCAGCTGATCGGTTACGATCATCTTCGCACCCAGCCAGCTGATTCCAAGGATGCAGCTGTATACCGCAAACTGCATCAGAGGTGCATTATAAGACAGGATCTTTTCTGCTTTTACAAACATTTTATATACATTGTAACTTGCTTTGGAAAACTTTTTGTCTTCATAATCTTCTCTCACATACGCTTTTACCACACGGATACCGGCAATATTTTCCTGCACACTCGCATTCAGATCATCATATTTTTTAAATACTTCCTGAAAATATCCGGACACCCGGCTGATGATAAAGAACAGGCATGCTCCCAGAATAATAACTGCCACCAGATAAATACTTGCCAGTTTTGCATTGATATAAAAAGACATGATCATCGCACAGACCATGCTGATCGGCGCACGCACAAACATGCGAAGCAGCATCTGGTATGCATTCTGTACATTGGTTACATCCGTGGTCAGTCGTGTGATCAGTCCGGCGGTACTGAACCGGTCGATATTGGAAAACGAAAACTGCTGAATGTTTTCATACATGGCTTTTCGCAGGTTTCTTGCAAATCCTGCGGAAGCATTGGCTCCACAGACACCACCCATGATACCTGCATACAGACCAATCAGTGCTGCCACGATCATCCATCCGCCTATGATACAGATATGGCGGATATCTCCTTTCTCCACACCATCATCGATGATGGATGCCATGAGAAAAGGAATCAGCATCTCCATCAGGACTTCCAGAATCATAAATAACGGAGTCTTGATGGAGTCTTTCTTGAACTCTTTGATCTGAGCTCCCAGCGTTTTAAGCATTACTCTCTCCTCCTGTTTGTTTCTCCCTGTTGAATCTCGATATTAGAACGCATCTTACGGATTACCCGGAAAAACACTTCCAGATCTTCGTCCGATATTCCCTGACGAAGTGTGCTTTCCAGCCGGTTGATGTTGCGGATCGTTCCTTCCTGCATCCTGATACCAACTTCCGTCAGCTCCAGTTTCTTTAACCGGGCATCTCGTTCCACACTGACTCTGCGGATATATCCTCTTTTTTCCATCAACTTCAGGATCCCTGTCGCTGTGGACCTGGCTATGGAAAATTCCGCCTCAATATCCCGCTGATAAATGTCTTCTTCGGAATGCTCATATAAAAACCGGATAATCCAGCTTTGCATCATCGTCAATTCCTCGCCTCCCATCGCTGCACGATAGGCGGTCATCCGACTGTGAATCTCATTTTCCAGCCGTTTATTTTCAAATCCGATGTGATCCCTGTATTCTACTTTCAGCATCCTGTGACCTCCTTTCTGTTTGTTCGGATGCGAACAGTTCGGTAGCGTTCGTTCGTTCACGAACTATTTTATGACACATTTCCTCGTTTGTCAATACCAGCTCACGGCAAAATATTATAAATCAAAATTGGTTCACCGGACCAATTATTGATATACGATACAAAAAAGATGCAGGTTGTATTTCTACAACCTGCATTCATCTTATCTTTCTGCATCTTCCGGTTCACACCATCTGAATGCATTTTCTTTTATCTGATTTTAGATCTCAGCCAGTTTCAGCAGATCCGGGATCTTGGATTCCCATCCGAGAGCCATGATATGAACACCCTGGCAGTATGGCTTACACTCTTTGATAATACGTGCAGCAATCTCTACGCCGGTGATACCTGCTTTTGTTCTTTCTTTGTCTGCTTTCAGTTCTTCGATCATCTCATCCGGAACATGGATACCGGCAACGTTATTGTTCATGAATTTTACCATACCGGCTGATTTCGGGATGATGATACCAACCTGTACCGGTTTTCCGAACTGTTTTGCTTTTTCCATGAATTTGATGAATTTTTCCGGCTCAAAAACAGCCTGAGTCTGGAAATATTCTGCACCTGCAGCTACTTTTCTTTCCATCTTTGCCAGCTGTGCATCAACGGAATCGCTGCATGGAGATACAACAGCACCTTTGGAGAACTTCGGCGGTTCGCCAACCAGCTGATTGCCACCCAGATCTACGCCTTCTTCCAGCAGTTTTACGGTATGCAGCAGAGATACGGAATCCAGGTCAAATACCGGTTTTGCCTGTGGATGGTCACCCATCTTGGTATGGTCACCGGTCAGACACAGGATGTTGTCGATACCGAACATGGCTGCGCTCAGAAGATCAGATTCCAGAGCGATACGGTTTCTGTCACGACAGGCAAGCTGGAAGATCGGGTTCATCCCTGCATCTTTCAGGACTTTACACATAGCCAGAGAGCCCAGACGCATAACAGAAGACTGATTATCGGTTACATTAACTGCATGAACATCTTTCAGATAAGTTTTCGCTTCTTCTACCAGTTCGTCCACGTGGATCCCTTTTGGCGGTCCTACTTCTGCAGAAACTACAAATTCACCACGGTCGAATAATTCTTTCATTTTCATTATACATTGCTCCAATCATATTAAATTTTATAGATGCATCGTATTATGTATCTTATATTATTTTGCTACTTCATCATCTGTTGCAAAATTGTGAATCTGTGTCGGACATTTCAGTACGTCCAGACGTCCGATAGCTTCCAGTCGTCTGTAGATACGTTCCCATCCACATTCCATGGTATTATCAACCTCGCACATGCCGTTTTTGGAACCGCCGCACTGTCCGTTGACAAGGCTCTTGGAACATGCTGTGATCGGGCAGATTCCACCGGTCAGATTCAGATAACATTCACCGCACTGGTCACATTTGTACTCTAACGGTGTCACACCCTGAAAACCAGGAAGCGGATAGGTATCGCAGGCTGCGCATACCTTCTTGTCATCCAGATATTCTGCGATTGTCTGTACACCAACACCACAGGAGAATACTAAAACCAGATCAGAGTCCTGGATCTTCTCCATATGTTTTTTCAGGCGTAATTCCATATTTTCCGGATTACAGATATAATCGGTAGTCATGATTCCTGTTACATTGCCTTCAGCGGAAAGTTCCTTCTGAAGTTCTACAGCTTCTTTTTCCGGAAAATGCACTTCTTTACATCCATGGCAGTTGATGATGAAAACTTTTTTCCCTGCCACCAGAGAGTTGATCATCTCTTTGTCTTTTAACTGGGTAATTAACATATTATTTCATCCCCCTTACTGCATTTTTTCCGGCTTTGATTCTGTCAATAATAGAGATTTTGGAAGAACAGATATACTGGCAGCAGCGACATTCCACGCAATCCATTACATGCATGTCTCTCATGCCTTCCCAGTTCTCCTGATCTGCATATTTTACAAAATACAGCGGTGAAAGTTCCATCGGACAAACATCTACGCAGCGACCACACTTGATGCAGGCCTGCTCTTTTGTCTCATCGGTATCGATCGCGATGATACCGTTGGAGCCCTTCATCATCGGTACTTCCAGATCTTTTAGCGGGAATCCCATCATCGGTCCGCCCATCTTAACCAGAACATCTTCATCGGTAAATCCGCCACAGTAATCGATCAGTTCTTTTACGCTGGTACCGATCTTGATGACAAAGTTGCCCGGATGTTTGATCTTCTCGCCTGTTACGGTTGCAACACGCTCGATCAGAGGCATACCTTTCCGGATCGCATCGGAAATTGCTTTCACAGTACTGATATTATCTACCACAACGCCAACATCTGCCGGGAGTCCGCCGCTTGGAACCTGTCTGCCCATGACACGTTTGATCAGAGTTTTCTCAGCACCCTGCGGGTATTTGGTTCTTGCTACGAATACTTCCATGTTACCGATATTTGCAACTTTTTCCTGCATCAGTTCAATGGCATCCGGTTTGTTATCTTCAATGACGATAATACCTTTTTCAGCACCTGTTGTCTTCAGGATCGCTTTCAGACCATAGATGATATCGTCTGCATATTCCAGAAGAACTCTGTGATCTGCGGTCAGCAGTGGTTCACACTCACAACCGTTCAGGAGAATGGTATCTACCGGTTTTGCCGGTTTCAGTTTGACACAGGTCGGGAAACCTGCTCCACCCATACCAACAATACCTGCTTCACGGATGATATCGATGATCTCGTCCGGAGTCAGGCTGTCAAGATCTTTGTGTGGCTGTACGGATTCGTGCAGAGTATTTTTACCATCCGATTCGATAACAACAGCCATCACTTCGCTGCCTCTGGTTCCATGCATACGGGGTTCTACGGCAACTACGGTTCCGCTTACGCTTGAATGTACCGGAGCACTAATAAATCCTGCTGCTTCACCGATCTTCTGTCCAACCTTTACGGTATCGCCAACCTCAACGATCGGATTCGCCGGTGCACCCAGATGCTGGGACATGGAAATAACAACGGTCTTTGGATCCGGGAACTTCTTCAGGGCAATATGCTCACTGAATTCTTTGCGTTCTGACGGATGTACTCCACCGTAATATCCGTTCAGTCTGTCTTCTCTGGCAGCTTTTACATAATCATTGATAACTTTGAAGTTCACTTTTGAGAAGTCACGTACCTGTACCGGCTGATGCAGAAATTCTTCCAGACGTCCCTGTTTTGCCAGTCTCTGATAGATTTTTTCCCATGCACAGTCTTTATTCGGGTCTACTTCACATTTTCCGTTCTTGGCACCGCCACACTGTCCGTTGACAAGACTCTTCGAGCAGTCAACGATCGGACAGACACCACCTGTGATGTTCAGATAACACTGTGCACATGCGTCACAGCTCTTTTTGGTAAGTGCCATACCGTGATGACCTCTGTAGTTGAGCGTATTACTTGCTGCAACCACCGGTTTTCCTGACAGATCTGCAATCGTCTGGATACCAAGACCACAGGAGATTACAACTACGTTCTCTGTTCCTTCCGGAAGCAGATCCTGTAATTTTTTCTCTGTGTGCATCTTATTACATAAGAAATCAAACTTTGCACTGCCTGTAACCGTTTTTCCCTGTTCTGCTGCAAATGCTAAAAACTCGTCGCAGTCCGGTTCATCCACTGTTTCAAACTCTTTGAAACATTTGTTGCAGGCAATCACGAACAAATTGTCTTTGCCTTCCAGCACGGATGCAAGTTCTTCCTTGCTTTTCAGCTTATACTTCGTATAATTTTCCAATTGCTCACCTTCCTTGATATTTTTTATCCTTATAATTACCTGTCTTTGCTCTCTCTTCCGCCTCCGCACATCCTTGGAAAAGACCGCAAAAACCCGATAAATAAGTTCGTCCTATTAAGAGTACCATAAATTCACAATATTATCCAGTTTTATTAGCGATTTCTATAAATTTTTTGCATGAAAAGCACAAATTTTTTTATTTGTCTTGTTATTCGCGTAACTCAAAAGACAGCCGTCCGGTCATATCCATCTGCCGAACGGCTGTCTTTGCGTTTTTCGTTTTTTTATTTTTCTTTTGAAATCACATGATACGGTACTGCCACAAACACTGCCCCGCCGATTATATTTCCGACTGTTGCCAACAGTACGGTATACAGATACTGACCGACAGTGATTCCTCCGTTTGCCACACCGATTCCGATGATGCTCATATCTGCGATGCTATGCTCAAATCCGCAGGTCATAAAAATCAGAATACACCAGAAAATCATGATCAGTTTTCCGGATTCCGTTTTCATCTTGGTTCCGCACCATACTGCAAGACAGACCAGAATATTACACAGGATCGCACGCACCAGGATCTCTCCGACACCAAGACTAACTTTTGCTGAAGAAATTTTGATAAAATAATCTGCGATTGCTCCATCTCCTGCTGTCGGAAGTCCGGTCAGCTGGAAAGCCGCTACACAGAGCAAAGAAGCAATCAGATTGCCGATCCAGCAGACACACCACAGTTTCACAGTATCCGCCCAAGATACTTTCTTTCTCAGGGATGCTGCCGCCATCACCAGATTGTTACCGGTGAATAATTCAGCACCTGCCATAACAACCAGACTGAGAGCTGATGCAAAAGCAATACTCTGAATCAGTTTTACCGCAGCCGCTGCACCATTTCCATCCATCGACTGTCCCAGCACAAACGCTACCATACTGCCAAATGAAATAAACATTCCTGCTACCATGGATGAAATAAAATATCCCAGTGGATTTTTCTTCAACAGATTATTTTTTGCCACCCCTGCATTACATAATGCCGTATACTCTTCATGAAACATAACTTTTTCCTCCTTGTCATCACATTTCATTATCTGTAATCGTTCAGCCACAAACCATTACCGTCTTTTCATAATCTCTTTGGCATTTCCCCATAATTTCTTTTTTGCAGACGCACCTCCTTTTTACACCAGCCGTCCGGATATCTTTTTCCTGTCTTTTATAAAGGAACAAAGAATGTGTCTTGGCACATCCTCGCGGAGCATTTTTTACTTTGCAGGAAGTCAATTTCTTGTAAAGTAAAAAAGGGCAACACTTGTAACTCTACAAATGTTGCCCAGACGGTCGGCATCCTGCAAATCTGATTCCCCTGTGGTATCCCACATTTCTCCGTCAGTAATCAGATTCTATGCATTCATTGTATAAGTTTTATAAAACTTATACTCTTTATCATTAATTTATCACCACATTGACGGATTGTCAACCGTATTTCATGAAATTGTCAAACTATTATCATTTATAATTCAGGACAGAAGTCTTGTTGCCCATACCGCATTGGCATAATTTACGCCATGGCTGCAGATACCTGATCTTGTGCTGGCCGCTTCTACAGTTCTTCCATTACCGATATAGATAACTACATGGTAAACCTGACCGTTTTTCGCATAAAAGATCAGATCACCCGGTGCTGCTTCACTGACCGGAATCTTCATTCCATACTGCGACTGTGCTGCGGATGTTCTTGGAAGACCGATACCGAACTGTGCATATACATGCTGTGCGAAACCGGAACAGTCTGCTCCGTGAACCGGATCTGTTCCTCCCCATACATATGGGTTACCGATAAACTGCAATGCATAATTGATCAGAGCCTGGCGGGTTGGATTCTCAACAGAGGCTTCTTTCACTGATTTGAACGTATAATAGCAGACGGCATTGTCTTCCGGTGCGATCATCTGATCAGCAAGTCCGCATACAGTTTCCGGATCCTGTCCCGCATCGGTATATGCCTTTGCTTTTTCTTCCGCTTCTTCACCCATCAACAGGTATTCACTCTTTGCAAATCCACGCACATCACCGGATTCCACATATACCCATTCTTGATTCTTACTTGCCAGTACATAACAAACCTGATTCTGGGATAACGTGCCGATTACCCGTGCATCCGTGCTTTTCCCTTCACGGATATTTATTTTATCCGTGTTACAGAATGCATATTCTTTATCTACTACTGTTTTTCCTGCTGTTGTTTTTGTATACAGAAGATTTTTATTTTTCAGCGGATTCATCAGTTTTGTAGCTTTTTCGAATACCGGATTCTCCTCCCCGGACAATTCCTTTGCCTCTTCTATGATCAGATCCGCTTTTTCTCCTGTGTTTAATTCGTCTTTTCTGATAAATCCTCTGACTCTTCCGGATTCAACAAACACCCATCCGTCTTCGTCTTCCTGTAAGATATAGCAGACACCACCGCCCGGTAAAGATCCGGTAGCTGCAGCATCTTCCTCATCGCTTTTTTCTTCAAGAATCCTGCAATCTTTTCTTGCAAATGCGTATACTTTATCAACAGTTGTCAGACGAAAATCCTCTTCGATCTGTGGTGGAATCACTATCTGCTGTCCTGCAATCAGTGATTCGTTGCTTCCCTGTGCTTCTGCTTCCGGTGTCGGAGTAGCTTCCGGCGTAGGCTGCGGTGTTTCCGCCGGTGTTGCTGCCGGTGTTTCCTGTGTCGGCTGTTCAGCTGCCGGAGTCTCTGTCGGCGTCGGGGTTGTTGGCTGTATCGGTGCCGGTGTTGGTGTTGCTGTCGGCACCGGAGTTTCCGTTGGTGCCGGGGTCTCCGTCGGTGTCGGGGTCGGTGTCTCCGGGGCTGCCGGGGTCTCTGTCGGTGCCGGGGTCTCCGTTGGTGTCGGATTCTCCGATACTGCTGGGGGCTCTGTCGGCGCCGGGGTCTCCGTCGGGGCTGCCGTCTGTTCCGAAGCCGGAACTTCTGCTACCGGTGCTGCTTGCGCTTCCGGAGTTGCTTCTGCCTGCTGCACCAGTTCTATCTGTTCTGTTGCTCCCGCAGTCAATGGTGCTGCCGGTATAATCATACTGGCTGATAAAACTCCTGCAACCAGTTTTTTCCATTTATGCATGTGTTACCTCCTTGCTCATTCATTACATTTTATAATTACACATATATAAATATGATTATTTTTATTATATAACTCTCTTTTTTTCTTCGCAAGGTTCTATTGGCAATTTTTCACATTTTTTACCCTATTTTTTATCATATTATGATAATTATTATCATCTAAGCCAGACAACTTCCATACGTGGAGCAACGCAAAAAGAGACCTGTAAGTCCGGGAGGGCCAGGCGTCTTACAGATCTCTTCTTCTGGATATCCTATGGCTACTGCATAATAGGAAGTACTTTTTTCAGACTCTTTGTCAGTCCCAGTGCTACCACGATCTTGATCAGATCCGGAATAATGAATGGGAATACACACCAGCCAAGTACAGTCACGAGACCAACCGGTCCTGCACTTCTGGTGTACATAATCATAAACCAGGCAGTTCCAAATGCATAACACACAATCAGACCAACTACCATCTGGACTGCCAGTGCACATGTTTTTCTTCCCATTACTTTTTCCATGCCCCACATAACCAGAGCACCCACCAGGAAACCTATTATGTAGCCACCGGCGTTGCCAAACAGACTGCCGATTCCACCACTAAATCCGGCAAATACCGGAACGCCGACTGCTCCAAGAAGAATGTACACCAGAATTGAAAGGGTACCTCTCTTACCACCGAGTACTCCAACTGCCAGGAACACACCGAAGGTCTGTAATGTAAACGGAACGGTTGCCGGTATGGAAATCCAGGAACAAATCGCCATTACCACAGCAAATACCGCAATGTACACCATGTCATAAGTCTTGCCTCTGCTCATTGTTGTCGTTGTCATTTTTTCATATCCTCCATAATTTTGCTGCATCTGCGCCGAGAAAATATCCACCGCTATGCTAATACTACTATATCACCTGTTTTTCGTATTGTCAACCTTGTGTTTATTGTAGTTTACATTCGATCCTGATCTCTTTACTGTTTACTCCGTTCCCTGTAACACGCTTCTCGGTACACAAAATTTATCCTGATCACATAGATTCGCGCAGTATATCTTCTTTATAATATTTCTTTTTTTTCAAACTGGACTGGTTATTTTTTTCAAAACTGGTTATTTCTATCTGACCAGTTATCCTTTATGATTCAGTGTGATATTAAAATTATAGTAACTATTCAGTAGCTACTGTCCCGCGAGGTGTTTTGACATGAATATGTCAAAATCCCGAGACATACAAACCAAAATGCCATCACCGAAGGTGATTTACGCGAGCAACGAGTCAAAGTCCGTGCTTGCACGGAACCTTGAGGAGTGCCGCGATAACGATAAAAACTCGCAAAGCGTGTTTTTATCGTTTAAATGCATTTTAGCTCGTAACTGTGAAGGTACTGAACAGTTACAAATTATATTAAGAAGAAAGAGGGAATTAAAATGGCATCTTTCAATCAGACAGCCGGCACCAGAACGCAGGCAAGAAACAATACTCAGGCGATTGTGGTAACCGCCATGTGCATCGCACTGACTTATATTTTTACAGCAGTTGTTAATATCCGTTTACCGTTTGCACCAAACGGTGGACTGATCCACCTTGGCAATGTTCCATTATTCCTTGCTGCTATCATCTTCGGCAAGAAAACCGGTGCACTCAGCGGTGCCTTCGGTATGGGACTCTTTGACCTGTTCTCCGGCTGGACTGCATGGGCTCCATTCACTTTCATTATCGTTGGTCTGATGGGCTTCTCCGTTGGTGCAATCACAGAGAAGAAAAAAGGCTTTGGCTGGAAAATGGTTGCAATCCTGGTTGCATGCGTGATCAAAATTGCCGGATACTACATCGCAGAAGGTATCATTTACGGTAACTGGATCACTCCGGCCTCTTCTATCCCGGGCAACCTGCTGCAGGTAGGAGTTGCCGCTGTAGTTGTTCTGATTATCTCCGGTCAGTTACAGAAACTGGCAGAAAGGATGGGCTTATGTACAAAATGATGACTCCCGGTCCTTCTCAGGTCCGCGAAAATGTTCTGCTGGCAAGGAGCAGACAGTTTCAGAATCCGGATCTGGACTGTGACTTTGTGGAATATTACCATGACACCTGTAAACTCTACAGCAGTCTGCTGCATACCGAAAACGAATCTCTGATTCTTGGCGGGGAAGGTATCCTCGGTCTGGAAGCTGCCTGTGCCTCCCTGACTGAACCGGGTGACCGGGTTCTGGTTCTGGATAATGGAGTATTCGGAGAAGGATTCAAAGATTTTGTCTCCATCTACGGTGGCACACCTGTTCTTTACACCTGCGATTACTCCCATCCCTTCGATGTGAATGATCTGAAAGCTTATCTGGAAAAAGACCATGATTTCAAATATGCAACTGTTGTTCACTGTGACACGCCAAGTGGTATGTTAAATGATATCGCTTCCATCTGTCCGTTATTAAAGTCCTACGGAATCCTCACAGTTGTTGATTCCGTAGCAGGAATGTTCGGCGAAGATGTCCGTGTGGATGACTGGAAGATCGACCTGTTATGCGGTGGTTCCCAGAAAGCTGTGTCCGCACCTCCGGGACTGACAATGGTAACGTTGAGTGCAGACGCGAAAGCAGCCATGGAAAAGCGTAAAACACCGATTGCATCTTTTTATGCGAATCTGCTGACCTTCAAAGGCTACTATGAAGCCAAATGGTTCCCATACACCATGCCGGCCAGCGACATTTACGGACTTCGCACTGCTCTGGAAAACATTAAAGCCGATCCACAGATTCTGGAACGCCACGCCAAAGTAGCAGCCTACACCCGCGAAGCCATCACTTCTATGGGCTTACAGCTCTACCCGGCATGTGGTTACTCCAACACCGTAACCACTTTCGAAGTACCGGAAGGCCACACCGCGGAAGAAATCCTTCACAAGATGCGCTACGATCACAACATCCTCTTAGCCGGCTCCTTCGGCTGCTTCGCAGGAAAACTGATCCGCATCGGTCATATGGGCGAAAACGCATATATGGAAAAAGTTCAGGAAGTACTGGATGCGTTGAAAGAAGTTTTGAACAAATAAATCTATATTAAACTAAAAAAGGTTGATATACTACCGTAAAACTACATAGTATACCAACCTTTTTGTTATATTACATATCAATACATAATCCTGTGAGGCATTTCTATTCTATCTGTCATCCCAAAAAACACTTGATTATTTATATTCTGGCAACAAAAAATGGAAGCAAGGGGGCTCGAACCCCTGACCTCTCGCGTGTGAGGCGAACGCTCATCCCAGCTGAGCTATGCTTCCATACCTATTATTATAGTCCCTTTCTCCCAAAAATCAACCACGATTTTTATCACATTTTGCGAAATTTTCACATTCAAACAAATTCCTAATTCTCTTTTTTCATCCAGTATCTTTTTTCTTATTATTCATACCGTACAACACCACTCTACACCTCCTCCCCCTTTGGCTAACGCACAGCAGCCGCCCCTTGCTTCGCTCCTGCAGGCAACACTGTGTGGGCGCTTAGGGGAAGCTTTGAAATCCGACGCTTACGTAGACTTTCGCGAGGGTCAGCCGACCCTCGTGAATTTAGTCGAAGTTAGCGGCTAGTTCAAAGTTCCCCTGCCCACGTTGCCAGCAGGAGCGAAGCAAGGGACGGCTGCGTCCCCATTAGCCAACACTCTCATATTTTAAATAATGTAGTTCCCCACATCCGTAGTATCCGCCAGTAAATCTGCAATCGTAATCCCATCGAAATACTCCGTGATCACCTTGTATGCCCCCTCCCACATTTTCAGGGTCTTGCAGACAGAGACTCTCTCACATTGATTCGGCTCATGTTCCAGACAGGCTATCGGTGCCAGAGACCCCTCTGTCAACCGAAGAATACTTCCAATCGTATATTCTGACGGATCCTTCAACAGCTGATAACCGCCTCCCTTTCCTCTCAGTGAACGCACAAACCCGTTCTTACTCAGGGAAGCCACAATAGCCTCCAGATATTTCTCTGAAATCTCCTGCCTTTTTGCTATATCCATCAACGGAATATACTCTCCCGTATTATGTTCTGCCAGATCCAACATTACACGAATCGCATAACGCCCTCTTGTCGATATTTTCATGCTATAACCTCCATATTTCCTATATACCTAGTTTACCACAAGGTTATTATGATTTTCAAGAGGGAATTTCGTTTTTCCCTTATCTATTTCCAAAAATCAGAAAAAGTCGCTGCAAAACACTTCTATATAACTTCCCTGCTTTGCAACAACTCTCTTTTTTATCCATATATTCAGGACCTTACATCTTATCCCCGCAGCTCACCCACATGCTCTTTCATCCGTGCCGCTGCTGCCTTCGGGTCTTCCGCTTTCATAATGGCGGAAACGACAGCCACACCTGCCATCTTACCGCCTTTGAGGATGTCCATATTTCCATCATTCAAGCCGCCGATCGCCACTGCAGGAATCGGTACACTCTGGCAGATCTCATTCAGTGTTTCCACGGAAGTACGGATCGTGACTACCTTTGTCGTTGTCGGGAAAATTGCTCCCACACCCAGATAATCCGCACCGTCCTCATACGCCTTTTTCGCCGCTTCCACGGTTTTTGCCGTAGCACCCACGATCTTGTCCGGACCGAGCAATTTTCTCGCCACGGCTACCGGAAGATCTGAGGAACCCACATGGACACCGGCGGCATCACAGGCGATTGCCACATCCACACGATCATCGATGATCAGTGGAATCTGATAGCGGTCGGTGATTGCCTTTACCTTCATTGCTTTCTCCAGATATTCCCGTCCGCCGCAGTTTTTCTCCCGCAGCTGCACCAGTGTTACACCTCCCTGGCATGCCTCTTCGATCGTTTTGTAAAATGTTTCCTCTGTATGATAGGTGCTGTCCGTCACCAGATATAATGTCATATCTAAATCTGTTTTCATACCTGTTTTTTCCTTCCTGAAATTTTACTTTCATCATTTCACCCGTCAGTCAGCATACCACCTATGATAACAGACGCATGAGCTCTCTTTCACTTTGTGATCATAGCTTCCCGTATTCTTTGCATGAACGATTCGGGTGACTCTAAGACCACTTTATATTCCAATCTCCCGAATCCGGATCCTCGCCTCCAGTTCTTCCTGTGTCAGCCCTGCCACCGCATCCAGAAGTTCCATCTGAAAGCTTCCCGGTCCTGTTGACCTCTTTGCGGCGATCTCCCCGGCGATTCCCATCACCGAAGTCCCAAGCAGTGCCGCCACAAACGGATCTCTCTGCGCCAGGAAAGCCGCCGAAAGCGCGCCGACCATACATCCTGTTCCTGTGATCCCGGACAGCTCCGGCACACCATTTTCCAGAATCAAACACCGGTTCTGATCCACCAGAAGATCTTTTGCTCCGGTAGCCAGAAGTACACTTCCAGTCTTTTTCGAAACTTTTCGGAAGATTTCTTTTCTCTCTTCCTCATTGTCCCCGGTCATCGCATCCTCCGCTCCGGCATCAATACCTGTTCCGTGAAACGGCTGTCCGGCGATTGCAAGCAGTTCAGAAATATTTCCCTTCAGAATCTGTATCTTTCCCTTTTCGATCAGTTCCATGGCAAGTTCCATCCTGATCTTACTGCAGGATACGCCTACCAGATCCAGCAGAACCGGAATTCCTTCTTTCGCCGCCATCCGCGCGGAACGCTTCATGGACTCGATCCGCACATCGGTAATATTTCCAAGATTCAGCATCAGTGCTCCCGCTGTCTTTGTGATACCTTCCACCTCCATCGGATGCTCTGCCATCATCGGCCTTGCGCCCACCGCAAGGATCATATTCGCACATCCGTGAATGGAAATCGGATTCGTGATGCAGTGAATCAGTGGTTGTTCTCTCTTTGTTGCATCACGCACGCTCTTCAGCTGATTTTCTAACTGTTTTATCATAAACTTTTGCTCCAAGACTTCTCTGAAATTTTGCCAGCAATCCTGCCTTGCTCAGTGCTTTCAGGAACACATACGCTACTGCACCGCCCATGATCGTTGCTGAAATAAACATCGGGGTGTAGAAAAATGCATTTAACCCGTCTCTTCCCATGATAAATGCCATCACCGGGTAAGAAACCAGTGATCCGATGATACCGGTTCCAAAGATTTCTCCCAGTACCGCACAGATGATTTTTCCACCGGATAAACGGTAAAAAACACCTGATAAAAATGCACCAAATACAGCCCCGGTCAGTGCAAGTGGCGGAATTCCCATAAATAACATACGGATCACACCGATCATCGTTGCACAAAGCAGGGAGTACCACGGTCCCATCAGTACCGAGCATACAATATTAATCAGATGCGCTGTCGGGCACATTCCCTCGATACGAAGGATCGGGGAGATAACCACTCCGATTGCTACCATCATAGCCAGCATTACCATGCGAAATGTGTTCAGTCTTTGTTTTTCCATTTTTGTTTTCCTCTCTTGTTTTCCGGGAAAACCTGTCTTTTTCTTTTGTGGGCAGAAAAAAGCGCAGTTTCCCTGTTTTTCGGTCGAAGTTCCATTACTTCCTCTCACTCCGAAACACGGATTCCCATCGCTTTTTTCTGTATGCCGGGTCTCAGGGCGCTCCCCCTCAGATCCACCTGCATCTGCCCTGTCCGTACACAGTCTGTGTTATCTGAACATTTGCCGCAAAATGCCTGCAAGTACAGTCTCTTATTTTCTAAAGGCCGGAAAAACTGATGACAACTGGATTTCCTGCAAATGAAACGAGATAAAATACGCTTCGCGAATTTTACTCGTTATCGCGGCAGTCGCCAAAGTCCATGCTTGCATGAGACCTTGGCTCGTTGTTCGCGTAATGTAAAAACATCTGCCCGCACTCACACGGACAGATGTACATTCTTTCGATATGTATTCCCTCCGTTGGCATTACCCAAATCAGGTGCGGTCGAAGATCTATCTTCCTCTCAGCCTGTCACACAAGCTCCCGTTCTTTATTCTCAGTTATCATAGCACCAACCTGTAAAAATGTCAAACAGGATCAGGCACTTTTTCTTTTTTGTTTTTCCTTCCTTTTCAGCCATCCGAACGCAATCATACAGATGATCACCGACAGCAACGAACCGGTCGCCGTAGCCAGTCCCATCGGAAACAGCGTATCCGGGAAGATCTTTGAAGTCAGGTAAACGCCCGGAATACGGACACAGAGAATCGCAATCAGGTTGTGGACAAACGAAATCTCTGATTTTCCATAAGCACAGAAATAACCGCTGAAACTGAAGTGTACCCCTGCAAAAATACAATCCCAGATATATCCACGGATATACTGCGCCCCCAGCAAAATGACCGTCGCATCCGTGGTAAACAATCCTACCACCGGTCCTGCGATGATCTGGATCAGCAATGACACAATGAGTCCGAAACCAACCGCGATTCCCATCGCATATCGGAGAATCTGATCTGCACGTTCGTATTTGCCTGCTCCCATGTTCTGTGCTCCCAACGCAGACACCGTGGAAAGCATTGAAGATGGCACCAGGAACAGAAAACTGATGATTTTTTCCACGATTCCTACTGCAGCGGCTACACTCAGTCCCCTGCGGTTGGCAATGATCGTGATGATGATAAATGCCACCTGGATAAATCCATCCTGTGCCGCGATCGGAACACCGATTTTGAGCACCTGCCCCATCGTTACCCGTTCTAGTCGAAAATCCGCTCTTTTTACCGAGATTCCCGTCTTTTTTTTCAAAATCACCAAAAGCGATACGGCCACACTGATCGTCTGTGAGAGCGTTGTTCCCAGTGCCGCTCCCGCTGGTCCCATATGAAGTGCTCCGATAAACAGGTAATCCAGCGCAATATTTGCTACGCAGGCAACCGCAATAAAATACATCGGACTCTTCGAATCCCCAAGTCCCCGGAAAATCGATGCGATCACGTTATACGCGGTGATAAACGGGATTCCTATAAAACAGATCGTAAGATACCGCACCGTTCCTTCTACCGCTTCCGCCGGTGTGGACATCACACGCACGATTGGCTGCACCAGAACCAGTAAAACGACTGCTAGAACCACTGAGACGCCAACAAAAAGCACGGTGGTATTTCCCACTACTTTCGATGCCTTTTGGCTGTCCCGCGCTCCCACTGCCCGACCAATATTTACCGTGGTTCCCATCGCCAGACCGACGATCATCACCGTCAGCATATGCATCACCTGACTGCCGATGGATACCGCCGTCGTGCTCGCAACGCCATCAAACTGCCCGACAATAAACAGATCCGCCAGACCATATAACGTCTGCAAAAAATACGATAACAGATATGGAAGTGAAAAATACACAATATTTTTCCACACACTTCCCGATGTAAGATCTCTTTCCATGTTTCTACTCCTTTGTTTCTCTGATACTTTCCCTCGGTAAAGTTCTTTTCTGGTTTATATTAAACCTTATAACTGTTGTAGAGTCAACGGTTATCTATATTTTTTTGTTCTCATATTTTTCTGCAGCCTTTCACGCTTTATCCTTATCCTATTTCAATCATCCACGCCTCATAGGCTCCCAAGATCCACGTCTCTTTTCCAAGCCGATTCTGTCCCTGATTATGTATCAGTATTTTCCCGTCAGTCAGATCTTCTGTCGCCTCCATTTGCGTCTCGTGATCTGTAAAATTGCATATCACAACAATTTTCTTCCCATCCAGCGTCCTCTCGTAAGCAAAAATTTCCGGATGTTCCTTATCCAGCAACTGGAATTTTCCATAAATCAGTACGTCATTATTCTTCCGTAGCGCGATCAAAGTTTTATAGTAATAAAACAGAGAATCCGGATTTTTCCTGCTGTTTTCCACATTGATTTCTTTGTAATTCCCATTGACAGATAACCATGGCGTTCCTGTCGTAAATCCCGCATGTTCCTGATGATTCCACTGCATCGGTGTTCTGGCATTATCTCTGCTGTTTCTCAGCAGATAGCTCATAATTTTCTCCTCACTCCATCCAAGTTCCTGTTTTTCTTTGGCAAAGTTTGCAGACTCTATATCCTGATACTGGGAGATTTTGGTATTTACCACATTTGTCATTCCAATCTCGTCCCCCTGATAAAGATATGGAGTTCCTTTCATACCATATAAGAGAGTCGCAAGCATTTTACCGCTTTGTTCCCGATATTCTGGTGTATCATTTCCAAATCTTGAAATTGCTCTTGGATAATCATGATTTCCCCAGAATAAACTGTTCCATCCAATCTCATCCAGACCTGTCTGCCAGCTTTCCATAATAGTTTTTAATTGTGGTAGTGTATACGCTTTCGGTTCCCAGTTACCGCTTCGAACTCCATCGATGTCCATAAGTTTAAACTGAAATACCATGTCCAGTTCTTTTCGCTCCGGATTGGAATATTCTTTGGCCATCTCTAATGTTGTTCCACCGGTTTCTCCCACTGTCAAAACATCATTCCGCAAACCAAACGTATTTTTTGTCATTTCCTGCAGATATGTATGAATCTGTGGAGACTGCTGGTCATTTCCACCATGACCATCTTTTACAATATTATCAATCGCATCCAGTCGGAATCCCCGGATTCCTTTGTCCATCCAGAAACGAATCATGGCATACAGTTCCTGCCGCATGTTTTCGTTTTTCCAGTTCAGATCCGGCTGCTGTATGCTGAAGGTATGATAGTAATATTCTTTCACCTGAGGAACCCACTCCCACACATTTCCGCCAAAGAAAGCAGCTGATCCTTCCGGTGGCTGATCCTCCGTCCCTTCTTCCCAGATATAATAATCATGATACTTTCCATTGCGGTCTTTGCATGCTCCCAGAAACCAGGGATGCTCATGGGAACAATGATTCAAAACCAGATCCATCATAACAATGATATCTCTCTTTTCACACTCCTGGATCATTTCTTCCAGATCTGCCATCGTTCCAAAATCTTTCAGAATTGCATAATAATCACTGATGTCATATCCATTGTCATAATTGGGGGAATCATTGAACGGGGAAATCCAAATTGCTCCTATCCCCAGTTCCTGAAGATAATCCAGCTTACTGATAATTCCCTGAAAATCTCCAATACCGTCTCCGTTACTGTCACAAAAACTTCTTGTATAAATCTGATACGCTGTTAAATGATGCCACCATTTTTTCTCCATCTTCTGTTTCTCCTGTGTCTTGTGTCTCTTGACTAATTTTTTGTAATGCATAATTCATGCTTTCTTTTTCTTTTCAATACCATTATAATGATTTTATATCATATATTCTAACTCAATTTTATATTTTACTATAATTATTTTGACTTTTCAGGAGATCATACAATGAAAACAAAAGTACCTTATGGAATGAAAGACTACACCATCCACGGCACCGAACTGGAACCCTTTCATATTTATCATCAAATTTACGAGCACGGCGGACTGCAGGTCCCTTTTCACTGGCACAAAGAGATGGAATGGATATGGGTAGAAAAAGGTTCTCTTGAACTGACCCTTGGCACGCAGCGAAAAATTCTTCAGAAGCAGGACTTTGTGATGATCAACAGTTATGAACTACATCAGCTGCGAAGCATCGGCAACACATCTTCGATTCATCATGCCCTGGTGTTTTTGCCGAATATGCTTGCTTTTTCCTATCCGGATCATTGCCAGATTTCTTATATAGAACCTCTCCTCTCCCGCCAGCTGCTGCTTCCTTCTTTTTTGCCAAAAAATCTGTCTTGTATATCATCTGTTCGTAGCATTTTTCAGGAACTTTTGGTTCTTTATGATACCAGGCCTTCCGGCTGGCAGTTACTTTTAAAAAATAATCTTTACCATATTCTGGTCATTTTGTTTTCGGAAAATCTGTTGCAGCCTTCACCCGCAAACCGTTCCTTACAGACACGAGAAAATCAATACAAGCAGATTCTCCGCTATATTCAGGAACATTACGACAGAAAAATCTATCTGGAGGACCTGGCTTCTTCCCTGGATATGAATCCACAGTACTTCTGCCGTTTTTTCAAGAAGCAGTTTCAGATGACCCCGATGACCTATATTAACTATTACCGTACCCTTCAGGCGGCTGATCTCCTGCGGCACAGTTCTCTCTCTGTTCTGGAAGTCGGTCTTCGCACAGGTTTTGAAAATCCCAGCTATTTTGCAAAAACGTTTCGAAAATATTATAACTGCTCACCGGCAGAATACCGAAAACTTTCAGCATTTTAAAAAAGCCACAGGCGCGAAACCTGTAGCTTTTTTTACGTTTGGACACAAAATTTTTAATTTTTTATCTTAGAATTTACCAGCTTTGTGAGCTTCCTCGATGGATACTGCAACAGCTACAGTCATACCAACCATCGGGTTGTTACCTGCACCGATCAGACCCATCATTTCTACGTGAGCCGGAACAGAAGAAGAACCTGCGAACTGTGCATCGGAATGCATACGTCCCAGAGTATCTGTCATACCATAGGAAGCAGGACCTGCTGCCATGTTATCCGGATGCAGAGTACGTCCTGTACCACCACCGGAAGCTACGGAGAAGTATTTCTTACCAGCTTCGATACGTTCTTTTTTGTAAGTACCAGCTACCGGATGCTGGAAACGTGTCGGGTTGGTAGAGTTACCTGTGATAGAAACGTCAACATCTTCTTTCCACATGATAGCTACACCTTCACGAACGTCGTTAGCGCCGTAGCAGTTAACTTTTGCACGAGGACCTTCGGAGTATGCTTTACGGAATACTTCTTTCAGTTCTCCTGTATAGTAATCATATTCTGTTTCAACAAATGTAAATCCGTTGATACGAGCGATGATCTGAGCAGCATCTTTTCCAAGACCGTTCAGGATAACACGCAGAGGTTTCTGACGTACTTTGTTTGCTTTTTCAGCGATACCAATAGCACCTTCAGCTGCTGCGAAAGACTCATGACCTGCCAGGAATGCGAAACATTCTGTATCTTCTTCCAGAAGCATCTTACCCAGGTTACCATGTCCCAGACCTACTTTACGCTGATCTGCTACAGATCCTGGAATACAGAAAGCCTGCAGACCTTCGCCGATAGCTGCTGCTGCTTCAGAAGCTTTTGTACAGCCTTTTTTGATTGCGATTGCTGCACCTGTGATGTATGCCCAGCAAGCGTTCTCAAAACAGATTGGCTGGATGCCTTTGATCTGATTGTATACGTCCAGACCAGCATCTTTTGTGATTTTCTCTGCTTCTTCCAGAGAAGCGATTCCATAGCTGTTCAGGACAGCATTGATTTTATCAATTCTTCTTTCATATGATTCAAATAAAGCCATTTATTTTATCCTCCTATTATATTGACGGTAAGCAGAACAGTAATTATTCTTTACGCGGATCAATGATTTTAGCTGCATCTGCAACACGACCGTACTGTCCTTTTGCTTTTTCCCAAGCTGTTGTAGGATCATCACCCTGTTTGATGAAATCAGTCATTTTGCCCAGACTTACGAACTGGTAACCAATGATGCATCCTTCTTCATCCAGTGCAATACCGGTAACATAACCTTCTGCCATTTCCAGATAACGAGGACCTTTTTTCAGTGTTCCGTACATGGTACCAACCTGAGATCTCAGACCTTTACCCAAATCTTCCAGACCAGCGCCGATCGGCAGACCATCTTCTGAGAATGCGGACTGTGTACGACCATAAACGATCTGCAGGAAGAGTTCTCTCATAGCTGTGTTGATAGCATCGCATACCAGGTCAGTGTTCAGAGCCTCCAGAAGAGTTCTTCCAGGAAGGATTTCAGATGCCATAGCTGCAGAATGAGTCATACCGGAACATCCGATTGTCTCTACCAGAGCTTCCTGAATAATACCATCTTTTACGTTCAGTGTCAGTTTGCAGGCACCCTGCTGTGGTGCACACCAGCCCACACCATGTGTCAGACCGGAAATATCTTTAATTTCTTTGGACTGTACCCATTTTGCTTCTTCCGGGATTGGTGCAGCGCCGTGATTAACGCCCTGTGAAACCGGACACATCATTTCTACTTCTTGTGAATAAATCATGTTAAGACTCCTTTCAAACTTGAAATACTTTTTTCGAGACTTATGTATCTCAAGCAAGTGAACCTACTCACCCGCTTATCATAGTTATTTTCGCATACACCCATGCGGTTAGTCCAGACAAACTTACTTTTTTTTTATTTTTTTCCCTTTCGTTGACATTTTTTGCAGGACTGGTATACTTTTTTCAGAATATTCCGCAGGATTCCGTCACAATTTGCGTTTTATGCTTTTTCTGACGCTGTTTTTCTTTATCTGTCAACATTAAGAAGGAATATCGAAAAACTCAGATTATCAAAAAACAGGAGGTTTTCTATGACCCAGTTTTCCCTGAAAAAGGGCTGCCTGTCCGGCAGTACTTTAAAAATCATCGCCATTATCGCCATGGCCATCGACCATTTCGCCGCAAGCATCATCCTCTACGGCATCCTGATGCAGCAAAATCCGTCCTTCCTGGGACACCCTGTCTCTATGACGATCCCCTGGTGGAACATTTATCAGGTCATGCGCTTCATCGGAAGAATCGGCTTCCCGGTCTTCTGTTTCTTATTAATTGAAGGATTCCTCCACACCTCCAGCAAAAAGAAATATGCCACCCGCCTGTTCCTCTTTGCCCTGGTGTCCGAATTTCCCTTTGATTATGCACTGTTCAACACCCCATTTGCTCCGGGTTACCAGAATGTCTTTTTCACTTTATTCCTGGGTCTCCTGACCATCTGGGCCATCGATACTGTAAGCCACAAAGAAATAAACCCGAACCTTCAGTGGATCGTCAAGATCCTGATCGCCGCCGCCGGCTGTCTGACCGCCTGGCTCCTTCAGACCGATTACGACTATAAAGGAATCATCCTGATCCTGTTACTCTACCTGTTCCACGATCAGAAGTTCCTCTGCACCCTGGTTTCCTGCATGAGCCTCCTCTGGGAAGCCCCCGCCTGCCTCGCCTTCATCCCGATCAACCTCTATAACGGGAAACGTGGCATCTCCCTGAAATATTTTTTCTACCTCTTCTACCCGGTACACCTTTTACTGTACGGTTTGATCCTTCACTTCTGTTTTCTGAACTAATGGCGTAAAAAAACCGGAGCAATTATCACCCAACGACAATTGCACCGGTTTTTATCTATTTTCGCCAAAACACAAGACTTGACGCGCCTTTCTCTTTCCGCATTGAAAAACCAGCCCCCGGCGGAAGCGTTCTCCTGCCAGCAACACTTTGTGGGCGGTTAGGGCAAGCTTTGAAATCCGACACTTACGGAGACTTTCACTTGGGTCAGCTGACCCAAGTGAACATAGTCGTAGTTAGTGGCTAGTTCAAAGTTGCCCTGCCCACGTTGCTGGCGGGAGAACGCTTCCGCCGGGGGCGTCCCCTTTTTCAATCATCTATCTTTTAGCAACAACGTCTCCCTGCTTCTTAAAGATGGACCTCTCCGGCACAACCCCTCTAACCGAAGACAGCGGATACACATTACTCTCCCGTCCGATCACCGTCCCCGGATTCAGCACTGAATTACAGCCAACCTCAACATTATCTCCCAGCATAGCCCCAAACTTCTTCATGCCGGTCTCAATATCGAAACCATCTCCGTGTACAACCACCAGCTTCTTATCCGACTTCACATTCGAAGTGATCGATCCCGCGCCCATATGAGCCTTATAACCCAGCACAGAATCCCCCACATAATTATAATGCGGCACCTGCACCTTATTAAACAGGATCACATTCTTAAGCTCCGTAGAATTACCAACCACAGCACCCTCACCGACGATCGCACTGCCACGGATAAATGCACACTGACGCACCTCGGCATCCTTTCCGATGATACACGGACCATTTAACGCAACCGTAGGAGCAATCTTAGCAGATTTCGCTACCCAGATATCTTCCCCGATCTTATCATACTCTGCCGGATCCAGTGCATTTCCCAGCTTCACAATAAATTCTTTAATCAGCGGAAGTACTTCCCACGGATATGTCTTCCCTTCAAAAATCTCCGCTGCAATCGTCTCATTCAGATCATACATGTTCTCAATTCGAATACTTTCCATACTCATGATCATTTTCCTCCTTTTCGATAATTCCCTGCGATACTGTCGTATCGGCTTCGTAACGCCGCCTGATAATTTACCTGCAGCACTCCACCCACTTTCACCCGGATAAAATGCTCCAGTTTATCCATATATTCCCGGGAAGTAATACTTCCCTCGGCTACATAATTCAGCCCCTTCTCCCAGCTTGCGGTAAGCTCCGGATTTAACAATGCCCGGATCGAAGCGTTAACCACTTCATAAATCATTTCTCCAAGCTGAGTCGGGGTAATTACCTGTGTTTTCTTATTCAGGCTGATATACTTGATATTCACCAGTTTCTTTAAAATCTCTGCTCGCGTTGCACTGGTTCCGATTCCACTTCCCTTGATCTGCGCACGCAGCTCCTCATCCTCGATCAGTTGTCCGGCATTCTCCATCGCCAGGATCATCGTACCGGAATTGTACCGTTTCGGCGGAGAAGTTTCTCCCTCTTTGATCTCATATCCATCGACCGGAAGAATGGCGCCCTTTTTCAGCTTTTGCAGGCAGGCAAGAAAGGCGGCATCACACTGGATATCATCCGTTTTCTCCTCTGCATTTTTCGCATCCTCTTCTTTCTTTCCGGATGGTACGTTGGCCACCTTCAGATACCCTTCCTCCACCAGTACCTTGAAACTCGAAAACAACTTCTCTTTTCCGACCGCTGACACCAGACTCACCTTCTGATACACCGCCGCCGGATAAAACACACTCAAAAACCGGCGAACGATCACCTGATACACTTTCTGTGAAATCTGCGGCAACCTGCCAAGATTCTGCAGTCCCTGACCGGTAGGAATAATCGCATAATGGTCTGTGATCTGCTTGTCATTGACATATCTGGTCTTTTCGATTCCTTGAAAACTGCCCGCCTCCAGGATCTCCTGTGCAAACGGTGCTGCCATCTGGTATCTCGTTAAACCCTTCAGGTTTCGGCTGATCTCCTTGGCAACTGCAGTGGAAAGCACACGGGCATCCGTTCTTGGATATGTCACCAGCTTCTTTTCATACAGTTCCTGCACCACCCGCAGTGTCTCGTCCGGACTGATCTTGAACATCCGTGAACAGTCATTCTGCAATTCTGCCAGGTTATACAAAAGCGGTGGATTCTTCTTCTCTTTTTTCTTCTCGATCTTCTCAAGCACCGCCTGATGTGCCGGAGCTGTCTGCTGTGCCATTCCGTTGGAACCGGAAAGTTCATTCGTCATACTGACTGCACTCTCCCGTTCCAAAATGCCTTTCAGTTCTTCCGCCCGGTTTCTGTCCTTGAAACCATTTTCCTTATACAGATCCGGTGACTGAAAATACCGGCTGCCTTCCACAGCACGCCATTCTCCGTCGAAGGTTCTTCCTTCCAGCAAGAATTTTCCAAGCACCCGGTAAAACGGTGTTTTTACGAATTCACGGATCTCCCGCTCTCTTCGCACTACCATTCCAAGCACACAGGTCATGACCCGTCCCACGGAAATCACCTGATATTTATTTCCCAGATAGTTGGACACGCTGTTTCCATACCGCAGTGTCAGGATCCTGGAAAAGTTAATACCCATCAGATAGTCTTCTTTCGCCCGCAGATATGCCGATGCGCTCAGATTATCATAAGCACTCAGATCCTTCGCTTCTTTGATTCCGCGGATGATCTCCTCTTCCGTCTGGGAATCGATCCAGACACGTTTCTCTTTCTTTCCCCTGACGCCGGCCATCTGTGCCACCAGACGGTAGATATACTCTCCCTCTCTTCCTGAGTCGGTACAGACATAGATGGTGTCCACATCCGGGCGGTTTAACAGTCCCTTGACAATCTCAAACTGCTTTTTTACCGATGGGATGACTTCATACTTGAACTCCCCGGGCAGAAAAGGCAGAGTTTCCAGAGTCCAGCGCTTGTACTTGATATCATAAACTTCCGGATAACTCATCGTCACCAGATGACCCACACACCAGGTGACAATGGTATTTTCCGATTCCAGATATCCGTCATGCCGCGTGGTCTTCACCTTTAACGCCTTGGCAAATTCCTGGGCTACGCTTGGCTTCTCTGCGATAAATACGGATTTATTCATATAAATTTAACCCTTTCTCGTCTCTTCAGCGTCCCTGCGATATAAAAACCTCACAGGGGCAACAAAAAGTATACCGTTTTTCTTCCGGAAATTCAAGTGTACCCCGGAACTTGTCTGGTTTCTATATTAAAATCAGCAGATCTGTCTTCCCGGCACAACTTATCTGTGATTCATAAAGAATGTGCCTTGGCGAATCCTCGCGGAGTGTTTCTTACTTACAGGAAAGCAATTTCCTGTAAAGTAAAAAATCCCGGGCACACAACACACCCGGGATTTTATTTTTCTTATTTGCATTCTTATTTATTTTGCCTGAATATATCCTTTTGCTTTCAGAGTCTCTGCACACAGAACAGCACCGCCGGCAGCTCCTCTTACAGTATTATGGGACAGACCTACGAATTTCCAGTCGTATACAGTGTCCTCTCTCAGACGGCCTACGCTGATTCCCATACCGTTTTCGAAGTTGACATCCATCTTAACCTGTGGACGGTTGTCTTCTTCCAGATACTGGATAAACTGCTTCGGAGCACTCGGAAGTTCTGCTTCCTGTGGGAATCCTTTGAAGTTCACCAGTTTTTCGATCAGCTGTTCTTTGGTAGGATTCTTTCTGAATTTTACAAAGACTGCTGCGGTATGTCCGTTCAGTACCGGAACACGGATACACTGGCAGGTGATCACCGGTTCGCTGGCTTTTACGATCTGACCGTTTTCTACTTTACCCCAGATACGAAGCGGTTCCTGTTCACTCTTCTCTTCTTCCCCGCCGATGTATGGGATGATGTTTTCTACCATTTCCGGCCAGTCTTTGAAGGTTTTACCTGCTCCGGAGATTGCCTGGTATGTAGTAGCAACTACTTCGTATGGCTCGAATTCTTTCCATGCAGTCAGAACCGGTGCATAACTCTGGATGGAGCAGTTTGGTTTTACTGCGATGAATCCGCGTGTGGTTCCCAGACGTTTTTTCTGAGATTCGATAACCTCAAAGTGTTCCGGGTTGATCTCCGGCACTACCATCGGTACATCCGGTGTCCATCTGTGAGCACTGTTATTGGAAACAACCGGTGTTTCAGTTTTTGCATATTCTTCCTCGATCGCTTTGATTTCCTCTTTGGACATATCTACTGCTGAAAATACAAAATCAACGGTGGAAGCTACTTTTTCCACTTCATTTACATTCATAACTACCAGTTTTTTTACAGCTTCCGGCATCGGAGTATCCATTTTCCAGCGTCCGCCTACGGCTTCTTCATATGTTTTTCCTGCACTTCTCGGGGATGCTGCTACGGTTACTACTTCAAACCACGGATGATTTTCCAGCAGAGAGATGAATCTCTGTCCTACCATTCCTGTTGCTCCTAAAATACCTACTCTTAATTTGCTGCTCATTGTGATTTCACTCCTCATTCTTCTTATTCAATGCACAACCGTTACTTTTTGTATTTCTCTCGCGTACATTTGTATTTACTTGGTAATACTATACCAGTTTTCTGAAAAAATCAACACTTTTTTACTTTTCTTCCAAATATTTTTTATTCCACTCTACCACCTTTGCCATGGCATCCGGTCCCGGAGCACCGATGGTCATACGTTTTTCCACACAGGTTTTTATGCTGATGGCTTCGTAAATATCTTCTTCAAACACCGGACTGATCGCTTTGTATTCTTCCAGAGTCATCTCGTCCAGCGGAATTTTTTTGTCCAGGCAGTACAGCACCAGACGGCCGACAATGCCATGTGCATCACGGAACGGTACCCCATGATTTACCAGATAATCTGCTGCATCCGTTGCATTGGTAAATCCGTGTTTTGCACTGTTTTCCATCACATCTTTACGGAACTTCATTGTGGAAACCATACCTTCAAACAATGCCAGACACCCTTTTACGGTATCAATCGCGTCAAAGGTCAGTTCCTTGTCTTCCTGCATGTCTTTATTATATGCCAGCGGAATTCCCTTCATGGTTGTCAGAATCGACATCAGCGCGCCATAAACACGGCCGGTCTTTCCTCTTACCAGCTCGGCGATATCCGGGTTTTTCTTCTGTGGCATGATACTGCTTCCGGTACTGTAGGCATCATCGATCTCCACAAACTGATACTCGTTGGAGTTCCAGATGATGATTTCCTCGGAAAAACGGCTCAGATGCATCATGATCGTGGACATGGCAGATAACAGTTCGATCACATAATCTCTGTCTGCTACGGAATCCATACTGTTCATCGTAGGACCGGCAAATCCCATCAGTTCGGCACTGTAGGCACGATCCAGCGGATAGGTGGTTCCTGCAAGCGCTCCGCTTCCCAGTGGGCAATAGTTCATTCTTTCGTAAATATCTGCAAGACGGCCTCTGTCTCTGCGGAACATCTCAAAATACGCACCCATATGATGTGCCAGCGTGATCGGCTGTGCTTTCTGCAGATGGGTGAATCCCGGCATATAGGTATGCAGGTTTTCTTCCATGATCTTATTCAGTGTCACCAGCAGCTTCTTCACCAGTTCGTCCAGTTCTTTGATCTCGTCTCTGACATACAATTTCATATCCAGCGCTACCTGGTCGTTTCTGCTTCGTCCGGTATGCAGTTTTTTTCCTGCGTCACCGATCCGGTCGATCAGATTGGCCTCCACAAAACTGTGGATATCTTCGTACTCACTGGTGATCTCCAGTTTACCGGCATCCACATCCGCCACGATACTGTCCAGTCCGGCGATGATCTGATTTTTCTCATCTTCTGTCAGAATCCCCTGTTTTGCAAGCATCGTCACATGTGCTTTGCTTCCCTGTACATCCTGATGGAAAAACTTCTGATCGAATCCGATGGATGCGTTAAAATTATATACAAGTTTGTCCGTTTCTTTTGTAAAACGGCCTCCCCATAACTGTGCCATATTGTTTCCTCTCTTCCCTGTATTTTCCGGCAGACTTCTTTTCCTGTTCCTCTCTTAAATTATCCGGGAATCAGCAGATTTACTGCCATTTACTTTCTCATAGTAAAGTCTGAAATCATTCTATCATTAATCCTGTGTCGGCGCAAGTCGCTTTTTATATTCCGTTATTCTGCAAGATTTCCTGCTCGATCCGGGCTTTTTGCTCTTCACGCTCCCGCATCGAGAACACACATCCGCAGTAATCCTGCCGGTACATCCCGTATTCTTTTGACAGTTCGGTGGACCGTTTGTACCCGTTTTTCTTCTTAAAATCCGACGGCAGCCACGCCACTTTTGTTTCCCGGCACAGTTCTTCTCCGATTTCATTTAATTTCTGCGCATTTTTCATCGGACTGATCGTTAGTGTAGTGGTCACATAGTCAAATCCACCCTTCTCCGCCTCTTTGATCGCCTCCGACAGCCGCAGACGATAACACGCAAAACAGCGCTCTCCACCCTCCGGGATCTTTTCAAGGCCTTTTACTGTCTCATAAAACCGTTCTTTTTCATAGTTGCCTTCCAGAAAAGAGATTTTATGTTTCGCAGGCAGAAGACCGATAAACCGCTCCTGTTCTCTCACCCGTTTCCAGTATTCATCTTCCGGATAAATATTCGGATTGTAATAAAACACCGTGATCGCAAAGTCCTCACTCAATGTCTCCAGACAATAACTGCTGCACGGCGCACAACAGCTGTGTAAAAGCAAGGCAGGAACTTTCTGCTCCTGCCTGTTGTGTGCGATTTCATTTTCCATTAATTTCTGATAATTTATTTTCTGCATTTTTCCACCTTATCTCCTACAGCCTCTCCCTGGATTACTTTTGTTTCGTAACCGTCCCGGCTGTTGTCCAGAAGATCCTGATCCGGCTGAACCTGTCCCCGCTGGTAAAGCACCACGATCGTAGAACCGCCGAATGCAAATCTTCCCTTTTCCTCTCCCCGGTGTACAAACGCTTCTTCCTGATCATTCTCGATCTTCCCCACCATCAGTGCACCAACCTCCATCTGCAGGACGGTTCCTGCATCGGTTGTCCTGATCAGACAAAACTCTCTGGTATTTTCCTTATAGATCGGCTCCAGATCGTTTGCAATCGGGTTAACCGTATGGAAGATTCCGGGTATCTTATAGTTGCCGGATTTTTTTCCGGTTTCTGTATAAATATACCTGTGATAGTCGTCCACTGTCAAGCGGTAAACGAATCCATAGCCGCCTTCATAGGCACGAGCCAGTTTTTCACTCTTTAACAGTTCTTTTACCGTATACGGCGTATGCTTGATCTTCATGATCCCGTAGTCCGTGATCGGACAGACGGTAAGTTTGGCATCACAGGGACTGATGATCCGCGCCGTATCTTCTTCCACCGGACGTTGTCCCGGTTTCAGCTTTCTCATAAAGAAATCATTATAGGAGGTAAATCTTCGTTTAACCCAGCCGGACTCATCCATCGGATGTCCTTTTAAGAATAACGGGATCAGCCAGCAGGATGCTTTCTGGCTCAATATCCAGCCACCCATTCTGGAAACCCACGGATGTACCAGCACTTTTACCACCGCACGCCCCGGTACGCTTTTATATAATTTTTCCAGAAAACGATCCTGCAATCCGGTTTCTTCCCAGCGATTTCCGTATCGATCTGCGTATTTCATATGCTCTCTCCCTTTTACATATATGTTCTCGGAATTATTCTGTACCTGACTTTTCGAAAAAACATGTATAAAACACAAGCCAAAATGTTGTCGTATGTCATCTGCAATACTCCGTAATACATTTCGGCTTTTGATCATCATTATTAAAAACTAAAAAATATGAAAGATTTTTAAGATTGCCAGGGCAACAACGCCGACTAGGACTGCCAGTGTGGAATTCCTGGGTTTTTTCACCCGGATATTCGTCACAAACAGCGTACCGACGACAAACATAGCCACATGAAGTGCCATTGCAAAATGGTTCCTCAGCACCGTATGCAGCACAAACACCAGCGGCAGCACGACAGCGATCGATGTGATCGGCAGACCGCTGTAATATTTTCTCACTTCCTCCGTCTCTTCCTGACGTTTTGTCTCACAGACATTAAAGTAGCCGAGACGGACCACACCATTCATTCCGTACCATGCAAGGATCACGATACCAATCGGTCCTCTCATACCAAGGCTGTAGGCCAGCAGAATCGGAAATGCCCCAAAGCAGACCATGTCACACAGGGAATCGATCTGAATACCAAAACATTTTTCATCATCCGTATGGTCTGTCTTTCTTCTGGCGATTTTTCCGTCAAACATGTCACACAGTCCCGAAAGAGCCAGGCACAACACTGCCATCTTATACCACCCGTTCACAGTAAACAACATCCCCGCAATGGAACAAAACAGACTGATATACGTCAGAATCACCGTGTAATTGTAATAACCAATAAAACTTATCATGAGTTCCCCCTCTTTCTTTCGTATCCTTTTCCCTTTTCCTGTATCGTTTTCAGCTTTTCGCTGATCTTTTCTCTGTGTTCTTTTTCATTACCAAGAAACAGCTGCGCAGCTACAGTCATGACTGCACTGATCAATAACTCTGTGTAATAACTCAGTCCACGGCTCAGGATCAGTCCCGCCAGAACCTTTACCTGCCCGAAAATCCCTGTAAACAGCATAGAGAACAGCTTTTCTGAGATTCCCATACCTCCGGGCAGCGGGAGCATATCCACAGCCACGGAAATCATACCCTGAAGTATTACAATATCATACATACTGTACTGATGTAAACCAAAAGATCGATAAACAAAATATGTTACAAAAAACAATGCAACACGCTGCAGACAGGTGATCAGAAACACGATGCCTACCACGCCCGGATGATTTTTCAGATATTCTGCTGTCTTCTGATACTCGTCCATGGCATTTTCCAGTTTTTCCAGACGGGAGGTCTTTTTTTTCAGGATATGCATTTTTACAAGAACTTCATGTCCTTTTACCAGAATCTGCCGCATCAGCTGCGGATGAAAGGTCAGAAGCAGCATAAATGTCACACAGAATACATTCAGCCACAGTCCCAGCCACATCACCGGCATCACATTCTGCATATAGGTATCTGTGATCCGCGGCTGAAAGAACAGTACAAATAATCCAAGCATCACCAGTACCAGTTTGTAGGTAATGGTTACGATCATCAGTACTACGGAGGATACCGAGATCGGAATCTTTTCTTTTTTCAGATATACCATCTGCATCGGCTGCCCGCCACTTGCCGATGGTGTAATACAGCTGAAAAAGAAGCCTACCGAAGAGATCAGAAAACACTTCCACTTTTTCAGCCTGATCTGCAGAGTATACAGCAGATAATGTATAATAATCGACTCTCCCCAGATAAAAAATATCACACAGATGACTGCCGGGAAGAGATAGCGATTATCCGCTTTTTTGACATTTTCCCAGATCAGTCCCAGATCTTCTCCATGAAAGACACCATACAGAGTAAGACCAAGCACCAGAAACAGGAAAATACCGTTTCCTATGATTTTTTTCTTATTTTTCATATCCGTTTTTTCTCCATCCACAGACGGAACCGTGCTGTTTTTTTCCAGCGGATCACACATATATAGCTGAGTTCCGCAAGTGCTATCCCTGCTGCCACATCCAGAATCCCGTGCTGTTTTGTAAATAACGTGGATGCACAAATTGCCGCAGCCCAGATCCAGGTGATCGTCATATACCAGCCCGGTACTTTCCGGATATTCCGAAGTACCACCACGCAAAACCAGCTGTCCATACAGTGAATCGACGGAAACAGGTTCACTGCTGCATCCATCTGATACAATTCCACAAGCATCCGACTCCAGAAGTCCGTTCCCACAATCTCCGGCCGAAGATTCGTTGTCGGAAAACACAGGTAAAAGATCCCGCATACTGTCTTGGCCAGAAGCTCTGCACATAAAAACAGACAGGCTTTTTTCTTCCCATAATAACCCATCAGCAGAAAATTAACTGCACAGAACAGGAAAAACGAAAAATAGATTCCCACAAACCAGGGGATTACCGGAATCTGATTGTCCAGAGAAATTTCGATATTCCAGGCTTTCGTATGAGTTCCCATCCACTGACCACTATAATAGATCAGCGAATTATACAGCAGATTAAACACCAGCATCAGCAGATAAGTCCGTGGAATCCACTGACCGGTCCGTATTTTATTCCATATTGTCATATTATTTTCCTTTCCTCGGGACTTTACAGGACTTTATTATAACAGTTTTCACCATCGTCACAACCGATTTTCGGAAATCTTACACTTTCGTAAGCAAATCTTAATATATAACCATTCGTTGTCTTTTTCATATAATAAACTATAGTGTATTCCCTGACTCTTATTTTTTCTGCTTTTAGTGCATTTTGCCTGTTACTGTGGGAATACATAATTCCAGGACACGGAGGTTTTTTCTATGCCTGCTTTATTGGAACTTGACCATGTCGGACTTTCGTATCACACACTCTCCGGAGAGATCCAGGCGCTCTCACAAATCAGTTTTTCCGTTCAGGAAGGCGAGTTTGTCTCTCTGGTGGGGCCCAGCGGATGCGGAAAAAGTACCGTCCTGAATCTGATAGCCGGACTTCTGATACCGGAACAGGGACAGATCACCATGCAGGGACTTCCACGGGAACATTCTGTTCTCTCTGTCGGATATATGCTGCAGAAGGATCATCTTTTCGAATGGCTGACCATCTATGAAAATGTCCTTCTTGGTCTTGAAATTCAAAAAAGGAAAACAAAAGAATCCCTCTCACACGTTGACCGTCTCTTACAGGAGTATGGGCTCTGGAACTTCCGTTTCTCCCACCCTTCCCAGCTTTCCGGCGGGATGCGACAACGGGCCGCACTGATCCGCACCCTTGCCCTGGAACCCGCACTTTTGCTTCTCGATGAACCCTTCAGTGCACTGGATTATCAGACCAGACTTTCCGTCAGTGATGACATCTGGAAGATCCTGCGTAAAGAAGGGAAAACCGCGCTTTTGGTCACCCACGATATCTCCGAAGCCATCAGCATGTCTGATCGGGTCATCATCCTCTCGAAAGCCCCTGCCTGCGTCCGGTGCGAGTTCCCCATTCTCACCACCCTTGCCGACCGCACTCCCATGCAGATGCGAAATGCCCCCGAATTCAAGCAATATTTTCAACAGATCTGGAAGGAGTTAAATCATGATACCTGATTCATCTGCACAACAGTCTTTTTTACGAAAACACAAAAAAAGACAGCAGTTTATCCGCCTGATGCGGCTGGCTGTCTTTCTGGTTTTTCTGCTACTCTGGGAGGTCAGTGCACGGCTCGGGTTCATCGATTCCTTTATCTTCGGAAGCCCCGGTCAGGTATGTCTTGCTTTCCGGACCTTGCTTCTGACAAACCATCTGCTCTCACATATCGGGATCACCGTGTTCGAGACACTTGCCAGTTTCTTTCTTGTCGTAGGTTTCAGTCTCTTTTTCTCCGTCCTTCTTTGGCTCTGTCCCCGGCTTGCTGCGATCCTGGAGCCTTACCTTGTGGTTTTGAACAGCCTTCCGAAGTCGGCACTGGCTCCTCTACTGATCGTATGGCTCGGTGCAAATTATAAGACGATCATCCTTGCCGGGATCTCCGTTGCGATCTTCGGCTCCATCCTGAATCTGTATACCAGCTTTACGGAAATTGATCCTGATTCTCTGAAGCTCATCCGTACCCTCGGTGGAAAACGGAAAGATGAACTTCTGCGTGTGGCACTGCCCTCTTCGGTCCCTTATCTTCTGAGCGTTATGAAAGTCAATATCGGGCTCTGTCTGGTTGGTGTGGTCATCGGTGAATTCATTGGAGCCAGGCAGGGACTTGGATTTCTCATTATCTACAGCAGTCAGATCTTCAAACTTGACTGGATGATCCTGTCGATCATTCTCCTGTGCATCATCGCCATGATTCTCTATCAGGCGGTCAGTCTGGTGGAAAAACGGGTGGTACACACCAGCGGAGCAGACCGTTCCTGATTTACACGAGTAACGAGCCAACGTGCATACTTACATGAGACCCTGGCGACTGCCTCGATAATCAAAATTGATCCGCCTGAAAAAGGGCAGGTAAACCGATTTTTGTGGTTCATCTGCCCTTTTTCGCTTTTCTTTCTGTCTGCTTATCTATTCTCCGTGTTTTCTTTTTCTTCGGTTGTCTGCCAGAATCAAAAGTACCGCACCGGATACAATTGCCGCCACAAAATACGTTACATTCTTTTGCATATCTGCCGTCTTCGCCGCTGCCGTTCCATTCGTCGTGCCTGTCAGATCCGCCTTTGTTCCCTGACTGTTTCCCGTTGATACATCCGTTTTCGTCCCGGAATTGCTGCTGCCGGAAGTACCGTTATTTTTTGTATCGATCGGCTTTTTATCTGTAGGTTTTGTGTCCGCAGGTTTTTTATCTTCCTGCTCACCGCCTCCGGTGGAATCGTCTTTTTTATCATCTTTTTTGTCGTCTTCCGTCTCCACGACAATCTGCTGATCCTCATAGACTTCCGGAAGTGTCAGCATCCCGTCTTTCAGCTGATCCGTCACATCCTCTCCGTTTACCAGCACTGCGGTGATCTTCCATCCTTTTTTCGGCTGGATCTGAAACTGCGGGCTGGAAAAGCGCTCCACCGCGTAAGTCACCGTCTCCTGTGTTTCCTCATCGTCACCCTCCTCATGCTGATAGCTCACCTGTGCATGTTCGGATCGTATCGTGACCATGTGGGTATCCGGTACTGTCGTGTTGATGGTGCTTTGCTGCGTAACGGACGAAGTACCTGTCTGCGCAGCCTCTGCCGCAACGGGTATGGAGAGGCACAGGCAAATCCCCATCAGAATAATTGCTGCCTTTTTCATCTGTCCATCCTCCTGCTCTAATCTGTCGCATCCACATAGGATATCTGAAAAGTAACCGTATCCGCATAGGAGCCTGACGGTGCCTTTTTCCAGGATTCTCTGTCGATCGTGATACCAAGCACCGTCTCTTCCCCTGCCGTAGTATAACGGGCTTTTGTAAATGCTGTCGTGTCCGCCAGAATCTCATAGGGGATCTCCCCTTCTTTTCCACTCTGATTTTTCAGTTTCTTGTCCGAGATCAGCTCCACCTGGATGCATTTTCCTTCTTCGATCTGTGCTTCTTCGATACGGATTTTCCCGTAGTTTACCGATTCTTCGTTAAATGGAATCGTGGTGTTTGCCGGAACCAGCACCATATAGGACGGATCCACATGATACGTTACGGTCGTGGTTCCTGCTGATACGCTCTGTGCGATCCCTAAGACAAGCAGTAACCCTCCTGCAACTGCTCTTTTTTTCTTCATGTTTCTCCCCCCTTACTGTACTTTCAATACGGTTTCCACATTGGCACCGTTCATCGCCCGACCGTCATCCATTGCCGCAGTACTGATCTTCAGTATCGCAGGATATTCCCCGGCGGACAGTTCTTTGGACAGTGTGATCTGCGTGATCGCTTTTCCCGGTTCTACCATTTTGGACTGATAGATCGTCTCATCTGTATCTTTCAGTACCAGTGTAAAGGTAAAATAACACGGATTTCCTTCCGGATTCATCAAATTTACCGTTACATCTTTCGTATCTGCCGGAATGGTGATCGACGGATATCCCGGGATACGGATGCCCTCCGGCGGATCACTCTCCTTTGCCTCCTGCGTGGAAGCGTCAGGATCCAGATCCGGCACAAAGGCCGAATCCGGGGATTCCTGTGTTCCCTGTTTGTTGTTTCTCGTAAGATACAGACCGGCTCCGATCAGCAGAACGCATGCACACACGGCGATTCCGATTCCTATCTTTCTTCTGTTGTTATTCAATCTTCTTCCCCCTTACGCATTATTCCAGATTCACTTCTACTTTCAGATTGCTCATGTAGTATTCATCTGCGTTGTTTCCATGTGCATCAAATACCAACATGAAATAATTTAAATCCACTCCATTTTTACGGGTAATTTCAAATGTATGCGATACCGTTTCTCCATCACATTTTCCAATATCATTTGCCCGCGTTTCTTCGTTGTCATAATATGTGCCATCCTGTAACTGATAACTTAATCTCAGATCTGCCCATCCATCTTCTTCTTCATCAATCTTATAGCTGACTTTTATCTTCATCTTCTGATACAGGCGTGCTGCATCCATGGAGATATCCGGCAGATACAAATTATACCAGGATGGATGAAGTCCATAATCACCGGTTGTTACAACCTTTCTGTCCCCCTGAATAAAGAAAGTAAAAATAGTCAGTTCATGTTCATCCGTGATAAAGTATTTGTGTTCCGTCTGTCCCGTAAAAACAGCTGAAGTTATCGGTTTATATACCGCATATAAAGTAAAATCCTTTTCATCCTCAAATACAGCCGTTTTAACATTCGGTGCATAGCTGATCACATTTGTCGAACCCGCGAACCGGCTCCATCCTTCGAAAGTCCATCCAAGTCTGTTTACGGTCGGGAGCGTATATGTTTCTTTATATTTGCATGTTACTTTCTCCCGTTTATTACCGGTCTGATAGTCAAACGTAATCGTATATTCGCACGGTTCCCAGATCGGGTACAGGTTGACCGTTCCATTATTGGTCGCACAAAGTCTGCTGACTTTGTCTCCCGGCTGATATACTTTTTGCTCACTTTTCTTTCCACCGGTTCTCCATCCGACAAACTTATAGCCTCCGCACACATATCCGTTTTCCGGTATCGTGGTTTCCTGTGTATAACGAAGCGGGATATTTTTCATCTCTCCCCTTGTTACTTCACCTTCTACATTGAAAACGATCGTATAGGAATTTTCTTTCCAGTTTGCCGTATAGAGTCTGTCTTTCAACGGGCGGGCGGTAACGGTAACCTGTGTATCTTTTCCGTTGATATTGGTTCCTGACCATCCTTCAAACGTATAGCCTTCCCGTTTTGGCTGTACCAGGTCCATCGGTTTGCTGTTGATGGTGAATGTTGTCGGATTGGTCTTTCCGGTCGGAAGGCTTCCTCTCGCCAGATTATAGCTGATGGTATATGCTATTTCTTTCCATACTGCCTTAAAGACCAGTTTTCCGTTTTTCACATTTTCATCGGATACGGTATCCGGTACGTTTTTATCCCAGCTTACGAACGTATATCCTTCTCTGGTCGGTTTCTCCTGAGCCGGGATCGCATCCCCATAAGAAAGTGTATATTCCTTGAGTACCGTTCCCTCACTCACAAACTGCACCAGATAGCTGTTCTTCCTCCACTGTGCCTGATAGGTTACATCCTCATTCGGGATCTTCTCCGGAAGTTCCGGTGTCCAACCTGTGAAGGTGTATCCTTTTCGAACTGGCTGTTTCACATTGAGTGTGGCACCGACACGACCTTCCACAATCTGTGCCTTCTCTCCGTTTTCCGGTTCAAAGGTCAGTTTGTGTACTTTGCGTTTGTAATAGTACGTTACCACTGTCTGCTTTTCCGCAGAAATGGTTACGGTCTGCGGGTCCGGTAATTCATATTCATCGCCATAGGTTGTATTTACCGGCGGCGTTACCGTTTCATCCGTCTTGCCCTTCGGGTTCTGTGTTGCCACCCACTGGTAACCGTCTCCTTCTGCTTTCTGCAGATAATGTTTTACTGTGTAGGTTCTTGTATTTGCTTCCCATTTTGCATACAGCGTCAGATCTTCATTCGGCATATTTCCGGTATACACGGTCTGTAATGTGCTGTCTGTACACCAGCCCATGAAGGTATAACCTTTTCGCATGGATGGTGCCGGAATCGTTGCTCCCTGTTTCATCTGCAGCTGTTTTGGTTCCGTTCCGTCATTATTTTCCAGCTGTAAGGTATGTACCTCACGTTCATACAGATACTCGATCACCAGTACCTTTCCGCCTTCGATCTGTCCGGTCTGTGGCTGAGGAGATACGTATCCTTCGAACTTCCGTACTTCCGGTGTAATCACATCCTCGGTCCTGCCTAACAGAGATTCCATGGATGCAACCGTATAGCCGTCATCATTTGCGTTCTGCAGGCTGTATTTTACCCAGTAATACGTTGCTCTCGGTTCCCATTTTGCGTAAATCGTACTGTTTTGGGCCGGAACTGTTCCGTCAAATACTTTCGTAAGACCTGCATCCTGGTACCAGCCGTCGAAGGAGTAACCTGCCCGTTTCGGCATCTCTTCCACCCGGGTTCCGTAAAGATATGTCTTTTCGGTCGCCGGATCTCCGTTATTTGTCACCATGGTTACCTGATAGGAATTACGCTGGTAGCGGTAAATGATGGTATCCGGATCATCGGAAACGGTCAGCGTACAGCTCTGTTTTTCCGGTGCGGTAAATCCAGCATACGCCTTTACTTCCGGTTCCACCGAATCTCCGGCTGTTCCGGTAAAGGTTTCTGTCTCTGCCGTTTCCCAGGTATCCGATCCGTCTGCACTCTGTAACTGATGAACCACCTGATAGGTCTTCTTTCCAGGCTCCCACTTCGCATACAGCGTCATTGCGTGCATCGGCATGGTTTTTCCTTCAAAGGAAACCGTCAGGGCTGCGTCTTCATACCAGCCGGCAAATGCATGTCCGGAG
This sequence comes from Blautia sp., assembly GCA_047027955.1. Lineage (GTDB taxonomy): Bacteria > Bacillota > Clostridia > Lachnospirales > Lachnospiraceae > Blautia_A. Next base: position 200,501 of record JBKYFG010000001.1, read on the forward strand.
TATTTCGGAACCTCCGAAATGGCTGCTCCATACATGACATCTGCTGTCCCATCGGCTTCCCCGTTGTTTTTCACATAAGTAAGCGGGTAGCTGTTTCTGTGATAGTAGTACTGCTTGCAAGCCCCATCATCACCGGTCACCCATAAATTCTGCGCCTGAGGAGACTGGAATCCCGGATAAGATTTCACTTCCGGTGTCACCTCGGTATCCGTCAGGGCTGTCTTTGTCTCTTCTTCCACCAGGATATACGAACTCGGATCGAATGGATTCTGCTGGTAATGTTCCATGCGGTACTCACTCGGAACCGGGGTCCATTTTCCATAAATTTTAAAACCATCGTTCCAGGCATCCGGTTCCTCTGTGTTCACATCCACTGCCGGCATGATACCGTCAAAAGGATTCTGATGATTACCGTCTGTATACCAGCCTTCGAAAGTATATCCTGCCCGATCGTTCTGTTTGTTTACTACAGCTTCTATCTCGCCGATCGGCGTGCCATATGGTACATACTGAACCCGGGCAAATTCTTTTCCGCCGGGATTTCCAGTCACTTCCAGAAGAAGCAGGCCGGTATTTCTTGTGTAATAATAATTTACCTCAAGGCTTCCGTCGCCAAGAACTTCCACCGTCTGTTTTTCCGGTGCACTGAATCCGGTATACGATTTCACTTCCGGCGTTACGCTGTCGCCTGCATGTGCAGCAAAGGATTCTTCCTCTGTCAGTTCATAGTTTTTCGCATTAAATTCCCGTTTATAAGGAATCTCTTCATTTCCGGTAATGCTCCAGAGTTTTTCCTGGTAATGTCTTACCGTATAATTGACCGTCTGCTGTTCCCATTTTGCATAAACCGTAAGATCGTGATCCGGCATCGTCTCTCCAAAGGACTGCTGATACTCTTCATCCAGATACCATCCTTCAAAGGTATAGCCTTCTCTCACCGGTACCGGAACGCCGATTCTCTCTCCCGGTCTTGCTGTCAGGGTCGTTTCGTCTAACGTTCCACCTTTCGGATCGTACGTCAGTGTATAGGTGTTCAGATCATAATAAACCTTCAGCACCAGACTTCCGTCTGCTTTTACTTCACCGCTGGAAAGCTCGCCTTTCCGGTGGTAGACCACGGAACTGTAATCACCTTCCGGCGCGGTGACCGTCTTACCGGTTGTTCCGGTCATGGTTTTGATCTCACTTAAGGTATAGCCGCCTTCTTCCGGTTCTTCCACGTAGTACCTCACTGCGTACGGGATACCATCGGAAGCTTTCCATGTTGCGGTATAGGTCATATCTCTTGCCGGCACACTCTCCGGTACTTCCGGGGACCAGCCCTGGAATTCATATCCCGGCCGGTACACTGCCGGAGCCGTCAGGAATGTTCCATAGCGATAGTCATCACTTGCGACCGTCTCTCCGTTTTCTTCCATCAGGAAGGTAAGATGGCACTCTTCCCGTGGATAATAATATTTGACCACGGTTGTTCCGTCTGCCCGTACCGTCTCGGTCTTTTCCTTCGGTGTTTCGTATCCTTCGTGTTCTGCAGGTTTCGGTGTCACTTCCGTGTCGGTCAGTCCGCTGTAACTGATCGGATCCTGTGCCTCATAGACACCGTTGGTTCCTTCCAGATATTCAACAACCTGATAGCCCACATCTTCTGCTTCCCATTTTGCATAAACCATTCGCTCTTTGTTCGGCATCTTCGCAGGGATCGTATATGGTGTTGTCAGTTCTTCATCTTCGTACCATCCCGCAAACCGGTAACCCGTTCTCACCGGATCTTCCGGTTTTTCAATATCGGAATTGTATTTGCCCATGATGGTATCCACATAGGAGCCGCCTTGGCTGTCAAAGGCAATATAATAGCCATCCCGCAGGTTATCCCAGTGTAACCGAATCTTTATGGTCAGTGGCTGTGTATTGAAGGTTCCTTCCTGATTTTTCCAGGTAATGATCATCTCGCCGTCCTGTTCCGGTTCTGTTCCCGGATCCACGGAGATCACATTAGTGTCCCGGTCATAGGAGAATGCCGGATTGGTCATGACGATGTTAAAGTATTTTGTGCTGTCATCGTAGATTTTCTCCCGGTAATTTCCGTCATCATCCAGTCCTTCTTTCATATCCATATATTGCATCCGGAAATATTCATCCGACAGCTGTACCGCTTTCACATCCCGCTTCATCTTGATGTCTTTGACATCCGCCTGTGTATAGGCAAAGTCCAGAACATTTTCCAGATGTCCGACCGTGTACAGCGGCCATTCATTTTCATATAAGGTCGGATTATAGGTAAAGGAGTTCGCCAGCGCCTGTGCCAGGAATTTGATCTCCAGATAGATGCCAAGCTCCAGATACATTGCACCCATGGCTCTCGTCGTTCTGCCGTTCGATGCGGTGTACTTCAGTTCGTAGTAGAGATAGCCCCACAGCTGTGCATAGCCGCCTACCTCTGCCGTGATACCGACACTTGCCAGTCTTGTGGAAAGAAGTCCCACCGCTACCGTCAGCCGCACACCGGCTTTCAGTCCCAGCGTACCCATCGCATAGGCAGTCAGTTCATACTGCTCTTCACACAGATCGATCGTATCGCTGGTTGCTGTCCGATCCATCACTTTCAGAGAGAATACGTATCGTTTTGCGTTCTTATACCAGTAGGACATTCCGATAGAAATGTTCATATTGGCATAAACCACAAATTCCAGTTTCACTTCAATATCGATAATCGCCAGCACACGGAAATGATTATCTACCAGAAGGCGATTATAGATTTCCACCCAGTCGCCTTCATCTGCCAGAAGTTCCGAGTACCGCTGTGCCAGGCTCTTGGAAACGGAGATTTCTTCTCCCTCTTCCTCATCGCCCAGGCTTCCGGAGAATTTCGTCTTGTCCGTGATATACTCTTCTCCGTTTTCCATCATGCTCTTCAGCTCTCCGGCGATCTTATTGACACCTTTTCGCAGTTTGGAGCCTTTGTTGGAACCTCCGGAACTGCCCTCGCCCTCCACAGTCTTAAAGTTCACATCCAGAGCAATGCCGGTATACTCATACAGATCCAGCGACGCTGTCACCTTATAATCTGCGATATACGGGAAAATCTTCCATACTTTCCAGACCGCTTTTCCGTCTACATTAATATCCACCCGGACTTCCTGCTCGAAGGTGGAAGTTACAGTGATCTGGATATTTGCATTGGCATTCAGCTGGATATTTACCAGCACCGGAATCTCCAGTGCCAGATGCACGCCGCTGACATCTCCGTCAAAATGTTTCAGTGTTGTACCGAGATTGGCTCTGACCGTTCCCAGGCTGACTGTCACGATCGGTTTGCCGGTTCCCGTTCCTCTCGGTTTTCTCGCATAAGTTTTTGGAATCAGGCTGTCACTTTCCGGCAGACTCTGTGGTGCGATATCCCCGATCAGAGTATTTTCTTCTTCTGTTTCGTTACTCTGATTTTCGTCTGTATATTTCACAGAAACATCCGCACCAAGTTCTTCCTCCAGAGAGGCTTCCAGTTCTTCAAAGGAATCGGTAGCGATCGCCGCAGCACCGATCCGGTCCGCCACATCCTGTGCGAATCCGCTCTCCATCGCCTGAACCTGAATCTGTTCTTCCAGGTTCTCCCGGTCTGTTTCTTCTAACAGATCGTCTCCTTCCACCTGGTCCTTCTGATACACATCCATAGCCGCCTGCATCTCTTCGAAAGAAACCGTCTGATATGCCAGGATATAATCCGTACCACTCTGCTCTACTTTTGTGATCTCTCCGTACTCCGGCGTTCCGCTGTTCAGATCGGTATACAGTGCCAGGTAGTCACCCGGATCCACGGTGGTGCTTTCATCCAGATTCAGTGCCTGACTCATCTCGTCATCTCCGAAGGTCAGTTCACCGACTGCCACAGTAACCGAATGGTTGTCAGAATCTCCATCCTGATCTTTACTTTTTTCCAGTGGAAATACATCCGGCGTAAATAAAACATCTTCCGCCTTTGCTCCCCGGTATTCGTACTGATTGCCGTTGCATCCGGTGATCTCAAAGTAAGAGACATCACTGTTGTCACCTGCTGCCAGATCCATGGACGGGATCACATCGCCGGAATAGACACCGACGATATCCCCCGTCTGTAACAAATCCTTTGTATAGGTAAAGGAACCGGTCGTATCGCTTCCCTCTCCCTGAATCTCACCGTCTATGCCTACCGTCATAACTGCCACGGAAACGGAATCCGCCGCTTTTCCGTTGACGGTCAGGTTACTCAGTTCCCGTGTATGGATATACCGGATCTTCCGGTTCAGTTCCACATTCTTTGTTTCTTCCCGATAAACCGTAAAATCATATTCCCGGATCGTTTTGTCAAATCCGGTAAAATACAGCTGACCATTTTTCAGCGTCAGTTTGTAGGAAGCGCCCGGCTGCCAGCCTTTCGGATTGCTAACGGTACAGGTATTGTCCTCTCCCCGGGTAACGGCCAGCGTGATCTCTTCCGACGGGTCGCTGACATTTTTAATCTTGCATGCCGCAAGAATCTCTGTATTATCCAGTACATCCCCGGTATTGGTGATGCCGATGGCAAAATCCGTTGCCACATCATAGGCACGGGCATATGTATCCATGGTGACGGACTCCATCGGCTGCATATCGGTATACGCTGCATATAACGTAAGATCCCCGAGAAGTCTGTCTTCACTGTCCACATAATCCGTACATTCCCGGTCGTAACACCAGCCAACGAAGGTACTGGATTTTCGGACTGCCAGCGGCAGATCATTCAGCGTGGTTCCCGCCGGAAGTTTCTGCTGGGTGATCTCCATGCTTTCCCCCGGCTTATCCGGATTATCCCTGTAAACCATGCCTCCGTCCGTTACATACTGGATCGTATATTCTGTTTCCCTGAATGAAATATCAAAGTTCAGCTGATCACTGTAATCACCGGTATAGTTGGCTTTTTGGGTCAGTTCCGCAGCAAACGTTCTGTTGGTCTGCTTCGTATCCGCACTTAAGCTGGCGATAACCGCATCATTTTCCACGATCTTATTGGTATCCTTATCGCGAAGCTCATAGCTCACCTCATGGTTGTCGGACTTCAGCTTCCAGTCATTTTCCGAATGTACCGCCACACTGAGCTGATCGTTCTCATAAAAACCTCCGGACTTTGCCTTCAGGGTAAAAGAATCCTGCCCCACAGATACTTCACTGGGAATATCCACCTGATAATACCGTTCGATCCATCTGGCATACAGAACTACATTCCCCTCATAATCTTCCGTATCCAGACCGGTAACTGCTTTCCCTGTCAGTTCCGGGTTGTCGTACCATCCACCGAATTCATACCCCGGTTTTCTGATGTCTTCCGCTCCCGGCAGCTCAGCAGCCGGATATTCCGAAGGAGCCTGATAGTTCTCCTGAAAAGTTCCCCCGTTTTTCTTATAGTCAATTCCCCTCTCCTGACTCTCCTCCGATGAGACCGCCGGCTCCTGTCCGGCAGAAGGATCAGCGAATGTCGACACCGGAACGGATGTCGTAAGTACTGCCACACTCAGTAACAGACTGATCAGACGTTTTTTCATATGTACACTTCCTCTCCTTTTTGCATTTTCCTCACTGCCATATTCGCGCTTAATTTGTATCTGATAACACTTTTCGCATCTGACAGTTTCACATTTTCTATATTTTATCAAAATCAGAAGTGCCATAACATGCCCGTTCAATCGAAAAAAAGTGCCTGTTTTTTCTATATAGTTTCAAAAACAGACACTTCTTTTTTTCACTTATTGATTTACAAATTCCTTTATTTTCTCTCTTTTGTCGATATGTAACTTTTCCAGTATCCCGGATACATAATGTTTTACCGTATTCACCGAAAGTCCCAGATGTTCTCCTATCTCCTGATTTGTCCAGTCCCTGCAGGCAAGCATCGCGATGGAATATTCCAGCGGTGTCAGAAGATCCGTCACTGCTTTTTGCATCTGTGGGTTATGGATTTTCATCCAGCCGCGGCTGAAAGCGATTACCCCGTCCACCAGTTTCTTATAGACTTCCGGCTCACTTTTTCTTATGCTGGCTTCCAGTACCCCCTGCAGCAATCCGTGATATTCAATAAACGGTTCCAGGAATCTGTCTTTTCTCGCCATCTCCCAGCCGGTCGATACCGATACTCTGGCTCCCTCCTGATCCTTTTGATTAATCTGACACATGGCTGCCACACAATTCAGATAGATCATCGAGATCGGATATGTCCTCTCTGTCATTGCCATCGCAGTCTGCACCATTCCCTGTGCCCGCGCATACTCCCCGTTCAGATAAGCCACATGTCCCAGTATGCTGATAGCGAACAGCCGCTGCCCGACCGGAAGATACGAAAGGTAACGATCCAGTGGTGGTGTTCCCTCTTCCGGCGGGATATGGATCAGAACACTGGTCACGTAATATGCGAACAGGCAGGAGGCTATGATTTCCGGATCTTCTTCTTTTTCCAGATATTTTCTCAGGATCTGTGCCACATCTTTCCTTGCCATCTGCGCTTCCCTCCCATTCCCGAGAGTAAAGTTTGCAAAAGTAGAAAGCATATCGGCAGAGAGACGCAGTATGGGATCTTCACTGGTCTGGTATTTTTCCACACTCTGAATGCAGGATTCTGCCTGTGCCCTGAAAAAATACAGTTCTCCCCGTGCAATTTCCTGAAGTTTAGGATCTTCAAACTGTTTCACCGTCTCTTCTGCTTTTCCAGGCAAAAATGCGCTTCCCATCAGTGGCAGTACCGTGCGTTTCTCACTTTTTCCAGAAACTCCCATCCTGGTTCCATCCGGAAGCACGAAGCCCTGGTCAAATTCCACGCCCAGTACCTTCGCTGCCTCCTGCCATTCCTGCGCGGTCAGCGTATCCCGTTGTAACTTTTTATAAAAATTCTGTCGTGACTGCCCCAATGCAGCCGCCAGCTTTGCCACACTTATCCCCTGCTCTTTGCAGATCTGTTTTACAAGCTCTTCCGTCGTCATTCGAATTTTGCCTCCTGTACCTGTCTCTTTTGTCAATTGTTTGGTTACCATTTATTGATTATTATGCATATATTTTTTTCGAAATTCAAGATATATTTACTATATTCTTTTAAATTCTCTTCGCTATTTTCTACATTCACAGACTTCGACGAACAACAAATACGCCCGCTCAGACATTCCAGGTTTCCATTGTTACCTGCCTGTCTGAACGGGCGTATCTGTTTTCATATTTCCGTTTTATTCTTTTCCTGTTTTTTCATTTTTTCTCAGTCATCATTTCGTCTGGAAATCAGGATCAACCGAACCAGCTGTAAAATCGCCGATGCCAGTGCTGCCACATATGTAAGTGCTGCCGCTGTCAGAACTTTCTTCGCACCCTGTAATTCCTGATTGCCCAAAAGCTGTTTTCCTTCAAGAATCCGGATTGCCCGGTGAGAGGCATCGAATTCCACCGGAAGTGTGATCAGCTGGAAAGCTACCACAAATACAAATAACAGAATACCGATCTCCAGTAACCCGGACCATCCCAGGATCAGTCCCAGTACGATGATCGGCCAGGAAAGCCGGGAGCCGATATTGGCCAACGGTACAGAGAAAGAACGCAGCTTTAACGGTGCGTATCCTTCCTGGTGCTGGATCGCATGCCCACACTCATGGGCGGCCACACCGATCGCCGCTACGGAGGTCGATCCGTATACCGAATCCGACAGACGAAGAACCTTTTCATTCGGCGAATAATGGTCGGTCAGATCACCGCGGATCCGCTCGATCCGCACATCATAGATTCCGGCATCGTGAAGGATCATCTGTGCAATATCCTGCGATGGGATGTTTCTGCTGTTCCAGACTCTGCTGTACGCCCGAAACGTGTTCTGCACATTCCAGGAAGCAAACATACTGATCAGCGCACCGATCAGTACCAGTATATAAGTTGCATCATAAAAATAATATGGCATAGTATTCCCTCTTTCTTTTCACTCACTGACACTTATTCTACCATAATTTTTCCCGGCTGACAGCACTTTCACACGCTTTTCATAAAGTTCACGTTTTTTTCAGATTTTTCACCGGTCTGCTGCAGGAAATTTTAAAAGAGTGGAAGGAAAAATCCCTTCGTTTCTTCCTCTTCTTCTTTGTTCTCCGCGATCAGATTACGGATACTCTGCATTCGTTTATCCAGTGCCGCACTCTGTTCGGCACAGTCGTACAGTTCGTCCTGTAAGTACTTCATCTGCTCAGCCGGAATGTTCTTTTTATAACGCATCTTATGTTCCAGACTGGCCCAGAAGTCCATCGCGATCGTACGGAACTGCACTTCCACCGTCACCGGTTTTTTCTCATCCTGCAGGAAAATGGGAACCTGTACAATCAGATGGAGACTTCGGTAGCCGCTTGGTTTCGGATTCTGGATATAGTCTTTGCGCTCTAACAGCGTAATATCATCCTGTCGCAAAAAGCTGTCTGCCACTTCATAAATATCGGCCGGGAAGGAACAGATGACCCGCACACCGGCGATATCTGTAATATTTTTCTCAATGGATTCCAGTGTCATCGGAATATCTTTTCTACGGATCTTCTTTAACAGACTGTCGTAGGATTTGATTCTGCTTTTAATCCCTTCGATCGGATTTTTATCGTATTCCAGAGAATACTCTTCGTTTAACACCTTAAATTTTGTCTCGATCTCCATGATCGCACACTGATAATAGGACATCAAAAGATCAAACGGTTTCCGGTTTCTCTGCATCATATCGATGAATTCATCTGAAAGCAGGCTCTGCTTGACAAATTTATCACGTTTTTCTTCGATCAGAGTCCGGCTCTGCTTTCTTATTTCATTCAGTACTTCTTTATTTCTCATCATATCCAGTTTCCTCCGTATATAACTCCCGCTCGCTAACGCTCATTATATCATAACGTCCTTACCTGTGGCTACTGTGAAAACAAGGATTGCCCTACAGGACGCAAAAAGTCCGCCGGAACCTACTGCCTCCGGCGAACTTTCATCACATCACAGATTACCACCCGTGATCTTATTCCATATTTATTTTACTGTCAGCCACTCACCCAGTCCGTCAAACTGATTTTCATAGCTTACGGCCTCCTCATACTGGTTGGACTGCAGGATGATATTTACGGTATTGTAGATACATCTCTTCAGTTCACGGATATCCAGTGTACCTTCTTTCAGCTCTTTGCGGATGTTTTCATGATCTTCTTCCATTCCCGGCATAACCATGTCATTGCCGGCTCTCATACAGCCTGCTGCGGTACACTCGCCCTGGATCTGTACGTTAGTGGTTGTCCAGTCGGTCATAATCGCTCCGGCAAATCCCCACTCGTCTCTTGCTGCTTTCGTACAGGTATCGTAACAGTTCGCAGCATGTACGCCGTTGATCAGGTTGTAGGATGTCATGATGGACATTGGCTGTGCATCCTTGATTGCAATCTCAAATCCTTTCAGATAGATCTCACGGAGGGTTCTCTCGGACAGGATAGAATCCGAACCCATACGGTTGTCTTCCTGGTTGTTGCATGCATAATGTTTGATCGTTGTTCCGCATCCCGGTACTTTCTGTACACCCAGTGTCATAGAAGCAGCCATCATACCGGCCAGCAGCGGATCTTCGGAATAATATTCAAAGTTTCTTCCGCACAGCGGATTTCTGTGAATGTTCATACCCGGTGCCAGCCAGAGGGTGATACCGAACAATTCCATCTCGTGGCCGATCATCTCACCGAGTTCACGAACAAGGTCCAGATTCCAGGTCTGTGCCAGAAGAGTTCCTACCGGAATCGCGGTACAGTACTGATAATAAGAAGTTCCTCTCTTCTCTTTTGATGCTGCGAAGAATCCGCCCTCCAGCGCAGACAGGAAATCGGTCGGAACGATACGGCCGTTCTCTACCTGATATTCTTTTTTCAGACGCAGGCCTGCAGGTCCGTCAGCCAGTGCGATACTTGCCACATTCCATGGTTCTTCTGCTGCCACCAGAGGTGTCTCTGCAGCAGAACCCGGTACGGAGATACCTGCTGAACCAAGCGCATTACCCTGATCTTTTCCAGGGTCTCCGGTAGCCATCTGCACCAGCTGTTCCTCGGACATCTGTTCAACAATCTCTCCGGCTCTTCCCGGCAGCGCTTCCGGAATCTTCTGATAATCCACTTTTTCCGTTGGAATGTCTGCTGCTTTCACTGCAACCGGCACGATTCCTTTTGCTTTCAGTTCCTCATGCCATGCCAGTTCTCTCGCCTGTACCTTTTTAGCAAATGGCATGATCTCTTTTAACTCTTCTTTTAACGGACAGATATTTTCACACTGTACCATCACTGCTTCCTGATCCAGTTCTAATGCACCACTGAGTACGGAAGTATTTAACTCATTACCAACCCAGATACCGTATTTGCCCGGTTCCAGGATCCATGCTGCCTGATCCTCACTGTAAGATGCCAGCTGGTACAGCGGGAACGTAATCGTCATCTGCTGTTCTTCTCCCGGTGCCAGCAGTTTTGTCTTGCCAAATCCTGCCAGTCTTCGGAATTCTTTCACCAGTTCTCCCTGCGGGCAGGATACGTAGATCTGTACAACCTCTTTTCCTGCATAAGTATCACCGGTATTTTTCACAGTAACTTCCACAGAAACCTTTGAATCCATGGTTCCCGGATTACTGATACTTACTTTTCCTGCTGTGATCACAAAATCGGTATAAGACATACCATAACCAAAGCCATAACGAACCGGTACCAGGAAGGTATCAAAGTAACGATATCCCACAAAGATTCCTTCCTCATATCGTTCTTTCGTCAGATCGCCACTCTTGTAGCTGTATACTTCGGCACCCGGATAATCATTGTATGTTTTCGCCCAGGTATCTGTCATCTTTCCGGACGGGGTCACCGCTCCGGTAAACACATCGGCAAATGCATTGCCTCCTTCCTGTCCGGCTTGTACATACTGTACGATGGAACGGATATTGTCAAATGCATCGGCAAACGCGAGATCCATAAGACCGCCTGTATTGATCACCAGCACCACATCTTTATAGCTCTCACATACCTGTGCCAGTAATACTCTTTCTTCTTCGGAGATAAAATAATCTCCTTCTTTATCAAAACGGTCTTTGTTTTCCCCTGCGATACGTGCCATAACAAATACAGCAGTATCTGCACCGTCTGCTTTCGCTGCATCCACATCGATTTTTTCTCCACACGGCATGAAGAACGGGGTGGACGAATAGGCCTCAAAGAACGCATTTGGACTTTCCATCTTTTCTGCCTTTTTCAGGATCGCTGCCTTCCAGTCTTCTCTTGCCTGATCATAGATCTTCACATAAGAATCCAGCCAGCCCTCTGTAGTTACTTCGTATCCGGCATTCTTCATTCCCTGTGCGATGGTCACATAATCACGCTCATTGACATCACCCGAACCGGTACCTCCCTTGATAGTTTTGACTGCCCCCGCACCATACAGTGCAATCTTTCCACCTTTTGGAGCCGGAAGAAAATGTCCCTCATTTTTCAGAAGGACAAATCCTTCTGTTGCCGCTTTTCTTGCAAGGGCACGGTTAGCGATCTCACGCTGTGTTACCTCGTTGGATGTTGTTCCGCTGAATGTTCTAGCTTTTACTTTCATCTGTTACTTACCTCCCAATTTCCTGCGTTACTCTATCTTGTTTCCGTCACAATCTCCATGTTCTGTGACACAGACTTCTGATGTTATTATCGCTTATTTTCTGTAAATATACTAGTATCTTTTTATCTTATTTTAGGTCGATATTGATATTTTTCATATTTTTTGATATGATTTTTTCAAAGTTTTGTTTCTTATTTGATATTTTCGAATTATATATTCACTTATTACATTTTTAACAGGAGGTTTTATGGAATTGCAATATTATGAAACGATTCGGGAAACCGGTCATCTTCAGGTGCGCTTTGAGCCGGTACTCTCTCCCGCCGGAGTCTTCCCGGCACACTGGCATGAATATGTGGAAATTCTCTACATTAAAGATGGTGTTCTTTCTGCTATTGTACAGGCCGTGGAATATGAACTTCATACAGGCGATCTCATGATCATCAACTCCGGAGATCTTCACATGACCAGAACACCGGGCTGTCACTATCTGATTCTCCAGATCTCTGCCAGACAGCTTCGCTCTTATCTGCCGGACTTTGATCAGTTACGATTTGATACGTTGATTCCTTACACAAAAAGTAAGCAGAACGCGCAGCTCTTTTCTGCTCTTCATGCCATGGAAACTATTTTTCAGGAGCAGCCGCACCATTATGAGCTGCTGTTCACCGCAAGATTATATGCATTTTTATATATTCTCTGTCGGGATCACTGCACCACTACTGCTTCCACTGTCACAGCCGACAGTGATCGTGACCGGCTGCGGATTACCCGTGTCATGCAATGGATCCGGGAACATTATCAGGAAAATCTGACACTGGATACCGCAGCCTCCCTGCTCGCAGTCTCAAGGGAATACTTTTGCAGGCTTTTTAAAAAATACACTGGTCAGACCTTCCTGGAATATCTGAACGATGTCCGCACCATTCATCTGGCTAAAGATCTCTCTGCCTGTGACGATACCATCACTTCACTGATGGAAAAACACGGTCTTACCAATTATAAAGTCTTTCTCCGGACTTTTCGAAAACTCTACGGAACTTCTCCACAGAAATTTCGTAAGGGAAAGTCCTAGAGCGTGTTTGGAAAAGGCTTTTCGTGAGCTGCGAGTCCCAGTTTGTGGGAGATTTTATCCGAATGAGGGCGGCGTAGCGGGCTACGGCAACCGAATGAGGGTAAAATATACCGCAAAGTGGGGCTTGCAGATTGCGGAAATGATTTTTCAGACACGCTCTAGATCGTGTCTGAAATAACTGTATCATTCACTTGGCCGCGGAATCAAAATCACTGCTTCCCATCATCATCAATCATCAGGAAAAGAAAACGTCAGCTGATAAACATGGCATCCCCAAAACTAAAAAACCTGTACCGTTCCTGTACTGCCACTTCATATGCATGCATGATTTTTTCTTTCCCTGCCAGCGCAGATACCAGCATCAGTAACGTGGACTCCGGCAGATGGAAATTTGTGATCAGGGCATCGATACATTTGAACCTGTATCCAGGATAGATGAATATCTCGGTCCAGCCGCTTGTTGCTTTTACGATTCCATCCTCTCCTGTTGCGGATTCCAGTGTACGACAGCTGGTAGTTCCCACCGCGATCACTCTGCCACCATTTTTCTTTGTGTCATTGATCAATTTTGCCTGATCTTCCTCTACAATATAGAATTCAGAATGCATATGATGTTTCTCTACATCATCCACTTTAACAGGACGGAAAGTTCCAAGACCTACATGAAGGGTGACATGCGCGATGTTCACACCCATCTCTTTTACCTGCTCCAGAAGTTCCGGTGTAAAATGTAATCCGGCAGTGGGTGCGGCCGCAGATCCTTCGTGTTTTGCATATACGGTCTGATAACGGTTCTTATCCTGTAACTTATGTGTGATATACGGCGGCAGCGGCATCTCCCCCAGCTGATCCAGAATCTCCTCAAAGATTCCTTCATAATGGAACTGGATCAGACGGTTTCCCTCATCTACCACATCGATGATCTCCCCGGTCAGTAATCCTTCTCCGAAATCGATCACGGCTCCCGGGCGGGCTTTCTTTCCCGGTTTTACCAGACACTCCCAGATATCATTCTCTCTGCGTTTCAGCAGAAGAATCTCGATCACAGCTCCGGTCTCTTTTTTATGTCCGTACAGTCTGGCCGGGATTACTTTCGTATCATTTACCACCAGACAATCGCCCGGTTTCAGATAATTCAGAATATGTTTAAAATCTGTATGCTCCAGTTCCCCTGTCTCTTTGTCCAGGTGCATCAGTCTGGAGGAAGAACGGTCTTCCAACGGATCCTGCGCAATCAATTCCTGGGGAAGATCATAATAAAAATCTGCTGTTCTCATTTTCTCTAAACTCCTTTATTTTTTGCTTTTCACACTATAGCACTTTATGAAACTTCCCGCAAGTGGGGAGTTCCTGTCAGCAGATGCTTTCTCTGCATTTTCCTCTTATTATCACTTCCACGAGATCCAGTTCCTGATTCAGGATACAAAGATCCGCATCGCACCCTTCCTCAATCTTTCCCTTATCTTTCAACTGCAGAATCCGCGCCGGATTGGCCGTGATGGTGGAGATGGCAATCTCCAGAGGAATGTCTGCTTTACATACACACTCTTTGACCTCTTTCAGGAGACAACTGGACTGTCCGACGCCCATTCCAAGGAATTCTCCTCCGGCCGTATACATGGGCAGGCTTCCCTGACCATCGGAAGAAATGGTGATGTGTTTCGGATCCACCCCTGCTTCCATCATCCGCCGGATCCCGTTGCATACTCTGACTTCATCACAGATAGTTTCCCAGTAATCGATATCTTCGTTGCCGGTAAAATCAACATTTCCACCATTCTTTGCATATTCAGTGGCCTTACAGAACAGTTTCTCGTTCCGGTTGATATGAGTCGGAAGAATCTGAGAGGCCGGTATCTCGGTCTCTGCCACCACGCGCTCGATCAGATCCATGCATCTCGGACTGTCCCCGAGATGCACATTGACAACACCTGCTTTTCCTGAAAGAACACCTCCCAGTCTCGTATCCGCCACCACACGAACGAATTCTTCAAACGTCGGCTGGGAAGAACGATGATCGGAAATGGCGATTTCTCCGGTTCCGATGATTTCCTGAATCATCATGATATCTTTTGTGATGCTGTCCGTCAGTGTGTGCACCGGAATCTGATAGCTTCCGGTATAACAGTAAGCTGACATTCCCTGTTCACATAACCCTTTTGCTTTTGCCACCAGCGCGCACATATCTCTTCCGATACCGTCCGTTCCAAGACATCCGACCACTGTGGTGACACCGAACTTTGTAAGCCCTTCCACCGTCGCTTCCGGTGTGCGGTTGGCAAAACCGCCCTCTCCGCCACCGCCAAGAATATGCACATGGCAGTCAATAAAACCCGGTGTCAGAATCTTTCCACTGCCGTCAATAATATCCTCCGCTGTGAGATACGGTATCTCCGGCATGCATCCTGCCTCTTCTATCTTGGCAATTTTATCTCCGATGATCAGCACATCCTTGTTTCCAAGATGTTCCGGTGCATATAGATTGATATTTTTAATTAATTTCATACGTCTGTAATCCTTCCTGCAACATAAATATTAAACGCTTCCTTTCAACAAAAAGAACAAAAAGCGTGTAGTGGAAAATAATTTTCCATCTACACGCTTTATTTTACAATAGATTCCCTTTTCCTTCAATCTGTTTCCGTGAACAATACCATCATCAGAATCCGATTCCAACCGCGATCAAAATCGTGATCACAGCACCGATCATCAACACACCCAGGTATTTCCACATGAACTTGATCCAGCTGGACCACTCGATTCTGGCAATAGCCAGAGAACCGATCAGACATCCGGAAGTCGGAACAATCAGATTGGTAAATGCATCTCCCAGCTGGAAAGCAAGTACCGAAGTCTGACGGGTAACTCCCAGCAGATCTGCCAGCGGAGCCATGATTGGCATCGTGACTGCTGCCTGTCCGGATCCGGATACCACAAAGAAATTAAATACGGACTGAAACAGATACATCAGCACAGCTGCTGCCGCACCGGAAAGTCCTGCCAGTGCTTTGGAGATTCCATACATGATCGTATTGATCACGGTTGGAGTTGTCGGATCGGAACCACCGAGTACCTGCATGATTCCCTGCGCCATGGCTACAACCAGAGCCGCTCCGATCAAATCTTTTGCACCATTTTTAAAAGAAGTTGCAATATCATTCATCTTCATATCGTTCAGATGGAACATCACGCCGATCACACCTGCAACGATACCCATGATAAAGAACTGTGTCGCGATCTCAGGCATATAATATCCTTTTTTCATAACACCCCAGACTACCCATACAACGGTAACAGCCAGTGTAAGCAGAACCAGAATGTGTCCGATCCCGAAAGAATGACCATCATCGATACCTGTTTTCTCGTTCTGCTCACGGAAATACTGATCTGTCTTATAAGCAACCGAGATCGTCGGTGTTTTTTTCACTTTCGCTGCATAAAACATGGTCATTCCACAGCCGAGTGCAGTAAATACCACCCACATCGCCATACGGAATCCCGCACCGGAAAACACATCAATACCGGCAATTCCCTGTGCGATACCCACAGAAAACGGGTTCATCCAGGAAGCACCAAAACCAATCTGTGTTGCCACATAAGTAACCAGAACTGCAATGACCGTATCATATCCAACCGCAACAAACAGTGGACACAAAATCATGGTAAACGGAAGTGCTTCCTCTCCCATTCCAAAAACAGCCCCGCCTAGAGAAAACAACACAAAAAGAACCGGAATCAGCAATTTTTCTGCCCCTTTTGCCTTGCGGATCAGTCCGACCAGTCCCGCTTCGATGGCTCCTGTCCGAATCATGATACCAAACGCACCACCAACTACCAGCAAAAATGCAATGATCTGAATCGCAGAATCGCTGACAATTCCATTAAACATGTAATTAAAGAAACCACTTTCGCCGTCACCACTGAATAAGGTAACCCCTTCTGTGACTGCTTTTCCCGCATCGTCTGTCAGATACTGGAAACTTCCATCTTTAATTACCGTACGGGTCTTCTCCACCCCGTTCATCATGTACGTAACATCCTGTGTTTCGTAGTAGCCCTTCGGAACAAAGAACGTAACGATCGCAGCAAGGACAACCACAAAGAAAATAATAATGTAAGTGTCCGGAACGCTAAACCCTTTGTTAAATGATTTCAGGCCTTCTCCTTTTTTCTTGCTCATACTTGAGTATCCCTCCATTTTATCTTTACATCCCATAATGGACATGCATACACGATTGTACCACAGAAGTACAAAGAAAGTAAGCCATAAAAAGAAAAAGCTGAAAGTTTACAGTACTTTCAGCTTTTTCTGTCCACAAGAGTTTTATCGTATCCGAAGCATCTTCTCCATCTCTTCTTTTGTGCAGGATGTTCCTGCATATCGCGCTTTCTCATAAATCTGTGCAAATACTTTCGCATCGGCATCCCCCAGCTCCATGTGACCTGCAGTCTGGGTTGGTGTCCAGGCACTGTCCGGGGATCCTTTCAGTTTTTCGAGAACTTTTTTCCGATAGTGCTTTCGGATCCTTCCATCTGCAGATCGATTCCAGAAAAGATGTTCTTTCTTTTTCCGGTTCAGATTTTTCTTTTTTTCAGCTGCCGGTGGTGGCAGTAATCGTTCGATCTTGTCTCCGTTTTCCTCGGTCTTTTCATTAAAACGCAGATACAATCGATACAGCGCCCGCACTCCAACAAAAACGCACACAAGCACCAGACTGATACCGATCATCCAGCCGATCAGATCCAGCAATTTGTACAACAGTTCCAAAAACCACGGAATCTCTCTGCTGGCAGTCGCCTGCATCATCTGGTTCGTCTGCTCTGCTGCCATCGTTCCCTCTTGCACCGGTGAATTCGGAATCAGATGCAGCAGCCAGCGTATCACAGTTTTTAACGCCTGACCACCCTTCCGGATCAGCTGATCAATACCCAGATAAGGAGCTGCGATCATGGCCACCGCCGTAACTGCGGAAACCAACCACATCATCCCCTGGTTGATCTTAGCCAGCCGCCGTACCGGAAGTCTTTCCAGAGATGCATGTGTTTTTAAAAAAGAATCCACCTCTTTCAGGTTGATATGGAAATTACAGAGCAGATAATATAATGCTGCAAGAACCGGAGCAATCCGAATCGCCGTATCCGACACAAAATGCTGACCAAGAAAATACAGAACCAGAGCAATTCCAAGCCATGGATACGACGGAATCTTCAACCAACAGGTTTTCTTTGATGCCCTCCCATAAAAATAGGAAAATGCCGCAACAACTCCCAGAATTCCTGTCCAGATTCCGCAAACACCACTTCCTGCAAGCATCACAGACCCTCCGATCAGAAGCAACGTAACGATTCCGAACTGCCAGAAATGAGTTGCTTTCTTCTCTGCCAGAAACAGGCCTGCATTTAGCGGAAACAGCAGACATCCCACCAGTACAAACGGTTCGCTTCCATGCCCGGATATTACCACTGCACACGCATAGATGGCAAATAAGATCAAAAATCCATGACACAGCTCCAGAAGCATCAGTGCCGCCTGTCGTTTGGTTATCTTCAACTGCTTCATTTTGCCACCTCCCATCGAAGTGCTGTCATATTTCGGCTGTCCGGAAGTTTCCATTCCATATCCTCATATAAGGTAGCGATCCATACACCGGTTCCTCCTTCGTTCAGAAGCCTGCAGAATCCGTCATAACAGCTCTCTCTCTGATTTTTGGAAATCATCACATAGGTCCGGTTTCCCCTGTTTGCCTCTTCCCGTAGACGATCCAGGATCACTTCCATGTGTTCTGCTTTCTGATCCAGATCCAGCCGTGTCAGTCCTTCATACAACGCACGAACCTGCTGTGGTCCGGTACCCGGTTCCAGGCTGAAACATGCTTTTGTCTTCAGATCTCGTCCATTGGTACGGATCCCCGCAGGAATTCCATTCTGCAACAGACGGGAAACCAGGGCTGCTGCCAGCCGGATCCCCTCTTCGTGGATCGCATCAAATTTCCAGATGGTCTCGTCTTCTACATCCAGCAAAACCACCACTTCCTGTGCAGATGTGGAATCATAGAGATTGACCATCCACTGATCCGTCCGTGCAGATACTTTCCAGTTAATCTTATGCATCGGATCTGTCGGCTGATATTCCCGGATTCCCCGAAATTCAAAAGGATCTTCATACAGATTCTTCCGGGACAGCACACTTCCCATTATTTTCTGAAAGGGGATCTCAAGCCTGGTCTCATCCACCATCCGCGGATACACATAGAAATGATCCGGCGATTCCAGTGTTTTATAGAATTTTCCATTCATCAGCGGACTTCTTGTCACCAGTTCCACCTGAGACAATTCATAATATCCACGCCTGGAACAGTAGAATGAAATCGTCCTGGTAATTTTCTGATAACTGCCTACCGAAAAGATATCTCTTTTATAACATTGATCCGAGACACTTGTATTTTCTCCGTCGGCAAACCGAAGATTCCGGTGCATCTGAAATCCCACCTGCAACACAGGAAGAAACAGCCATTTTCTGTTATAGATGGTTTCCGTCAGTATGGCATCCCGCCCTTCCAGAGAAGGTTCTTTCTGAAATTCCACACGTGCATCCAGATGTTTTTCCCACAGATGCCCGTAGCTCTTCACCAGCACAGCATTCATCACAAATGCACCGATCAGTACTACTATAATGATCATCTGCTATCTCTCCCATTCTTCTGTCGGCACGCTCACCTGACCCAGAATCTCCTCAATCTTTGTCTGACCGGTAACTGCCCCGCCAAATCCTCTTGACAATACCAGACGATGTGCCATGACAGGACCGGCTACTGTTTTGATATCCTCCGGCACCACATAGTCTCTTCCCCGGATCCATGCATACGCCTGAGATGCCCGAAGAAGCGCCATCGTTCCACGTGGACTCACACCGGACAGAATCTCTTTGTCTTTTCTTGTCGCCTGTACCAGATCTGCCATATACTCCAGCAGAAGTTCATGTACATGAACCTTCTTTACCTGCTCCCGCGCTGCCAGAATCTGTTCTTTTTTACATACTGCCTGCAATGTTTCATACGGCTGATCCAGTATAAAACGCTTTAAAATTCCCACTTCTTCTTTCTTATCCGGCAGTCCCATTGACAGTTTCATAAAGAAACGATCCAGCTGTGCTTCCGGAAGGGGGAAAGTCCCTGTCGTTTCCAACGGGTTCTGGGTTGCAATAACAAAGAAAGGTTCTGCCAGTTTTCTTGTCACCCCGTCTACCGTCACCTGGCGTTCCTCCATACATTCCAGAAGACTTGCCTGAGTTCTCGGAGTCGCGCGGTTGATCTCATCTGCCAGAATAATATTGGCAAATACAGGACCCGGGCGAAACTGAAATTCACCTGCCTGCTGATTATAATAGTTCAGTCCAGTGATATCCGATGGCAGAAGATCCGGTGTAAACTGAATACGTCCGAAATCAGCATCCAGTGATCTGGATAATGACTTCGCCAGCATCGTCTTTCCGGTTCCCGGTACATCTTCCAGAAGTACGTGTCCTCCCGCTGCCAGTGTGGTCAGTACCAGATCAATAGTCTCCTCTTTCCCGACCAGAACCTTTCCGATATTTTCTCTTAACGCCTGCACCCAGGCTCTTGACTGTTCCATGCAAAAAATCCTCCCATATAAAGTCTTCAGTCAGTATTTATCGGCATTTTGCCTGATATTTCTTCCTGTTTTTGTAACACTTTCGTCACTATTGAACGAATAGTTACATTATAACTTTATATGAGAGGACTTGCAAGTTATTTATGCCACACGGATCATACCGGAAATTTCTTTCACAGTAGACATTCCTTTTGCCACTGCCAGTGCATCTTTCAGATTCTTTTCTTTCACTTCATCTGTGATCACAACGATCTCTGCATACTGGTCTTTCTTTCTTCTCTGGATAACCTGTGCCAGACTGACCCCACTGTTGCCGAACACGCTGGCGATATTTGCCAGGACACCCGGACGGTCTTCCACGAACATACGGATGAAGAATTTGCTGCTGATCTCGTTCATATGTTTGATCGGAAGGTTCTTATAACAGGTACATCCGATTCTTCCACAGCAGTCATGCAGAATATTTCTTACAATATCAAAGACATCACCGACTACCGCACTCGCTGTAGGCAGTTCTCCTGCGCCACGGCCGTAGAACATCGCGTCCTGCACCGCATCTCCCTGTACAAATACGGCATTGTATGCGTCATTAACCGATGCCAGCGGATGATTCACATCGATCAGCATCGGATGGACTCTCGCCTCGATTCCTTCCGGTGTATTTCTAGCCACGCCAAGAAGTTTGATCACGCATCCCATCTCGTTGGCATATTCGATATCCGTTGCCGTGATTTTGGTGATTCCTTCGGTATATACATCATCAAAAGTCACTCTGGAATTGAACGCTGCACTGGCGAGGATCGCCACTTTTCTTCCCGCATCCAGACCTTCCACGTCCGCTGTCGGATCACTTTCCGCATAGCCGAGATCCTGCGCCAGTTTCAGAGCATCAGCAAACTCCATACCGTTCTGGCTCATCTTGGTCAGGATAAAGTTAGTCGTACCGTTCACGATACCCATAACTTCAGAAATATGATTGCCTGCCAGACACTGTTTGATCGGGCGGATGATCGGGATTCCGCCGGCCACTGCTGCTTCATGGAGAAAATCTTTTTTGTTCTTTGCAGCGGTATCTAACAGAATGTGACCGTCCGCTGCGATCAGATCCTTATTTGCCGTCACGACATTCTTTCCTGCCTCCAGCGCTTCCAGAATATAAGTTCTCGCCGGTTCGATGCCTCCGATCAGCTCGATTACAATCTCAATCTCCGGATCGTCTACAATCTCTTTCCAGTTATTCGTAAGCAGTGACGGATCGTCTGTCTTCTGAGCCGCTTTCTCTATATTCCGAACCAGTATCTTCTTCAGTTCCACTCTGGCTCCCAGCTTTGAAACCATCTCTTCCTGCTGCATTTTTAACACTTTATATACACCACCACCTACGGTGCCAAAACCAAGCAAAGCTGCTTTAATGACTCTTTCTGCCATATCCTTTTTCTCCTTTTCCGCCACAGAGGGCAACATCACTTTTCGCCCATTTTACCACACTAAAGTGAACTTGTGAAGTGCGAAGTGTCTGCTACACTGAAATTTCTCCGAATTTTCCTGCCAGACACTACTGTTTCTGAATTTTCTCTTGCATTTTCACCTGTTCTGATACATAATAACACCAAGACAACCTTTATATTGCTGACGGGGAGCTGGTGAAAGCCGGCTGAGAGGAGACGTGATTCCGTTTCGACCCGAAAACCTGATTTGGATAATGCCAACGTAGGAAAGATATACCGGATAAAAGAGTTAGACATACACACACTGTTTCTTTTTTCCATCAGACAGATCACAGGATCCTTACTCAGGTAAGGGTCCTTTTTACTTCGCTCAGTATATCCGGCTGTCAAAAGCGATACATCGGGGACACCACCTTGTACCGCTGTAAAAAAGACAAGATCTTATGATTTTGTTCAGCATCAGAAACCCGGAACCTGCTTTCTGATGCAGGCGTCAGCAACTACTCCTATATATTGTCCGGACGTATGGATTTTTGTTCTGCATGGATACGTCTGTGTTTTGCTGACGTCAAAAACAGATACTTTTTTATTATGTATGTGAAAAGAATGGAGGCAAAACAACATGAGAAATTACACCACTCAGATGGATGCGGCACGCAAGGGAATCATCACACCCGAAATCAGCCTTGTAGCCGAAAAGGAACATATGGATGTCAGTAAACTGATGACGCTTGTTGCAGAAGGTAAAGTAGCGATCTGCGCCAATAAAAATCACACCTGTTTAAGCGCGGAAGGTGTGGGAAGTATGCTCCGCACAAAAATCAATGTCAATCTCGGTGTTTCCCGTGACTGTAAAGACTATGATATCGAAATGAAGAAAGTAATGAGCGCTGTGGAACTCGGTGCCGAAGCCATCATGGATCTTTCCAGCCATGGAAATACCCAGCCTTTCCGCCGTAAACTGACAAGTGAATGTCCGGTTATGATCGGTACGGTTCCTGTCTATGACAGCGTCATTCATTATCAGCGTGATCTTGCAACTCTGACCGCAAAAGACTTTATAGATGTGATCCGGATGCATGCGGAGGACGGTGTGGACTTTGTCACTCTCCACTGCGGAATCACACGAAAAACCATCGAGCAGATCAAAAAGCACAAACGAAAAATGAATATCGTCAGCCGTGGAGGAAGTCTGGTTTTTGCCTGGATGAGTATGACCGGAGAGGAAAATCCATTCTATGAATATTATGATGAAATTCTTGATATCTGCGAGGAATATGATGTGACCATTTCTTTAGGTGATGCCTGCCGGCCGGGATGTCTGGCAGATGCAACCGATGTATGCCAGATTGAAGAACTGGTCCGTCTCGGAGAACTGACAAAACGTGCATGGGATCACAATGTACAGGTTATGGTGGAAGGTCCCGGACATGTTCCTCTGGATCAGGTAGCTGCCAATATGAAAGTCCAGCAGAGCATCTGTATGGGAGCTCCTTTCTATGTACTCGGACCACTTGTCACCGATATTGCTCCCGGATATGACCATATTACCGCAGCCATCGGTGGCGCAGTTGCTGCCATGAATGGTGCTGCATTCCTTTGTTATGTAACACCAGCCGAACATCTGGCTCTTCCAAATGTAGAAGATACCAAGCAAGGAATCATTGCCTCCAAAATCGCAGCTCATGCAGCTGATATTGCCAAAGGAATCCCCGGCGCCCGTGATATAGATGATAAAATGGCAGATGCACGTCGTGTGCTCGACTGGGATGCCCAGTATGCCTGTGCTTTAGATCCGGAAACTGCCAAATCCATCCGCGCCAGCAGAATGCCGGAAGATGACCACAGCGATACTTGTAGCATGTGCGGCAAATTCTGTGCTGTCAGAAGCATGAACAAAGCCCTCGCCGGAGAATATATTGATATTTTGTAACTCTTCAGTAGTCACTGTACCGCGAGGTGTTTTGGCTCGTAACTGTGAAGGTACTGAACAGTTATAATATTTTGTGAAACGATCACTTTTTAAGAAATCGTGTATTTTTCATTTAAAAGTGATCGTGATGAAATTATAAAACGCCACGAAGCGCATTGGATCTGCTGAATATCACCAGATCTTCTTGCGTTTCGTGGCGTTTTAACACGTTTCTTTATTTACTTTTTACAAATGTAAGGATTTATTTGTAGTTTACGATCTGTCCGAATTCTTCTTTAAGGGAAGCGCCTCCAACCAGTCCGCCATCGATGTCTGCCTGAGCAAACAGGTCTGCTGCTGTTTTGGAGTTTACGGATCCACCGTACTGGATACGGATCTCTGCTGCTGTAGCATCATCGTATACTTCAGCGATGCACTCACGGATCTTACCGCATACTTCCTGAGCCTGCTCAGTAGTAGCTGTTTTTCCGGTTCCGATTGCCCAGATTGGTTCGTAAGCGATAACGGCTTTCTTTGCCTGATCTGCTGTCAGACCCTGGAAACCAATCTTAACCTGCTGACGGATGAAGTCCATGGTTACACCCTGCTCTCTCTGTTCCAGAGATTCACCACAGCACATGATAGGTGTCAGTCCATGTTCGAATGCTTTGTGCATTTTTTTGTTGATATCTTCATCTGTTTCTCCGAAGTATCCTCTTCTCTCGGAATGTCCCAGAACAACGTATTTTACGCCTGCATCTACCAGCATGTTCGGGGAGATTTCTCCGGTGTAAGCACCTTTTTCTTCGAAGTACATATTCTCAGCACCAACCTGGATGTTAGTTCCTTTTGCAGCTTCTACTACAGGAACGATGTCGATAGCAGGTACGCAGAATACTACGTCTACTTCGTCATTCTTTACCAGTGGTTTCAGAGTTTCAACCAGTTTAACAGCCTCACTTGGAGTCATGTTCATTTTCCAGTTACCGGCAATAATTTTTTTTCTAGCCATGTTACGTTTCCTCTTTTCTTGTATCCTTTCCAGGATCTGATTCTTATTTATCGTTTGCTGCTGCTACACCTGGCAGTTCTTTTCCTTCCAGGAATTCCAGGGAAGCTCCACCACCGGTAGAGATGTGAGTCATCTTGTCACCAAATCCCAGGATATTAACAGCTGCTGCGGAATCACCACCACCGATGATGGTTGTAGCGTCTGTCTCAGCCAGAGCTTTTGCTACTGCTGCGGTACCGTGTGCGAAGTTCGGCATTTCGAAGCATCCCATCGGTCCGTTCCATACTACAGTCTTAGCATCTTTTACAGCGTCTGCAAACAGTTTTTCTGTTTCCGGTCCGATATCCAGACCTTCCCAGCCATCCGGAATCTGTCCACATGGAACAACTTTCATGTTACAGTCGTTAGAGAATTCATCACCGATTCTGTTATCTACAGGCAGAAGCAGTTTTACACCTTTTTCTTCTGCTTTTTTCTTCATATCCAGAGCATACTGCAGATAATCATCTTCGCACAGGGATACACCGATGGTACCACCTTCTGCTTTTGCGAAAGTATAAGCCATACCACCGCCGATGATCAGAGTATCTACTTTATCCAGCAGGTTGTTGATTACGGAAATCTTGCTGGAAACCTTTGCTCCACCCAGGATAGCAACGAATGGTCTTTTCGGATTGTTTACTGCATTGCCAAGGAAATCGATCTCTTTCTGCATCAGATATCCAACTACTGCAGTATCTACATATTTTGTAACACCTACATTAGAGCAGTGAGCTCTGTGAGCGGTTCCGAATGCATCATTTACGAATACATCACACAGAGAAGCCAGTTCTTTGGAGAATTCGTCTCCGTTTTTGGTTTCTTCTGCACGGTAACGGGTGTTCTCCAGAAGGATTACTTCGCCGTCATTCATAGCTGCTACAGCTGCTTTTGCGTTTGGTCCGACAACTTCCGGATCAGCTGCAAATTTTACTTCCTGTCCCAGCAGTTCGCTCAGTCTTACTGCAACCGGTGCCAGAGATAATTCTGGTTTCGGCTCTCCCTTCGGTTTGCCAAGATGAGAACACAGAATTACTTTTCCACCATCAGCAATCAGTTTTTTGATAGTAGGAAGTGCTGCTACCAGACGGTTCTCGTCTGTGATCTTTCCATCCTGCAGAGGTACGTTGAAGTCGCAACGAACCAGAACTCTTTTGCCTTTTACGTTGATATCATCAACAGATTTTTTATTAAGCATTGGCATATGCCTCCTTTTTATTATTCGCACATCTGTGCAATTACAGCCGCAGCTGTATAAAAAAGGAGCCCGGTCCAAAGAGACCGGACCCCCAATGAGCCTATGGATTATGCATTCAGCAGTTTTCCGAAGTGTTTGATTGTTCTTACCATCTGGCTTGTGTAAGAATTCTCATTGTCATACCATGAAACAACCTGTACTTCTGTTGTACCGTTTTCCAGTGGCAGAACCATTGTCTGAGTAGAATCAAACAGAGAACCGAATCTCATACCAACGATATCGCTGGATACGATTTCGTCTTCGTTGTATCCGAAGGACTCGTTAGAAGCTGCTTTCATAGCTGCGTTGATCTGATCAACTGTTACGTTACCTTCAACAACTGCTGTCAGGATAGTTGTGGATCCTGTAGGAGTTGGAACACGCTGTGCAGAACCGATCAGTTTGCCGTTCAGTTCCGGGATAACCAGACCGATAGCTTTTGCAGCACCTGTGCTGTTTGGAACGATGTTAACTGCAGCTGCACGGGATCTTCTCAGATCGCCTTTTCTCTGCGGTCCGTCCAGAGTCATCTGATCTCCTGTGTAAGCGTGAATTGTGCACATGATACCGGATTTGATCGGTGCCAGGTCATTCAGAGCTTTTGCCATAGGAGCCAGGCAGTTTGTTGTACAGGAAGCTGCAGAGATGATATGATCATCTGCTGTCAGAGTTTCATGGTTTACGTTGTAAACGATTGTTTTCAGATCGTTTCCAGCCGGAGCGGAAATGATAACATGTTTAGCACCAGCATCGATATGAGCCTGAGCTTTGTCTTTGGATGTATAGAATCCAGTACACTCCAGAACTACATCTACACCGATTTCTCCCCAAGGAAGTTCAGCTGCATTAGCTTTTGCGTAGATTTTGATTTCTTTTCCATCAACAGTGATAGAATCTTCACCAGCTTTTACTGTGTCAGCCAGAGCATATTTTCCCTGTGTGGAATCATATTTCAGTAAGTGTGCTAACATTTTTGGGGAAGTCAGGTCGTTGATTGCAACGATTTCAAATCCCTCTGCTCCAAACATCTGTCTGAATGCCAGACGACCGATACGTCCAAAACCATTAATTGCTACTTTTACTGCCATGATTTTCATTCCTCCTAAAAAGTAAATAAAATTTGTGAGGTTTCTATAAGATTGTTAAAGAAACATCAACCTGTAATTATTCTACCTAATTTGCCTGAAAAATTCAAGCATATTTTCAAATTTTCACCAAAACTTTTCTGAATTCCGGTTTTCCCTTTCTGAACACTGTATAAGAATCGAATCCACAGTCAGACAGTAATTCCGGAAGTCGGTCAAATCCATAGCCCAGATACTCCGGCACATGACCGTCGGAACCGACTGTAATCAGTTCTCCGCCCATTTCCCGGTATCTGCGGATCACATCCGGGTGGGGATTGGTAAAGCCAAGCATTCGAAGACCTGCTGTATTTACTTCCAGTGCAATCTGATGACTGATCAGATACTGCAGGATCGCATCGATTTCCTGTGAAAATCTCTCATAGGAATAATATCTGTCTTTCTCTTTCCCGTAGCGCACCGCATAGTCCAGATGGCCCAGTGTATGGATCTTCGGTGCTCTTTTTAAGTTTTCCAGAGTTGCCCGGAAGTATTCACGATACGCCTCTTCATCCCCCATTTCTTCATATATTTTTCCAAAATAAGGGTCTTCTCCGTGGATCAGATGCATGGAACCAATGACGAAATCAAAAGGATATTTTTCAATGTAGGCCTGCTGGCGTTCTTTCAGATGCTCCTGCATGCCCAGTTCCACACCAAGGCAGATGCGGATCCGGTCTTTGTATTCTTCCTGTAGCTCCAGTACCCGTTTTACATAGGCATCCGTATCCAGTTCGAATTCTCCCTCCGGATAATCCATATCCATATGATCTGTAAAACAGATATGATCCAGTCCCAGTGCGATGGCACGTTCTACCTGATCTGTGATTTTTGTCTCGCTGTCCGACGAAAATTCTGTGTGGATATGACAGTCTGCAGTTATTCTTCCTTCATATGGAATGGTTCCTTTCCGGCTCGTCATACAATGGTTCCCCCTCCCAGCACATACTCTCCCTGGTACAGTACCAGTGCCTGTCCCGGTGTCACTGCCCTGACCGGAGTATCAAAGTGGCATTCCAGTAAATCTTCACCGATTCGTTTTACTTTGCAGGTATCCCCTCTGTGATTATAACGAATCTTTCCGAGAGCTCCGATCTCTTCCGGAATGTCTTCCACTGCCATAAAGTTCAGGCGGTTTGCCCGCACAGTGGTCGTAAACAGATCTTCGTTACTTCCAAGAACCACTTCATTGGTTTCCGGGCATATCTTCTGTACAAATACCGGTTTTCCAAGTGCGATATTCAGTCCTTTTCTCTGTCCAATCGTATAACGGGTGATTCCTTTGTGACGTCCGAGAACTTTACCGTCTTTGTCCACAAAATTGCCTTCCGGCACTTTTCCCTGACCGTACCCGTCGATAAATCCTGCATAATCGTTATCATCCACAAAGCAGATCTCCTGAGAATCTTTTTTGTGTGCGGTCGGAAGTCCGATCTTTTCTGCCATGACACGGATCTGGTCTTTGGAGTACTCACCTACCGGCATCAGTGTCCGCTTTAACTGTTCCTGTGTCAGATTGTACAGTGCATAGGTCTGATCTTTTGCCGCAGTCACAGAATTGCGGATCGCATATCTGCCGTTTGGCAGCTGCTCGATTCTTGAATAATGTCCGGTGGCAATATAGTCCGCACCGATGGCAAGACTTCTTTGCAGCAGGGACTCCCATTTTACATAGCGGTTGCAGGCGATACACGGATTCGGTGTGCGGCCGTGCAGATACTCGTCCACAAAATAGTCCATGACATTTGCCTTGAATTCTTTTTTGAAATTCATAACATAATATGGAATATCAAGGATCTGTGCCACTCTTCTGGCATCGTCAACGGCAGAAAGGCCGCAGCATCCCCCGTTTTCTTCCTGGATCAGCTCCGGCTCGTCCTGCCAAATCTGCATGGTTACTCCGATCACATCGTAACCCTGTTCTTTTAACAGCCAGGCTGCCACAGAGGAGTCAACTCCTCCGGACAGCCCTACAACTACCTTTTTTTTCATTAATATTCTTCCTCTTCGGTCTCCCCTTCACTGATATCGGACTTCGGTTTGCTTAAGCCTTCGATCTTGATGTGATGTTTCTCCGCATAATCCCACAGTGCTGCGTGGATGGCTTCCTCAGCCAGCAGGGAACAGTGTACCTTTACAGGCGGCAGTCCGTCCAGTGCTTCCATAACAGCTTTATTAGTTACTTCCAGTGCTTCCTGAATAGTTTTTCCTTTTACCAGTTCAGTGGCCATACTGCTGGTTGCGACAGCTGCACCACAACCGAATGTTTTGAATTTGCAATCCTGAATGATACCGTTGTCATCGATATCCAGATACATTCTCATGATATCTCCACATTTTGCATTACCTACGGTACCTACACCGCTGGCGTTTTCGATTTCCCCGACATTTCTCGGATGCTGAAAATGATCCATTACTTTTTCACTATACATATCTATATTTCCTCCGTATATTCGTATGTTAATCTTTTTTATTATTTATTCTGTTTTTTCATAAAGTCTTCGTACAGCGGAGACATGCTTCTCAGACGCGCTACGATACCTTTGATCTGCTCAACAACAAAATCTGCATCTTCTTTTGTGGTTTCCTCACTCAGCGTCAGACGCAGAGATCCGTGTGCGATCTCGTGAGGCAGCCCAATGGCCAGCAGTACATGAGAAGGATCCAGAGATCCGGAAGTACAGGCGGAACCACTGGATGCACAGATACCTGCCATATCCAGCATGATCAGCAGAGATTCTCCCTCGATAAACTGGAAGCTGAAGTTTACATTGTTCGGCAGACGCAGTGTTGGATGTCCGTTCAGTTTGCAGTACGGGATCTCTTCCTGGATCTTTTTGATCATGTAATCTCTTACTTCGATTTCTTTTGCGGTACGTTCTTCCATGGTACGAAGTGCACGTTCTGCTGCCACACCGTATCCTACGATACCCGGTACATTTTCTGTTCCGGCTCTTCTTTTTCTCTCCTGAGCACCACCATGAACGAAGGAACGCAGTTTCAGTCCTTTGCGGATATACAGACATCCGATACCTTTTGGTCCGTTGATCTTATGTCCGCTGGAGCTTAACATATCAATATTGCACTCATCTACATTGATCGGAATCTGACCAAATGCCTGTACGGCATCTGTATGGAATAAAATACCATGTTCTTTTGCAATAGTACCGATCTCTTTGATTGGCTGCAGAGTGCCGATTTCATTGTTTGCTGCCATTACAGAGATCAGGATGGTCTCCGGTGTGATAGCCTTCTGCAACTGATCCAGATCTACAACACCATTTTCATCCACATCCAGATATGTGATCTTTGCACCCTGTTTTTCCAGCCATTCACAGGTATGCAGGATCGCATGATGCTCGATTTTGGTAGTGATGATATGGTTTCCTTTTGATTTATATGCTTCGTAAGTAGCTTTCAGTGCCCAGTTATCGGACTCGGAACCGCCTGCGGTAAAGTAGATGTCATTCGGGTTCGCTCCGATGACAGAAGCTACTTTTTCTCTTCCTTCTGTCACTGCTTTTTTGCTGATTCCTGCCAGTTCATATACGCTGGACGGATTGCCATAGTACTCCGTAAAATACGGGAGCATCGCCTCTACTACTTCCGGTGCAACTTTTGTGGTTGCCGCATTATCCAGATAAATAATTTTCTTCATGATGATTTTGCCTCCTATCCCTGACAGCCTGCAGGCTGTACCTGTCCTTTTTCTTTCAGTTTTTTACTCTCTTCCACCAACTGGTTGAGATACATGGTATCCACTGCATGAGTAATTCCTTCGTTGATGCGCTGCCATACATATCGCGTCACACACAGATCTGCATTTTCGCAGCCACCGTTTCCTTCTTCGCCGTTTGCCGGACAGGTTACTGCCCGCAGATCTCCTTCCAGTGCACGAAGAATATCTCCAACCGAGATACCGATTGCCGGTCTTGCCAGCTGGTACCCTCCGTTGGCTCCCCGGATGCTTTTCACCAGTCCTTCCTTTTTCAGACTGGCCATCAGCTGTTCAAGATAACGCTCGGAGATGTTCTGCCGATCCGCTATACTCTGTATAGACACCGGTTCTTTTTCACTATATACAGCCAGATCGATCATCGCTCGGAGACCGTATCTGCCCTTCGTTGATAATTTCATGTTGCCTCCCTTCCGGAAGTTTCCTTTGGTCTTTCAGATTCCCTAGTAATCTACTGGGATATGACCCTTTGTCAATATAACACGACTCCCCGGTTCTGTCAAGGCTGGCAGCCTCATATATTTAAAAAAAGCCCCGGAGCTTGTTATGTTTTCTTCTGCGAAGCATCCTGTCCTCACCGGTACTGCCATCCTCACCTGTGCGGGTATCTTGAGCCGCCTGATTGGCTTCTTTTATAGGATATTCCTATCCCGCACCATTGGTGCACAGGGTCTGGGAATCTACCAGATGATTTTCCCGGTCTATGCCTTCTGCCTGTCCGGTGTCTCCGCCGGCATTCAGAGTGCCTTATCCCGCTGCTGCTCCGCCGCTTTATCCAAGGGAAATCCGAGAAAGGGATGGGTATTTTTCCTGAGTGGCAGCGGACTTTCTGTGGGACTTTCACTGATCGTGTCCTTTTTTCTGTACACCCGCGCATCCTGGATCAGCCTTCATATCTTACATGAGATCCGATGCTGTGAACTTCTACAGCTGCTTGCTTTCAGTCTGCCCCTCTGTTCCATACACACCTGCATCCATGCCTGGTACTTTTCCACCCGCCGAACCACGGTTCCGGCTGTATCACAATTACTGGAACAGTTTGCCCGGGTGGGTGCTTCTTATGTCATTTACCTGATTTTCCTGGAGCAAAACCTTGCTCCGACACCGATTCTCGCCGTTGGCGGCATGCTTTTCGGAGAACTGGCGGCATGCTTCTTCTGCGTTGTCTGTCTCGCTTTCCAGAAACCTTCCTATAAAGGCACTACCGACTTTCGCGTCCGTTCCTGCCTCTGGGAAATCCTTACCTTATCCGTCCCGCTCACCCTGAACCGCATGCTCGTCAACCTCTTACAGAGTACCGAAGCCATCCTCATCCCAGGAAAACTCGAAGCATCCGGACTTACAAACGCGCAGTCCCTCAGTCTGTATGGCGCACTGACCGGTATGGCATTACCCTTTATTTTATTTCCTTCTGCGATCACGTCCGCCCTCTCCACGATGCTCCTCCCAACCATCGCCGGACAGCAGGCAGCCGGAAAAGAAGATGCCATCATCCGCTCTACCGAACAAACGATTCAATACTGCCTGTGGCTCGGCTTTCTATCAGGAGGAATCTTCTTCTTTTTCGGAAAAAAACTGGCACTGATCTTCTACAGAAACCCGGACGCCGGCATCTTTTTACAGATTCTGGCATTTCTCTGTCCTTTCCTTTATCTCACCGCCACTCTGACCGGGATCCTGAACGGCCTGGGACACACCGTCCAATGCCTGATTCAGAACCTCGCCGGCCTTGGAATCCGAATCCTCTTCGTGACCTTCGCAATCCCCCACATGGGAATCCGCGGCTACCTCTTCGGACTGCTTTTAAGCCAGCTTATCATTACGGGATTAAACCTGATCTTTTTACATAAAAGTGTAAAATTTCGATTTCCGGCAGTAGAATGGATCGTCCTGCCCTGTTGTGGAATGATCCTTGGATGTGGATGCGGTCTGTTTCTCTACCACATACTGTCTGAAATGAAAATGAGTGGATATATCGCACTGTTCGGAAGCGTTCTTATAACCGGAGGAATATTCCTGCTGATGATGAAATTATTCAACCAAAAAACTTCACACTAACCATGTTTATCTTTCATATCAGAAAACAAGTTATCTGTAATATACGAACTTTTCAGATTTACTCTGTGCCTTCTTTTTCACACCATTCACAAACGACTTTTCATTTACCTCTAAAAGCACATAAAAATATATTCACGAAAATCAAAATTGGTCCACCGGACCAATTATTGATATGCAATGCAACAAAAGTCGAGATAAAATACGCTTCGCGAATTTTACTCGTTATTGCAACAGTCACCAGTCTCTCATGCAAGCATAGACTTTAGCTCGTTGTTTGCCAAAACCAGTGGCTGGCTTGTGATCCATGGGTGGACAACACTTTTTGGGCGTTCAGGGCAAGCTTTGAAATCCAGCACTTACGTAGACTTTGGCGCTGGTCAGCTGACCAGCGTCAATTAGTCGAAGTTAGTGATTAGTTCAAAGTTGCCCTGCCCAAGTTGTCCACCCATGGATCGCAAGCCAGCCACGTCCCCTTAGCCAACTACTCTTATTTTTTTGTTTTTTATCCTAACAAAGCTCCGCAATCGTATGCAGCAACTCTCTCGAATCCTCCCAGCCCAGGCAAGGATCCGTAATCGATTTTCCGTACACGTGATTCTCACATCCGATCTTCTGGCTGCCCTCAACCAGATAACTCTCGATCATCACGCCCTTCACCAGCTTCTTAATATCCCCGGAAACATTTCTGCTGTGAAGCACTTCTTTCACAATACGGATCTGCTCCTTAAACTGCTTGTTCGAATTCGAATGATTCGCATCCACGATCGTCGCCGGATTCTGCAGATCTCTCTCATTATATTTTTCCAGCAGGAACTGCAGATCCTCATAATGATAGTTCGGGATCGCATTGCCATGTTTATTCACTGCTCCGCGAAGAATTGTATGAGCCAGCGGATTGCCGTCCGTCTCAGCCTCCCAGTTTCTGTAGATAAAGTTCTGTTTGATCTGTGCTGCCACAACAGAATTCAGCATCACAGACAGATCCCCACTGGTTGGATTTTTCATACCCACTGGAACATCCATACCGCTTGCTACCATACGATGCTGCTGATTCTCCACAGAGCGAGCTCCAATAGCAACATAAGAAAGAATATCATCCAGATATCTCCAGGTTTCCGGATACAACATTTCGTCGGCTGCTGTCAGACCCGATTCCTCGATGGCACGCATATGCATCTTACGGATAGCGATCAGACCATGCAGCAGATCCGGTTTCTTCTCCGGATCCGGCTGATGAAGGATCCCTTTGTAACCCTCTCCGGTTGTTCTCGGTTTGTTTGTATAGATTCTCGGAATCAGGATCAGCTTATCTGCCACTTCTTCCTGTACCCTGGACAGACGGTTGATATATTCACAAACTGCCTCTTCGTTATCTGCGGAACAAGGTCCGATGATGACCAGAAACTTATCGGACTCTCCGGTAAATACTTTTCGGATCATCTCATCTCTCTCCGCTTTGATCTGTGCCACTTTCTGTGTCACCGGATAATCAGCTTTGATCTCCGTCGGTGTTGGCAGTTTTTTCAACAGTTGAATACTCATAATAATTTCTCTCCTCTTATTTCCTCGGGTGTGCTTTGGTATAAACATCCCTGATTTTATACACATTCATATTCAGATACATCTGCGTTGTCGATATATCCGAATGTCCCAACATCTCCTGCACACTTTTTAAGTCTGCTCCGTTCTGGATCAGATGTGCAGCAAACGAATGCCGCAGAGTATGCGGCGTAATATCTTTCTCGATCCCGGCAGTCTGTGCATAGTGTTTCAGTACTTTCCAGAATCCCTGTCTGCTCATCGGTTTTCCCGAACAATTTGTAAAAAGCACTTCGCTTTCCTGCTCCTTCAGGAACCCGTTCCGCACTGTATGCATATATTGCTGTAATGCCTTTTTTGCCTGGCTTCCAAAAGGGATCACCCGCTCACTGTCCGTATCCCGACAATTAATATATCCCATCGCCAGATTCACATCCGACATTTCCAGATGAATCAGTTCACTGACCCGGATTCCGGTGGCATACAACAGTTCCAGCATTGCCCGATCCCGCAATCCTTTCGGCGTCCTGTCCGACGGCTGACGAAGAAGCAGATCCACTTCCTCCACAGACAAAATCTGTGGCATCTTTTTTTCTACCTTGGGCGGATGCAGATGATCTGCCGGATTATTTTCTATGAGATGCTCCTGATACAGATACTGGAAAAACGCACGCATGGAAGCTACGCTTCTCGATACCGTAGACGCTGCAAAATGATTCTTTTCCAGATACAACATATAAGAATTCAGACTGGTTTCCGTGATATCCTGTACCCGGGTAATCTGATGTGCTTCCTGAAAATACTGCATCATTTTCCTCAGATCTCTCTCATAGGACACCACCGTATTGCCGGACATTCTTTTTGTATTATGTAAATAAGATATAAATATTTTTATCTCTGTTTCCATATTTTCCCGTGTCCTCATTGTATAATGATAGAGCAAAAACCTCACCTGTTTTTGCATGTAAATTTATTATAACTGTGTTTTTTCAGAAAAGCAAACCCTTATTTTTCAGATTTATCTCTACATTTCCCAATTTTCATCCAAAACTACAACATATCGAACGCTTAAATCTTATGTCTACCATATCTTGTAAAATATTTTCTCAGCATAATCGTCCCAGAATCCATCTCATCCATACCGGATTAATATATGCTTCAAAAACAACACCTGAAAGACACAGAATCATTGCGATCAAACCGGTCAAAAAATAGATTCTTATTACTTTTACCGGTTTCTTCCAGATATTTCCCCCTTCTTTGTAAATTTTTGTCATCAACAGTGCAACTGCAGGAAAATATACAAAAGCCTGTGGAAATAAAGAACCTGCAAAAATCAGGAATCCCTCCAGTCCAAGTTCCAGAATCAAAAGGCTTCCCACCGCACCTGCAAGAAATCCCATCCAGGCTGCCGCTGCCACCACAATAAAGTGCGCGGCACCTGTAAGTCCCGTCAGTATAAAAAACAGAACTGCAAATATTCTGTTTTCCAGAAGATAACAGAAATATTCTGTTGATTTTCCTTCTTTCTTTTTAATCTGCGTCAGTGCATACAATTCTAATATCTGATTTTGTCCGTTTCGACACGGATATGCAAGATTGGCAAACAGGATCCCGCCTGCCATTCCAAGAGCAAAACATCCGGCAAGGAATCCCAGCACTATCCACATCTCCCGCTCCCAGATTCTTTTCATTTTTACCCCTCCTATGTATCCTATGATAGAAAAGACCCGTTTAGTATGATAAGATAGACGTATCGCAACTGTTCGGTTTTTAGTAGAATACTATCTTCCGGATAATTACCAAATAATTTTATCAGCAGGAGGAACTTTATATGAATCAGACATCTCAGCAACCGTCTCTGAAAGAAAAGCAGTCCCACGGTACACGCCTGTTTCCCTGTGCTTATTATCATTTTTGCAATCCCAGTCACCGTCTTCGTGTCCGCCATCACTGGCATGAGGAGGTTGAAATCGTTTATCTTCATCACGGTTCTTTCAAACTGGATATCAATATGGAACCTTACGGAACTGACCGGGAATGTTTTTTATTTATTAACAGCGGAGAACTTCATTCTCTGCGTTCCCTGAGTATGGAATTTGATGAACAGGCAGTTGTTTTCTCACCATCTATGCTCCTTTTCCAGGATTATGACTCGATCGATGAATCCATTTTACTTCCACTGACGCAGAATAAGCTGACATTTCCCCGTTTTCTCGATCAGACCAGCCCCTTTTTTTCTGCCTTCCGCAGCTGTTATCAACAGATCAGTCATATTTTTTCGCAAAGCAAAGAAACTCTGATCACCGGCGAACAGATTCTTACGGATGATGTCATCTCTCAGCTGCAGATCAAGGCAGGGATACTTCAGCTCATCGGGATTCTCATGGAAGCCGGTTTGATGTGCCAGTCGCCCAGAACAGAAAGTCAGAAGATCACAGCCATCAAAACCGTGCTTTCTTATATCACGGATCATTACCATGAAAAACTGTATGTACAGGATCTGGCTTCCCAGGTAAATATGAACGAGCAGTATTTCTGCCGCTTTTTCAAACGTTCTATCGGGAAAACTCCCATCGATTATATTAACGATTACCGTTTGAATAAGGTCATCCGGCTGTTAGAGACAGGTGATGCACAGATAACAGAAATCTGTCTGGAATGTGGATTCAATAATATGGGGAATTTTCAGCGACTTTTCAAGCGCAAAACCGGAATCACTCCTCTGCAATACCGAAAATTATATCTTTCCAAAAAGTCAGAATAATATACTTTTTAATCAGTTTTTCGGTGGTTTTTCTCCTCAGCATTGTCTATAATGTCACTAAATAATTCACAGGCCATACACAAGGAGGATTCTACAATGTTAGAGAAAAAATGGTGGCACGAAAAAGCCGCATATCAGATTTATCCAAAAAGCTTTTACGATACCAATGGCGACGGTATCGGTGATCTGAAAGGTGTGATCAGCAAACTGGATTATCTTAAAGATCTGGGAATCGATATTATCTGGCTCTCCCCGATCTATTGTTCTCCACTGGCAGATCAGGGATATGATATCTCCGATTATTATGATATCGATCCAAGATTTGGAACCATGGAGGATATGGACGAACTGTTAAAAGAAGCAAAATCCCGTAATATGTATATCGTTATGGATCTGGTTGTCAACCACTGTTCCGACGAACACGAATGGTTTAAAAAAGCCTGCGAAGATCCGGACGGCGAATACGGTAAATATTTTTATATTGCAGATGCCAAGGATTACAAATTACCAAACAACTGGCGTTCTTATTTCGGCGGTCCTGTATGGGATCTTCTGCCGGGACACACCGACAAATATTACATGCATGTCTTTCACAAAAAACAGCCGGATCTGAACTGGGAGAATCCCAAACTCCGGGAAGAAATATACAAAATGATCAACTGGTGGCTGGATCGCGGTGTAGCCGGCTTCCGTATCGATGCAATCATGAACATTAAAAAGCCGAATATTTATACCAGCTATCCTGCAGACCGTGATGACGGGCTGGCAAGCATCGATAACATGCTTCATGATGCGGAAGGTATCGATGACTTTCTGCATGAGATGAAAACAGAAACATTCGAAAAACATCAAGCATTTACTGTAGGTGAAGTATTTACCGATCGCCCGGATGCTCTGGAAGCATTTATCGGAAACAATGGTCACTTCTCTTCCATGTTTGATTTTGCCGAAACCATCGCCGGCAAATCCGATGACGGATGGTACAAATGCAAACCGGTTGTATGGGGTGAGGAATACAAAAAAGCTGCTTTCGGTACCCAGAAACGCCTGGGGGATATCGGATTCATCTCCAATATCATCGAAAATCATGATGAGCCTCGCGGTGTCAGCCACTATATCCCGGAAGCAGACGTCAGCGACACCAGTAAGAAAATGCTTGCCGCTGTCAACGTTATGCTCCGCGGACTGCCTTTCATCTATCAGGGACAGGAACTTGGTATGACAAATGTTGTTTTCCACTCCATAGATGAAATTGATGACTGCAGCACCCTCGACGAGTATCAGGTAGCACTGGACGCCGGACTGACTCCGGAATCCGCTTTCAAAGCTGTTGTTCCTTATAGCCGTGACAATGCCCGTACTCCATTCCAGTGGGATGCAACTGCTAACGCAGGATTTACCACAGGAACCCCATGGCTGAAAGTGAATCCGAATTATACCGATATCAATGCCGCTGAACAGGCGAATCGCCCGGATTCCATGTATCACTGGTACAAAGAGCTGATCGCCCTCCGCAAGAATCCGGAATACAAAGATGTGGTTGTATACGGCGAATTTGTCCCATACAAAGAAGAACAGACCAATCTGATGGCTTATTACAGAAAAGGCACAGACAGAACTCTGCTGGTAGTTGCCAATTATCAGCACGATGCTCAGGACGTTGTTCTTCCTGGAACTTACAAAAAAGTGCTGATGAACAATCTGGACACACTGGATCTTAACGGAGATATCCTTCATATGCCAGGTTATCAGGCAGTAATTTTCGAGATGTGATGATTCCGATACGTTCTGCGCAGATCGTAATGTAAACCAGGAACCGATACTGTTACATTTTCAAAACTGACGGGAAAACAGTTTTCTGTTTCATTCCCGTCAGTTTTTGTATCAAACAGTTACCTGTCTGCCGAATAATCATCGCCCTTTATCATTCTCTTTCTGATATGTTTGATATAATCCCACAGACCTGCCTTTTTTACAGATTTCGCAGCCACTATATCCGTTTTGCCAATCACCTTTCCATCCAGCAAATACTGTGCTTCGCCAACGATATCTCCTTTTTTTACCGGTGCTTGCAGATTCTTCATATACACAATCTTCTTTTCTATCTGTGAAAGATTTTTCCCTTCTGTATCCAGATACCGGAATTCCCCTGTATACCGGCATGACACCTCCGCTTTCACGCCTCCTTTTATAGGTACCGGATCCGGATTTTTCCTGTTTTCATCCAGATAAAGATTACACTTTCCAAATCCATAATCAAGCAAGGCTGCCGCATCTTTAAATCGCACCTTGGCATCCGGCGCACCCATGACTACCGCAAGCAACGTCATCTCTCCCCTCTGTGCAACTGCTGATACACAATATTTTGCCACACTGGTACTTCCGGTTTTCAGACCAACGCACCCTTCATAACTGCGAATCAGCTTGTTGGTATTGGTCAGGCAGAATTCTTTCTCTCCCTGTGCCGTTCTGTGGATAATATTTTCCATCCAGATAGAGGAATACTCAAGGATACGGGGAAAGCGGGTAATCAGTTCTCTCGAGACAATTGCAACATCAGAAGCCGTGGTATAATGTTCCTCGGAATCTGTAAGTCCGCAGCAGTCCTCAAACTGTGTATGTAGCATGCCAAGCTCTCCGGCTTTTTCATTCATTCTTTTGACAAATTCTTCCTCGCTTCCCGCAAGATGTTCTGCCATTACCACGGATGCATCATTTCCCGATGCAACTACAATACATTTGATCAGGGTCTCCACTGTCTGTTTTTCTCCCTCTTCCAGAAAAACCTGAGATCCCCCCATGCTTTTTGCATAGGCACTGGTTACCGCCTCTTCCTCCAACGTAATCTGTCCGTCTTCCAGTGCTTCAAAAATCAGAAGCAGAGTCATGATTTTGGTAATGCTTGCCGGACTTCGCTGTTCTTCTCCGTTTTTTTCGTATAAAACAGTTCCTGTAGATGGTTCCATAAGTACCGCTCCCGGTGCGCTGATCTCCGGCGCCGGCTGTACCGCACCCTGGATTTTCGCCGGACAGATTTCAGCCGTTATCAGCATCAGAAGTAATACCCATGTGGTAATTCTTTTCTTCATCGTCTTTGCCCGTTTCAGGTCTTTGTTTCACTATATGCCGGAACATCTGCTTTTTGCACGGGAATATGAACAGTAACCTATTCTTTACTTTTTTTATACAATTTGCTTGAGATTTTCTTGCTACTTTCTTTCTTTTTTTGTATAATAGTTATATTTATATGTCAGCTAAAGAAAATCAATAACTGTTCAGTACCCTAGAGCGTGTTTGAAAAAGGCTTTCTGCAAGATGTGCATCACAATTTGTGGGAGATTTTGTCCGGATGAAGGCGCCGTAGCGGGCTACGGCAACTGAATTCGGGCAAAATATGCCGCAAAATGAGGCGTGCAGATTGCGGGAATGATTTTTCAAACACGCTCTAGCAGTTACGAGTAAATATGCATTTCTAATCACCTTCGGTGGTGCTTGACTTGTATGTCTCGGGATCTTGGTAAAATACATGCCAGAACACCTTGCGGAATGCTACCTGCTGAATAGTACCGATAATTCTTACAGAATGAGAAACAACGAGGAACTTTATGGATACACCTAACACACAAAACAATACCAGCCGGATGCGGGAATCACGCAAACTGGAACAAAAACGGAAACGCCAGCAACAGGTCCGGCGTCAAAAGATATTTCTTGCCTGTTCCTGTCTGATCCTGACTGCCGGAATCGGTTTATTCGTCACACTCTATCAGAATCATCAAAGGGCCGCCGCCCAGGAGGCCGAACTCCGGAAACAGATAAAACAAAAGCAGGTATCTGAGCTGCAAAAACAGCAGAAACTGGAAAATAATACCATTCATTTTGTCGCCGTCGGCGATAATCTGATTCATCAGGGAATCTATGAATCTGCAGATACCACACAGACCGTATGGAATTATGATCACCTGTATGAACACATCCGGGATGATATCTCTGCCGCAGACCTCGCCGCAGTCAATGAAGAAAGCATCTTTGTATCCGATCACGCAAACATTTCTTCTTATCCCGCTTTCGGATCCCCTGTGGAAATCGGTGATGCACTTGTTACCGCCGGATTCGATATCGTGGAACAGGCAAACAACCATGTTTTTGACAAGGGAATCACCGGTATTACCGACACTATCCGATACTGGAAAACCAGTCACCCGGAAGTTGCTCTTCTCGGTATCCATGATTCCGCAGAAAGTGCCGGTGAAATCACTACCATCAGTTGTAAGGATGTTACTTTTTCCCTTCTCAACTACACAACTACAGTAAACAATGAACCTTACGATGAACTTCCGGATTATGCAGTTGATCTTCTCCGCACAGATCAGGTAATATCCGATGTCAAAAAAGCAAAGGAAATCAGTGATATGACCATCGCCTTTCTTCACACCGGAGCAGAATATTCCACTGAACCAGATACTGAGGAGAAAACATTTCTCCAGTTGCTGTTACATCAGGGTGTCGATATTGCCATCTGTGCCCATAGCCATACGCTACAGAATTTTGAGACACTGACAGATGACAGCGGACATCAGATGTTGGTCTATTACTCTCTTGGAAACTTTATTTCCACGCAGAAAGACCCTATCTGTCTCCTTGGCGGCATGGCAGATATTACCATTGTTCGGGATCCGGTCTCCGATGCTCTTTCCATCCGTAATGCTGATCTGGTTCCTCTGGTTACTCATTATAATCATGATCAGAATATCTATACCGTTTACAAGCTTTCCGATTACACCGACAAGCTCGCTGCCTCCCATGGTGTTCATGCCGAAAGCACAGAACCTTTCACTCTGGAAACTTTACAGGAACAATATAAAAAGGTGCTGACTCAGGATTATCACACCCTGGGTTAGCACCCGTTTTTTACTCATTCTGTGACTGTTCAGTATTCTCACAGTTACCTGCGGAATAGTTACCTCATTTTTCCAATATGAAAACCGACACGTTCTTTCATCTCTTCCACTTTTCTCGGCATTCTGTTCATTTTCGCTTTGAACAGATGCAACGAAAAATCAAATGTATAGATCACAACCACGACTGCCGCCAGGTTTCTGCCAAATCGAACAGAATAGCTGTCGGATACGAAGTTTACAAATCTCTGCAGGAAGCCAAACATAAAGATTGTATAGAATCCCCACGCTATAGTACTCTCCAGACAGATCACACCTTTATAATTAAAAGGTTTCTCCGTATAATCCCACCAGACCTGTCCAAACAGATTTCGCATAAGCACTGCCGTAATATATTCAAGCATCGTAGCAAGAACCGCGCCCGCCAGATAAAGCACCACATATTGGCCTTCCAGCGGACGAAGCATGCCATACACTGACAAAGCTCCTACTGCATAGATCGGACAAAAGGGTGAAAACGCAAATCCGCGGTTAGTTAGTTTCCTGTTACAAAATGACATATAGATGGATTCCACTACCCACCCCATGAAACTATACAGGATAAACCATTGGATAAAATGATACAGATCCGTGCCATACACTGCATGTGTCCACATAGAAATTTCCCCTCATTTCTTTTTCTGCACTTATAAGCAGATTTCTATTCTGCGAAAATTATATCATATGCCTTTGCAAAAGACTATACAGATTTCAAATCTTAAAGAAATTATAAGATTTGAAAAATATATACGTAAAAGAGGGATCCTGCTCGCAGTATCCCTCTTCTCATGGCTTACGCCAATGTGCACATATTAATTATATTTACGTTTTCTTGCAGCTTCAGATTTTTTCTTACGACGAACACTTGGTTTCTCGTAATGCTCTCTTTTGCGGATTTCCTGCTGAATGCCTGCTTTTGCACAGCTACGTTTAAATCTACGCAGAGCACTATCTAAAGTTTCGTTTTCTTTTACGATAACGTTTGACATAGTCTCACACCTAACCTCCCTCCAGTTGTAGATTGTGCATAATACAACTGTTTGGGTATTTTATTGCACTGGTAATTATTATAACAGATTTTTTTATTTCGTCAACTGGTTTTTTGAAATTTTTCCGGTTTTTTTGTTGCTTTTTCCGGACTGGATTTATTTCAGCTGTCCCTCTACCAGTTCTGCTACTTTTGCGATAGCTTCCGGAATCTTATCCGGGTTCTTGCCGCCGGCCTGTGCCATATTCGGACGTCCGCCACCGCCGCCTCCGACGATTGCAGCCGCTGCCTTGATCAGATTACCTGCATGTGCTCCTTTATCCATAGCACCCTGTGTTGCCATGGCAAGAAGGCTTACTTTGCCATCTTTGGCAGATGCCAGAACTACCACACCTTCACCCAGTTTTTCTTTTAGCTGATCGCCCAGATCACGCAGTCCATTCATATCTACGCCATCAACGGCAGATGCCAGAACTTTCACACCTTTTACTTCCACAACCTGATCCATAACATTTCCCAGAGAATCCTGAGCCATCTTACTCTTCAGAGATTCATTTTCACTCTGCAGTTCTTTTACTTCTTTCTGCAGATGTGTGATCTTTTCTGTGATCTCAGCAGGACTGGTCTTCAGTGTTTTTGCGATTGTATGCAGATTTTCTTCCATCTGACGATAGTATTCGATCACGTTGTTACCTGTCAGTGCTTCGATACGACGAACACCTGCCGCAACACCTGCTTCGGATACGATCTTGAACAGTGTAATATTCGCTGTATTTGCCACATGAGTACCA
The DNA here is from genome assembly GCA_047027955.1 of Blautia sp. GTDB lineage: Bacteria > Bacillota > Clostridia > Lachnospirales > Lachnospiraceae > Blautia_A. Next base: position 244,409 of record JBKYFG010000001.1, read on the forward strand.
CCACAGAGTTCTACAGAGAAATCGCCCATGGATACTACACGTACCTCATCGCCGTATTTCTCACCGAACAGTGCCATAGCACCTGTTTTCTTAGCTTCTTCGATACCCATGATCTGTGTGGTTACCGGCAGTGCAGCCTGGATCTCTTTATTTACCAGAGCCTCTGTTTCTGCAATCTCTTCCGGAGTCATTGCCTGGAAGTGTGCGAAATCGAAACGCAGTCTGGTCGGATTCACCAGAGAACCTTTCTGTTCTACATGAGCGCCAAGAACAGTCTTCAGGGCTTTCTGCAGCAGATGGGTTGCACTGTGGTTCTTACAGGTGTCTTTTCTTTCCTGCTCGTCTACTTTCAGTGTTACTTCATCTCCGTTGGAGATCATACCGGATTCCATCACACCTACATGACCGTATTTGCCGCCACGAAGTTTGATGGTATCTTCTACACGGAATACACCGTTTGCAGTGGTGATCACACCGGTGTCACCTTCCTGTCCACCCATGGTAGCGTAGAACGGTGTCTTTTCTACAAAGATGGTTCCTTTCTGACCTTCCATCAGGGAATCCACGATCTCTGTCTCTGTGGTCAAAACAGTTACTTTGGAGACAGCTTCCAGTTTGTCATATCCGTCAAATTCGGTTGTGATATTGCGGTCGATCTCATCGTATACAGTTGCATCTGCGCCCATATAGTTGCTGACTGCACGGCTTTCTCTTGCACGTTTTCTCTGCACTTCCATCTCTTCTTTGAAGCCGTCCTCATCAATAGTGTATCCTTTTTCTTCCAGAATCTCTTTCGTCAGATCGATCGGGAATCCATACGTATCATACAGACGGAAGGCATCGGAGCCTCCAAGGACGGACTTTCCTGCTTCTTTCATCTCAGCTTCCAGATCGGCGAGAATCTTAAGTCCCTGGTCAATGGTCTTGTTGAACTGACTTTCTTCGTTATGCAAAACGTTCAGGATAAAGGTTTTCTTTTCTTCCAGTTCCGGATATCCATCTTTGGATCCTTCGATGACAGTCTCACTCAGTTTCTCCAGGAACGGTCCTTCGATACCAAGAAGACGTCCGTGACGGGCTGCACGACGGATCAGACGGCGAAGAACATAGCCTCTTCCTTCATTGGTCGGCATAACCCCATCAGAGATCAGGAAGGTAGCGGAACGCATATGATCCGTGATCAGACGGATGGATACATCATCCTCGTGATTGACACCATAAGTTTTTCCGGCAACTTCACAGACCTTATTTCTCAGGGCACACAGTGTATCTACATCAAAAATAGAATCTACATCCTGAACAACAACAGCCAGACGTTCCAGTCCCATACCGGTATCGATATTTTTCTGTTTCAGAGTCTCATAATGACCTTCCCCGTCATTTTCGAACTGGGTAAATACGTTATTCCATACTTCCATATAACGGTCGCAGTCACATCCTACGGTACAGCCCGGTTTACCACAGCCGTATTTTTCTCCACGGTCATAGTAAATCTCAGAACACGGACCGCAAGGGCCTGCACCGTGCTCCCAGAAGTTGTCTTCTTTTCCGAAACGGAAGATTCTGTCAGCCGGAACACCAATTTCTTTATTCCAGATATCGAAGGCTTCATCATCCTCTTCGTATACAGACGGATACAGACGGTTCTCATCCAGACCTACCACTTTGGTCAGAAATTCCCAGGACCATGCGATGGCTTCGTGTTTGAAGTAATCACCAAAAGAGAAGTTACCAAGCATCTCGAAGAAAGTACCGTGACGGGCTGTCTTTCCTACGTTCTCGATATCACCGGTACGGATACATTTCTGGCAGGTAGCCACACGGGTTCTCGGCGGAATCTCTGCTCCGGTAAAATACGGTTTTAATGGTGCCATACCTGCATTGATCAGCAGAAGGCTGTTATCATTCTGGGGTACGAGGGAAAAGCTGTTCATTACCAAATGACCTTTGCTCTCGAAAAAGTCCAGAAACATCTGACGAAGTTCGTTTACTCCATACTTTTTCACTGTATGTTCCTCCTCATATTTATTGCTGTCAGAAGCTCCACGATTCCGGAGCTTTTCCAGAAACATTCCGGAGCTTCCACAATTTTTCTCTATCTTTCTACTTTAGCACAATTGTGATGCCCGTGCAAGTGACACCCTTCTTATAAGCAGATTTTCATGAATTTTTTCTTACCACGTTTTACAATAAGACCTTCTTCTGTAATATCTTCTTTTTTCACGTTGTAACGGATATCTGTAATTTTCTCTCCGTCTACGGATACACCGCCCTGCTCGATGGCACGACGTCCTTCAGAACGGGAAGTTACCAGACCGGCTTTACACAGCAGAGAGATCAGATCAATGGCTCCATCCTGGAAATCCTCGGCTGCCAGTGTAGTGGACGGCATGTTTGCTGCATTACCCGCAGAGAACAGTGCTCTTGCACCTTCCTGTGCTTTCTTTGCTTCTTCCTCACCATGTACCAGGGCAGTCAGTTCGTAAGCCAGGATCTCTTTTGCCTGGTTTAACTGGCTTCCTTCCCATTTATCCATTTCGTCAATCTGCTCTAACGGCAGGAAGGTGAGCATACGGATACATTTGAGGACATCGGCATCTGCCACATTTCTCCAGTACTGATAAAAATCAAACGGAGAAGTTTTGTTTGGATCCAGCCATACCGCACCGGACTGTGTTTTACCCATTTTCTTTCCTTCAGAGTTTAACAGCAGGGTGATGGTCATGGCACATGCGTTCTTTCCTAATTTACGGCGGATCAGTTCGGTACCACCCAGCATGTTACTCCACTGGTCGTCTCCGCCAAACTGCAGGTTACAGCCGTATTTCTGGTACAGCATGTAGAAGTCATAGCTCTGCATCAGCATGTAGTTGAACTCCAGGAAGCTTAATCCTTTTTCCATACGCTGTTTGTAGCATTCTGCGGTAAGCATACGGTTTACAGAGAAATGCGGTCCGATCTCGCGCAGGAAATCTACATAGTTTAATCCTAACAGCCAGTCTCCATTATTTACCATCAGTGCTTTTCCGTCAGAGAAATCAATAAAACGCTCCATCTGTTTTTTAAAGCAGTCACAGTTGTGCTGAATAGTTTCCTGTGTCATCATCTGGCGCATATCACTTCTTCCGGAAGGATCGCCTACCATAGCCGTACCACCACCGATCAGAGCGATCGGTTTGTTTCCCGCCATCTGCAGACGTTTCATCAGGCACAGTGCCATGAAATGTCCTACATGAAGGCTGTCGGCGGTCGGATCAAATCCGATGTAAAATGTTGCTTTTCCATTGTTGACCAGTTCTTTGATTTCTTCTTCGTCGGTTACCTGGGCGATCAGACCACGGGCAACTAATTCGTCATAAATTGTCATGATAAAATTCTCCTTTTCGTGTTTATTAGAAGGAAGTCATGGTCAAAAAACTTTTGACCATGACTTGATGCCCCGGATTGTTTTGCAGCTTTGCTGCTCTCACAATCCTGCAAACATTCGAAATCCGCTGATTTACTTCGTAAATCGCTGCTTTCTCATGTTTGACGATTTCCAAATTCAATAGCCTTTTCGTGCAAGCACGAACAGCTTTTGAGCTTGGAAATCTGGGCATCAAAAAACCTGGCCACGTCCTTTTTATAGGACGGAAGCCAGGTTCCGTGATACCACCTAATTTCACAGAAGGTTCGCACCTCCTGCCTCTGTAAGTACAGGTAAATCTATACTCTGACCCGTATAACGGAGGTCCTTCCGTTGCAGCCTACCAGCACGATGCGTTCGGTGCAAAGCTCAAAGATGTATTCACAGGAAGTTTCCCGCGGGCCTCTCACCAACCGGCGCCTCTCTGTACGGATGCTTGCTGCTACTGGTTCTTATCCATGCATTTTCTTATGAATCAATCATACCTGTGTAGTATACAAATTTCTGCTTTTTTTGTCAAGGGGCTGATTTACCATCAAAGTTACTGTCCACTCCATTCTCAGTAACTATTTCCTTACTCTGCCTTTACCGGATTACTTACACTTACTTCGTGGTCATACCATTTTCCTTTGGTACCCACCAGTGCCAGATCAAAGGTTTCATCCAGTGCTTTTACCGGAACATCAAAGCCATATACTTCTTCTGTACTTCCGTCATCATAGGTGATCGTATCGGTTGTTGGCTGCAGAAGTTCTGCACCGTCTTTCTGTGCATCTGCTGCTTTTCCCACATACAGGTTTACGATATTCTTAGATACCAGGCTGATATGGATCGTCATTTTTCCGTCTTTTACTGTCAGGATACCTTTTCCGTCATTCGCTTCGTTAACATGGAACATTCCACTGTCTGTGTCAAATTCTGCTTCATAAGTACCATCTTCCAGTGTGCCGGCTGTTTCCTCTGCCTCTTCGGAACCAGCTGCGGATGCATCATTTCCATCCATTGCAGCTTTGGTATGTGCTACATACAGATCCTGGATGGCAGAGATCTCTCCCAGTCCTGCGATCTGGGTATCAATCTTGTCAAATGCTCCTGATGCCTCGAACTGGCTCTTCCAGGAATCCTCATCATCTCCGGCCATATCGTTATTTGCATGGTCTCCGGCTACTACCATCAGCGGACGAAGCACTACTTTTTTGTATCCTGCTTCTTTGATCTTTTCGATCACTGCTTCACATGCAGTATCTTCCGGTTTTCCTTCTACGGTACCGATAAATACATTGTCATATCCCAGATCATTCATCTGGCTCTGCATCTGGCTGTAGCTGATCTTTGCAGTGTGAGAAGTTCCGTGTCCCATGAATACAAATGCGGTTCCGTCTGCTTCCGCAACTTCCAGACTGTCGTATCCGGCTGTTTTCACTGCTTCTGCCGTGATGGCTTCTGCTACTGCTTTTTTATCATCATTGACTGCATCGTCACTGTCCCCGACTTCTCCTAACAGTGGTTCTGCGATGGTTACGGATTCAAATTTATCTTTGTAGCTTTCTACTGCTTCTGTCAGCTCGTCATACTCAGCGCCATGCATCAGATGAGTCGGCTGTACCACCAGGTTCTTTACGCCATTGTCTACGGCACGCTGCAGGGCCTGATCCATATTGTCGATCTTCTCGTCATCACGGGCCTGTACATGGTTGATGATGATCTGTGCGGTAAAAGCTCGTCTTACGGACCAGTCCGGATATGCGGTCTGCAGGGCTTTCTCGATACCTCCGATATCTGCTGTACGGCTGTCATTGAAAGAAGTACCGAAACTTACTACCAGCAGTTCGTTGTCACCGATGTCATCTCCGTTTAACGGATCGTCCTTGGATGCATCACCGGTATCTCTTCCGAAGTAATCAGGGTCTGCATTTTCACCTTCTACCAGTTCTTTCTGTGCGTCGGTCAGAGCATCCCAGGCTTCTTTGGCTTCTTTACACTGTTCGTCAGTGTTGTCGTTTCTTTCCTGCACATAGATCTGATCGATCAGGGCTGCTACTTTATCTGCGGCCTCCTGGTCAGATGCACTGTCATCTGCGACTTCTTCGGTGGCTTCTGCCTCTGTTTCGGTTGCTGTGGATTCGGATGTTGTTTCTTTGGTGTCGCCACAGCCAGTCAGAAGTGTTGCTGTCATGGCTGCTGATAACATCAATACTACCAGTTTCTTTTTCATGTTAAATCCTCCTGTTCTCAGATATGAGTACATAAATGAATAAAAAAGAAAATCATAATTGATCCACCGGACCAATTATTAATGTCCAATACAAGAAAAACCTCCGCCAATTGGCGGAGGCACAGGTTACACAAGAATCAGCCAGTATGATTCTGACTTTCTTAATTTTGTACTGCCAGTCCCTCGTGGCCTGAATTCTCAGTTACCGAGCACAGTAACTGTTCTTATTCCCGTACTGCGAAAGGCAGGTCTCCCGACTGATCGCTCTGACACTTTGGCTCCCTTCCCGGTTTCCCAGTGGTTATTAGCTTCAACTCGCGAATTACGGTGACGAGCTCGTACCGGATTCTCACCGGTTTCCCTTTTCACCGGACATTTTTTCGTCCGGCACCTTACACATTTTATTCAGTTATGCTGTATTTCCTGTTTATTCTAGCACCGCTCCAATTACTTGTCAATGTTGCATCGTAACTGTTCAGTACCCTCACAGTTACGATGCAGTATGCATTTCTAATCACCTTCGGTGATGGCATTTTGACTTGTATGTCTCTGGATTTTGGCAAAAAACAGCCAGTCTGACCAGTCACTGAATAGCAGCTGATCGGACAGGCTGTTCCTTTTATTCATCTGTCATAACTTTTCAGTACCTTCACAGTGGGTGCTGAGCAGTTACGTATCTGATATGTTTTAGTTTGCTGTAGAAGCGCTCTTTCCATCAATTGCAGCTTTACTATGTGCTACATACAGATCCTGGATAGCAGAGATCTCTCCCAGTCCTGCGATCTGAGTATCAATCTTGTCAAATGCTCCTGATGCCTCGAACTGGCTCTTCCAGGAATCCTCATCATCTCCGGCCATATCGTTATTTGCATGGTCTCCGGCTACTACCATCAGCGGACGAAGCACTACTTTTTTGTATCCTGCTTCTTTGATCTTTTCGATCACTGCTTCACATGCAGTATCTTCCGGTTTTCCTTCTACGGTACCGATAAATACATTGTCATATCCCAGATCATTCATCTGGCTCTGCATCTGGCTGTAGCTGATCTTTGCAGTGTGAGAAGTTCCGTGTCCCATGAATACAAATGCGGTTCCGTCTGCTTCCGCAACTTCCAGACTGTCGTATCCGGCTGTTTTCACTGCTTCTGCCGTGATGGCTTCTGCTACTGCTTTTTTATCATCATTGACTGCATCGTCACTGTCCCCGACTTCTCCTAACAGTGGTTCTGCGATGGTTACGGATTCAAATTTATCTTTGTAGCTTTCTACTGCTTCTGTCAGCTCGTCATACTCAGCGCCATGCATCAGATGAGTCGGCTGTACCACCAGGTTCTTTACGCCATTGTCTACGGCACGCTGCAGGGCCTGATCCATATTGTCGATCTTCTCGTCATCACGGGCCTGTACATGGTTGATGATGATCTGTGCGGTAAAAGCTCGTCTTACGGACCAGTCCGGATATGCGGTCTGCAGGGCTTTCTCGATACCTCCGATATCTGCTGTACGGCTGTCATTGAAAGAAGTACCGAAACTTACTACCAGCAGTTCGTTGTCACCGATGTCATCTCCGTTTAACGGATCGTCCTTGGATGCATCACCGGTATCTCTTCCGAAGTAATCAGGGTCTGCATTTTCACCTTCTACCAGTTCTTTCTGTGCGTCGGTCAGAGCATCCCAGGCTTCTTTGGCTTCTTTACACTGTTCGTCAGTGTTGTCGTTTCTTTCCTGCACATAGATCTGATCGATCAGGGCTGCTACTTTATCTGCTGCCTCCTGGTCAGATGCACTGTCGTCTGTTGCTTCTTCTGTGGCTTCTTCTGTCGGTTCTGCTTCTTCTGTGGCTTCTGCATCCTGTGTTGTTTCTGTTGTTGTGGATGCACTGTCATCCTTTGCTGTGTTTCCACATCCTGTCATCATGGACATGGTCATAGCTGCTGAAAGCATCAGCACTACAATTTTCTTTTTCATCTCATGGTTCCTCCTGTCTTTGTCCTTTTGAGATTGTGTACCACGGTGGTACAGGACGGCTCTCCGAAGAAGGTTGTCTGTGGTCTTGCCCGCATGAAACGTAAAAAACCTCCGTCCGGAGACGAAGGTAGTAGGTACTACATTTGGAATTCTTCTTATAGTTTCAGAATCAGTTTCAGGGATACCAAAACCGTTTAACGGTTATAGATGTTTCTTTCACCATAAGTGCCGGAAAAACCATTTTTATACAAGCAAACAGGTTTTTCTTTCGTACTGCCAATTCCTCGTGGCCTGAACTTTCGTTCCCGTACTGCGCAAAGGCAGGTCTCCCGGCTGATCGCTCAAGCGGTTCGACACCTTCCCGGTTTCCCAGTGGTTTTTGTCTTCCCTCGCGAATCACGGTGACGAGTTCGTACAGGATTCACACCTGTTTCCCTTTTCACCGGATTAACAGAAATCTTCTGTCATCCGACACCTTACGCTTTTCTATGTGGTCGATATTCGGTAATTTTTACCGTTATCTTTTTAACAAAACGAGTATATCATTCTGCATGCATACTGTCAATCATTATTCCGTGATTATTGGAAAAACTCATGGAAAAAATACACCGGATGCTATGCTGTCTGCTCCCACACCGTTTTTTATAATATGATTTCAAATATACTCCGTGCACACAGAAAATCCGCCGGCATGCCAGCGGATTTTCCCTTATTATCATTCTTTATTTGTGAAACAGTTCTCCTGCTGCCATCTTATCCGTAAAATGTTCCCTGCAAAACTGGATAAACGGTCCCATACAAAAAGCATACACCAGGGTAGCCAGTCCCAGGTCTCCTCCCAGAGCAAACCCGACAGTGCAACATACCACATCGGTACCGATTCTCACTGCGCGGAAGGGAAATTTTGTTTTCTCTGCAATTGTCAGTGCCTGTGCATCGTATGGAGATACCCCAAGTTCTGAAGAATAGTACAAAGCTGAAGAAATAGAAATCAACAGTACAACGATCAGCAATAAGATAACACGAACTGCCATTGAGGGATGTTCCCCCACCACTTTTACAACTGCTTTTCTGGTGGCGTCTGTAACAAATCCGCTGAAAAACAGATTGACAACCGTTGCAATTCCAAGTAATTTTCTATTAAAAATAAATGCTATACTCAGCAAAACGGCACACACCACAATATATACGGTCTGATATGTCGCATGAAAGGCATTGGAAAAACCGAAAATAATAACACTAAACGGATCCACTCCAAGTCCCGAAATCTTTTGAAGCCCCACAGAAACAGCAGTCAGTGCTATTCCGATTACCGCCATCGCGATACGAACCCCCAGATTATTCTTTTTTGTTCCCATAATAAAAGATCCTCCTTCTCTTCCTCTCTCCTGAAAATCAGATTTTCATCTGTTTTTTATAACAAAATCATTCTGAACTTCCTTTCTTGTGTTTTAACACAAAAGACAGTATAATAATTTCACAGGAATTCAGCTATCACAATATCTGCAATTTCTATAACAAAATCAACATAATCCGAGGTACCGCTTATGTCAACAAACTGTCCTGTCATTTCCACCCAGAAAAATCTGAAAGAAAATCAGCTTCATGGCAGCCATGATTTTCCGGTTGATATCCACATGGATTATTTTCCAGTGTCGGAAAGCGGGGAACATACCCTGTATGTTCCCATGCACTGGCATCCGGAAGTGGAATTTCACTATCAGCTTCAGGGATCTGTACGGATTCAGGTTGAATTAACTGAATATGTGCTCCACCCCGGAGAGGTGCTCTGGATCAATGCCAAACAGCTGCACGATTGTCATCCTGTGGGAAGTGAAACAGCAGTATCTCATACCATTATCTTTCACCCAGCTTTTATCTACGGTACCGAGTCCAATATTCTTTTCCGAAAATATGTAAAACCTCTGCTCGGTAATCCGGCAACTCCTGCACTTTATATACGTCCGGAAGATCCTGAACAGCAGATACTTCTGGATATTCTTTACAAGTGTGGAATTCTTCATCAGGAACAACCGGAAACCTGGGAATTGCAGATTCTCTCCCATCTTTCCACCACCTGGGGACTTCTCTGGAAAATGAGTCAGCGACCTGGTTTTACGATCGCTCCCGCCAAAAAAATATCCAGAGACAGAAAAACACTGGATACGTTTCTTACTTATATTCACTCTCATTATACCGGTAAAATATCTTTGAAGGATCTTGCAGATGCAGTCTCTGTAAGTCCCGGGGAGTGTGAAAGACTCTGCAAACGTCTTCTCCACCAGACACCGATGAATTATCTGATGACTTACCGTATCGAACAGAGTATTCCTTTGCTTGTCAATACCTCGTATACCATCACAGAGATCGCTTTACAGGTTGGGTTCTCCGGTGCCAGCTATTATACGAAAATCTTTCACCGTATCATGGGAATCACACCAAGCGATTACCGCTGCCGGATCCGTGGAGATCTTCCCGGTTGATATTGCTAGAGCATGTCTGAAAAATCATTTCCGCAATCTGCAAGCCCCACTTTGCGGCATATTTTACCCTTATTCGGTTGCCGTAGCCCGCTACGCCGCCCTCATTCGGATAAAATTTCCCACAAACTGGGACTCGCAGCTCACGAAAAGCCTTTTTCAAACACGCTCTAGTACAGCGTTTTATATACAAAAAAGAACATGTATTTTAACTATTAATATAATTAAAATACATGTTCTTTTTCTTTATGCAATCCCCGGGTCCACCAACAGATTGTCTCCATCCGCCGCGGAGGTTGCCAGATAATCGCACCGCTCGTTCATCTCATGGCCGTCATGGCCTTTCACCCAGATAAATTCCACCTGGTGTGGTTCTTTCGCCTGTAACAGACGTTTCCACAGATCCACATTTTTTACCGGCTCATTCTTTCCGCGTTTCCAGCCTTTTTTGATCCAGCCGTCGATCCAATGCTGGTTGAAGGCATCTACCAGATACTTGGAATCGGAATATAACTGAATCTGGCAGGGACGGTTCAGGGCTTCCAGACCCACGATCGCTGCCATCAGCTCCATCCGGTTATTTGTCGTCTTTTTATATCCTGCGGAAAGTTCTTTCTCGTGAAGATTTCCATTTCGATCGGTATAATGCAGGACACAGCCATATCCTCCCGGTCCGTCCGGGTTACCTCTGGCTGCGCCGTCGGTATAGATTTTCACTAACATAACAGTTCTCCTTTTATTTCCACACACCGGTTTCTTCAAAGTGTTTCGCGCTCTCCTGTGCCGCCTCGATAATCTTCGGATCATAACCGATCATAGCAAGCAGGCGGATCGCATTTCTCGTCATGGCTCTGCCGGTGCGGAGTTTATAGTCAAATACCACATCATTTTCCTGAATCTCTTCCTCAAAGTGATAGTTATCATACTCTTTTTCCAGGACATAGGACAGTTCGATATCGTGCGTTGCCGCCATGGCAAGAACTTTCGGTTTTGCCAGAGAATGCAGGATCTGTGAGGATGCGGCGATTCGCTCGATGGTGTTGGTTCCGCGAAGAACCTCATCCACGATACAAAGCACCGGTTCTGGTTTCTCACACTCTTCCAGAATTCGTTTCAGAGAACGGATCTCTACCATATAGTAGCTCTCGCCACCTGCCAGATTGTCCCGCAATGCCATAGAAGTAAGAACCTTCATAAAACTTCCACAGTAATCCTTTGCAATACAGGTGTGTACGGTCTGAGCCAGAATGGTATTGATCGCAATGGTTTTTAAAAATGTAGATTTTCCGGAAGCATTGGATCCGGTGATCAGCACTCCCTTCTGCATCTGTATGCTGTTTGCAACCGGATCGCCGATCAGCGGATGATACAGTTTCTCCACTTTCAAAGATGCACCCTCCCGGTCATTCACTTCCGCGAATTCAGGTTGGCTGTAATAAGGCAGACTCTCCCGGAACGAAGCAACCGCAATCAAAGCATCTAACTCTCCCATCGCCTGATACATATCTTCGATGGTAGATTCATTCCCTTCTACATGTTTCAGCATCGAATAAAACTTGATAAAATCCACCTGAAAGATAATGCGAAGATAGGAGACAATGATTGCTTCCAGACCGTCCTGTACAGAATTCGTCGAAGCCACCAGAAAAGCACCCCGGCGGAAACTTTTCATTTTCTTTCTGCCTGTTCGGATCCGGTCAAGATAGGTCTGAATCACCGGATTGTCCAGTTTTTCAAACTGATCCGCTGCCCGCAGAAGACGAAGGATACAGACAAAGCAGTTCAGATACGGTTCAATCCTTTTGGAATCCCGTGTATGAACCACCGCACTGACGCAGAGCATCAGAAGCAACAGAAACATACACGGGATCGGGCGGATCAGCGTAGCGACAATTGCCGCTGCCGAAAGTCCTGCAAGCAGAGGGTATTTTCCTCTTCCTCTGCGATCCACGTCTTTCAATGCATCGATATAATCCGCAATAGACATTTTCCAGATCTTTTTGACCTCATTTACCCGTGTCAGCACCTGAATCCGTTCTTCTTCATGGGTCTGAAAATATGCAATCAGCCGTTCTCTTTCATCCAACACGTTTCGATCCATCTGCGGCTGGCGCAATATCTGGTAAAGTACATCTTCGCCGCAGGAAGAAAGTGTATTGTTGATACGTATAAAAATTTCATCCATCTGCAGATCGTTCCAGGTGATATCATCGATCATAAACTGCTCTCCCTCATTCCGTTTCGCATAATGGGAGATGCTTTCCAGTTCCTCCTGGGTATATTCCCGATCCGGTACGGTTCCCCACCGCTGTTTCAGATGCCGCAGAAACCATTTGCGCTGCCGGATCTTATCCCAGATGATCATGGCAGCGCACAGGATCAGGATGCCCCCTGCCGTGAGCAGGGTTATCATCCATTCACTTTTCATTTATTTGATATCCTCTTTGATGAACCGTTTCATGCCTTCGCAGTTGCAGGCTCTGAACGGTTTCCTCTACTTACTCCTGTTTCAGGAATCCCTCAAAGATTCCCAGTGTCTCTTTGGTTGTCTCTTCGGTATGGGCATTGGATAAGAACATTGCCTCGAACTGGGACGGTCCCAGATGGATACCATGTTCCAGCATATAGTGGAAGTAACGTGCAAACTCCTCTGTGTCAGAAGTTTTTGCGTCTTCATAATTTTCCACATCCTGATCGGTGAAATAGATACATCCCAGAGATCCGATATGGTTGACTTTCCATGGTTTTCCGTATTTTTTCACCAGTTCTTTCATACCTTCATACAGCTTTTCTCCCATCTGGCTCATATGAGTATAGATTTCCGGATGATTTTTCAGGATTTTCAGCTGTGTCAGACCTGCGGCCATAGCTACCGGATTACCGCTCAGAGTTCCTGCCTGATATACATGGCCTACCGGTGCGATCACTTCCATGATCTCCCGTTTTCCGCCAAAAGCACCTACCGGCATACCGGCACCGATGATTTTTCCGTAAGTTACCAGATCCGCCTCGATTCCGAACCGCTCCTGCACACCACCGAATGCCAGACGGAAACCTGTAATTACCTCATCAAAGATCAGAACTGCACCATGATTCGTACAGAGTTCACGAAGACCTTTTAAGAAGCCTTCCTTTGGAAGTACCACACCCATATTAGCTGCGACCGGTTCCACGATCACGGCTGCGATCTGTCCTTCGTTTTCTTCAAACAGCATCTTAACGCTTTCGAGGTTGTTGTATACAGCCGTCAGGGTATCCTGGGTTGCTCCCGCCGGTACGCCGGCACTGTCCGGGATTCCTGCCGTCATCACACCGGATCCTGCTTTTACTAACAGAGCATCGGAATGTCCGTGATAGCATCCGGCGAATTTGACGATTTTATTTCTTCCTGTATAGCCTCTTGCGGCACGGATCGCACTCATCACGGCTTCTGTTCCGGAATTGACCATTCGTATCATCTCGATGGACGGAATATTTTCACAGATAAATTCCGCCATCTCCACCTCGATCTCGGTAGCCGCACCGAAACTCAGACCACTCTCTGCTTTCCGGATCACGGCGTTCAGAACTTCCTGATTGTTGTGTCCGAGAATCATCGGTCCCCAGGAGCTGATATAATCAATATATTTTTTGCTGTCTGCATCCACTACATATGGGCCTGATGCGCCCTCGATAAATCTTGGAGTCATCCCTACAGAACCATAGGCACGTACCGGGCTGTTGACACCTCCCGGGATAACTTTCACTGCTCTTTCAAATAATTCATCTGATCTGCTCATTATCCGATTCTCCCTTCGTCCATACATTTTGCCAGTTCTTTTGCATAATACGTCAGATAAATCTGTGCGCCGGCACGATAGGTGCTCACTGCCATCTCGCACATAATTCTCTCTTCATCGATCCAGCCTTTCTGTGCCGCTGCTTTCACCATCGCGTATTCTCCGCTGACACTGTAGGCTGCTACCGGAACGTTGGTCACTTCTTTTACTTTTGTGATCATATCCAGATAGGAAAGTGCCGGCTTTACCATGATGATATCTGCCCCTTCGTCCACATCAAGAAGGGCTTCTTTCACACCTTCCCGGCTGTTGTGCGGATCCATCTGATAACTCTTTCTGTCTCCGAATGCCGGAGCGGAATCTGCCGCTTCACGGAACGGTCCGTAGAACGCAGATGCGTATTTTACTGCATAGGACATAATTGGGATCTCTTTGTGACCGTTTTTATCTAACATCCTGCGGATCGCCAGAACACGGCCATCCATCATATCAGAAGGTGCCACCATGTCCGCACCTGCCTGTACATGGGAAAGAGCTGTCTTGGCCAGCAGATCCAGAGTGCTGTCGTTTTCCACTTCATGCCCGCAAAGCATGCCACAGTGCCCATGACTGGTATATTCACACAAACACACATCGGTAATATAATACAGCTCCGGGAATTTTTCTTTTCCCACCTGCAGCGCCCGCTGTACGATGCCATCCTGGGCATACGCCTGACTGGCAATCTCATCTTTGTGATCCGGGATACCAAAAAGCATCACACTTCCCACACCTGCTTTCGCCAGACGTTCCAGTTCATATGGCAGACGATCCAGCGTGTAGCGGAACTGTCCCGGCATGGACGGAATCTCATCTTCTCTTCCGATGCCTTCCTGTACAAACATCGGATAAATCAGGGAAGACTTGTCCATCCGGGTCTCCCGTACCATCTTTCTGATTGTCTCTCCTCCGCGGAGTCTTCTCGGTCTCTTTATCATATCCATGACTGTTCTTCCTCTTTTCTTCTGTCACTTTCTATCTTAGCTTGGTTTTTTTCTCTCTACCCTTTCAATTTTATTACCAGTTCCACCAGACTGTCAATAGATGCTTCTTTTGCGACTGCAGTTTTCATTCCGTATCGTAACGCTTCCTCCTGCGTCTGTTTTCCGATACAGGCTGCAAGAACTTTCGTATAATCCAGTCCCTCTGTGGCAGCTACAAAGCCTTTTACCGTTGATGCACTGGTAAATACGGCACAGTCGATCTTCCCGCTCTCAAACTGTCCTTTTTCATCGATCAGATCCTGATTCTCATAGAATGTATCATAAATTGCCACATCATCTACTATAAGGTCTTCTCTTTTTGCCAGTTCTTCGATCACTTCTTTATTGCCGATTGCCGCTCTTGCCAGTAATATCTTCGCTCCCGGCTCACATTCTTTTGCCATTTTTTCTCCCAGAGATGCCCCGTCGAAGACTTCCGGTATCAGATCAGGATACAGATTATGTTTCTTTAATGCTTTTTCTGTTCCTCTTCCGATGGCGGCAATTTTTATCTGTCCCAGTGCGCGGATATCTTTTCCGGCTTCCATCAGCAGTTCAAAGAAAATTCTTACACCGCTCGGGCTGGTGAATGCAATCCACTGATAAGTGTCAAGTTTTTCAAATACCCGGGAAAGATTTGTTCTGTCTTCCACCGGTTTCACACCGATCGCCGGAAGTTCCAGCACCTCGGCTCCCTGTTCCCGCAGTTTCTTTGCCATGCCGGAAACCAGTTCTTTCGGACGGGTTACCAGAACTTTATAACCGGCAAGCGGCAGTTTTTCATACCATCCAAAAGTATCTGCCACCTGACAGACCTGTCCGACCACAATAATTGCCGGTGTCTGGATCTTCGCCGCATCGGAGGCCTGTTTTAATGTATTCACCGTAGCCACTACTCTTTTCTGTCCCGCGGTAGTTCCCTGCTGTAAAACAGCCGCCGGTGTCTCCGGATCCATACCAGCTTCAAGAAGTCCTTTACAGATATCTTCCATCGCCGTGATTCCCATCAGAAATACCAACGTTCCTTTTGTCCTGACCAGGGCTTCAAAATCAATGTTATATCTTTCTCCTGCCCGTTTGTGACCGGTGATCACATGAACAGAAGAACAGAAATCCCTGTGTGTGACCGGAATTCCGTTATAGGCCGGAACCGCGATACAGGAAGTTACACCGGGTACAACCTCATATGGAATTTTATGTTCGCACAGAAGTTCCAGTTCCTCTCCACCACGTCCGAAGAGAAACGGATCGCCACCCTTCAGCCGTACCACCTGTTTTCCCTCCTGTGCTTTTTCCAGGAGGACTTTATTAATATTTTCCTGCTTCATCGTATGATGCCCGGCACGTTTGCCCACGTTGATCTTCTCCGCATTCTCCGGTACCATTGTCAGCACACCGTCACCTACCAGACTGTCATATACCACAACTTCCGCTTTTGCAAGGATGTCTTTTCCTTTGATGGTAAAAAGTCCCACATCACCCGGACCTGCACCTACCAGCCAGACTTTTCCCTGTCTACTCATTCTTCCCAACCTCCCAGATCAGTTTTTTTGCCAGATTCACACCCAGGGTCTCCGGATCTTCCAAAGAGCCTCGCATCGTTCCTATCTTATGCTTTCCGGTACTTTCCTGATAATACAGCCCTCGCAGGAAAATCTCATCACCTTCGATTACCGCATGGGCTGCTACCGGAGAGGAACATCCGCCATCCAGATATCGGACAAAGGCACGCTCACAAAGTGCTGCAATCGTTCCCTCTCTGTCTGCAAAATGCTCCATATACGAATAATCTTCTCCCTGTCGTCCCTGAACTGCAAGAATCCCCTGTCCTGCTGCCGGAATCACTTCATCCGGCTCATAATATCTGGAAATTCGTTTCTCCAGTCCCAGTCGTTTTAATCCTGCTGCTGCCAAGATCAGTCCGCTGTACTCTCCACCATCCAGTTTGTTCAATCTGGTCAGCACATTTCCACGGATACTTTTAAAGGTCGCTTCCGGGTACATCTGCTGCAGTTGCAGGATTCGTCTCTGACTGGAACATCCGATCGGTTTCGACAGATCCAGGTTGTCTGCACCTTCCGGAAGCACCAGCACGTCTCTCGGATCTTCCCTTTTTGAAAATGCCACGATCGGCAGTTCTTCCGGAACTTCCATCGGCATATCTTTCAGACTGTGCACGGACAGATCGCTTCTTTTCTCCATCAGTGCCTTATCCAGTTCTTTTACAAACAGTCCTTTACCGCCCACTTTATCCAGCGTCCGGTCCAGAATCTTATCGCCGGTTGTTTTCATCGTAAGCAGACGGATCTCTTTTTGCGGACATTCTTTTTTCAGATATTCCATCACCATTTCACTCTGGATCACCGCCAGACGGCTCTCCCGGCTTCCGATGCAGATGGCATTGTTTACCATAGCCTCGATCTGTTTTCGAAGTTCGGCAGTTCCTTTATGGTCTTTACCCGATCCATTGATGCCGATCACATAGGGATCTTTCCGGATCACTCCCGGAAAATGAAAATCACATTTTTCCTGATTGCTTGCTACATTCACAAGAGCCCCCAGACACTTTGCCACACTGTAGATTCCATTATTTAATTCGGGATCATTGGTGGCAGCCAACACCATCCAGGCATCATAAATATCTTCTCTCTGATATTTTCTGTGGAAAATTGTAATTTTTTCTTCTTTTTCCAACTCTTCCAGCTCTCCGGTCACTTCCGGTGCTACCACGACGATCTGTGGTTCAAACGAAAGTAAGGTCTTTACCCGTCTTGTGGCAATAGCTCCCCCGCCGATCACCACGATCTTTTTCTCACTGATATCCACAAATAAAGGAAAAAAAGCGCTATTCTTCATATACTTTTTCCAGTCCTTCCACACAATCTATAAACGCATCCGTCTCCAGGGTATCCCTCAGCCCGAAGATCATCTTCGTCACTACTTTTCCCGCTGCCGTATCGATAGATGCTTCCAGGTCTTTCCGCTCCTGTTCGCTCAGCGGAAGTTTGCCAAGAATCTTATGTAACCGGAGATTCAGATCCGTCACCGCGTCCTCTTTGATCTCCTGAATCCGCGGAATCAGCGCCCGTCCCTGATACCAGACATAAAAATCATCGATTTCTTCCTGAATGATGGCTTCTGCCTGTTCCATCGACTGTATCGTTGCCGCACTCGGTCCGCTCAGTTTGAAATCATCGATGGTATACAGTTCCACGCCTTCGATCTCACTGAGTCCCGGTTCCATGTCCCGTGGAACGGCAAGATCAATAAAAACAATCTGTTTTTTCAGTGACAGCTGTTCTACCTGTTCTTTTGTCAATGTATAATTCGGGCTTGCTGTGGCACTGACCACCAGATCACAGCCTGGAAGAAAATTGAGACGTTCTCCATAATTGATTCTGGAACATCCCATTGGGATCGTCACCACACCGCTTCGGTACTGCCGGACGGTAACCGTCACATCCGCACCGGTTCGTTTCAGAGACTGCGCCGCCAGTTTTCCCATCTCTCCGTTTCCGATAACCATACATCTGGCATCCGGAAGCGGGAATTTCCGTTCTTTTAGCATCTCAATCGCCTGATCCATCGCGGTTTGATTCGCTCTGGAGAAAATAACATTTGTCTTTACTTTCTTTCCGGCCGTCACCGCTTTTCGAAACAGCACTTCCAGTACATTATCCGTCACAAAGGCCTCTCTCGCCAGCGTCAGCGCATCCTTGACCTGTGTGATGATCTGATCTTCCGCCAGAATCATGGATTTTAACCCGCTGGTCAGATGAAACAGATGGTCCACGGCTTCTTCCTCGTTTCGCTCCACAAAATATTCCCCGTACTGGGTTGGATCCACTTCTTTTATCTTGCAAAGTTCTTCTAACAGTGTTCCGTTCCAGTCAGCCTTCGTACTCGCCCACAGTTCCATACGGTTGCAGGTGGACAGGATCACGCATCCCTGGATCCCCGGTATTTTCTTCAGGCGTTCCATGGCCGCTGTCGCATTTTTCTTTGTAAAGGAAAACATGGCACGGATATCTACATTCGCTTTATTATAATCGATTCCGATCATCGATATACTCATTTTTTGTTCCTCCCTGACAGCATTTTATCGCAACTGTTCAGTTTTCTCACAGTTACAGGGCAAAATGCATTACGAGTTATCATACCACATCTTTCGCTTTTAGAAAATAGTTACACGGTTTTTTCTACAGACAATTGACAAAAAGTGATTAATAAAGGTACACTACATACAGAGGAAATTATCACTATTGATGAAAGGAACAAAACCTTATGTCTAAAACAAGAAAAGCGATTCTGGTGGTCAGTTTCGGTACCAGTTTTCCGGATACCTGCAAAAAGACCATCGATGTGATTGAACAGCGCATCGGAGAACATTTCTCTGATTATAAGATTTACCGTGCCTGGACCAGTAAAATGATCATGGCAAAACTTCTGGAACGGGACAATATCCGGATCAACAACGTAACCGAAGCCATGGAACAGATGATCACAGACGGCATCACAGAAGTGATCGTACAGCCTACCCATGTGATCAATGGTATTGAAAATGATCTGATGAAAGAAGATGCTCTTGCGTTCAAAAATCATTTTGAACGCATCACTTTTGGTGATCCGCTTCTTACCACGCAGCAGGATCATGTGGAGATCGTCAATGCCATCTGCCAGGAGTTCTCCAATCTCCCGGCAGACTGTGCACTGATCCTTATGGGACATGGAACCAGCCACTATGCCAATGATGTCTACGCAGCGCTTGATTATCGTTTTAAAGATCTTGGATTTTCCAATATTCATCTGGCTACCGTAGAAGGCTATCCGACACTGGAAAATGTCACCCGTATGGTAAAAGAACAGGGAGCAAAAAAAGTGATCCTCACACCTTTCATGATCGTAGCGGGAGATCATGCACGAAACGATATGTCCGGCGATGACGAGGATTCCTGGAAAAACCAGTTCCGGGCGGCAGGATACGATGTGGAATGTCGTATGAAAGGACTCGGCGAATATCCTGCAATACAGGATATGCTGATCCGTCACGTCACCGAAGTCTGCTAGAGCGTGGCTAAAAAGAAGCGATATGCAAACTCCTACCATTGCATACCGCTTCTTTTTTACTGTATTCCCTGTTGTCCCTTGATCCTGTCGACCAATTTTTCAGAGAGATTTTTTATTATGTATTCAGTTTATATGATATCTCATCCCCGTTTTGTGGACCATGCAGAACAGTCCCATACACCGGTAGCCAGTCCTTCATAGAATTCCGGTTCGTGGCAGACCATCAGGATACTTCCTTTGTAGTCTTTCAGCGCACGTTTTAATTCTGCCTTTGCGTCCGCATCCAGATGATTGGTCGGCTCGTCGAGAACCAACAGGTTCGTCTCCCGGTTAATAAGTTTACACAACCGCACTTTCGCCTGTTCTCCTCCACTTAAGACACGTACCTGGCTCTCGATATGTTTGGTGGTCAGGCCACATTTTGCCAGGGCTGAACGAACTTCGTACTGGGTGTAAGAAGGGAATTCTTCCCAGATCTCTTCGATACAGGTTTTCGTGTTGTCCTGGGAAGATTCCTGCTCAAAATAGCCAATATACAGGTAATCTCCCAGCTGGGCAAACCCATCCAACGGTTTGATCATTCCCAGAATGCTTTTTAACAGGGTCGTCTTACCGATACCGTTGGCTCCGGTCAGTACCACCTTTTCTCCCCGCTCCATCTCCAGATTCAGTGGAGAACGGTTCATCGTATCCGATCACCAGGTTTTTCGTACAAAACAGCTGTTTTCCGGCAGTTCTTGCTTCTTTAAACAGAAACTGTGGTTTCGGACGTTCCTGCATCAGTTCGATCTTTTCCATCTTATCCAGCTTTTTCTGACGGGACATCGCCATGTTTCGTGTGGAAACTCTGGCTTTATTTCTTGCCACAAAGTCTTTCAGTTCACTGATTTCCTGCTGCTGTCTCTTATAGGCTGCCTCCAGCTGAGCCTTTTTCACAGCATATACTTCTTCAAAGTGATGATAATCTCCCACATAACGATCCAACTTCTGGCTTTCCATATGATATATGATATTAACCACACTGTTTAAAAATGGAATATCATGGGAAATCAGGATAAATGCATTCTCATACTCATTCAGATACCGCTTCAGCCATTCAATATGCTGCACATCCAGATAGTTTGTCGGCTCGTCCAAAAGCAATATATCCGGTTTTTCCAGCAGTAATTTTCCGAGAAGTATCTTGGTACGCTGTCCGCCGGACAGTTCCGTCACATCACTTTCCAACCCCAGCTCCAGAAGTCCCAGCGCCCGGGCCACTTCTTCTACTTTCGCATCGATAATATAAAAATCATGCATTGTCAGAAGATCCTGAATCGTTCCCAGCTCTTCCATCATCTGTTCCATCTCTTCCGGGGAAGCCTCTCCCATCTGATCACAGATGGTATTCATCTTTTCTTCCATTTCATACAGCCAGGAAAATGCAGAAGACAGCACCTCCCTGATGGTCATTCCCTTTTTCAGTTCCGCGTGCTGATCCAGATAACCTACACGCACATTTTTCGCCCACTCAATCTTCCCTTCGTCCGGCATCATCCGGTCGGTGACGATCTTAAAAAATGTGGATTTTCCTTCTCCATTGGCCCCTACCAGTCCGATGTGTTCCCCCTTTAATAACCGAAAAGATACATCCTGAAAAATGGCTCTGTCACCGAATCCGTGGGACAGGTGTTCTACGTTTAATATACTCATAAATGTTATTCTCCTGTTCTTTGGCATAAAAAGTGTCCCGCCATCTTGCGCAGCGGGACACCCTCTTAACAACTGCAAAATAAATTATATCCGATGATCATCAGGGCTGCTGCAATCAATACCGTCCACACACAGGTGGGAATCAGCAGCTGGATCAGCATACCCACACCGATCCAAAAAAGTACAAACCCCAGGACTCTCGTGATTACTCACCCTGCTTTTTCTCCTCTTGATTCAGTATATGCTCGATCTCGTCGGCGGTATTCGCATCGTCCTTGTCTTTTCCTGTAAATTTATCTGCCAGATCCGGAACCATGTCGAGGATCTTGGTGATTGCATCCTGATTCTTTACATTTACCAACTTCGTTCCGTTTTTATTGATCACCAGAACAGCTGACGGGGAAATTTTTCCACCCATACCACCTGCTCCGTTGTTTTTATTGCCTTCTGCAAATGCTCCGGCTCCCACGCCGAAAGATACATCTACCAGAGGTAAGATAATAGTATCTCCTATGGTAATCGCATCACCGACAACGGTTTTAGTGGTGATAAAGCTGTCCATTCCTTTAAAAAGTGCTTCTACTGTATTCTGAAAACTGTTTTCTGCCATAGCAAAAACCTCCTTTTATCTGATCTTTTTCAAAGTCTTTCGTACATCCGGGTTTCGATAGATCTTCCATGCCTGCCACAGCAGACAGGCTGCCACGATCCGTCCTTTCATCTGAAGCTGACCCTCCAGAATCTTTTCCTCAAATCTGGGATACACTGCCACGCCCTTTCCGTATAGTGGATAAGCGATCGCCACTGCACCCAGTATCTGTCCGGTCAGTGCCGGATCTTCGCATCCAAAGGTAATGGATCCCTTGATTTTTCGTGGCAGAACATGGCGGATCAGTTTTCTTCCTTTTTCTGTCAGAAAACGGAGTGCAGCCTGGGTACTATCTTCGTTCCACAACGTCCGCCATCGCTTAATTTTATCACAGAATCCCCGGAATGTTAACCTGATATTTGTAAGCTTTTTCTTTAGTTTTCCCGGAAATTTCAAAATCGAACCGACGATTTTTTTACATCTGTTCCAGAATCGTGACAGTTTGTCGGAGACTTTTTCTTTTTCCGGCTGTTTTCGTTCTGATGTCTTTAGTTCTGTCTCTTTCGCCTCCGACTCAGCCGTCTTTGATTTCTCTGGTTTCGTCTGCTTTTCTGTCGATTTTTGCTCTTTCGCAGCCGTTCGTGTCTTTTCTTCTATCTGTAACGGTTTTTTCTGCCTTTTTTTCTTCGCAGCTGTTCTTTTTTCCGGTTCATTCTTCTGCTGTACTGCTTTTTTTCTCCGTTCTTTCTGCTCCTGTACCTTTTTCTTTCTTCTCTTCTTTTTCCACTCTCTGACAGCCGCTCCGGCTTTTTTCAGTGGTACACCAAAAAGATAGCACTCCCAGTCCAGTTCTTTCTCCTGGTACTGTATTCGCAGATGAATCAGATGCAGTAACCATGAAACCTTCACTTTTCCATTTGCTTCGCTCCATCCCGGAGATGATTTTTCTCCCTCCAGACGGTATCTTACCGGAACAAACAGCACCGAAAACACAATAACCAATAACAATCCCAGTAACACCAGCAGGATGATTCCCAGAATTTTTAAAATTGTCAGTATTACATACATGATTCATCCTCCTGTTGTCTGCCGAGATAACGGCGGATGTCTCCGTTTTTCTGCATTTTATATGTAGCCTCGGCAAGCTGCCGGACCAGTTCCAGTGCTTCTCCATAGCCGCATGCAATTCCGATAATCTCCGGACATCTTCGATACACGGTTTTCTGCAACATTTGGTTGGCTCCTATAATTTCCAGCTGATTCTCCGGATTCTGTGCCAGAGTGATCAGGTACACCTCATACTGGGGTCTTCGATGTTCCACACGCCAGCGGATCCTGGTTGCTTTTTTCTTTGCCTGCTCTCCATAGTATAAGTTCTTCGACCAGTTCAGCATCCTGTTTTCAAAAACACCCCTTTCTTATGCGGAAAAGGGAGAGATCTTTCATCCCTCCCCATTTTTCAACATGTATTTATTTGTAACTATTCAGTAGCCACAGTACCGCGAGGTGTTTTGGCATGAATATGCCAAAATCCCGAGACATACAAGCAAAATGCCATCACCGAAGGTGATTTTAAATGCATTTTTGCACGTAACTGTGAAGGTACTGAACAGTTACATTTATTTTAAAAATACTTGCGGTTTCCCCAGAGATTAGATTTTCGCAAATCCAAATACTCGTTGTACGCCATCTCCAGAATCTGACGTTCATTGGAAAATTTCAGCAGATGGTAAGCCTCGTGAAATTTGTAATATCCGGAATCCACAAAATACTCTTCCCGTTGTGGTCTGCTGTGATAGCTGTTCGCTGACATCAAAAACCAGTGTACATCTTTTTCCACCACATCATTCTGAATATTGAAGCTGTACTGACTTTTTCCCACATATTTGATAATGGAAGCCTGTACTCCTGCTTCTTCTTTTACCTCACGGAGAGCCGTCTCATGATATTCCTCTCCTTCTTCCACAGTTCCCTTTGGCAGAACCCATCCTTCATACCTGTTTTTATAGCTTTTGTATAAAGTCAGGATTTTTCCCCGATATATTACCACTCCGCCACAGCTCGTTGCCTCGACCATTTGCAAATCCTCCTGTAATGCGTTGTGTATCTTTTTGCTGCTGTTTTCCAGCTTCAGCAACATTCTCACTGCCTAAAGTATACCTCTTTTCTGAAAACTCTGCAACCTTTTAGTTATTGTAATACGCATCAAAGATTTTCTGTGCGATCGGCACTGCCACTTCGCTTCCGGAACCGGATTCCTCAGCGATAACACTGACTACAATATCCGGGTCTTCCACATTGGAAAATCCAACAAACCATGCGTGCGGTGTGGTGCTGCTGGCATCTCCGTGTTCTGCTGTTCCTGTCTTTCCTGCAGCCGTATAACCTCTTCCGGAAAGTGCCGATCCGGTTCCGCTCTCCACAACACCAGTCATCAGTTCTGTCAGTTTTGAAGCTTCCTGTGTGGTCATCAGTTTTTTATAAATCTTTGGTGTATAGGATTTTACTGTTGTTCCGGTATAGCTTTCAATCTTTTCTACCAGATATGGTGTCATCAGATTGCCGCCATTTGCCACCGCGCTTGTCAGCATCGCCATATACATCGGAGATACCAGGGTATCCCCCTGTCCGATCGCAGTCTGCATCGTCAGCGCATCTGCACTGTTTGCCTCCAGATCAAAGTTACACTTGCGATATGGAAGATCGATCGAAAGCTGTGTATTAAATAACAGCCCTTTTACTGTCTCTACATACTCACTCCGATTCAGATCCACGCCAATCTGTGCAAATGCCGAGTTACAGGAATGTGCAAACGCACTTGCAAAATCTTCATGCCCATGTACGCTGTTATGATAGCAGTGGATCGTATACCCACCATTCTCCACTTCACCGACACAGTCAAAGGAAAAATTATCAAACGTATTATTCTGTCTCCAGTATGCCAGTGCCGTGATAATTTTAAAGGTTGACCCCGGTGGATACTGCCCCTGCGTTGCTCTGTTTACGAGAATCGAACTGTTTGCATCTGCATTGATCTGATCCCAGTCATCTGAGATCGTGTTCGGATTAAAGTCCGGTTTGCTTACCATGGCAAGAATCTTACCGGTATCCGGCTCCATTACCACAACTGCACCTTTCCGATCACCCAGCGCATCATATGCTGTCTGTTGTAATTTTGTATTCAGCGTTGTACAGACATTGTCCCCAACATTTTTCTGATTCTGAAATTCTTTCTGCACCTGTTCTGCTACATTGGCATGAGAGGTCAGTAACTGGGAGTTCATCACCTGTTCCAGACCACTGGTACCCTTATCCGAGTATCCCACAACATGAGCAAATACATTTTCATACGGATACATCCGAAATTCATTTCCATTCGCATCTGTTTCTGTACTTGCCAGAATATCTCCATCGGAAGCCAGAATCTTTCCTTTTGTTACCCGCTCCTGGTACGTTCCCTGCCGTTTGCTGTTATATGGGCTGTTCGCATATTCATCTCTCAGTTCCACGTTAAAATAAACCAGATAGCCGATCAGCGCTAGAAAAATCCCCACAAAGCAATAGGCAATGATCGTATATTCCTTACCAGTTGAGGCTTTTTTCTGTTTGTTCCTGGATTTTTTCTTCGAGGGTTTTCTCTCGATATCCAGTTCCTCCTGATAGTCCATTTCCTCCAGGCGGGTTCTGTTTTGGTGGTTTCTTTGATTTTTTACGTTTTTCTTTTCTCTTTCTTTCAAGTTCTTCACCTTCGTCTTCTCTGAGAATATACAGTCCCTGGATGATGGCAAACATCAGAATCGTACAGATTACCGAGCTTCCGCCATAGCTTACCAGTGGAAGGGTAATTCCTGTCATAGGAATAAATTTGCTGGTTCCGCCGACTGTCAGAAATACCTGAAATGCATACTCTGCACCCAGTCCCATCGCGATCAGCTTATAAAATGGTTTGCTCATCTGCATGGAAACATTGACAATCATCAGATAGCAGCTCATGCAGACCAGAAGCATGCAGATTGCAAAGATCGCTCCCAGTTCCTCACAGATCGCTGCAAATATAAAATCCTTGTCCACTACAGGTATGATATTCGGCATTCCTTTTCCAAGTCCCATACCGAACCATCCGCCGGCACTGATGCCGAACAGTCCCTGTGCAACCTGATATCCCCCTCCGACTTTATCATATACCGCAATGGGATCCTGCCATACAATCACACGCTGCCGTACATGATTAAACAGAAAATACGCCACAACCGCAGCCAGAGTGCCGCCGGCAAGACCTGCCAACGCATACCGTGCTTTCTTTGTTGCCACATACAACATGACAATATATGCCACAAAGAAAACGACCGCACTTCCCAGGTCTTTTGACACAACCAGAATCAGCACGTGAGTCGCTGCTACCACAGTTGTGATCACAACCCTCTTAAAGCCGGTATCTTCTCTCAACATACCTGCCACGAAAAATACAAAGGTGATCTTTACCAGTTCCGAAAACTGGAAGGTAACACCGCCAATCTCAATGGATAGCTTGGCTCCTCCGGAGATCGCCGCCATGGCAAGCACCACCATCAAAAGAGCAAGTCCCACGATTCCATACAGCCAGGTCAGATCCTTTAAGATTTTTACCTTTCTTACGATCACCGGTACAATAAACGAAAGTACCATACCGATAACCACGATTTCAAACTGCTTGACTGCCTTACCAAAACTCAGTCTGCTTAAGATCAGAAACCCGATACTCAAAAGCATACACATATTATTGACAATCAACATATTTCCTTTTCTGTAAATCACCCGATACAGAATCTGTACCACGACAATAAACAAAAACACTGCTCCGTACATCATCAGCATCTTCATATCGTTGTCCTGCAAAAACAACACCGTATATGCTACCAGGTTCATAAACAGCATCAGTACGATCTGTCTGCGCAGCACATTTTTCTGATCTTCAATATCCCGTTTCCGAAATACGGTAAAACAGGAAAATGTATAGATCATCATCAGAAGAATGATGAGATATTTGGATACTTCTGTGATTACATTTTCCACTGCATCTCCTCCACTTTCTGTCTATTCCACACCTCGCTGGAAATGTCCTTTGGTTGTCTCTTCTGTCTGCATCTGCCCATCCGGCTTCTGTCCTCTCAGATATACGTCCACAAATG
This sequence comes from Blautia sp., assembly GCA_047027955.1. GTDB lineage: Bacteria > Bacillota > Clostridia > Lachnospirales > Lachnospiraceae > Blautia_A. The sequence continues at coordinate 271,795 of JBKYFG010000001.1, forward strand.
CCCGGACAATCTTTTCTGTCTCCTGCTGTGTTTCTGTCGTAAACGAAAGACGATATGCCTTTACACCCAGTTTTTCTGCTTTTTCCTTTTCTTTCAGCAAAGAAGTTGGCAACGTATTGTAGATTGTATTATAACAGAACTCACAGCTACATACACCGCGGAATTCTTTCTGATATCTGTCTTTCAAAACATATTGTACACAGGCATGATTACAATGATCCATCGTTTTTTGCACACACTGCACGGAAACCATCATCGGTGTATAACCGTATACAGTCAGTTCACTGTTTTTATTGTTTCTGTGTACCAGTTCTTTTGCATTCAGTTCCAGCGGAACCGTATCTCCGAGAATTCCTTTTTTCATCCAGAACGCTTCTGCCCGGTTGTTCATTGTATAAATATTCGCATCCAGAACGATCCGGGAGGTAAGTCCCATCGCATCTAGGATTCCATAGCTTTCCATATTCCGCACCAGAAAGCCTCCAAGACCTTTCTGAACCAGTTCTTGAAAAGTCTCTTTCCTTCCATCAAGTTCCCGGTCTCGAACGATTCGCGGCAATGTAAGAAACAGTTCTTTCCCCTCTTCTTCCAATCTGTGAATCCATCTTTCCACATTCTGAACAAAACCAGACACCGGAAAGATTCCACAGTCCGCATAGATTCTCTTAACTCCATCTGTCTTTTCCACTGCTGCAAGCTGTTCTTCTGTCTCCACAGCAGCTGTGAGAAACTCCTTGGTTGTCTGTTTTTCTGTCTCCGGTATATCTTTGAGATCTCGTTCTTTTGCTTTTCGCTGTTTCCACGGACGAAGCATCTCTTCTTCCAGTGCTTCCAGCCCCTGTCGTCTCAGATGATTCAGCTGCTGCATCGGAAGAAAAATATCATCTCCCATAAAAATATCCAGTTTTTCAAATATAAACCCGGATCCTCCGGTTTTTTCCATCTGTCTGCGGATCCTTTCTTCCCCCAGCGGACAATTCATGGCTGTCTGCACAGTTTCCCCTTCTACTGTCACTCTGCAATCACCTGCCTGTACTTCCAGAATCGCAGGACATCCATTATACAGGCTCATGGTTCCCCGTATCAGAACCGGCGTCTTTTTGTCCATATATTCTTTCCGTATTCTGGTAAATAATTCTTCATTTCGAATGATACCGGCACTTTTTTCATTTTCAAGTGCCATCATGGACCGTCCGTTTCGCTGCTTGTAATAGCTCTGGTGAAAACCATCCCGGTTATAAATATCCCACAGCATCTGTTTGTCCTCTTTGGTGACGATCGGCCTTTTTTCCCCAGAAAGATACTTGTCCAGATATTTCCGGTAAACAGACACTACACCGGCAGTGTATTCCGGTTTTTTCATTCTCCCTTCAATTTTCAGGGAATATACGCCTGCTTCAATGATCTCCGGCAGGATATCTACCGTACACATATCTTTCGGACTCAACGCATACCCGGTCCGGTCATTATTCAGGCGTTTTCCGTCCCGATAAACCTGATAAGGCAAACGGCAAGGCTGTGCACATCTTCCCCGGTTTCCGCTTCTTCCTCCGATCATGCTGCTCATCAGGCACTGACCGGAATAACAATAACAGAGGGCTCCGTGAACGAAACTCTCGATTTCCATATGCGTGGCATCGTAAATTTTTTTAATTTCTTCCAGTGACAGCTCCCTCGCAGTCACCACACGGGTTGCCCCGGCTTTCTGTAAAAGCTTTGCGCTCTCCACACCGGTGATCGTCATCTGCGTACTGGCATGAATATGTAACCCCGGAAAATATGTTTTGACAAAGTCCATCACACCCGGATCCTGTACAATAACCGCATCCAGTCCCGCCTCGTAAAGCGGAGCCAGATATTCGTACAGTTCCGTTTCCAGTTCCCTGTTTTTCAACAGTGTATTGATGGTCAGATACAACTGTTTTCCCTTCAGGTGTGCCAGATCGATCGCCCGGATCAGCTGTTCCTGATCCAGATTGTCGGCATAGGCACGGGCTCCAAATTTCTGACCGCCCAGATAGACAGCATCCGCCCCGGCTTCAAATGCAGCCTCCAGAGCCTCATAAGAACCGGCGGGTGCCAGTAATTCTACCTTCATATACTCCTCCTTACAAAAAAGGCTATCGCAGATACTGCGACAGTCTTCTTTTCTATTTCAGCAGATTCTCCATATCCTGTTCCAGCTTCTTCACTTGCTGTTCCAGTTCTTCTTTTTCCTTCTTCAGATTCTCAACCTCGATCTGGGCTTCGATCAGATCGTGTTTCAGATCGTACATTTCCTTATCTTTCAGCTGGGAATCTTCTTCAAAAACTTCCGCCTGATGTTTTGCCTTGAAGTAATCATCTGCAATGTTCAGGCTGAGCAGTGTGTTTTTTGTTTCCACCGGCTGTCGGTTATATCCCGGCAGTTCGGAAAGCTGAGCAAGTTTATGATTCATATAAGAAGCCACACTCTGCAGATATTCTTCGCTCTCATATCCACTTAATGTGATGATCTTTCCTCCGATTAATACCTTAATTGTATTTTTTGCTGGCATTACGGCATTTCCTCCATTTTATGTATGCTCTGCATAAACAAACTACGTTTTTGCAGACAGTAATACCTCGTACTTTTACAGTTATTTTCTGTGATTTCTCCGAAGGTTACTGTTAGTGATTCATACCCCGCTTTACACATTATCAATATGTTCCGCCAGTATGACTCTCTTCTATTATAAACAAAATCCTCCAAAAAACAACCCCTTAGATTCCCAAATGATGATATGCCAACTCAGTTGCCACACGTCCTCTTGGTGTGCGATTTAAAAATCCGTACTGGATCAGGTACGGTTCATACACATCTTCGATGGTTCCCGCATCTTCTCCGATAGCTGCTGCCAGAGTATCCAGTCCTACCGGACCCCCGTTAAATTTGTGAATGATCATCTCCAGAATCTTCCGGTCTGTCTGATCCAGACCATACCGATCCACTTCCAAAAGTTCCAGTGCAAAATCAGCCACTTCTTTCGTGATCTTTCCATCATATTTTACCTGAGCAAAGTCTCTCACACGCTTTAACAGACGGTTTGCCAGACGGGGAGTTCCTCTCGAACGTTTTGCCATCTCTCTGGCTCCATCCGCATCGATCTCTACTCCAAGCACTTTCGCAGAATGCTGAATAATCGTCTGCAGTTCTTCCTCCGTATAGAACTCCAGATGGTGGATCACACCAAAACGGTCTCTTAACGGCGCCGTCAGAAGTCCTGCCCTTGTGGTTGCTCCCACCAGAGTAAAATGTGGCAGATCAAGACGAATTGAACGGGCAGTGGCACCTTTCCCGATCATGATATCAATGGCATAGTCTTCCATCGCCGGATAAAGAACCTCTTCCACCTGACGATTCAGACGGTGAATCTCATCCACAAAAAGGACATCCCCCTCCTGCAAATTATTTAAGATAGCTGCCATCTCTCCCGGTTTTTCGATAGCCGGACCGGAAGTCACTTTCATGTGAACTCCCATTTCATTGGCAATAATCCCCGCCAGTGTGGTTTTTCCAAGCCCGGGTGGTCCGTAAAACAATACATGATCCAGTGCATCGTTTCGCTGTTTTGCAGCTTCTATATATATTTTCAGATTTTTCTTTGCTTTTTCCTGACCAATATAATCATCCAGACACTGGGGACGAAGGCTTCCCTCGATACGGATATCTTCTTCCATCATGTCAGTTGTGATAACACGTCTTTCCATACTTTATTTTTCTCCATATACATATCTCTACTCACTATAGCTTACTTGTTCTTCGCCGTTCGCCAAGGGTGATCAGACTCCCTCTGGCTCTCTTGCGCTCATTATATCATCTTCTTCAGTGCGGCTTTTAGTAGGGTTTCTACATCCATCGTCTCCGCACCTTCCACTTTCTTCACTGCGCGGAGTGCATCCGTGTTCGGGTAGCCAAGTGCTACCAGTGCCTGTACTGCTTCCTGAAGCTGGTTGTCTCCTTCTGTCTCAGGTATTCCTGCTGCTGACTGATTTGCCAGTTTCTGTTCAAAAGCATCTTCCAGATCCAGTTTATCTTTCAGTTCCAGGATCAGTTTCTGTGCAGTCTTTTTACCGATACCGGGTGCCTTGGCAATTGCCGCCGCATCATCTGCCAGAACCGCAAACCGCAGATCATCCGCCGACAGTGCTGAGAGGATCCCCAGTCCTGCCTTCGGTCCGATACCGTTAACACCTAACAGTAATTTAAACACTCTCAGATCGTCTCTTGTCGCAAAGCCGTATAACTGCATGGCATCTTCTTTTACATTCAGATATGTATATATTTTTACTTCCTGACCAATGGGAATCGCGCCAGAAAAAACGGAACCGGGTACGAAAATTCGATAGCCGATTCCGTGATTATCTACAATAATACACTGGTCGTCCGCTTCCTCCAGTATGCCTTTCACGTATCCTATCATAATAAACTCCTTTTTTCGGGAACTGCCCCAAACAACAGTTCCCTTAGTCTACGTTCTATCATACCACAAGGTGGCCGACCTTTCAAATTATAATTTACGGATACCTACGGATTGTTCCGCAGCGTTACTGCTCTCACAATCCCCCAACCATTCGAAATCCGCTGATTTACTTCGTAAATCGCTACTTTCTCATGTTTGGCGGGTTCCAAGGCAAAAAGCTTTCTCGTGCAAGCACGAAAAGCTTTTCACTTTGTAACCCTGGTATCAGATGATACAATGTCTCGGACAATTCTCTTTGCAAAGTCCGCAATTGGTACACTTATCGTAATCGATATGTGCCACATTGTCTGTCACCGTAATAGCCTGTACCGGACAGTTCTTTTCACATTTTTTACAGCCGATACAGCCTTTGTCACAGGCATTCATAGTAGCCTTACCTTTATCCTGAGAGCTGCAGCTTACTTTTACTGTCTGCTCGTAAGGAACCAGCTCGATCAGATGATGCGGACAGACAGCCACACACTGACCGCAGGCTTTACATTTTTCTTTATCCACATGGGCGATGCCGTTGATGACACGGATCGCGTCAAAATTACACGCCTTTACACAGGTACCGTAGCCGAGACATCCATGATGACATTTTTTCTCACCGCCGCCCGGGATAAATGCCATAACCGAGCAATCTTCCACACCATCATATACATAATTATTTCTAGAGTTCTCACAGTCGCCCGCACATTTTACAAAGGCTGTCATGCGGCGTCCTTCTTTTATCTCTTCTCCCATGATAGCTGCAATGGCTTTTGCCACTTCGTTTCCGCCTACCGGACAGCCATTTACCGGTGCTTTTCCGGCTGCGATTGCAGCTGCCAGTCCGTCGCATCCCGGATATCCACAGCCACCGCAGTTATTGCCCGGAAGCTGTTCTCTGACGGCGATCTCTTTTTCATTAACTTCCACTGCAAATTTCTTTCCGGCTACCCCAAGGAGCAGTCCGATCACCAGTCCTGTGCCGCCTACCAAAGCCGCAGCAATAAGTATTCCTGTAATCATAAAACTCCCTCCTTAAATCATTCCGGAAAATCCGAAGAACGCAATGGACATCAAACCTGCGGTCAGAAGTACGATCGGCATTCCCCGGAAAGGTTTCGGTATATCGTTATATTCGATTTTCTCTCGAAGTCCTGCCATCAGCACGATGGAGATGGTAAATCCGACTGCGGTAGCAAAACCATTGACCGTGCCTTCCAGGATTCCGTAATTATTCTGTACATTTAACAGTGCCACACCAAGTACTGCACAGTTGGTGGTGATCAGAGGAAGATACACACCCAGACTCTTGTACAGTGCCGGCATCGTCTTTTTCAGGAACATCTCAACCAACTGTACAAGAGCGGCGATCACCAGAATAAATACGATGGTCTGCATATATTCCATTCCTGTAGTCACCAGCACAAATTTATAAATCAGACTGGTACAGAATGAAGAAATCGTCAGCACGAAGATTACAGCCGCACCCATACCTGCTGCCGTATCCATTTTCTTCGATACACCGAGGAAGGGACACAGGCCAAGGAACTGGCTCAGGACTACGTTATTCACCAATGCCGAACCGACGGCAATCATTAACAATTCTCTCATGACTGGGTTCCTCCTTTCTCAGCGTTCTTCTTACTTGCACACATATGATTGGTGCAGCCCGCACAGAGGCTCTCGTCGCATGCCTTCGGAGCTGCGGCAGGATCTTTTTTCATCTTCACACGGTTCTGAAGTGCCACCAGCATCGCAAGGACAAAGAAAGCTCCCGGTGCCAGAATAAAGATAGTAGCTCCACCGTTAAAAACAGTCATACCAAAGATCTTACCGGAACCGATCAGCTCACGGACGATACCGATGCTGGTAAGCCCAACGGTAAATCCAAGTCCCATACCGATTCCGTCAAACAGAGAACTAACTGGCCCATTCTTGGATGCATAAGCCTCTGCACGTCCCAGGATAATACAGTTAACTACGATCAGCGGAATATAGATTCCCAGAGAATCGTAAAGGCTCGGAATAAATCCCTGTAATAAGAACTGTACGATGGTTACAAAGGATGCAACGACTACGATATAAGCCGGCATACGCACACTGTCCGGAATCATTTTCCGGAGCATCGAGATCATCAGGTTGGACAGGGCAAGAATCACCATTGTCGTCATACCCATACCAAAACCATTTTTTGCAGATGTGGTAACTGCCAGTGTAGGACACATACCAAGCATCAGCACAAAGGTGGGATTCTCCTTGATGATACCATTATACAAACGTTCCAGAGGTGAATTTGCTTTCATCACTGATCTCCCCCTTCCATCACACGAAATGCACAAAGACCGGCATTGACACCGTTGGTCATGGCATTGGTCGTAACTGTGGCACCACTGATGGCATTGATCTCGTCATCCTGTGTTGCCCCGTTTTTTGTATACTGTAGTTTTTCTACCTGTTTTCCGACGAACTGATCTTTGAAAGCAGGAGTATCTGCATTCATACCAAGCCCAGCGGTCTCTCCTATGGACAGAATCGATATTCCGTTCAGGGTACCGTCATTTTGTACCCCCATGGAAAACTGGATATCTCCACCATATCCTTCTGAAGTTACAACGGTAAAGGCATAGCCAAGTGTTTCTCCGCTCTGGTCTTCCGCACGCATAACTTCTTCTATGGACTGTGCTTTATACCCTTCCTGATCCAGCTGATCCCGGATCGTCTGTATCAAGGTATCATCCATCTCTACCTCTTCAAAAGCTGCAGCATCTGTAAATACCTGTTCATAAGCCTCTGCTTTCGCCTGCGCTTCCTGTTTTGCAATCGGATCTTTTGTGATCTCATATACACCGCCAAGGGCCACACCTGCCACCAGAGTGATCAGTGTAAGGGCAAGGGCATCTTTGATAATCTTATTTTTCATGCTTCACCCCTCCTTTTCCAAATGCCGTCGGTACGGTCAGACGTTCGATAACCGGAATCAGCAGGTTGCCAAAAATGATCGCATAGGACACGCCCTCTGCGGAGGCTCCAAAGATACGGAACAGTCCGGTCAGACATCCCAGGATCACGCCGTATACCAGCTGTCCCCGTTTGGTAATCGGCGTCGTCACATAATCAGTAGCCATGAACCATGCTCCAAGCATCAGTCCACCGCCCAGAAGCTGTTCTAACAGATAATAGCCGTCTGCTCCATGTCCGCCGAACAAAATTACGAAAATAGCAAAACTTCCGATATATGTACACGGGATTCTCCAGTCAATAACTTTGAGAATCAATAAGAATGCTGCTCCGATCAGGATCGCCAGTGCAGAAGTCTCACCGATAGTTCCCTGTGTATTGCCAAGAAACAGGCTTAACAGATCTACTTTTTCTCCTGCTTTTACTGCTGCCAGCGGTGTGGCACCGGATACCGTATCTACCAGTTTTACCAGACCGCCATCTGCGCTGAAATTAGTCATCTGTCCGGTAAAGGATAACAGCAGGAAACATCTTGCTGCCAGCGCCGGGTTCATGATATTCTGTCCCAAACCACCAAACAGCTGTTTTACGATCAGAATAGCAAAAACGCCACCGATCACCGGGATCCACCAGGGAGCGGATGCCGGAAGGTTCAGACCCAGTAACAATCCTGTGATCACAGCACTTCCATCCCAGATCGTCAACGGTTTATGCATCAAAGTTTCATAGATTCCCTCTGTCGCCACACAGGTTGCCACTGACAGACAGACCAGCAGCAGTGCCTTCCATCCAAAGAAACACACACCTGCCACTGTTGCCGGCATCAGCGCCACGATCACCATTTTCATCAGATAATCTGTGGTCACTTTTGAACGGATATGCGGCGATGAGGATACATGTAATAACTCTCCCATATTTCACATCCCCCTCTTATTTTTTCTTTCTGTTGGCCATAACCATTTTTCTCATGGAACGGATCTCCTGTACCAGCGGTCGTTTTGCCGGACAGACATAGCTGCAACAGCCACACTCGCAGCACTCCATACCATTATATTTGACAAAAGCTTCTTCTTTTCTGTGTTCTGCAAAGGTTGCAAGTTTAGTCGGAAGCAGATGCTCCGGACATTCACTGACACACCTTCCACAGTTGATGCAGGCGGTAGACCGTGAACGGCTGACCTCATCTTTTGTCAGTACCAAAAGAGCGGATGTGGTTTTGGTTACCGGTACATGATAATCAAACATGGCAAATCCCATCATCGGACCACCGGAGATCACTTTCTCTACTCTACCCTTCAGACCACCTGCCGCATCCAGAAGTTCCTGAAAATCCATACCCACCGGTGCCCGGAAGTTAGATGGTGTATTCACACCGTCTCCGGTGACTGTTACGATCCGCTGCATCAGTGGCCTTCCTTCTGCCACTGCCTCATAGATCGACACCACGGTATCCACATTATCCACGATACATCCGGCATCTGCCGGAAGCATGGAAGAATTGATTGTCTCTCCGGTCACTGCATAGATCATCATACGCTCTGCACCCTGTGGATATTTTGTCTTTAATGGCTGTACTTCGATATTTGCTTCGCCTTCTACCAGCTCCTGCAGTTTTGCGATGCCCTCCGGTTTGTTGTCCTCAATACAGATATATCCTTTTGCACCATCAAAAAGCTGCAGCATCACTTTCAGTCCGCCGACCAGTTTTTCCGGCTGTTCCAGCATGATCCGGTAGTCGGAAGTCAGATATGGCTCACATTCTGCACCATTGACCAGAATGTATTTGATCTTTTCCGGTTCTTTCGGTGAAAGTTTTACATGAGTAGGGAATCCTGCACCACCCATACCTACGATACCCGCTTTCTGAATCTTCCCACGGATCTCGTCTTTGGATAATTGTGTGATATCTTTTGTTTCTTCAAACGCTACTGATTCGTACACTTCATCGTTTTCCACTATAATCGCATCACAGTAGCCTCCGGTTGCTGTCAAACGTTTTTCAATTCCCTTTACCACGCCGGATACCGATGCATAAACCGGAGCGGATACAAAGCCCCCTGCCTCTGCGATCATCTGTCCCGCCAGAACCCGATCACCTTTTTTTACAATCGGTTTTGCAGGTGCCCCGATATGTTGGGATACAAGATAGGCCAGTTCTTTTCCCGGACGGATATCCTGGATCGCCCGGTCTCTTGACAGCTCTTTCCCGTCATACGGATGGATACCTCCTCTAAATGTTCCAGACCCCATACACTAGTCCTCCCTTTTCATTCTTGCGCATTTTGTCAGCTTTTACGCACTCTTCTTGTTCTGTTTACGGTTCTTTTTCAGAGTCAGTCTCCGACGCCGTTCAAAACTGCTGACCATATTCGGATACGCCCGGAGATGTCTCCTGGAGATATGACGGATACTCTTTTTCACATCCCCATACTTCTGTACAAACTCTTCGTATTTACCCAGGATATTATCTTTCGTTTCCAGAAGTCTGCTGTCGTTTGCACTGTAGCGCTCTACCGTCTCGCGGAACAGTTTCTTACGTTCTTCGATCATATCGTTCCACTTGCCAACCGGAAGTCCCATCCGGTAAACTTCTGCTTTCGCACGGGCTTCCTCTGCCACCTCATACAGTTTGGTATCTCGCAGATTCTCCTGGAATTCGTCCCAGACAACATCCAGTTTCTTCATCTTGCTTCGCAGATCGAAAGCTGCTGCTGCGGAAAATGCAAAATCCACGGTATATCCCGCCAGCCATATATAGACCAGTACGATTCCTGTTTTTCTCGGAACCATTTCCACCAGATCCCCTACAACCGGCTGAAATACATAAAACAGAATCAATGTGAAAAATCCCCATGCTACAGAACTGCCCAGGCAGATCTTTCCCTGAAAGTTAAACTTTTTGTCGCTGTAATCCCACCAGTTGGTGTGAAAAATAGCTTCCATCAGTACACCTGTCACATATTCCAGAATCGTGGCGACTGCCACCCCTGCAAAATAGAGTTCCAGGATGTTTCCTGCCACCGGACGTAAGATCACGTAGACGGTCACCGCCCCCACTCCATAGATTGTTACAAACGGTCCGGATACAAATCCCCTGTTTACCCATTTTTTGCTTTTGGCTGATACGTAACAGCTTTCCCAGATCCATCCCATAAAGCTGTATACAATAAACCAACTGAGAATATGATACAGATCAACTCCCAGAATCTCGAAACTCAATCCCTCTTCCTCCTTCTTTTTATTTATGATAAAATTATCATATCACTGTTACCATTATAGCTTATTATTTCTAAAAAAAATACTGTTTTTTTTATTTTTTTGTGTATAATATTAGATACTTGGTATGTTTTAGCTATTATTTTTGGTATATTTTGACAATTTATTAACACACTCACAGAAAGGACACTATATGCTGCTAAAAGATTACCCGGTGGTATTACCGGATTACATATTGACACTGGAAGAACTTTCTCCGGAAAACTGTCTGTTCTTTGATATTGAAACCACAGGATTATCCTGGAAGACCTCTCATCTTTATCTTCTTGGAGCTGTTTTTTATGAAAATGAAATCTGGATTCACAGGCAGTGGTTCTGCCAGAAACCCGGCGAAGAAAAAGAAGTGCTTCTTGCTTTTTCCGAACTTCTCTCCACCAGGAAACTGTTGTTCCACTATAACGGAACTACCTTTGATGTCCCTTATCTGATGCATAAATATACCTTTTATCAGCTGCCTGCCCCCTGGGAGGGAACCCGGCAGCTGGATCTGTATCAACTGTTTTCCCCCTTAAAAAAGATCCTGCATCTGGATCATATGCGTCAGAAAGATCTGGAATATGCAACCGGACTTTTCCGGGAAGACCTGTACAGTGGTGGGGAACTTATTGAAGTATATAAAAAATATCTGTTGAGTGGTGATGAGCACCTGCTTGAAATACTTTGTCTGCATAACAAAGAAGATGTAGAAGGGATGCTGAAACTTCTGCCGCTCTTTTCGATCCGTACTTTATGGACAGGAAATTGTCAGGAATTTATCACATGCACTCATACACCGGAAGGAAATTTGCTCCTTTCTGTGCAGCCTGAACATCCATTTCCTGTCAGCTTTGAAAAGGAACTACCCCACGTTGTGCTTCGCGTAACTCCCCAAAAGCTTCTCTTAGAGATCCGTCCGGAGGCAGGATGTAAAAAATTCTTTTATCCCAATTATAAAGATTACTATTATCTTCCAATGGAAGACGAGGCGATCCATAAGAGTGTGGGGGCTTATGTTGACAAAGATCACCGCGAGAAAGCAACGCCGGACAACTGCTGTAAAAAAGTAAACGGATGTTTTTATCCCCAGTACGAAGAACTTTTCACTCCGGCTTTCCGGGATGAGCGCAAGGAGAAAAGCAGCTGGTTTCTTTTACCGAAAGATTTTGATAAAGATCAGGAACAACTTCTAAAATACTTAAACCATCTGCTTCCTCATGTGCTACAATAAACATTTTTGAATGTTTGATTATAATATAGAAAAAATCCGCGATTGTCACACACGCAATCACGGATTTCGTTTTGTCATATGCATAAAAGCCACCCGACATACTGTTTTGCATATCGGGTGGCTTATCTTTTGCTTACATAAATTTATGATCTGTCAGATCTTTTTGTTCAGCTACAGATTACTCTTCCTCTGCTGCTTCTTCAGCTGCAGGCTCCAGAGCTTTCATGCTCAGGCTGATTTTTTTCTCTTCGCCGTTGAAATCAACAACTTTTGCTGTGATTACCTGACCTACGCTCAGAACATCTGAAGGTTTTTCCACATGTTCTCTGGAGATCTGGGATACATGCAGAAGAGCATCTACACCTGGTTCCAGTTCAACGAATGCGCCGAAGTCTGTCATACGTGCGATTGTTCCTTCTACTACGTTTCCTACAGCATATTTTTCATCTGCATTCAGCCACGGGTTCTGATCTTCGAACTTCAGGCTCAGTGCGATCTTATCTCCGTTGATATCTTTGATCAGAACTTTGATTGGCTCGCCGACTTTGAAGATCTTCTTCGGGTTTTCTACTCTTCCCCAGGACATCTCGGAGATATGCAGCAGACCATCTGCTCCGCCCAGATCGATGAATGCACCGAAATCTGTAACGTTCTTAACAACACCATCTACAACATCTCCAACTGCGATCTTCTCAAACAGAGCTTTCTGCTGTTCAGCTTTTGCTGCCAGTAACAGCTGTTTTCTGTCACCGATGATTCTTCTTCTTCTCGGGTTGAACTCTGTGATAACGAATTCGATTTCCTGATCTGCATATTTGCTCAGATCTTTTTCATAAGTATCGGAAACCAGACTTGCAGGAATGAATACTCTTGCTTCGTCGATCACTACACTCAGTCCGCCATTCAGTACCTGAGAAACTTTTGCTTTCAGAACTTCTTTGTTTTCGAAAGCTTCTTCCAGTCTCTTGTTTCCTTTTTCTGCTGCCAGTCTCTTGTAGGTCAGCAGAACCTGTCCTTCACCGTCGTTTACTTTCAGGACTTTTACTTCCATAGTATCACCAGGTTTTACTACAGTTGTAAGGTCGATAGAGGAATCGTTGCTGTATTCGTTCTTTGTAAGAATACCATCAGCTTTGTAACCAATATTTAAAATGATCTCGTCTTCTTTGACGTCGATTACTGTACCTTCGACTACCTCCCCATTTCTAATTGTTTTTAATGATTCTTCCAGCATTTGTTCAAAACTTAATTCTGACATGTTTTTGAACCTCCTCAATTATATTATTTGGGGTGGAAGCCCCCGCTGTAATACCTACGCAACCAATACATTGAAAAGGCTTAGTATCCAAATCAACAAGTGTCTGTATATAGTAAGTATTTTCACACTCTTTTCGACAAATCTCGTATAATTTCTGCGTATTGGAACTATGTCTGCCGCCAATGACAATCATGGTATCTGCTTCGCAGGCAATCTGCCGTGCTTCCATCTGTCTTTCCTCGGTCGCACTACAGATCGTATTTAAAACAACTTTATCATACCTCTTTTTTTCAAAAATTTCAACTAATTCTTGAAATTTGTTGTAATTAAATGTCGTCTGACTCACCACACACAGCTTTTCACCCTCCGGAAAGGCGAGATTTTCGGCTTCTTCATGGCTGGATATCACAGTCACCGGACCTTCACACCAGCCTTTGATGCCTTCCACTTCCGGATGAGTATCATTGCCAACAATAATAATATGGCGTCCTGCTTTACTTTCCCGCTCCACGATCTTATGGATCTTCCGTACAAACGGGCAGGTGGCATCCACACATTCCAGCCCTTTTTCTTCGATCACTTCGTAGATTTCTTTCGGTACGCCATGAGAACGGATCACCACAGTTCCTTCCATAAGATTTTTCAGTTCCTGTTCATTTTCCAGAACCCGGACACCTTTTTTTTCCAGATCCGTCACCACTTCTTCATTATGAATGATCGGTCCATAGGTGTAAATATTCTGTTTGCCCATGTTGACCTGTTCATATACTTTTTCCACCGCCCGTTTCACGCCGAAACAGAATCCCGCGGTACGGGCTACCAGAATCTTTCTTTCTTCCATATGCACCTCTTATGCCTGTTTCTTTTTCTCAAATTCTGCAATCACTGCCGCGGTCACTTCTTCGATTCCCATAAAAGACGCGTCCACCAACACTGCATCTTCTGCCTGGCGAAGCGGGGAGATCTCACGGTTCATATCGCGGTTATCTCTCTCGATGATATCCGCCTCGATCTGATCGAGTTCACCCGGCATTCCTTTTTCCTGCAGTTCCAGATATCTTCTCTTCGCACGCTCTTTTGCGCTGGCAGTCAGATAAATCTTGACTGTGGCATCCGGCAGTACCTGAGTTCCGATATCTCTTCCATCCATCACGACATTTTCTTTTGCTGCCAGCTGTCTTTGCAGTGCTACCAGTTTTTCTCTCACTTCCTTGATCACGGAGATCCTGGATGCGGTATTTCCTACAATTTCCTGACGGATCTCAGCGGATACATTTTTTCCGTTTAACAGTACCTGCTGTACGCCGTCTTCGTAAAGGATCGTCACATCGATATCCGGGCAGGCTGCTGCTACTTTTGCCTGATCCTGCGGATCAATATTCTGTTCCAGCACATACAGTGCCATGGCACGGTACATAGCTCCGGTATCTACATAAATAAAAGACAGTTCTTTTGCCACTCTTTTTGCGATGGTGCTTTTTCCGGCACCGGACGGTCCGTCGATTGCGATTGCATAACTCATATGTTTTCCTCTTTCCCCGGAATATTCCGTTTTTTTATTATTTTATCAAAACCACTTCATCCTCTGACAGTCTTATTGTCCTAAAATATCCTGCAATATCCTTCTTACCAAGCAGTTTTCTGCTTTTATCTTTCTGCCTCAGCTGCCGCCATTGCCGCCGCATGAGCCGTTGACCAGGCGATCTGCAGATTATAGCCACCGGTCAGTGCATCCAGATCCAGCACTTCTCCGGCAAAATAAAGCCCTTTTGTCTTTTTGGACTCCATCGTCTTCGGATCCACTTCTTTTACCTGAACGCCGCCTTTTGTGATGATGGCCTCCTGGAAGCCCCGCAGTCCGGTCACGGTAAATGGGAAGGCTTTCGTCTTTTCGATAAATCCGGCACGTTCTTCTCTGGTGATCTCATGCACTTTTTTTCCCGGTGCGATGCCGCCGAGATCCAGCATAACCGGAAGAAGTTTTGCCGGGAATAAAGAACCGGCCACGTTTTTAAACTGTTTGTTCTTTCCTTCTTCGAATTCCCGCAGCAGTCTTGCGTCAAGCTGCTCTGCGGTCAGTGCCGGTTTCAGATCGATCCTCGCCGTCAGATACTTCTTTTTTAACAGTTTTCCCACCTTTGCGCTGGCTGATAACACCAGCGGGCCGGTAATCCCAAAATGTGTAAACATCATTTCCCCGAAATCTTCGTAGACACATTTTTTTCCGTCATACAAAGACAATGTCACATTTTTCAGTGACAGTCCCTGTAATCTCGGAATATATTCCTCAGCCGTCACCATCGGCACCAGAGACGGCTGCAGATCCGTTACGGTATGACCACTCTCTTTTGCCATCCGGTATCCGTCCCCGGTGGAGCCTGTGGACGGATAAGAATTACCGCCAGTGGCAACCAGTACCTGTTCGCCCCGGATCTTTTCTCCGTTATCCAGCTGGATTCCGGTGATTCTTGCATTTCCGTCCTCTTCTTTTTCCACAAGAAGCCGTTTTACCCGGCTTCCCAGATGAATCTTCACACCAGCTTTCTTCATCTGCTGTTCCAGCGCCCTGATGATGTCTGAAGAATGATCAGACAACGGGAACATCCGTCCACCCCGCTCCATCTTTGTCTTTACACCTGCAGTTTCAAAGAAGTCGATCACATCGTAGTTCGTGTAACCGTAGACGGCACTGTATAAAAAGCGCGGGTTGGTAATGAAGGACTCAAACAGTTCCTCTGTGGCACAGCCGTTGGTAAAGTTGCATCTGCCTTTTCCGGTAATGAAAAGTTTCTTTCCGAGTTTTTCGTTCTGTTCAAACAGATGCACTTCCATACCATTTCGCGCCGCGTAGACAGAAGCCAGCATACCCGCCGCACCTCCGCCGATAATCAAAAATCGTTTCATGTTTTATGGTCCTCCTGTTCCGGGTTCAACATCTTGATCGTATCGTCCGCATGTTCCATCTCATCGTTGCTGTATACCTGATATTCGTCCCATATTTTCTCCATAGTCTCAAGGGTATGCACAACTTCTTTCTGCCGCTTCATACAAAGTGCCACCACCAGTGCGTTAACCACGCTCAACGGTGCCACAAGAGAATCGACGATGGATGCCATATCACTTCTCGCGATAAGATTGCAGGATGAATACAGATTGATCGGAGAATGCACACTGTCGGTCAGTGTGATCACCTTTGCATTCCGGTTGTTGGCAAACTCAATTGCCTTTAAGGTTCGCATGGAATACCGTGGAAAACTGATGCCAATGATTGCATCCTGATCTCCGATACGGATCATCTGTTCAAAGATCTCGCTGGCGCTGCTCGTCTGGATCAGACGCACATCGTCCAGGATCATATTCAGATAAAAACTCAAAAAGCTGGCTAAGGGTGCACAGCTCCGGATACCGATAATATAGATAGTTCTCGCAGAAAGCAGTGTCTCCACCGCCATCTCAAATGCCGCATGATCGATGTGTTCCATCGTCAGCTTGATGATCTCGATATCTGACTGAAACACCGTATCCAGGATCTCTGCTTCCGGTACATGCCCGTAGGTCACTTTCATGCGCTGGATCGAATTCAACTTATTCCGCACCAGCTCTTCCAGTGCCCGGTGAAATTCCGGAAATCCTTTGTACCCCAGCTGTGTGGCAAATCGCACGGTCGTCGACTCACTGACGCCCACTTCTTTCCCCAGTTTCGATGCCGTCAGGAATACCGCTTTGTCATAATTTTTCAGCACATACGCTGCCAGACGTTTCTGCCCTTTGCTGAAAGTCTTATCATATTTTTGAATCCGCAACAATAAATTATCTGCCTGTTCCATGCTCTTCGTCCTCTGTCGTATAATTTCAGTTTTTTATTATAGCATGATTTTTTCAAAAAGTGTACTATAGTTTTACAGGCATGGAAGTTCCGTCATTTTCCGGAGTTCCCATGCCTGCAGGTTTTGATTTTTATTTATTTTTGACTTCCAATGCTATAAATCTTTAACAGATTCTCATCTTCCGAACAGGGAAAATCCTTTTTTCTTATACGGTTCTTCTGTCACAGAAGTTACCTGATAACCTGTTTTTTCGATGGCTGCTTTCAGTTTTTCATGATCCAGAGATTCTTCAGAGATGATCTCTGTCTGTTTCTTTCCGTGAGAAGAGCTTACTTTCTTGATTGAAAATGCATTTCTCACCGCTTCGTTCACATGACTTTCGCACATGCCGCACATCATGCCGTCCACGCCAACGATTGTCTTTACCATTTTGTTTCCTTCTTTCTTTCAGATCTGTTCTTCACTTTTACTGAATGTTTTCCACCTGATATCCCTGGTCTTCCACCGCTTTTTTCAGAACCTCATCTGCTACTTCTGTCTCCATTGATACCACTGCGGTTCCTTTTTCATGGCTTACCTGTGCTTCGGTTACATGTTCCAGTTCTTCCAGAGTCTTTTTCACTCTTGCTTCACAGTGTCCGCACATCATACCTTTGATTGTCATTGTCTTTGTCATATTCTTTTCTCCTTTCGATGCCTCCCATTGCGGAAGGGTAACTTCATTTTTTATCTTATGATCTCTGTGTGAATCTTTCACTTTAAAAAGATTCAGGCGCAGAGCATTCGATACTACGCAGAAACTCGACAGGCTCATCGCCAGTGCTCCGAACATCGGGTTCAGTGTCCATCCGAAGATCGGGATCCACACACCGGCTGCCAGCGGAATACCGATAATGTTATAGAAAAATGCCCAAAACAGGTTCTCATGGATATTTCTCAATGTTGCACGGCTTAACCGGACAGCTGCCGGAACGTCACTCAGACGGCTCTTCATCAGTACTACATCTGCGGCATCGATCGCCACATCTGCACCGGCGCCGATGGCGATTCCGATATCGGCTCTGGTCAATGCCGGCGCATCGTTGATACCGTCTCCGACCATGGCTACTTTTCCGTATTCTTTTAATTTGCGGATCACGGCTTCTTTTCCATCCGGAAGGACTCCGGCGATAACCTGATCCACCCCTGCCTGTGCACCGATCGCTTTTGCAGTCTGCTCATTGTCCCCGGTTAGCATAACGACCCGGATACCCATATTCTGCAGTTCCTGTACCGCTTTCGGACTGTCTTCCTTGATCACGTCAGCAACGGCGATCATACCGATCAATACGTCGTCATTTGCAAAAAGCAATGGGGTTTTTCCCTGTTTTGCCAGTATCTGTGCCTGATTTTTTACCTGTTTTCCTACTGTCACCTGGCTGCTGATGTATTTCATGCTTCCACCGAGCAGTCTGTGTCCCTCCAGCGTTCCTGTCAGACCATTTCCTGCCAGTGCCTGGAAGTTTTCCACTTCTTTGGTGGAGATTTTTCGCTGTGCAATCTCTAACAATACAGCTTTCGCCAGCGGATGTTCGCTCTTCTTTTCCAGTGCCCCTGCCAGTTCCAGCAATGTTTTTTCATCATATCCTGGTTCGCACACAAGATCCGTTACCCGCGGCTCCCCGCTTGTGATGGTTCCTGTCTTATCCAGTGCCACAATCTGCACTCTTCCGGCTTCTTCCAGCGAAACAGCGGTTTTAAAGAGGATACCATTTTTCGCTCCCATACCGTTACCAACCATGATCGCTACCGGTGTGGCAAGTCCCAGTGCACACGGGCAGCTGATGACCAGTACGGATATACCTCTTGCAAGCGCGTAGCCGAAAGTCTGTCCGGCAAGCAGCCATACGATCGTCGTAACTACCGCGATCAGGATAACCACCGGTACAAATACACCGGAAACTTTATCTGCAATCTTCGCAATCGGCGCTTTTGTCGCAGCCGCATCGCTGACCATCTGAATGATCTGAGACAATGTGGTATCTTCCCCCACTCTCGTTGCCTCACAGCGGATAAATCCGGACTGGTTGATCGTAGCTGCCGATACCAGGTCACCCTCTTCTTTATCCACCGGGATGCTCTCTCCGGTCAGTGCCGCCTCATTGACTGCACTGTGTCCTTCCAGAATCTTTCCATCCACCGGAATACTCTCGCCCGGGCGAACCACAAAAATATCTCCTTTTTCTACCTGTTCGATCGGTACGGTGACTTCTTTTTCTCCCTTCACGAGAACGGCGGTCTTCGGTGCCATATTCATAAGGCCTTTCAGTGCATCCGTGGTCTTTCCCTTGGATCTCGCCTCAAGCATCTTTCCTACGGTGATCAGTGTCAGGATCATTGCTGCGGATTCAAAATAAAAATCCATCATATAATCCATGACCGCTTCCATATTGCCGTCCACCTGTGCTCTGGTCATTGCAAAGAGAACATACACACTCCATAAGAAGGATGCCATCGATCCCATCGCTACCAGCGTATCCATGTTCGGGGATCTGTGCCACAGGCTCTTAAAACCACTGATAAAGAACTTCTGGTTGATCACCATGACAATACCTGCCAGAAGCAGTTGTACCAGACCCATCGCGATATGGTTATCCTCAAACCACGCCGGCAGCGGCCATCCCCACATCATATGTCCCATGGAAAAATACATCAATACCAGTAAAAATCCTACAGATGCGATCAGTCTGCGTTTTAAAACCGGTGTCTCTTTGTCTTCCAGTGCAGTTGCATCGGCTCCGGACGGTTTCTTTTCTCCGGCTCCTTTTTCGGAGGCACCGTACCCTGCCTGTTCCACCGCCGCAATGATCTGCTCCGGCAGTACATCTCCTTCCACGCCCATCGAATTGGTCAGAAGGCTGACGGAGCAGGAGGTAACTCCCGGAACTTTGCCCACTGCTTTTTCCACTCTGGCACTGCAGGCGGCGCAGCTCATTCCGGTTACGTTGTATTGTCTCATGTCTTGCTTCACCCTTTCTGTACATAAATTTGTATAATAGCTTTTTTATTGATACCGGATTGCTCCGTACTTCGTACTCTTTTTGACCCTGGTATCATTTCATCAATTTCTGCAGTGTTGCCATCAGCTCATCCACTACTTCGTCTTTTCCCTCACGAATATCCCGGACAACACAGGAATGAATATGGCTGGACAACAACTCCCGGTTAAACGCATTCATTGCAGCGCTGACCGCTGCGGACTGAATCAGGATATCGTTGCAGTAGGCATCTTTTTCAAGCATCCCCTTGATGCCGCGAATCTGTCCTTCGATTCGGCTCAGACGGTTCATCAACTTCTTTCGCTCATCCTGGGAACGGGCTGTGGTCTTGCAGTGGCAGCAGCATCCGGTTTCTTCCTGTTCAATATTTTTTTCCGGTTCTTCACTTTCTTTTGCACACATCTCACATATTTCGTTATCTGTTTTTATAGATTCATCCTTTCGTGTAGGATTCTGTTCTTTCAATTGATCACCTCATTTATTTTTCATATACCCACGGGGAGTATCTTTACTATATACCCCCTGTGGGTATTTTGTCAAGGTACTTATTGTATAGTATTTCTCATTTTTCTGATTTTATTTTTCAGCATTCTGAAGCAACTACAAACTTTCACCTGTTACCCACGCAATATAAAAAAGAGCAACGGAACTCTTCTTATCCAAGTTTCCGTTGCTCCCGTATTTTTTTTTGCTTTCCTTCTACCACTCTATCTGCGCCGCACCCCAGGTCAGCCCCGCACCAAATCCGGAGAGAATGATCTTCTGTCCTGGCTGCAGCATTCCCTTTTTGTTCATCTCATCGAGAAGGATCGGGATACTGGCTGCGGAAGTGTTGCCGTACTGCTCCATATTCATCGGGAACTTTTCTTCCGGCACCCCAAGCCGCTTTGCCACGGACTGAATGATTCTGCTGTTAGCCTGATGAAGAATAAACCAGTCGATTGTTTCTATCTGAGTTTCGGTCTTTTCTGTTACCTGTCGGATACATTCCGGGACCTTTTTCACTGCAAATCGAAAGACTTCCTGTCCGTTCATCTGAATATATTCAGTTTCAGAATCATTCTCTTTCCATGGATTCTCTATTTTCCTTCCCGGGCAGGTAAGTACTTCACCGCTCACGCCGTCCGACCACTGAACAAACCCTTCCATTCCATGATCTGCCGCCGTTACCACCGCCGCTCCGGCACCATCCCCGAACAGGACACAGGTGGAACGGTCGTTCCAGTCGATCAGTTTAGACAGCACTTCCACGCCCACCAGCAGGATATTTTTATAAATCCCGGCACAGATATACGCATGTGCGGTATGCAGGGCAAATAAAAAACCGGAACATGCCGCACTCAGATCAAACGCCGCCGCGTTCGTAGCATGGATGGCTTTTTGCACCAGACATGCAGTACTGGGAAACTGAAAATCACTGCTGCAGGTTGCCACCAGGATCAGATCAATCTCCGATCCTTCCATCCCTGCATCTTTTAATGCTTCCTCTGCCGCAGCTGCTGCCATATCTGCTCCACTTTCCTTCGTTGCAATTCGTCGGTTTCGAATCCCTGTCCGGGAAGCGATCCATTCATCACTGGTATCCACCAGCTTCGCCAGATCATCATTGCTGACCACATGTTCCGGCAGATAACTTCCTGTTCCTATAATTTTCGTTGTCATTTATGTTCCTCTTCTTTGTTTTTATTTTGAACTTCAAATTATTATCTTTTCAAAGTATATGCCATCTTTTCATTTTTGTCAAGCTACATAAGCAATAGAACTGTGGCTGAAATGCAATGCAATAAAAAAGACCGCCGGCATCGCTCTGCTCTCGCAGAACAATACCGGCCATCTTCTTTCTTCATTTTTGGGTAGGTACCCCTCTCTCCGGGCTTACATAGGTGGATCCGCTTCCGCCGAATCTGCCTTTATTTTTCAGATACACATGTTTGATATACCAGAGGGTCTTTTCCTCCCCTTTCACTGCCAGCATCCGCAGCAGATATTCAATCTGTGCGCTGGTATCCGGATGAATGAACCACAGTCGGTCTTTTCCTTTCAGAAAATATTCCAACGGTGAGGCATCTGTATAGGTTTCCGGGTGATAGGTCCGTGATGCGCTGATCCGATCCATGATCATCTCGGCGATATATTTTCTTGGCATCGGCATACCGGCAAGTACATGCTCCGCTCCGATTCCGTAATCTACCCAATATTCAAAATGATGTTTGTTTCTTCCTTTGTGATGCAGCCAGGAAGTAGATACTCCGGTGGCTTCTCTCTCTGCATTGTTGGGGCTTCTGGTCCCCTGATAGTATTTTGCTCCCACCATGAACTCGGTAGGAGAATATTTCGACAGGTCATGCAAAAATCCCTGCTTATACAATCCCACCTTAAAACAATACTTCATAACCAGAAATTTATGGGATGTGATCGTCTTAAAATGTCCCCATGCGTTCATATTACTTATCTCCCTGTTTTTCTAAGATTTTGTGGGCAAAAAGTATTTTGCTCACTTACTCACATTTTTGATGAGTACGAAGGCAGAAACCTTCCTGCCGGCAAGCTTGTGTCAGGCTTTTGCCCCCGGTTCTCTGGCATCCCCTAATAATACCAGTATCGTCCGCGGTTTTACATAGATTGATTTCTTCTCTTCCAACAGCAGTTCCTCTCCTTTCGGGCAGACACTGCTTTTTTTCGAAGAATCAATCGCCAGATACCATCGCATCCCCTCCGGGATATCCGGCAGGGCAAATTTGTGTTCATTCCAGTGCATGTTGTAGATCACATAGATAAACACATCTTCTTTCCCTGTCATCTCTTTTGCATAACCACCACAGTACAGAATCCCGATCTGCCGGCTGCTGCTCTCCGTGTCTGCAAACCAGGCGCGTTCCGAATGATAGGAGATTTCCGGCCAGCCCAGGGATTTGTAATCGGTCGGGCGTAGCTCCTGTGGCATATGCAGGATCGGATGATCTTTTCGAAAACGGATCAGATCCTTTACAAACCCGGTAAACTGGCTGTAAGATCTGCCCTTTTTCCAGTCTATCCATCCGATTTCATTGTCCTGACAATATGCATTGTTATTACCCATCTGGCTGTTTTCCAGTTCGTCACCGCCGTATAACAACGGAGTCCCCTGTGACAAAAACAACAGCAGCATGGCATTCCTCATCTGTCTTCTTCGAAGTTCCAGAATCGACGTTTTTCTTGTCGGGCCTTCCACACCACAGTTCCAGCTGTAATTATACGCACTGCCGTCCCGGTTTTCCTCACCGTTCTCCATATTATGACGGGTATCATAACTGGTCATATCTGCCAGGGTAAAACCATCGTGGTTTGCCAGATAATGAACCTCACCGTGATCCTGGGGATTTTCTCTGGTATAATATAAGAATCCATTCACCTGATCCTCATCACCTCTGAGAAAACGGCGCATCACGCTCTGGAATCCGCTGTGACAGGCTGCCAGACGTTTTTTTCCGCCCAGTTTTCTTGCGATTCCACCCATATCATAGCCACAGCCAATCAGTTTCACATCCGCAAGTACCGAATCTCTTGCCAAAAGTTCCATCCAGACACCATCACCCATCAGGACAAATCCGTCCACCCGGTATTCCATCCGCCAGAACCGCAGCACTTCCAACACCATCTGTGGATCCGTCTCCACCGGAAAATAAAAATCCATCAGATACTCGATGCCAGCCTCATGAAGAGCGCTGAAAAAGCTTTTTAGCTCCTTCTCCGGCTGATTACTCTTACAGTAAGATGCCTTCGGAGCAAAATAATTTCCTTTCGTATATCCCCAGTAATTAAGTTTTTCTTCCTGATACCGTATCGTTTTATCATACCCATACCGGTCTTTTTCGCCGGTTTTTGACGGATATTCTTCAAAATCATACGACGGCATCAGTTCCAGCGAGGTAATCCCCAGTTCTTTCCAGTACGGGATCTTCTCCGCGAGTCCCTGAAACGTTCCCTTCGCCCGCACCCCGGAGGTCTTCTGCATCGTGTAGCCTCTCGGATGAACCTTATAAATCACCATATTTTCATAGGGAATCGGTTCCGCAAGGGGCATCACCTTGTATCCTCTCAGCACTTTTGCCGAGGTCATCACTTCCCCTTCCGCTTTTTCACCAAAACACGGTTCCCCCGTCACCAGTCTTGCCGCAGGATCAGTAAATGTTATCTCTCCCTGCCGGTACCGATACTCATACTGGTGCAGCCCCGGTTTTTCGACCATCACCGCATACCGTCTGCCGGTGCGATAAGTCTCATCCAGCAAGATACGCTGTTCTTCTCTCCCGTCCCTATAAAACAGAAGTTCCGGTGATTCTCCTGTTCTGGTATCCACAGCAAAATTATACCGGTTTCCTTTTCCGGTCACTCCCGGACGGGATGGATCACCCGGACTGATCTTCCAGGGTTTTCTTTCTGTTCCCATCTTTTTCCCCCTCTATAAACAAATATCCAGTTCTACCGGACAATGATCGGATCCAAAAATCTCTGTGTGGATCTTCGCATCTTCCAGCCGGTCTTTCAGGCTTTCGGACACACAGAAATAGTCGATCCGCCATCCTGCATTCTTTTCTCTCGCTTTGAATCGATAAGACCACCAGGAGTAGATTCCTTCCTGCTCCGGGTAAAAATAACGAAAAGTATCGATGAAACCGGATTCCAGGACTCTTGAGAATTTTGCACGCTCTTCATCGGTGAATCCGGCATTTTTCCGATTGGTTTTCGGGTTCTTTAAGTCTCGCTCACAGTGTGCGACATTAAGGTCACCGCAAAAAATAACAGGTTTCTCTTTCTCCAGTCCTTTCAGATATGCAAGAAAATCATCTTCCCATTGCATCCTGTAAGGAAGTCTGGCCAGTTCGTTCTGAGAATTTGGTGTGTATACGGTCACCATGAAAAAATCCGGATATTCCAGTGTGATCACCCGTCCCTCCTGGTCATGTTCCTCGATGTTGATTCCATATCGCACAGACAGCGGCTCCTGCTTTGTAAAAATCGCCGTACCTGAATATCCCTTTTTCACTGCATAATTCCAGTACTGATAATATCCCGGAAGTTCCAGCTCAATCTGTCCTTCCTGCAGTTTACTCTCCTGAATACAGAAAATGTCTGCATCCAATTCCTGAAAGCGTTCCTTGAATCCTTTCGTCACACAGGCCCGCAGCCCATTTACATTCCATGATATCAGTTTCAAACATCTGTCCTCCTGTTTTGTCAAGTCTGGTTTTATTATAACACACAAAAGCTGTCCAGTGAAGCATCCGATGGTCCGTGAAAGTGAAGTCCTTTTTTTCTGTATTCTTCCATATATTCCCAGATTTCCTCCGTCACCAGTTCTCCCGGATTGACCAGTGGTATTCCCGGCGGATACGGAATCAATGCTTCTGCCGCAATCTTTCCTTTTGCTTCCCGCCAGGGAATCCGTTTCTTTTCTTTAAAAAATGCCTGTCGCGGAGTATCGATCATCGGTGGAATCTGTGGAATCAGACGTGTCTCCGCATTCACAACATCCACATTGTTCTTTCCCGTCATTTTCCTGCTGATGTCTTCCAGTGCCTCCACCAGCTGCCTCATATCACTCTCTTCATTGGCATATGTTACAACAGCAACCACATATCGATCATCTGCCAGTTCCATACCGATCTTGTATTTCTCATAAAGGCGGTCTGCCAGCTGATAACCGGAAAGTCCAAGATCCGAAGCAGAGATCACCAGACGCACCAGATCCAGGTCATAGATAGCTTTTCCGCGAGATGCTTCTCCCACACAGGTAATTCCCGGAATCTTTTTCATTGCTTCTCTTGCCATCTGTGCCAGTGCCAGACCTCGTTGCAGCATCTCCTCCCCGTGAAGAGCCAGCTCATACCGGGCCGCATCCAGGGATGTCATCAGAAGATAGGACGGACTGGTACTCTGCACCATATGCAGACAGGCTTCCAGTCTTCCAAGATCCACCCGGTCACTTCCCACATGCAACAGGGAACTCTGGGTCAGAGATCCCGTCACCTTATGCATGCTCTGCGCGCACATATCTGCATCCTGAAGAATTGCTCCCCGGGGAAGTGTCTCCGTAGCTGTCCCTTCCTTCTGAAAATACAGATGGCCTCCATGTGCCTCATCTACCAAAAGCAACGCCCCGTGTCTGTGACAGATATCGGCAATGGACCGGATATTGCTGCACACACCATAATAGGTTGGACTTACCAGAAAAACAGCCTTACAATCCGGATATTGTCGGAATCCCTCTTCCACAGTCTCCGGATCCAGGCTTCCCCAAAGGCCGGTGACCGGATCCTGCTTCGGCATCAGATAAACCGGAACCGCCCCACTAAGCGTCAGCCCCATCAGTACGGATTTGTGGGCATTTCTTGCTACCATGATCTTCTCGCCCTCTTTTACCGAGGCAAGCACCATCGCTTCATTTCCACAGGTTGTTCCATTGACCAGAAAATAGGTTTTTTTTGCCTGAAATACCTCCGCTGCCAGCTCCTGTGCCTCCCGGATCACGCCTTCCGGTTCATGCAGATCATCCAGTCCCTCTGCCTCTGTCAGATCAAACCGGAAGATGCCATCTCCTGTCCACTGTCGCCAGCGGGGACTGATTCCCTTTTCGTATCGATGCCCTGGAATCTTAAAATATACCGGTCTGTTTGTTGTATAATCAACAATCGCATCCAGTAATGGTGTTTTTCTTTGTTCCATATTGTTCTCCTGCTCTTTTCTCACTGACTTTCTGTCCTATATCAACAGTCGTCCTTTTTTCTCATGCAATCATAATCTTTAACTCTTTGATAACATAATCAAAATTGGTCCACCGAACCAATTATTAATATGCAACGCAATAAAGAAAGAGCTCTCGCATCATTATCTTCTGCGACAGCCCTTCCTTATATTCCTTATGCATATCAGCACAATTATTCTTTATTATTTTACCAGTCTTGTCCAGCCGTATTTGTCTTCTTCTTTACCCCACTGGATGCCTGTCAGATAATCATACAGTTTCTGAGTCAGTTCACCAATCTTGAAGTTATTAATTGTGATTTCTTCTCCTTTGTAAACCAGTGCGCCTACAGGGGAGATAACTGCTGCTGTACCGGTTCCGTATACTTCTTCCAGTCTTCCGTCTCTTCCGGCCTGCATAAGATCATCTACAGACAGATGCGTTTCATTTACTTTGTATCCCCAGTCTTTCAGGATATGAATGATAGAATCTCTGGTTACACCAGGAAGTACTGTTCCTTCGATCGGAGCTGTGTAGATTTCGCCATCGATCTTGAACATAATGTTCATTGCACCAACTTCTTCTACATATTTTCTTTCACGGCCATCCAGCCACAGTACCTGAGAGCAACCATATTTTTCAGCTTTTACCTGACCGATAATAGATCCTGCATAGTTACCGCCACATTTTGTAAATCCGGTACCACCCTGTACGGCACGAACATATTCATCTTCAACCATGATCTTAACCGGAGCCAGACCTTCTGCATAGTAAGCACCTACAGGAGAAAGGATGATTACGAACTTATATGCTTTTGATTTGTGTACGCCCAGAGAAGACTCACATGCAAATGCAAACGGACGGATGTACAGAGAAGTTTCCGGTTCAGACGGAACCCAGTCTTCTTCTGCTTTTACCAGTGCGTTTACGGCTTCGATAAACATATCTTCCGGAATAGTTGCCATACACAGACGTTCATTGGAATTGATCATACGACGTGCATTCATCTCCGGACGGAATAACTGGATCTGGCCATCTGCTCTTCTGTATGCTTTCAGTCCCTCAAATGTTTCCTGTGCATAATGCAAAACTACAGTAGCCGGATTCATCTCAATTGGTCCGTACGGACGAATGGTTGCGTCATGCCAGCCAATTCCTTCATCATAGTCCATAGTGAACATGTAATCAGCGAAATATTTGCCGAAACCAAGTTTCTTCTGATCCGGTTTTTCCTGCAGTTCTTCTCTTTTAATAAATTTGATATCCATAATATCTCTCCTCCTGCTTTTCTCGAATGTATTTTTACATTCTTACATTCTGCCGGAGCCAGTCTGCTTCGACAACATATGTTAAGTATAAAACTACATTTTTCTCCCGTCAATAGAAAATCCATTGCTTTTTATGATTTCTTCTGTTAAAGTATACATAGATATAGTTGTTTTTTCTGCAATCTTTATGCTGATACAGAACAGCTACCATATTAAGAAAGAGTGAGGTTTTTATTATTATGAGTGATCTGGAAAACAGCGCATGCACCGGTTCCTGCGATACCTGCGGGTCCGACTGCAACCTTGATTTATCCAACCCGAATGCAACCGTAACCCTGACCCTGGACGATGACAGTGAACTGGTCTGTGCCGTCCTGACCATCTTCCCTGCCGGCGAGCATAAATATATTGCTCTGCTGCCATTAGATGAGAACGGCGAAAACCAGGACGGTGAAGTATTCTTATACCGTTTCTTCCAGGAAGAAGGTCAGCAGCCAACTCTCGAGAACATCGAAGACGATGACGAATATGAAATCGCTGCCGATGCTTTCGACGAACTGTTAGACAGTGCTGAATATGACGAAGTGGTTGACGGTAAAGAACTGTAAGAAACACCACGGTCACAGACCTTGGTTTGTGACCGCATAAAAATCCCGTACATGACAGAATCGTTTATCGATTTTTTGTCATGTACGGGATTTTTCTTTTTGTTCCGGTCGTCTCAGATAACTGTCAGTCTTTACCTTCTACTTTTTCACCGTAGACATAATAGTGTACCCACTCTCCAAGATTCACGGCATGATCGCCAATACGTTCCATATATTTTGCAATCATCAGTACGTCCAGTTCACTGCCGGAACTATTTGGATTTTTTGCAATTTCTTCCATCAGTTCCATTTTGATCTCTTCAAAAAGCCGATCCACCTGATCGTCCGTGGCAATCACTTCTGCTGCCAGTTTGTCATCCTTGCGTACAAACGCATTAACACTGTCATTGACCATCTTGGATGCAATTTTACCCATATGAAAAATCTTCGGATGCACTTCCAGCTGAAAATCTGTCAGATGCCTGGATACATCTGCGATATCTGCTGTCTGATCTCCGATCCGTTCCATATCCGCGATCATGCGAAGTGCGGAAGAGATACTTCTCAGATCCCCGGATACCGGCTGCTGGCGAAGCAGCAGTGTCATACACATGGCTTCGATATCCCTTTCTTTTTGATCGATCTTCTGTTCAATCTTATGTACACTGACCGCAATCTCCTCGTCTTTTTCCCGGAGTGCTTTCATCACCAGTGACATGGCCTCCTCACAGAGGTCACCCATCTCAATCAATTCTCCATTCAGCTTAAGCAGCTGCTCCTGATATGCCTGTCTTGCCATCAGCCAAACCTCCCTGTGATATAATCATCTGTCCGTTTATCTTGCGGTTTTGAAAATATGGTTTCTGTATCATTCATCTCCACCATCTCTCCCAGAAGGAAAAATGCGGTTTTGTCTGAGATTCTGGCTGCCTGCTGCATATTATGGGTAACCATAACAATAGTATACTGGTTTTTCAGTTCCAGTGCCAGATCCTCGATTTTCGTAGTAGAAATCGGATCAAGCGCACTGGTCGGCTCATCCATCAGAAGGACTTCCGGCTGTACCGCCAGCGCTCTGGCGATACACAGTCTCTGCTGCTGTCCACCGGACATACCAAGTGCACTCTTTTTCAGCCGGTCTTTTGTCTCATCCCAGATTGCCGCCTTTTTCAGAGAATCTTCCACAATCGCATCCAGTTCGCTTTTTTTACGGATTCCGTGTGTTCTCGGTCCATAGGCAACATTATCATAGATACTCATAGGAAACGGATTCGGCTTCTGGAATACCATGCCTACCCGTTTTCTCAGCAGATTGACATTTTTCATCTGGTTGATCGGTTCACCGTCCAGAAGCAGTGTTCCGGTGATCTTACATCCTTCTACCAGATCATTCATTCGGTTTAAGGACTTTAACAATGTGGATTTTCCGCATCCGGAAGGTCCGATAAATGCAGTAATCTCTTTTTCCGGGATATGCATGGAAATCTTTTTCAGTGCCTGAAAATCCCCGTAAAACAAATCCAGATCTTTTATCGTAAATTTATCTTTCTCCATTTTCTTACCTCTTTGTCAGTTTTTTCGCGATCCAGCCGGAACCGGCATTGATCAGAAGTACTACTACCAGGAGTACCACTGCCGTTGCATATGCCTGTTTCATATACAGTCCCTCGGACAACAATGCGTACATATGAACAGCCAGCGTTCTTCCCGAACTCATCAGTCCAGGTACTTTTGCGATAGTACCTGCTGTATACATCAGTGCTGCCGTCTCTCCTACCACACGGCCGATACCCAGAATCACACCTGATACGATACCCGGTACCGCAGAAGGAAGAATGATGCGGAAGATTGTCCGCAGACTTCCCGCTCCCAGACCAAAACTTCCCTCACGAAAGGAATCCGGTACTGCTTTCAGTGCTTCTTCTGTAGTTCGAAGAATCAAAGGCAGTATCATAATCGCCAGAGTGAGCGCACCTCCCAGGAAGGTATAACCCCATCTGAATGTTGTTGCAAATAACAGATAACCGAACAGACCATAGACGATCGATGGAATTCCGGAAAGCGTTTCCGCTGTGATCCTTACGAGTTTTACCAGTTTGCTTCCTCTTTTTGCGTATTCCACCAGATAAATAGCTGCGCCGATACCCACCGGAACTGCGATCAATAATACCAGAAGTACCATCAGAACGGTATTGATGATTGCTGGCATCATGGATACATTCTCTGTATTATATTCCCAGGCAAACATCTCCGGTGAAAGGTTCGGTATTCCACAAATGAGGATATAACCTACGATACAGACTGTGATCCCCACGGTAAGAAATGTGGCAATCCACATCAGAAACCGCAGCACCAGAGAAAATGGCTGTTCTTTGTAACTTTCCAGCTGACCTTTTATCTTTTCCATCACTGTCCGCTCCTCCTTTGCAGTGCACTGCAGCACAGATTAATGATCAGGATCAGTACAAATAACACTACTGCCGTTGCAATCAGTGCTTCTCTGTGAAGATCCGTTGCATATCCCATCTCCATAACGATGTTGGAAGTAAGGGTTCGAACACCCATAGCCAGGTTTCCCGGTATCACCGGCTGATTTCCGGCTACCATGATCACCGCCATCGTCTCGCCGATGGCACGACCGATACCAAGAACCACACCGGCAAGAATTCCTGACTTTGCTCCCGGAAGTACTGCAAAGAACACACTTCGTTCCCGTGTGGCGCCAAGAGCCAGGGCTCCTTCATAATAGGAGTCCGGAACCGCGCGGATACTGCTTTCTGCCACACCGATCACGGTGGGCAGAATCATAATTCCCAGCAGTATCGATGCTGTCAGAACACTTTTTCCGCTTCCTCCCATGAGTTTTTGCATGATCGGAACAATTACTACCAGACCAAAGAATCCGTAGACGATCGATGGGATTCCTGCCATCAGTTCCACTGCCGGTTTGAGAATTTTATATAATTTCTCGTTACAGAACTTTGCCAGATATACCGATGCGAAAAAAGCAATCGGAACACCGATAATAATTGCTCCTGCGGTTACATAGATACTACCCACAATCATCGGCAGGATGCCGAAAATATTGTTCATGGGTTTCCATTTTTCTCCCAACAGAAAATTCAATGGTCCAATCTTTGCGATTGCCGGAATTCCGTTTGCAAACATAAAGATGCAGATCAATACAACTGCCGCGATTGACACACATGCTGTCAGGATGAAAACACATTTCATAATGAATTCTCTTGCTTCCTTCATGTTACTCCTTCTTTCAGAGAAAAACTGTTCCGTCTTTCACTTTTCTATGGAATACGGAACAGTTTCTTTTCTGTTTCTGATCATTTACTGTACGTCTGCCCAGTCCTGCGTTTCTCCTGTGAAGATAGACATTACCTGATCACTGGTCAGCTCATCTACCGGGTTCTGTTTGTTCACGATAACTGCGATTCCATCCAAAGCGATCGGTGTTGCGGTTACACCCTGAGAAGTCTCTGTATCCTTCAGTTCTCTGGATGCCATTCCGATATCGCAGATTCCGTCGATGGCAGAAGTAACACCTGTGGTAGAATCGTTCTGCTGTACTTCGATTTCCACATCTGCATTCAGTTTTTTATAGCTCTCAGCCAGTTTTTCCATAACAGGTGTGACAGAAGAAGATCCTGCAACAGTTACTTTACCGGAAAGACCTGATGCTTCATATGCACCTTCATTGCCCTGGCTGATATATCCGTTATCTTCAACTACTTTCTGTCCGTCTTCGCTCATGATATATTTTACAAAATCAGCTGCCACCTCACTCAAACCATCTTTTGTTACAATATTAAACGGACGGGAAATTTTGTAAGAACCATCTTTTACAGTATCTACAGAAGCTTCTGCACCGTCGATTTTCAATGCTTTTACGCTGTCATCCAGAGATCCCAGAGATACATAACCGATTGCATATTCATTACCTGCAACTGTTGTCATCATAACAGAAGTACTGTTGGTGATTTCTGCTGTATCTGTGGTGTTATCAATTTTATTTCCATCGGTATCTTTTGTCTCGATACCGAACAGTTCGATAAAAGCTCCTCTTGTTCCGGATCCTTCCTCTCTGGATATCGGACTGATCAGTCCCGAGAAATCTCCTCCCTTACTGTCTTCAGCTGCCGGAGTGTCTGTTGCTGCTGTATCTGTGTTTTCAGACTCCTGTGTTGTATCTGTACCGGTTGTAGTATTGCTGCTTCCACATCCTGTAAAGATCATTGCGGATACTGCAACTGCTGTTCCCATTACTGCCCATGTTTTTTTCATAATAAAATTTCCTCCTAGTCATAACCATTCTTTTTCTTTATTTATCTGACAAAGAGAGTATAGAAAATCTATGTTAAAACCGAAAGTTGTCTTTCGTAAAATAAGTGTTAAATAAACCGGGACTTTGTAAAGTGATTTTACATACGCTTCCCCTTTCGGATCCGGTACACACAAAAAAAAGACAAGGATGTGTAAAAGAATTACACATCCTTGTCTTTATCATCACCGATATCCTCGTATTTCAGATCTTCCGCATATTCCAGTCTTCCGATATAGGTAGTATGGATAAACATTGCCGGTAACAGGACACTCGTGATCACACTGGACACAGCATCTCTGATGCTGTGTCCATCCCATAAAAGCACCAGATAATTTACCATGCCGGTAAAAAAGCCCAAACCGAACAATATGAGCCCCGTAGTCATCAGGAATCGTAGTCTTCGTGGATTCTCCCGGAAGATCACTCCCAGAATACCTACTATCAACAGACATACTCCATAGCTTCCGTAGATAATACACAGTACATTGGCCCTGTGCATCTGCGCCGGTGCAGTCGGTATATATCTGAGACCCAGACTCAGATACTGCACAAAATAAATACTGATATCCATAGCTCCTTTTAACATAAGAAGAAAAGAAGCTAAAAAAAGCCAGTTTCTCGCTTTCATCTTTCCTATCCCTTATTTTCCGGTGGTACTTCCAAAACCACCATTTCTCACTCCATCTGCATCGTCGTCTTCCGTGATTCCGTACTGCATGAAGATTCCCTGTACCATTCCTTCACTCTGTCCAACTTCCAGCGTTTTTCCTTCTTTGCTGTCATTGGTCAGCTTCATGAACATATGCCCTTCATTATCCGAATAAAAATAATCACTGTCAATGATTCCCACGGTGTTATTCAACTGCAGGCGATACTTGAAGCCAAGACCGCTTCGCGGATACAGGCACAGCACCCAGTCTTCTGCCATCTCCACCCGGACACCGGTAGGAATCTTTACCATCTCTCCCGGCGCCAGTGTAAAGCTGACCGGTGCAAAAAAATCATATCCGGCACTTCCCCTGGTGGCACGTTTTGGCAGTTTAATACCTTCATATATTTCCCGGATCTTTTCTTCCGGCTGTTCCCCGAAGGTATCTACCCAGTCCTTCCGGAACTGTTCCCAGCTTACTTTATGAAATTTTGCGATTCTTTTCATTCTTTTCTCCTTATGCGTGTAATACTACCAGACCTACTTCTCTGGATTTTGGTACATCGATCACCCGCTGATTCGGGCTTCCCTTCCATGGAAGGCTCACATCCCTGCGTTCCAGATCGAATTTGCCGTCTACTATCACATCCAGATAAGAAACAATCGGCAGATCCTGAATATCTTCCCACAGATATCCTGTATACAGCCAGATGTTCTTCTTTGGATATTTTTCCTTAATCTCTCTTGCAAAAGCCGTAACTTCATCCACATTCTTCTCATGAAGCGGATCACCGCCGCTGAAAGTGATTCCCTCTATATACGGTTTGTCCAACTGCTCAAAAATCTCCTGTTTTGCAGATTCGTCAAACAGTACTCCGCCTTCCGGATCCCAGGTAATCGGATTCTGACAGCCTTTGCAGTGATGGCTGCATCCAGCAACCCACAGAACCACCCTCAGTCCGTCACCGTTTAACATATCATCTTTCGTTATATCATGGTATCTCATAAATCCATTATATCCTTTCTCCAAATTTACTTTCATTCTGACAGCAGATCCCGGATTTTAGATCTTACCACATCGAAAGCCACATCGTTCATTCCACTGTTGACAACAATATCTGCCCGATTTCTCATCGGTTCCACATAAAGATAATGCATCGGCTTTACTGTGGTCAGATACTGCTCTACAATATTATCCAGATCTCTTCCCCGTTCCTTTACATCTCTGATGATGCGCCGGAGGATCCGCTCATCCGCATCTGCATCCACATAAATTTTGATGTCCAGCAGTTCCCGTACCCGTGGATCCGTCAGAAGAAGGATACCTTCCACGAGAATAATTTTCTTTGGTTCTATATGAAGCGTTTCTTTTGAGCGATTATGCTGACTATAGTCATACACAGGACATTCGATGCTTTCTCCTGCTTTTAGCTTTTTGAGGTGTTCTGTCAGAAGATCCGTCTCCAGTGAATCCGGATGATCATAATTCACTTTTTTTCTCGCTTCAAAGGGAATAGCATCCTGACACCGGTAATAATTGTCATGATAAATAACTGCCACATCATCCGGAAATTCATTTTTCAGGCGATTAGTAAACGTTGATTTTCCCGAACCGGTTCCTCCGGTTATTCCTATGATCGTACATTTCATTACGTATCGTTCCACCTTTGTGTTTATTTCCCTGAACAGTTTAGCACACCATGGCTTCCCACGCAAGGAAAAGAGCGGGTAAGCCCGCAGCGAAACCGAAAGGATACAGATGCCAAACCCGATGATACAGCAGGTGTAACAGGATCTTAGGCAGATTCCTCTGCTGCCTGTAGAGTTACAATGTTTAACTGATTCAAATTTTTCATCCTTCTTTTATCTTATCAAATCGAACATAATTTCACAACAGAAATCTCTTAAATTTAACCACTCTTTCATATGTATTCAGATTACTAAAAATGTGTATCGGAAAGATACTAATCCGTTTTGCATATAAAAACAGACCTGCTTACTTATATCTCTACAAGTATACAGGTCTGTTGTTTTGTCGTTTTGACATATTGTGGAAATACTACATCCCTTAGACTTATTAAAAACTTCGCAAACTTTTCGTTTCAGATTTTGGTAAAATTCTTTACCAAAATCCCTACCAATTCTGTACCCAAAAACCGTTGATAAATTGCGATATTTTACGAAACTTTACGATATCTGGATTTTTACTCTTGAAAGAGCAGAAACCCTTGATTTTCCTATAATTTCAGGGATTTTAAGAAGCAAGTTCGCAGTGGAAATTACATTCCCATCTGTTTTGCAACTTCTGCTGCAAAATCTTCTTCTTTCTTTTCGATACCTTCACCGGTCTCGTAACGAACAAAGCCTTTGATGGTAACGTTTGCACCATTTGCTTTTGCAACTTCTGCAACATATTTTTCTACTGACTGTTTTCCGTCTTCTGCTTTAACATAAACCTGATCCAGCAGACAGATTTCTTTCAGTTCTTTATTGATACGTCCGCTGATCATACCCTGAATAACTTTCTCCGGTTTCTGGGACTCTTTCGGGTCGTTCTGGATCTGAGCCATCAGGATTTCTTTTTCGTGAGCGATGTACTCTTCGCTTACTTCAGATCTGTTTGTATATTTCGGGTTCAGAGCAGCTATCTGCATAGCTACGTTCTTAGCCATCTCTTTGATTTCATCGTTTACAACGTCTGTTACAACATCAACCAGAACACCAATTTTTCCACCCATATGTGTATAAGAAGCTACAAAACCGTTTTCTTCTTCTACTTTCTGGAAACGACGAATCTTCATGTTCTCGCCGATTACTGCAACCTGCCCAGCCAGAGCTTCGTTTACAGTTTTGGTTGTATCGAATTTCCATGTCTCAGCCAGGAATGCATCGATATCTGCTGCTTCTGTTTCCAGAGCCTGCTCAGCAACCTGTGCAACGTATGCCTGGAATTTTTCATTTTTAGCAACGAAGTCAGTTTCAGCATTTACTTCTACAGCGACAGCTTTTTTGGAATCTTCTGCAACTTTCAGCATTACGATACCTTCTGCTGCGATTCTGCTTGCTTTTTTCTGTGCAGTTGCAAGACCTTTTTCTCTCAGGAATTCCATAGCCTTGTCCATATCACCTTCAGTAGCTGTAAGAGCTTTCTTACAGTCCATCATACCAGCGCCGCTGATTTCTCTTAATTCTTTTACCATTGCTGCTGTAATAGCCATTATGATTTCCTCCTAAAATTGAGTTTTTACAGTTACTCAGCTGCCGGAGAATACCTCTCCGACAGCTGAATGGATACAAAATCTTACTCTTCTACTGCCTCTTCAACAGCCTCTTCAACGAATTCTTCCTCGCCTGTTGCACCCTGATTTGCTTCGATAACAGCATCTGCCATTTTGGAAACAATCAGTTTTACGGCACGGATAGCATCATCGTTACCCGGGATAACATAATCCAGTTCTTCCGGATCACAGTTGGTATCACAGATACCGATCAGCGGGATTCCAAGAGTATGAGCTTCCTGAACACAGATTCTCTCTTTTTTCGGATCTACGATAAAGATTGCATCCGGGATTCTCTTCATGTCTTTGATTCCGCCCAGGTTTTTCTGCAGTTTATCCAGCTCTTTTTTCAGTGCGATAACTTCTTTCTTCGGCAGAACATCAAATGTTCCGTCTTCCTGCATAGCTTCAATCTCTTTCAGTCTAGCGATTCTGCTCTGAATAGTTTTGAAGTTAGTCAGCATACCACCTAACCATCTTTCGTTTACATAGTACATTCCACAACGCTCTGCTTCAACTTTGATAGCATCCTGAGCCTGTTTCTTTGTACCAACGAACAGGATTGTGCCGCCTTCTGCAGCGATGTCAGATACAGCTTTATAAGCATCATCTACCATTCCAACGGATTTCTGCAGGTCGATAATGTAGATTCCGTTTCTTTCTGTGTAGATGTACTCTGCCATTTTAGGGTTCCATCTTCTTGTCTGGTGTCCAAAATGTACACCGGCTTCCAGTAACTGTTTCATTGAAATAACGCTCATGATTTCAATCTCCTTTTTTGGTTTTAATCTTCCCCGTACTTCTCATTCTTTTCGAGACCTGCTTGCAGGCACCTTCTCGGAATCGGCACGGGTGTTTTATGCATCGTTGTGATTATAGCATAAGCTTTTTTCGGTTACAAGTCTTTTTTTTTATTTTCTTTTATATCCAAATAACCAGTATGTCGGAATCACACATAACAAAATTTCTATCATAACACTGCAAAGCATTCCTGCCGGAATCCGCTGCCACAGACTGCTCCAGAAACTGCTTCCGAAAAGGCTCCACAGATTTGCTGCTATATGTGCAACGATGCTGATCCACAAAGTTCCGGTTTTATCATAGATGATCGCAAGCATCACTCCCATACATGTTGCATAGAAAAACTGTACAACATTGCCATGATAGATACCGAATAATAACGCAGATATTGCAATTGCTGCCTGTGGTTTGACCCAGTCTTTCAGTCTGTGGAATACGATTCCACGAAACATCAGTTCTTCACAGATGGGTCCGATAATTCCCACTACCAGAATCATAAAGCCTACCGGCTGTCCGGAAAATGCCTGTTCAGACACCTCACTGTAGCCGGTAAACAGATCGTTCAGATGCAATCCATTGATCAGATCATTTAAAAACTGTCCTGTGGCAATTGCCAGGATGATCACACTGAACCAGATCACCGGAGGTGCCCACACAAAAGCTTTTCCTGTTCCACTGAATCCTTCTTTCCGATGCATCTGATCTTTTCGGTAAAACAGATACAGGATTATCGCTGCTGTAAGATCACCGATCAGAGTAACATATAACGTACTGTTGATCAGACGCTGTCCGGCACTGGCAGTCTCCTGCAGTCCGCCCGCCTGTATCAGATATACCAGATACAAAGCGATCGTCGCAAGCAGTGTGGCTCCATAATGAATCAAAAACGGATAAATCAGACGCCAGATCTGTCCGGCTGTGGAATACCGGAATTTTTTCTTTTTTTTCTCAGGTTCCGGCATTTCTTTTTCTTCTTTTTCCAGTTTCCGTGTCTCCGGTATTTCAGATTTCTTCACTTTTTCTCTGTCCGGAATAATATTCCGCACAGATTCAACATTTTCTGTAGTTTCTTCATCGTTCGGACTGGCAAGGATTCCCAGATCTTCCACACTGTCTGCGATATAGACAGCACCTGCTTTTTCCAGTTCTTCCCGGCTTCCGTATCCGTAGGCAACCCCGATGCATTGCAGACCACAGCTTATGGCACCCTGTACATCGTGACTCCGATCGCCTACCATAAGAACCTTGTCCCGTTCTTCTTCCAGATGCATCCGCCGTAAAGCCTCTTCAATAACCTCCGCCTTCTCCGTTCTTCTTCCGTCAAGTTCGCTTCCCACAATCGCAGTAAAATAATCTGCAATCTGAAAATGCTCCAGAATCTGTCTTACGTAGACCTCCGGTTTAGACGATGCCACAGCAAGGATCTTATTATTAATTTTCAGAAGTTCCAGTAATTCCGGAATCTTCGGATACAGACGGTTTTCAAATATTCCCGTTGTAGTATACCGTTCCCGGTAATATACAACTGCCTTTTCTCCCTCTTCCTCGCTGAGACCTGCATATTTCATAAACTGTTCTTTTAAAGGAGGACCGATAAAACACTGCAGATTTTCCGGATGTTCTTCTTTTTTTCCCAGTTTTTCCAGTGCATACTGCACACAGTTAATAATGCCCTCTCCGGACTCTGTCAATGTTCCATCCAGGTCAAATAATATTACTTGTGACATAGTTACGTCCTGCTCTCTTTTCTTTTATGCTCGGAACTGCTCATTACCTTCGCAGTTCCGAGTCAAAACACCCCGCAGAATAATACCTGCCGGATAGTTACTTATGCTCCATAATAAGCATCGATACCGTTGGCGATACCCTGTACCATTTTTGTCTGATAAGAAGTGCTTGCCATATTCAGATCTTCTGTACGATTGGTCATGTATCCCATTTCAACGATACTCACCGGAATGGAGCTCCAGTTGATGCCACTCATGGTATCCGTCTGCATTACACCCTGGTTTTTAGCTCCTGTAGCTGCACAGAAACAGTCTACTATTTTTCTTGACAGTGTCTGGCTGGCACTGATCACACTTTTTCCCAGATACGGATTGCTGTTGGACGGTGCCATCGTCAGTGCTCCTGCTACGGATGTATTATCAGATCCATTGGCATGGATGCGAACCAGAATATCTGCTCCCTGATTGGCAGCCATCTGTGCGCGTTCTGCATTGCTGATATTGACATCATGTGTCTCACGGATCATATAAACCTGATATCCACGTGCCTGAAGCTCATCTCTCAGTTTCAAAGAAACCTGAAGTGTCAACTCATACTCGTTTAGTCCGGATGCATTTCCATGAGTTCCGGATGCAACTTTAGGCTTTTTCTGAGATGCTCCGGGACCGATCGACTCTTTTGCACTGTTTCCTTTTCTCTGGTGACCTGCATCAATGGCAATAATTTTGTTTTTGGAACCTCCACCTGTTGTCGTGCCGGTTGTCTGACCAGGTACCCAGGCTCCGCTTCCATTAACGTAATAACTTCCGATCCAGGTGTTTGCTGCCATGGC
This sequence comes from Blautia sp., assembly GCA_047027955.1. Lineage (GTDB taxonomy): Bacteria > Bacillota > Clostridia > Lachnospirales > Lachnospiraceae > Blautia_A. The sequence continues at coordinate 312,034 of JBKYFG010000001.1, forward strand.
TCCACTTCCTGTCAGATAATACCAGGTTCCTCCCAGATTCAGCCAGCCCGTTGCCATCGCTCCGCTTCCGTTCAGATAATACCAGGTTCCTCCCACATTCAGCCAACCGGTTGCCATCGCTCCGCTTCCGTTCAGATAATACCAGGTCCCTCCCAGATTCAGCCAACCGGTTGCCATCGCTCCGCTTCCGTTCAGATAATACCAGGTATTTCCAAGTTTCAGCCAGCCGGTTACCATCGCTCCGCTTCCGTTCATGTAGTACCAGGTTCCTCCCACATTCACCCAGCCGGTTGCCATCGCTCCGCTTCCGTTCAAATAATACCAGGTATTTCCAAGTTTCAGCCAACCGGTTGCCATCGCTCCGCTTCCGTTCAGATAATACCAGGTTCCTCCCACATTCACCCAGCCGGTCTCCATCCATCCTGCACCGTCAAAATAATACCAGGTTCCGTTGATCTGTTCCCAGCCTGATCTGGTATATCCTCCGTCACTGTGACGATACCACCAACGACCACCGCTGCTTATCCACTCATTTTTTGCCTGTGTTTTTCCTTCGATCCAGACACCATTTTCATCCACATAATAATTGCCGATCCAGGTTTCCTTCGCCTTTTCTCCTGCCTGGTTCAGATAATACCAGCTTCCGTTTTCTTCCTGTACCCAGCCTTCTGCATGAGCTTTTGTCGGAAGAATTCCTACCAGAAACAGCATTACAAATAGCATACCGATCATTTTCAGTTTTTTCATCTGGCATTTCCCCTTTCTTTTTTCTGTCACTTTTTCTTATTCTCAGGACGCAAAGTACTGATCAATTCCATCTGCTATCCCCGTCACCATCTGCTGTTGATAATCTGCTGTCTGCATCCGGGTATCTTCCTCCTGATTGGTCATATATCCCATCTCAACAATGGTTGCAGGAATACTGCACCAGTTCAGCCCACTCATCTCATCGGTCTGATACACGCCCTGATTATTTGCCCCTGTGGAAGCACAAAACGCAGTGATGATACACTGTGACAGTTTCTGACATTCAGCAATCATTTCCTGACTCAGATATGGGTTAGCCGTACTAGGTGCCATTGTAAGAGCTCCTGCTACAGAGGTATTATCCGACCCATTGGCATGGATGCGAACCAGAATATCTGAACCCGATTCCGCTGCAAGCTGTGCCCGCTCCGCATTACTGATATCCACATCATTGGTTTCCCGGATCATATAGACTTCGTATCCCCTTGCTTCCAGTTCATCGCGAAGCTTCAGTGCCACATCCAGATTCAGCTGATATTCCGTTACTCCTGTTGTTCTTCCGGTCGTTCCGGATGCCACCTTTGCTTTTGTCTGAGACGCCCCCGGCCCAATTGGCTCCTGTTCACTGTTTCCATTTGCCTGATGGCCTGCATCAATGGCAATTTTCCTGCCATTGCCTTCCGGAGTCGGTGTCGGTGTGACAATCTCCGCCTCTACGGTTTCTGCCGGTTCTTCTGTCCCGGTCATTTTCCTGAGATTTGAATCTGTCAGAAGAAGGTACTGTATTCCCTCTTCTTCTCCTACTATAACACTCTCATCCTGCAGTTTTTCCACAAAAGCCTGGTAATCTTTCTCGTTCTTTTTCAGATGCAGCAAAACAGCTGCCACATCTTCCTGCGTATATGCTTCTACCTGACCTTCCTGTGATGTATACCGGAGATCTGCGGTCATAATTTTTACATCATTATGTTCTACCGCCTTTTTGATCTCCGTGATCAGATTCTTTTTCTGTACTGCTGGATCTGTCGGATCATCCGTAGGCTCCGGTGTCACCGTCTGCGTCGGTGTTATCTGCGCTTCTTTTGCCTCCTGTTCCTGTTGTGCCTGTTGCATCTGTTCCATCTGCTTTCTGGCTTTTCCATATCCCAGGATGGCTGCAAGACCCAGGGCAAGCACCACGACCACAATTCCCATGATCATGATGTTCACTCTGGTTCCTGAAGGTTTTTTCATAATTGCTCCTCCTTCCGGAAATCACGCTTACATTCTTTCCGGTGCTTCAAATCCAAGCATATCGATACATGCTTCCAGAATATTTTTTACCAGCATCAGCAGAGCCAGATAGGATTCTTTCTTCGCCTGATCCTCTTCAGCCAGAATCTTTGTTTCATGATAGAAGCGGTTAAATGCATTTGCAAGTTCATAAATATAAGAACAGATTTTATGCGGTGCTTTCTCTTCATAAGCATTCGTGATCACCTGATTGAATTTGGATGCTTCCAGCATCAGCGCTTTTTCACTGTCACTTCCTGCCGCCAGAATCTTCAGGGTATCCAGATTACCGCCTTCTTCTTTATATCTGTTCAGGATAGATTTGATACGAACGGTTGTATACAAAATATACGGACCGGTATTTCCTTCAAAAGATGTAAATCTTTCAATATCAAAAATATAATCTTTGGATGCCTGGTTGGACAGGTCTCCGTATTTGATTGCAGAAAGTCCTACGATTTTTGCAGTCGCTCTTGCATCTTCTTCTTTGATGCTGCGGTTGTCCACGATTTTTTTATACATTTCTTCGTTGATATCACGAATCAGATTTTCCAGACGCATCACACCGCCTTCTCTTGTCTTGAACGGTTTCCCGTCTTTTCCGTTCATGGTACCAAAACCAAGGAACGTCAGTTTGGTATCATCTTTTACCATACCTGCTTTTTTGGCACAGCGGAATACCTGAACAAAATGCATCTCCTGACGTTTGTCTACCACATACATGATCTCATCCGGATTGTATTTTTCCATACGTTCCACGATAGTAGCAAGGTCTGTGGTTGTATACAAAGCAGCACCATCCGATTTTAAGATCATACACGGAGGTACCTCTTTGGTATCCGTCTCTTCTTTTACATCTACGACAACCGCACCCTGGTCTTCATAAGCCAGTCCCTGATCCTTCAGCTTCTGTACCATCGGTGCAATGGTATCCTGTACATCAGATTCTCCGTTCCACAGATTAAAGTCTACGTTAAGGTTTGCGTAGTTTTTCTTCAGGTCAGTAACCGATACCTGCAAAATATGTTTCCATAATGCACGATATCCTCTGTTACCCATCTGCAACTGATGGGTTGCTTCCAGAGCTTCTGCTTTATACGATTCGTCTTCTTTTGATTTTCCACTGGCTGCCGGATAAATTTCTTCCAGCTCACTGATGGTAAATGGAGCTTCTGTCGGATATTCTCCTTCGTAATCTTCCTGGAAATATACCAGTTCCGGTTTTCTTTTATGCAGTTCTGTGATGATCAGACCCATCTGCAGTCCCCAATCTCCCAGATGAACATCACCGATAACTTTATGTCCCAGATATCTTCCCATTCTCTTGATACTCTCACCGATGATTGCAGAACGCAGATGTCCGACATGCAGTGGTTTTGCAACGTTTGGTCCACCGTAGTCAAGAATCATGGTCTGTGGATCCTTTGCTTCTTCCACACCCATTTTCTCACTGTTTCTCATCTCTTCCAAATACTGCGCCATATATGCTCCGGATACTTTCAGATTAATGAATCCCGGATTAACAGCTTCTGCCATCTCGAGGACTTTACTGTCGGCAAGTTTTGCCACTACATCATTGGCGATCATGATCGGGGCTTTATGATATACTTTTGCACCTGCCATAGCACCATTACACTGATATTCACACAGGTCCGGCCGATTCGACAGCGTAACCTTTCCCATATTTTCATCATAACCGGCTTCTTTAAAAGCGGTCATTACTTCATTGGAAATCAATTCGATTATTGTTTTCATACTTTCCTAAAACTCCTTTGTTAGAATCGTTACATTATATCATGATTCGCACCTTCGGTGCTTGACGCTGCTTTCGCAGCTATCATGATCGCCATTCGCCGCTCCCGATGAACAAACTTCGTTTGTTCCCACTCGCTAACGCTCATTATATCTTATCACGGGCACACAGGCTGGTCAACTAAAAGAATTCACCCTGTCTGCCCCTCTATCAACTGTTTTTATGCAGACACGCTCCAGATTCCCCGCCCACATAAAGAAAGACAGAAGCGATTGTTTGTTTTTATTCCACGGATCACTTCTGTCTTTCATCTGCTATGCTTCTTCCTGTTTTTGTCTTCCTGCTTTGCTTTGTTTATAACAGTATTTCAAAATATCACTTCTGCGGACAATACCAATAAAATTATCCGCATCATCCAGTACCGGAACAAAGTTCTGCTTCATGGCCGTATCCACCAGATCCTCCATGTTACAGTTAATATCCACTGTCTGGTACTTCCATCGGAGAGGTACTCTGCTGATGCTGCAATCCTCCGCTTCCCGGATATTCAGGAACCATTTTTCCTTGATATACCGGAGCAGATCTCCCTCTGTTACAGTTCCCACATATTTTCCGTTCTTATTTAACATCGGAATAGCAGTATATTTGTGATATTCAATTTTTTCAAGTACCTGACGCAGAGTGTCATCATTTTCCACATAGGCAACTTCATTTTTTGGTGTTAAGAAAAATAAAATGTTCATTTACTATAAATCCCCCATAGAAATCTTTTTTTGAAATGACCGGACATTCTTCCCTTTCATTTCAGTTTTCCATTACCAGTATAACCCATTTTCCATCCGATATGGTGAATTTCGCGTGAATAATTTCTAATATTTTTCTTAATTTAATTCTGAACACTCGTATCCTTTTTCTACTCGTGACGAAGTGCATCGATTGGATTCAGATTCGCTGCCTTAATGGATGGAAGCAAACCGAAGATAATACCGATTGCCATAGAAAATACTACAGCCAGTACACTGACAGGTACGCTGATCGCCACCGGAGTCTGAGACATCTTCGATATCACCTGTGACAGGATCACTCCGGCGATTACTCCAAGAACCCCTCCGATACTGGTCAGCACAGCAGCTTCTGTAAGAAACTGCCATAGGATCCTGTTTTTTCTCGCTCCGATTGCTTTTTTCAGACCGATCTCACTGGTACGTTCCGTAACGGATACAAGCATAATATTCATAACACCGATACCTCCGACCAGAAGAGAGATACTTGCGATCCAAAGCAGCTGTTTGTTTGTGTTTTCACTGACTTTCTGCAGGTTCTTAACTGTTTTCAACAGATCCGCCGCCTTATAAGAGACATTGCCACTGTCAGCACCACTGCTGCCGGCACCGTCCATCATTTCCTCTTCAGAATCAATCATACCGGAACCGGTCTGTCCGGTTACCGCCTGATTCATAATGTCCTCCACTTTTTTTCCTACAGAACTCATCAGGTCTGTCTCACTAGCCATCACGCTGACTTCTTCCGGCTCATCATAATTATAAACAACCGGCCAGGTACTGTCCGGAATCAGCACGATTCCGTTGGTATTCTGATTATACGTATAGTAATCTTCCAGACTGTTGATCACCGGTTCGAAAGCATCTGACTTGCGGATACAACCGACTACGGTAAATGGTTCCCCACGGAGTTCTATGGTTTTTCCCACCGGATTGTCTCCCGGAAATAGAGTCTGCACTGCCACATCGTCAAGCAGCACCACTTTCCGGAACTCTTTAAAGTCACGTTCTACAAAATCCCTTCCATTTTGTATTACATAACCTTTTGTTTTCAGAAACTCCGCATCCACACCATACACACTTCCACTGTCCAGGCTGGTATTCCGATAGGTGATTCCGTCCGCATACCCTCTGCGGTTATAAAAAGTCGCATTCGCAACCCCTTCAAGACTGCGAATCTGTTCTTTCTGTTCATCGGAAATCACGGAAATATTATCCGGCAGACCATTGTCCATCCAGTACTCACTTTCTCCCTGGTAAAGCCGTACATCCACATTGTTGTTTCCTGCACCGATCAGATTCTGTTTGATCTGCTCGTTGGTTCCCTGAATCGTAGATGCGATGGAAATGATGGAAGCAATACCTATAATAATCCCCAGCATGGTCAAAAATGACCGCATCTTATGAGACCATATCCCCCGAAAGGCCAATCTGATATTTTCTAGCATTGTTGTTCCTCCCATCTGCCGTTAATAGTTATAAAGGTCATCAAGCGTACCTTCTTCTGTCTTTGCACCCTCTCTGACATCTTTTCCATAAGGAAATGTGATCTTATCATCCATACTCAGACCGCCTGTGATCTGATAACTGGATCCATACTGAATACCGCCAACCTGTACTATCTGTTTGGTCAGATGTCCGGTTCCGTCGTCCTTCATAACGTAATACTGGCCGTTTTCTGTCCGCACAAAAGGTTTCTCCAGATAGATTCCTTGTCCCTGTCCGTCGCCCTCATCCAGCAGTGTAAGTTCTGCCCAGCTGTTATTACTAAGTCCGCTTGCATCTGCAATGTATGCGGTAAAGGGATAGGAAGATGCATTGGCTCCGTCCTGTCCGTTATCGGATGGATACGGAGAAATTTCCCGTACTTCTGCGGTAAAGCTGACACCATTGTCATAACTGTATCCGCTCAGTGTAGCTCCCACTTTCAGTTTATTCATTTTAGATTCACTGACCGTTCCCTGCACATAAAGTCCTTCACTGCTGACCACCTGAATCAGCGGTTTTCCATCGTTGCTTTCTTTTTCGGGATCACCGACTGTTTTCACCACACCATTTAATGTACTCTTAATTGTCTGGTTATTCAGCTTTTTCTGGATATCTTTAATCTCAAGATTGGTCTCTTTAATATCCAGTTGATAATCCCTGATTTCTTTTTCTTTATCCTTGATCTGCTGCTGAATCTCTGCAGCTGTTCCTCCATAAGAAGTTCCTGCATCACTGGATCCTGTCGTATCAGAACCAGTATCGGTAGAGATCACTTTTCTGCTTCCACTTCCCATTACGCTGGTAACTGTCAGATAGTGAATGGAGGCACTGCTTTTCTTTGTGCTCATTCCATCCACGGTATTTTCCTGTTCTGCCGTTTCCTGAGGATTGCCGGCTTCCGGTGTCGGTTCCGGGTTCTCTCCGGGAGTAACTTCCGGCGATACCGATGGTTCGGTTGGCTTTTCTTCCGGATTCGATGGTTCAGGTGGCTCCGGACTTTCTCCCGGCTTTGTTGGCTCACTTGGATCGGTCGGTTCGGCTGGCTCTCCCGGTGTCTCTCCACTTTGCTTTTTACTCAGATCCACCAGATATTCCCCGTCCTCTTTTACATCCGCTGCAAAATCCCCATCTGCTCCGTTCTGTTCCCACGCCTTTATAAGATCACCATTTTCTTCTCGAACTTCAATACGAAAATATTTTCCATCTTCTTTTCTTTCCAGGAAAAAACTTCCTTTTACAATACCATCTTTTTTCACCAGATAGGTCAGTGGTTTTTTCTCTGTTCCATCTCCCTGATAGGCGCTGGCTCCTTTTTCAAGAACCGCTGCTGCTTTCAGATCCTCCGGCAGTTGACCATCACTGTCATCTGTTTCTTTTTCAAGATTTACCTGAAACCGGTCAGTATCCGCTACCTGAAAATCCTCTTCCGTAATCTTCTGTCCCCAGATTTTTAACAGTTCTCCATTGCTTACATCGCTCTCCCGGACCTCAATCACAAAGAAACACTGTTCCTCTGCCATTCGGTTTAAAAAGCTTCCCAGAATCACACCATCAGCAGCACACAGGAAATGATACGGTTCTTCCACCGTTCCCTCTCCCATATACGGTTCTGCCTCCGCTGTAAGCTCCTGATAAGCCTCTGCCGGCTCTTCCGGCTCCATGGACGGATCCTCCGGTTCCTCGCCCGGATCTTCCGGTATATCCAATCCCGGATCTTCATTGCCGTTATCACTGGACGGTTTTGTATTCTTTAATTTTGTAATTTCCCTGTTTGCTTTCTCTATGTTCAGTTCGATTCCCTGTTTTTCCAGTTTTTTCATTTCCAGATCCAGATTCTCCAGGGTCATATCATACGTGAGCAGATCATCGCCGACCTTTACCGTATCCCCTTCTTTTACATATATTTTCTTTACTTTCTGTGAATCTGCCAGATAAATATTCTGCGATACATCTGAAGTAATATTTCCTGACAGACTGTTGTCGGACCATCCACCGCCACCTGACATGTCACTGACTAATACCACCTTTACCGTACTCTGACTGCTTGTTTTCACCGCATATACAGTCACCCCTCCAAGCAGTAGTACTCCTGCAGCAATAAAAGCCGCAATCCATTTTTTCTTCATGGCTGCTCCTCCTTTTTCATTATGCCGTCGCGGATAATTACTTTTCTCTGTGCTTTCGCTGCAATCTCACTGTCATGGGTGATCATCAATACGCTTACTCCTTCATCGTTCAGGCTCTGAAACAGTTCCATAACCTGTTCTCCGGAAGTACTGTCCAGTGCGCCGGTCGGCTCATCCGCCAGAAGAATCTTCGGCCGATTAACCAGTGCTCTGGCAATCGCTACTCTCTGTTTTTGCCCACCGGAAAGCTGATTCGGCTGAAAATTCACTCTGTCTTCCAGTCCTACACGGGTCAGTGCCTGCAGTGCCCGTTCCCGCCGCTCTTTTTTCGCAACTCCCGCATAAGTCAGTGGCAGTTCCACATTTTCCAATGCAGTCTGTCTCGACAACAGCTGAAAGTTCTGGAAAACAAACCCAATCTTTTTCAGTCTCAGATCCGACATTTCATTTTCCGTACATTTGCTGATATCCTGCCCGTCCAGAAAAAGCTGGCCGGAAGTCGCCTGATCCAGACATCCTACAATATTCATCAGCGTTGTCTTACCGGAACCGGAAGGTCCCATAATGGCCACATATTCTCCCTGTTCCATCTGGAAATCAATATGTTTCAGAACCGGAATCACCATTTTCCCCTGAATGTAATCTTTGCAGATATCTTTTAACTCAAGAATCACTGTGCATCCTCCGTTCCTCCGATGACATCTTCGCTGCCATCAGCATTTGACTCATTCTGCTGCATCCCGTCTTCTGTGAGATCTTCCTGATTCGTCTCTCCGGAATCCACTCCATCCATATTCTCATCAGAAAGATCGCTGCCGGAATTCTCTTCTTCTGAGTAATCTTCATTTGAAAAGTCCATATCTTCGCCATCCGTCACCGGGTTGCTCTGCCCCATCTGACCGTTACTTCCCGCTGCAGTCTTCATACCTTCTTTTAATCCGTCTTCCGGATAAGTGATCATATCATCTTTACTCAGTCCATCTGCAATTTCATACTGAAAAAGTTCATCATCATGCTGTCCCAGTGTCACAGAACGTTTCTCCAGTTTACCTTTTCCATCGTCAACCCAGACATAGGGGTTGTCCGTATCTGCATCACAGATGAAAGATTCATCCAGCCAGATACCCGCCTTTTCCTCACTCTGTCCGTAATCGGCTTCCACATAAACATGCTGTCCAAGCATCAGCCCCTCAGAAGAATCCAGTTCTATATAGAACGGATAGGAATTGGACTGGGTGGATCCGTCACCACTGCTGAAATAATAGCCATTATTGGAACCGTTGCCCGGATTTTCCTTATCTACCGCACCCATCGTTCCTTTCCAGGTGACAGAATCATCTACTCTGGAATGTACGATTACAGCCTGCCCCGGCGTTACAGATGCGATATTCTGTTCGTTTACCTTACATTTAATTCGAAAATCTCCCATTGCAATTATGGACATGAATGCCTGGCTGTCTCCTGAATAAGAATTACTGTCCTGATTTCCGTTATTGATGGATTTGACTACACCATCAATCTCACTGGTAACCTGACAGTTCTCGATGGAGTCCTGTAATTTCTGAATCTCCACCTGTTTGCTTTTCTTTTCATATTCGCTCTGTTTCAGTTCCATCTGGGCACTCTGGATCTGCATTGTATAGTCAAGCTGTGCATCATTTCCTGCACTCTTTTTTTCCTTTTCCAGTGCAGCAATCTCATTTTGTTTATTTCCGATATTGTTATCGATCCGCTCCAGCTCCAGCTTTGCTTTTTCCAGGTCTTCCTGTGATTTTTCTGTATCATAAGAGAATAGCGGATCTCCCTTGGATACTTCCTGTCCGACTTCCACATAAATATCTTTTACTGTTTTATCCTGACTCTGCTGAATGTCCACCTGTTTCTGTGTTTCTACCACACCGGCAAAGCGATTCACTGCCCCGTTACCACTTCCCGGATTCATCAGATTATCTACGCTGTTTACATATACTACATTTTCCGTACTTCCATCCGATGATTTTCTGCCGAACAATGTCCACGCACCGATTCCGATTACCACGACGGCTGCAACAGCTGCTCCGATAAGAATAATTTTCTTTTTCTTCATGTCTGCCTCCTGTATCTGATAGGTTCTCATGGTTTCAGTATATCATAGTGCATTCTGCTCTTCCTTACTTTTTCTTTACATTTCTATGGACATTTCCGATAGTTACTGTTCACTCCGTGCCCAGCAACACGCTGCGCGATGCACAGAATTTATGCTGATCGCATAAATTCGCGGGATATTACCAGTGAATAGTAGCTTCCGATATTCTTTTCTTGCCATTTTCCCCTGCCCCCGGAGTTGACATTTTTCCTGGTTCTGTTATATTAAATCTGTTACCGCGATTCCGGTATTTTCTGAAAATACAATGCTTTATAGCAACTATTCAATAGCCACTGTACCGCGAGGTGTTTTGGCATGAATATGCCAAAATCCCGAGACATACAAGCCAAAATGCTATCACCGAAGGTGATTTTAAATGTATTTTGGCTCGTAACTGTGAAGGTACTGAACAGTTACAATTTATATATATTAGGAGGTTCTTATGACACTTACCGGTATTCTTTCTTATCTGGCCGTTATCAATCTGACCGGTTTTGCCGTTTTTGGCATTGACAAATACAAAGCTATCCATCATAAATGGCGGATCCGGGAATCCGCACTGTTTGCCATCGCTATCCTTGGTGGAAGTGTCGGTTGTCTCATCGGTATGCATGTATTTCATCACAAAACCCTGCATCCTTCTTTCCGGATCGGGATTCCTATGATTCTCATTGTGGAACTGATCGCCGGATGTGTGTGTTTTTATACCATCAGCAATCGTACGCCATACCGGCAGGATCCTGTCAAAGTAGTTCGTCACGAACTCTCCTCTCTGTCCGCCCAGAAGGAATCTGACATTGTAAAAACACTTAATGTCCATGATGTTTTCCCGTCTGCTGACACTAAACAGTCCGTACCTTCCGATATCACCTCTGTATTTGCTGATTTCTTTCATGATTTTTCATATCATATCAGAAATTTCTCGGAGCAGGGAAATTCAGCTTCGGTTACTGTTTCCCTTACCACACCTGACGGTGAAGCACTGGCAAAAGAATACTCCCGTCAGGTAATGATCAAACAGATTCAGAACTCTGCAAGTCCTGCTTCCGTAGATTTTTCTCTGGAAGACTGCTATTTGCTTCTTGGCAATGTTTTGAAAAACAATGATTATAAAAGCATCACCTCCGACTATACGATCACCCTCACCCGATCCGGAAAAACCTGGAACATTGATTCCCCGAAAAGCCTGTCTGCTGCAGTAACCGGAAACTTTTCCACTTACGTGGCCGATGCTTCCCTGTTTTCTCCCTCTGAGATCATCGCGATCCACCTGGATACTCTGAAAGCTTTCGACACCGAACAATTAAACCGTTATCTGGCACTGGACTCCCTCTTCAATTCCGAAGATACTTCGAGCCGTTCCGTTGTCAAAGCCATCGCCAGTCAGCTTCTGAACTGCCTGGACTACTCCATCACGTCGGAACTCCTGTCTGATGACGGTATGGATGCCTCTGTAGATCTGAATCTGACCAGTTGCGATTTTTCTTCTGTTGTATACTCCTATCAGGAACAATACACCGCCTACCTGGCATCCTCCCAGGCTCTAGAAGACGGAACCGAAGGCCGTCAGTCCCACGCCATCACTCTCCTGACAGACTGTATCTCCACCAGCACTCAAACCATCACCACCCCTGTAACCATACACCTGAACAACGACGGCAAAAACTGGCGCATCCCCAAAAGCGACGAAATCACAACCGCCCTCCTTGGAAACCTGGAAGAAGCCCTCACCACTATTCTCACGCAGCCGGAAAGCTGATATCTGACATCACCTGCCTAAGCTGCCACCGGCAGCTTTCTTCGGATTCAGAACACTCAAACTTGAGCCACTGAATCAATTGATACAACACAACAAAAAGCAGATGCAAAGATTATATTCTTCTTCGCACCTGCTTTTATTTATCTTTCCCCATATTTTCCCTTTTCAACACTGCTTCTTCTGCTCAGCAATTCGCTCTTTCCTAGAGCGTGTCTGAAAAATCATTTCCACAAACTGGGACTCGCAGCTCACGAAAAGCCTTTTTTAGACACGCTCTAATCTTTAACATCCACCACTCAGTTTTTTGCCAAAACACAGCGGCAGGCTCCGGGTTTCCTTTGTCGCAACACTTTGTGGGCGCTTAGGGCAAGCTTTAAGATCCAGTCCTTAGAAGAACTTGACAGTGAGCGGCTCTCCGCGAACTGGCATTTAGTTCTTCTTAGGACTTAGCTTAAAGTTGCCCTGCCCACGTTGCGACAAAGGAAACCCGGAGCCTGCCGCGTCCCTCTGCCAAAAATCTGGCAAGAAACTCTATTTAATTATTCCTCGCTGCGAATCGCAATTCCCAGCTCCTCCAGCTGTTTCTCATCCACCAGATTCGGTGCCTCTGTCATCAGACAGGAGGCATCCTTCACCTTCGGGAATGCAATTACATCACGGATACTCTCCTGTTTTGCCATCAACATAACCAGACGATCCAGACCATAAGCCAGACCAGCGTGAGGCGGAACACCATACTTGAACGCTGTCAGCAGAAAACCAAACTGTTCATAGGCTTTTTCCTTGGTAAATCCAAGAACCTCAAACATTTTCTCCTGGATATCGTCCTGATGGATACGCACACTACCGCCGCCGATCTCAGTACCATTCAGTACGATATCATAAGCTTTTGCACGTACACGACCAGGATCGCTGTCGATATACTGCAGATCCTCTTCCATCGGCATGGTAAATGGATGATGCATCGCTTTGAAACGGTTTTCCTCATCAGACCACTCCAGCAGAGGGAATTCTGTGATCCATACAAAACGATATTCACTGCTGTCCAGAAGATTCATCTGACGCGCCAGTTCCAGACGCAGTGCACCCAGTACATCCCAGACAACTTTATTTTTATCAGCAGCAAACAACAGAAGATCACCAGCCTGTCCGTCCATGGCTTCTACCAGACGGCTCATCTCGTCTTCTGTCATGAATTTTGCGAAAGAAGATTTTACAGTTCCGTCTTCATGAATGGCGATATAAGCCAGACCCTTTGCACCATAGTCTTTTGCAAACTCAACCAGTTTGTCAATTTTCTTTCTCGGCATACCGCCCTGTCCCTTGGCATTGATACCACGGACAGTTCCACCCGCTTCCAGTGCATTCTTAAATACAGCAAATTCACATCCGCGGACAACCTCAGATACATTCTGCAGTTCCATACCAAAACGCAGATCTGGTTTGTCAGAGCCAAAACGATCCATCGCATCCTGCCAGGTCATCCTCTGGATCGGCAGTTTCACATCCACATCCAGTACCTGTTTGAACAGGTACGCCAGCAGACGTTCATTTACATCAATCACATCGTCCACATCTACAAAAGACAGCTCCATATCAATCTGCGTAAATTCCGGCTGACGGTCTGCACGAAGGTCCTCATCACGGAAACAACGTGCAATCTGGATATAACGGTCATAACCGGAGCACATCAGCAGCTGTTTGAACAGCTGTGGAGACTGTGGCAGTGCGTAAAAGTTTCCCGGATGGATACGGCTCGGAACCAGGTAATCTCTTGCGCCTTCCGGTGTACTCTTTGTCAGCATCGGAGTTTCAATCTCCAGAAATCCCTCATTTGCCATAAACTGACGGGTCAGTGTTGTTACCTGAGAACGCATCATCAGGTTTCTCTGAATATCCGGTCTTCTCAGATCCAGAAAACGATATTTCAGACGCAGATCTTCTTTTGTCTTGCTGTTTTCTTCAATCGGGAACGGCGGTGTTTCTGCCTCTGCAAGAATACGCAGACTGTTTGCACGCACTTCGATCTCACCGGTCTTTAAGTTATTGTTTACCGCACCGGAACGTGCTTCTACCACACCGGTCACTGCAATAACAAACTCACTTCTCAGTTTCGTTGCTTTTTCGAATCCTTTCTCATCGATGCTGCCATTTTCAAAAATCAGCTGTACGATACCGGAACGGTCTCTTAAATCTACGAAAATAATACCGCCTTTATTTCTGCTCTTCTGTACCCATCCCATCAGTGTTACGTTTTCTCCGATATTTGCTGTGGAAATCTCGGTACAGCGATGGGTCCGTTTTAACCCTTTCATTGATTCTGCCATTGTTTCTTCCTCCAATATTAACACTCTATTCGTAACAGTGTGTTTTCACACCAATTACATTCTGTCTGCAAAGAATTCTACAATTTCTTCGTATCCCTCTTCTTTGAGCTGTTCCTTCTGGAACTTTTTGTTTTTCTTCATAACCGCAATCGTAACAACGGATCCGTTTTTCCGGTCTTCTTCTGCCTGTTTCAGAACTTTCATCATGCCCTCTGCCGGCATATTTTTCTCGATCAGAAGTGCTTTCTTTGTTCCGATCTGTGGAACCTGAAAACCACGTTCCATCAGCAGCATGATGATACGCTCGAATCCGATAGAGAATCCGCATGCACAGGTGTTATTTCCTGTGAATTTGCCGATCATCTCATCGTAACGTCCGCCACCGCCGACGCTTCCGCCAAACTCATCCATGGAAATCTCGAAGATCGGTCCGGTATAATAAGACATACCGCGTACCAGGGTCGGATCAAACGCAATCTTAAAGTCTGCGGCTTTCACAGCGTCCACACTGTTCATGATCATTTCCAGACCGTCTGCATATTCCGGTTCCAGCACGCCTTCCAGTTTTTCTTTTACATAACGTACGCCCTGTACATCATTGGTGATTTCTTCGAACATGGCAAGATATTTATCTACGCAAGCTTTGTCAAATCCTTCTTTTTCCAGTTCTTCCCGGACACCTTCCAGACCGATCTTATCCATCTTGTCAAGAATAATAAATACAGTGTCATAAGATTCCGGTGCAAATCCGCTGTAAGCAGCCATGGCCTTCAGAATTCTTCTGTCGTTGATACGGATGGTAAAGTTCTTAAAATCCAGTTTTCCAAGCAGCGTTGTAGTTGCCAGGATCAGCTCGATTTCTGCCAGATTAGTCGGCTCACCGAGAATATCGATATCACACTGCATAAACTGACGGTAGCGTCCTCTCTGCGGACGGTCTGCACGCCATACATTTCCCATCTGCAGAGCCTTGAACGGCGACGGCAGTTCGTTGGCATGGTTGGAATAATATCTGGAAAGAGGAAGTGTCAGATCATAACGCAGTCCTCCGTCCACCAGGTCTGCCTCTGTTTCAGCAGTATCCAGTTTCAGTTTTTCTCCTCTTTTTAAAATCTTGAAGATCAGTTTCTCGTTTTCTCCACCCTGCTTACTGGACAGGTTTTCAATATGTTCCACGCATGGAGTCTCAATAGATGAGAATCCAAACGTACCGTAAGTTTCCTTTATCAGTCGAATCACATAATCACGGATTGCCATCTCTGCTGGCAGGATGTCTTTCATACCTGTCACAGGTTTTTTCTTTAATGCCATAATGTAATCTCCTTTTCCTTATTCTTATGAATCATTCTTTGAAAGGCAAGAAATACCTTTACATCAAAATCTTTTATCTCTTCGATCATCAGCTGAACCGCCGACTGGCTTTCAAAAGCCTGACGGTACGGCCGGTCTGAAGTCAGTGCCGCATATACATCACAGACACGGATGATACGGGCTCCCAGCGGAATCGCTTCTCCTGAGAGATTATCAGGATAACCGCTGCCATCATAATTTTCATGGTGATGGCGCACTGCAAGAAGAATGGTCTCTTTGTACCCTTCTTTCTTAAGGATCTCATAACTCGCCTGTGCATGAAGTCTGACGTAATGAATTTCCTCCACGATCAGTGGGGCATCCATATCATCCAGATCCCCTGAGACTGCTTCTTTTCCAATATCATGAAGCATCCCCGCCACCGCAAGGTCATGACAGAATTCTTCCGGTTCTCCCAGTTCTTTTGCCACCTGATACGCCAGATTGCTGACCCGCATTCCATGTATCAGCTGTTCATCTAGGCTGTATTGTAACAGATGCTGCCGATTGACATACTTATTCACCGCAATCATCCTTTTCCTCCGCATGTTTCTATTTGGTGTCACCCGTTCAGATATTTCTGTATTCCCACTCTTTTGCGTTCCAGCATCTCATCTATCCGGAGAATATAATTATTCACATCTTTTACATTCTCCACCCGTTCGATCCGGGTTCCATGCTCAAACACAAATTTGGTAGACGCTCCCGCACCCGCCGCAAGAATGGTCTGTTTTTCTTCCATAATCAGTATATTGTATATTCCCGCTTTGTCAACCTCTGCGTAACCTACATTTTCAAAATTTCCCGCAATATTCTTCTGACGATACAGATAATACGGACCCATACCCATATTTTCGGCACACTGCTGTGTCATTTCCATGATCTCCTTGCTGTTCTCAAAGGACATTTCTTCGTATTTATCCTTGAACAGGTTCAGTCTCGTCGCCCGCTTCAGTGCCAAGGAATGAATCGTCAGGCTGTCCGGATGCAGTTTTTCTACCTCCTGCAGCGTATGTGCGACTTCTTCTTTTCCCTCGCCCGGAAGACCGATGATCAGATCCATATTGATATTGTCAAATTCCAGTTCTCTTGCCATATGGAAAATGTTGATCGTATCTTCCACTGTATGTTTTCTCCCAATCACATCCAGGGTTTTCTGATTCATGGTCTGTGGATTCACGGAGATTCTTGTCACAGGAAATTCTTTCATCACCTGCAGTTTTTCTCTTGTAATACTGTCCGGTCGTCCGGCTTCCACTGTATATTCTTTTACCCAGGTAAAATCAAACGTTTCCTGAATGTGGGAAAGCAGTCTGCGTAGCTGCTCCGGCTCCAGTGTCGTCGGTGTACCGCCTCCGATATATACCGTTGTCAGCTTTCTTGCTCCCATCTGTTCCCGGATAAAAGTCAGTTCCTTACACAGTGTATCCAGATATTCGTCTACACGTTTTGTCCACCGTTCCAGCGGATGAGAACCAAAGGAGCAGTACAGACAGATGCTCGGGCAAAAAGGAATTCCCACATAGAGACTGTATCCGTTTTCATAGTCCAGATCCTGTAACAGTGCCTTCTCCCTGTTGGCAATCGTGATCGCCAGGGCAGTTTTTTCATTGCTTACCCCATATGTTTCCCTCATATACCGGGCAATCTCTGTATTTTTCCAGCCTTCTTCCAGAAGTTTCATCGGAATCTTGGTCGGCCGGATTCCGGTGAGATCTCCCCAGGGAAGCGTTCTTCCGGTCACCTGACAAAGTGCACCATACACCAGACGTTTCAGCACATTTTTCGTTTCCGGACGATCCTTTTCATATTCTACAGCCACCTGTTGTCTGAAAATCTCTGTACCATCTCTTTCCACAGCCAGACAAATCTCCTGACTGCCATAGGCAACCAGGAGAAACATCCCGTACTCTCCCTCTGCTTCTTCCTCTCCCTCATAAAACATCGTGATCTGTGCCTGAGGATAAAAAGCTTTCACCAGAGAATATACATCATATTCAAAATCTTTTTTATTAAATCGAATTGCAATATTATTAAGCAAAAGGATTATACCTCTTTTCATATCCTATTGTTGTTTCTTCGTTATGTCCCGGACAGACTCTTGTCGTCTCCGGAAGTTCTTTTAACAGCCGCTTTACACTCGCCTGCATATCTGTGCCGCTTCCTGTGGGAAAATCGGTTCTTCCCACACTCTGTGCAAATAAGGTATCACCGGAAAACAGAACTTCTTCTTCCGGCAGATAATAACAGCAACTTCCCGCTGTATGTCCCGGTGTATGGAAAACTTCGATGGAAAATCCGGCAAGTTCCAGTTTTTTTCCATCGCAGACCCACTGATCTGCCAGCAGGACATGTGCACTTGCCCAGCTTCCGGACAGATTCTTTATGGAATCTGTAAGCACCTGTTGTTCGGCTGCACATGCGATAATCGGAATACCGTATTCGTCCCGCAGATCATCTGCTGCCAGCATATGATCAAAATGTCCGTGTGTCAGGAGAACCGCCACCGGTATTCCTCCCATTCGGTCAATTTTTTCTTCAATCCGTGCACTCTCATCCGCCGGATCGATGATCAGCAGCTCATTGCTTTCTTTATTTTTGATCAGCCAGGTATTGGTTCCTACCATTCCCAGTACCAGCTGTTCGATCATTGCTTTCTTCATATTTCCGGATTACCCCTTCTGTCAGCCGGTAGTACGTTCAATATCAATTACGCTCTCTACCTGACGGATCTTTTCTACAATACTGTTCAGTTCTTCCGTACTGTGTACATCAAAAGTCATGGATATCGTCGCACGCCCCTGTTTGCTGGTCCGGCTGTTGATCGTTGTCAGATCAATCTTGCGCTCTGTAAAGATCTTCGAGATATCCACCAGCAGACCTGTTCTGTTATTGGCATACACATTGATTTCTGCCGTATAAAGTCCACTGGTCAGATTACTGCCCTGCCACTCCGCATCGATCAAACGCACACGTTCTGATTCAGAAAGATTCATGACGTTTACACAGTCTGTTCTGTGAATCGTAACTCCACGGCCTCTCGTTACAAAACCGACAATCTCATCCCCGGGAATGGGACTGCAGCATTTTGCAAATCGTACCGCTACATCGTCGATACCTTTTACGACGATGCCACCTTTCTCTTTTTTTACGATCGGCAGTTTTTCTTTTGCTTCCGCAGCTGCCTCCAGAACTTTCTCATCGGTAATCTCTTTTTTATGTTCTTTCTCATATGCTTCAATCAGCTTATTGAGAATCTGTCCCTCTTTTAAGCCTCCATGTCCCAGCGCGGCAAGTACACTTTCCCAGTCACGGAATCCGTATTTTCGCATCACAGCTTCCAGATATTTCGGCTTGGTCAGTTCTCCCAGTGTTCTGCCTTTTAATTTGGCATAATTTGCAAGCATCTCTTTTCCCTTGAGGATATTATCTTCTTTCCGCTCCTGCTTGAACCACTGATTGATCTTATTTTTTGCCTGTGTACTCTTTACAATTTTTAACCAGTCACGGCTTGGTCCTTTGGAATTCTGTGATGTGATAATTTCCACACGGTCACCATTTTTGATTTCATACTCGATCGGAACCAGTTTTCCGTTGACTCTGGCTCCAACCATTTTATTTCCCACAGCACTGTGCACACTGTATGCAAAATCTACGGTGCTGGAACCACGTGGAAGGGTTTTCACATCTCCCGCCGGACTGAAACAATAGACATTTTCGTTAAACAGATCCAGATCACTTTTTAACAGGCTCAGGAACTCTTTATTATCCGACATATCCCGCTGCCATTCAAGGATCTGACGAAGCCAGCTTAACTTTTCTTCTTCCTGCTGTTCTACCGGTTTTTTACCATCCGAAGCCTCTTTATACTTCCAGTGAGCTGCAATACCATATTCCGCAGTACGATGCATCTCAAATGTTCGAATCTGGATCTCAAAAGGACGTCCTTTCGGTCCGATCAGAGTCGTATGAAGCGACTGATACATATTTGGTTTCGGCATGGCGATGTAATCTTTGAATCTTCCCGGAATCGGTGTATACATTTCGTGGATCACACCGAGGGCAGCATAACAGTCTTTTACCGTATCTACAATGATACGTACCGCAAACAGATCATAAATCTGATCCAGTGTCTTGTCCTGATTGACCATCTTTTTATAAATACTGAAGAAATGCTTTACACGTCCATTGACTTCTGCTTCGATATCTGCCTCTTCCATGCGGGTTTTGACCTCATCCACAATAGACTGCACAAAAGCCTCCCGTTCTCCTTTTCGGAGATTGATCTTTTCCACAAGATCATAATACACTTCCGGTTTCAGATATTTTAAAGAAAGGTCATCCAGTTCAATCTTGATCTTGGAAATACCAAGACGCTGTGCTATCGGCGCATAAATATCCATGGTTTCTCTGGCTTTTTCTTTCTGCTTTGGTGCCGACCAGTACTGTGCGGTACGCATATTATGCAGTCTGTCTGCCAGTTTTACCAGAATCACACGGATATCCTTTGCCATGGCGAGAAACATTTTTCTTAAGTTTTCCGCCTGCACCTCCACCTTGTCCGCAGAATAATTCAGCTGACCCAGTTTAGTAACGCCATCTACCAGAAGTGCTACCTCACTGCCAAATTCACGAGTGAGGTCTTCTGTCGTCATCACCGTATCTTCCACTACATCATGTAAAAGTCCGGCAACAATTGTTTCTTTATCCAACTCCAGATCTGCCAGAATGATCGCCACACACAGCGGATGAATAATATAAGGTTCCCCAGACTTTCTTTTCTGACCTTCATGTGCTTTAGAAGCAATCTGATAGGCCTTTTTAATCATAGAAATATCGGTGGACGGATGGTATTTGCGAATACTGCGGATTAATTCTTCATACAGCTGTTCCGGACTTGTAAAATCTTTCATACATTTTACATTGGCCTCTACCGCCTCGATCTCCTGCATCCGTTCCTCTTCCGTTTTTATTTTTCCATCTTCCATAGATTCACCGCCTGTTTTTGTTTATTTACCCTCGTAACAGATGACAGATTCCACATCATACTCTTTCAGTCGTTCTCTGCCCTTTAAGCCTGCAAGTTCCATCAAAAATACAATTTTAACGACTTCGCCGCCCAGACGTTCCACCATCTTTGCAGCTGCCTCTATGGTGCCGCCGGTAGCAACCAGATCATCGATCAGAACAACTTTCTGTCCAGGTTTCACAGAATCTTTATGCATCTCGATCGTTGCACTTCCATACTCAAGATCATAATCCTGGGAAATCGTCTCACACGGCAGTTTTCCTTTCTTCCGTATGGGTACAAACGGCTTATGTAAATTATATGCCACCGGCACACCGAAAATAAAACCTCTCGACTCAGTACCTGCAATCACATCCACGTCCACATTCTTGAGTTTTTCCTGAATGGAATCGATTGCCAGCTGCAGTCCGTCTGCGTCCTGCAAGATACTGGTTACATCACGAAAAATAATTCCCGGTTCCGGAAAATCCGGAATACTTCTCACATATTCTTCAAGCTTTTTCATAACAATCTCCCTTCTTTATATGAACTTTATCCCCTTCGGGTAAGCAATATCGACAATTAGCGACTACATTATACCATTAATCACGATTCATCGCAAATTTATTTTACCTGAATCGCTTTATGCGGACACATTTCCTGACAGCAAAAACACCGGATACATTTATGATAGTTATAAACCGGCGGCTTTCTTCTGCCGTTTTTAAATTGCAGGGCTTTTCCCTCCACCGGACAGGCTTCCACACAGACTCCGCATTTTTTGCACTTGTCTGCTTCTATATACGGTTTTTTCTGAAAATATCGTAAAAAACCGTTATTAAACCGGTTCCACAGATTCCCTCTCTGCTTTTTACGGTCTACATTGAAATCCGGATTTCCGAAACGTTCCACTGCCTCCTGCATCGTGATCTCACCACCGTCCGTTAACAGCCGGATATTTTCTTCCCTCCAGGTACCAAGTCCCATCGTCTCTCCATGTACATTTGTCGGAACCATCTGTGGATCAAGATGTACCAGATGACAATATACACTGTCGATGGCCACCGGATCATTGCCCAGAAGCAGCACTTTCATCTTCACCGGATCTCCGGAAGTTGGTCCGTTTCCATCCATCGCCACGATCCCGTCCATCACGCAAAACCGCGGTTTGATCAGCTGATTCAGATCGATCAGCTGTCTTGCAAAAATGTCTGCATTCGTATATTTGGTATGCCCTTTGGCTTTATGGAGTCCGCTGATGCAGCCATACAGATTTTTTACCCCACCGGTTACTCGTTCGAGAGCATGTGTCTTCATCTTACAAAGATTGATCAGCGCATCCGTTTCCTGCACCGGTTTCGCCAGAAAGAATTCTTTTGCCGTGTGTCCCTGCGGATAAGATACCGTACTTCCCTCATTAAAATCAACGATCGCGACACCATAATCTTCCAGCATCTGATCCATGCCGGTGCCTTCCATGACTTTCTTCGCTGACCCCACACCGCAGGAATCACCGCAGCTCAGATGCACATAGCCTTCTTCTTGCAACAGTCTTACGATACCTTTGACCACTGCCGGATGGGTAATGACTGCCCGCTCCACTTCCGTTTTTCGTACCAGATTTGGTTTCAGCAGAATCTTTTCTTCTTTTTTCAGGAAAGTTTCCCATCCCCCTAGTAAAGCTATTCCCTTTTTCAGTGTGCTGTAAACCAGTTCTTCCTCATAACTTTCGCAGGAAAGAATCACAACTTCACTTTTCATTCTTTTTGTTCTCCTGTATATGTATTCTATCTGCTTTTTAAGCACTGTTCCTGTCTCCGGCTGTCCCGTTTTCACATGTTGTTTCCGCCATCCTGTTCACCATATACTTTCTCATCAGATCAGTCCCATACTGCGAAGCAGGTACAGCCAGAATGTCAGTGTGAATCCACTGAAAAATGTCGTCAACATCACAATGCTCGACGCCAGTACCCCCTCATGTCCCATATTTCTTGCCATGACATAAGAACTTACCGTTGTGGCAGAACCAAGCATCACAAGAATGGCGATCAGTTCCTCCTGCCGGAATCCAAGCATCACAGCAACCGGCAAAAATACCGCACACCAGACCACCAGTTTCAATACCGTAGCAGTAACCGCCGGTTTGATCTTTCCGAATGCTTTTTTTGCATCGAACGCAGCGCCCATCGCCATCAATCCCAGTGGAGTTGCCAGTTTCCCCAGATTATCTACTGTCTTGATAAGAATCGGTGGACAGGGCAGTTTGCATCCTGACCAGATCACCCCTGCAAGGATTCCAAGAATAATCGGATTGGTTGCAATCCCTTTTAAAGTCTTCTTTATCAGTGTTCCGTCCAGTCTCTCTCTCTCCGGTTTCAGAAAAGCCAGTACCACAACGGCCATCACATTATAAATCGGCACCGAAGCAATGATCATCAATGGCGCCATGCCTGATGTTCCATATATATTCTGGATAAATGCAATACCAAGGATTGCAGCGCTGCTCCGATAAGCCCCCTGAACAAATTCTCCCTGGATACTTTTGTCTTTCCACAGACAGGAAATCAAAATCGAGATCACGATACAGATCATCGTTGTCAGTGCGCAGTATGCCACAAAGGTACCGTTCCACACGTCCCGAAAGTTTGCCTGGGAAAGATCGGAAAACAACAGGGCCGGCAGTGCCGCCTGAAAAACAAACTTATTCGCTTTATTGGTAAATTCTTCATCCATCAGCCCCACTTTCCGGAAGACAAATCCCAGGATCATCGTAAAAAAGATTGGCACTGTGGCATTCAGACTGAATATCAGATTCTCCATGTTATACTCCTACACCAGACCGAAGCAACGCAGCACATACAGCCATGCTGTCATAGTAAAAGCACTTCCCAGCGTAGTAAGCATGACCACACTCGAGGTAAGCGTTCCTTCGTGTCCCATATTTTTTGCCATAATAAAACAACTGACTGCGGAAGAAGAACCTGCCACTACAAGTGCTCCTACCATCTGTTCGTTTCGTAATCCGCTCAGGGCTGCAAGCGGCAGGGCAATCATGGCAATTCCTGCCAGTCGCAAAAACGTTGCACCAAGTGCCGGCCGGATCTGACCGATTGCTTTCTCTCCCTCAAAGGAGCCACCCATCGCCATGAGACCAAGCGGTGTGGCCAGACTGGTCAGATTGTGCACTGTCTTGCTGACGATCGTCACCTGTGGCACATGGCAGACAGACAGAAGCATTCCTCCGGCGATACCGAGAATGATCGGATTGGTCAGAATTCCTTTTACAGTCTCTTTTGCCAGATTTCCTGCTGCCTTCTTTTCCTCATCCGGTTTCATAAAAAGCAAAATGATCACAGCCAGAATATTATTAAACGGGACATTTCCAATCAGCATCAGAGAAGCCATATCGGATTTTCCGTAAATATTACTGATAAATGCGATTCCCAGCAGTGCAGAATTACTTCGAAACGCCGCCTGAGCAAACTCTCCACGGATATTCTCATCCTTCACCAGTCTGGAACACAGGACACTGACCAGTCCGCCGCCAATCGTGATAGCCGCACAGAAGCCGACAAATTTTCCGTCCCACAGTGTCTGAAAGTCTGCACTCCAGAGATCTTCCAGCAGCAGCAGAGGCAACGCCGCCCGGAAGACAAATCGGTTGATTTTCTTTATAAAACTTTCATCCAGCAGTCCGATCTTACGAAATCCATATCCCAGAAGCATTGTAAAAAAGATCGGCAACGTGGCATTTAAACAAAAGAACAGATTTTCCATAAGTATGTAAAAGGAGCCATAGCACGATCACTCATGCGACAGCTCCTGTCTCCTTATTCAAAAATTTTATTATAAATCGGGAAACAATCCAGTGTTGCAAAATAGTCTCTTGGAGTCTCTGCCCGACGGATCATCTCAAAACTGCCGTCTTCTTTCAGCAGGATTTCCGCTGATTTCAGTTTGCCGTTATAATTATAACCCATCGCATAACCATGTGCACCAGTGTCATGGATTACCAGATAATCTCCCATATCGATCTTCGGAAGCATCCGGTCGATGGCAAATTTATCATTATTTTCACAAAGAGATCCTGTGATATCATACTTATGATCACATGGCTGATCTTCTTTTCCCATGACCGTAATGTGATGATATGCTCCGTACATTGCAGGACGCATCAGATTTACTGCACAGGCATCACAGCCAATATACTCTTTATATGTGTGTTTTTCATGAATCGCTTTTGTAACCAGGCAGCCACAAGGTCCTGTCATAAAACGTCCCATCTCCGTATACAGTGCCACGTCACCCATTCCTGCCGGAACCAGCACTTCTTCGTACACTTTCCGCACTCCTTCTCCGATTACACGGATATCATTCGGCTCCTGATCCGGCTTGTAAGGAATTCCCACGCCACCGGAAAGATTGATAAATTCAATATCAGCCCCTGTCTCTTTTTCCAGTTTTACAGCAACTTCAAACAATACTTTTGCCAACATCGGATAGTACTCATTGGTTACAGTGTTGCTTGCCAGGAATGCATGAATACCGAATTTCTTTGCTCCTTTTGCTTTCAGGATCTTAAATGCTTCAAAGAGCTGTTCTGTGGTCATACCGTATTTTGCATCTCCCGGGTTATCCATGATATCATTGCTGATTTTAAAGAGTCCACCCGGATTGTAACGACAGCTGATGGTCTCCGGAATATATCCGATAGCTTTTTCCAGAAAATCAATATGGGTAATATCATCCAGGTTGATGATTGCTCCCAGTTTTGCTGCATACTGATATTCCTCTGCCGGTGTGGCATTGGAAGAGAACATAATATCAGCTCCCTTGCATCCCATCGCCTTAGAAAGCATCAGTTCGGTCATGGAGGAACAGTCACATCCACATCCATATTCTTTCATGATCTGAATCAGTGTCGGGTTCGGGCATGCTTTCACCGCAAAGTACTCTCTGTACCCTTTGTTCCATGCGAAAGCTTCTTTTACTGCTTTTGCATTGTCCCGGATACCTTTTTCATCATACAGATGATAAGGGGTTGGAAATTTTGCGGTAATCTCATCCAGCTGTTCCTTTGTTACAAATGGTTTCTTGTTCATTTTTTCATAATCTCCTCTGTTGTGTTCTGTTACATTATTTTGCCTGAATAACCTGCATGATATTGGTCACTGCGCCTTCCCCGTTTACCATATTGGTAGCCGGATCTCCCGCGGTAAATACCACAATGTCACCTTTCTTCACCAGATTTTCTCTTCTCACAATATACATGGCATGTGAAATGATATTCTCTGTGGAATCTTCTTCATAACCTGCTACGGAAGTGACTCCCCAGTAGATCTGCATCTTTCTTCTGGCCCACTCATTCGGACTTACGGCATAAATCGGCACTTTCGGTCTGAAGTTAGAGATTAGACGGGCGGTCTGTCCAGAAATCGTAGGTGTTACTATACAGTCTGCTCCCAGATTTTCTGTGGTCTGTACTGCTGCCACACCAACCGCACTGGAAACATTTTTATTACCCCGCAGCGCACGGTAGTCCAGAAAACGTTTGTGTGTCATATACGGCTCGGTAGATTCCGCGATTTTCACCATCATCTGTACAGCCTGTTCCGGATATTTTCCCATTGCGGTCTCACCGGATAACATGATGGCATCAGTTCCATCGTAGATGGCATTTGCAACGTCAGTTACCTCTGCTCTGGTCGGGCGTGGTGCACGCATCATGGAGTCGAGCATCTGTGTGGCAGTGATAACCGGTTTGTAGGATTCATTACATTTGCGGATGATCATTTTCTGGATATGTGGAACCTTATGTGCCGGGATTTCCACACCCAGATCGCCTCTGGCAACCATCACGCCGTCCGCAGCTTTAATGATCTTGTCGATATTATGTACGCCCTCTGCATTTTCAATCTTGGCGATAACATCGATCCGCTCTCCACCGTTTGCACGAAGCAGTTCTTTAATCTCTTTGATTGCTTCTGCATTTCTTACGAAAGAAGCAGCGATAAAGTCAATTCCCTGTTCGATACCGAACAGAATATCTTTCTTATCCTGCTCAGTGATCGCCGGAAGTTTCACTTCTACATTCGGAACATTGATTCCTTTTTTCTGACCCAGTTCTCCACCATTGACAACCCGACAGACTACATCGGTATCTGTTACGTTCTCAACAGTCAGCTGAATCAGTCCGTCATCAATCAGGATCGTATCTCCCACTTTTACATCCTTCGGGAGATTTTTATAGGTCTGACTGCAACGAGTGTTATTTCCCTCTATCTGTTCCGTTGTCAGTGTAAACCTGCTTCCTTCTTCCAGATATACTTTCTGTCCGCCTTCCAGAATACCGGTACGGATCTCCGGTCCTTTGGTGTCCAGTAATATAGCGATAGGCAACTTCAGTTCTTTTCGTACTTTTTTTAACAGATCCATTCTGATTTTCTGTTCTTCATGATCTCCGTGAGAAAAATTGAATCTGGCGACGTCCATACCTGCTTTAACCAGTTTTCGCATCATCTCTTCGTCATCCGTGTTCGGTCCCATAGTGCAGATAATTTTCGTTTTTTTCATAAAGTATGCCTCCCTATCTTATGTGCGTATGTGTAAACAGATGGTCCTGACAATACTCATAATTGCCGTTACACTTGGAACAGAAACGGAATTCCAGATGCTCTCCGTCTTTTTCTGTTCTTCCACAGATTGCACATTTATGTTTAGTGATTCCCTTGTTGTCTACCTGGCTTCGATGAACCGCTCTTTGAAATTCTTTTCTTCTGTGAATCTCTCTCGGATTATACCGGCTCATATTTCGTGTCATGAAAAAAAATATAATAAAGTTCATCAAAGAACAGATAATCGCAACTCTTACCGCCCATCCGGACTGAATCATCTCTGCCAGAATCATCAACACATAAGCGGCACCAAGCCATTTGATTTTTAATGGAATGATCATCATAAACAGCACCTGGTTATCCGGATAGGTTGCCGCATAAGCCAGGAAGATAGACATGCTGATATAATACGTGCTGAACAGTCCGCCAAATAAAACATTGCCGCCCAGTACAAAATTCAGGATAAATGCTCCGATGATTGTCATCAGAATACCTGAGAAGATGTATACATTATAGCGAAACGCTCCCCAGGTTCTCTCCAGAGAAGTTCCGATAGAGTAGTAAAACATCAATGTGATCAATATAAAGAAAATATTCTGTGTAGACGGTGGAATCAGCAGCCAGCTGACAATCCTCCATACCTGTCCGCGCAGGATCATGGCCGGTTCCAGTGTCATGTAGGTAAGTACCTGTGGAGTTATCATATACAACAGATATCCTGCCGCATAAGTCAGTACGATATACAAAGATAAATTGGTCAGTGCATATCTGCCGAATCTTCGCTCCATTTTATTCAAAAAATTCATATTTTTCTCCTTTTTAAGATGTTAGTCAAAAAGTATTTTGCCCCCATTGATTTCTGATTATTCCGTACTTCGTACTCTCACAATCAGAATAAGTCTTTTTTGCGGAAAACAATAGCTACCAGGATACTGAACACCAGAGAAAGCAGAATCACCATGAGAAATCCCATCGGATTATCCGCAAAAGGCATACCGACAGACTTTAAGTTCATACCATATGCACTGAAGATCATCGTCGGAATCGACATAACGATCGTCACTGTTGCCAGGAACTTCATAACAATATTCAGATTATTAGAAATAATTGAAGCGAATGCTTCTGTTGTTCCACTTAAGATACCACTGTAGATATTTGTCATCTCGATAGCCTGTTTATTCTCGATAATAACATCTTCGAGCAATTCTGTATCTTCCGGATACTGCTTGATATTTTCCACTTTTAACAGTTTTTCCAGAACCACTTCATTTGACCTCAGGGATGTAGTAAAGTACACCAGGGATTTCTGCAGCTCCAGCAGTTCTATCAGTTCCTGATTTCTCTGCGATTTGTGCAGTTTCTGTTCTACTTCATCACTCTTTTTGTCGATGATTCGCAGATAATGCAGATACAAAGATGCGTTGCGGTACAGAATCTGCAGGATAAAACGTGTTCTCTTATATGTGAAGAAATTCCGTACCCTTCCATCCATGAAAGAACTTAATACCGGGGTATCTTCCAGGCATACTGTGAAGATCTTATCGTCTGTCACCACAATACCCATAGGGATTGTTCCATACCATTCTTTGTCATTTCGTTCTTCGATCATAGGAATATCTACCAGAATCAGTGTGTAATGATCTTCCACTTCGATACGGGAACGTT
Organism: Blautia sp.; assembly: GCA_047027955.1. GTDB lineage: Bacteria > Bacillota > Clostridia > Lachnospirales > Lachnospiraceae > Blautia_A. Next base: position 341,050 of record JBKYFG010000001.1, read on the forward strand.
CTTCCTCATCCAGAGGTGCCCGCAGATGATCCACGTCGATATCATATTTTTCTGCTATTTCCACAATCTCGGTGGCTGTCGGATCGATCAGTGCGATCCAGCTTCCCTCCTGTGCCTCATTGATCTGATGTACATTATTATCTATGGTTCTGAAAATCTTAACCATGTTATAAATCTCCCTTCTGTATGTTTGCCACTGCCAGAGCATGTCTAAAAAAGGCTTTTCGTGAGCTGCGAGTTCCAGTTTGTGGGAGATTTTATCCGAATGAGGGCGGCGTAGCGGGCTACGGCAACCGAATGAGGGTAAAATATACCGCAAAGTGGGGCTTGCAGATTTCGGAAATGATTTTTCAGGCACGCTCTAAGACACAGAAAGTACTTCCGGTCCAATGGGCGGCATATCCAGATATTTTGTTTTATCCGCTCGAGGATCAGGCCCGGCTTCCATTTATAACACTTCCTTTCCTAATTTTACATTTGCTCAAAAAGCAGTTTTCAGGGCACTCACTTTGCCATGATAAAATGCCAAAATTTAAGTTCATTATAAAGCCGTCAACTACTGTTTGTCAATTTCTTTACAAATTTTCTTCCCTGATATATAATAGCGAAAGATGCTTATTTTTCTAAGATTCTATTGATAATTTTTTAACCATTATAATAAGGAGAGTTTATGGCTGGATCATCTTTTGGTAGCATTTTTCGTATTACCACCTGGGGCGAATCCCATGGTGCCGGACTGGGTGTCGTAGTAGACGGTTGCCCGGCCGGTCTTCCTTTATGTGAGGAAGATATTCAGATTTTTTTAAACCGTAGGAAACCGGGGCAGAGCAAATTTGCCACACCTCGAAAGGAAGACGATACCGTGGAGATTCTGTCCGGTGTTTTTGAAGGCAAAACCACCGGAACACCAATTTCCATGCTGGTAAGAAATACTTCCCAGCGTTCCCGTGATTATTCGGAAATTGCTTCCTATTACCGTCCAGGACATGCCGACTACACTTTTGATGAAAAATACGGTTTCCGTGACTACCGGGGAGGTGGACGTTCCTCCGGTCGGGAAACCATTGGCCGTGTGGCGGCCGGAGCTGTCGCATCCAAACTGCTTGCCACACTTGGCATTTCCCTGACTACCTATACCCGTTCTATCGGACCCGTAACCATCAAGACCTTTGACAGGACACAGATTGAACAGAATAAGCTGTATATGCCTGATGCGGATGCTGCCGCTGAAGCTTCCGCATATCTGCTGCACTGTATGAAAGAGCAAAACTCCTCCGGTGGCATAGTGGAATGCATCGTGAATGGTCTTCCGACCGGCCTTGGTGATCCGGTTTTCGAAAAACTGGATGCTAATCTTGGAAAAGCAATTCTCTCCATTGGTGCTGTAAAAGCTTTTGAGATCGGTGACGGTATGGCAGTAGCATCCGCTACCGGTCGTTCCAACAACGATCCGTTCCTTCCTAGTGAAAACGGAGCCATCCGGAAAGCCAGCAATCACGCCGGAGGAGTTCTTGGCGGAATCAGCGATGGCAGTCCCCTGATTCTTCGAGCCGCTATCAAACCCACACCGTCCATCGCCTCCTTCCAGGACACCGTAAATAAACAGGGTAAACCAATCTCTGTCTCCATCAAAGGCCGCCACGACCCCATCATTGTTCCCCGTGCCGTAGTAGTCGTAGAATCCATGACGGCCCTTGTCCTCGCCGACGCACTTCTTCTGAATATGACTGCAACGATGGATAACGTAAAGAAAATCTATACTGATAAATAAACTTATCACATAAAAAACCGTGATAACATTAGAAAGGATGTACATTCTAATGTCGCCACGGTTTTTTATTTGGAAATGTTTCCCAGTATTTATCGGAACTTTTCCACTTGAAACAGTTCTTGAGGATTGTCAGAACCGTCCCCATTGAAAAACCAGCAACAGGCTCCGGATTTCCTTTGCAGCAACACTTTGTGGGCGCTTAGGGCAAGCTTTGAGATCCAGCATTAACTCAAAGTTGCCCTGCCCACGTTGCAGCAAAGGAAATTCGGAGCCTGTTGCGTCCCCCTTTTTCAACCAATCTTACTCTACTTCAATATTTGTCATCAAAATACAGTTCGGTGTCTCCACCTTCATCGGTTTCCCTTTCATCACGATCAATTTCTTCTCATAATCAATTGCAAACGTTGTAATACTGTTGGACTCATGATTCACAACCGCCAGATGCTTTCCGTCCGGGAACAGTGCGATATCCTTCGGATATTCCCCACTGATCGGCAGTGCAAATTCCTTCGTCAGCTTTCCATCCTCCGGATTAATAGAGAACATAGCCACTGAATTATCCCCTGCCGTAGAAGTAAACAGATACTTTCCATCCGGTGACATCGTCATGGCTGCTCCGCAGTCATGCATCGGATCCAGCTGATCGGACAGCGGTTCTACTAACTGAATCAGTTCAAATTCCGGTCCCTTATCAGTATCTTTATATGTAAATACGCCCACTTTATTAATTAATTCGAACAGAATGTACGCATATTTGCCGTCTTTACTAAACACGATCTCTCTCGGTCCGGATTCTCTCTTGCATCGAAGAATATCCACCAGTTCCATGCGGTTTCTTGTTGTATTGATCCGGTAAATCTTTACCTGATCGATTCCGTTATCTACCGCACATACATATTTTCCTTCCGGTGTTGTCTTCACACAGCTGACATGTGGACGGAAGTTACGTTCTGCAACACTTCCGACTCCTTTGTGGAACACGCCGTCAAAAACCTGACCCAGACGGCCATCCTGGTGTGTATGTACTGCTGTGATCTTGCCATCATGATATCCGGCAACAAACAGATATTTTCCTGTATCGTCCACGCACAGGTAACAACCTCTCATACCATCAATACCCACCTTATTGATCAGTTCCAGATCACCATCCGGTTTGATCTCAAACACTGCCACGCCTTCATCTGCAATCGAATACAGATACTTGCCGTTTTTCGATTTTACCACATAAGATGAATTGTTTACCGGCACTACTTTTCGCTCGCTCAGTGTACCTTCTTCCACATCCACGTCATACAGATGAATTCCAATACTGCTTCCATGTGTATAAGTTCCAACATATGCAATGTATTTTTCTTTTTCCATGATGTTTTTTCCTTTCTTTGCAATATTTGTGTATTTTTTAATATCTGTTAATTATTTTATCATATTTCAGACTATTTCACAATTCTTTCTTGAGGAACTTGCGAATTGTCTTCTTTCTATGATACACTCTCTGTATAATTTCGAATACAATATTCAAAAAGGAATCCACATATGAAACGAATATTCTCTTATACAATAACTGCACAGGACAGTGATCAGCGCATCTATGATTTTCTGTGTCATCACGGCTATTCCCGGCACATCCGCACCTGGCTCAAGCAGCATCCCGGTTCTGTCCGTCTGAACGGCAGGGAAGCACTCTTTTATTTTCCGCTCAAAACCGGTGATCTGCTGGAAATCACACTCGAGGAAGAACAGCCCTCGGAAAATATCATTCCAGTCTGCCTGCCGCTCCACATTATCTATGAAGACGAAGATCTGATGGTCATCGATAAACCGGCAGATATGCCGGTACATCCTTCCATCGGCAATTATGAAAATACTCTGGCAAATGCAGTTGCCTGGTACTTCCAGCAACAAAATATCCCCTTTGTCTTCCGCTGTATCAACCGTCTGGACCGCGACACCACCGGACTCCTGATTCTCGCAAAAAATATGCTGAGTGGTGCCATTCTTTCCGATCAGATGAAAAAACGCGAGATTCACCGTATCTATCTTGCCATCACAGAGGGAAAGACCGATCCCGCCGGTACCATCAACCGTCCGATCGGACGCGCAGATCAGTCTCTGATCTTACGGCAGGTTGATCCTGACAAAGGAGATCCCGCCTGTACTCATTATCTGCAAAAATGCTGGCATCCGAAAACCTTTTACCCGGCAACTCTTTCTGTTCCACAGGATGGTCTTTCTCTGGTGCAGTTGCAGCTGGAAACCGGACGTACCCATCAGATCCGTGTGCATATGACTTCCATCGGACATCCTCTGATCGGAGATACTCTGTACAATCCGGAAACTGCCCTGCTGGCTCGTCAGGCACTACACTCTTATCGGCTGGCATTTACCCACCCTGTCACCGGAGTTCCCCTGGAGTTTACTTCATCCCTCCCTGCAGATATGGCAGAATTTTTCCCGGAATATCATGCGTAAGTATTTTTATGATGTCGTAGTCAGAAGATACAAAAAAGATCTGAGAAATGCTTTTTCACATTTTTCAGATCTTTTTATTTTTCACATGATATTTCTGTTTATCCGACAGAATTTCCCTGTTTTCCTACATTGCGCGAATCCGCGGTACCTCTGCCACATGCAGATATTTGCTGATACATTTTACCAGCAGATCATGCTCGGATACATGATCCAGACCGGTGATTGCAACCGTTCCGATCACACCCACTTCTTCTACACGAATCGGGAATCCGCCTCCACAGGCCGCATACTCTTTCTCATCAAGAAATCTGTCTGTCAGGCTTTCTCCCCTCTCCCTCAGATCCATATACATCCGCAGACTGCTTTTTTCGGTAAGCCGCACCGTGTTCTCTTTTCTTGTCAGCCACTGTTCATGATACAGATTAGTACCATCCATACCATACTGGAATACGGTATAGCCGTTGTTTAAGCGAATCCGTACCAGTACTGCCGCACCTCTTTTTGCTGCCTCTGCCACGATCAGATTGCCCAGTTCCCATGCATCTGCATTGGTAAAACTGGAAAACTGAAGGATTTCTTCCTGCATCTGTAATACACTGCTTAATTCTTCAATCGTCATACCACTACCTCCGGCTTCTTTTTATTTTGCCAATGCCAGCAGAATCTGGTTACTTCTTGCGATGAACTGTGTCATTTCATCCGGACTCAGCTGTTTGTGAGCCATCATTGCCAGATCATACAGCTGCTGACATATTAACGGAACATTTTTATCATCCTCTTTGTGTGCAGCCACATATTTTACCAGCGGATGATTTGCATTCAGAACCAGTGTAGCTCCGTTTGCACCGCCGAACATATTGGCATCCATACCATACATCTTCATCATATCCTGCATCCGGCGGCTTTCTTCGGACAGAGTCATCATAGAAGAAATACTTTCATTTTTCAGTTTTTCCACTTTCACATCCAGTTGTTCATTGTTCAGTGCTTTTTTGAAGGTTGCTGTCAGCTCATCGGTCATTTCTTTCAGATCTGTGCCATCTTCTTTGAAGTCTTCCGTCAGATCTGCATCGATACGCTGGAATTTTACATCTTCATGTTTCTGTTCTACATGGGTAATAAAAGCAGTATCAATATTATGTTTCAGGATTACTGCATCCATACCCTGTTCTTTAAACATATTGATGTACTGGCTCTGCTGTATTTCGTCAGATACATAATAAACTGTTGTTTTTTCCGTTTCCTTCTCTTCTGCCTGTTCTCCGTCTTTTTTCTCTTCTTCCGGTTTCCCGGCTTCTGCTGTTTCTGCTTCCGGTTTTTTATTTTCTTCGATGCAGTCTTTCAGTGTCAGATATTTGCCATCCAGATTTTTAAACAGGATATAATTATCCATCTTATCAGAGAATTTTGCATCTTTGATGCATCCGAATTTGATAAACGGGCTGATGTCATCCCAGTATTTCTCATAATCTTCTCTGGCTGTCTTGCACATACCGGTCAGTTTGTCAGCAACTTTCTTGCTGATATAATCAGAGATTTTTTTGACAAATCCATCGTTCTGCAGTGCGCTTCGAGATACGTTCAATGGCAGATCCGGACAGTCGATCACACCTTTTAACAGCATCAGGAATTCAGGAATCACTTCTTTGATGTTATCCGCAATAAATACCTGATTGTTATACAGTTTGATGGTTCCCTCGATGGAATCATATTCGGTGTTGATCTTAGGAAAATACAGGATACCTTTTAAGTTAAACGGATAATCCATGTTCAGATGAATCCAGAACAGCGGCTCCTTATAATCCATAAATACTTTCCGGTAAAATGTCTTGTAATCTTCATCAGTACACTCATTCGGATGTTTCATCCACAGTGGATGAATATCACTGATGGATACCGGACGTTTATTGATCTTTACTTTTTCTTTTGCAGGAGAAATTTCTACAACTTCTTTCTCTCCGTTTTCATTTTCTTTTTCTTCGGTCTTTGCATCTTCATGAATATGTTCTACAACCACATCATCGTCACGCAGATCTGCTTCGTCAATGGTTTCATATTCCTGTTCTGCATTCTCGTTGGAAAGGAAAATCTCAGTCGGCATGAAAGAACAATATTTTTCCAATACCTCACGAACTCTGTATTCGTTGGCAAATTCCAGATTGTCCTCGTTTAAGAACAGAGTGATCTCTGTACCGACGGTTGTCTTGTCACCATCCTGCATATCGTACTCGGAACCGCCGTCGCACTCCCAGTGTACCGGTGTTGCCCCTTCTTTATACGATAAGGTATCAATATGAACCTCATCCGCTACCATAAATGCTGAATAGAATCCCAGACCAAAATGTCCGATGATCTGATCATCATTTGTTTTATCTTTGTACTGCTCCAGAAACTTGGTTGCTCCGGAAAAAGCAATCTGTGTAATATACTCTTCTACTTCATCGGCTGTCATACCAAGGCCGGTATCGATAAATTTCAGGGTTTTCTTTTCCGGATTGACGATCACATCGATTTTATTTTTGTAATCATCCGGGAAAGTGTATTCTCCCATCATCTCCAGTTTCTTTAATTTTGTGATTGCATCACAGCCGTTGGATACCAGCTCACGAACGAAAATATCGTGGTCGGAATACAGCCATTTCTTTATGATTGGAAAAATATTGTCACTGTTAATTGAAAGATTTCCATGTTTTGCTCCCATGGTTATACACACTCCTTTTCCTGCAGAAAACCTGTCATCCGTCTTTTTCTGTGCTCCTGTTCTCTGCTTTTTTCTTTGAAAGCCAAATTCTTTCACTGACTTTAATACTAATACCGAATATTCCAAATGTCAAGAAAAAATTAGCACTCATTTCTAATGAGTGCTAATAATTTTACGTATTTCTATTTGTTTGTTGTTTAAGCAACATCTATATTGTTTTTTGTCTGATAACCTCATATTTCAGCATCCGCGATTCCTGCTGTCTCTTCTTTTTCTCCATCAGATCCAGCAACAGATCTGCCGCTTCCCTTCCGCTGGTATGATAATGATAATGTACCGTTGTCAGTCTCGGACACAAAAGATCCGCAATAGCTCCGTGTCCCATACCGGCAACTTTCATCTCTCCAGGCACTGTGATTCCCCGCTCAGAAAGGCAGGACAATACACCCGCAGCAATCATATCTGTCGCACATAACACGCCATCCGGCCTTTTCCCGTCAGCAAGCATTCTGTCATTGCCTGATATCCACCCTGTGCGGAAAACGCAGCTACCCGATACGGAACTTCATCCATATGCAGGCCTGAATTTTCCAGTGCATGGCAGGCTCCGCGGTAACGGTTCTCTCCTGCTGCTTTATCCCGCCGGTCCACACCGATGTATGCCGGCCGCCTGCACCCGCTTTTTAACAGTTCTTCCATCATGGCACACGCTGCTCCCTCATCATCATGGTAAATACATGGATATTTTTCACTTTTCTGTCCAAGAATCACCACCGGAACACCCATATGCTCCAGTGCTTTCTCATGTCGTTTTGTCAGTACTGAAGCGACAAAAATCAATCCATCCACCTGACTTTGTTCAAAGGTTTCCAGAATCCCGATTTCTTTTTCCAGACTCAGATTTGAATTCATCAGCAATACGTGATAATTCTTCTGATCCATACGTTCTGAGATGCCTGATAATATCTTCGGCACCGACTCTGAATCGATCTGTGGAACCAGAACACCGATCCGGTTGCTCTTTTTCGTCCTCATCGTTCTGGCATATTCCGACGGCCGGTACTTGGTCTCCCGAATCACCCTTTCGATTCGCTGACGTTTTTCCTGACTGAGGCTCCCGTCATTTAAATAACGGGAAACTGCTGCACTTGAAACACCTGCCAGTTTTGCAATTTCACTGATTGTCATACCGACACCTATTTTTTCAGCAACCAGTAGCAGCCAAATGCCGGGATCTGTACTCCTCTGGCTTCCATCTGTCTGCCGCTGATCAGATCCTCATACATGCCGTCTTCCTCATTGATCCATGCAACCTTATCATATTCGCTGAAGTTAAACAGAGCTACCAGTTTCTCTCCGTTCTTTTCTTTTATCAGACCAAGGATAGAATCATCCCAGGTATCCACTGTTCTGCAGTCTGCGGTACTCTCGAATACCGGATGCGATTTCCGGATTGTCTCCAGCTTTGACAGTCCTTCAAACATTTCTCCTGGAATGGTACCTTTTGTATGACGAAGTTCCGCTTTATCCCACTGAAAATCGCCTCTGTGCAGATAACGGGAATCCCCCCATTTCTTCGGATCTTCATGGTAGGTATAATCATTTTCCTGACCAATCTCATCGCCGCTGTAGATAACCGGGATACCGGACTGCGTCAGCATATAGGCATGCAGTGTCAGGTCATAACGGATTGCTCTCTTTGTTGCTTCTTCGTCTTTCTCATATGCTGCTTTCTCGATACCGCACAGAGATGCCGTAGTACCACACTGACGTGCATCTCCGGAAGCCGGATCTGCATTATACAGTTCTCCTCTTGCAAAAGAGTTCTCATACTTACCTGTGAAGAAATCGCTCAGATATTTCTTATGAGCCACTTCATTGATGCCGAACTGACCAAGCCATCCATAGTCCAGCCCCCAGCCGATATCGTCATGGCAACGCAGATAATTCAGGAATACATAGTCCTTCGGCAGACGGTTGATGATATCCATCTGCTGACGCAGCAGACGGGCATCTCTCGTTGCTACCGTGTTCCAGGTGGTTGCCATCGTTGTTACATTATACAGCATATGACATTCCGGTTTTTCTACAGAGCCAAAATAAGGTACTACTTTTTCCGGTTCCATGACAACTTCTCCGAGAAGCAGTACACCCGGACACACGATCTCACAGATCATACGCATCATACGAACAATATTATGTACCTGCGGAAGATTTCTGCAATTGGTTCCCAGCTGTTTCCAGATATACGGAACCGCATCGATACGGATCACGTCGATACCTTTATTGGTCAGATTCAGCATATTATAGACCATTTCGTTCATAACAACCGGATTCCAGTAATTCAGATCCCACTGATATGGATAGAAGGTGGTCATTACAAATTTTTTCATATCATCCAGCCAGGTAAAGTTACCCGGTGCGGTTGTAGGGAATACCTGCGGAACCGTCTGTTCAAACTGAGACGGTACATCATAATTATCATAGAAATAATATCGATCCATGTATTCCCGCTCTCCGGCTCTGGCTCTTTTTGCCCACTCATGTTCTTCTGACGTATGATTCATTACAAAATCCATACACAGACTGATGCCTTTTTTCCGGCATTCGTCTGCCAGACTTTCCAGATCTTCCATAGTACCAAGTTCCGGCTGTACTTTTCTGAAATCACTGACCGCATAACCGCCATCACTCTTTCCTTCCGGAGATTCCAGAAGTGGCATCAGATGCAGATAATTGACATTACTTTCTTGTACATAATCCAGTTTCTCTTTGACACCTTTTAAGTTTCCTGCAAATGCATTGACATACATCATCATTCCCAGAATATCATTTTTCTTATACCATTCCGGATCCTGTTCTCTGACTCTGTCCTGTTTTTTCAGATCTGCTTTTCTGTCTGCATAAATATTTTTCAGATTTTTGCACAGATCTTCAAACATATCCATCCGGTTTTCATAAAGTTCACAGTACAGCCATTTCAGTTCGTCATAATGACGTGCCATACGTCTCTCAAACTCCTGCTCCTGCACTTTTGTATTCTCTGCTTTTTCTGTTTTTATCGGCTCTTCCTTAACTTCCGGCTTTTCCTCTTTTTTTACCGGTTCCGGTTTCACTTCCACTTTCTTTTTTTCTGTCTCTTCTGTCGGTTCTTCTTTTATTTCCGACATTTTTTCTTCTTTTTCCGGTTCAGCCTTTACCTCCGGCAATTCTACTTCTTTTTTTGTAGTGTTTTTCGCAGCTGTTGTCTTTTCTGTTGAGTCTACTACTTCTGCCTTTTTATTTTCTGCATTTGTTGCAATTTTTTCTTTCATTTCTGTGGTTCTTTTAGCTGCTCTCTGAGCCGCTTTTTTCTTTCTGGCTTTCATAGACACTTCTCCTAATCATATAATATTTTGTGCGGAACTTTCGCCACACTCATTTCACTTTACATCGATTATAGCATAGGTGTTTTAAAAATCAATAAAAAAGCCTCCGGAAACTTTCAAAAGATTCCTTTATATTTAATATATGAATACTGTGAATATTTTTTAAACTTTTTCTTAAAGTTCCAAATTCTTCTCTATTTCCTTTGCTTTACAAATTCTTCTGTGCTATAATCACAATAGCTTTTTGAAGAGCTGCTACTATCGTAAATTTAGCGCGTAATAAAGAGGAGGCATTTCTCATATGAGCACAAGCACCCGTATCAAACGTGTCATTCCGGTAGCACTTTATACCGTCTTTTATCTGCTTTGTTTCTCCTATCTGGAGAACCGACATGTACGGTATCACATTATTGATTCCAGTCTGGACGATAAGATTCCATTCTGCGAATATTTTATTATTCCATATTTGTTATGGTTTCTTTATATCGCTGTGACTGTTGGCTATTTTCTATTTTTCAATGAGAATACAACCGAGTTCTGGAGCCTGATTTTGAATCTTGCCATCGGTATGACATTATTTTTAATTGTATCTTATGTATATCCAAACGGACTGAATATCCGTCCGACAGAATTTACCAACGATTCTGTTTTCACCCGTATGGTTCAGTTCCTGTATCGGACAGATACACCAACAAATGTACTTCCAAGTATTCATGTATATAATTCTGTGGCCGCCTTTTCTGCAATCCACACCTGCAAGAATCTGCAGAAACATAAAGGAATCCGTACAGGTTCATTTATTCTGACCACACTGATCGTTCTGTCCACCATGTTCTTAAAACAACATTCTATAGCTGATGTAGCAACAGGTATTACCTGTGCTGTAGCAACATATGTGCTGTTCTACTCAAGAGCAGCCGAAAAACAGGGAGCAAAAGCAAAACAGCGTTCCCCACTTCATCAACACGACACACATATGTAAATCAAATTTCATTTCTTCTGAAATTTAACCATTAACTTTAAAAAACCGGCGAGTGAACATCTTTTTCACTCACCGGTTTTTTACTAAAAAAGGTCCACCGGACCTTTTTGTCGTATGCTTGGCAATAAAAATTTCGGATTTTTAGTTGAATCCGTAAATCTTCTGCACCACCTTATATCCCGTTACAGAAACCTGTCTTCCTCCTTTGCCAGGCAGATTGCAAAGACGTCCCAGCAGACTCAACCGAATCTTTCCATAATCCGCACGATCATTGGTTTTCAGATACCGCCACAGTTCTTTCTTCTTCTCAAAACACTCATCCGTCTTCGCCTGAATCAGGAAAATACTGGATACCGTCATGATCATGATCAGCATATGTCTCATATAACCTCTCTGGTTACGGTGAAGATTCTTTACCTGTCCCATATAATCGATCATCAGCTTATTTACACGGATCTGCTGATCCACACGACCGATCATCACGCTCTCACTAACGGACTGATCTGCTCTTCCGATAAAGTAGCGGTACAGATTTACATCCAGATAATACATGCTCTGCACACTCGCCAGCGGAATAAATGCCACCAGATTGTCCACATAGAATGTATGCTCCGGCAGTTTCAGACCACATTCCCACAGAAGCTCTGTCCTGTAAATCATCGAATGCATCAGCAGATAATGGCTGGTTCCCAGTGGCTTTACATCATCCCATCCGAAGATTTTATCCTGAGGAAGTGCAGAACGATACCTCATCACGGTCTTTCTCTTTGCTCCCACTTTTTCATAGACATAATTACAGATCAAAAGATCCAGTGTCTTTGGTCCTCTGACGCATAGTTTTAAGACTTCAAGTACTTTTTTAAGTGCTTCTTCATTCAGCCAGTCATCGCTGTCCACCACTTTAAAGTAAAGTCCTGTAGCATGCGCAAGTCCCGTATTGACCGCTCCGCCATGCCCCTTGTTTTCCTGATGGATTGCCTTTACAATCGTGGGATATTTCTCTTCATAGTCTCTTGCGATCTTTAGCGTATCATCTTTGGATCCGTCATCCACGATCAGAATCTCTACATCTTCTCCACCTTTTAAAAGGGAATCCACACATTTTCTCATATATTCCTGTGAATTGTAACATGGTACTGCAATACTCAGTATTTTCACTTTTGTTCTCCTTTTCTTTGTCTGTAAATATTTTTCGGTAACTGTTCCGTTCCTTCACAGTTATTTATTGAATAGTTACGTTTTATTACTTCTTTTATCTGTATTTATCCTGTCCCAGACGCATCTGAATCTGTTCTGCATATGCCTGAAAAGCCGCCGGAATCGGATACTCCTTTTCCACTTCACTGATCTCTGCAAAAATCATCTTCGGATCTGCGCTTTCTTCCAGTGCCGCCACCCGGATCAGATATCCTTTCATATCCCATTCCACATGTGAAAAAATATGCTTTGCATCAATCAATGGCACGATCTGAAGCGGTATAAGATCCTGATTCTCCACCCATGCTAGAATCTCTTCCTCGCTCAGATATCCTTCCAGATTCGGCAGTTCATACATTCCTGCCAGCAACCCCTTCGCCGGGCGCTTTCGAATCGCCACCCGTTCACCGTCTCGTAATACCAGAACAGTTTTTTCTTCTTTTCGCCGTTCCTGTCTTTTCTTTTTCACCGGAAGATTCAGTACTGTTCCATGCACTCTTGCCTGGCAGTATTCTGCCACCGGACACACCCCACACTTCGGTGCACCGTTCGGTACACATATCATAGCACCGAGTTCCATCAATGCCTGGTTAAATGTGCCGGATCTGCTGCCCGGCATCACTTTCAAAAATTCTTTCTCCACTTTTGTTTTTACTGACTGCTTTAAGATATCACTGTCATCTTCCATGATTCTCGTATACACCCGAAGAACATTTCCATCCACCGCAGGTACCGGAAGATCATATGCGATGGATGCCACCGCTCCCGCTGTGTAATTTCCGATACCCGGAAGTTCTTTTAATTTTTCATAGTCAGCCGGGAGTCTTCCTCCATATTCTTTCACAATGCGAACAGCTGCCTTCTGGATATTCCGTACCCGGTTATAATACCCAAGTCCTTCCCAGAGCTTCAGCAACTGCTCCTCCGGACAGACTGCAACATCCTCTACCTTTGGCAGTGCCTTTATAAACTGTTCAAAAAACGGACGAACAGCTTCCACCCTTGTCTGCTGCAGCATAATTTCCGATATCCATATATAGTACGGATTTTTGGAAGCTCTCCATGGCAGGATTCTGTGATTCTCTTCATACCATTCTATCAGTGGTTCTACAATTTTCGCTAACATTTTACCTCCTCTCTGTCGTTAAGTCTATCGGTATTTTCCAGTCTGTTCTGATTCGGTTACTGTTCACTCCGTGCCCAGCAACACGCTGCGCGATGCACAGAATTTATGCTAATCGCATAAATTCGTGCGATATGTCTCGGGTTTTCTGTGACCTTCGCTCACACAAAACACCTCGCGGGACATTACCAGTAAACAGTAACCTGATTCGTGCCGGCTCTGCAATACAATCTCTTGCTTTTTTCTCTTTTTCTCTCTACAATGTAACTGTTCAGTACCTTCACAGTTACGAGCCAAAATGCATTTAAAATCACCTTCGGTGATGGCATTTTGGCTTGTATGTCTCGGGATTTTGGCATATTCATGCCAAAACACCTCGCGGTACAGTGGCTACTGAATAGTTACTCTACAATATACATTGGTATCTGTTTTGTAAACAGTATGACTGTGTTTTACAGATCCTACTGTTATCATCAGATTCTACAGATGATTTCTCATTACACTGTATAAAGGAGATTACTATGGACAGTATTATTTTTGATGTTGACGGAACCCTGTGGGATTCCACGGAAATCTGTGCGAAAGCCTGGACTGACGTGATTCATCGGGAAACCAGTCTTTCTCTTACCATTAATGCCTCTACACTGAAAGGACTTTTCGGTCGTCTGCTTCCCGATATTGCGAGCGTGCTTTTTGCGGATTATCCAAAAGAAGAACAGCTTCGTCTTATCGATCGGTGCTGTCAGGAAGAACATAAAGCTTTGCTGGCGCAGTGTGCACCGCTGTATCCGGATCTTGAAAAAACACTGCAACAGTTAAAAGAAAATTATCGACTGTTCATTGTCAGCAACTGCCAGGCCGGTTATATCGAAGTCTTTTTGGAAACCAGTGGTCTTGGCTCTTACTTTGAAGGTCATCTTTGTCCCGGAGACACCGGAAACGCCAAAGCCGATAATATCTGCAAGATCATTCAGGAGTATCATCTTAAAGCCCCTGTATATGTGGGGGATACACTAGGTGATTTCAACGCAACAAAAACCGCAGGAATTCCATTTGTCTTTGCATCCTATGGATTCGGTCAGGTTCCTTCTCCTGATTATACCATCCATTGCCCGGGAGATCTTCTTAATATTTTTTAAATTTTCGAAAAAATTTTTTTAAATTCAAGGCTGTCCGCAGATTTATGCAGGCAGCCTCATATTTTCATTCACAGCCCGGCAGGCTCTTCTTATCCATGCAGTTTATACCCATTATTATATACACACACGATCGGTGTTTCCTTATTGATCATCTCATAGATCTTCGCCGCCTTTTTCCCCGGCAGGTTAATACAGCCATGAGATCCGCTGTAAATATAGATTTTTCCTCCGAAACTCGATCTCCAGGAAGCATCGTGCAGCCCGATTCCACCGTTAAATGGCATCCAGTAGTTTACATGAGACTGATAACTTGGCTGTCCGCTGGCATTGGGACGTCCCCGAAGGATTCTGTCTTTTTGCTTATATGTCAAGAAATAAACTCCCGGTGGAGTAAACCGGTCTTTTGTCATTCTTCCAGACACAAACGGGGTGTCCAGAACCACTTTTCCTTTTTTATAATAATATAGATGCTGTTCCGTCAGATTGACTTCTATGTAAGTATCCCCCAGACCATGGTTATCTGTATACAGCTCTTCCTGACTGTACTCTGGCTTTCTCGTCACCTGCTGCTGGTTTTTAATATTCTTTTTCAGAACTTTGATTTCTGCTTTCTGATCGATCTTCCAGCCGTAATTTCCACCGGTCACTGTCACATCCAGTCCTGAAGTCGTATGAAATGGTCTTTCTTTTCCCAGCGTATCGAATTCCTCCGCCAGTTTCTTAACATATTTTTTGATTTTCGCATTCATCTTGTCCTGATCAAGGCTGTAATTGCCATCTTCATCAAGATTCAGCCATTTTTTTACCGTATTTCCATTCAGAACTTTCTCTCCCTCGGGAAGCTCATATGTCACCTGTACATTTGCCAGTTCGTTTAACTGCTTTTTTTGCTTCGCAAGAAGTTCACTGTCTTTGGTAACTGCAGGTTTCACATATCCGTTTGCCTGTTCCACATTCAGTGTTTCTTCCCCCTCTTTCAATGCCTGCTCCACAGCTTTTCCCAATGCATCCGTATCGATCGTCGTTCCCTGTTTTTCCTTTTTGACCACAAACTGATCTTCTTTATAAACGATTTTCGCATCCACCGGTGCTTCCTGTGATTCTTCGGACAGATGCGAAAGATTGTTCAGCTTCTTTTCCAGTTTGTCTTCATCATAGACGATCCCTCTTTTCAGTTCATACTTTGACTGTTCAAACCAGTATTTCATCCATAAAAACGGATTCTGTTTTTTTAAAAAGCTTTCAATTTCCCCATCATCCTGATAGGTATAATCAAAATCCTTTCCCGCTATGGTTTCACTTTCATCTCCCCGGAATGTCAGTGTCAGTTGATAGGTCTCTGTTTCTTTTCTGTATGCATCTTCAGCTTCTTTTGCTGTCATTTTTCCACAGTCCAACTCGTTGATCCTGGTTCCCGGCAGAAAATGATTCTGATATACCGAAACCTGATATCCGTATATGCCCGCCAGACCAAGTAGCACCACTCCTGCTGCTATCACAACCCCTTTTTTCTTTTTACTCCACTTTTTCATTTCTGTAATCCCTTCTTTTTTTCATGGATCCCGTTACCGAACTCCATATAATGTTAACAATAAACATGGCAATCGCGATCATTCCTGCCATCAGTAATGTCTGTTGAAAATAATACGCCGCCTGCTCTCCCTCCGGATATAAAATATGATATACGATCCGGTACATTCCCGCACCCGGAACCAGTGTCATATTCGCAGGAATCAATATCATCGTCACCGGTGTCTTAAACACTCTCGCACACACATTTGCGCCTACAGATATCACCGCTGCTCCGAAAAATGCTCCCAGAAGCTCCGAATGTGTCATTGCTCCCACCAGCAGATATACAAACCAGCCGATACCTCCATCGATTCCCGCCCATAAATAGAACTTCTTCGGCACCCCTAATATTCTTGCAAAGCCGTACACAGCAGCAATCCCGCCGATACTTTGTATAATCATGTCTGTCATCGTCTTCTCCCCCCCTATCTTCCAAGGACTACTGCCATCACAAACAATCCCATACCGATACCGATTGCAACCGCCAGTGCGATCACAAAAGCTTCAGCTGCCCTTGCAAGTCCGGAAAGATAATCTCCATGCAGCGTATCAAAGACCGCATTTGTGATAGCCGCTCCCGGAACAAAAGGCATGATACAGCTGATGATCAGAAGGTCTGTATCATATGTTCCCGGAAGTGCCGCCGTCAAAAAACCGATGGCAACTGCCACAGATAGAGAGCACACGATATTCTCCACAAACATGTGCATATGTCCTTTTTCACATGAAAACTGCACCGCGGCTCCGACCAGGCCCACAACGGCTGCCACGATTGCTTCCGCCCAGTTACTGCCGAACATGACGGCAAATCCACCGGTCAGAAAGGCAAATGCCAGCAACCGTATCTTTGGCGGTTCTTTTTCCTTCCACAGTGCCTTCATCTGTTTAAACGCCTGTTCCAGCGTAAGCTCATCATTACAAAATTCTCTGGATATCTGATTCACCTGGTCAATTTTCTCCAGATTTGTACCATGACTCTGGATCCTTCGCACAACAGTCAGCGAATCCATAGTCGGATCATCCAGCGTGGCAACAAATCCGGTCATCATCACCAGAACCTGCACTGTCTTCAGATTCGATTTCTGCAGGATCCGGTAGACCGTATCTTCCACCCGATACGTCTCTGCCCCGTTTTGCATCAGGATATCCCCGGCAAACACTGCCATATCCAACAACAACTTGTAGTCCATCACATTTTTGCTCACTTTCCCCTGTTTTCTTTTCTTCTTTCTTTCATAGAACAAAGAATGTGCCTTGGCACATCCTCGCGCAGCGTTTTTCACTTTACAGGAAAGCAATTTTCTGTAAAGTAAAAAAGTCCCGGCACAATATTCTTTGTACCGAAACTTCATTATAACCTATAAAAACAAATTTGCAAATAGCACAATCAACGGAATTGCAATTAAAGTTCTCTCCATAAAGATCAGGAATAGCTTCATATATAATCCCATCGGATAAGAAATCCAGTTAAACACCGGTGTGTAAGTTGCGATCACCAGTGCGATCGTTCCCCATGCGATAACAATTGGAATCAGGTCAAAGACCATACCCATGACTAAATGGCAGTAGCGCACGATAACCAACTTGTAACCCGAATATCCATACCTGTATAATACAAAAATCCCCGGAAGATAATCTGATCTTCTGCCAGAAAAATCCTCTGGGGATTTATATGTATTGTTTTTATTTCGTCTCTTTGATTTCTTCCAAAACCGAAGTACAATGCGGACATCTGGTTGCATCAATGGCAATCTCTGTCTTACAATAAGGACATTTCTTCGTTGTCGGTGCAGCCGGTTTTTCTTCTTTGTTATGATTCAGCTTTTCAGCCGCACTATTCATAACTCTCATAATCGTAAAGATTACCAGTGCCATAATCAGGAAATTCAACACAGCTGAGATAAACTTACCATAATTCAAAGTAACCTCGCCTAAAATGTTCCATTTCAGCTGATCAAAATTCATACCACCGAACAGTCCAAGAATCGGATTAATGATATCATCAACCAAAGAAGATACGATACTGGTAAAAGCACCACCAATAATGATACCGACAGCCATATCCATCACATTTCCACGGTTAATAAATTCCCGAAATTCTTTGATAAACTTCTTCACTCTTCCTTCCCCCTTCTTTTGTATTCACTGTACAAGCTGTTTTTATTATATAATTTCACAGTTAAAATGACAAGATATAACAATACAGTAGCAATCAAAATCTGTCCGCTAGATCAATGATTGATATAGAATACAAAAAAAGAACAACAATAACTGTTGTTCTTACTATACAGGGGATGAGGGATTCGAACCCCCATCGACGGTTTTGGAGACCGGTGCTCTACCATTGAACTAATCCCCTATATTTAATTGAAGGTATATACCTTCAAAACTGCACACACGTAACATCCTTCTTCCTACTGCTTTGCGATCGA
>JBKYFG010000002.1:0-325824 GCA_047027955.1 Blautia sp.
GTAAGCGTCCAATAAGAGGGTGTATCGAAATTTCTGGCTGTTGCATGTAAACTATTGATTAGAGTTTTTGGAGTTGACTCTAAAAACTCTAAATCTAATCTAAGGAGCAGGCTTATGGATCTTTCTTCTTTGACTCCAGACAAACAGATGAAACTTCAATACTGGCTGGATGTAATACGGCAATGCAGGGCCTCCGGACTGACAAATCAGATCTGGTGTGAACAACACGATATCTCTTTGAAAAGTTATTATTACTGGCTTTCCAAAATTCGAAAGCTTGCCTTGGAAGAACTGCCCCGCAAGAAAAACGGCATCCACATGTGTACAGACCAACAGTCAACTGCTTTAACGGAATCCCCGGCTGAGTTTGCGGAGCTTTCACTTCCGGACAGAAACATTTCCCTTTCCACTCCAGCAGCCATACTTCATATCGGATCCATAACAGTGGAACTTTATGAAGGCACATCTGCCCAGATGCTGGAAAACATTCTGAAAGCCGTGCAGTCATGTTAGGAGATCTTTCCCATGTGGAGAAAATCTATATCCGATGCGGCTACACCGATATGAGGAAGCAGCTCAATGGCTTGCTGGATATCATCCAGTACAACTTCAAACTGGATCCTTACAGCAATTCCTTATTCCTGTTCTGTGGAAAGAGGGCTGACCGGATCAAAGCAGTCCATTACGAGGGAGACGGTTTCTGCCTTTTATACAAACGGTACGAAAACGGACGTCTCCAATGGCCGCGGACCGGAGAAGAAGCAAAACAGATTTCTGATCAGCAGCTGCGCTGGCTTCTGGAAGGTTTGAACCCGGAGCAGCCAAAGGCGGTTCAGAAATGGCTCCCGCATAAGTCTGAAAATACTGAAAATCCTTAGAAATGCTGGGAAATCTGACGATTCTATGGTATAATAATCCTATCGAAACGAAAGGGTTTTCAGGTTATGTCAGCTACGGAACAGGAGTATAAAAATCATATCAAAGAACTGGAACAGCAGGTCCGGCTCCTGAAAGAGCAGGTTGATTTCCTGACCCGTAAACTTTATGGAACAAAATCCGAGAAGACATCTACTCTCGAAATCGAGGGGCAGATGTCTCTTTTTAATGAAATCGAAACCTGTGCGGATCCTGATGCACACGAACCGGAGCTTGTTGAGATAGAGAAGCACCTACGTAAAAGGAAGTACACCGGTCAGCGGGAAGAACTGGTAAAAAATCTCCCGCACAGCAAAGTACTCCATACCATAGATAAAAGGGAACAGATATGCGATAACTGCGGGAGTACGATGGTGAAAGTAGGGGAAGAATTCGTCCGCACGGAAGTACAGTTTATCCCTGCAAAACTCAAGGTGATTGACCATTACCGGGAAACGTATGAATGCAGGTCATGCCGGAAAAACGGAACTCCTTATATGGAGAAGGCTCCGGTGCCATATCCTCCCGTCCTGCATTCTCTGGCATCTGCATCTACCATCGCCTGGCTCATCCACCAGAAGTTTGAATTAAGCATCCCGCTGTACAGACAGGAAAAAGAATGGGAGGCTTTGGGATTACGTTTAAGCAGAGCGACTATGTCAAACTGGCTTCTGGTTGTCTATCGGGACTGGCTTGTACACATCGTCCACCGTCTGAAGCTGGAACTTCTGAAACAGAGATACCTTCATATCGATGAAACACATGTACAGGTGCTGAAAGAACCGGGACGGAAAAATACGTCCGATTCCTATATGTGGGTTTACTGCAGCATCAGAGATGCCGTAAATCCCATCCGCTACTTCGAGTACCAGCCGGGACGAAGCGGGAAATATCCGGAAGCGTTTCTGAGGGAATATGAAGGTTATATCCATACAGACGCTTACTCCGGATACAATGCAGTTTCAGGAGTAAAAAGATGTCTTTGCTATACGCATCTGCGCCGGGCTTTCGTGGATGCGCTCCCAAAAGACATCCATAATTCGGAAGCATCAAAACCTGCGGAAGCAATCCTCCGTCTGAATCAACTCTTTAACATAGAGTCAGAGTTGGAGGCGCTCCCTCCTGATCAGAAGAAAAAAGAACGTCTTATCCGCGAGAAACCGCTTCTCGAGGCTTTTTGGTCATGGGCAGAAAAAAGTGCCATCGGAGAGCTGCCGAAATCCAAACTTTCAAAAGCTTTTCATTACGCCTTAAATAACCGTGAAGGTTTTTGGAATTATCTGGAAGACGGGAATTGTTCCATCAGCAATTCGCTTGCGGAAAACTGTATCCGTCCCTTTGTGATCGGCAGAAAGAACTGGCTGTTCTCCGGCAGTCCGAAAGGGGCGGAAGCCAGTGCAGGAATCTATACACTGGTAGAGACAGCAAAAGCGAATGGGCTTGCCCCGATGAAATATATAAAATATATCCTGTCCGACATGCCGGGGAGTGCTTTTCTTGAACATCCTGAATATCTGGATGATTATCTGCCTTGGAATCCTCTTGTAAAAGAATTCTGTCGATAACCGTTGACCTTTTAGTATAAAAGGCTGACGGTTATTTTTCTATACACTGTTTTATTTGACGCTTACCTTTTAGGGGGCGTTTTTAAGGGAAAAGGATAAATGTATCACGCACCCTTTGACACCCTCCAAAAAAGCCTTGATTTATGCGGGTTTGAAATGCCCTAAAGCGTGACATTTCTCCCTTTGTTTCCGCTTCCGTTTGGCGGCGTTTATCCGCTTCATGCGTCCGGCGCAGTCCGGGCAGTATTTCCCCCGGTTGGATTTTGGGAAGAAGAACGCCCCGCAGACAGCGCAGCGTTTCCGGCTTCCCCGGCGCAAGAGGGCGGCTTCCAGTGCTTCATCAAGGGGCAGGACAGCGGCGGTAAACCAGCGGCAGAGCAGCGAATAGCTGATACTCTGTACACACACGCAAGGCTCGCCGTCCTCCAACAGCAGGCAGTTCCCGCTGTCATAGTTGCAGCACTCATGCACAAGGCGGCGGGCTGCCCGGTACTGGCGGTAGTCCATGCGGGGGATATTACCGTTCATGGCTCTGCTCCTTTCTGCGCTGCGGCTCGCTCCGGCGTAAAATCTGGTCGATATTGCCCTTGACAGTCTGTAAGCGGCGGTATTCCTCCCGTTTTGCCCGGTAATCGTTGTAGCCGCTGTTTTTCTCTTTGATAAGGCTTTCAATCTCTGCTTGCAGGGCTTTATAGCTCGGCAGCTTGGAAATGCCGTTCTCCCTAAAATAACGGGCGGCTGCGTCTGCTATGATAAAGTCGCTTTCGTGCTTCTGTCGGTAGGCTGCTTTTGCTTTGGCGTTTTTCTGCTGTTTCAGCCCGTCCCGGACAGGGCGGGTCTTGGAATAGGCAAGCACCTGCCGTTGCAGCTCCTTTTTCCCGTTCAGCGTCTTTTCCACCTGCTTCAGCCACGCAAGGCTTTCCTGCATGGCGGCATAGGCGGCAGAACAGGCTTCGTCCAGTTCCTCCGGGGAAGAAAAGCCGTACTGCTGGTAGGCGGTAACGGTAGCTGCCATTTGCTTTAGGTTGTGCTTTGCCGCCCAGCGGTCATAGCCCACGCCCTTGCCCTCGGCTCGCTTGGCTTCCCGGTCAACCATGCGCTGCAAGGTGTTGTCTGCCGGGGTGGTTTTTGCGGCTTTTTCCTCCCGCAAGCGTTCCTTTTGGGTGTGGGGGTATTCGGGTATGGCTGTGGTCTGTTCGGCGGCTCTGTGGGCGTTCTGCGTGAGCAGGGCAAGGACAGCAGCCTTGTCAAAATCGTCCCCCAGCTTCCGGGCTGTGATAGGCTTTGTCCTGTCCGGCGTGAGGTAGGAAAGCCGCCCCCGGCTCTCCTTGACGGTCACACCCTCCCGCAGCAAAAGGGAAGAAAACTCGTCAAAGCTGGTAGCTTGGGAAAGTGCCTGCCGTATCGTCCGGCGCAGCTTCGCCTTGTCCGTTTCAAACTTGGTGGGCTTGGTCGGCTGTCCGGCGGCTTCTCTGGCGGCGTTCTCTTTATCAAGGGCAAGCTGCCCTTTCTTTGCCGCCCAGTATTCCCGTTCGGTTATCCGTTCCTTGCTGCCGTTCAAGAGGTCGATTTGGTAAAGCCCCTCCCGGTGGCACATCTCCATGACTTCACTCTTGAAATATTCCATAGCGGCATTGGTGCAGCGGTGCTTGCAGCCCTCCCGTGTGTCGGCTGGTCTGTCCATGTAGGGCAGAAGCGGGACTTCATAAATCCGCAGGGAGTTGATGACGATATGCACATGGATATTGCCGCTGTGGTTATGCCCGTCCGGGTGGGTGCAGACTAAGGCTTGGTGTCCGGGGAAATGCTCTTTACAGAACTGCTCGCCCAGCTCCTGCGCCCGGTCTACGGTCAAGCCGTTGTCTGTCCCGTCCCGTGGGTCAAAGCTGATGATATAGTGGTGGCTTTTCACATCTTCCCGTTTTTGGTTTTTCTCATAGCGGAGATTGGCTCGCATACAGGCAACGGCGAAATCATCGCCCCCGCAGTTGAGGGAAGAAATGCGGTAATCCTCCCTCGGTATCAGCCGCCCGTTTTCATCAAGGGTGGGCTTCATGGTAAACTCGTCATGCTCAAATGTGAGATAGGCTTCCGCTGCGCCATAGTCCGCATTTTTAGAGCTGATATGTTTGAATGTTGCCAACAGCGTCACCCACTTTCTGCAAGACTTCAAACTTTAGGGCAGCAAGGTCGGAAACCGCCGCCCGTACCTCCCCGGCAAGCTGCGGGTAGGGGCTGTGCCACTCGTTCAGCGTCCGGGCTATCTGGTTTAAGTTGCCGCCGATCCTGCCGTATTCGGCGGTCAGCTTCCCGACAGCGGCAAGCAGCTCGTCATTGACAGGGGAAACGGTTATGATGGGGCGTATGGCTGCCCCGGTTATGGCTTGCCGGATAAACTCGGCTTGGCTCATGTTGTAGGCAGAAAGCCTTTCCGCAAACTCGGCGTATTCTTCCTCGGTCATGCGTGTCTTGACTACCCGGCTGCGGTGCGGCGTGTTGTATCGTTTCATAGGTGGTTGACCTCCTTTCTGTGCGTGGTGTCCTCTCACTAATAGGAGAAAAACAGGGTGTGAAGCGGAACTGTTTTTGAAAAATCCGAAAAATATTTTGAGGGGTTTTTCAGCGGCGCAAGCCGCATAAGCAGGGTTTGGGGAAGGCACTCCCCAACAAGATTCCCGCAGGGGCAAAATGAGCGATAAGCGAATTTTGGCACCTCGGTAGAATCTTGCTCTAAGAAACTGCCGGCCTGCCGTTCACTTGCTACTGCCACTTTTTCAGAAAATCTATAACCAGCTTTTTTTATAAAAGGCTGCGGGCTGGCGTTTTTCCCTTACTCCCTACAAACCACAAAAGAGCAGAATGGACGGACTTTCCGGCAAGAACTTTTCCGGCGGCTCGGTCTTTCCCGACAATAAGGCGTTTCGGAAGCTGCGTTTTGCCCGCTGTCTGAAAAAAATGGCAGCCTTTTTTGGTTTCACTGTCTAATACGGAACTTTTGGAAATTTGCCAAAAATGGACGCAAAAAAAGCAGCAAATCTTTTTCGGATTTACTGCTTCATGTGCCGCTGCGGTGCGGCGGGATGGATATTCAGTTGAAATAAAAGAGGATGGTGGTACTTTAGTCTATCGACTCTTTACTAACTATTAGGTAATCTTGAAAGATTTTCCTTGAATTTATCTAAAGAATGTTCATTGTTTCCCGCAAAAATAAGTGGAATTGTATATTCATATGATATGCCATTTTCATAGTCCGATAATTGTATTTTTATAGTATCATCCCTCTCATCTTTAGGTGCTATATATATGAATGAATTTTTATTTATATCAGATATTTTCCCTTTTTCAGAAGAAACAGTATAACCCCAGTCTGTTAAATTTGTCTTTATTGTAACTTCTGTTTCTGTTTCTTTTCTAGTCTGCAATGCTGTTTTATCGATTTGGATATCAAAAGGAGTCGAACCTAACAATTCACTGTTTATATTTACAAGTTCTTCTCCATTTGTTTTAGAAATATTAGATTCATCTTCATAATTTTGTTGAGATTCATCTTTTGGTGTTTCTCTGTTACATCCTAATAAAAAGCATAAAATAATTAGTACTAATACAGAAAGTTGTTTTTTTTGCATTTATTTCTCCTTTCATATTATCAAAGAAAGCACTGAGAGTACTTTCAAGAAATTTTGAAATATTCTCAATGCTTTCTATTTTTTGATTATAAACTTGCCGGTAATGATACTATGTTAATTTATCTCTTTCGCGTAACCTTTGTTGCAATATACACATGCACCATTCACCCATTTGTGAGACATTTCAATCGTCTCAACTTCATAAATGCTTACTTCTCCACAAATTAAACATTGTTTGTAATTATATACATGACGTGTCGCACATTTATCCCAGTCATCATATATACCAGGCATTTCATCTTCATATCCATAGTACTGGGGAGAACCCCAACTATGAGTATGAGCGGCAAATACAGTCATTGGAGCAGCTACAATTCCAGCTACTACTGAAAGTGCTAAAATAGATTTTCTTAAATTCATAAGTTCCTCCCTTTCCTTAAAAATACATAGCTCTTTGTTACATTGTCATTTTAACATAATAATTGGTAAAATGCAATAATTTATTTTCTATTTACGAGAAAATACTGTGCATATTATCTTATTTAGGAATAGTTAAGGCGGCTACCTAAATCTTTTTATTACTTTACCGCACATGAGCATTCCATCTCGGATTCTCTGGGTATTCTTTTCTGTTTCATTTTCTCAATCTGTGATATAATGAGCGCAAGAGAGCGGGAGCAAACGAAGTTTGTTCATCGGGAGCGGCGAATGGCGATCATGATAGCTGCGAAAGCAGCGTCAAGCACTGCAGTGCGAATCATGATATAATGAGCACAAGAGAGCCAGAGGGAGCTTGCTCTCTCTTGGCGAACGGCGAACTCACGACATAATGAATGTTAGATTTTACTGTAACAGAAAGGACGAAAACATCATGTCAGACACCAAACAGATCTTATCCCCTTATTTTAAAAGCATCGTTGATCAGGACCGGCTTTCTATTGTAATCTGTGATCTGGAACATACAATTATTTATATGAATCCTGCTGCCATCGAAGATTATCATAAATATGGCGGGGCAGCACTGATCGGGAAAAACCTCTTAAACTGTCACAACGCGGATTCGAATACGAAGATTCATCAGATCATCGACTGGTTTGCAGCGGATTCATCGCACAATATCGTTTATACTTCACACAATGAAAAGAAATTAAAAGATGTTTATGTGATTGCTTTACGGGATGAAGACGGAACACTGATCGGCTATTATGAAAAACACGAATATCGGACACCCGAAACAATGAAGACTTATGATCTCTGGTAACTCCCGGAAATTGTAGCGATAACTATCAAACTATATTTGCAAAGGAGAGCATATATTATGAACGTAGAACTGAAAAGAGACGGATTAACTTTACGTGGAGAACTGTTACTGCCGGAGAAAGACAGTTATGACATTGCTATTCTTATGCATGGATTTACCGGAAACCGCAACGGAGAATTACTGACGGCTCTTGCCGATGCTCTGTTAGAAAAAGGGGTTGCTTCTGTTCGGTTTGATTTTAACGGACATGGGGACAGCGACGGAAAACTGGAAGATATGACCGTGTTAAATGAGATTGCAGACGCAAAAGTAATTCTCGATTATGCCAAATCTCTGAAACATGTCCGTAACATCTTCCTGTTCGGTCATTCCCAGGGCGGTGTGGTTGCAAGCATGATCGCCGGATACTATCCGGAAGTTTTCAAAAAAATAATCCTGTCTGCTCCTGCTGCTACTTTAAAAGACGATGCCATCAAAGGAGAGTGTCAGGGAACCACTTACGATCCGGTACAGATCCCGGATAAAATCCATGTACACGAACACACCATCGGTGGTTTTTACTTCCGCATCGCGCAGAGTCTTCCGATCTATGAGATCGCTTCTCACTACACTGGAGAAGTTCTGTTGCTGCATGGTGACAGCGATCCGATTGTAAATAAGATTGCTTCGGAGCGTTACCATGATGTTTATAAAAACAGTGAACTGCACATTGTAAAAGGAGCTGACCACGGATTTGGTCCAAGCATGCAGCCGGAGGCAACACAGGCAGCTGTTGATTTTTTCTGCAAAGAAGACTAAAATGACCAATCATCTTGCTTTTGATATCTTATAAAAACGCCCGGGAGAACAGATACTATGACAACACGAGAAGAAGCACTTGCATACGGTTTATCATTTGACAACGTGTACGAAGAAAAACCTTTTCACGATCCCAACTGGCAGCTTGTCCGGGTTCGTGGAAGTAAAAAAGCATTTCTCTGGATCTATAAGCGCAATGGTTTTATCAATCTGAATGTGAAGGTTGCGCCTGAATGGAGAGATTTCTGGCGCTCTGCCTATGATTCGATAATCGCCGGCTATCATCAGAACAAAGAACACTGGAACACGATCATTCTGGACGGAACGATCCCGGAAAAAGAGATCCGCCGGATGATCGCCGAAAGTTATGATCTGGTCACAGACAGTCCGACCAAACGAATCTACGAAGCGGTTAAGCAGATTCCGAAAGGTCATGTGGCAACCTATGGTCAGGTTGCAGCCATGGCAGGTGAACCGAAGATGGCAAGAGCTGTGGGAAATGCCCTGCACAAGAACCCGGATCCGGAACACATTCCCTGTTTCCGTGTCGTCAACGCCAAAGGAGAACTCGCCGGAGCATTCGCTTTTGGCGGTGAGCAGGTACAGGCTCAGCTTCTGGAAGAAGATGGGGTGGAAGTGGTTGACGGGAAGGTTGATCTGGATAAATATGGAATACAGATCAATCCTTGAATATCATATTAAAGTTTATATAAAAAAAGAATATATGAAATAGCAAAGGTATATTTTCGATACAGAACCATGGGAAGTCTGTTGCCGGATCAGCCAAATATAAATATACCATGCAATATGAAGATATGCCGGAAGCAGAATGTCCGAACACGATGTTCTGCTTTTTGCGTTGCCAAGCATACGACAAAAAGGTCCGGTGGACCTTTTTTAGTTACTGAGAACAGAGCGAGCAGTACTTTGGGGTCGTAATCATAAAATATTCGTAACTGTTCAGTACCTTCACAGTTACGAGCCAAAATGCATAAAAAATCACCTTCGGTGATGGCATTTTGGCTTGTATGTCTCGGGATTTTGACATGAATATGTCAAAACACCTCGCGGGACAGTGGCTACTGAATAGTTACAAATATTCAAACATTTCTCTTGCAAATTCCTCCCGTATAGTATATCTTTATTTATGATGCGGTTTTTATGCCGTGTCGTTCTTGTGTTACAAAAACGTAACTATTCCGTACTTTCATAGTTACGAGGCAAAATGCGCTTAAAATCACCTTCGGTGATGGCATACAGAAAATTCTATTTATATTGAAAAGAGGAAAAGCAAATAAATATGAGAAAATTAGCTTTAGACGATGAAATCCTGCTGACCATCGAGAAGCCGGCCCGATATATCGGCAATGAGGTCAATGCAGTGATGAAAGACAAATCGGAAGTTGCGGTCCGGTTTGCCATGTGTTTCCCGGATGTGTATGTCTCACTTCCAAGAGATACATCATATAGTACTATCTAGTACCATTGAATACCATATCTAGTACAAAATGAGACAGGAGAGAATTGATTATAACTATATGATATGGTCGCATGGTCGCATTTCCTCATGATTTTATTCAACCTGAAACCTTACTATTTGTTCTTTATACTACATTTTGATTGGAGAATTGAAAAGAAAAAAGGCCTATCCAATTTCTGGATAAGCCTTTTTTTTTATCGAAGTGATAAGCCATCTTTTTTTAATCCCACATCAACCGGAATGCACAAATAAGACCTTCCATCAATTTGTTTGTATTCCAACACGTCCATACTATCTGCATTTACCTGTACTTTTACCCCAGACCCTTCGATTACATATTTTTTGTCGTCAATAATATTTTGGGTATGTAAAGATAACTGTTCTGGAAATTCTCCAATCCTTTTCAGTCGTTCTTCTTTAGCTCCGCACTCTTTGAGAAGCCCCTGCAGTTCTTTTACATCAAGCGTTTCTTTTTCTGTTTCAATATATTCCTGTACTTTCTGGTAAACCTGGGCTGCAGTATCTAATGTATAATTATCCGGGAATGCTTCTGCGATCGCAGCAGAAAAATATTCTTGCTGATCTTTCTCGGATAATGGAAGGCCACATTCCAGCCCATACGTGATAAATTCTGCATGTAATTCTTTTTTCGAATAGTATAAAAGAGAATGAATGTCGGATCCTCCGTCATGGAAAGATGGGAAAAGGAAACCATTGACTGGTGCCTGGATCGTCCATTTTTTCTCCATTGCTTTGAAAGAAGTATCTTCTTTGGAATATACAAGTCCTTCACCCGCAAGGTCTACTGGACAAATACAGCAGATAGTAAACCGGTATACATTCTCAGAATCTTCCAAAACCGTCCCATCCGAAGCCTTTGCTGGAAGATTACAAATCCCTGATCCAAGAAGGATTACGAACTGGTCTCCGTCCCAGGTATAGGACTGTATGATCCGCTGATATACTTCGGTGGGGGTCTCAAAACCCTGTGTCCAGGTATATAACATAGTCTGCATATGTCCTGATCTTTCTGCCTCCAACGGGAAATCAATAGAAATCTGATTTTTCCCTTCTTTTCCTGTCAAACATTTTTTGAAAATAGTCAGGTATTTCTCCTGTTCTTCTTCCGTCAGCATAACAAAATTTTCTTTTGTTTCTGCGATAACAGATCCATCCTGGCGAATATAGCAGCAGTTCAGCTGTGTAATAGATCCTTTGCCTTTCCCAAGCATCCTTTTTACAATTGAAATTTCTTTTTTATTCATGATAAAAAACCTCCTTTACTCATAGTATGGTTAATTTGTAACTGAAATTGATTTTTTTGGACACACTTTTTATTTGCAAAAAAATTTTCCATTCTAAGAAAAAGGAGGTTTTTCTATATGAGAAAAAAAATAGGATTATTTTTATGTTTCAGTATCCTCTTAACTGGCTGTCAGGGATTCGAAACTACACCGAGTTCCATAACATTACCTGCAAAAGAAACTGAAGTGCATACGGTAATGCAAAGAAATGTGGAAAGGATGGCAGAAGAAAAACATGTTCCTGCTGTATTATCAGATGACTTTTGTGAAAGATATCTGGATATGGATAACATGAAAGTTCTGGAACAACGGACAATTGACGGTATCGCAGCTACACAGTCAAAAGCAGATATGACAGAGCAAGAGATCCAGCTATGGAACCAAATCATCCGAAATAAACAGTTTACGCAGTATACGTCAGAAGATATTCAGGCAAAGGAGTCGGAATTGACAGGGATTCTGGATGAACTGGCAAAAGAACATCAGGTATCCCTGGGCGAATATCTAAATTCTTACGGAATGACACAGGACGATATGGAACATTTTGTGGAAAAACAGGCAGGAAAATATGGAATCTCATTAGATCCGGATTCGGAAAAAGGGCGGAATTAAGCCCTTTTTTTATTTGAAGCTTTTTTCACCATTCTATAGTTATCAGGTAAATATTTACGAAAGGAGATTTAAAAATGCCTGAAATACAATATTGCAAAGGAGAAAATATGACACAAGAAGAGCGACAGGTACATATGAAATATGTGTTCAAGCAATTAGAGACCAGAAATGATGTAGTCATTATCGATTATGATCTTTACTACAGCACCTATATTACATTTTTTTATCAGGGATATGCAATCACAGTAGAGCCAAATCCATGTCCAGTAATTACGACAAATTATCCAGGAGAGATCCTTTTCGGGGTAAAAAGAATTGTACAGGACTATCTTGGACAGCAGGTTTCGTATTGGGAGGAATACAAAGAACTTTCTGATGTAGAACAATTTCTGCAGCGGGAAACTTTCCCCAATATTGAAAATCCAGGTGTTTATCCATTATCTGTGATGATCGATCGAAAACGGATCGTAGAAGTCAATCATATTTTACTTATGTATAATCATCCATTTGCAAAATATGAAAAACTCTATCTGCCTAAAAAACCTTTTATAAAAGGGCAACGGGTAGTAAAGGTAATTGCTGTAGATCAGGATGGCTTTCCATCCATTTTGGTGGACTTATCAGAAAGAAGAATTAAGGAGGATTAATTATGTATACAAAATTTCATGAGATCGAACTTGACCAACCGACCTGGGCAGTTGCATTACTGACCACAGTAGAACAGAAAGAAACGAAATCCAAACAGCCGTTCTGTGTATTCACTCTGCAGGATGGAGAGAAAACGATCCAGGCAAATATCTGGAATACGCAAAAAGAAAATGTGAAATTGGAACAGGGGCTGATCTCTGTACAGTTATACAAAAAAATTTATAACGGAACGGAATCCTGGGAAGTGAAAGCCTATGATGCGGCACCACTGGATGCTAAAATGGAAGATTTTATCATTACAGCACCGATTCCATCAGAACAAATGCTTCAGGAAATTTTAGCAATTTTAACAAAAGAGATCGACAATACCGGATTATGTCGGTTAGCTGTAGACTTTTTAGCCAGAAATAAGGAAAAATTATTCTACTGGTCTGCTGCAAAAATGATCCATCATAACTGTTATGGAGGATTGCTGTATCATACTTACCGAATGCTGAAAACCGGTGTGATTCTTTCCAGAGTTTATTCTTTCAACAAGGAGATCCTTTATACGGCAATTATCCTGCATGACATGGGTAAACTACAGGAATTAGAGACAGACAGCATCGGAGCCGCTGATTATACCGTTGATGGAATTCTTTTCGGGCATACCATGCTCGCAATCGAATGGATTGATCAGATGGCTGCGGAAGCAACAGCATCAGGTCTTCCTTATGATCAGGAAAAGATCCGCCTGTTAAAGCATTGTATCGCTTCCCATCATGGAAAACTGGAATATGGTGCTGTTACTATGCCGGCAACCAAAGAAGCGATGTTACTTCATGAAATCGATATGATCGATTCCCGTATGTATCAGTATGAACAGGTAGAAAAAGAATTAAAGCCTGGGGAAATGTCGGAACGTATCTTCGGACTGGATTCTAGGGTATACAAACCGAATTTTTAATAAACAAATAAATAAGAAATCTCCTACCTCTAAGTGTAAACGAAGGTAGGAGAGGAATTATCAAGGAGAAAATACTATGTTTAATACAAAACAGCAAAAAGCTATTGATACCACAGAGGGACAGGTGATCTTGATCGCCTGCCCTGGCAGTGGAAAAACGACAACATTGTTGGCTCGGATCAACCATATGATCGAAACTGGTATCGATCCGAATGCGATTCTGATGGTTACGTTTACAAAGGCTGCAGCAGATGAAATGAAAAAACGTTTTTCAAAACAATATGGAGACAGTCCAGTTACATTTTGTACGATCCATTCGTTTTGTCTGGCAGTATTGCGGAAATTCTGTAACATGTCCAAGGATTGTATCGTGGATCCCGGAGAAGTACGACAGTTCTTTTATGAACAGTTGTTTCGGCACAAGGAGATCGCAGATAAAGAACGGTATTTGAAGGATTTGCTTTTAGATATTTCACGCTTGAAAAACAGTCAGTGTGATCTCCGCTTTTTTAAGCCAAACTGTGGGGACAAAGAATTGTTTTCAAAATTATATGGAGCATATGAAGACTGGAAAACATTAAATGAACAATTGGACTTTGATGATATTCTTTTAGAAGCATTTCATGTCATGGCAACAGATCCGAATTGCCTGGAATGGCTGCAGAATCGATATCGCTACCTGCAGATCGATGAATATCAGGATACCAATTTTTTACAAAGAGATATTTTATATTTACTGGCCGGAGAAAATGGGAATATTGCTGTTGTGGGTGATGATGATCAGTCCATCTATGGTTTCCGTGGAGCCACACCAGAGATTATGCTTGATTTTCCAAAAACATATCCAAACGCTGTTCAGATTGATCTGTCTACCAACTACCGGTCAGATACGGATATCATCAAATATGCGGGAAATTTGATTCAGCATAATAAAAACCGTTTTTCAAAAGAGTTTCTTACGTCACATTCGGAAAAGGGCCAGGTTCTAAACCTGACATCACCGGACAAAGATGCAGAAATCAAAAAACTTTTGGAAATGATAAAGACAGACCGGAAAAACGGTTTAGATCTTTCAAATATTGCTATCTTATACCGGACGAACCAGGAGGCTATTGAGGTCAGTGACTCGTTTATGAAAGAAAAAATACCTTTCCAGTCTACTGAACCAATCCAAGATAAATACGATCATTGGATCTTTCGTGATATTTTAAGCTACTACCGCCTGTCTATTGGGACAGCACAAAGGTATGATCTTAGCCGAATCATCAACCATCCAAATCGGTATTTACATGATCCTAAATATTTAAAAACAGACGGATCAAAAAAGCAGATGATGCGGGTTGCTTATTCCTTGTCTATGGAACCGTGGAAACGGAACCAGACTTTTAGTAACATCGAAGATATGTTTTATCTGATAGAAAAGATGAAAGAAAAACCGATAGTTGCACTAAAATTCCTTGGCAGTTTTGGTAGATATCTTTCATTCTTAAAAGATTATGCAAAATATCGGGAAATGGACCCATCAGAACTGACAAGCTACTGGGATTCTTACATAAAAGATGCAGAACAGTTTGAAACCTGGGAAGAATGGCTGGCTTATATTGAACAGCACAAACAGATACTGAAAGCACAGCTGAAGAAAAAAGAAGGCGTGATGTTATCTACACTCCATCGTTCCAAAGGATTGGAATGGGATAAGGTATATATCATCAACTGTGTGGACGGAACAATCCCATTTAAAAAGGCAGAAACGAAAGAGCAGATTGAAGAAGAGCGGCGCTTGTTTTATGTTGGTTGCACCAGAGCAAAACATGATTTGGTACTACTGAACTACAAAAATGGAAGTGGCATTTCCCCTTTCATTGCAGAAATGAACCGTCCGAAAAAAGACATTCCATTGGATGTATCTTTTCGAAAATAGTATTCAAAAAAGGATCCGAAAGGGTCCTTTTTTTATTTTTCATAAATTCCAGAATACTATACATATCAGATCAAATTATAAAGAAAGGAGAACATTTTTAAGGTCTGAAATACAATTACGAGGAGAGATAACATGGAATTTAAGAAAAGGTACGAAAGTAACACATTAACAGGGATTATAGCAGAACGGTCTGGAATCTCAATCGATGAATTCTTACATCCGAATTCCGAGCCATTCTTATATGGACTTAAAGAATCAGTAGAATTCATCAAACAGTGCATCCAGGATGGAAGCGACATCCATATCTTTGCTGATTATGATTGTGATGGGATTATGAGCGGAAGCATTTTATTCCGCGCACTTTCTGAATACCTGTCACTTTCTGGAAAAAAACAGAAGATTACAATTCGTTTTCCAAAAAGATTTACCGAAGGGTATGGTATCTCAGAATCCGCTGTAAACGAGTTTGATCATGGACTTCTGATTACAGTCGATAATGGAATCACCGCCATTGATCCAATCCAAAAAGCAAAAGAAAAAGGAATGCATGTTGTTGTTTTCGATCATCATCTTGCTGGAGGAACGCTTCCATCTGCAGATGTGATCGTAGATCCACATATCGAAACAAAATCAGATTTTTCCCAGTACTGCGGAGCAGGTATTGCTTTTCGATTTGCAAAGGAGATATTACCAAAAGAATCTCCGATACTTGACAAGCTGCTCGTTCTGGCCGGAATAGCAACTGTAGCCGATATGGTTCCTTTGTATGGAGCAAACCGTTATCTTGTACAGCAGAGTTTACAGCTGATCAATTCTGGCATTGGTACGGACGGGCTTCGGGCTTTGCTTCGCATGTTAAATTGTGGAAGTATCACGGAAGAAACTTACGGATACCTTTTAGGCCCCGTGTGCAATGCATCCGGAAGAATTTTGGATGATGGAGCAAAAGATGTTTTTCAGCTCATCAGTAGGGACTTGGATAAGTTTTCTCTTACTTATGACCAGGATTTTTTGTCTTTGCACGACAAAGCCGAGATCCTGATTGAAAGAAATGAAAAACGAAAAGAAATGTCCCAAACGGCATTGCAGGAAATCCAGACATATATAGACCTTCACAAAGAAGTTTTAGAGCATTCTGTGTTGGTCATGCAGTATGGTTCAGTAGAATCTCTGGGAATTGTCGGATTAGTTGCCGGGGAATTGGCAGAACAGTATCAAAGACCAGCATTTGTATTTGCTAAGACTTCTATTCCAGGAGTTATCTCTGGATCTGCAAGGACTTATGGTAACATTCATTTGAAAAATGAGATTCTGGAACCATCCGGCAATCTTTTACTTTCTGCTGGTGGTCATGCAGAAGCAGCAGGAGCGAAAATGTATGAAGCCAATTTGCACTCATTTCAGGAAGAATTGGATACTCTTATCCCGCTTTCCAAAAATGAGCCGGTTGTTTTTTATGATATGGAAAAGAACATAAAGGATATTCCAGATTTATTCCAAAAGGAAATGGAAATGAGTCCTTTTGGAGTGGGCAATGAAAAGCCTGTTTATCTGATCCGGGATTTTTCTTTATCACCGGTTCAGGGAAAATTTTACGAGGTAAAAGGAAAGAAAAAGAGTGACTTAAAATTATATAATGAAGTTTGCAATGCATATGGATATGATTTATATCCGAAATATGCCGATATGGGAACTCCCAAACATTTGAATCTTCTGGTGAGGTTGAAAGTGAATGAGTTTCGGGGAAGACAATATACAATTTTGGAACTTATCGATTTTTCCAATGCTGAAGAAGAGAAAAAGGGTTCTAAACTTCAAAGACAATTTTCTGACCTCCTTAATTTCACTAAAAAGGAGTTTTTATGATAGAAAGAATGACTTTGGATGAGTATCTTGGCCGCCACGATGTTGGATTCCCATGTGCCGGAACTTCCTTGGATAAATGCAGATTTCCCCATGGACTCTCCAAACGTCAACATCAGAAGATGATGAAGGATAACGCTGTAATTGAAGAACAGTATTCCAAAAAACGTGAGAAATGTACAAGGGAATACTATATTCTCCTTCAGGAAGGAAAGATTGCCGCAAAGAGCCGTCGCGAATGCTCTATGGAAAAAGCAAAATATGGACATCCGGATAATCCATCTGTTCAGGCTGCTAGAAGAATATGTGACAAACGAAACTGGGATTGGAAAAATTATGATCCTAAAACTTATACGGAGGAATAATACATGGCAACAAAGACATATAATGCAGTATCGCCACAAATTACAGTACTGCAGACAAGTACAAAAACATTTAGTATTAACAGTAATCTCAAACCGGCAGAAGTTAATCATTTTGCGGAATTAGTCCACGGAACGATTCGTTTTAATCTGCAGGATTTTTCCAATGGAAAAGGAGATAAGAGCATTTTTGTTTATTACAATATGGAGATTTTTGAAGTGTATGATCTGATGGACCATGTGAAATGGCAGCAGAAGTTTTCTGCCCAGAAGATCCATGGAAAATATCCAGAAAAAGAAGGAAAATTTGCCGGGATGTGCAAAACCTTCCATTTTTACATGCAGTTTCAACCAACGATGCCTAACGGTCAGGCATCCAAAAATCCTTATGTCCTAACGATCGAAAATGGTTATGCAACTGCTGGACAAGGAACTGTCCCTGGCTCTTTCTACGAACAGCGGAATTCTTTTCAGAAAACTGGTTCTGTAACATTGCGTATGTCCTATTCACAGTTTTATAATCAGATCCTGCGTCCGATCATCCGGTATATTGATTCCTTTACCAGTTACTGTGCAGAGTCCTTAATACCAAATGGACTTGCCAGATTAGAAGAACAAGAAAGAGCAAAAGACTATAGAAACCAACCGTACAATTATGGTGAACAGCAAAATGCTGTTCCAAATCAACAGCAGACAACCAATAGCGCGCAACAATATTATCCGGTACCTGGGCTTCCAGACAAAAAAGATACTTTGCCAGGCCAGATCCATTCCTGCCAGTGTATCATTGTTTCACCACCTGTTGCGCTTAACGATGTATATGTCGGAAGGGTAAAATTAGGTAATCAAGAATATGTATGTATATTTGACTGTTTAGATAACCGATTCCAGGAAGCGTATCGTGCGAATGCAGTGATCGCCCTGAATCTGCAGAATCTCAATCATAAATTACATTGCGTTGGGATATCTGCCTGACAAATTTTTCAATCGAAAAGGGAAGCCGTTGTGCTTCCTTTTTTTGTGTGTTTCACCATACTATATATAGAGAAAGGAGAGATCATATTGAAGAAATTAAGTTTAGTTTTTGCCGGTCTGCTGATCACATTTTTCGTTTCCTGGGGAATTAAGGTGAAAATGCCGGTAAATCGTCCAGACAATACGGAAACAGCTTCTACGGTCAAATGGTATGAAACAAAATACACGGCTCCTGTCGCTGATGATGAATGGATCCTAGACCCGGAAATCCCAGACAATTATGTTCCGGTAGCAGGGGAAAATGAAGTCTATATGGTTCTGGACGATTCTGGAAATATCACAGGATATCGGCAAAGGACACAACAGGAAGATGGAAGCTGGCTATGGGCGGATGTGAAGAATCCAAATGCTTCCTATGAATCAGTGGATGGACTCAAACAGGTTTATAAGGTTACAGATAAAAAAGGAAATGTATCCTATGAGCAATATGTTCGAAATGAGGATGGTTCTTATGCGTATGTACCTGTGAACAAAAAAGGTATCCCATTGGATGATGGAAGCGATGCATCTACGATAGATAACAACCACTATGTACACGCTTCTGGAAATGTCTATGGTTTGTACAATGATAATGGAGTACTGATCGGATACCGGGAAAGAGTGAAAGACAATGGAAATTATATCTGGAAAGTAACGGATAAACCAAAGGCAGGGACTTCAGATATCCAGGATCTTTCAGAGGTGAAGAATTCACAGAAACCGGAAGAAACGAAAAATGAAAACGATACTTCTGGTGTTATTGTAGGGAATAGTGGAAGTAAATCTGAAAAAACCGATAACGGGGATGGTACATACACCCAGACAAACAAGACAGTAAATACAAAAACGGAAGATGGTTATCAGATCACTTATGAAACTATTGTAACCAGTGTGTATGATACCGATGGTAATTTATTGAGTACAAAAAAAGAAGGACCTTATGAAGTAAGCAAGGAAAAAATTTCTTCTTCCGAAGATCCGTCAAAAGTCACCATCGCAGGCAGCCTGGATGAAGAATATGCCCGTGTCAGTACATCCGTCACCTATGATACGCAAAAAGCTTCTGAACTCCTTGCGAAAATAAATGCGGAACGTACTGCAGCAGGAGTCGGACAGTTATCTATGGATACCAGTAGTGCAGTTTACAAACTGGCGTGCATTAAAGCAGCAGATATGGCAACTTATGACTACAGTTCAGACAGCAGTCCATTATATGGATCCTTAAATGAGCTTGTGACACGTTTCGGGGCAGATGCTTCTTCTGCATCCGAAAATATCTGGAAAGTAAGTGTAAAGTCCGCAGATGAGATCAACACCAGATTTCAGTCCAATGAGGGAAGCCGGCAACTTCGCATGGCAGATTCTTATACATCCGTTGGTATCGCAATCGTGGAAAAAAATGGACAGGATTATATCGTAGAATTGTTTTTATGAGAAAGAAAGGGCTGACCACTGAGGTCAGCCTTTTGTTAAAAGATATCTTCCAAAATCGGAAGTTCATCATCCAAATATACTAATTGTTTTTTTACAGGTGCTTTATTAGAAGAGATCGTATTCTTTTCAGGTGTCTCATCTAACAGATCATAATCATCCGCAAGTTCCGGCGTTAACACGAAGGAAACCTCCTCGCCATCTGGTGCAGTATTGTATACGGATGTTCTCTCGTACCATGCGTTCAATTCTGGGTTGCTGCGCAGGATTTTTAAAGACCTTGTGATTGAACGTTTTACCCTGGATGATGGAATCCCAAGAATTTTTCCGGTTTCAGCATAAGAAAGATTTTTACCGGTAGCAAATTTTGTCGTCAGGATCCTTGCGTCTTCTTCACAAAGAGTCAAAAGTGCCTGTTGAAGGATTTTAGAACCTTCTTTATGGATGGCTTCATCCTCTGGATTTTGGGCAAACTCAACCATTTGTTTTTCCAGGCGGTCCTGTTCATCGCCCTGCTGATCGTAGGATACTTCATCCATAGCATTAATCATGGCAATCGCATCAGTCACGCATCGAATGGAGTAACCGGTATCCAAGGAGATGCTTGCTACATTTGCATCCAGTCCCTCTCTACTTAGGCGCTCCGTGCTTTCTTTTACTTCCCGCATCATGCGTGAATAATAACTGCTTTTACACTTTCCAATCCGATCACGGAAATCTGCAGCAACCCTCATGGCCGGATTGGTTAAGAA
Source organism: Blautia sp. (assembly GCA_047027955.1). GTDB lineage: Bacteria > Bacillota > Clostridia > Lachnospirales > Lachnospiraceae > Blautia_A. The sequence goes on from JBKYFG010000002.1 coordinate 20,499, forward strand.
AGTAGATAATTTTGCTTTTCTTGGATCATAACTGCCGATCTTTTCCAAAAACATAATCACCATTTCATTAAACAGTGGGTCAAGATATTCCGGAAGATAGGAATTTGCAAAACGTTTGATAAAGAACGTTAGAAGCTTTCCGTTTTCTTCTAACAGCTGTTCTTTCGCTGCCTGATGAACCTGCGGATCATCGCTATGGTATCTGTCCATTAATTCAATCATGTGTTCTCTATCTTCGTAACAAGTTATACTTTCCGTATTATTTTTCATCACTGAGTGCCTCCTTCAATAAAATGATCCAGTTTTGCAGCTTCATATAAAAATTTCCGGTTTTCGTGTTTCGCAGATTCTATATATTCCAGTAGAACAGGAACAATAGATGCATCCATATGGCAACAGACAGTCCTTTTCCAATCTTTATAAATCTGCACGGAAGTTTTTTTTGTATCTTCCGGGACTGTCAGTAAGTAACAAGTTAATGACCGGTATAATTCCCATTGATCCACAAACATTCCTCTTTCCTCTTACGACGTATTAATTTCCTTTGTTTATGGATATATTATATCCTTTTTTGAAATGTAATGCAAATTTTCAAATTTTCGGACAGACGTTTTTTCCGATATTTTTTCTGTCCGAAAATGACCTGATTTTCTTATTTTTTTACATACTATTGTTGAGTAAAAAAAAGGAGGATTTTCTATGGTTGTACATGGATATCGAATGAAGCAGCTAACTATGAACGAGCTGCAGGAACAAATCGACAAGCTGCACAAAAAGTATCAGCTGCAAGTAAAAAAAGAGTACGGACGGCTTCTGGGTGAGGAGATAGCTTTCCTGTGTGACCAGATTGCACTCAACGTTGTTCCGAAACCTCGGATTTCTATCTTTGAACAGGCAAAACAAAACCTGAATCAGCAGCTCCAGGTAGCAAAAATGAACGGAACAAAACAGAATCTGCAGGTAGTTATGTATGTGATGCCAGAGGATGAGTATGTGTATCTGAATGTAAAGTTTCATAATCCGGTTTTTGAAAAGATTTTCAAACATTTGGAACCATATTCCCTGACAGAGGAAGAATATGCGGATGAGGATAATGCCAAAAGAATTCAATGGGAACGTCTGAACCAGAAGGCATTAAAAACACCACCTATTGGTATCAGCTTTTTTGAGATTCCTGAAGTAGTAAAAGGGGATATCCGGTATCCGGAAAAAGGGCAGCGATGTATGACTGAAGCGAGACATAATGTTACTAACCGCTTATTAAATCAAATGTCCGGAGGACAACAGATTCCTCCCGTCCTGTTAATGCGTTTTTTCGACCAGGCGATGGATTTGCTTTTACTTCCGGAGACACAGTGGGAAATCCGGCAGAAGCAGGCAGAACTTCAGGCGATCCTTCCGGATCTGCAGCAGGATGATCAGTTTATTTATGGAGAGGAGGAACCTGATAATGGAAACCTGGAAGAATATCTGGAGAAATAAAACAGTCAAAAAAGAATTATACCACGTATGCTTTCTTCTTTTGATCGTGCGGATTCTCTCCGCGATACCAGTACCAGGGATCAATGCTTCTTATTTTAAAGAAATGATCCAGCAAAATTCTTCTCTGGCCTTCTTAAATACAATGACTGGTAACAGCCTTTCTTCCATGACGTTTATGGCTCTGTCGATTACACCGTTTATCACAGCTTCGATCATGATACAGCTTTTAGGAGTTGTTTTTCCTAAAATTCATGAGATGGAACGTGGAATGGAAGATGAAAGGAAATTAATAAAAAGAGCAACGATCCTACTTGGTGGTGTGATTGCATTATTAGAATCTTTTGCCATTGCTACCAGTTTTGGAAAACGTGGTCTTTTGATCGAATACCGATGGTATTGGGTTGCACTGACAACAGTGATCTGGACAGCGGGGGCATTGATCGCATCCCTGGTCGGAGAACAAATCCAGCGAAAATACCATTATAATGGTTCGTCCCTGATCCTACTGACCAATATCCTTGTAGCATATCCGACCGATATGCTCACTGTAATGGATATTGTGGCCGACAAGGATAAGATAGCAAGATCTACCGTAACTGGTATTTTTTTGGCGGTTTTTATCCTTTTGTTATTTGGATTTACCGTATTTGTCCATGAAACAGAGAGAAGGATCCCCGTATATCATTCTCAAAAAATTCAGGGATCTAGTATGCAAAGTTCTATTCCGTTGAAATTATGTCCAGGAACTGTCGTTCCAATTATTTTTGCATCTTCCATTCTGACTTTCCCAGGGATGATAGGGGCATTTTTAAATAAATCCGGGGAAAAATGGTTGTCATTTTTTAATACAAATGCATGGTTTGATCCACAGAACCTGCAATATACGATTGGCGCGTTACTGTATATTGCACTGATTATTGCATTCTCGTTTTACTATGCCTCCATTATCTTTAATCCAATAGAAGTGTCGGCTGATCTGAAAAAACGAGGTGCAAGTGTTATGAAAATCCGTCCAGGAAAAGAAACATCCGACTATTTACGGAAAAAGTCAAACGAAACTGTCGGAATCGGATCCATAGCATTATGTCTAATCGCATTTGTACCCATTCTTGTATCTGCGATCTGGTCGATAAATGGGATCGCCTTTCTCGGTACTTCAATCATTATTACGGTAGGCGTAGCTTTAGAACTCCGTGCACAGGTTACTGCTAAGATCCAGGGCACAAGAAAACAAACATATCTTTTCTGAGGGGGATTGAAATGACCAATTATATCCAGGTTATCAAAAAATTACATAAACCAACAGCAAAAAACTTATTCTACAAAACAGGATATGTACTGATCTTCTGCGGAATCACTGGTTGTTTCCTTTTTGGCATCCAGAGTGCCGTAGCAGGCCTGCTTTCTTTGCTTCTGTAGGGCGAAAATCCGCATTTGTTATCTGTAGCAATGCGGATTTTTGTTTTTTTGGATATTTCAAATACTGTAAATATACAATTAAATTTCACGACAGGAGAAAAAGAAAGGAGAAAAAACAATATGTCACAAAAACTTAACAAAAACTATAAAGAATCAGGAACGGAAAGGGAAAAGTTGATCCAGATACTAGAAGATATGGATTCCAGAACATCGATCATCCCTGTTCGTAATCCAGAACAGTTGATTTTTTTCGCTGTAATGGAAAGACATTCTGATAAAAATTCACCAAGGTTCATCCGTTTAGAAGCACCTACGGTGAACAATGCCATGTTTCTCCCACTCAAAGGAGAAGAAGCAATTTATAGCCAGAAGAATAATAATATCGGCTGTTTAAGAAAGGATTCTGCCACTTTCCGGTCCATTCAACCCTATTTCGATGATATTGAAGAAGTGGGTTTCTATTTGATTGTCAGCGAAGAAAGAAAACTTTTGATTACGCCGAGCAAACGTATGTTGAGCAGCTTATGCAGGTGGCTACATGCCGGGACCATAGAACCGGAGATTAATCCTTTTGCCTATTGCTACCTGGTCACTTCCCTTCACAAAGCATCTCCGTTTTCTATTATTGTAAGGACGGAGGATACAGACAGTCGCTGTTATAAGGGATATATGTGTGTATCCAGTGATTTTCAATATATGCCGCAAGAACTGGTATGGGATATGGAAGAAGCCTTAAACACTGTTTCCAAAAACCCGGTTTCTATCCATTACTGGTGTGTTACAAATGAAGTAACGAAAGTCTACTTTGAATTTCCAGATCATTCCGTAGAAATCCGGAACGAAAAAATACACTGTGGTTTACAGTACCAGATGAGCAGTATTGGAAATCTCTCCTTCATGGTTCAGCCCTATGTAGAATATGCGAACAGCAGAATCCTGGTTGGAAAAGCGTTCCGTTTAGAAAACCGTTTCTCTGAAATGAACTTCTCCGAACGCTTTCTTGAAATTGGGCAAAAAGCATACGGGGAGTTAAAGAGAATCCGAAAACTGTTCCAGGAACAGGTGTTTAAAAGGCTTCGGCAAGAGGTGAGATATGGAAAAGACATTTTATGGAAAGCAATGAAGGAAGAAGGTTTTAAAATTGGAAAAAAGAGAGCACAACAAGCTCTGGATCTTTGTCCCGATGAGAGTCCTTACATAGAATTTCTTTTATGGATCATTCAGTCATGCAGTATGTATACAGAAAATTTCTCAGAAGATATCGCTCAGAAGATGGAGCTGTGCATGGGAAATGCCTGGTATCACACTCTTCTTGATTTTGACAAATATGTAGAGGAAATCAAACTGGAAAAAGCAAAATTAAAAAAGGAGAACCTGAAATGATTGTTTTATCATCGGAAGGCCGTACTGTATTCATTGGTACACTGGAAAAATGGAAAAAAGGAAAAGGAGAAGCGGAGGATAAACTTACGATCATGTCCTTAAAGGGGCTTACGATGCCTGGTGATACTCCCAAAAAAGAAAAGATTACTGTTTTATGTTGGAATTACCTTTCTGAACGTGCACGAAAACTGAATGTTGGAGATGTCGTTACTGTCCAGGTAGCATTTGAAGCAGGAAATTCAAGAAGAGGAACTGCAGAACGTTTCCCTAAAAGTGGCCTTTTTCTTACTAAGACAAGGCAAAAGTTATTATTACTTCCATTGAGTAAGATAACCTTGCAAAAAAAAGAATGTTCCTGTGTGGGGGAACTGTGGAGTTTCATAAAAGGATCGGAATGGACGATGTGTCTTTATACCGGAGACCAGGCTCAAGAAGCAAGAAGCAAGATCGTCCCTGGTGATTCTTTACTGTGTTACGCACAATTTGATGGAATTTTTTTCTATCCGTATACCACACAGGTAATCCATAAAGGAAGAAAAGGGGAAATATTATGAGAAATACAAGAACTAAAAAAAATACGTTGAGTTTATACACGGAAGGCAGGATATTTTGTATTATCGATACGGAGACTACAGGCCTAAGCCCTGTAAATGACTATATTGTGGAATTTTCTGCTAAAAAATATCAGATAAAAAAGGAACGGTTAGAATTACTTGGCGAAAAGGATATTTTTATCCGGCCACCATTCCCCATGCCCGCAAAAGCTTCATCCATCAATGGGATCACAGATGCAGATCTAGCAGATAAAAAGTCTGAAAATGAAGTTGTTGGTGAAATTGCAGAATTTTTGCAGGGCATGATCCTGGTAGGGTATAATGTGAAATTTGATATCCGTATGCTACAAGGGATGTGTGACCGTACAAAGACTCCATTATCCTGTACAGGGTGTCTGGATGTGCTGGAAATGGCACGCGACCTGGTTTCCAAAAAGGAAGTGGAGAACCATAAGCTGGAAGTATTGACGAAATACTTCGGTCTGGAATTAGGACTCCGTTTTCATTCTTCCTTGGATGATGTGGAAGCAACAGCGAGACTCCTTCAGGTATTTTATACTATGTACAAAGATGAAAAAGACCAAGATGGAGGCAAAGAAAGAGTGTATATTAACTATACATACTTTTGGAAAGGTTTTCGAAAAGAGCAGAGTGGCATTTATGTAGATACAAACCTTGGCCGCTTATATTTTTCGACTTATAAGAAAGAATGGTGTTCTTCACAGGTAGATATCAAACAGGTGAATATTGACGCATTGGAAGATGATATCCTGGTACGATTTGGTATTACTTTGGAGGACTTTTCAAAATTAACAGAAAAGAAGTATAACATGTTAAAAGCTGAAAAGAGAAGTGCAGGTGTCTATATATGATAGCAATCGCATATGTATTATTTTTATTCGCAGCTATTCAGGACATCCGGACTTTGGAAGTCCCTTTATGGATCTCAGGTCTTTTGACAATAAACCGCAGTGTATATTTTCTTTTCCATCCTGAAATCATAAAAGAAGACTTGATCGGCCTGCTGATCTGTTTTTCCATCTTCGGAATCAGTATGCTGGTATCTGACATCGGTGGTGCAGATGCATTAATCGCTGGAATGATCGGTCTCTATCTTGGATGGAGGGGGCTTTACGCTATCATGTTTGCTTTAGGCTTATGTCTTCCATATTTACTGTGGATGCATTGTAAAAAACAGGAACATCCATATCCCTTTGTGCCATTTTTGGTTGCGGGATTTTTCCTGGTCGAATTCGTATAAGAAAAACTGCCCATGGTCATTAACTCCATGGACAGTTTTTTTTGCTAAGATATGTGTGCATCCATCAGTCTGCAGCATCAGGATCAGCCACCAAAATACAATTAGCGACCTGCATTTCTTCTAAATATCTTTTGGCATCTTTATATTCTTTAGAATCCTCATTGGATTCTTTTGTTTGGATTAATGTGATATCAAATTTTCCCATATCATCCATACCTTTATTATCTATCTGTGCATTGACTCAATGTGCAGCAGATGGATGCTCCTTTCTTCTTTAGTCTAAATCGTAGGAAATATCCAATAAATCATCAGAAATCCTACTTAAATCTTCCAGATCATCTGTTTCCAGATCGAGACCTGCGATCGATTCCTTTTTTGTTGCAGCGGACAGATATTCTTCGAGGATCTGCTCTGCTTTTTTTACCCTGGATGGAAGTGTAGTATGAAAACCATTTACACGCAACAGAAGTTTCGAGATCCGATCATCTGAAAGATGAGTCTTGGCAGAAGCCAGGATCATATCAGAGTGATAAACCGTTCCGGCTTCTGAATTTTTTGTAGCAACAGTAATAAAAAATGGAATGTTATGTGCACTGCATTCCCGCTTAAAATCCATGATCATTGGGGCAAGTGTTTCTTTATAAAATTTTGTTTCGTCAAAAAAGTCCATAATTTCATTCTCCTAAATCAAATTGTCAATAGCTCCAAAGAAATCAAATTCTTCGGTTGGCTCCGGTGCTTTGACTTCCTGTTTTTGTTCCGGTTCGATAACTTTTGGTTTTTGTTGGATCGAATCTGAACTTTTCTTTTTTATTTGCTTTGAATTCAATGTTTGGTTTTGATTCACAGGTGGTTGCATTGGTTTAGGTGGCAATACAGTCCCTGATTTTTCTTTTTTTCTGGTTTTGGATTTCATAATATACAAAGGATTATTTAAATAATCGATCATCACACCGTTATTCCGCGTGTAATAATACCGGATAATATTCTTTATCACACTATTGCGATATCCATCCCGAATACTGTTCAAAAATGCATTGATTTTTTGATCTTTTTCATTTTCGAGATCAATAGAAAAATGAACGGCATAATTTGTAATGGTGATCGCCTTTGTGGGCAGCAGGGGAGGCGGAATCTTAACATCCTCCCCATATAAATATGCAAGTAAAATTTTTTTAATAAAAGCATTTCGCGGATTACTTTGCGGATGCGGATTGTGCTTCGAACATTTTTCTTGTCGTCCCTGAAATCTTGGATCATGGAATAAGATGATTAAATCCGGATCATGCTGCCAGGAAAACCGGACAATGATATTCTTTTCCATAGGCTATCCCTCTTATCTTACATGGTTGATCAGATTGTAATAATACCCACGCACATTAGAGAATACATTGGACAGACTTGGATCGTTCGCATTTCCCGAAATGATCTGTAAGGTCTTCATATCCTTGAATACTTCATCAAAATCCTCTTTCCAGGCATCATAAGTTCCACCGGTGCAGATGATGTAACTGTAATCAGAAAAATAATCGTATACAGATTTCAGTTTTTCTACGACATCCATACATACCCCTTTACAGTTTTTCTGGAGCAGGGGACTGATATCTACGGAATCGGAACTCATTTTCCGGCGGTTCGTTACAGTGATCGTTCCGGTCTTTAACTGGTTCAACAGCTGTGACACGCTGAATTCTCTCCCATAACGACTTTCGATATCACGGCAGGTTCTGGCTAACACTTCGTGCATGGAGTACTCCGGAAAGGTTTCGCCTACTTGTGGAATTCCACTCCGTATTGGATAGGTATCTGTCGTACCAAAACCAGGGTCAAAAACTAAAACGTTAGTATTAGAATTAGGATCCAAATATTTTTTTCCGTCCGGAAGCGGCTTTCCATTTTTATCAATGGAAGCAGAGAGCAGGGCACCTAACGGCTGGGACATGACTTTTGCGATATTCTCACTTCCCAGTGTATAAGTGAATTTCTGCCATGGTTTTTTCCCGATTTTTAATTCAAAGATATGGGTTCCACTGAGAACATCTGTCAGGTATTCACTATCTCGATTTTTATACTTCGGTGGAAGTCCTGTCTGTACAGAAATCTTCTGATCGTTATAAGATTTCAGATCGTTATCCATAAACCCAAGGGCAATCCCAGTTCGTGAGATTACGCGGAAAAGATCTGAATAATATCGATTCCGTCCATACAATTCCGCTTCACTGTCCATCTGTCCGGTAGCATTCAGTTCATCGTATGCCAGTTCACCGACAACCCATTCACCGGTTTCGTCACGGTATCGGATGTCTGTATCTGACGTCTCTTTTAATACGGTATGGTTTTCCGGAATCCGTTTCGCATAGGCCGGGAAACAGAAGTATTTGTTTGGGGAGATCCCTTTCACACCGGAATATCCGATATCCAGCCCGATTGCCCAGTGTTTCTCCGGGCAAGGGAAATTGCGTGGAACACATAATGTTTTAGTTCTGAAATCATTTGTCTGCATAAATATATCCTCCTCGTATGCATGTGGTTTTGACATTTTGCCGTATGGATACCAGAACTTTTTTATTAAGTACTGGTTACTTTCTGAGATGGTTTTTTATCCATCTACTTTTAGTATGTAGAAAAACTAAAAAAATTAGATTTTTTCGGACAGCTTTTTGTTTTCTATATATTTTTACATTCTATGGATATCAGAACATTTCTTACGACAGGAGAAAACTGTGTCTGAAATACAATTTTTTAAGGAGAAAACATATGAAGATCAAAGAAATTATCATTAAGGATTTTGGTGGAATTGAAATGCAGATTATCAAACCGGAGAAACTGACATTCCTTTTAGGTAAAAATGGTACTTCCAAGACCACTATACTAAAAGCAATCAAACGGGCTTTTCTGGGAAAGATGGAGGAATCGGATATTAGAGAAAGCGCAAAAGCTGCAGATGTGACGATCGTTTTCGAGGATGATTCCACGGTTGAACGTATCCGCAAGCAGGACCGCACAATTATAAAAGTCAATGACAAAACAACGACGGAAAAATCTGCTACTGCGTTCCTGGAAGATAAACTTGGAGCATCTTTAGCTGTGTATCAGGCAATGTTTGGAACAGATTATTTTAAAGCAATTTCCAAAAATGAATTATCTTCCCTGATCTTATCCATGCTGCAGGTACATATCGATAGTAAAACAATCATTGATACGGCAGAAGCAGAAATGGATGTGCTGGAAGATAATGTGAAAAAATATATCATTCAGGCCTTCCCGAGCGGGGAATTTGGTATCGATACGATTGATGAAGTTGCGAAAAAGATTTCTACGCAGCTAACAGAGGAAAAACGCACGTTGGATACGTACAAAAAGAAAAGTACCTTTGATAAAACAGTTCCGAAAGAATCCAGGGAAGACCTAGAAAAGCTGTTACGTCAAAACATGCAAAAAATCGCAGAATATCAGGCGACAGCAAAACAGGAACAGGAGATGAAACGGCTGCAGGAACAACGGACTCAGGCGATCCAGCGGAAAGAAAATCTGGAACAGGAGTATCGAACAATGGAAAATGTCCAGAAACCAGACCAGACAGCTTATGATACAGCAGTTTCTGACAAACAGAAATTTGAAAAAGCGATCCGTGCGGCAAATGGAAATATTTCGAACGCCCAGGCGAATATGTCATTTCAGCAAAAGCTGGTAAATAACATAACAAATGCCAACCATAGCTGTCCATTATGTTCCGGTATCCAATGTCGGACAGATATGACCCCCTATATCACACAGGCAAAAGATCTGATCGCCCAAAATCAGTCCGTAGTTATCCAAAACCAGAACTTCATCAAGAAATGTGAAGAACAGATTACAAAAAGAGATTCATATATCCAGAATTATCAGAAACTTGCTATGGAATATCAGAAAAAAGAAATGCTTGGTCAGCAGATTAAGAACTTTGTGATACCGAATATTCCAAAACTTCCAGAAATCTCTGAAAAAGAAGATCTGAGCGTCCTTCAGGAACAGCAAAACCTCATCCAGGCAAGGATACAGGCTATTTCCGAATATACGGTTGCTATGGATTATAAAAAGAAATGCAGGGATCAGCAGGACAAAGTAGATATGCTGAAAAAAATTGTCATAATCCTGGATACCAAAACAGGGGTTCGTGGTATGATCATCAAAAAGATTCTGGAACCATTCCGCCATGCGTGCGAAGCAGTCAGCAGACAGTTAAATCCTGATATGGAATTAATGTTCAGTTATGACAAAGGGTTAGATGTATATATGAGGAAACAAAAAGATGCGGAATTTATCCCAATCTCCAACATCTCTACAGGAGAATTTGTGTTTGTCGCATTTGTTTTAATGACAGTCATCGGACAACTGACACAGACACATATCCTGGTACTGGACAATCTGGATTCATTGGATAATGATAACCTTGGACAGCTGATCACATTATTGGAAAACGATACTACGTTTCAGAATGTTTTTATGGCAGCTGTCAACCATACAGACACCATGAAAACGCTGGAAAACTTTAACGATGTACAGACGATTTTAATGTAATCCATTAGGAGGCCCTTTGCGGTCTCCTTTTTTTGGGACGATTCATCATACTATAAGAAAGGAGGTTTTTATTTTATGGTAAAAGCGAGAAACATCATAGTTGTTACCGGAAAGATTAAGGCAATCCGGGAGAACAGACAGAGTGCAACGATTATTATAGAAAACCAGGGAGAAAAAGTAACGAGTTATCCTATTTTTTCCGTTTATGATACAGATCTGATCCGTGGTTTTCGTGTGAACATGAGGGTACAGATTACTGCACATGCAGAAAATAGAAAATCCATTGACTTTGATGATTCTGTCACCTATATCAAGGATTTTGTGGTAGATAAAATGGAACGACAAAAGAGGATGCTTGCCCCATATCTGTTAAATGAAAAGATTTCTGAATATGAAGGAGGTTTTTCCAGAGACCGGAATACCTGCCTGATGATTGGTAAGGTCTTTCATGTCTACCATCCTAATGAAGATTTTACGGTAGTGACATTACAGATCCCAAGTGGTTCCAGAATGAACCAGGCAGATGTCGTGTGTTTCAAAAGACAGGCAGAGCAGGCAGCAGAATTTGTTCCCGGTGATACGATTGCAGCCGGCGGATACTTGACTTCAAAACTGGAAGACCGAGAAGAGGCGATGGTTCAAAAACAATCGATCGTTGCAAGGGACCTGGAATATGTTTCGGGACTGATCTAGGGTATATTTTGTTTCCTGGTATTTTTTCCATTCTATGAATATGAAGTTTACAAATACGAAAGGAGAAAATACCATGAATGCAAACCAATCTGTCAAACCACAATCATCTATCACGGGTAATATGATGTCCTATACCTGGAGGGATGAAAAAAATGGGAGATGCTTTTTTCAGATTGCAACAAGAAGAGAAATGCCTCTAAAAGAAATGATCCAACGTACTGTTGTAAAACAGGATCTGCAGAAGATGAATGCTACATGGTATATCATCAACTGCGATGCATCTGAAACTGGAATTTCCTATTTTAAGGAAAAAACCCCGATCCGGATCTGGGGACATTTTAACGCTACAGAAAAGCCGGAGGGTATAGCTTACGATTTTGTTGTCGAAAAAGCAGAAGAAGCGGAAGCGGAAATTTTATCCATGATCGAATATCTGGTCACGTTTCCAGGTATCAGTTATGCGGATGCGGAAACGATCCTGAATAATCACGGAACAGATGTCTTCCGTATGGCTCAGTCCCCAGGAATTATCAATCGGCTGGTCGCAGAAACAAAATTACCAGAAACAATCATTCAGAACCTTTGTAAATCGATCAAAGAAACAACCGTTGAACGGGAACTTTTTGAGCTAACAAGGGACTGTGGCATGTCTTATGCGTTATGTGCGAAGGCAGTAAAGGTTTATGAAGAGAAAGCGATCCAACAAATCAAAAAATTACCCTATCTATGCGGAAGAAAATTGGAGATTCCATTTTTTGTCTGCGACCGTCTGGGAAAGAAATTTGGTATTCCACCAGCTGCACATCAAAGAATCCAGTATGCCGGTTTAAAAGCTGCAGAGATGTTATGTGCTAATGGAAATACCTTTTTTAAATTAGACAGATTTTATGATTCTGTCCATTTCTTACTCGAACATGGTTCTTATCCGGAAAAAGTGCCAGTTGCGATGGTGACTTCGGCACTGGCTTCTGATTACAAAAAGGGAATGGATGAGGAGAAAGGTGTGATCGATCCGGTAAAGCTGGCGGCAGCTGAAAAAAGGGTCGCCAAAAACATCTTTCGGTTAGCATCAAATCCGGAGGAAGTGACTACTTTTTCCACCAGCCTGATCTCTTATGCAGAAAAAGCCTGTGAAAAAACATATGGAACCCAACAAAAGGAAGCATTTTCCACGGTCTTACGCTCTAACGGGGTTAAGATTGTTACCGGGGGACCTGGAACAGGAAAGACATCTACAATTCTCGGCATTCTGTTGGTCTATATGAAACTGCATCCAGAGCATAAGATCAGATTATGTGCACCTACAGGGCGTGCCGCACAAAGAATGGCAGAATCTACCGGCATGGAAGCAGTGACTGTCCACCGTCTATTAGACTACCGTCCTTTTGGAAGCTCCTTGATATGCAAGGACGCAGCAAATCCGATCGATGCAGACCTAATCGTTGTGGATGAGATGAGTATGATGAATATTGAACTATTTGATCTTTTTTTGGAAGCAGTTAAAACAGGGACTACATTGATCTTAGTTGGAGATATTAATCAGTTGGAAGCAGTAGGACCCGGCGCTGTACTTCAGGATCTTTTGGAAGCACCAGATACCTTGATCCCAAGAACCATGCTGACAGAAGTGTTCCGACAAAAAGGAGGTTCCCCGATCATTGAAAATGCCATGCGCATCAATTCCGGACTCAGCGATTTGGTTGCCTGTCAGGAATTTCAAACAATACATACGAAATCGGAAGAGGAATCCCTGGAAGAAATAAGGAAGATCATGATACAGTTATATGATCCTAAAAATCCATTTTCTTCTCAGATCCTATGTCCAGCACGAAAGGGATTGACAGGGATCCAAAACCTGAATGTGTATCTGCAGGAATTATTAAATCCTACAAAAAAAGGTTTTCAATACGGTTCCATCAAATATCGGTTGAATGACAAGATCCTTTTTACCAGGAATAATTATTCGATCCTGCCAAAAGAAAGTGGAGGAGAAATGGGGTTATACAATGGTGATATCGGTGTGATCAAGGAGATCAACGGAGAAGGGCTTTTAGTGGAAGTCAGGAACTTGCACTTCCAGATCACCAGAGATTTAATGGATGATCTCTGCCTTTCTTATGGAATGACGATCCACAAAAGCCAGGGGTCTGAATTTGAAACCGCAATTGTAGTCATGCCGGCAGAACCTAAAAATATGCTGGTGCGGAACCTTCTCTACACCGCAGTTACCAGGGCAAAAAAGAATGTGATCATTATCGATGAATCCAGTGCAGCTGAAGTGGCGATCCGTGTTTCCAGAAAAGGAAAACGTGATACCCGTTTATCCGGATACCTGAAAGGCACAACGATCATCAAGGATTAGAACTACAAAAAAAAGCAGGTCAGGAACCTGCTTTTTGCATATATGGATCTTTCTCATAACGGGAAAGTTTTCCCTGTATTAAAAACCGCAGCTGCCCATGTGCGGTACAAGTCGATAGGGTGACAATATGGTCTTTTACATCCGGCCATTTTTCTTTCAACATTACAGAAGAATTTTTCTGTATCTTTTCCAGATAATCGGAAAAATCATCTTCTGTTTCAAAAAAATATTCATATGCATCGGATGCATCCTGGACAGTCATGGTATTAAAGATTTCATAGATATAACGTCCATCTTCTGTATAAATATAGAAGTAAGGATGTTTTTTTATATATTTTTTTGACATATATTTACTGTTTGTGCCAAACATGGATCCGTTACGCATATTATGTCCATATACGATCGTATTCGGGTCTGTCCAGTCAGGAGAATTGTTGCTGGACATAAAAATACACCCATTGATATTGTACCCACGGTTGAATCCACGATGAAGATAATATGCATTGTCTTCTCCCTGTACGACAGGATAATTGACGTTCGGTTCCATAACGATCCATCCTACCAGATCGCTATTTTGTCCTTTTAACTTTCCCCAATCAATCTTCATATAGGGATCCATCTTCGTTCCATTATCGGCCTCAGTTTTTGGCTTTTCTGTATTTTCCTGTGCTAACTCTTCGTATTCTCCTTTCCCATCCTCGTACTTTTGGTGCCACTGAAGAGCAGATAGGGCAAAGTAAAACGATAGGAATAATAAGGAAAGCCCGATTATTTTTCGAAATATTTGATGCATAAGAGAAAAGAAGGTCCTCAAATACTGAGAACCTTCTGATCACACTCCTTTCTTTTGGATCTTATTGTTTTTCTAGTTAAATGGCAGTTCATCATCGATGCCATCCGGAATGTTCATGAATCCTCCATTACCATATGGCGGGTTGTTCTGCGGCTGCTGATAATTCGTCTGCTGTCCAGCTGCGTTGTTAAAGCCCTGACCCTGTGGGTAAGCCTGCTGTCCACCCTGTGGCTGTCCGTAGTTACTATTCTGTGGCTGTCCATAGTTATTATTCTGTGGCTGGTTCTGGTTGTTTCCCTGACCATTGCCTTTGGATTCTGCAAAATAGTGTTCTTCTGCCACCACATCAGTCGTATAGATTTTCTGACCATTCTGGTTGGTATAGCTTCCAGTCTGGATCCTGCCGCATACAACAATCCTTGTTCCCTGATGCAGGTATTTTTCGACAAAATCAGCATTTTTACCGAAAGCGATACAACTGATAAAGTCAGCGTTCTGATTTCCATCCTGTTTGGTACGGCGATCCACTGCCAGGGTATATCTCGCGTATTTCATCGGGTTCTGGCTCTGAGTCATTGAAATTGCCGGGTCCTTTGTTAATCTTCCCATTAAAATTACTTTGTTCATGAAAAAATCCTCCTTTTTAAAGGACGAAAGGAGCATATGTTTGTTTCTCCATTCGTCTGTATTTAGTATTCATATATAGTATGTAAAAACATTTTAAAAATAAAATCGTCTTTTACCATACTATATATAGAGAGGTGCAAGAAATGAAAAAAAAGAAAAAAATAAAAACAATCAATTTACCCACTTATAGTACAACTGGAAGAAATATAACCCCTGGGAAGAAACAGAAAAGGAAACAGATCCTTTTGACGGCTGGGATTGCTGCTGGGATCGCCTGTGTTCTTTACATTCCGCAATTTTTCTATACAACATCAAATCCGGATGTTAGTGTCTCTGCAGACACTACAGCGATCCGAAAGGTAAATTCCGTGTTACGGAATTATCCGGAAGAAGATTTTGACGGCGATGGTATCAGTAACGCTGAAGAAGAACTTGCAGGGACAGATCCGTGGAACGTGGATACGGACGGGGATGGAGTTACAGATTACTGCGAATTAAAAATCACCAGTACAGATCCGCTGACTGCTGAGGTAACTTTAGCTGACAAACAAAAAAAATCGGATGCCGAAAATGGAAAATCGGTAGGTTCTCCTTATAAGATCGGCAATGTGATCCTATGGGCTGATGATTATGCTTCGAAAAGCTATGGATCTGTTGTGGAGACAATCAATGGATACCGTTTTTGTAATTTCCACGGATATGCCCAGTTTCCGGATACCGAAGGAAAATACGCATACGCCAACCAGAATGGTGTACATACGCTGTTAGGAAAACGAAATGAAGAAAATGCATGGAGGATCGATGGGGATGCCTCTGTAGAATTATATGACAAAAAATTAAAAGAAATTTGTGATTTATCAATTTTTGGATTCCATTTTTACCCGGATTCCAATGTGTTCTTTCGCGGGCTGTCCAAAATCCTTCCGGAACAAGGATTTTTGACTGCAACAACCAAAACAGATATCGATGTTGATCCGGATACCCGTGACGCTACAGTAACGGATATCCAGACGATGGAATACGATAAGGACGACCTGAAACGGTTCACTTTAAATAGTAATACTTTAAACGACCTGGTATATGTCAGGGATTCTATTAAGGACGATCATGCCTGTATTGCAGCATCCCTTTATGACAGCCAAAAAGGGGAATATGTCGTTTTGATCTATGGATATGACTACGATGGCAACTTACTTTGTGCGGATATCTCATCAGGAAAAATCCTTGGAAAGATCACAATCACGGAAAAAGCAAAAAAGATCATGAACAAAACAGGGGATATCGTTTCCATGTCCTATTTTGATTATCAGGGATTTGGGTTTAATTCCTTGCAGGGAGATCGGATCAGTTTCTTTGCAACAACAGATACCTCAAAAAACAACCTGGAGGAAAATCAGGGACAATCTGATGTATCGGAAGTAGTGCCAACTCCAGAAGCTACTCCAGAACCAGAAGCTACGCCAGAAGTTTCTCCGGAAGTATCCGAAGAAACTACAAACCCAGAGTCTCCGGCAGAACCAGCATCTGTCGAGCCATCCGAAGAAAATACACAGGAAACGGACAAAAATACTGCGGAAAAAGATCCTGAAAAAGAATCGAAGGGTACAGGAAACAAAAAGAATACGAAGGAGGCAGTAGAATGAGTATGCTAGAGAGTTTGAGAAACGGTATAAATGTGTGGGATCCGTACCTGCTAGTATGTATAGTCCTTTTGGTGGTTTGTTTTACCGTTCCCTTCCATAAAAAAAGAAAGATCAAAAAACAAATCCGAGACCTGGCAAACAATGCTACAGAAATGTCGCCGGAGGAATTTTTCAGAATGCGTAATTTTTCTCTGGATGGACGAAAGTCATATGCCAAGACTCTAAACTTTGCTGGCGTATATATTTTGTATAACAAAACGAAACATCTCTACTATGTTGGTCAGAGCAAACAGGTCCTCGATCGGGTGAATGCGCACTTCACCGGTCATGGGAATGGGGATGTATATGCAGACTACAAATGCGGAAATACCTTTTCCATCCGAACGATCAAACTGGAGGGTAGCGGATGTAAAACACTTAACGAGTTGGAACGGAACGCGATCATGACCTACGATGCCTACCGGAACGGCTACAACAAAACCCGGGGAAACAAAGGTTAAAAGAAAAAGTCCAGAGTATTTCTGGGCTTTTTTGTTTTGAAAGAAATTTAGGACTCTATAAGTATCAGCGAAATATTTTTACGAAAGGAGGAACATTAATAGAAAGACAATCTCGCTGCAATACAAAAAAGAGGTGTTGTTATGCCATATACAAAAGAACAGATAAGAGAATTAAAAGATGCAGTCACCCCACTGGAATCTGTAGAATGGCTGTTGGACCATGGATATCCAATTGAAGTAAAAGGATTAGGAAAAAAATATATCGATATCAAATGCCCCAACCCGGAACATACGGATCACACACTTGGCAGCTGCAAAATATCTACCGGAAAATATGACAGTCGACCAGGAAGCACTTGTTACTGCTATGCGTGCAATAAAAGAATGGACAGCCTGGATATTTTAAAACAGTTTCTTTCTTTTTCAGACTGTTTACAGGTCATGTCGGAGATCAGTGGGATGGAAACCACTTTAAAGACAAAAAAATTCAAAAAGTTTTCTACAATTCCGGAAAAAACCAGGAATGTTCTGGAATTTCCTTATATGTCGCGTTATCTGTACGTACCGGAACGTTACACAGACGTGAAACCGAAAGATACATACTATCAGGAAGAGCAGGAAGGGAAATATCTTATTATGAAGCGTGAATCCTGGAATCCATGGGAAGATCTGGATGCCGAGGCAAAAAGTTTCCTTCTGCGTGAAAAAGCAAAAGAACAAATGAGCAGACTCAGTGGTTTATGTACTCTGATCCTTCATACGGAGAACCTGGATACTGAATTAGCAGAATTTATCAATGGATTAGATAAAACAGAGTTTGTGAAATTTTTAGAAAAGCAGTTTCAGTCATGTCAAAAAATCTATCGATCGAATGGTGGTAAGTTGACGGATCTTCGGAAACTCAAGAAAAATATCAACCGAAATTACTGGCAAGAACTGACGGCAGAAGTAGAATTGCAAAAAGAAATATCCTGACAGGACCCTTGTGGTCCTGTTTTTTCGTCCAAAAAATTCTTATTTTTTAAATTTTTTACCATACTCTTAATATAGGAGGTTTTCATATGGTATATGGTTTTTTACATTGTCACAGCCATCATTCACAGATGGATTCGACAACCAAAATAGATGAATTATGTAAGACAGTAAAAGAAATGGGTGCCAAGGCAATATCCCTGACAGACCACGGTGTCTGCACAGGGCATATTGAATTTATGGATGCCTGTAAAAAGTATGGTTTGAATGGAATTCCAGGAGTAGAAGCCTATTTGGATACGGAATATGCAGAGAATGCCCATTTATTATTACTGCCACAAAATTATACCGGTTATCAGGAACTTTGCCATGCAGTAACGGAATCAAATAAAAACCAGCGGTCTATAGGTGGAATCAACACGCCAGTAATGACAAAAGAGATTCTTGCAAATTCCTTTGTATCTGGCAATGTTATCGCAACAAGTGCCTGTATCAGTGGTGTTCTATCAGCAATCTTATTAAAGAATCAAAAGATCCATCATGAGATAGAAAAATTGGAACGAAAACAAGAACGTTGTATCAACCCCAATGATCCAGAATATTTACAGTTGATCATACAGCGGGATACACTTTTCTCGGATGTTTCTGCTATGAAAGAAAAAAAGAAAGAATTGCAAGTACTTGCAGGTAAAAAATACAAACAAAGGGAGAAAAGCCTGAAAAGCCTGGATCCGGAAACAGAATTGTATGATTTGACAAAAGAAAAACTGGAAAAAGAAAAAAATGAATCAATGAACGCAGCAGCACTGTTACCAAAAGTAACTGTAGACTTGAAAGTTGCGTCCGCCAAGCTTACCAGAATAAATAATGCGTTAAAAAAAGCACAACAAAAAGTTTCAACATATCAAAAGTATGAAACTCAAAAGGCAGAATGGAAGCAGCAGCTTATGGATAAAAATATGCTGGTGAAAGAAACTGAAAAAGAACTATTATGGTTTGTCCGGGCTTTTCATGGAAAGTTTTATGTAGAATTACAATACCACGGATTAGACAGCGAAGCTTATGTAATGCCGATTTTAGCAGAATTGGCACAAAAGCATCATATTGAAGTTGTTGCCACAAATGATGTACATATTCTACGACCGGAAGATGCAGAAGGCAGATCTTATATGAGAAGTATGCGTTTTGAACGGTTTGAAGAAGTAACTAAAAGTGACCGGGAATTATATCTGAAAGATGACCAGGAACTGACGGATGTTTTGAAACAAATCCTTCCATTACCTATTGTGGCAGAAGCAATCGGAAATATCAGAAAAATATGTGACAGTTGTCGTGTGGTAATCCCAAGGGTTCCAGATGTCCATCATTACCCAGTCATGCGCGGTTCGGATGGAAAACCGATAGATGCTGAAAAAATGCTCCGGAAAAAAGCTTACGATGGTCTTTATGATAAGATGAAAATTGTTCCTAAAGCATACCTGGACCGCCTGGAATATGAATTGCATACGATCATTGATATGGGATTTTCCAATTATCTTCTGATCGTGGCAGATTATATCCAGGAAGGAAAACGGTTGTCCAGGGAGAAAAGTCCTTACCATATTGGATATGGAGTAGGACCTGGTCGTGGGTCTGGAGCTGGATCTTTAGTAAACTATGCCCTTGGTATTACCGCATTAGATCCAATCCAGTACGGATTATTGTTTGAACGATTTTTAAATAAGGAACGGGTTTCTATGCCGGATATCGATGTAGATTTTGCAAAAGAAATACGTTCTGATACGATTCGATATGTACAGAAGTTATACGGGGAAGAATCTGTTGCCTGCATCCGGACGGTTATGACCCAACAGGCAAAAGACTGTATTCACAATATGGCAAGGGTATATGGATACAAAATGTATCCACAGGAAAAAGAAGATGATCCAGGAAGAAGCCGTATCCGTGGACTTGGAAACCAGCTTTGTGGACTGCTGCCCGATGATCTTAGCACATTAAAAGAGCAGCTTCCTTTATTAAAAGCAAAATGTTCTTCAGCAGAGCAAAGAGAGATTTTGCAAATGGCGGCAACTGTGGAAAATACGATAAAATCCTTTTCTTTCCACGCAGCGGGGGTTATCATCGGAGACGGCAAACCATTATCATCGTATATCCCTGTTTTTTATAATAAAGCACAACAGCAATGGGCAGTTTCTTGTAATATGACGGAAGCAGAAGATATCGGGTTACTGAAAATGGATGTGCGAATTGTTCGCTAACGAAACACTCCAGAGATGGAAACAAGTTAGCGGAGCAAGGAAATGAAATATTGGAATACAGTTGGTACAAAAGTGGTCAGAACCCACCTGCTGGAAAAGATAGAGTAATGAACTTGTTTAACTATTAGTTTGATATAGAGTGGTGAAATTCCACTTGAGGAATAAATGTCGATATTCCTACCCTGAGACTCCGATATGCTGTTTAGCCTTAACGCTAAATGGTATAAAGCTCGGTAAAGTCGGCTGAAAAGAAACCTACATGGATGAAATATATAAGTAAAATTGGTACAAAAGTGGTTAGAACCCGCCCGTTTGAAAGTATAGAGTAAGAAGTATGGTGACGAAGTAAGTCGGGGGTCCTTAAGATGAATAATCTTTAAAAAATAATATGCTTACTCACCGGGAACTGTCGTATGAAAGGCTCGTAATTTAAGACCCCATTGAAAAATGGGTTGTCCCTATCGGGAAACTAATCGTAGTAGTATTATTGTCCATTGAGACTACTATTTTTATCGCACAGACGATATTAGTTCTGATTCCATTCGACTAAAGGAAGAAAGAACGGTTAGCGGGTTAAAGACAGAAGCTAAGTTATTATAATAAAGGATAAAACTAATGGAACAATTGAACCTTGAAAGAAAATGTTAAGGCAGTTAAGTGCCAATGATTCTAATAAGTAGGAAATGACTTATGAATTCAAGGGGCAGCAGCCCGTAGTACCAATGAAGGTGGTGATAAGCCATTGGAGGGAAGGGGCATAGTCGTAAATAGAATATTGTAAGAATAGTTTAATTGCTAAGGTAGCCGCTGAGCGAAACGAACTAACCAATATAAAGTGTCACGGAGGTGATGCTGTTGGGGACAAAACTTAACAAGGTTCCGTCAAATGAAGCAGAACTTAACAAACTCTTACAAGACATTTATTTGAAGACAAAGGAAAACTATGAAAGTGATATAAAAAGCAACTTTACAGGTATTCTTGAAATTATAGCATCAGAAGCTAATATAATTACATCAATCCATAAAATCAAAGCCAACAAAGGTAGTCATACTGCTGGTATAGATGAGAAGGAAATTGATGATTACTTAAATAAGGGATTTGATGAAGTTATAGAAATTGTGAGAGCAAAATTATATGACTACAATCCTAGTATGGTGCGAAGAGTATGGATACCTAAACCTGGTAAGTCTGAAAAAAGACCACTTGGAATTCCAACGATTATTGATAGGATAATTCAAGAATGTGTGAGAAACATCATTGAGCCAATTGCAGAAGCCCAGTTCTTTGAACATTCATATGGCTTCAGACCAATGAGGTCAGCTGATATGGCGATAGCAAGAATCAAACACATAAACTTCCATGCTAAATGTTATTGGGTCGTTGAAGGAGATATAAAAGGCTTCTTTGACAATATAGACCACAATACAATGATAAACAGCTTATGGAATCTTGGTATCAGAGATAAGCGAGTGCTTAGTATCATTAAGCAAATGCTAAAAGCTGGTGTAATGGATGAATGTAGTAAAAGTGAATTAGGAACCCCACAAGGAGGAATAATATCACCACTACTTGCAAACATCTACCTAAACCGATTCGATAATTTTATGACAGGTGATTTTGAAAGGAAAAAACTTAAAAAACCGCATTCCAGAAGAGATGGTGAAATATCAGCAATGAGAAAGCACAGCAATCTCAAAACCTGCTATTATGTCAGATATGCAGATGACTGGGTTATTCTAACGGATAGCCAAGAGGATGCAGAAAGACTAAAGTTTAAAGCAAAGAAGTATCTACATGATACTTTGAAGCTTGACTTATCTGAGGAAAAGACATTAATTACCAACGTCTGTAGTAAACCCATTAAGTTCCTAGGGGTAGAAATCCGAATGGTAAAGAAAAATGGGAAATGGGTTAATAAAGTTTCACCTGAAAGTGAAAGATTCAAAAGGAAGATGAAGGATTTAAGTCGTGAAATATTTTATATCAGGAAAACATCGACTTTGGATGCTGATAGACTTATTGAGAACATCAACCGAGTAAATTCAATCATTGTAGGACTCATCAATTATTATAGTATGTGCGACCAAATTAGTGTAGTGATTCGAAAATATGCCTGGTTGTTAAAATATACAGCCTATAAGTCACTTAAACGATATGGAGGTCAATGGATTAGAGCCAACGAAGTTTCAAATCTTATTGGACTGCACTATGGGCATAAAGCCAACATACCTGCAATCAAATATAAAGATATGTATATAGGAGTCACTGATATAAATTTTGCAAAATGGGATAACCCAAGATGTAAAAATCAAAATGAAACACCATATACACCCGAAGGTAGGGAGCTTTATAACAAGAGGATGAGAAAAAAGGGATTAAAAGTGCGAACGGATGAAGTTAATTCGACAACACACGCATTCTATATAAGAATGAGTAAAAATCCACTATATAACTTTGAATACTTTATGAATAGACCATACACATACAACAGAGACAAGGGGAAATGTAAGATTTGCGGAGGATATATTGAACCAAACGAAGCAAGATTTCACCATGTTGATAAGAAGTTGCCTATGAACCAAATGAACAAAGTGAAGAATTTAATCACAGTTCACCAATATTGTCACGATTTAATTCATAGTAATACAGAGTCAACAAGTCTGTCAGAAAAAACACTAAAAAATATTGAAAAATATCGCAACAAATTTAACGGTTAATATCTGACAATATTCGAAAGTAGTTTACCGAAGACTACTATTTACGATGGAACGCTGTGTGCGGTGAAAGTCGCACGCACAGTGTGAAGGAGGGGAAAAGGACACCAAACAGGTAATGCTGAGGTTGTTCCTTACCTATTCCTATTTTCTGGGATTGATCAACCTGGATATTATCTCAGAATGTATCCGGCGGATCATGAAAAATACAGGCATTGCTATTGATCCTGAACATCTTCCATTTGAAAAGGAAGTTTTTGAAAATATTTTTGCTAAAGGGGAGACCTCCTGTGTATTTCAGGTAGAATCACCCGGTATGAAGAAAATGCTTCGAGAATTCCAACCGGATTGCTTTGAAGACCTGATCCTTTTGATTGCTGCATACCGCCCGGGTCCTATGGATTTTATTCCGGATATTATTGCTGTGAAACATGGCAGGAAAAAACCGAAATATATCCTTCCACAGATTGAAAAAATTCTTTCAAAAACCTATGGACAATGTATCTATCAGGAACAGCTGATGTCCATTTTCCATGAATGTGCAGGATTTTCCCTTGGAGAAGCCGATATTATCCGTCGATATATGTCCAAGAAAAAAGTAGAAAAGTTTTTACAATACAAACCTCAGTTTATCCAGGGAATTGTAGGAGCGGGGGCTTTGGCAGAAGACGCAGAAAAATTATGGAATTCATTGGAAGGTTTTGCCAAATACGCATTTAATAAATCCCATGCAGCAGTTTATGCCCTCATCTGCTATATCACTGGCTGGCTGAAATATCATTATCCGGCAGAATACATATGTGCTGTTCTGAACCATACAGACGTAAAAAAGATCCCATTTGTAATCCAGGAATGTATCCGTATGGGGCTTCATGTATCCGCTCCAGATATCAATACATCTGTCGAACAATTTTCAGATTGTGACCAGGGAATCATCTATGGGCTTGGTGTTATTAAAGGAATGAAACAGGTAGATGCTCAAAAGATTATTCAGGAACGGTCACAAAATGGAAAATATCCGGATATTGCCAGCTTTTTATTACGCACGGACATTACAGAAGCAGCTTTTGAAAAAATGATCCGAAGCGGAAGTTTTTCAACATTCTTAAAAAACAGGAGTTTTCTTTTGGCTTCTATGGAAAAAATAATCAAAACCAAAAATGAAGTTTTGAAAAAACAAAAGGCACTTTCCGCATTGAATGAAGAGGGATCACGAAAGGATGTCAAGAAAGCAAAAGAGCAGCTGGACCGTACACTGGAAAAATATCAAACTTTATTCCAGCTTAAAAGTCCAGTGGAAGACGCATATCTGGAGAATTTGAATGAAGAGAAAAAGCTGCTGGGAGCTTATATTACTTCCAACCCGTTGCAGCAATATGAGTATTTAAAAGAAAAGCCAGGTATCGGTTCACTTTCCCAAATTGCTCCCCAAGGCAATTATATTGGAGTGATCACAAACCTTGAAGTCAAGAAACAACGGGATGGAAGACAGATGGCAATCTTTACGCTGGAAGACTGGGAGGGAAGTATGGAGTGTATCTGTTTTTCCAATACATTTTCCTGGTACGAAAAATATCTTTACGAAGGCTCCGTCATACAGGTACAGGCAGTTTATAACAATAAAAAAGGCAATCTGATCGTAAAAAAAATAAATGCCTGTAAAAAATATAAAAGAAGTATCTTTATTGCTTTCAAAGACCGGCAGTCCTGGGAATCTGTACGGGAACAGTTACTGGCATTTGAAGATCCAGATGGACATCCGTTGATTTTGTTCCAGGAAGATACTGGGGGAATCTGGGAACATGTCAAGTGCCACGGAAGAGAACTTCTTGTTAACGAAAAAATTCTGGATACCAACGTTCCTGGAGCGATCCAGCAACAGCTGCTTTTCTTTTAAAAGAGGCCATATGGTCTCTTTTTTTTACCCATATTTACCATACTATATATAGAAAGCAAAAAAGTTTTTTTAGGAGGTAATTATATGGAATTTAAACCAGGAATCAATTTTCGTATTACAGGAACTATCAAACGGATGGAAGTGTTGGAGCGAGGAAACTGCCTTGTTACCATCAGCACTTCTGCGGAAGGTCAGATGCGTGATGTACGCATCCGTTTCTTTGAAGTAGCAAAGGTATTACTGTACCGTGTTCGTGATCGGATTCAGGTAGACGCTCATATGCAGATCCGCCGCTCGATGCAGGGAGACAGACGGGTCTATCGCCCGGAACTGATCGGAGATACCGTTACTTTAATCCAGCGCAGATTAAGTTCCGCGATGGAAAACAATATGGATCCGCAGGAAATGATGAACCAGCAGGCAGATACAAACTGGGGACTGGTAGAGGGTACGGTAAGTGGACTTTATTCTCCAAATGATAAAGCCACGATTCTTTCAGTGACTGTCCCACATGGGGAACGGGAACAGCGTTGTCCGATCTCTTGTCTTGGAAGATTTAAGTCTATCGCGGATCAGTTGAAAGAAGGAGACCGTATTGCCGCAACTGTTTATGTTTCCGTCCGTGAAGCAGATGAGAACCATCCATTCAGCCAGAACCTGGTCTGCACAGATTTATATAAATTCAAAGAGGAAGAGCCGGAACCGGCCGTGGAGGCTGCCCATGCAACAGAAGAACCTGAAGAATAAGGCACTTGTAGGTGCGTTGGCTTGTTGTCTTTTACTTGGTGGATGCTCTATTGATCCACCAGACCCAGACAATGGAACTTACGCAACGCAATACCCACAATCTGCCCTGGAATACAGCATTTATTTGAATAAACAGATCACAGTGTTTACCAACCAGATCTCCACACATTTAAACCAGGCTGTCCATTCCAATGACGGGAACTATGAGAACGAAGCAGATCTGGCTCAACAGAGTGTAGACATCATGCAGGATACGTTAGATGAAGTTACAGCTACGGAATCTTCTGATTACAGCGAAGAAAACCGTCTGTCTGTCATAGAAGCGATGCAGACCGCGATTGATCATATGAAAGACTATACCGCAGCAGTCAAGAATGGAGAATCGGATCTTACCGATTATACACATTCTTTTGAAAATGATTTTAACGCACTGACCGGATTAGCTTCCTTATACAACCAGTAGAAGGGAAGGTGTTCATTTTTGGCAAGAGAGAATTATGTCCTATTATATGGCATGGTAGAACGAAATCCGGATATTACTGTGGATGAAGACGGACAATACAAAAAAGGAAAAATCATTTTACGTACTGCAAGAAAATCCTTTGCTACGGAAGATATGCTCCTGCGTGGTGACATCCGTTGGGATGGTCCTTGCATCTATTCCAAAAGTCCTATGCTGATACGAAAGGTTTTTACAAAGATACGTGCTGGAGACATGCTGTTGGTCAAAGGTAATTTGTGTACGCAAGAAGTAACAAGACGTGCCACCTGTCCTAGATGCGGCAATATTGTCAGGAAGCCTGGAGGCGTGATCACGTATATTGATCCAATCTGTATTTATATTGAACAATTGGGAGAAGTCTCTTTTGAGGAATATTGTGAAGAACGATCTCTCAATCCGGAAGAAATCGCACTTTTACGAAAAACTGGACTGATTGGTATTACGGAAGAGCAGGCAGCTGAAATGATGCAGCGGAAGGTTGAAATTTCAAATCAGGTTTATCTGGACGGGGAACTTTGCAGGGAGCCAACC
Organism: Blautia sp.; assembly: GCA_047027955.1. Lineage (GTDB taxonomy): Bacteria > Bacillota > Clostridia > Lachnospirales > Lachnospiraceae > Blautia_A. Next base: position 47,398 of record JBKYFG010000002.1, read on the forward strand.
GTGTATGAAGATACCATCAATCACCATACACAGACACAATTTCAGATTGCAGTAAACAGAAAAAGATATATCCGGGAAGACAATCCGGATAAACGGACGGATTATATCTGGATCAAAGCCTATGGAAGGCTTGCAAAAGAGTATCAGGAAGTCCTGCATCTGCATTCCAAAATTACAGTCAATGGTGCGCTTCAAACACGAAAGGTGAACATAGATTTTTTCTGTGACCGCTGTGGGGAAGTATTTCAAAAAGCCAACCTATCACAGGAAGTTGTGCCATATTCCATCGAATACCGGGAAGACTGTGATATTCCGGAAGAAAAAGAAAGGGATTCATATGAGGAAGAAGAATAATTTAGCAGATCGTTTTACTTCCAATAGGACTCCGCAGGAAGAAACCCTGAATCCTGGGGTTTCTTCTGTTAAAGAAGAGCAGTTTTCGGAAGAAAATCTGGAAATGGAAGAATTGGTCCAAGCACATAAGGAAGAAGTAAGACAGAGAAAAGAACAGCGTTTCTTAAAATTCATGAGCGGAATCCTGATCGCAGGTTCCGTTTATTTGTGTTTCCTGATTTATGGGGTTTTTGTGACCGATTACCATTATACCGATGATGGAAAGATTGCCCCTGAAATTCTTACCGTAAAAGATATCAAACAGGAAAAAGAATTTGATACTGTTTTATATCAGTATTTAAAATGCAGAGATTTGTATGAGAAAGCACTGATGCTGGATTACCGGTTAGGAAAAGGCGAAGAAGATCCTTTAACGATTGCCCCTTTATACGAAGAACTGTTGGATGAAGTTTCTGATCTTTCTATAAAAACAGATGCTTTAACGGTTGAGACCAAATACACGAAGATCAAAGAAATGCTTTTATCCTGGATCAAGAACGATATTGCTGTTTATCTGCAAAATATGTCTTCCTCTATTTCCCAGAATAATTCCGAAACAGCCCAGAATGCTTTGAGTGATCGAAATCGCACCTATGCGAACTTTTCTAATGTTACTCAAAATATCGTTGCATTAGGAGATCAGATTGAGGGCGTAGACCTGACAGATATCAAACAGTGGACACCAGAAGATTATGTAAATACAGAGATTAATGGGGAATAGGTATGGGAAACGATAAATCATTTTATACATTATTAAACAAATACAACACGCTATTAGCCCAGACGCAGGATCTGAAAGAACAGCTGGACAAAAGTAAAGAGAATAATGCGGAAATTCTGCAGAAAGATAAGGTGATTGAAAAGAACCTGCGGGATCTGTGCGCCGATATCCTGGCAAAAGATCCAAAGGAAATGAAACTTGGGCAAGAATATTCCTGGGATAAAATCGATTTATTATCCCTTATCCAGAAATCAAGAAATGTGTTTAAAAAATACAATGAAGATAAAAAGGATTTTTTGGAACAATTGGCAGATACCTGTGAAGACCGCGGCAGACAGATTGAAAGCCTGAAATCACAAATAGAAGAACTACTCATGAATCCGGCAGCCCGATCTTTGACCCCGGATCAGTTACAGGCCAAATGTGAGAAGATCGAAAAAGACGCAGCTGTGGTAAAAAAAATGAATCCGGAAGTAAAAAAATCTGTAGAAAATGGAAAGATCAATCTGATCCATGAAGAAGATACGGATCCAATGTTGGAAGAAGAGGAGGAGGCTTATCAGAATATTGAAAAATTGAACCAGCCTCAAGAAAAAATAACGGCAAATTCCATCCCCGGTACATCTGCAAGAAAGAAAATCCAAGATTTGAAGAAGCGGAAAAAGCCGATCGTTGCCATGGAAAATTATCAGGATACCCTGAATCAATTGGATGAAGAATCAAAGCTTGTGATGCGTATCATCGGGGAAAAAGGAATTTCACAAAGTAAAGATATTCTAGTGGAATGTGTTCAGCAGGATCAGGCTTTATCCAATGCAAGACTACGGAGTTCTTTAAAGTTTTTAAAAGGATTACAGATCTTAACGGAAGAAGAGCTGAGGGTTTGGGCAAAAATCTCTATTTTTTATTTCACACCAAAGGGACGAAAAATCTATGAACTATTATTCGATGAAAAACCTACTCTGTCGGAAGCAGAAAAACTGATTGCAGAACATACAAGCCTCACTCATGGATATGGGATTCTAAAGACAGCGGAATTGATCCGCGCACACAATGATTTTGTTTCTGTGAATGAGTGGAACCGAAAAGACCCGATTCCGATATCCGCCGGTTCGTCCTACATACCGGATATCATCTGTGAAACAGCTGGCGGCCGAAAGTTTTATATCGAATATGAGTGTGCCAATCATACACAGGTTAATTTCAATGCAAAGTGTAATAAGATGCTGTCAGTTTCTCCAATACTGAACTTTATTGTTCCAAACAGGGCGGCTGAAGAAGCTATCAATTCACAGATCCGTCAGTGGATTACAAATAAAGGACGGGAAGCGGTCAGTCATGCAACGATCCGTGTAACGACCATTGCCCTGATTGCGGACGTAAATCTTATTGAAAACAAGTCCTGGCACTTTGTGTATAATCTTTCCAAAAGTGAAGTGCCGGAAGTAAATTAAGATTCCCCGCGGATATATCCCGCGGGGTTTGTTCTTTGATTGTTTTTACATTCTATAGGTAACAGGGAGGTGACTTGTATGTTGGAGTCTTTTTTGGCATTCAACCAGAATGCTGTCAGTAATTTTTTATACTTATTATCCAGCAATAGCTTTTTATTCCTCTTGATCATAGGTGTGCTTGGCACAATTTTTTTGAAATTGAAAGAGGAATACGATGTAGCAGCGAATGATAAACATTCGATTATTTAGGAGGTGATTTTGTGGATGAAGAATTAGTATATAAACAAAACATGAGCAGGAATGAAGCCATGAAGATTTTGAAGGCTATTACGATCCCTCTGGCCGTTTTTGCCCTGGGCTTGTTTACCATCAATCTTTTTGGAGCATTCGGCAGGAAACTTGTTTGTCCATTATCCGGGTTTATGTGGATCATTGGTGTAGCGGTCGCATTTCTAATGCCTTCACAGAGAAATGATACGTTGAACCACATGCTATTGATGTTGTCTGTATATTACAGCACCCTGATCACTTTTCATGTAGTATTGAGCATAGTCTCAGGGGTCAGTTCAGAAATGATCGCAGCAAGTTTCCAACAGGCAATCCCTACATCTACGGGAAATACTATTCCCGGATATCTGCAGACGGCGATGTGGTTTACCGGTGTATTAGTCCCATTAGGAGAAATTGCCATGCAGTTAAAACGGTTATTCCAGTTTAAGCGGAATCAGACACTGGCAAAAACATTTGCCCAGAAACGTGGTCTCCGCAACGGTGGACGTACAAATGATAATATCACTTTTTAAGAAAGGAGAAACGTTATGCTTTCTTTATTTCAAATGAAACAGATCCTGCATCCGGTTATCGACTCTACCCCGGAAGATGATTTCCGTATCCTGGATTCCTGGGCGGAGTATAAGGAAAGTTCCGACAGAGATCCAGAGAAACGGAATCTGGATTATTTATGCTATGAAATGGAAGTCATGAACCCGATGACCGGAGAACGGACACATTGCTATAAAGCAATCAAATTAGCGCGTGTTGTCCGACTTCCTGCAGATGCGAAACAATCTACGGCCTTGATGGATATGCAGGAGCAGATCTTAACAGCTGTCAATCAGCAAAATATCAATCTGATCACAATTATTGCAAATGTGATCAAACCGGTAGCCGTTGGACTTTTATATCTATATGGTGTACAGGGCGTAGCATCATCCATTGACCGTGCAAAGGATAAAGCGAAAAAAGGATTTTTAAGCTTCATTTATTCCATGCAGGGAACTTTTCGCGTGCTGGAGCTTCGATGTGCAAATGCGGAAGAAACAGAATGGCTCCGTGAGAAAATGTATAATATGGACTATCTGACTGTTGTCCGCGGTATTCCGAAAGCGAACAAAGCCGGTGAAAATATGGGAAATAAAGGCATGGGAGGTTCCAATGTCAATCCCGATTCCCAAGGAACCCTGGAGGAGATCATTACCGGTATGGCTGATTATGAATATGTGATCCAGATCCTTTCCACCCCGGTATATACTGATACATTGATGTCCTGGCAGCGTCAGTCCCAGATTGAAATGTCAGACTGGTATGGACAGCTGCAGGGAACAAAATCACTGAGTATGAACCTTTCCATTCCTATGATGTATATGGCGAATGCCAGCCAGAGCCAAGGGTGGAGTAAGGCATATACGGATGCCAATACTGTCAGCTATGCGCAAGGAGAAAGTTTTACTACCAGCCAGGGACAGTCGGTTGGCGAATCTTTATCCCAGACGTTTGGACAATCTTATGGACATAGTGAAGGACAATCTCTTTCCAATTCCTATTCGCAGGGAGTCAGCCACACGCAGGGAGTCAGCTATGGGGAAACATTTGGACACTCTGTAGGGCAAAACAGCGGGTTTTCCATTAATCAAAGTCAGGGTGTATCTTCTGGCAGTGCTTTCGGGCAAAACCAGGGTATTTCCAGTAATATCGGATCCTCTGTCAATCAGGGTGTTTCTGAAAATACCGGGATTTCCCATGGGCAATCCTCTTCCGTCAGTCAGGGATTGTCGCATTCCTTTGGTACATCCCAGAGTCAGGGAATGTCACAAAGTACTAATATTTCCCAGGGGCATAGCACCTCTCAGGGAAACAGTTACAATATGAGTTATGGACAGAATGTCTCCCAGTCTCACAGCGTTGGGAATAATCAATCTTTCGGATGGAACCAGTCGCAGAGTATGAACCGTGGACAATCTGCATCTTTCGGACAGTCTTCCTCGGAAAGTATGAGCCAGGGGACCAATTCTTCTTATGGATTTGGTCAGAGTGACAGTTATGGACAAAGCCATAGTGGTTCGTCTACGTATGGACAGTCCTTTAACGTAGGACACAGTTCATCCACAGGAATGAGTCTAGGGATCAGTGGAGGCTTACCTGGAGGTATTTTAAATGCCAATGCTCAGGTCAATGCATCCAATTCGGATTCCTCCTCGATTGGAGAGAGCAGTTCAAACAGCGTCAGCAATGGAGTCAGCTCTTCCCATGGATCCAGTTTCAGCAGTTCCGTAGGATCGTCTGTTTCTAATGGGGTCTCTCATGGACAAAGCACTTCCATCGGAAGCAGCCTGTCATATGGAAGCAGCGTTGGTCAAAGTGGAAGCGTAGGAGCAAGTGAAAGCTATGGAACCAATATCGGGCAGAGTTTAAGCCAGGGTTGGGGTGCCAGCCAATCTGTCAGCGATTCTTATAGTATCGGAAATGGTATCAGCCAATCGCAGACACAAGGAATTAGTGAGAGTTCCGGACTCAGCCAGTCACAGGGATATGGGGAAAGCAGCAGTTTAAGCCAATCCCTTGGCACTTCAAACAGTTATGGCATGTCTTATGGGAATGGTGCTTCTTCAGGAGTCAGTGCATCCCAGAATGTAGGACAGTCTGCAAGTTTGAGTTATGGTCAGAACTTTGGACAATCCGAAAGCTATTCTGCATCCCAGAACTTCGGAAGGTCTGAAAGTGTAGGTACGAGTGAGACATTTGGACAAAGTGTTGGACAAACAGTCAGCAATTCCGTATCAAATTCCGCTTCTACGGGATATGGACAGAATGTAGGCAGGACAGAAAGCGTTTCTAATGGACAAAGTTACACGACCAGTAATGGAAGTTCCCAGGGAACCAGTAACGGAACAACAGGGACTACATCCCTCGGAACCAGCAGTTCTATGGGACTTGGACCAAGTATCGGATACAGTAAATCCTACCAGTGGCTGGACCAGGGAGTAAAAGACCTTCTGGAACTGATGGAGTTCCAAAATGAACGGATTAAAAAGGCTTTACGGGGACAGGGGGCTTTTTATACTTATGTATATATTGCCTGCCCGACTGCGGATGCCCTTTCGGTTGCCCAGGCTGTTGCAAAATCCACCTGGCAGAATGAATTTGCTATGACAAACCCAATTCAAGTCCTAAATCTTACGGAATCAGAACAAAGGCATCTGTTATACCATTTTGCAGCTTTTTCTGCTGACGTTACAAGGGAAGATGTTTTCGGAACAGAGGAATATAAATATTGTACGGTATTGCTCCCGGAAGAATATGTCGCATATACCCACTTACCACGAATCTCAGAAGGAGGTGTATTTGCTACGGTACAGGATATTCCAAAATTTGCAGCGCCTTCTGGCATGAAGGGAGATATTTATATGGGAGTGATCCTGAATGCAGAGCGTTATACCTTCGAACATGGATACCGGACTGCGTTTGATTACCGGATCGATGAAAATCAGCTGATGCACGGATTTTTCACAGGGGCATCTCGATCTGGAAAAACAGTGGCTGCAATGCGTTTCATCGCGGAGCTTTCCAAGGTCCGCAGGGCAAAAACAGGAAAACGTCTGCGGATTGTGGTTATGGATCCGAAACAGGATTGGAGAACCCTTGCAAGGTTTATTGAACCGGAACGGTTTAATTTCTATTCCATGGGAAATCCGACATTCCAGCCGATCCACATCAATCCATGGAAGGTCCCCAAAGGCGTTTATCCACAGATCTGGATCGATGGAGTAATCAATATCTACTGTCGTGCATACGGTCTTCTGGAACGAGGCAAACAGATGATCAGTGATGTGGTCTACGAACTGTATAAAGAAGCTGGAGTATTTGAAGTATCCGACAAGGAAAACTGGAAAGAAGAAGTCCCAGAACGTTCCTCACAGATTAATTTCCAGTCCATTTATAATCGAATGGAAGAGAAGAGGGATCAGTTAGTCGGTGCAGGAAAATCCGGAAATGATACCAAAGATGCATATGCAAGACTGATCGAACGTCTTTCCTGTTTTTCCAGACCGTACTCGATCGAATCCAAGTTATATGGCACATCGGATGGAATCGCTATTGATGATCTGATCGGTGCGGATGATGTAACCGTTCTGGAATCCAAAGGATTGGAAAATACGTTCAAGAACTTTATTTTTGGCGTGATCACCAGTGGATTTTTTAAATTTGCTTTGGCGCATGAGGGTGGATATCTGGCAGATGACCAATATGAAACCGTTCTGGTATTGGAGGAAGCCAACGAGGTGCTGACTGGTAGTGATACTGCAGGTACTGGAGGTGGATCAGGTGCAGAGCTTTCCGGACAGTCCGAATTTGAACAGATTCTGGACCAGTCAGCCGGATATGGACTCTTTATCTTTGCAATCACACAGAAAATTGCGGATATGCCGTCTTCCGTCATTGCTAACAGTGGTCTGGTCTTCGCCGGACGACTGAAACGTGCAGATGATATTAATGTTGTTGTCCGAACCATCGGCCGTGAAGAACGGATCGATGACCGTGATATTGTCAAATGGTTTCCTCGAAGTCCTACCGGATGGTTCGTTTGCCAGACTTCCAGGACATTTGATTTCAAGGATGCCGAACCGATCCTTGTTCAGATCAGTCGACTGAATATCCATGCACCGTCCAATGCGGAACTGGATGAGATCCTGATTCAGAAGAAAATTGCAAAAGTTATGTCGGCTTAGAAAACAGCCCGCAGGGAAACCTGCGGGTTTTTTGTACCTAATTTACCATACTATAAGTAAGAGAAAATACTTTTTTTTGAAAGGATAAAAAATATGGAAAACTATAATGTTGTACTTATGGATCACGGGAACAATTGGGAGAGAGTTGCAAAACGAACAAAAGACACCTCTTGTACGGTCTTTTCCCCCAAAAAAGAAAAGAAATTGCAGATCAACCCTTGGAAAGTCCCATATGGGTTCGATCCAAAAGATTGGATGAGCAAAGTATTAGTCCAGTTTTGCCGGGCAGAAGGATTGTTGGAAAGAAGCAAGGTATTGATCGAAGAAGTAGTCACAGGGCTTTATAAGGAGTTCGGAGTCTTTGAGGAAGGGATATCTGCAAAAGAAGTAAGCGAGCGTTCCTCAAAAGTTACTTTCCAGAAATTGTATACAGAACTGGAAGCGTATCTTTCCAAAAAGGTAAATGCGATGGTAAAAGAACGGCTTCTTAGTCATTTTTCAGATTTTCAGGACCCGGATTCCTTCCTCTGTTCCTTCCTCGGATCTTCTAATGGCGTATCCATAGATGCCCTGATCCATACAGAAGGGGTCACTGTTCTGGATTGCGAAGGACTTCGGGAATCCTCCATTGGGTTTGTATCTGAACTGCTAGTGTATACCTTTTTTTGTTATGCTTACAAAAAAACAGATGGATTTTTTGCTAAAGACGAGTCAGAAACATTCCTTTGCGTCCTGGATGCAGAAATTTATGTTCCAGTCTACGATTTTCAGGACATGGGTGTGACTTTCGAACCGGATTCTCTCGGGTCCGATTTTGGAAAGATACAGGATGCAGCAGCGGCATCGGGGCTGTATCTGTTTTCTTCTTCCACCAGATGATTTTGCTTTTTTACAACCCGCAGGGAAACCTGCGGGTTTCTTCATGCTAATTTTACATACTATAAGTAGAAGAAAAAGAAAGGAGGACGGGTTTTCCCGTAAATTTCATGGCAAAAAACAAAAAAATCTTAACGATTCTGATCGTGGCAATCGTGGTAGCGATCGCAGGTGGCATTTCTTTATATTTGTATCTGTCGCCACAAAAAACAACTGTATACGTGTTCAAGGACAATTATGAATCTGGTACGGCATTATCCGAAGACATGCTTGTTCCGGTTCGGTGTGACTCTAAGATTGTTACTGCTGGGAAAAATGCAGATGTGAAATCAAAATTCGTTACAGGATCGGAGATCACTGAAGTCTTAAATGCAGGTGATCATTTACGTATGGATGTATCGGAAGGAATGCCTTTAACAAAATCAGAATTATTCATCAATGGCGGATCTGATATTGAGAAAAATATCCATACAGGTATGATCGCTGTTACCATCCCGATGGATTCTGTAACAGGAACAGCAGAAGGTATCCGTGAAGGGTCTCATGTCAATATTTATGCAACCGGTTATCAGGGAACAGATGGAACAACCTTATTATTCCAAAATGTGAGTGTAATCGCGGTAGAAAAAAACAGTGCGGGAGTTCTTACTTCGGCAACCGTTGAGGTCAATACGGATCAGTCTTTAAAACTAATTTATGCACAGAATAACAGTACTTTAAACCTTGCCGTTGTTGACAGTGCCGGTTACGAATACACCGAACAGGATGAACCTACTTATACCGGTACAGCAAAAGCAAATTAGAAGGGATCAAAAATGACAACAATTTTATTAGTAGATACCAATTATACATTTACTGCAGATGTGGAAAGCCGGTTGATCTTAAACGAAATTCCGGATCTGCAGATCGTTGCACTCAATAATGTGGATGATGTTTTCCGGATCGTTCAGAATGTCCAGCCGGACAAAGTATTGTTAAATGCTGCAGTCCTTGAAATGTATCCGGATTGGAATTTGACCATCCCTGTCATTTCTTATGCAAGAAATACGGATAGTCTTGCCTTGGCAGCAAAGCATAATATCCCGTGTTATGGGGTAGTAAATACCCCAGAGACTCTTTTGACTGCAATTGAAAACAATTCTTTTGTAACGATTCAAAAAGAACAGCCAAAACCACCCCAAAAGCCAGAACCAGTAAAAAAGCCAGAACCAGTGAAAAAAACGCAGCAGACGTTCACACAGAAAGAAGAGTTTTCTTTTGATGATCATATAGTAGAAACCGCAGCACCAAAAAAACGGGAATATGTAAAAGAAGATCCGATAACTTCCGAAAAACATGCTGTTGATAAGGAACAGATGGTATCAGAGCGTCCGTCTTTTCAAGAAGCAGAACCAAAAAAACCGGTCTATCAGCCTCCGAAACAGGATACAGGCAATAATGCGTTTGATTTGCGGGCACAGCTGGCTCAGGCAAAAGAAGAAGAACGTAGACTTGCAAAAAAGCAGCAGGAGGAACAGGCCCGAAAAGACCGACAACAAATCAATGAACAGCTGGAACGAAAAAAAGGAAAGGCGAAGGTGATCACTGTTTATTCTGCAAAAGGTGGTGTTGGCAAAACAACCATCTCCTGCGAATTGGCTGTCTATCTGGCACTGACAGATCACGGACGAGGCAAATATAAAGTATGTATTGCCGATTTTAATATCGATTTTGGGGATGTCATGGCTACTTTGTCGTATGATCCAGACCGGTTCTGTATGACAAACTGGGCAGATGAAATCCGTGAAAAATTAGATGCACTCCCCAGGGATGCCTATGGGAATCATACAAAAGAACAGCTGGAATCTATTCAGTACACCGATGTCCAAATGGAACGCTGGTTACAGAAGAACAATGAAAATGGATTATATGCGTTACTGGCACCTACTTCCAATGAAGATTCCATGGATATTTCCGAAGAAGAACTGAAAGTTATGATGCATAACCTGATCTATAATGGAGGATTCGACTTTGTGATCTGCGATACAGGAAATAACACCAGGGATTCTTCTTATATGGCATTGATGGAAGCAGATCAGGTATTTCTTGTGGTAACACAGAACTTTAATACCATGAACTGCAACAATAGTGTACTTTCCACTTTATATAAGGTGAAATTCGATATGAGTAAGATCCATTTGATCGTCAATAAAGTAAAACCAAAAAAATCTGTAGGTATCGGCATGGATGAAGTTGCAGAAGCACTGAAAAATCCGGACACCGGAAGGCCTTATCCTTGTGTTGCGAAGATTAAGGATACCAATGATATCAAACAGGCAAATAACAATGCAGAGCCGTTGGTATACAACCCGTCCCATGAATTTACAAAAAGCATTGGACAACTTGTTTCTAAAATTGTTGGGGACGATTTTGTTTTGGAACAGCCGAAAAAGAAAAGCTTCTTAGCAAGATTATTCGGTAGTAAATAGGAAAGGAGGCTGCCTTCCATGGGATACTATGGGAGGCATTCGTTTATATGGGCTTAAAAGAACAATCGCCAACTATATTAAAAAACCAGATTCAGAAAAAAGAAGATGAAAAGCAAAAAATCATTGAAAAAGTAGAGTTAGAACATATCCAGCCCACGGATGAAGAGCAAAAAATCGCCTCCGAAGTGATCCGTAAAATATCTGATCTGTATTCCGAAGATCTGGTACATAAAGACATTGAGGAACTGGAAACACCTATCAGGAACTCCATTGCAGAAGAATGCAGCTTTCTGGAACTTCCCTTTGAACAGCAAAAGAGAGTGGAAAAGATCGTATCCATGATGATCCTTGGTAATGGACCGATCGAAGAATTCTTACAGGATCCAGAGGTTTCTGAAATCGTGGTGCAACGCTTCGATAATATTGTTGTGGAAAAGCATGGCCTGGTAGAGCCAGTATCTGTCGTCTTTAATAATGAGGAGCATTTGCAGACAATCATCAACCGTATTGTCCAGAAGGTCAATCGCCAGATCAATATCAGCCACCCGATCGTGGATGCGCGTCTGAAGGATGGAAGCCGTGTGAATGCAACGATCCCTCCGGTTTCTCCGGACGGAGCAACACTTACAATCCGTAAATTTTCCAGGAAGGGAATATCCGGACAGGATTATGTGCATATGGGTTCGATGAGTAAAGAAATGCTATATTTCCTTAGTCTGTGCGTCCGTGGGAAACTAAATATCTTTGTTTCCGGAGGTACCGGAACAGGAAAAACTTCGATGCTGAATATGCTTTCCTCTTATATTTCAGACAACGACCTGATCGTGACCATTGAAGATACACTAGAGTTGAAATTACAGCAGAAAAATGTCCGTAGGATGGAAGTTCGGACATCCAACAATAAAGATATGGATACCATTGACCAAAAAGCATTGGTAAAAGCTGCGCTCCGTCAACGGCCGGACCGTATCATTCAGGGCGAGGTCCGTGACGAATCCATTATTGACTTAGTAAGTGCCATGAGTACGGGACATGAAGGATGTATGAGTACGATACATGCAAACAGTGCGCAAAATATGTGTGATGTACGTATCCCCATCTTGTATTCCTATGACAAACATGCTGACTTTTCAGAAAAATCCATTGCCTTACAGATAGCAGAAGCTATCCATCTAATTGTCCAGTTATCCAGGTTCAGTGACGGAAGCAGGAAAGTTGTTGCAATTTCGGAAGTGTGCGGCGTGGATAAGAACAACAAAGTAATCATCCGGGACATCTTTGTATATGACCGTCAATCAAGAAATTTTTGCGCTACTGGTTATATCCCGGAATTTTCTATCCGTAGGATTACGGACCATGGCATGTCTGTAGTAGAAAGCATTTTTGAGAAAGGAGCAGAAGCGTGAGTATTTCTATTGTTATTACATTGTATTGCATTGCAGTCCTTGTCTTTGGTGTCTATATGATCGCCAAAGTCCATTTGGAAACATCCAGGATTACACAGGAAAAGGATCTCATTAGTAAAATTATTGAAAACCGGGAACGAGCGATCCGTCATTCTGGATCTGCTATGAAGATCAACACCTATTTTGCTATTTTGGGATTATCCCCTTTGATCGTTGGTACAATTGTCTATCTGTTCAGTAAAAATGGACTATTTGCTATCCTGATGGGATTTATGGGGTTTTTAACCCCGGATCTGATCTTATATGTGATTCATGGGCAGACGGAAAAAAATTTCGAAGAACGGTATGCCCGTGCATTGGATCAGCTTGGATCTTCTTTACGGGCCGGTATTAGTATTTCGACTGCGGTAGAAGATGTTGCTCAATGTAAATTCATCCATCCTTCTATGCGAAAACGTTTTGCAAAACTGTCTGCGGATTTACAGATGGGTATTACTGTTGCCGATGCATTCCAACATTTTGCGGATGATTGTGGAAACGAAGATGCTGCAGATATCGCCCTGGCAATTGCTGTACAAGATACGGTCGGTGGACATGAAGCAGACGTTGTATTGTCGATCGCAAATAACATTGAAGAACGGATCATGATGCGAAGGGAGATTAAAAGTATCTTTGCAGCAACAAGCGCGATGGTATGGATGTTTGATTTCATTGCACCTGGGACGATTCTATACTTCTGTATCACAAGTCCGTCGTATATCGATACGTATTTTCAGGATACCTTGCATATTCTTTTGTTCATTACAATTTTATGTATGCCATTGGTTGGAAGTTTCATCAATCACAAGACTCTACGAAGAGTTCAGAAAGGGGTGTAAAAATGGAAGCGGATGTATTAGTAATTTCCATTTTAATCGGATTGATGCTTTTCCTGGCCGTTATCAGCATTGCAACAATCCTTTATCAAAAAAATAGTAAAAATACCAGATATCAAAAGGAACATCCGGATGACTGGCTGTTCCATGATTTTAACCACAAAATGTACAGTGCCATTTATGGATTTCAAGATCCGGACACAGTAGCACAAAAAATGGGAATCAAAACAGAAAAATATTATCAGAACTGCCGGCTGGTTCGTAAAGAAGCAGACTTGCAGCGACTGGTCATCTGTTATACCTATGGAATCCTTAGTTTGGCAATATTCAGTGTCTTATCAGTGGTTTCTTCCATCTATTTTCTGCTGGTAGGAGTTCTTTTATTTTCACTCTTTTGTTTTTCAGAACAACTCCTTTTAAAAACAAAAGCAGATGATATGAAAGCACAGGTCTCTGGTGAACTGCCAAGATTTTTGGATTTACTTCAAGCAGAGCTGCAGATTGGGATGCCGATTGAGAACGCCATGTTGATCATTTGTGAAAAATTCCCATCCAGGATTTCCAGTGAATTTTTGCGTGCCGTAAATGAGATGCAGATGGGTGCTTCCGGATGGCAGAAAGCTATGGAAAATGTTGCAGAACGATACGATGAGGAATTATTGAGCGATTTCGTCTTAAATGTATCAACTTCTTACTCCAAAGGTATTTCCATCGCTGATACAGTCTCCAGAAAGGCAAATGATATTCGGAATACGAATCTTTTAAAAGCAAAGGAACGTGCTGGAAAAGTTACTAATACGATCCTCCTTCCTATGGCATTGTTTCAATTAATGCCTATGATCGTTTTCCTGATCATTCCTATCATGTCGGAACTTTCCGGTTCTTTACTATGATGGGAGGGCGTTATGTTACATATTTCTTATCTTTTATTACTCTTGGTCCTTGCAATTGCATCTGCCTGTGATATCAAAACAAGAAAGATTCCGAACGGATTGATTCTGACCGGTCTTGTTACTGGTGTATTGTTTTCACCGGTCGGAATTCTCACAAAACTTTTCGGAGTGTTATTCTTATTCTTTTTCGGAATGCTTCACCTGATGGGAATGGGGGATATCAAGTTGTGGATGGTGATCCTTTTATATCTTGGCTTTGCAAACAGCTGTTTTATTGTAGCAACAGCGGCGCTGTTACTGATCCTTTATGCAATTTGGAAAAACCCTTCCATCACAAAGGATATTTCTGTTTTTTTTCAATACTTTCTTTACACGAAAAAGATTGGGAGTATTGAGGAAGACGGGTTCCCATTTGCCCCATTCCTTTTGGCATCCACAGTACTTTTCGGCATTTGGAAGGTGGTGGTCTGATGAAGCGATGGAAAAAAGGTGTGGGGGAAATGATCGGTTATACGATAGCCATTCTCTTTTTGACTATTTTTTACTTTATCATCATGAATGCTTTGATCCTGAATAATGCAGAAAATGTCATGGAGGAATGCGTCATGAATATTGGACGGCAAGTCGTAACCTGCGAATCTTTGAAAGATGCACAGGACCGTGTACAGGATGTGGCTGAGTATTATCTTAAGGTGATCGATAAAAGTTCTATCAAGGCAACGGTTACTTTTGCTCCCGGTTATAAAAAAGATCAGCGGAAATGGGAAAAAGGAAGGTTTATCCAGGTCAGTGTCACTGCAGATGTCCATGGTTTTACTCAATGGTTCCAAAAACCCAAAACAGTACGGGCAATTTATATGATTGAAAACGGAGGTAGCAGCAGTTGATAAAACGATTGAAAAAGGGAAATGGCGTGTTCCTTTATGGAACTTTTATGCTTCTTCTGATCTATGCCCTTACGATCGGGATCATACAAACCTATGCGATCCGGCAGATGGGATTAAAGACGCAGAATGCAGCGGATTCTGTCGCGGATGGTGTCGCTGTTTATATGACACAACACCAGAGTGCAACATATAGTGAAGCTGCGAAACAAGCGGATTATATCAAAGACCTTTTGGTTGATAAGACTGGGATTGATATTATAGATGTCAGCATCGATCAGAAAGAGTTTGAAGATTCGAAGATCAAAGTAACCTTATCTGCAGGTCAGTGGTATCTTCCCAGTCTGGCTTCCATCCAATGGGATCAAAATGAAACAAAGTATCAAATCCAAAAAACAGCAACTACACAATTTACCTCTGGTGCTTTTGGAACAGGTGGTTCTGCACAAGGACAGGCTGTTGTTGCCTTTGCCCTGCAATGGGTTGGAAATCCTTATGTATGGGGTGGGAATTCCTTAACAAATGGCATTGACTGTTCCCATTTTGTATGGCAGTGTCTGATGCATTGTGGACTTTATTCAGGACCCTATACAACTTCAGCTGGATGGAGAGGGCTTGGATCCCCGGTATCCAGTCTCACGGATGCACAGGCAGGTGATATCATCTGCTACCAGGGCCATGTGGCGATTTACGATGGGAACGGAATGATCGTAGAAGCGAAAGGCTCAAAATGGGGTATTACCCATGACCGGGCAGCGAATTGCCGTCCAATTCTGGCGATCCGGCGATTTACTACAGATTAAGGAGGCAGAACGTGAAACAAAGATTCAAAAGAGGTAATGGGGAATTCCTTGCGGCGGCTGTGATGAGTATTTTTATTACTTCCATTATGATCCTGATTATTGCAGTCATGCAGATGAATTTTTCCATGAATAATATTACAAAAGCAGTCACATCTGCTTCCAGGGCGGCAGCCGTATGCGCAACAAAAGCAAATGCTGAAACGTTGACACTGGAAGTTGCTCAGGCATCCATAGAAAACCAGAATTTGTCTGACATTAAAACGAAAGTAGAATATGCAGATACTTCCAAGAAAACGTGGGTCACCGGAAATCAAGTCGTTATTACGGTCAGTTCCTATGTAAAAACCATGTCCCCCTTTCTCTCCGGTGAGCGAAGTATCAGTCATGTGATCACCATCGAGGATTCTGATCAATTAGTCGGGAATAACAACAAACAAAAAATATGGAATTACCTTCTTGCACAGGGCTTTACAGCAGCGGGAGCAGCAGGTGTTATGGGCAATATTCAGAATGAAGCGTACCCAGCTTTTGAACCACGGTCCCTGGAATTTCAGTCTATCCACAAATCCGGTATCAACAGTATCCAGTATACAAGCATGGTCGATAATGGACAGATCAGCCGATCCGAGGTCATATCAAGTTCCAGGTTCGGATTATATTCCGGCGGAAGATATGGTTACGGGTTATGTGGCTTTACAGACCCTACGATTAAAGATTATCTGTGCAGATACACAATCGACAAAGGACTTAGTATTGGCGATCTAAAAGGGCAGCTGGATTCTTTGATGGCTTATCTGCAGAGGTTTTCCCCAAATCTGATCACATTGTTAAAGACGACAAATTCTGTCCCAACAGCAGCAACGGCATTTTTACACGATTATGAACGTCCTGCAAATATTGGCCAGGAACAAGCAGAAAGGACAAGGGATGCGCAGACAATCTATCAGGAGATGATCAATTCTAATTCGTAATCCATTTTTACATACTATAATAAAGGAGGTTATGAGTCATGGACAGATTGAAAAATTACATGCATGATTTCTGGAACGATGAATCTGGAATGGAATTATTGCAGCTGGCCATTGTAATCGTTATTACAGTTGGTCTGATCGGTGTTATGACAACAGTTATGAATACAGTAAGAAGTAACATCAGTAAAGCAAATGATAATGCCAATGACCAGATGCAGGGAATCCTGAATCAGGCAAATCAAGGTAACTAAAAACGCTGCAGTCGAAAGGCTGTAGCCTTTCTTTTGAAGGAGGTTTTTTGTGAAAAACAAATGTATCAAAACATTTTTGGCTTTCCTGTGCTGTTGCAGCATTGTGACTCCTGCTTTGGCGGATACGCAGAATGTGACAACAACTGTTGGAAATAAGACCAGTTTTGTTTCCAATGGGTCGTCTGCCCAGACAAGTTCCGGAAGCGGATCGAATACAACGTCTACTTCTTCGGGTGGAACTTCTACACAATATACACAAGCGCAGCTTACTGCGATCAACGCAAAAAAGGGGTTACGTGCAACAATCCAGAATGTCTTGAACAAAGCCAGAAATGAAGCGGACAAACACGGACTGTATAGTAGCCCAAATTCTTCCATACAAGGTGCAGGATACCAGTTTAGTTCTACGCAGTTTACACCATCACAGATCGCATCCATCCTGAAATATCTGGATCAATTCCATTCTGTTCAGAACCAGGATGGAAACAATGCAAATTACAATGTGATCAGTCCAGTGAATAATCCGATCTTCGGGAATAATAATATGCCTCAGCTGACATTTCAGGCACCTACCTATGAGGATGGTGGAGAAAAAATAGCTCTGATGGACAAGAATGGAAATGTAAGCCTGGTCGTAAATGCTTGTGATGCACCTGCTGACGGCATGGCTGATTCTTACCAGGGAGCAACCAACTTAGACGGAAACACGGTAGATGCCAAGTTGTTTGAACAGGCAACACAGGCTATGGCTAAGAAGTTAAAGTTGAATTTTGACGGATTTTTTAATTATGCAGATTATTTACAAGATTCCAACGGCGTGAATTATCTGTTAAAATTCGGGAATACTTTGAATCCACCAATTGATATTCTACACGGAAAGGGAACTCCTTATTCTGATAGTAGAAATTCTATGGGTGGTGTCCGTCCTGACTTGATCAACGGAGGATTTCACGCTTATTATACCCTTACAGATAAGTTCCATTCTTTTTATCGCTTTTCCGGTACTAATGCAATGAACGATTACTGTACGGTAGGCTATATCAAGGATTACCATATTGAAAATATTACAAGGAATGTGATCACCGATGTCAGCCATAAATCCAATGTCCGAAGATGGGTTGTTACCAAGGATGGAGGAAGCCAGGTCGTCATGCAGACGGATAATCCACAACACCAGTTTGATTTTACAGCTGTTGACCCGGGAGAATATACCATTACTGCTTATCAGAAAGTGACTTATACCGTTGCAACACAGATCAAATACGATATCTGTGAATACCTCTTTGACCCTGTTACCAAAGGTCTGCTGTATTTCAATGAAAAAACTGTAGCGAACGGTACCGGTGGGACTGTCAATATGGGAAAAGTTACAAAGGAAGGATATGTTGCTACCGGAGATGTATTCCGTGTCCATGTCAATGATCTTGGGCAGGTCCAGACAACCAGTCCGTCCACCAATCGGATCGAATAGGAGGAACTTTATGAAAAAAAGAATAGGATTACTCTGCGTGCTTGGAATTTTCATTTTCTCCGGATGTAAGCAGAAAACAGAAGCTGTTTTAGAAAAGCCAGATGATTCTGTACAAGTGGTAGAGAGCAATGTGGTATCCGAAAGTGAACTGGAAGATTATGAGGATACCGAACCGACCCTGGAAGACCCTGGTATGACAGAACTTCCAGATAACACAGTCGTTGATGAAACAGAGTCTTACAGTAGGGAACAGTTACAGCAGATCTTATCGGATGTACGAACAGTATTACAGGATTATACAGCGACGATCTTTACCATTGATAAAGGAACAAAAAATTATACATCCAAGTTAAAGGAGTTTTACGGAACATCAGAAGTATTTTCTACATCAGATATTGAAAAGCTTCCAAATATCTATGAAGCACTGTATGAAGATGGAACAGTGTCTACACCGGAAACTTTTACGGTTAAGTCTTTGACCATGAATACAGATACCGCCCTGCCCAGTGCGAGAGTGATAGCTGTCTTACATGCAGATTTTCAAAATCAGACAGTAAAAAATCAGAAATGCATCATTACTTGTGCGTTTGATCTTTTACAGGAAGAGGAAACATGGAAGCTTCTATCGACCGAGATCCCTTCCGTTTATGCAGATACGGATGATTTTCAGACGGGATATCGTAAAGGAAGCTCTGGGAAGATCATTGATATGACCGGAGAAAAACTTTATACTTATTCGTTCTAGCAAAAAGAAGAGGCATACCGTTAATTTTCGGCAGTCTCTTCTTTTTTTGCAAAACTCCGGAAAAGTTCTTTACAGGTTGATGGAACAGACTCGTCAATTGTCCCTTTTTCATAATCTACAGATAGCGAAAACAAATGCTGTCCATCATAAAAAAGATAGTAATTTGCAGTCATTTGCACATTATTTGCTATGTAAGTAACAGTTGCAGAAGCTTCGCTGTCTGAAGTAGAAAAGTTATTCATCATTACATTCTGTTTGTTCTGGCTGACGAATTGGCTCATATCTGTTGCTGTCAGGGAGGAAAGATCCTGCGAGGAGTCCTGCATGGTGATCGTGAGGGAAGCATTCGTTGTGTTATCCATTGCCACGATCGCATTTGATGAAGTGCCAACCACCCAACTATCCGGATAACCAAATTCAAAGGCATCAGCTGCGAGATAAGAAAGCGAATATCCTGTTGGGATCTCATCCTGCGGGTCCCATGCAAAGGAATCTAGTGCCGTCTGATAATAAGGAAGGATTTTTTCGTAATTCTCATCATTGAAGATACACACAATCCGTATGATGGATGAACGATCCCAATATACTTCTTCGATATAATCATATGTTACATTTTTCTGATCCTGGTACGTAACTTCATAACTGGAGTCTCCCTTCCTGGTGAAACTGACAAACGTCTTTCCGTCCGCTGCAATCTTTGTAGAAATTGATTCTGAAGTCACATTATTGATGTTTGGATCATATGCATAGGTTTCCAACCGTAACGTAGAGCCAGATGCTTTATGGACAAAAGATACCGTATCATTTTCTACAACCTGTGTCCATTCTTTTGGAATGGAGAGTGAGTATTTCATTGTATCATCCGTATAAATTTGTGTTTCAATTGTTTTCGCTTGCTGTTCCTTCTCCTGGGATAGATCTTCCTGCGATACTGTAGTTTCCCCTGTATAAACATCCAGTTTGTCTTTCTGTTGTTTTTGTGTGATAAAAGTGAAAACTGCAGATAGAATAACAATTCCAGCAATAATTCCCTTCCACGGATTCCGTTTTTTAAATCTTTGCATCAAATTCCATCCTTTCAAAAAATATTTACAATTATAGTATGCCGAATCTGTTTCTTAGAAAGACTACAACGAGAAAAACAGAAAGAGATATCCAGCTACCTATCGGCTTCATTCCTTCCAGAGGCTCAAAAGCCTGATGGTAGAAAAAACGGATAGGTGGAAAGAAAAAACGTACTGGCAAGAAGGATAGTTTTGTATACAGTCCAACATACGAAAAGTGAAAGGACATCCAACTACTTATCGATTTTCTTCTTTCAGAAGGCACAAAAGAGTAGGAAGGGAAAAAATCGTTGAATGGAAAGAAAAGACGTAGTGGACGAGATATCCATTTCGATTCATTTTGTTCTATTTAGAAAAATCAAAGATGTTCCTAAACAGATCAAAAGATCAAATATCCTGTTTTATTTTGAAAGATCGGAGATAATCCAAAATTAAAATTTGGGATATTTTGATCTTATCAATGATATTCCAAAACTTTTCAAAAGAAATCGGGATCTGTGTGTGTGTTCTACACACTCATTCTTATTCCAGGTTATTTTTATTCAAGGTATTCTTACTCCCGTTCAATGGCTTATACGACTAATCGTTTTCTTATCTATACGATTAGAAGTTCAGTTTTTGAATTCTTCCAGGTAGTTTGAATTTCAAAGAGATTCATTTGGTGATTTTTTATATGGAATATGGCAGCGGAAGTAGGATTTGGAAGAAAAGAAATAAAGATAGACAGCAAAAAAAGTCTGTCTCGAATTGAGAAGGCAGACAACAAAATCCAATATGGTGTATTTATTTTTTAGAGCAATGCTTTTTCCAGATCTGCAAAATCATAGGAACGGCTATGCATGTTGGAAGCAAACGCATTTGCTTTTTTCTTCTGAAAACGTGTTACCGCTTCTGCACACCAGTTATTGATGGTCTCATAATTTTTACAGTTTTTGTAGTGATTTCTTTCAATCTTTTCGATCTGCATGTCCACGGCATCTTTTCCATAAGCCTGTGTAAGTAATACATATTCTTCTTTGGTCAGTGTATCACCTTTTTTAGCTGGAAGTTTTTTGGCAGCAGAAGCATTAGGGGAACGGAAAGCGTTATTTTCCTTGGTATTTCTTTCTTCGATTACATGCAGTTCTTTTTCGAAATCTTGGATGGCTTTCTCTTCAAATTCACTTTTTTTTGTTGGAACTTCTTTTGGATCTGCTGGGATGTTGACGATGATCAAATTGCATTTTCCCTGACCTCTCCGGATCCGGCGGATCAATCCAGCATCTTCTAATTCCTTTAACAGTTTGGCAACCGTTGCCCGGGCATGTTTGATGATCTCCATGATTCTTTCGTAACTGAGTTTTATGTAATATTCCCCTGTTTTTAATTTCCAGTTATTTTTCTCGGAAAGGGATCTGTGATCACATAAGATGTTATATAGGACGATTCCGGAGTCGCTCAAGATAATTTCTTTTTTATAAGCGATAGATTTTATTGCTTTTACAAATAATTCTTTGATTGGCATATGTAAGCCCCCTTTTTTCGTAATTGTTCTTGTTCTATGCGCCGCGTAGAAAACCCGGCCAATTATAGTATGGTAAATCACCTTTATTTTTTGATATTTTCGGACAGGATTTTGTTCTAGCTCATTTTTGGCATTCTATAGGTAGAGTATTTTTACCGGAAAGGGGGATACAGCAGCCTGCTGTAAAAAAATGACTATGGATAGTATGCGTAACCACAGTGATGAATTCCGCAATCAGATGGATGAAGAATTCGAACTGATTACATTAAATGACGATGGACCGGATAAATTCCGGGAAGCCATGGAAAAATTGCATGAACACGGAATGGATGCTTACGAATGGAGTCCATTAAAAGATCCCATGCCAGATCAGGGATATTTATTTGTTTATCAGGAGGATGCGTTTCCGAAGATCCAGGAAATACGTGGGCGGGAACTTTCCTATACGGATTTTATGTTCTCCCAATTAGGTATACGTTCGGATGACCTGATGAAGCGGATCGATAACCGGCTAGATTATCTAAAAACAGATTCGGATTATTTTAAGGACTGTATGGAACAGATCCGACAGGACATGAAAGAGAGTACACTTTCTGATGCCTTTACCACACTTACTACGAAAGAAGGCTCTTATGATGTGGTTTGGCAGTATGACCGGGATACTGATTCTATTACGATCAGTGACCGAGGTGGAACTTTAACTTCTGATGGGCTGAAGGAATCTCTTATGGATAAAGGCTTTTTTGAGCAGTCTGCTACCGTCCGTGATGTGGAAACCACCCGTTTGGACCAGGCTTATTTTGCCCAGGGGGATAAGTTGGAATGGACGATGCACCGGATCCTGGATGAAAAAAAGTTTGATGGCATAGATTCTTCCACATGGAAAATGGAAGGAAAGCGAGGCTCTTTTGAAGTCCAATTTTCCAGGAATTCAAGAAATGAATTGGTAATGCGGGATCATGACGGAAAATTGTTGGACCGCAGAGATATCAGTGTAAAAGGAAAAGAGATCGGCCTGGATCAGCGATTGGTACAGGAATACCGGGATGAGCGTGAACTGGATATTCTGGAACGTATAAAAACAGCGATTGACCCGGAAGCAATGCTTTCCATAGTTGCCGGAGAACGTGGCAGAAATCATGCGGGACCCATCCGCTGGACAGCACAAGGAGAGAAAGACTCTGTTACTTTTATCATAGATGGCAAAAGCGATGGAAGTCCCATCCTGAAGGATGACCAGGATAAGGAATATAGCTTTGCAACCATGGAAGAAAAGTTGAACGAAATCGGATATCTGGAAGGTCCGCAGCCGGACCCGGTAGTGATGTTTGGTCTGGAGGCAAAAGATCATCCGCAATCCATGGATTCTGTCCATAACAATTTTTTTCCGGAAGACCGGGATAAGATCGACCCGAAAGAAGTAGCCGCTATCCGGGAGTCAAACCCATTGTACGGCTATGTAGATGGTAAGGTTGATGTTACAAAGCCTTGCAGCCGGATTCAGTTGGATCATTCTACTGTAAAAAATCTGATGGGAGAGGAATTTACAGATGTAAAGATCAAAGATGTCAAGGCTTACATCCAGAACGGAAGGGCAATGGACGTAGATGGGGCGAAGTTCGGTATTATGAACCGTGTCTATCTGAATGTAGATATTGACCGGGATGGAAAAAGTGAAAATGTCCGCTATCAGGCAGTTGTCCGTACCGATGGTGCCTATATTTATGGCTTTGGAAAGACGGATGGACATCTGCTCCATTATAAATTTCCGGAAGCCGGAGAACGGTATGCTTCTTTAGACCGACTGGAGTTATCCAATCCCTCGAACTGGTTTGGAAAAGAAGTAGGAAAAAAAATGGATGCGTTGGAAAAATCCGCAGACACAGGACGAATCGAACAATTTCAGAAAAGTCCGACCGGACAAGGGCTTGAAGCATATAAGGAAGCAAAGGATTTTATTAAGGCGGAAACCGGATGCGACTCTATTTCAAAAGGACTGAACCATCTGGATTCCCTTTCCGCACAAAAACAGGAAGTCTGGAAAGGGATCGTGGAAAAATACGATACTGCTGTAAAAAAAATTGAATCTACGATTGAGAAAAAATTTGATCAGGCTGCCCGTAAGGTTGTGTCTGAGGAAGTGGATTTCCGTAGAAGCCACGGGAAAATGGATCTGTATTTTGATAAAAAACTGGATTTTTACATCAACCAGAGGAATGATACGATGAATACCAGGGACCAGCTGGTTACATACCGGAATATCAAGCTGGATCAGATGTATGATTTCCAACATGCCTTCCGGGACGCTTCTTTTGCGGTTACAGACCATCTGGCATATGGACATGATGCAGAGGCAAAGGATGCGATCGAAACGGTGTCTGGAATGAAGGATGCGTATGAAGATTACAAACAAAAGGTGTTAGATGTTACAAAAGTCCAGGAGCCGATCGCCAGATGTGAGTCTTATCTGAATTTTTGCGATGCCGTGATCCATGATACGATCAAAGAAATGGATTTTGTCGATACCTTTGATATTGACCAATATGATTCCCTGACTTCCATGAAAGAATATGTCTTTGCATCTTCCGATTATACAGATGGAACGGATATGCGGGATTACAGTTCGGTGTACAGCAAAGACCTGGAACTGATCGATGCGAAGGAGCTTCAGGATAAAGTGGAAGCATATAACGAAAAACAGGATAATGACTATTTCAAGATCCATATTGGAAAGGACGGCGGAGTCTATACCGATTTTGGTATCCGCCTCAGTTATTCTTATACAAATGACCGTTCCGTCCGCCCACATTATTATGCAGCGGATAAGAATATGAAGATCGAGGCGGCAAGCTACCGGTACAAAATGGAGGAAAACCGGATATCCCCCTATGGAAGGATGACTGTATCGGAAAATGCGCCCATGATCGGCAGGGATGAAAATGCAGATTACACGAATGCCTTTAACGTGTTGCGGAATGAGATCCCAGATACAAGGATCCAGCTTGTGGATGTATTGGAACAGATTGACCGGAACTTTCTCGGGGAACGATCTGCATATCAGTATGATAATGTAGTAGAAGCGGCTGATCTAAAATACAGTGGGGATCCGAAATATGTAGAACTGATCAAAGATATTATGGAACACCGGGAAGATAATTTTGAAAAGATCAAGGAACGGTATGAAGAAAAAGTGGAACAGAAACCACAGGACATTACCATCGAAGAAAAACCGGTAGAAAAACAGCCTGTCATGGTCAGTATGGTCGATACTCCAAAGAAGATGCCGGACTTCATCCGTACAAAAATTGATTTTGGAGGGGAGTTGAATATCCGCAACTCTAAAATGTCCGAGATTGAAAACGAAGCAAAACAGAAGGCTCAAGAGAACGGGACAGACGTTGACAAGGAAAAAGAACAGCTCATAAATGAGATCCTGAAAGATGCCGGACCGGTTGTGGACCGTATGAAGGAACTAGCTGGTAAAATGAATGGCATGGTAGAACGGATCGGGAATCCCCAAATCATCCGATCCAATACTTTCTATCAGCAGTACAAGATGGAGTTTGACTTCTGTGCAAAAAAACTGATCGATTCCGGGATCGCTTGGGGAGATGGACGAGTTGTAAAGGAATATGTCAGCAAGGACATGCTCCGCATGGATAAGATGGATGTCTACCGTTCCAATTACATGGAGTCGTATCGTGACAGGATCACTACCGGAGGAGATGAAAAGATCGACACTGACTCTTATATCAAAGGAACTACATATGACTATAGCAAATGGTTTAAATTCGGGGATTTTTTGGCAAAAACTATCTACCGTCCCTATTTTTCCAGTGTTGAACGGAAGGTAGATCGGGAACCGGTAGAGGACCGTTTTGAGAAAAAAGAAGATAAGGAGGAACCTATGCAGGACCATATCACACAGCCAGTAGAGGAGTTGAAAGACCCGTCCACGGAAGAACCTGAAAAAAAGGCAGAAATGGAAAAAGAAGAGGCTGATACAAAAGATGATGCGATGGCATTGGAAGACCAGCGTTTGGATGAAAAAGATGACCCTGATACGCAAGAGGATCCTGTTCCTGAAGATACAACACAGGAAGATACCTGGAATCCAGATACAAATGATAGCCCTAAAGAACCGGATTTCGATTACCAGGACATCGACCTTGGAGAACAAGACCTCTGGGATCCATCAGAAGAAGGAATCCAGCCGGTAGAATCGTATGAACCCAGTGTGGAAAGCGATACACCGTATGAAGAAAAAGAGGAATGGGATCCAATTGAAGATGTGGATTCGTCCGCAGCATCAGACTCTGACAGCGACCCACGCATTGATATGAAAGCGGATTTTGATAAAGTCTTTGATGGGCACCAGACCACGGATGATGTGTTTGATAAATATGCAGAAGATGTATTTGTGGATGAATCGGTCGATTATGATACGCTTTTACAGGCTGCATCTGATTCTATCAGCGAAAAGCTTTCCCTCGATGCCCCGGACGATGAAAAAGAATACTATCAGCAGGCCTCCGCCGATATTGCATACGAAGTAACAGATTTGGATGGAAAACCGATGGAAAATCTTGACAAAATGTCTTCGATGTTACAGGAAAACGGTATTTCGGAAGAACAGGCAGATGCGTTCCGGGATACAACCAGTGATCGATACGAAGAACCGGAAGTTGACTTCAGTGATGCCGGAGATCCTGCGGATTATGAACCGGATGCTGTGGACGTTTCTGAGACAGATGCGCCAGACCTTACGGAAACTGATCAATTCCTGGATGACCTGGATGCGCGAGCGGACACTGCATCGGATGCTATTGAAGCTGTAGCTTCTGACGGTGTGGATGTGCCAGAAGATGTCTTGGCGGAAGTGTTGGCGGAAGATGATCCTCTGGATGATGCAGATATCTTGGAGCGGTTGAAAAATACCATGATGGAAAATGGCATTACAGATCCGGATGAGGTCGATCATGGACTGTCAGGAGACAGTGATCACACTGGATTTAGTTATGATGACTCTGTGGATTGGTAATAGGAGGTGATTTTATGTGGGAGATTGTTGTGATAGTGGTTTTTCTTGTTATTGGGTTCTTGCTCGGATTTTATTTTTATGTTTCAGCTGGCGATAAGGTACAGGTATTCCTTCATCGGGAACCAAAGCGGAAGAAAAAGAATCCAAGAAAAAATATGCTGGAGGAACGGATGAAGAAACAGAACCAGTCCTGGACAGCATTTAATTGTGGACTGGACGATATGGACGAGACAGAACATATCCTGGCTTCCAGGAAAAAAGAAGATCAGGCATATTGCTATCCAAAAAGAAAAGAGGGATAAATCCCTCTTTTTTCCTTATTTTGGAGCTTTTTCACGATACTATAAGTATAGGGGTGGAAAGGAGTATAAAAGTGGCAGATATTAAAGTAACAAGAGACTGTTATATCCCGAAAGAAAACATCAAATTTTATGTGAGCTATAATACAAATTCAGTGATCCTTGATGTGAGGAAAAAGAAAAAGGAAGGGCTGGTGTACGACTATACACATGGGAAACGCATTGGGACTGTGGTCTATCTCCATACTGGGGAAGTCATCTTGACAGCTTTTTCTATTGAAACTTTACATCAACGCATGGAAGGAAGGGAGGATGGATAAATGTATCTGCTATCCGTGATTTTTGGGATGTTACTTGGCGTTGGATGCGCAGTGTTCATCCAAAGAAAGAAAAAGTCAAAGAGATATGGCTTTCCGGCTATTCCGGAAAGAAAAAATTATGCAGACAGTCAATATCTGAATGGGAAAAAAGACCATTCAGCAGAAGAATTTTAGAAAGGGAATTTTTTATGAAAAGAAAAACAATACATTGTATTTCTTCCCTGACGGCTCTCAGCCTGTTATCGGGTACTTGTGCCGTACCAGTGGCAGCAGAGGATATACAGGGAAAGATTGCGATCGTACAGGAAAAAGAGAAACTGACAGAAAATGACTTAGAACAGGTCTATCATTATTCCTATGAGTCGCTTGGAAAAAACCTGCCTTATACAAAAGCGGATACTTTGTTTTCGGATGGTTTTACGCCGTCTTCCCTTACAGTCGCTGACTGGAAAAATTATGAGGGAGATATTCAGGTTACAGTAACCGATAAAGATGGCAAAGAGACAGTTCTCCAGGCACAAGAAAAAGAAGAGGTCGATCTGACTTCTTATGGGGAAGTCCAGAAGGTTGCTCTTCAGCCGGATGGAACGATTGAGGATGATTCTTCTTTCGATGGTCTTTCTGTCAGCGGTAAGGCAGATCCTACGAAAGATCAGGTGAGTACAACACTATCTGTGAAACATTCCGAAGATGGAGAAGAGTTTTCAGAGACCACATCCGCTAGTACCACCACGCAAATGGAAAAGGAAATTTATGAAGCGGGAACACCGGAATTTTCTGCTGAAAAAACAGAACTTGCTTATGGGGAAGAAACTACGATATCCGTAAACGGGATTACCGGAAAAGGAAAAATTCCGGAATCCTATGAAGTTCGTATTCAGATCCCGGAAGGAGTCCATCTGGAGACGGTGACAGCCCCTGTTTTTGACCATGCTTCCTGTAAGCTGTACAACGGAGAAGAAGAAATTCTGGATAGTAATGTATCGGATAAGAACATTACAGATCTTACTTTAAAGATCCAGCCGGATGGTGATTTTAGCCAGAAAGATTCTTTAAAACTTCTGGTGAAAGATACAGAAAACTCCAAAGAAAAAACTTCTGTTTCCATAAAAGGCTCTGCTTCCGTAAAAACTGCAACTGGACAGGCGATAGAAAATCCCATGAAAGATTTCTCATTACAGCTGTCTTGTACTTACGATATTGGTGTTCCATCCATTACGGTATCTTCGGATAGTGTAGAAGGACATGAAGATGTGTATACAACATATGATGGCTTCCAGGGAAAAGGGCAGTCTAGCAGCTATACTATGCAGTTTACCATTCCACAGGAACTGACAGTGGCCACGATCGATGTCCCGGAATTTCAGGATGCAGACGGAAATGTTTTAGATCGTACCATTACGGTCAACGGGATCCATCCAAGTATTATCAATAAAAAGATCTATGTCTATGATAAAATATCCGATTTTCAGATCACGGTACATAATTATGGGAAAGATTTTAGCCAGACAAAAGCTATGGTGATCCGTTCCACGAACAATGCTTCTATGGATACGACTGCATCGTTTGATACAAATGTAGCTGTTGGATATGGAAATGGTCTTTCGATGAATGCATCCATCCATTCTAATTCGATCCTGTTCAAAAAAGCAGAAGAGATCGTTCCTCCGACCCCAGATCCTGATCCAGATCCTAAGCCGTCCCCGAAACCGGATCAGCCATCTACAGATTCGAAACCATCTACAGATAAAAAAGAGGATAGCAAGAAGGATGATACGAAAAAAGAGGATACAAAGAAAGATACAGACAAAAAACAGGATGCAAAACAAGAGACAGAAGTAGTGACTGCTCCTACAACAGATTCAGCTACAAATCTGATCACCGCACCGATCATCAATCCTTCTAAGGCTCCATCAACCAAAAATAAGGGAAAAGTTAAAGGGACAAGCATTGTCAGTGAACTGCGGACAACTGCAGACGATAGCATGGATACCACAGAAATCCAGGATGATTTTTCAACAGAAACAGCTTCCGCAGCGGATAACGGAGTAGAGGCATCCCCCACACCTGCAGAATCCATTAAAAAATCTGGAGCAGAAGAAGCAACCGAACAGGTGAAAAAAACAGTGGACAATAACCGTGGGTTACAGATTTTCCTGATCCTTGCCGGTATCGTAGCTGCCGGTGCAGCCGTGATCGCCCTGGTATTTTCACACGGTCATAAAAAAGAGGAACCGTCGGAAGAGCAGAAAGAAGAGGAGAACAAATAATGGCATTGTATTTTTGCGGTGCGACTTCTGATATCGGAGTCGGGAGAGAGTTGCAAGAAGATTTTGTCCAGTTATGTGAGTTGGATGATAATAATTTATTTTGTGTGATCGCAGATGGTACAGGTTCCATGCCACAGCGACCACAGCCTGCAGCCATTGTTGCTATGGATATTGTAGAGAATATCAAAGATACCTTTGAACAGCAAAAAGATTTGTTGCTTTCCTGTCCCGGATTTTTTATCCGAAAAGCCATGCAGGATGCAAACCGGATCCTCGGAGCATTTCAAATGGGAAATGAAGAATTGTTTTCCGGATATTCAGCCAGTCTAACCTGTTGTCTTTTTATGGAGAATAAAAGGATCACGATCGGACATGCTGGAAATACCCGTTTTTACCTGATGCGGAATGCGCAACTGAATCTGATCACTCACGACCATACACAGGCATTCCAGTTGCTTTCCGAAGGAAAAATCGATAAGGAAACGTATTATGTCCACGATGGCCGGCTGAAACTTACCAGTGGACTTGGCAAGATCATTGATCCGAAGATTGAAATCTTTAACGGACAGATGAAGGATACCGATATCGTCCTTATGACAACCGATGGGATCCATTATGCATTACGCCCGGATGCCATGACAGAGATCATTTTGAATTCCCCGCCGGAAGGTACGGAAGCGACAAAGGCTTTGATCAAGGCAGCTAAGGAAATTGTAAAATATCCGGACAACATGTCTGCAATGATCGTGTATATCCCACAGGTTGAAAAGAAATAGCAGGGCAAAATGCCCTGCTATCATTACTCTTTTTTTCGAAAAGATTGTGGGAAATATCTTTCAAATGTCTCAGGGTCTACTTCATTAAGGAGCGATTGGGACATCATATGCATCACGATCAGGAAAGTCAGATAAAAGGACCATTGTCCACATTTTTGTGAGCTGTTCTCGATCGTTTTGAGCATCCGGCTGATCAGTTTTTTGGATGTCCGGACTTCTTCCGGTTTTAACTGCAGCATCTGGTCTTTAATATGTATCAGCATGGTTGTCCTCCATATTTCAGATAGTAACGGTATTTGTAGTAGTGATAAAGAAATTCATCCCTTGCATCCGGGGAAAGAGATTCATGCAACAGATCCAGTGGACACTCATAAAGTAACTGGACCGCATCTAACAACCGGACTTTTCTTGCAAAAGCATTGAATTTTCTTTTATCAGCAAAAAATGCGTACAGCTCTTCCATGGAATGGAAACAGGTATAGTGGTTCAGCGCATATTGGATACATACATGAATGTTATATTCTGCGTATCCAAGCAGGAAAAATTCTTTTGGAAATTTGATAAGTTCCCCCTGGAGTACTTTCTCGTAAACCAAAAGGACACGCTGCCTTTTATTAAACGAGATCTGACCCGGATACATGAAGCAGGCGACGTAAAACAGGTCTGTTTCCGGATCCAGTTCCGGTGGAAATTTGATTAATTTGATCAGACGTTTCATGTGCAATCGTTCTACAACCTTTGGTGTGAGAAATGTTTTGGTTTGCTGCGGTGTCCAGTGCAGAATCCCTTCTGTAATGTACCGCAGAACTTTCCTGAGATCGTTACTGTTTTGGACACGAGGAAGATACGTTTGTGAAAATTCCTTCCGGTTTCCTATCAGGATCTGTTCATATTCTGTCAGAATGCCAATGTAATTCATAGTAGAATTACCTCCTTATTTTTGTTGTTACTTATAGTATCGTGAAAAACCTCAAAAATCAGTTTTTTTTGGACAGGGAGTTTTATATGCGGAAATATTTGAAGTATCTTTTCATCCCCTTGCTTCTGATTGTCGGTATCTTAGCAGCAAGAGGGTTTTATCATTACCAAAAACAGTATACCGGCGAAGAATGGTTCCAGAAACAGGAATCGTATATCAGTAACCTGCGGACCTATGTAGGGGAAATGGACGATGTGTTTGCTTTGTATATTGCAGGAAGTATCCAGGAAGACGATTTCTTAAATCATATTTCTGTCCTGCAGGGAGAACTGGATATCATCCAGGGATGTTATAAAAAAGAACAGACGGATCATCCTGTTCGAACCGGAACCTACACCTATGAAGAAAAATTAGGGTGTGAAGGGGTCAGCGAAACCATGGATAATTTGCAGGAGATCCTTATTATGGCCCAAGGTAACAGCAGTGATATTGATACTTTATCTTACAAATATCTGGCACTGCATCAAAGCATCATTGATTCCATGGCGAAATACACAACCGCACAGGTTATGATGAAAGCAGAATAGGTTTGTTTTGCATTAGATTCTACATACTATAGGAAAAGGAGGATTTCTTATGCACAAAAAACGTATGATTTTATTTTTTATGTCAGTATCTATAGGACTGATGCCAATACAGGCATTTGCGGCAGAAACAACTGACCAAATCGTATCAGAAGCGACAGAGGACATTTCAGATCTTTCGGAATTTGATGAAACTACTGTTCCAGACAATCTTAGCAGTTCTTTTTCCGCAAAATCGGAATACTTGAATTCCATTATGTCTACGGATGCTTTCGAAAAAATGTATTCCAATATCCAGTCCATGGTGACTACTACAGATCAGACCAGTTTGGCTGATTATTACAAAGAAAATTATGAAATCACCATTCCATCCGGTGATTTCTTTGATGTTTCCGATGTAGATATTACCAGTGGGTATGACAACAGCATTACAAATGCACAGTATCTTGCTTTGGCATATAATTTTACAGAAAATTATGATCAGATGGTGGATGCCAGTGGACAGTCTGGAAACAGTATGCAGATATTTCAGCAGGAGTATGGGGATATTGCAAACAGTCTGAAGCTGGAAACCCCAACCATCCCGAAAGGCTTTGATATGTCCAGTCTGGTATCCTCTGCAGCATCGTCTGTTACTTCCACGTACAAAAGTGCGTTAAACAGCAGCGGGGTTTCCGCAGTCAGGGACAGTATCGATACTCAATGGATCTTTGATAAAGCATTATCTGGTCCTGACAGCTACTCTCTGAAATCTTATAAAACACTGCAGTCAATGAACAGCGCCGCCTCCAATGCAAATAGCAAAACTCAGTCCAGTCGTTTTAATGCTTCTGTTTCGCAAAACAAAGATGCTTATAAAAAACTCAGTGGGGACGTTTTGACAAAATCCCAGAGTGACCTGATGAAAGTGATCGATACCGACAGTTCTTACCTTTTAACAGAAAATGACCGGCAGAAACGGAAGATCGCAAATGAAAAGTTAAAGGATGCAACAAAGGTCAGTGGTAAAGTCCAGCGAAAATGGGCTTGGCTTACAGACCAGGCACAGGATGGCTGGGATTTTATTAAAGGTAACGTAAAAGAAAGTGTCGATGATGTCACGGAGACCGCAGATAAAATATCGGATAAATGGGCATCCTTTACCGGTGCAAAAGATTCTAAGATTTACAAGATCAATGAATTTATGAAAGAACAAGAAAAAAAAGAAAAAAACAAATAAAAATAAAAGGCACCGGGAATGTGATTAAATATTCCTGGTGTTTTTTTGCGTTGTGGTTTGATGAGGAAAATTGGGGACGATTCACCATTCTATAAGTAAGAAGAAAAATTATAGGATGGTAAAAGATATGGCAAGTGCTAATGCAAATTTACATAAGGCAAAGGATGCTAAGAATGACGAGTTCTATACTCAGCTTACAGATGTTGCAAAACAGCATAATCCAGACGAAAGCGTTACAAGCGGTGGAAAAGTGAATACTGGTGCAGCATTGTATTATACCGATATTCCTGCGCAAAGATATTATACTGCATCTAATTGTGATGGTTATTTGCTTAGAACTTATGGTCGTATTCTTATTCGCAAGAAAGTAGGTGCTTAATATGAATTACGATTATAAAGATTGGATTGAAAAACATGGTAAATGCGTAGAAGTGGTTAATCGACTTTGTGAACATGATGTTTCAAAATATAATGTCAATAAATGTTTTTCTGCAATGGCTGTTATGAATTTTTCAATGCAGGATATAGATAGTTATTTCAAAAACAATAATCGGACTCCTGCTGAATTATGTTTTCTAATTAGAAATATAGATGTAATAATTACATCTATCCTTGATTTGAACCATAACTTATTAGGTGTTGGTCTTAGTAGACAAGATAAAGCCATTGAAAAGTGTTTTAATCGACCTGAAATTATACACAGTTTTCGTACTTTACGAAGTTTGCTTTTAGCACATCCCGTTGATACAAATTATACAAATAATGAGGGGCAGAGGGAAACTGTATATTTAGAGGATATTCTTCCTGCAAGTCCTATGGATGAACTGATGAAATTAGGAGAACATGATTATACATTAAGAATGTGTCATCCAGATGCAGAATTATCTCATTTTAAGCCATTAAAAATTGATACGGATATAATTCCCGTGATCAATGAAATTGTGAATGGAATAAAATTGCTTACAGGAAAGTTGCAAAAGATTATTTCTGAATATGAAGAAAAACTACAAAACGAACCTTTAATTATCGACAATTCAGATATGAAAAAATACATAATGACATTGGATAACGAATTAAAGAAAAGGTACCCGAGCTGTGTTACAGATACAGAATATACTGATGGCTCTGTAAAACATTATTCTATTGTCTATGATTGCTTGAAATACATTAAAGCATCTTTTTTTAGTAAAACACAAGAAAAATATGATATTTTTCTCGATTATATTATGTCAGAATTAAAGCGTATTGAAAAGGATTTACAAGCTATGGCATATGATTCAAGCGAAGAATCATATTTTTCGTTATGCTACAATCCTGATTTTGCAAAGAATGAATCCTATGCGAAAGAAAAAATGGCATATTTAGATGAAAGCGATGCTACTTCTTTTACTGAAGAAGATATTCTGAATACAACTCCTTCTAACGCTCTTTGGGGTGTTCAACAGTTTAAGAAGCTGATTCCTTATATTGAACAGTATATTCCTGTAGATACAACAGTTTCAGATAGGGAATTATATTGTGAATATATAGCGGCAGAGTATCTAAGCAATATAGAAAGGGATTAAAAAAATATGAAAATAGTCAGTAAGGAGTTGAATTCACAAAAAGAGGCTTTGTATGGGCATCGATATTATTTCTGTATTTAACAAATAAATAAATTTTGAAGAGGACTGTTGCTGATGCATCAGTCCTTTTTCGTCCGAAAAATTCCAAAATCAAAGGAAATTCACCATACTATGATATAGGAGGTGATTTTTTATGTGTGATACTGAAGTAGAGTGCGACTATGAAACATATGACCGCCTGGTGGACCGTTTTTCTAATATGGAATACCAGGCGGAAGAGTATGTCCCGGATGAAGCCGACATGGATCGTTACGTGGAACATGGAGATGGAAGTTATATGGATTTCCTGATCTGGATCATGGAAACTGGCGTGGAAACAGAGGAAAACCGGTTTATGCGGAGACGGATCAATGCATATCTGCGGGAGCATTTAACTTTGACAGACGAGAAACCGGCATGGCTGAAAAGGAGGATGGCGGCAAGGGCTGCCAAAAAGAAAAGATGATCGTTATTTATGCAGAAAAGCCTGATATGGGAACAAAGATAGCGGCAGCACTCGATGGGATTTCTTTAGGTTCAAGAAAAGTTTCTTTTTCAGAGATCGAAAAGTATGAAAAACAGATCAAAGCACAACGGGCAAAAGACGGGTGTTTTATGATCCGATACGACCATCAGGCAACCTGTGTGATCTGGGGTTACGGGCATATGTGTGAGTTGAAACAGGCGAAAGACATAAACCCTGCATATGCAAAATGGTCCAATATCCCCCTTCCTTATATTCCGGAACAGTATGAGCTGAAATTAGTGGAAGGCGCGAATCAACAATACCGAAAGATCCGCGAAATGTTCCGAAAGGCAGATAAAGTGATTTGTGCAACTGATAATGACCGTGAAGGGGATCTTATTATGGATTACCTGTGTACTTATATGGGATACCATGGAAAATACTGGAGGGCGATCTATTATGAGCAGTCAAAGGAGTCTTTCCAAAAAGCTTTTTCCCCAGAAAATCTGGTGTCCTATCAGAAACGAAAACCGGTGATCGATGCCGGACGTGCCAGAAGCGCAGGTGATTTCCTTGTTGGTTCAGGACTGACAGTCGCTATGACCTTAAAATATCCAGGAAATAAGGTATTATCTGTTGGGCGTGTGCAGACAGCTGTTTTGGAAATGATCGTTGAACGGGAACGAGCCATTCGCGATTTTAAACCGGAACGTTTTTATTCGGTAAAAGGAAAATTTGTGACGGACGAAAAAGAAGTGTACGAAGGTTCCTATCAGACGAAACAGATCTTTAAACGGGAAAAGGTGCGTGAACTACTCCAAAAATTAAGAAGTACAGATCATAGCACTGTTGCTGAAGTTCAAAAGAAAAAGGCGAAAAAAAATAAACCGTATCTTTACAACCTGCAGACCTTGCAGATGGACTGCAATAAAAAGTTCGGGCTGAGCCTTTCCGATACGTTAAAGATTGCCCAGAAACTTTATGAAGATGGGTATACGACTTATCCGCGTACCGATTCCATGTATCTGCCTAATGACATGGTACCGGAGATGGAAGAAGTATTGTTCCGGTTAGTGTCTACCGATGCCTACAAAAAATATGCACCTAACCAGTCTGTACAAGCTGCAATGGATATTTCCAGACATTATTTTGACAGTACAAAGGTGGAAAGCCATTATGCGATCGTTCCTACAAAAAAAACTGCAAAACTGCAGGGTACGGAACAAAAAGTTTATGACCTGATCGCACGTTCTGTTTTGTGTATATTGTATCCAGACGCTGTGATTTCTAAAACAACGATCCGGACTGTGTGCGATGGGGAAATCTTTTTAACAAACGGAACATCCATCGTAGAACCGGGATTTTATACCGTCCTCGGCCTTCCAAAAGAAACCTTTCTTCCGTCATTGACTGAAGGAGAAAGGGTCGATGGAACGTTTTCGGCAGATGAAAAATGGACGGAACCACCAAAACGCTACACGGACGCAACGCTTTTGTCAGCTATGATCAATTGCGGGAAGACCTTAGAGGACGAAGACCTCCGGAACCTTATGGCTGGAAAGGCAGGGGAACAGCCGAAAGGACTTGGCAGACCATCTTCCCAGGCTTCTATTGTAAAAACGTTGGAAACCCGTGGATATACGGAAAAACAGGGAAAATCCATTCAACCGACTGAAAAAGGAATGCTGATGATGGATTGCTTCCCGGTAGAAGAATTAAAATCAGCAGTTATGACAGCACAGTGGGAAAAACGGCTGGATGATATCGAACATGGTCTGGATTCCTATACCACATTCATGAGCGACATGGAAGATGCAGTCAGGACATGGACCAGAGAGATTCTTGATGCTCCAGTCAGAGAAGAATTTATTAGGAGGACGATTATGGAAACAGATTATAAATGCCCGGAATGCGGCAAGCCGATCGACAAATATCCATGGGGATATGGTTGCTCCGGCCATAAAGAGAAGAGCTGTGACTTTCACATCCGGTCAGAGATCGCCGGCGTAGAGATTCCGGAAAAAGAATGGGATGCATTCTTTACAAATGGAAAAACCGGGATGATCAAGGGATTCAAAAAGAAAGATGGCGGAACCTTCAGTGCGATGCTAAAGTATGATCCAGATTCTAAACAGGTAGTATTTGCTTTTGAAAGCGAATCCGATCTGAAGTGCCCAACTTGCGGAAGATCCTTACTGGAATCTACCAGGACTTATACCTGCCCGGGAACAAAAGACAATAGCTGCGCGTTTGTCCTTTGGAAGCGTGCTTATGACAAGATCCTTCCACAGTCCGTGGTCAAGAAGCTTTTGAAAGATGGGATCAGTGATCCTGTATCTGGATTAAAGGGAAGGGACGGAAGTTCTTTTACAGCGCCGTTAAAACTGGATAAGGAAACCGGCCGGGTAACGATTTACCATGTGGAAAAGGAGTGCAGTTATGTATGCCCGATCTGCGAAAGTCCCATGAAAGAATATTCCTGGGGATATGGATGTACCGATACAGACCTTTGTGGTTTCCGTGTGGGAAAAAAGATCTGTGCCCATGACCTGACGGAAGAAGAGTTACAGGATCTGTTCGAAAAAGGAGAAACAGATGTATTGAAATTCTATTCCGCAAATAAGCAGAAGGACTTTTATGCACGCCTTGTAGTTGACAGGGAAGAACGAAAAGTCAAGTTTGAATACGATGAATGGTAAAACCAGGGCCGTCCTTTTGGACGGCTTTTGTTTTCTTCTTTTTTCACGATTCTATAGGTATCAGACAAATATTTTATGAAAGGAGGATCTAATAAGGGTCTGAAAAACAATTTGCAAAGAGAGGATTTCAATATGGAAAACATAAGTTTAAAAACAATCGTATCACGGACAATTGGAATGTACTTTATCTTTTTTGCAGGTTCTGAAGCCGAATTTACAACATGTTCTGATTGGTGGTTATTATTTCTAATGACCATCGGATTCGGTTTCCTATATGTATCTACAAAATTCGAAGAAGGAGAAGATTTTTATGAGGAATGAATTCTTGAAAAACGGATACTACTACAATTTCTTCGGGGATCTGATGCAACTGATGCATCGGATCCTTGAAAAACAGGACAATGAAGCGTTGGACGCTTTATACCATATGACAGGAGGGTTTTATCATAAATACCCCCAGCCCTACACATCTGCCGTCTTACTGGCGATTGACCATGAATTGGTCCGCCGTCCTTATCTTTCCCATTTAACAGAAGCACAATATAAAGAATTCCTGAAAGAATATTATATCATGCTGAAAGATGTCCTCGGATTAAAAGCAGAACAGCTATCCAGCGATGATCTTTGTGCGTATGCGCTCGATCAGATGGATACACTCCAGAAAAAGTATCAGAAATATTCCGGTACCAGTGAACACTGGAAGTTTGGATATGATCTTTTACTGGCAGCTGTGGAAGAGGTTGACCGGTTTGTACTGCAAAACGCTGCTTGAATGATCAAAAATATTTTGCTATACTTGAGATGAAAGATAACATTGGAGGTATCTTAATGGATAGTTGTATTTATCATGGTAGTAATGTAGAAGTGGCAACACCTCGGATATTACAAAACGGATTTTATAAAGATTTCGGCTATGGGTTTTATTGTACAAATATCAAAAAACAAGCTATTCGTTGGGCGATTACTAAAAATGGTGCATCGATCCTTAATCGCTATACCTATAAGTCAGATTCGGCATTGAATGTACTTACTTTTCCAGAAATGTCTGAAGAATGGCTGGATTTTGTAGCGCGTTGCCGGCAGGGAATCGAACATAATTATGATATTGTAGAGGGTCCGATGGCGGATGATCAAATATGGAATTATGTGGAAGATTTTACTGCAGGCAAAATTTCCAGAACTGCTTTTTGGGAATTAGTAAAGTTTAACTATCCAACACATCAAATTGTTTTTTGTACAGAAAGAGCATTGCAAACTCTTACATTTAAGGGAAGTGAAAAGCTATGAAAAACATTTATTTTCCAGATGAAGAAATCACCGAAAATGATCTATTCTTTATATGTTCAATGATCGAACGCGTAGCAAGAATCATCCATCAGAGGAATAAATATGTGGTTAATACCATAGGAAAAAAGAATATGTATCATTTGTTGAGCTGTGCTAATGTTCTACATTGTGATAACCCAGTAAAAGTTGCTCATGAATGGATTGAAAATTATCAGCTGCAGAATGGTAATTTTGATATTACAGAAGTAGATCGGGAATTGGTGGAACATATTCCAGATCCTTTGGCAATTGGTGCTGTTTACCAGCGATTAATCACTAACACCATGACTTCAAATGAAGATTATGTGGATGGTATTTTTCGAGTGTATAACAATCCGATTTGCGAAGTAATTGACAATTATAATGCAAGTGCATATTATGAACCATCATATGTAATTGCGAGAGCATACCAGAATGGTGGTTTTTGAGTTCAGAAGAAAGCAGTCAATATATTATTGATTGCTTTTTTCATCTTTGGATATACAGAGAAAACACCAGGAAGATTTGGAATGTATCCGCAAATTCCGGTTAATGGACGCTATGTTCGTGAGTAAAGTTTTCGAAGATAAGAAATGTGCGGAACTTTTGCTGCATGTTATACTGTTAAGAAAGATCAAAAAGGGGATACAACTATGTGCAAGGCGATGGAAGATATGCGGAAAGAAGAACGGATGGAAGCTGAATATGAAGCTCATTTAGCAACTGCAAAAATATTGTTAAAACAGGGTGTCTTATCTTATGAGCAAATATCGGAAGCAACGAAACTATCAATTAATGATATTAAATCTTTGAAAGAGAACTAATCAGATTGACCGGGATATATTCCCGGTCTTTCTTTTTTTGTAAAATAACATCCTCCTGTATGACTGTGTTGATTTTTATTATTTTCAGTATACCGACCATGAATCTCCCGACTTTTTTTGACATCCACCGGGTTTTTTGAAAAAGTCCGCTTATTAAGGAAGGTTATGGGCTGCTTTTGAAAATAAGTACTTTTTTCCAGAAATAACCCACAAAAAAGAACGAAATAACCCATTCAGCTATGTTTTTCCTACCGTGCAAAAGTCAGGAGCTACCAATTTCCTACCAAAATGCTCTTTCCATAATTTTTCTTAAAAATAACCCCTGAATTGGAAATATTGTTTTCAGTATACCGACCGTAATAGTCCTAATAGAATATCAGTATAGTGACCGTAATAAAGCAAAAATAATAGTATCAGTATACCGACCACAATAAAGAAAGGTTGCGGAAACTTTTTAAAATGATATAATACGAAAAGGAAGAAATCTGACCGGGAAAAATCTCTGTCCGAAAAAATCCAAAATAATTTTAAATTATACATACTCTAAGTAACAGGAAAGAAATCCTGAAAAATAGAGAGGAGAATTCAGATATGAAGAATGTAGAGAGAGCAGCGCTTTTGGCAGCGACAGGAGTATTAGCCGTAGGGATGGCTGGATGCGGAGACAAAAAAGCCCCGACCAAAACAGACCAGGGACCAACCCAGGAGACCAAGACGGAAGACCAGGAATCCGAAGAAGTATCCTGGACAGAAGCAGATGTAGCAGTGGCAGTGGCCGGAATGGATAATGTGACTGTAGTTCAGGGTGCAAAAGATCCCAATCTGCTTCACGGTATTACATACGATGGAGACATTGTAGAAAATATCGAAGCCCAGTCCGATATGGACCTGGATACACCAGGGACCTATAAAGTAACCTATCAGATAACAGTAAATGCAGAAAAGCTTGCAGAGTACCTGACGGTAGATGATGCATCCACAGAATCTGTAGTGGAAGAACAGGAAAACCTGGATCCAGAACCGGAAAAGGAAGTAACAAAGGATGATACAGATATCGATGGCGCATATACCGTGGACGACCATCCAACGATCGAGGTTGAAAAAGAAGTCACCGTGGTCGGTAAAGGTACTGCTACGGACATGGCAGACCAGGATCGGATCGTGATCAGTGATGGAAACACAACGGTTGCAAAATCGGACGGAAGTACCGTAGAGGAAGAAGTCAAAGTTCCGGAAAGTACAGAAAAGAAAGGGACAGTGACGATTGACGCGGTAACAAAGGAAGAAGTATCTGGTGAAATACCAGAAGAAACAGTGCCGGAGGAGACAACGAAAGCAAAAGAGGAAGACTTATCCGAAACAGAAGCTAAGTCTGATACAAAATCCAATAAGAAATCCGAAACGAAAAAGAATTCTAAAACAGACAAAAAAGAATCTGCTACGAAAACAGACAAAAAAGAGACGGTAAAATCTGAAACCAAGGAAAGCACAAAATCCGAAGCCAAGAAAAAACCTGGATCATCCGGGACGGTGACAACACCTGCTGCCACAGTAAAACCAACGGAATCCACAAAACAGGAAGCTGCCCATACACATAAATGGGTACAGCAGTATAAAACAGAAACAATTCCTGCAAAGACCCATACAGTCCATCATGATGCAGAATATAAAACAGTCCATCATGATGCAGTGACGCATGAGGAGCCAATCTATGAAGGACATTATGTTTGCACTGTATGTGGATTAGATATGGGGCGTAGCGAATCTGCTCTCGATGCACATGGAGCTGAAACCGGTCATGGTTATTCAGTAGAACAAGTACAGGTCGGAACAAGAACGGTAACAGATCAGGCAGCCTACGATGAAAAAGTTCTGGTAAAAGATGCGTATGACGAGACGGTTGTAGATACTCCGGAATCGACCAAACAGGTCCCGAATGGATATAAATGCAGTGAGTGCGGAGCAACAAAATAGTAAGAGAAGTCGGAGAGAATCCGGCTTCTTTTTTTTCTGGCATAGGTATGTATTAGAATAGGTAACCGATCCAAATATTTCCGTTTATTCCACAACAAAATACCTATTTTGTCCTGTGTGCAAAATTACAGGTACCTTGTACAAAAAATTACAAAAAAATAGTCATGCAGTTAAGCACAGCTCTACAGCTCTATCAAAATTAAAGGCAGTGTGGTTAAGTAAATACCTTCAAGCTTTTCAAAATTTCTATCATGTCAGGCAGAGTACCACGTTCATAGAAGTTACACACCGCATGGACGTGAATGAATGCCACCCTTTCACTGGTTCCAGATATACTCCTGCACTTTCTGCAGGCTGTTCTCGCTGACACCGGTAACAAAAATAACTGTTTCAAACTGTTCACCATATTTTACATACTATAAGTGTAGAAACTCATGTGTCCCAACGTTCGAAAGACGCAAGTGGTACGGCAGCAAAACTCCAACGCCAGACGGTAAGCCCATGATGTGGTATCTTCACAGGATCATTCCTGTTTCAGATACCCCGTCTACAGGAGCCACGCACCGCATGGGCGTGGAGGCTTCATAAGAAACAAGAAAGGAGAATTGTTTATATGGAAAACAAAGCAAGCAACAATGAAGATTACATGGAAAGCTATGTAATGGATCTGATCTTAATGGATGGAACCAGGGCGGAAGATATCACAGCCTTTTCCAGCAGGGAAGTCCTTTGGCCGTCAGGCATCGTGAAGGATGATTACGGAACGATCGATGACCGGTATTTTTACCCAGGCGATACAGAAGTCGCGAGGGGAATTGTTGGGCATATCGACCTTCCGACACCAGTAGTGAACATCCGTTACATGAACAAAGAGAATCCCGTTTTGTACAAGCTCATCAAGGAATTGATTGAAGCAGACATCAAGGAACTGCTCTATGGAGCGAGTTGTGCAGCGTTCAAAAAAGAAGATGGAAGCTTTGTGAAACTCATCGATCTGGACGATTACAAAGAAGAGAAAGAAAACTATCAGATCCTTTTTGGAAGCGAAGCGATTGCCAATCTGCTCAAAGACTGTGAAGAGAAAGACGAGATCATCCTAACAAAGATCCCGGTTGTCCCGTATTACTACCGCCATAATGACACCAAAAGTGCAGAGGATCTGCAGAGCATTTATAATCAATTACTAGGTAAAATCTTGTATTTCAAGACTTTTGAGGGCAATTTCTGTAACCACTACCAGGAATGGGGAAACAGACAGGTCATTCAGGAAACCGTGGATTCCTTGATCGATAACGGAGGACTGGGTAAGATCAGCAGAGATAACCATGGTCTTCCCTTAGAAACCCTGGATGAGCTTGCAAATTTTTATATGAACACGAAACGAAAAGAACTAGGAACATACCGGTACCCGGTTGATATGAAAAAACTGCGCCATCTGATCGTGCAGCTCAGGGATAGCGACATGGAAGAAGAACTTATGCCATCTACAGAAATCATAGAAATTCTGAAACCATTAGTCGATGAGATCGGTAAGACAAGCTTTGCGGAAAGTTGGGAGGAATATCAAGAGGAATTAAGAAAATGCAGTTTCGAAGCTCTCAGCTTTTTCCTGTCTGATGCAGCTAAGAAATTGAGCATGGGAGAAGTCCTTGCTAGTTTTACAAACTGCATCTTCTGGAACATGGAATTTTACGAAAGGAAAATGATCCTGAGAAAAGAGAATAATTACAGCGAATAGGAGAAAAGGTAGTCATTATGGCTCCTTTTTTCTGTCCGAAAAAATCCAAAATAAAATTTTTTTTACATACTATGGGTGGAAACAAAAATTGTCAACTACTCCTGACGTTGTCAGGAGCTTGATGGAATACCAGTAACTTCTTATAGGAATTACCAGTACACACCAACTTATCCGGATACAGCAGACTCGCCTGTCCCCCGTAGGGTAACAGGTGGAGGTCCGCCAATGACCGGACGGTTATCCCCTGGCGAGTTGCCATGCCAGGGGTCTTGTCACAAAAGGATACCCTGCTCTTTTAACAGGGCGATCCCTCGCGCCAAGATATTTTTTGCAGCATTCGTATCCCGGTGGTGGATGGTGTGACAGTTTGGGCACTCCCACTCCCGGGTTTTTAATGTCAGGTGTTCTTCCCCTTTCATCACATAACCGCATACACTGCAAGTCTGTGTCGTGTAGTTCGGTGGGACTAGAACAACTGTTTTGCCATATAACGCTCCTTTATACTGGAGCATCGTCAAAAAGGTGCG
Organism: Blautia sp.; assembly: GCA_047027955.1. Classification (GTDB taxonomy): domain Bacteria; phylum Bacillota; class Clostridia; order Lachnospirales; family Lachnospiraceae; genus Blautia_A. Next base: position 91,748 of record JBKYFG010000002.1, read on the forward strand.
CCAGCCGGCATCGGAGACTGCTTTTGCCAGTTTATGGTTCTTCTTCATGTTTGATACCTTCAGGTCTTCCGCTGCAATGATGTCTTGGTTCTCGACTTCACGTTTGGATAACACATGAAGGTAGTCCTTTCTCTGACGCTGGACTTTCCGATGAAGAAAAGCGGTCTTTTTCCGCTGTTTTTGATAATTCTTACTGGAGGCAAGACTCCGGTTTTCTTTTTTTGCATGTTCCCCCATCCGGCTCAGTCTGTGTTGTGCTTTTGCCAGGCCTTCCTGGGCAGACTGGTAAAACCGTCTGTTCGGGGCATCACCGCCGTCGGAATCATTGACCAGTTCCAGCAGGTTTAAATCGATCCCCTGTCGGCTGCCGGTCTTGGGGAGTAGTCCATAAAACGGCTCTTCAGAGGCGATGCTGAAAGAAGCCCAATACTCCCCGACAGCATCCCGCCAGATAGTGACTGTCCCAATCCGGGTATCGGCTGTCCGGTCTAACAAGTTTGCAATAAGCTTCGGGGAACCGTCAAAACGGATCCTGCCAAGTTTTGGCAGGGTGATATGGTGGCTATCTTCAAACCGCACATTGCTGGTCAGTTCTTTTTTGCTGTTGAGGTAGTAATGCGCGTTCGTCTGGTAGGACTGCTCACTGCTTTTCTTCTTAAAGGTTGGCACGCCACGATGCTGTTCCTTCTGATTCTTCCATGCCGAGCGGTAATTTTTGATGGCATTGGCGATCGCCTGTTCATCAACTTCTTTCCCATACAGGAAAGGCAGCGCATTTTTGACCCGGTTCACCGTATGGGAAACAGAATCCAGGTAATCAATCCGTTCCCGGTAGACAGGGACCATCCCTGCTGCTTTGCCCAGCCGGTAACGTTCGTTACCGCAGGCGACCAGATGGTTATAAACGGCACGTTTTGCCCCGTCATTGACAGCGATCAGATGTTTCTGCAGATCTGACGGGTAGATCTTTACCTGTAAGCCGATGTGGTATGGCATCTCTGACATTTTCCGCATGGATGGTCCCTCCTTTCTTACTTTTATTATACCGCATATGCAGATTGCAAACAACATGGAACTGCTATATAATAAAAGAAAAAGGAGTGATACATATGCAGAAGAAGGAACGAATCCCTGGAGCGATCCATGAACGGAACTACAGCTATAATTTCCACTTCCACCTGATCTGGGTGACAAAGTACCGGAACCCGGTATTCACAACACAGGATCTGGTGGATGATATGAAAGCGATCCTTACCCAGCTGGCAAAAGAGAAAGGGATCACCATCGAAGAGATGGAAGTGATGCCGGATCATATCCACCTGTTGATAAGCTTTAAGCCGAAATATGCCCCTGCAGATATCGTCAAATATCTGAAAGGGCATAGTGCGAAACAGTTTTTCATGATGCATCCGGAGATCCGAGACCAGGAGTTCTGGGGCGGTCATCTGTGGAGCCACAATTACTTTATGAGTACCCTGGGGGACATGAGCCGGGAAGTGGTGGAAAAGTATATCCGGAACCAGTATTCCAAGTAAGACGCATTCTTCTCCTGACGTTGTCAGGAGAATCCTGCTGGGATTTTAATTGAAAAAGATAAACAAATTGTGTATACACATAGAATTAAAGCAATACAATCATGTTCATTAAAATATCAGAAATACTATCCAAACACCCAGGTAGAAAAAGCTTTTAATGATATTTTGGGGATTCGATTAACCGTCGAGAACTATGATTTTTTGAGCGCTTTAGAGATCCCCTCTTGTGTAAAAATAGTCGATATGCAAAATGGAAAAGCCAAAGATGATGGTTATCGAGCTGTACATTTATATTATCAAAAAGATCATTTTCATTATCCAATTGAAATACAATTAGCAACTGAAGGGGATCAATTGTTTAACGAATGGATGCATACATATTTTTATAAATATGTGGACAACTATTCCGTAGGATTATTCTTACGAAGGTTGTATGAACAACATATCATTAATACAGAAGAAGATTTTAGAAAGGAAATGAGTAAGTATGTGTTATTTGATTGCAAAAAGATTTGATGAGCCAGGATGCTTTGCCGTTCAGGCAGAAGGTGGAAAGCCTTTAGCGCAATTAGTATCATATCTCGGATTAAAATTATTAGACAAAGGCGTGCAGATTTTAACTGTATCCGATCCAAAAGCATACGGAGAATATAAACCATATACTTTTCTGTCATCGCAGGAAGAATTTATACAGAAAGCTATGAAGATGTAATACCGAGGAAAGACCTGGACAATCCGGGCCTTTCCTTTTTTTTTGCATAAAAATATCAGATTTTAATTTTTTTACCAAAAATGAGACCTGTTTCTACATACTATGATTAGGAAGAAATACTTCCTACCTTTTCCATAAAAAACGGCCCCGTCACCCGGATGGAAAAAATTTGAAAGAAGGAGAGTCTAAGCGATGAAAGTAAAAGAGATTATGCGTAAAGCAACTGCCTTTCTGCTGCTGACGAGTATGAACCTGGGTTCTATCGGTGCAAATACTATCTATGCTGCTGATATGACTGGGGATGGAACAAATGTGGCAACACAGGTCGTCCCGGAACCATTAAAACAGGGGACCCTTGCTGTAAAAGTAAACAGCATCGGCGGTACTGTTGAGATCAACACAGACGGAACGAACGATACCCAGATCATTCGAAAAGAAGCAGATAAGACAACACTGACAGATGCCGCTGGCAATGTAACGGAAGCTGTTGTGACAGATGAAGGCTATGCACTCGTACTGGAAGCTGACGAAGGAACCGTGGTCCATACAAAAGTGACTGGCGATTCCGGCTACGATATCGCTACTTACCGTATTACGACAGATGCAGGTACTGAGGACGTAAATGTAACCGGCTCTGTTGCAGAGAAAAATGTAACGGTAGGAGGAACAACAGTCGTAGAAGTCGGATTTGCAGGTGAACAGGAGGCTGCAAGACCGGAAGCTGTGGAGTCAGTCGTACCGGAAGAGGGAACAGAGGCAACGAAAGAACCTACTGATGATGTAAAAGAATCAACCAAAGAATCTTCTGATTATCAGGGAGAAAAAAATCTTCCGGAAGGTTCTTATGTCTATGAAAAAGCATCGGATGCTGATCCTGAGATAGATGCACAGATGGTTCCAATCGACAACCTGACTGTAGCCCATACAAGCACTTATATCTCTTATACACCGGCAAGCCTGAAACTGAACTGTCAGGTAAAATACCTGGAACAGGATGGTACTCAGGATATGGATGGAAAGTGGCGTAATGTGTATTGTCTGGACTGGCAGCGGAGATCTCCAAGTGGTACGATCACCTATACAGGATCCGGAACAAGCGATAAGATCTGTTACTGCCTGATGTATGGATCACAGTATTGGAAACAGGAATGTGTATGGCCAAACTACCGAAGCGGTATGGGATGGCAGGCAGATTACTATGTTACACAGATGGCACTCCACGTTGTAAACGGTGAATTTAGTCTTGCCTGGTTTAAACAGGTTTGTACCAACAGTACGATTTATAATGCGGTAGCCAAATTGGTCAATGCAGCAAATGATCCTTCCAATTACACTGGTTTTACTGGTGCATTGTATACCGGAAATGAATATTCCGTATCCAAGACCCATCTGGATAGCTGGTCTGCCCAGACAGAAGATGGCGTAGCAGGATATGGAACCGAATGGGTATCACAGTCTTATGGAAATGCTTCTTATGGAAGTAAGAACGAGTATATCCAGTGGGTAAGCGATTCCTTATCTGGTGCACCGGCAGGAACCAGAGTGATCTGGGAAGACAAATCCTGTGATTCCAGGTTCAAGATCTGGATGCCGGCAGCTGCTTATGAACAGGCACAAAATACCGGATTGAATCTGACAGCAACGATCAACATCAAGCTGCCAAACGGTCTGGGCGGTTGGAGATATAATCCGCAGCTCGGAGCAGCTTACCAGCAGGTAACATTTTTCGAGGCAGAACGGTATGATGCAAAAGCGGTAAACATTACTGCAAGCATCCAGCGGGTGATCAAGGAAGGAAAATTAAAACTCCACAAGAGTTCTTCCAATACAGAAATCACCAATGGAAATCCATGTTATTCCCTGGAAGGTGCTGTTTATGGTGTCTACCAGAATGGAAAAGAAGTTACCAGACTGACAATTGGCGCAGATGGAAACTCTTCGGAAGTAACTTTAAAAGTTGGAAACTATCAGGTAAAAGAAATTTCTGCTCCGAAAAATGGAAGTTATGCGCTGGATACCAAAACGTATAATGTAACCATTGGATCAGCAAACGTTACACTGTGTGAGGTATCGGATGTTCCTTTAAATGACCCGGCTTTCTTAAACATCACTAAGATCGATGAAGAGGGAAATAAGACTACTGGAACAAGTCTTGAAGGAACACAGTTTACAGTAAAATATTATGCAGGGTATTATGGCTCTACAAAAGAACTTCCCCAAAATGCTACAAGAACATGGGTTCTTCAAACAAAAAAAGTAGGAAATTCTTATATTACAAGACTTGGAAATGATTACAAGGTGTCTGGAGATAATTTCTATACTTCTGACGGTCTTGTGTGCCTTCCATTAGGAACCATTACGATCCAGGAAACAAAGGCTGCTGACGGATATAATCTGGACAACAAGCTCTTGAATAATACTGTTTCTTCAACAGACGGTATCTTCCTTGCGAAGATCCAGAAGAAAGGGGATGCAGTATCCCTGTATTATGGCGACACCAAGATCAATGAGGATGGCTTTACCGCCCAGGATACGATTATCCGTACCGACCTGAATTTCACCAAGATTGATGATAATGGAAAGCCGATGGCAAATATCCCGTTCCTTATCAAAAATAAGGCAACTGGGGAGACCCATGTCATTGTTTCTGATAAAAACGGTGTGGTAAACACTGCAGCTGTTGCACATAGTAAAAATACCAATGGACTGGATCAGTATAGCAATGGAAAGAAGTTCACAGACGAATCCAAACTGACAGAAACCGCAGGTATCTGGTTTGGCGATGGAAAAGTCAATGATAGCCGTGGGGCATTGATGTATGGCGATTACTATGTAAGAGAACTTGCATGTAAAGCCAATAAGGGTAAGGACCTGATCGAAACGGAATTTTCCGTAAAGGAAGATGGCGTGTCCGTCAATCTGAATCCACAGGTCAACCACGATATTACGATCAAGACAACCGCAACTGACCAGGAGACCGGAACACATACTTCTTCTTATAAGAAAGAGACAACAATTGTCGATAGCGTTTCTTATAGCGGATTAAAACCGGGACGTACTTATGTAATGAAAGGCCAGATGGTCCGGAAAGATACAAAAGAAGTCCTTGCTACCGCAGAAAAAGAGTTCAAACCGGAAAAAGCAAGCGGATCTGTAGAACTTACCTTCACTTTTGACAGCACAAAGCTGCAGGGACAAAAAACAGTCGCATTTGAAACCATTTATTGGGATGAGATTGAACTGCAGTCCCATGCAGACCTGGAAGACGAAGACCAGACTATTTCTTATCCAACCATTAAAACACAGGCAACAGATGCTGCCAGTGGAACACAGGTGGGTGTAAGATCTAAAAAAGATACGATCAAAGATATCGTTTCTTATACTGGATTTTCCAAAGGGGAAACTTATGTAGTCAAAGGAAAACTGATGGACCAGAATTCCGGCAAAGCCATCCTGAATGATGGAAAAGAGATCACCAGTGAAGTAAAATTCACGGCAAAGAAAGCAGATGATTCTGTAGAAACATCCTTTACCTGGGATTCTACCGGTTATAAGGGAACTGCAGTTGTATATCAGAGTGTTTACCTTTTGAAAAACGGAAAAGAATATCCGGTGATCGAAGCAACCAATATCTCTGATGAAAAAGAATCTGTGTATTATCCATCAATCAGCACCAGTGCGAAAGACGGAAAAACAGGAGACCATGTTGGAACTGTAGGCAAGACTACAATTGTGGATACTGTTTCTTATACCAACCTGAAGATCGGACAGGAATATACGGTTTCTGGAAAATTGATGGACAAGGATACGAAAGAAGTATTCCTGGTAAATGGAAAAGAAGTAACTGCAAGTGTAACATTCAAAGCTGAAAAGAAAAACGGAACGGTAGATCTTGTATATACTCTGGATGCTTCCGCTCTGGAAGGCAAAACATTAGTAGTATTTGAGGATCTGCTCCATAAGAAACTGAATGTTGCAAGCCATCATGATATTTCTGATGAAGAACAGAGTGTACATTATCCGAAGATCCGCACTACAGCAACAGATACCAATACTAAGGACCATGTAGGTGTTTCCACCGAGAATGGCACAATCGTAGACACTGTTGCTTATAAGAACCTGGTACCTGGAAAGAACTATACACTGAAAGGTACTTTAATGGATAAGGAAACGAAAGAAGCAATCCAGCAGAACGGTAAAGCAGTTACTGCAGAGACTTCCTTTACTCCGTCCAAAGCAAGCGGAACCGTAGACATTACCTTTACCCTGGATACTTCTGTACTGGAAGGAAAAACAATCGTAGCTTTCGAAAAACTGCTCCATAATAAGGTGGAAGTAACAAGCCACGAAGATATCTCCGATGAAGGACAGAGTGTCAAGATCCCGCAGATCCACACCACAGCGACTGATAGCCAGACAAAAGATAAGGAAGGCATGATCAGTGAGGAAACAAAACTGACCGATGTGGTTTCTTATAAAAACCTGCTGCCTGGTAAAGAATATACCGTCAAAGGAACTGTGATGGTAAAAACCGAAGATTCTGTAACCGCAGCACTTGATAAGGATGGCAACACAGTAGAAAGTGAACTGACCTTTACCGCTGAAAAAGAGAATGGGGATGTTTCCCTGGATTTCGTCCTGGATACTACCAAATTAACCGGAAAAGATGTTGTTGTATTCGAAGATCTGTATTATAAGAATACAAAACTGACATCCCATGCAGACAAGGATGATGAAGGACAGACTGTCCATTATCCTGAGATCCATACGACCAATGTAGATCAGAGCAGCGGGGACCATCAGGGAACTGTTTCTAAGGAAACCACTCTGGTAGATACCGTAGCATACAAAAATCTGATCCCAGGACATGAGTATACCGTAACCGGTACGCTGATGAAGAAAGTCCCGGTAGAAAAGACAGAGGTTTCCGATAAGAAAGAAGACTCTGACAAGAAGGAAGATCAATTAGAAGATGCGGATAAAGCAGAGACTGATAAAGAAGATTCCAACAAAGAAGAATCCGGTAAGACAGATTCTGGTACAGAGGATGTAAAAGAAGAAATCTCCTACAAGGAAGAACCAGTCCTCATTGATGGAAAGCCGGTAACTGCATCTACGACCTTCACAGCCGAAAAAGCAGATGGAACCGTGGATGTTGTGTTCACCTTTGATGCAAACAGCATTGCTGGAGAAACAGTTGTTGCATTTGAAAGCCTTTCCTATAAGGACGTAGAGCTGACAACCCACACAGACATCAATGATGAGTCCCAGACCGTATATCTGCCAGAGATCCATACCTCTACAGTTGACGCAGAAACAGGTATCAAAAATACTTACCGTGATGGCCATATGACCATTGTGGATACTGTTACATACAAAAACCTGATCCCGGGTAACACCTACACACTGAAAGGTGTCCTGCAGGAGAAGATCACCAAAGAGGATGGAACGGTAGAAGCAAAAGCGGTAACTGCAAAGCTTGTAGAAGCGGATGTAAAAGCAGAGGGTAATGATAATCTGGAGATCGTCCCGAATGATTCCTTATCATCCGAAGACGGATCCGTGATTGGACAGACTACCTTTGTCCCGAAAACAGCGAATGGAACCGTGGATGTGGTATTCTCCTTCGATGGCAGTGAACTGACAGATGAAGAACATACCTATGTTGCTTTTGAAGAACTGTACTACCAGAAAGAGGACAAAGAAGTATTAGTCCGCACCCACAAAGACATCAACGATGTGGAACAGACACTGACGGTACCGCACATCCAGACAGAACTGCTGGATAAAGAAAGCGGAAGCCACAATGTGCTGGCAGACGAAACTGTTACTCTGGAAGATACCGTGGAATATCATGGACTGATCCCAGGAAAGAAATACACCATGACCGGCGTGCTGATGGATCAGGAAACAGGGGAGTCCATGAAAGTAAATGGCAAAGAAGTGACTGCCCAGACCGAGTTTACTCCGGAGAAAGCAGACGGCACCGTTGTAGTAACCTTTACCTTTGATGGAACCGGACTGGAAGGAAAGAAGATCGTAGCGTTTGAATCCTGCCTGTATGAGAACAAGAAAGTTGCTGTACATACAGACCTCAAGGATGAAAAGCAGACGGTCTACGTACCGGAAATCCATACCACTGCAACCGATAAAGCAGATGGGGATAAGAAACTGACCTCCAAGGGAAGCTTATCTGTTGTCGATACCATCACATACAAAAACCTGATCCCAGGAAAGGAATATGTGGTAACTGGTGTCCTGATGGACAAAGCAACAAAGGAATCCCTGAAAGTCGGTGAAAAAGAAGTAACGGCTACCAAGACTTTTACACCGGATAAAGCGAACGGAACCGTGGATGTGACATTCACTTTTAACGGTAATGGCCTTGGAGATAAGACCTTAGTTGCCTTTGAATCCATTTCCATCAACAATGTCCCAGTGGCAGAACACAAGGATATTGATGATACGGACCAGAGCGTAACCCTGGTAACACCTCCGACACCATCCAAAACTGTCCAGACGGGTGACAGTAATGCACTGTTATTTGCACTGGCAGCTGCAGGTATCTGTGGCATCGCAGGGGTATTTGTTCTTGGAAGAAAGAAGAAACGCTCATAACTGAATAAGGGAAGGGACCTGGAATATCCGGGTCCTTTCTTTTTTGAGAAATGAGATATATGGATTTTCGGTATGTGCGAATTTAACAAAAATAAGTGTGAAAGTTTGTATAATATTTTCTGCAAAAATGTGACCCAATTTTAACCTTTTTTACCATACTATATATGAAAGGGTTGATTGGCCCCTTTCATGGCATATGTAAGCTATCCCACGCTCTTTGTAAAACAGTGGGATGGGAAATGAGGACGTAATGTAACGTCCTCATTTTTTTGAGCAGATTCTACATACTATAAGTAAGAGGAGAAATCCTCTGTTGACATTTTCTTTCTTCCTTTGTAGAAGGACTGTCCATGGGCAGTCCTTTTTTTGAACAAAAACGCAGGGTATTTTTACATACTATGAGTAGAGGGGATAATACCTGTTGCCATACCCACACAAATTTCTGACCCAATTTTACATACTATAATTGGGAGGAAGCTCCCCTCTTTTCAAAATTCTTGTATAGCCGGAGGCAGTTTTCATTGTACGTTCTTTCTTTGCCTCCGGTCTAAAAAAGAAAGGAGACCTCTTTTGAAGATCATCAAATGGTATAACCAGATCATTGAATTCGCCACATTCCTGATCGCCCTGACCGCGATCCTCCTGGTCATTCCCAAAGCCTTCGGCATCCATCCATACATTGTGGAGTCCGGGTCCATGGAGCCAGTGATCCATACAGGTGCAGTAGCTTTTGTAGATACCACCGATACTTCTGTTGCAAAAGGTGATATTGTAACCTATCAACTGCCAAATGGTCAAATGGTCACACACCGAGTAAAAGAAGAAACGGCAGATGGTTATATTTTTCAGGGAGATGCGAATGAAGCTGCAGATGCCCATGTGATAACTGGCAGTCAGATCATTGGTACATACAAATTTCAGATCCCGAAGCTCGGTTTTCTGATCGGGCGGTTAGGGAAAAAAGGATTGTTCCTGGTACTTGGATGGGTAGTAGCCTTGAATGGTATCGGACTGATCCTGGAACATGCGGGCAGTACCTCAAAGAGGGATACCTCGAAGAGGAAAAAATAGAGAAAAAGAAAGGAGAGCAATCCCTGTACTGCTATGGGATTTGCGGAAAAGGAACTTATGAATAAGAAAAAAGTTCTTACTACAGGCGCTGCGTGTGGGCTGATCGCAGTAATGGCTATCGGAGGAACGATGGCGTATCTGACAGACTCTGAACAGACATCCAACACATTTACCGTCGGAAAGGTCAAAATTGACCTTGAAGAAACCCGTTGGGACACAACGGATAACAACAATAATGATGTCCCAGACCAGGCGGAAACAATGGTTCCAAACCAGGAACTGGATAAAAACCCGCAGGTGGAAAATACCGGTTCTAACAATGCCGCTGTATTTATGAAAGTAACTGTGCCGACCAAATTTGTAACAAAAGTAGCAGATGATGGAACGCTGGATGCTGACGGACGCAAGAGTCAGGAAATCATTTATTTCAAAAATGCGAACGATGCCCAGAGCAAAGAAGAGAATAACTTCGATTCCAAATGGCAGCAGATCTCTGCAGAAGAAACTGCAGATACTGGAGCAACCGCAGCAAAAGATGGTGTCCGTACTTATGTATTCGGATATAAGACCAAACTGGCACCTGGAGAAACGACCTCTACCCTGTTTGATAAGATCCAGATCAAGAATGTGATCGAGGATGAGATCATGGACAATGTTGCAAATGACATCAAAGTAGAAGCATATGCAATACAGGCAGAGGAAGTCCTGGATAAGGCCGGGGCAGACCTGACCGATGACCTGAGTGTAACTAATATGAAGACGATCTATGACATCTTCGTAAAACAGTCTACATCCTACGATGAATCCAAAGCTGCAACAACAGAACATGATTACAATGGTGATGAAAAAGATGCCAATGTGAACAACAGCAAGGATCTGCACGCAAACGGCAGATAACGATACTATCTCTTTACATTCAAAATGAAATGGCAGGTGGCTGTCTGCTGCCTGTCATTTTTAGAAAGGAGTAATGGCTATGCCAAAGATTACAAAACGAATGGCTGCCCTCCTCTCTGCTATCGTTGTTGGTATGAGTACCGTTCCTGCATACGCACAGTCAGAAGTGTCCGTGATCAACCATGTCGGGATCGGGAATGTAAATATCGAACTTGCAAAATCCAGCCTGGATAAAGATGGAAGAAAAACAGCTTTTGATGATGAACAGGTTGTTTTACCTGGGCAGACAGTGGATGAGATCGTAGAAGTCAATAATCTGGCAAACGATGCGTGGATCCGGATGAAAGTTACCTTTGATGACTCGGACATAAAAGGGCTGGATGATTCCCTATTGTCTATTTCCGACAACTGGATCAAGCGGGGGGAGTATTATTATTACACAAAACCAGTAGACCGCGGGGATTCTGCAGAATTTATGGAAAAAGTAAAGATTCCGACAACTTGGGATGAATCGTTATCTGACCAGAAAATGGAACTACACTTTACCGCAGATGCTGTCCAGATCAAGAATTTTACGCCGGATTTTGATTCGGATGATCCGTGGTTTGGTACCGTGATCGAAAAGAGCATCACGGATGAATATATCATACCGGAAGAGAAACATGACTTATTCTCCGTATCATATGAAGGCGGGGCAGAAGGCCTGGTAAAAGTCGGTGAAGATTTCTTCTCCAACTGGGGAGATCTGATGCCCGGGGATGTTGTATCAGACGAAGTAACTGTCGCGAACCGGTATGCGAAACCAGTATCCATTTATTTCCGTACAGAGACCATTGCAGATGATAAATTCTTAAAAGAACTGAACCTGCAGATCAAATGTGAAGACAAAGTTTTGTATGACGGATCCATGGCTGGAGAGATCACAAATAAAGTTTTGCTTGGAACTTTAAAAAAAGGTGAAACCAAACACCTGACTTATACACTGACAGTGCCGGCATGGCTGGACAATCCATACGCCATGAGCAAAACAGAAACAAAATGGATCTTTACTGCAGTCCTTCCGGAAGAGAAGTCTTTACTAAATAAAGTACAGACCGGGGATTCCATGATTCCGGTGGCTGTTGCCACGGCAAGCGTGGGCTGTCTGGTCGGTTCTTTTATCTTTATGAAGAAAGAGAGGGAAAAAGATGAAAAAATTAAGTAAACGCTGGATTTCCTTATTCCTGTCTCTTTTGATGTTCTGTACATCGATCCCTGTCTATGCAGAAGATGTACAGACGGCAATGGTCGTTTTTGAACCAATGGAACACGGAACGATCACCGTAGACGGAGAGGACGTTACCGGCCAGGAAAGAGAGGTCTCCATTGGGGATACTGTCTCTTATCAAGTCACGGCAGAAGATGGTTATGTTGTCGACTACGTTACTACCGCATATGAGGATGGGTCTTCCAAGCAAGAAACCGTTGGATATCAGGAATACTCCAACACAGTTGTCGTAAGCCAGGATATGGATATCACAGCAGTAATAACGGAAGTAGAAACCCAGACAGAAGAAAAACCAGCCGTCTCCGAAGGATCTACGGAAGGATCATCCGGAGAAGTGTCTGGCGAAGTGTCTAAGGAAACAGAAGAATCTTCCGGAGAAGTATCCAAGGAAACAGAAGAATCCTCGGAATCTTCTTCTGAAAGTGGTACTGGAAAACTCTGGGCGTACATCGATCCAGATACCTCCGATATCAACATGCTGTCGCTGGACAATAACGGTCCTTATCAGATCCAGGACGAACGGTATGACATCTTTGGTGGAGACCTCCGCATGGGTATTAAATATATCGTTGGCGATAATGAAAATAAGGATAGCCATGGTGTTGCAGGACATGAGATGTGGCGGTATGTGTACTGTCTGGAATATCACAAAGATGCCCCGGATGGGAAAGGCACGTTTTCCTATGCCAGAGACTGGACAAACCGGAAAGTGGCGTATGCATATTACTGGGGAGCGGTCTATTACTACCAGACCTGCAGATGGCCGGCTTATTCCACCAATAACTGGCAGCTGGACTATTTTGTTACCCAGTGGGCGATCCACATCCTGAACGGGGAAAGAAGCCTTTCATCCGTGACCTCTGCGATCAACAGAAGTTCTGCACCCAGCTGGGCAAGAACAGCTGCGATACAGAAGATTACAGCGATCGTCAATGATGCCAATAATGCAGCCAACTATTCGAATTTTACATCCGATGGATGGATCAGTATGGCAGACAGTGTTTTTACCCTGAATGGCGATTCTACCGGATGGAAAGATGGCGGGGATGGATATATGTATTCCAACGGAACGTATTCCTGTTCCTTTTCTACCCACGGCGGATATGATTTCCGGGAACAGATCTCCGGGTATTCCATCAGTGCACCCGGGGCAGAAGTACATAAGCTGGATAACCGGACGTATGCCGATTTTAATATCCGTATCCCAAAATCCACGTATGCTTCTTATCAGGCTACTGGAAAGACGATCACGATCACAGTAAATGCATCTATTCCGACCCTTTGGGGTGTTGCTATCTATAATCCACCGGCAAGCAATTATCAGAAAGTCGGTATGTTGAACTGGTCTGGTTCGGGTGGTACTACAACAAGGACGCAGACAAAGACCATTAAAATCCCACAGGCAGGTGGAAAGATCCAGATCAACAAACGTTCTGCAGATACCTCAAAGACAAATGGCAATAGCGAATACTCCCTGCAGGGGGCTGTATTTGATATTTACAGCGGAAACAGTATCGTAGATACCATTACAACTGATGGAAATGGAAATGCAACATCAAAGACCCTGAATTTTGGTAATTATACTGTAAAGGAAAGGACGGCTTCGAAAGGATACAACAAAGCCGGTGATGTTTCTGTCAATCATCGTTCTGGAACAACTCCTGTTACGATCAACGAACCAGTGAAAACCGGAACGATCACAGTACAGAAGAAAGCAGAAAACAATACCTATTCCGGCTATGGAAGTTATTCCCTGAAAGGCGCGGAATATACCGTATACAATGCTTCTGGAAAGAACGTTGGTGTGATCACGACAGACGCGAATGGAAAAGGCTCCCTTGGTGGGCTGGCACTTGGTAAATACACGGTGAAGGAAACGAAAGCTCCGGCAGGATATTATCTTTCAACAGATACTGCAACCGTATCGTTCAACACCAACACGACCACAGCAACTGTGAATTCTACAGAGAAAGTGGCAACATTTTCGGCATTGGATCTCCTGCTTCTGGAGAAGAAGGATGCGGAGACTGACAGTGCTTCGGCACAGGGGGCTGGAACCCTTACGGGTGCAGAATACACCGTAAAATACTACGATGTGGTTTCGGACCATGACCCGAGTAAAGATGCAAAAGATCCGAAATACACCTGGGTATTTAAAACGGACAGTAAGGGACAAATCAAGGTCGATACGGAGCATCTGGTGAGTGGAACACTTCCAACTGACGGAAATGGCAATATCATCTTCCCAATCGGAACCCTGACGATCCAGGAATCCAAAGCTCCGGAAGGATACAACCTCAGCAATACTGTCTTTGTTGCAAATACGTATGTCGAGAACAATACCACTAAGATCAAAAATCTGCCAACAGGCTCAAGATCTGCAAAAGATGTGATCGTCCGTGGTGATATCCAGTTTTCCAAAACGAATGAGAAAAATGCCGCCATGGCAGATATCCCATTCAAACTGACCAGCAAGACGACCGGGGAAAGCCATATCATCTATTCCAACAAGGATGGCATGATCCGTACTGCAGTGCGCAACAATGATAACCCAAATACCGGAACCAACGGTGTATGGTTTGGCGCTGGAAAGGCAAGCAGCAGCAAAGGGGCACTTCCATACGATACTTATCTGGTTGAAGAGCAGCCATGCGAGAAGAACCAGGGATATATTTTGGACTCCTTCGAAGTGACGATTTCTAAAGAAGGGTCTGTGGTAAAAGCCGATACGGTAAAAAACCTGCCAACACTGAAAAGTATTGTAGTGACCAAACGGATCAAAGCATCGGATATCAATTTTGCCAACGGTAATCCAATCTTTACATTCAAATGTACCGGAACTGATTACGATGGTGCAAAACATACCTACTATCAGATGGTTGAGGTCACAAAAGGTGATGTTACGGACGAGGAGTATGTATCTGTCAGCTGTACCTTCAAAGACCTGAAAATGGGTGACTACGTTGTAACAGAGGAACAGGCATCCCGTTATGCGTTCGAAAAACTGACGGCAGAGAATGGAACAGTGTCCGGGGAAAAAGTTACCTTTCATATGATCCCGGCAAATGATACCTATACCGCTATCTTTACGAACAAAAAATTCGAGTGGCAGTATTTCACAGACAGCACGATGAAGACGAATACCATTACGGTCAAAAATAGGAGGAGTAAGAGATGAAAAAACGTGGCGTATTGTTACTGACAACGATTGCACTCCTTTTGGTCGCAGGGATCGCCGGAGTCCTGGCGTATTATACCGATTCCGAGCAGCAGAACAACCGTTTTCAGACAGCAACAAACAAAGTAGAGATCACCGAAGAATTTCCACCGGGGGATAAAACCCCTGGGGAACCTTTTACAAAAAAGGTGGCAGTAAAAAATGATGGAAGTGAAGCATACGTCCGTGTCAAAGTTCGGTTTAGTGACGGCGATATGGAAAAGTATTGCACCGTTGACTATAATACAACGGACTGGAAATATGCGGATGGGTATTATTACTATACCAAAGTCCTTCCAGAATCTTCCACAACCCCAAACCTGTTTACGCAGGTAACAATCGCAAAAGATATTCCGGATGATGTACTCAAAGATTTCAATATCTATGTAGAAGCAGAGAGCATCCAGGTTGGATATTTTCAGGATTATACAGAAGCGTGGACAGCGTTTGATAAAAATCGATAAAAAAGACTCCCGGGCATATGACACTCGGGAGCTTTTTGTAAAGAAAAGAACAGGTCCATACGGGCCTGTTCCTATTTTTAGACTTATCTGTCTTTTCGCATTTCTTCTTCGATAACTTCTTTTGGCAATTTTGTTATTTCCATTAAACGTTCCATCGGAAAACTTGTAGTAGACAGTAAATTGCGTAAAATCTCCATTTTTGCTGACATTTCACCTTTTTGAATTTCCTCTGTCGTTCCAGCTTCATATCCTTTGTCATAATTATCCTGGTCGCGTAGTAACAACGTCATATACTCCACCTTCCATTCTTCATGCAGACGGGCTTTTTTTACGCTATCATCGATCAGTTTTGCAAATGGCAAGTCCAGGATTGTTCCCTGAAGATAAGAAAAAAATGCTTTTTCTTCATCTGTTTTATTATCTTTCCTACCAAACGGATTGATGAAGATGATTTTAGCGTCATTTCCAAGAGTCAGTCCATTTACTTCATGACACATCTGTTCGAAAGTGTATTGCGTAATATATTTTTCAAACGGATCGAACAGACAAAGAAAGATAATGTAGGTATTTTTTAAGTCTTTGTAATTGCCCCCTCTTTCCAGGGTATTTAGATCAATCATGCCTTGGTAATAGCGGGAACGCTTTGATAAGTTTTTCGTGTTTGCAATCTGCATCTCAATATCGTACACCGTATCCTCTTCATCTTCAACATAAACATCGAAACGGACACCTTTTGCGTCTGCAGTAATTGAAATTGTTTTTTGTGTTTCCGGATAAGAAATCTTAGAAACCTTTTTTCCGATACAGATTTCAATGATCTTTTTACAGATTTCAGGTTCTGTACGCATGATTTTACTGAACATAAAATCATCAGTAAAATCTAACTGTTCATAAGGTTTCGTTTTTCTGGTTGACATATTGTTTTTCTCCTTTCCTGACCCGTAGATTTTCGATGAAGAAGAAATGCAGGTCTGAATTCTCCATTCGTTAGTTGTTATTGCCTCTTACGAAGCGATTACATTTGGGTCATATATAGAATGGATAAAAACGAGTAGAACAAAATGCCCTCCTACTTATAGTATATCATTTTCGTATAATTTTGCATCCTTTTTCTGCATCCGATTCACCATACTATAAGTAGAAGCAAAAGAAAGAGAGGAAGAAAACATGCGTAAAAAGAATATATTGACCTTAATATTACTCGGTTGTGCCAGCTGCCTGCTTATCAGCGGATGTACGAAGAAAGAAAAAACAACTACCGAAGAAACTACCAACCAAGAACAGACTACGAATGATGTGGTGCAGGAAGTAAAATTATCAAAATATGTGAAACTCGGAGAATATAAGGGAATTGAGGTAAATGCAAAAATCCAGGATGTGACAGACGAAGATATCGAAAGCACGATCCAAACTGCCCTCCAAAAGAATCCTATATCGAAAAAAGGAAAAGCAAAGACCGGAGATACAGTTGTTTTGGATTACACCGGAACATACAAGGGAGAAACGGTCCCGGGTGCAGAAGCGAAGGGCGTTGCGCAGATCGTAGGGGCAGACTTTTATATTGATGGTGTAGCAGATAAGTTAAAAGGAGTAAAAAAGGGTGATACCTTTAGCGTGAAAAGCAAACTTACAGATGCCATTTTCGGGGATTACGTAGGGAAAAAGGCTACTTTTACATTTACCGTCAAGGATGTCCAGAAAACATTATCGGAACCGACCGATGCATGGGTGAAAAAATACGTGGATGGTTGCAGCACTGTTGAGGAATATAAAGCATCCATCCGGGAGGATCTGGAAAAACAAAACAAGGAAAAAGCAGAACAGGAAGCAAAACAGGAGGCGTGGGATACCGTTATGAAAAATAGTACAATCCACGAATATCCGGAAACGATCCTGGCAATCGGAGAACAGATGTACGATGACTTGCTAAAAAGATATGCCGATACCGCCAATACCGATGAAGACGGATATTTGAAAACCATAGGGGTTAGTAAAGAAGAAAACAAGAAAAAGCGTGAAGAATATGCAAAGGATATCGCCAAACGGATCATGGTATGCAATGCGATCTGTGAAAAGGAAGGCTTTGAAGTTGGTGATGAAGGCTACCAGGAGGAACTGAAAGCCATGGAAGAAAAAAATAGTATGACGGAAGAACAATTAGTCGCTGATTATGGGGAAGATGAACTGGAGCAGAGCATCCAGATGAACCGGGTCGTTGCATTGATCATGGCAGAAGCAAAAAAATAATTAAATATCTAAAAGAGAACAGGCTGGAAACGGTCTGTTCTTTTTTTGTTCCAAATGCGTATCTGATTCTCCATACTATAAATAGAGGCGTATATGCCCAATCATAATTTTTAAGGAGGGCCAAAATATGGCAGGTAGTATTTTTCTTGTAGTTTTAGTAATCTTCGCTATCGTGATCATCACATCCTGGATCAAAGTAGTCCCACAGTCGGAAGCGTATGTCGTGGAACGTCTGGGAACATACCGGGCGACCTTTGAGACTGGCTTACATTTCCTGTTACCGATGTTAGATCGTGTAGCAAAGAAAGTAAATCTCAAAGAGCAGGTAGTGGATTTTAAACCGCAGCCGGTGATCACAAAAGACAATGTAACGATGCAGATCGATACCGTAGTCTTCTTCCTGATCTCAGATCCAAAACTCTATACCTATGGAGTGGAAAACCCGATCAGCGCAATTGAGAACCTGACAGCGACCACACTGCGTAACATTATCGGTGAAATGGAACTGGACGAGACTCTGACATCCCGTGAAGTGATCAATACCAAAATGCGTGCTTCCCTGGACCAGGCAACAGACCCATGGGGTATCAAGGTAACCCGTGTGGAACTGAAAAACATTATTCCTCCGGCAGCGATCAAAGAAGCCATGGAGAAACAGATGAAAGCAGAGCGTGAACGAAGAGAAGCGATCTTAATTGCAGAAGGCGAAAAGAAATCTGCGATCCTGGTAGCCGAAGGTAAAAAAGAATCTGCAATCCTGGAGGCAGAAGCAGAAAAACAGGCAGCGATCCTTCGCGCGGAAGCCGAGAAGGAAAAGATGATTCGGGAATCCGAAGGTGAAGCAGAAGCGATCCTGAAGGTCCAGCAGGCAAATGCAGATGGTATTCGTTTCCTAAAAGAAGCAGGTGCAGACCAGTCTGTTCTTACACTGAAGAGCCTGGAAGCATTTTCTAAGGCAGCCGATGGAAAAGCAACCAAGATTATTATTCCATCCGATCTGCAGGGACTTGCAAGTCTGGCAACTACCTTTAAGGAAGTATCCAAAGAACAGTAGTATTAGGGGGCAGAGAGATCTGTCCCTTTTTTTACAGGAGGACGATTTTGAAAGAAACAAATAAAAAAGTACAAAAGATTGGAAACATTGCATTAGCGATCGGAATCTTTGCCATTTTTTTTGAAGACCTGCTCCCGATCTTATCCTATGTTTCCATGGGCGGTATCATCATCAGTTATTTGACGAACCTGTTTAATGAATATGCGGTAAACAAAAAAGTCAGTCCCATATCGGTCCTTTTATGTGCCGGAGTTGTCTTCTGGCTGGTAGCCGGAAATGTGTTCAAAAACCCCTACGCTCCGGTATTTGGCAGGGCGATCATTTATGCGTATCTGATGTACACATCTTACCAGATCTTGAAAAAGGTCAATAAGGGGTTTGTTGCCATTGCAGCAGTATCCACAGGGTTGTGTTTCCTGACCGTTGTGTATGACAACAAGATTGTGGAAGTTGCTAACCTATTATTCTCTGTTTTTGTTATCTTAAAATTCCTGGATCCGATCCTGGAAAAGATCGCCCTTAGACACCGGGCCAAACGTATGGCTGCCCTGGCGGAAAACCCGGAATATAAGGAGTCTGCTTTGGACAAGGCAAAGGATGCTACAAAGACTTTGAAGGATATTTTGGCGATGGAGGATTGAATGTATGCGAAAAAAGGATATCCAAAAATTGCCAAGGGAAGCATTATTCCAGCTTTCCCTGCAAAGAGGTAAAAATCATTGCTACACAGCACATGCATTGTATGCACAACAGTTACTGCAGACAGATATGTTTGCAAAAGACGAATTACCCAAAGAAAATGGATATCTGGACTATGATCTCATTGACCCAGATAGTTTTGATTAATCCATAGTTAAGGAAGACCCTCGACCAAAGCGGTTCAGGGTCTTTTTTTACAAAAAAGTGCTTGACTTTTGTTAGAAAATCGACTATAAATAGATGTCTCAAATAACAGAGTATTGAGGAGAAAATCATATGAATAATAAATCGTTTCCCATTGATGCGAAAAGCAGTAATATACGCCCTATGTCATTTTATGAATTCATGCATTGTTTTGAAAGAGGATTTATCACATTAGTTGGCGAATATGCAGATCAAAATTTTGAATCGATTATACGATCAAAAATGTATGATATTGATCGACTTGGTTTTTGTTTTTGGACTCACCGATATTTTTATATATCAAGCACGATTCAGCAATATCGAAAGTTACTGGAAGATTCTCAAAAAGACAAATATTTGATCATGACATATACCGAACAGAAACATAGCAAAAATAATAATTATGGAAATTATAATATTCGTACCGATGAAAATATCAAGGATTATCATGACAGGATGTGGGAGTATGCAGATCAAAACCGTGTTTCTTTTGCACAGCATTTTCGAAAAAATGATGAAGATCCAGAGATAAAATATCCTCGGGAACTATTCCCAGAACTGCTGGAAGGAGATGATAAAAATACCGCTTATTGCATTTCCGAATTTTATTATCTCTCAGAATACATTCCACTAAATGAAATGTGCGCTCTTTTTGAACAGTACAAAGTGGATAATAAACAATGGGGGAGATGCACATATCCGGCTAGACATACTAACAGATTTATTCGGCTAAAAACAGATAATATTCCAAATGAACAATATGAAAAAACAGATAAGGTATGGTATCTTATAGCCAAATTAGACTATCCGTATTTTTACAAAATGTGTTAATGTTAAAGTGTGGAAATATTTGCAAATTATTTTATAAGAAAGACTACCGACCAAACCGGTCCCAGGTCTTTCTTTTTTTGTCCAAATTAAGTTGACACAGAGATACACAAAAGCAATATAGCTGAAAAAAGGTGGTAAAAGGTGTCTTATGGAACTGCTCTGGACAATATTGCTTTTGATTTCATTATCATACAAAGAGGCAGAAGACCACTTGTCAATGCTGGCTGGTGGATGAATGCCTCGGCCGCCCCGGGCGGCGTTTTTCAGTCCCCTGTCCTTCGATGTACTTTTGGATCGTTTCCAGACACGCCCCTCCTGTTGTCGAGATAAAGTAGCTGTCGCTCCAGAAAGACTTACTGTCCCAGAAATACTCTGCCAGTACTTCCGGGAAGCGGTTTCTCACCTTCCGGGCAGTTGCTCCCTTCAGGCTGGCGATGATATCCTTGATCGCATACTTGGGGGATAGTTCCACCAGCAGGTGTACATGGTCCAGGTCGGAGTTCATCTCTAAGACCTGTCCCTCCCGCATTTCGATCACTTCTTTCAGTGCCTGCAACAGATAGTTTTTCAGTTCCCCTTTAATGCATTTCCTCCGGTACTTGACCACCAGTACGATATGGTATTGCAGCCCGTAGACGGAGTGGCTTCCTTTTTTGTATTCCATACATCGTTCCCCTTTCTTAAAAAAATATAAATAATCGTATAAGCAAATGACTTTTCTCTATGTTTATGCTATAATTATACCATATTATAAATCTGCAAGCAAATAGAAAGGAGGGGTTTTATGAAGAAATGCCTGCAGTCCACAATGATAAAAAAACATACATTGACTGAAGAACAGAATACACGCCTGTCCCAGGACTTGGTACTTTTCAACCAGATGAAACGCACCTCCTTTGCCCACCAGGTACAGGACCGGCAGGAGTATGGATCCTGCGGGGAGGCTGTCTCCGCCCATATGTACTTAAAAAATACGTTTGGGGTGAACGATTACTTTGCCAACTCCGCCTGTCGGGAAGCAAAAGCACTGATCTCCTCCCAGAAAGCACTGCGGGAGCTGTATACTGCAGACCTGAAGGAGGATATCGCTGCGATCAAAAAAACGTTGAAAAAGAAAGTAAAATACTTGTGCTCCCTGGAGAAAGTAAAACAGGGGATCATCGATTACTGCAAAGCCCGGAAACAGGGAGGGCAGAAACCGGAGAAATATCTGAAAGGGACGGCAAATATCCAATTCCTGAAAGCAGACATCGATGAGAAAGAAAATATCCCTACCAGGATCCGCTTCTTTCAAAAAGAACAGACGTATCCATCGATCTACCTGTTCGAACACCAGTGGCTGGATCCAAAGATCAAAAGCCTCAGACAACAGACCAAACAGATGGAACATAAACAGCAGACAAAAGAAGCCCATCTGGAAAAAATGAAACACTCCCTTCCATCCGTCCACTTTGGCGGGAAGAAATGGATGAACGACCGGGCGATGCCGGAACACCGGCGCTGTATGGAGAAGCGCAGGAACCGGCGGATGCAGGTATCCGGGAGGCTGGATTCCCTCGCGGGGAATTTCGTCTTCCGTTATGACCCGGATACCAAAACTGTTACCTACCGAAGCATGACGGGCTGGGATGGGGAACGGATCCCGTTCCCCGTCTGTTTCCCTTATGGACAGGAAGAACTGGATACCTGTATCCGTGAAAAACAGGGCGCGGTCTCCTGGGAACTGATCGACTGTGGGAATGCCTGGCAGCTGAACGTGATCGTTCCGGTAAAAGAAGCAAAAAAGAACAGCTATTACGGGGACGGCTGTATCGGCGTGGATATCAACTACGATAACATTGCAGTCAGTGAAACGGATCCACAGGGGAACCTGCTTTCCCATACCGTTTTTTCCTTCCAGCCGGAAGGTCTTTCTTCCGGGCAGATGGAGCAGACCCTCTCCGGGATCCTGGAACAGGTCTTCCAGATGGCACGGGAAGCAAAGAAACCGATCACTGCAGAGGACATCAAGCAGGTACAGCGCAAAAAGTTCTATGACAAGAATACCAAACGAACCCGGCATATCAGCCTGTTTGCCTGTACGAAGATCCGCACTCTGTTAGAATCTAAATCCGGAAAATACGAAACTGTTGTTACGTTTGTAAACCCAGCCTATACCTCAAAAGCAGGATTGACAAAATACGTCCGCCGGTACGGGCTGAGTATCCATGAAGCCGCTTCTTTCTGTATCGCCAGACGGGGACAAGGATACCAAGAAAGGCTTCCCAGACAGCTGTACCGTCTGCTGCCACCGGAAACTAGATTCCTTCCACTGCAGAAACAGTGGAAAGCTGCCAGTAAACTGCTCAAAGGTCGCAGAGCCTCTGAGTTCTATACCTACTGTAACCCGTATACCCGACAGGCAACTGCATAAATACGAAACCATCGCTGCCCGGTACTCCCGGTGAGCCGGTGTCCCTCAGAGAAAACACCGTCCTATGGGAGATGCATTGCCGGACAGCAGGTCTTCTTTTCTGCCAAAGCCGGAAACAGGAAAGGTCCTGCTTCTCTGCCATGCAGCAAAGGTCCTTCGGGATCCCAGCGTCCTGGCAGCTCAGACAGAAAGCAAAAAAAAGATCGGCTATACCAATTGGTACAGCCGGAAAGGATCGCTCAAGGTGAACATAAAGCCGAGTGGATCGCCCTTAGATGGAAGGGAAGCTACCTGTCATTCTTGAATGGCTGGTAGAGGTTCACTTTGGAAAATTTTGTTCAAAAGTGGTCCGATAGTGCACCGGTTTGGACACCTTAAAAATTGCATAAAAAAACCACTGGTTGCTGGCCCAGTAGTCGAAGCCTTTATAAATCTCAAACAATAAGTAAAGGATTAACTATAGTATAAGCGCTCTTGATAAAAATGTCAAAAAGTATATACAATATTTTATTCAATATCAAGGTAGCAAAAGAGTATTAGCTCCAGTTATTGCTACATATTTTCCTGAGAAAATAAACGATTTATAGAGCCTTTTCCGGGAACAGGAGCAATGAGCATATATACAGCTTTCAATGGATTATGCGAAAAATTTATATTAAATGATGTAAATAGTCAGGTTATTAGTATGCTACGACAATGCATTGGTGAAAATGGGGATGGAAAGTTTGGAAAAGATTTACAAGACTCCTCCCACCACCTGAAGGTAGTGGTTTTTCGCCTATGGTAAACGAAAGGATTTTATTTATGAAAGCAAAACTCGGTATATAATTTGTAGAACCTGTTGGAATGTTTCCGACAGGTTTTTCTTCGCCCAAAAACGGATGACGAAAATTCGGAAAAACGCCTGTCTGAAAAAATTCCATTTTGAAAAGTTTTTGACATACTATAGTCAGAAATAAAAAAAATAGGAGGAATACCTTTATGAAGATGTTTGAAGATTCTTTTCCTGCTTTCAAAATGACATTACTTATCGTTTCCACGATCTTTGTAATTGGACTTGGATCTTTCGCAATGAGATGTGTACAAAACAAATACATTGTAACAGAATACAATTCCCAAAAAATCGTGGCAACTGTTGTGTGTACAGAAAAGAAAATAATTCTAAGAATTCCTCCTTTTCCAGATAAAAAAGAAACAACATTTGTATATGATGGAGTAGAAATTACAACGAACTCTGATGAAATCTATGCGGAATGTGAAAAAGGAGAATCATATCAGGCAATCGTCAAAATTGCAACACATAAGAAGAACGGGAAGAAATTGTACTTTTTGGAAAATGTAGCAGATAAACCAGTATCAGAAGTGGTAAAAGAGTAGTGTTTTCCATAAAATGTAAAAATTTGTATTCCGATTCACCATACTATAAGTAGAAACAAAAAAGGAGGACTTGCATCATGCGAGCAAAAACAAGAACAGTAACGATGTCGAGTAAAAAAGCGGATGCCTTAAAAGCAGAAGTTGAAAGACGAATGAAAACCGGAGAAACATTCAGTCTGGATGAAATTCGGATGATCATGAAAAGTACCGGGTTAAGCTATGCCCAGGTGATCAGTCGAACAAAGAGTCTGAAAAGAGACATGGAAAAAGAACAGGAAAAACAGGGAGCAGATTTTAATAAGGAAGAATTTATTTCCCAGGCAATGGACAATGCGGGGAATTTGAGGAGCGAGTAAATTTTGGTTCTTCTAAAACATAGGAACCAATTCCATGATATTCCCAACATGTTTGAAAACCATAAATTTTAATCCGTCCAAAACCTCAAAAGGGATTGCTTCGGCAATCTCTTTTTTTTGTACGCTAGATTCTACATGCTATATATGTAAAAAGAGTATTGCAAAAAAAACTACTATGAGAAATCTAATTGGAATATTCTGGACGGAGTACACGAACCATACTGAAATTCCTAACGTGTTGTATGTGGATCAGATAATACTCTTATCCATCCTTGTAGACATGTCGTACCGGGAAGTTCCGGTCGAACAGGGAAGGGTAAAACAGCTTCCATAAAAATCTTACAAAATTTGCTCTATTTTTACGAAAAACATGCTCCAAAATGCGACCTGTTTCACCATACTATGTATAGAGGGATATATAGTTTCGAAATAATCAGGCTCGTTCGGGTCAGCCCTTTCAACTACCAGTGGATTGAAGCAAAATCTTCTGTAAAACTCGAACGGATTCGACATACTATATATGAGAGGAAATTTTTCCTCGTCCCTCAATACATTTTTGCCGGGAGACAAATTAATCGATCATCGGTGCATGATGGATTGCAAAACGTAACTATCATTGTTATGTTTTTTTGCTTTCCCGGCGCTCCTCAAGAGAGGACCAAAATGGAACCAGATTCTACATACTATAAGTAAGGGAAACGTTTCAGATTTACTTGGCAGGAACATGGAATTTCTGGAGCAAAATGAGATCAGATTTACCATACTATGAATAGGAAGGTTTTTATACAGGAGAATGCCAGAAGGAAAGTGCATAAACTGCCTGATAAAAACATGACCAAAATAGAACTTGTTTCCACATACTATAAATAGAGGGAAGTTTTTCAGATTTATCAGACAGGAATATAAAAAGAATATGAGATTCCTGAAGCAAAATGAGATCCGATTTACCATACTATAGATAGGAAGGTTTTTGTGCAGGAGAATGCCAGAAGGAAAGTACATGAGCTGCCTGATAAAAAACATGACCAAAATAGAACCTGTTTCTACATACTATAAATAGAGGAGAGTAATTCTTTCCAAAGAACAACTGCATAACGTACATTATAATAAGAAGAAACTTTTTAGAAATCCAATCATTCAATCATTATTTTTATCAAATCCATTTTTTAGAAATCCAATTGGAACGGTGGAATCATATCCCCATTCTATCACTCATCGAAATTTATCCAAAACAAAATCAATTTCATATCGAAAAATAGCGTGAGTTTCAGCCATTGAAAAGCCACATATTGGACAAGCTTCGCCAGCGACCGTATCAGTGCAAATAACCAGAAAGGAGGCATCTTTTGGATGCTACTGATCGGTTTTATGCCCGCCGTCAAAGGGCAAATAAAAAGGGAGGTAAACGTCTAATGAAAGCATTTTTGGAAGAGTACGGTGTCATCGTAGTTGCGGCAATCGTAATCATGATCATCGTGGTTTTTGCTACACCGGCTGGAACCAGCATCAAAACTGGTATCGAAACAGCTATCAAAAAACTGACAGATAAACTTGGTCAGACAGCCGAAATTAATGGCTAATCAAAAAAATCTGTGCTTCTGTACATCCGACCTTGTGACCGAGTGTAGAAGATCAGGAATAGAAACATTCGAGAGCCTGACAGCAGCTGTGGAATAATGCAAATTTTCTGTTGTTAATATGAGGGCAAAAAAAGGACTTATCGTAACGTGACAGTGTGAGGTCAGTTCCACATAAGAATTTGCCTGTGGATTTAAATAAACAAACAGAAAATGGAGGAAATATCCAATGAAAGCATTTTTGGAAGAGTACGGTGTCATCGTAGTTGCGGCGATCGTAATCATGATCATCGTGGTTTTTGCTACACCAGCAGGAAACTCTATTAAAACTGGTATCGAAACAGCAGTGAAAAAACTGACAGATCAGCTGGGCAAAACAGCAGAGATCTAATCGGACGTTGCGTCCAATAAAATTTGGTACATGCCGACCACAAACCGGTAAATATACATAGGAGGTAATATTCAATGAAAGCATTTTTGGAAGAGTACGGTGTCATCGTAGTTGCAGCAATCGTAATCATGATCATCGTAGTATTCGCTACACCGGCTGGAACCAGCATCAAAACTGGTATTGAAACAGCTATCAAAAAACTGACAACAAAACTGGGTCAGACCGCTGAAATCAGCGCATAATCGGAAATCTGCGCCTTGTGTGCTACGTATCCGAAATGATGAATCTTGGGAAGAGATGTGTCGATAGGGATACATCTCTTTCTTAATTTTTGAGAAAGGAGACAGGGGTTCTACTCCCTATTTTAAAATATGATTTCAAATTGGAATTTTAAAGAGGAAAGTTATGGACCGTTACTGCCATTTGTAAAAGATCCGTTGATCACAGATATCAACTATAATGGATCGGATGTGTGGCTGGAACATCTGGAAAAAGGCCGATATAAAGCCGATGTCCAGTTGACTCCTGAATTTGTCCAGCAGTTCAGCGTCCATATTTCCAATGTTGTATCTGAACAGCTGAATAAATTTAATAACGTACTAGAGGCTGAGACCGAGACCCTTCGTATCTCGATCATCCACCCGTCCGTAACCGATACCGGATATTCCATATCTATCCGAAAAACACCGGCAGTTATCCGTCTCCATGAAGATGAAATGCTGAAACAGGGGTATTTCACGAAACCGATCCTGGCATTTTTGAAAAACTGCATCAAGGCGAATATGAACCTGGTGTTTTGTGGAACTCCTGGAGCCGGTAAAACAGAACTTCTGAAATACCTGACCCAGTTCATCCCGATGGATGAAAAAGTTATGACCATTGAGGATAACCTGGAGATCCATTATAAGAACATCAACCCTGGCGCGAACTGTGTAGAACTGAAGGTAGATGAAGAACTGTTTTCCTACACCAAGGCAATTAAAACAGCCCTGCGTCAGAACCCACAGAGGGTCCTTCTTTCTGAGGCCCGTTCCACAGAAGTAAAATACCTGATGGAGTGCTTCTCTACCGGTATCAGCGGACTGACGACTCTGCATACGGATGATACCAGGAAGATCCCGGACCGTATCCTGAACATGGTTTCAGATTCCTATGCGGCAAACCGTATGATCAACGATGTATATACCTTCATTAATGTCGGGGTCCTGATCCGTAAAAAAGTTGTGGATAACCGTATTATCCGTAACGTTGACCAGATCTGTCTGTTCGACCGTGACAACGATACGAATACGAAAGACCTGATCGTGGAAAATGGAACACAGGTCTCCCGGAAGATCCCGGACAACTTATTGAAGAGGTTCCGGAGGGCAGATATCGAAGATCCATTTGTATTTACTAAGGAGGGTTGACATGGCAAGAGAACCCAAGAAAGTAAAAGAAAAGAAAATGCATTTTTGGAATTATCTGAATTTCAAGAAGATGCAGGCGGAGGTCAACCGGTATGGTATGAGCATTAACATGGCCGATTACCTGAAATTCATCGGGCTGTCCTATCTAGCGATGATCGCATTTTGCTATGTGTTTAAACTGCGCTGGCTGTGTATCGCTGCAGTTGCTGTCGTGATCACACTGTTACTTCCTTCGATCTTTATGGCACAGTTTCGAAACATGTATGAGACCAAACGGTTTGAGGATGTTAATTCTTACCTTGAACAGATGTTGTATTCTTTCCGCCGACAGCCGAAGATCCTGATCGCCTTGCAGGATACTTTGGTCCTGTTTTCCGAAAATACAGAAGGTGGTTTTTATAAAGTTATCAATGAAGCGATCCAGTATATCCAGGCCGGACAGAGCCAGGGGGATATTTATAGGGAAGCGTTCTCTATTATCGAAGCAGAGTATGGCTGTAAGAAGATGGAAAAAGTCCATAACTTCATGATGAAGGTAGAACAGGACGGTGGTGAGTGCGAAGGTGCCATTGAGATCCTTCTTCTCGACCTGAAACTCTGGGTAGACCGGATGTTTGAGTTGATCCAGGAAAAACAGAAGATCAAAGTCAATGTGACCATTGCGATCGGCCTGTCCCTCTTAATTGTTGGTATGGCGATCTATATGATCCCGTCTTCTTTCAATGTAACCAATCAGTGGCTGTCCCAGATTGCTACCACGGTCAGCCTTTTGCTGGATGTCTTTATCTGGTATTTTGTGCAGAACAAGCTGTCCGGAAACCTGATCAATGTCGATCGGGATGAACCATTTGAAGAGATCAAACCGGCTTATGACCTTGTAATGCATGGGGAGGAGCGGAACAAAAAAAGCCGCAGAAATGCATTGATCGCTGCGGTTGTTATCTTTGTCGCAGCTGCCGCATGTGCAGCCACCTTTAGCGTACAGGTAGGGGTTGCAATGATGGCATTTGGCGTATTGATCGCGATCCATCCGAAACGGCATTTTAAACACTGTTTCAAACGAGTGTCCCGTGCAATCGAAAAGGCATTCCCGGAATGGCTGTTAAGTCTTTCTTTGCAGATGCAGACGGATAACGTCCATGTTTCCATTATGAAAACGACCGGAGAAGCTCCGGAGATCTTACGGGAAGAGCTTCGGAAGTTATCGGAAGGCGTGGATAAAAATCCTGGGGAACTGAAACCATACATTGACTTCATGTACCGGTTCCATATCGCAGATATTACCTCTGCGATGAAGATGCTGTATTCCATGGCAGAATTTGGTGCCCAAGACGCACAGGAACAGATCCACACCCTGGTAGAACGAAATACAGCTATGATGGCAAGGGCAGAAAAGATGCGTATGGAAGATTCCCTGGCAGGTATCACGATTACCATGCTGCTGCCAATGATCACTGGTGTATTGAAGATGATCGTTGACCTTGGCCTTGTGATGTGGAGCATCCTGCAGATCTCGAATCTGTTATAAGTAACAAACAGGGAGGGTGTACGATGAAAGAATTTTTGGAAGAATACGGCGGTATGGTGATCATCTGTATCGTGGGCATGGCGATCGTCACTGCCCTGATCAACTCGTTGAACACGATCACAGCACTATAGGAGGGGATTGTTATGAAAGAAATGTTGGAAGAATATGGAGGCGTTGCGGTCTGTGTGATCATGGGCCTTGTGATCCTCGGGATCTTTATCAGCATGTTCAAAGGAAATGGATCCCTTGCCAGCGATGTCTGGAAAGTGCTGATGAGTCCTATGTTATAGGAGGTAGGATATGCGGGCAATCTTAGGAGAATACGGAAAAGTGATCGTATGTGCGATCGTGATCCTTTCCATTTTTGGGTATTGTTTCACCTTGAAAAGTGGATCCGTTGCGGCAAGCCTTCCTTCCCCAGCGGTGACAGTAAAAAGTGATGATTCCTTCAATCTGGTGGATGATGTTTCCAAACGGGCATATCCCACCATTACAGTCCCAAAAGCAGACTGTAAGTTAAAGATCAAAAGAACTTACAACCTGCTAAACCAGAATACAGTCCATGTTTCTGCGACAAATGCAGACGGCAATGCGTTATCTTATTCTGTAACCAGGATTGAATTTCCGGATGGAACGGTAAAGGAAAAGGAAGCTGCAGAATCATCTGCATACAGCGTGTCCAGTAATACAACCGGGACAATGAAAGTCACTTATATGACAAAAGAGACTTATAACGGACGGGAACTGAAAACAGAAAAAACGGTCCAGTTCCTGTTCGACTAAAAGGGTCCCCTGTAGGATACAGGGGGCTTTTCTTTTTATGATTCACCATACTATAAGTAGGAAAACATTTTGGAAAGGAGGCCCGCCAGATGGTGGGGCGGAGATATTCTCCGTTTATATAACATGAAAGGTTCCATTGAGACGATGCTTGGGATCATCCTGCTGGCTTTTATGGCTTTGCTCGGAACATCCTATATCACGGCATCTTTGACAACACAGAAAGCACAAAATTACCATGCAGCTGTTGTGGCTGAATTGGAGGCATCGGATTTCTCTACCAGTGTCGTCAGTTCCTGCAAGACAAAAGCAAGGGATAACGGTTACAAAAACCTGACGATCACGGTGAATGGAAATTCCGATACCGGAAAATACGCAAAAGTCGTCCTGGATTATGACTATGCGATTCCGTTATTAAACCGGGTGATCGACCATGAGATCGTTGGATACGCAAGATAGGGGGAAACAGATATGAGAAATGTAATGATCGGGTTTTTCTCCATCGTGATCCTGTTGTTAGTCAGCCTGTCCTTAACATCTTCCTCCGGTAAGACCATGCGGCAGAATGAGCTGGACTCCAGCCTTTCTTCTGCCATGATGTCTTCCATGGAGTCTTTGCAGAAACGGGCAGACAACGATGCGAAAACAGACCTGACGGACCAGCAGTTTATCGCAGATGCGATCCAGGCAGCCCTGGTAAAAACAGATGCAGACGCGACGTATAAAGTAACCGTGTACCAGCTGGATGCCCAAAAGGGACTCCTGGATGTCGGTGTAACGGCAAAATACGCACAGGTCATGCATCCTGGTAAAGTTTCTGCAAGACGGTGTATCGTCCTGGACGATTACAAAAATGACCTGGATGAGTATTTTACCGTGGTCTTTAAAGACGGGGATTCCGTAGTAAAACAGATACAACTGTATGGTGGGGATCTGCTGACCGCACAGATGCTGCCACAGGGTAATGGCTATGGAAGTGCTGTCTGGCAGTGCAATGGTATTACCTGCAGTGCGTCCAGTATGCCACAGGTCTTTGTGACAGGGGACATGACTTTTACGAAAAAATGAGAAAAAGCCTTGCAAGTTTTGCAGGGCTTCTTTTTTTGCAAAATGCTTTTTGTTTTTCAACCTGTTTCTACATACTATATATAGGAAAACTTATTAGAGGTTCAGCCATTTTGTCTGCAGCTGTCGATGTGTTTTGGGATACCCCAGGGAGGTGATGAAAAAGAACCGCATGGCTGGCGGTGACGGGGTCTACAGCCACGAAACACGAAAACACGTACCGTTGGATGTTCGAACCTAAACGGTACATCGATACAAGGAGGACAAAATTTATGCATAAGTTCTTTAGAGGATCCAAAAAGACAATTGCAGCAATGATGGCCGTCCTTATGTTTACTTCTTCAACGGGCGGATACGCCCAGGCCGGTATGATCCAGGATGCCTTCCCGGAGACACAGGAAATTGTGCAGGATGTGCAGGAGAATACCGATACACCAGTAACTGAAGATGCGGAAACGGTCGTTACTAAACCGGATACGGAGGTGCCGACAGGGGAGCCAACAAAAGAACCTGCAGAAGACTCTGCAGAAGACTCTGCGGAAGGTTCTGTGGACAACCCTACACCGGAAGTGACCGAAACACCAAAACCTACAGAAAAACTGGAAGAAAAAAACAAGGATGCATCAAAAGAGACCACCGCTGATTCTGAGAAGAAATCAGAAACTTCCGAAAAGAAGGAAACGTCTGAGGATTCCAACGAGTTGAGTAACACGGTAACACGGTTTATACAGGAAAAAGATTCCTACGCCTATATGGAACAGATCACCAATATGGACGATCTGCTTTCGGAAATGAACGAGGAACAGTTGTATGAACTTCTCTATTTTATGCGTCTGAGTTTCTTATCCGAAGTGCCGGAAAACCACAGCCAGACACTGGACACCTATTATGAGATCCTGAATGCTTACATCAGAGCAAAAACCGGAGATCCCAAACAGGAATGGCAGGACCTGGTATTGCCATATCTTCCTTATTATCAGGAAGGTATGAAAACAACCAAGGACTATCTGGATGTAGTAGATGGCAAAGATTTCGACCTTTCTTATCTGGAAGAGCAGCTATCGTCTTTGGAAGACTGCCAAGATTCCGATATCTTGGCTGGCAGGGCAGAACCTGTAACCATTGAAGCAGCGATGGAGAGCGTCCGTCAGGATGTCCTTGATGGGAACCCTGCAGATGCGATCTGGACCATGTACCATTATGGTTATATGGCAGATGTTTTGGCAGAACTGGATTACGAAACCTTAGAAGGATTTTTCCAGGGACTGGGTGAGGATGATCGATTTGTCTTCAATACCTTAGCAGGATATGAATATTTCCGGTTTGTAGACCAGGGATATGCGCTGGACGGATACAAGGAAAAAGCAGAAATGCTCCAGTATTTTTATCAGGAAGCAGCAGAATCTGATGCAGCAGACCAGATCTTACTTTCATATCTGAATAAACAGGACAAAAAAACCTACAGTTCCGTAGAAGCTTATGTGGCAGAAATGACCAAGGATTCTTCGGAAAACTTTGCTGAAGTGATGGAAGCCTGGAACCTGTTTTTAGCAGGACGGGTAGACACTCTTGTAAAAAAAGTGAACAAAGAAGAGATCAAGGATGAACCGAGTAAACCAGAGGATTCCCACGAACCCTTGGCACCGGACACGCCGGATGTGGATGTGCCGGATACCGGGGATTCTACCGGGGATAACCTTGGAGGAGCCGGGGACGATCTGCCGAAAAAAGATATCGGCACTGGGGACACTTTATCCGATGTGGAATATCCTTCGTTAGGAAAAAACTACAACGATGGGATCGCCCTTGCATCAGCACAGTACAATAAAAATGTAAACGGCGGCCAGTGGGTGGCTATCAGTAATACCTGGTATTTTGTTCAGTCCAACGGACAGATCCTTTACAACTCCTGGGTTCTGGATGGAAACGACTGGTATTTCATTAAGCCGAATGGCTGGGCAGTCGTAAGCACTTATGCAGTAATTGATAATGTTGCTTATCATTTCAATGCCAAAGGTGCAGATGATGGTAAGTTAAGCCAGGGCTGGGTTGTCAGTGACATTAACGGTGGATGGTATTATATCTATAACAGCACCGCCCAGTATGGCTGGGTCTGGCCACAGGAAAAATCCGTAGCGGATGCTGCCGGTAATACGTATTGTTATTACTGGTGTGGACCTTCCGATGACCGTGTGATGCGTGCGAATGGATATTACACCATCTGGTGTGCAGAAGCAGGACAGAATCTGGATTACTATCTGGACAGTGGCGGACATCTGATCCAGGCAACGATCGGTGGAAACAGCTATTATAGTGCGTTCAACGCAAATAATGGTGCTATCGATTGTGCATGGAATGATTCTACTGTGGTATTAAAAGGTGGAAACCATAATGTATCCGCACAGCATGGTATTTATAACAAAAATGTGACCATCACTACCGATGGAAGTCACCGCTGTTATATCCGGAACAGTAACACGACCACTGGAGCTAATCGCCCTACCATCCTTTATATTTCCGGTGGAACCTTAACCATCAACGGTTATATTTCCTGGGATGGTGGAAATAAGAATTCCGAAAAAGCCGCCTCTGATGTCCTGATCGCGGAAAATGGCGGTACATTGACCTTTGACAGTGCCAACGCAAAAGTTTTTAACTGCAACCAGGGACTGCATGGAACATCAGATGCCCCGAATGGCGCGAAGGTTAATTTTTACGCCGGTGAAATTTACAACTGTTTGCTTGGTATCGGTACATACAATAACGTTACCATGACAGGGGGTACGATCCGCAATTGTGAGCAGGGTGTCCATTTGAATGCCTGCTACCGGGATATTGTGTGTGATATCACCGGGGGTACGATTAAGGACAATTCATCCTATGGGGTTGTTGGACTCGCTGCTGACTGGGGATCGCCACACAAAGTAACTCTTACTGTGACAAAAGCAAATGTCTTTGGCAATGGTTATGGTGTCGGTCTGACTGGTTCTGTAACAGCAAACAGTTCTTTAAAACTTGATAACGGAACGAATATTCATAATAACACTCATGTTGGTACTTTTGTTGAAAGTGGTTCTATGAATGTTGGCGCAACTGCTAATGTTGATATTGTAAATAATGGCGAACGCGGTGCAGTTGTAAATAATGTACATTCAACAGGCACATTTAATAAAGCAACAATTACAGGAAATGGAAATAGTTCTATGACTGGTGCTGGTATTTATACCACAGGAACCATTTCCACTACGACTAATACGAATATTTCCGAAAACAAAGGAACACAGGGTGGCGGTATCTGTGGGGATGGAAACGCTGTTTTAACTATCAATGGCAGTACCATCAACAGTAACACTGCCAATGGTTGTGGTGGTGCAATCTGTTCTTATGGAACTTTGAACTTGAATAGTGGCACTTTAAAGAAAAACTCCGCAACTGGAGATGGTGGCGCGATCTGGTTCAAAAAAGGTTCTATCAATGCAACCATCGAAGAAAATTCCGCAAACGGTCTTGGTGGTGGCGTATCCCATAGCGGCGGTAGCGCGACCGACCATATCAAAGGCGGAACGATCAATAACAACAAAGCAAATCAAGGCGCTGGATTGTATACCGATGGAACGTTGGTAATCGACAATGGCTCGATCAATAATAACACTGCATCCGGAAACGGTGGCGGTATTATGAGCAACGGACCTGTAACCATGAATGCTGGAACTATTACAGGAAACTATTCCGGTTGGGATGGCGGTGGCGTGAACTCCCATGCAAACTTCAATTTTAACGGTGGAACCATTCAGAATAATACAGCGTATTGGCTGGGTGGAAATATCCATCAGCAGTCAGTCAACAGTGCAAATGTAACATTTACCGTGACATCTAAAACTCCAATTTCCGGAGGTAAAGCCGAAGGATCTGGTGGTGGTGGTATCTGTGTATATGGTACTGGTGCAAAAGTAATCCTGAATGATGGAACATCCGTGAAAGATAATACTGCACCTGTTGGTGGCGGGATCGATAGCAACGGAGCTGTTGAAATAAAGAACGCGATTATCAGTGGAAACTCTACAACAGGAGTTGGTGGCGGAATTGCTCTCTTTACTGATAGTTATGGAACAGGCTCATTGAAGATGTCTTCTGGAATCATTGAAAATAATACTGCTGGAACAGAAGGCGGCGGCTTCTGGGGTTCGAATTTCACTATGACTGGTGGAACGATCCAGAATAACAACGCCGGCACAGTAGCAGGTGGTGTTTTGGTCAATGGAACCGGTGCTTGTAGCATGAGTGGCGGTACGATCACAAATAATACATCCACGTATAGTGGTGGTGGATTATTTGTCGATGATAATACTCCATTTACTATGGGTGGCGGAACGATCAGTAACAACACGGCCGGTGGAGATGGCGGTGGTATCTATAATGATAATGGAAACATTACATTAACCGCTGGAACCATTTCCGGAAATAAAGCCCAGTGGGGCGGTGGCATTAACGATTGTGGTACCGTTACAATGAAAGGCGGTACGATCAGCGGAAATTCTACAACTTCAAAAGCTGGTGCTGGTATCAATGTTTCTACGAATGGAAAACTCACCATGTCTGGTGGTCAGATCCAGAAAAATACTTCTGCTGAAACTGGTGGTGGTATCTGTAACTTAGGTACCCTAGAAATCTCCGGTGGAGAAATCTCTGGGAATACGACCAAATACAGTGGTGGTGCAATTTACAATTCCGCACAGGGAAAAGGAACTACGATCACAGGTGGAACCATTTCCGGTAACAAGGCTGAAACCTATGGTGGCGGTGGTATTTACATCGAAGATAATTCCAAAGTCACTATGACCAGTGGAACGATCAAAGATAATACAGTCAAAACCAATGGTAAAGCCATTTATCAGAATGGCACCCTGAATCTTGGTGGCGCTGCAGAAGTCCTCGGTGATATCTATCTGGGAACAGGAAAGATCATCAACGTGGTCAGCGACCTCACCAAAGCGAATCCGGAAGTAGCCATGGCTGAAAATGACACCTATAAACAGCGTGTCATTGCCGAGTATTCTGCAGATACCACATCTTTCAAGAATGGTACCGATGATACAAAGCGTTACAGCCTGGAAACCACTACTGCAGGATATGCCAAAGCGAAAAACATCAAAATTGATGATAACGTAGACAAAGGCAAACTGTATCAGGTTTGGCTGAATAAGACTGACTTACCGATCCGTGTCAACTACATCGGAAGGTATGCAGACTCTGGATCCGTAAAAACCGAGATCGTAGAGCCGGGTACTGAAAAGTACACCGTGCAAAAGAACTCCGGTTATACGGGTTATAGCAGAAAAGCATATACATTCCAGGGTTGGGCAACAATTCCATCGTATAAAAAACCTGTATATTCTGAAAAAACAACAAATGTAATTACTTATGACGATCTGCGGGATATTTATCTGGAACAGCAAGAGGCTGGTATCACTGGCGATATGTTCAAGACCCAGAGTACCGAATCGTCCAGATCGGTAGCCGGTATTGCATTGGCAGCGATGCAGAATGCATTATCCGGACTAATCTTCCCGGTCCAGGTACAGGCAGCAGAAAATGACCAGGTATGGGATGTGTATATGCTGGATACCTGGGATAAAGTTCCAACCATCAAATGGACGGAAAATACATTCTGGGAAGGAACAGATGTCTACAAAGCAGACCTGTTGAAAAACATCCAGATCAGGGATGAAGAAGACGGAACCATTGATGTCAGCAAGCTGGTGATCAATTCCATCACCTACAGTGCCGGTAAACTGGAAAACGGAACCAAAGCTGCTTCCTATACGGTCAACTACCCGAAGGGAATGCAGGATTCCGATAAACTGGATACCTGGTTCATGCAGCTGGATAAGAACGATTCACCGGTCACACATGTTTTGCATTGTTCGGTTACGGACTCTGCCGGAAATGTGGCAAAAGCGGACATTACCGTCAAAGTGAAATACAATGAATTCCCGACCATTACCGCCCAGGATCGTTACTTTACCCTGGAAGAAGCACAGGGTGGACAGATCACCAAAGACGCATTGTTAAAGAATGCAATTACCGATGGAAAGCTTTCTGCAAATGATACCGAAGAAGGTAATCTGAACAGTAAGCTGGACATGGTAGACTTCAAAGCATCTGATTTCACCAGCTTCACCGATTCCGGATACGTGACCGTAACGTTCCATGTACAGGATTCTATGGGACCTGGAGGAAACGGTAAGGAAACGTACAGACAGATCAAGGTATACGTTGTCAAGGATGGCGTGATCGAAGAACCGGAAAAAGCACAAAATATCCGTTTCATCAACAAAAAATACTATGACCTGAACAAAGGGGTAAACCCTGACACACTGAGTGAAGAAGAGAAAGAAGCAAGAAATGGCAATGGTGGACTGAACGTGGAATCCAAATGGTACCACGATCCGGAATACCAGGCAGTCATTGAAGCTGCTTTCGGAAAAACACAAGGAACGGACTACGAATTTACTAAGGAAGATATCGACAAGATCAAAGCTTATGTGGATGCCAATGGTATTGGAACTACAAGAAGCGATGCAGCGTTAGATAACTTTTACAGTCAGTTCGTAGCACCTGCAAAAGTAAACTAAAGAAAGTCCCCACTGGGTTAGCCTGGTGGGGATTTTTTTTTGTATCAGAGAATATTCATTTTTCTCTCAAATCTTACATACTATAAGTAAAGGAACGAAGGAGGAATATCATGGAAAACAACAAAAATGGATATCCGAGCTGGATGGTTCAGGAATCACAGAGCAATAGTTACAGCTATCCTGGCAATACCATCGGATATTCTCATGGGCCTGCCAAGGATGGTTATGGACAGATTACTACCGGGTGTTCTCAGGAAACGCGTGGATATTTTGGAGATCCGTATGTACAACATAGTCCTGGACCCCAAAATACCACTGGACAGAATAGCTGGGAAGAATATCAGAAATTGGAATTTTCCCGTTTGTGTGATAGGATGAAAGAAAACACAAAGGAGAAAAAAATAATGAGCTATGTTGGAATTCTACGCAGTGATAAAGGAATTGTGGCATTTTCGGATTCGAGGAGTACCTATGAGAATACTGGATATTCGTTGCACGAATCAGATGAGGAAAAGAAAGTTTTTGCCGGTAAGGAATTTGTTTTTGTCACTTATGGATTAAACAGGATTTATGATTCCGAAGGCAAACTGAAGCCGTTACAGTCCCTGATCGATCCATGTTTAATTGATTTTTCCGGATCCTATCGTAATTTTTTCTGGAATCTGCAGAGAAAACTGGAAGTACAATTTTTTCATTTTCCAAATGCAGAATATCATTTTCTGATCGGTTTTAAAGATAATGATGGCACCTATGGAACAGAAAGCTGTTTATTATCATCTGGTGGTCCTCATTTTTCCGAGTTAGCATTTTCGACCAGGTATATGACGGGTGGTTCTGAGGATTTTGGGCCGAAAAACATGATTTTGTCTCCGTCTATGTCTGTCGATAAGATGAAACAGATGGCAAAAATGGCCGTAACCCATGCAATAGAAATGGGTGATCTGTGTCTGTCATATAACCCAGTCGGTGGACCAATCCAAATTGAAACACTTGTCTGAAAACGCGAAAAGCAGTCGGTAGATACACCGGCTGTTTTTTGTATACACAAATTCTCCATACTATAAGTAAAGAGAAACAGGAGGATTACTATGTATCATACACACAGATTAGCAGAATCTTATCCGGAACCGTCCAAAACAGTCCAGGAAAACACCTTATCTCAGCATTGGTATGAACCTGTTCATAATGGTTTGAGAACTTTTCGAATCGAAGAGTCCTTTCAAACCGGAATGACAGCTCCCTTTCCCCATGATACAATGGAGAAAAATGCGAGGGAGGTAACTGTAGTGAGTTATGTTGGAGTGTTACGGAGCGATAAAGGGATTGTAGGATTTTCAGATTCTCGTTGTTCGTATCAGAACGATGGAGTATGCCAATATATTGCCGACGATGTTAAGAAGGTTTTTAAGGGAAAAGATTTTGTAATTGCTACTTATGGTGCAAATGTTGTCTACGGCGAAGATCAGAAGCCGGAACGTCTGGAAAAAGTACTGGACCGTATATTGACTGGATTCTCTGGAACACACAGGGATTTTTTTGAGAAGCTGCAGGGAACAATGCGTGCCCACTTTTCTTCTCATCTGAATGATCAATTTCATTTCCTGATTGGATTTCGGGATTATGATGGATTATTTGGGACAGAAGAATGTAGGGTATCTAGGCTCGGTGTGGAATATTCTGGTCCATCTTACGAATCCGGATATCGCACAGGAGGATATCAGCACTTCGGACCGAAAGATCTGATCATTCCATTCAATCTGTCCGTGGAACGAATGCGAAAGCTTGCAGAAGTAATTGTGGACAGTACGGAACGGATGGGAAATTTGTGTCTGGACTATAATCCAGTGGGAGGGAAAATGCAAATTGAGGTTTTGTCATAAAGGAGTGTCTGGGAAAATTGGGGACGGTATTACATGAGCTATTCTCACAAAACGGGCACTGTAATGCAATTCATCCCACCACCTGTTGAGGTGGAGGACTTCTTGTTTGTGATGTGTTAAAATAAAACATTAACAAAAGTAAGGACCTGTTTAGATGCAGGTCCTTTTCATTACATTTTTTCATCTCTATTAATATTTTCCATTGTTTTCCGTAATCTTTTGGCTTATAATCAGATTATGTATTTCGGAAAAATAGCCTGTCCGAAAAAATACCGTTTTTTCCATTATTCTACATACTATAAGCAGAACAAGAAAAAACCAATCAAACAAAGGAGAGAAGAAATATGAAGAAACAACAGGTAATGGCATTGTTACTGTCCTCTACATTAACAATCGCAAACGTAACACCGGCACTGGCAGCAGATATCAGTAATGTGGCAGTCACATCAGAAGTCACACAGGATGCCCCGGCAGATGATGCAACAGTTGTAGAAGAAACCACAGAAACTGCTCCAGACGTAACAGAAAATGAGGAAACTCCGGCAGATGAAGATAAGAACGCATCAGAGGATACTGAAACTCCTACCGATGAATCTGCAAATGGACAGGAAGAATCTTATACGGAAGAAGCAGATAATACGGTTGCACAGGCAGCAGAACAGGAAAATCAGGACGCTGTTCAGGCAGCAGATGGAGAATCTCTTCCTATTAATAGTGAGTTTACCGAAAACTATCTGGTATATAAAGTTGTCGGGGATAAACAGGTTGATGTTGTAGATCATGATATGTGGGATGAGACAGGCGATGTTGTAGTAAATCCTACTGTGGAACATGATGGGGTAACTTATCAGGTAGCAACAGTAAGAAAAGAATCTTTCTGGGAAGATCAGTTCGTAAAAACAATTACTTTTAAAATGGGCGTGAAAAATATCGAATCTGTTTTTATGGGCGGAGCAAAAAACGTATCAAATGTTGTGATTGAAGATCCAGAAGCTAACATGGTTGTAAAAGATGGCTGTGTATACTCCAGTGATATGACCAGACTGGAAGCAATGATCCCAAATTATCCGATGGAATCTTATACAACTCCGGATTCTGTGACTGTTATCGGATCCCGCGCTATTCAGAGTAATACGTGTAAAGTAGTCACATTGAGTGATAATGTAACTACTCTGGAAAATGGTGCTACTGTAGAAATGCCAGGTACAGAAGTCTTTAACATGGGTTCTGGTGTGGTTAAGATGGATAACGGACAGTTTTATAATTGTAATACTCTAAAAGAACTGAATATCAAAGGCTCTTTTATGCCAGGTTCTGAATTTGCCTCAAATTGTCCGAATTTGGAAAAAGTAACTATCGATGGAAATATCAAAGGTTCTTTACCAAATTTCTTTGTAAACTGTCCAAGTCTGAAAGCTTTTGATGTCATCAACTCCACTTATCAGAGATCTGTAGACGGCGTTCTGTTTAATGGACGTACTCTTATGAGATATCCGGCAGCTAAAGAAGATACATCCTATTATATTCCAGATGGATATTCTGTAACTGCGCTGGCATTCAACGGATGTAAAAATCTGAAAACTCTGTATGTAGGAAATAATGTTGAACTGAAAGCCGGAATGGTCCAGGATCCTTCCAATGCAATGGATATCTATCTGCTGGATAAAAATGCGATCACTTTTGGAACAAAATCCTCTTATGTGTTTGTAAATCTCCCAGAAGGTTCCAATATCTACTGTGCGAACGAAGACCGTGTAAACGAACTGAACGCATATGATAAAGTAGCTTATGGAACAACACCAAACATCGGCGTAAAGAAAGTCGCTTATGAAAGTGCAGCATTTACCGATGTCAGTGACAAAGAGGAAATCTCCGTGGGAGAAGAGGTGCAGCATATCGCATCCAAGCTGACACCAAACTATGCAAATGATGATCTGGTGTATACATCTTCCAATGAAAAGATCTGTACCGTAGATGCAGGAAATGGAACAGTCAAAGGTGTAGCAGAGGGTGACTGCGAGATCTCTGTATCCAGCAAAGAATCCGGTAAAGTGTTAGATTCCTATACACTCCATGTATCTAAAGTATCTGTCAAATCGATCACACTGGATAAAACAGAACTGACCCTGACACTCAAGAGCGAACCACAGAAGCTGAAACTGACCTTTGACCCGGTAGATTCTGAAACAACCACAGGCCTTACTTGGGAATCATCCGATGAAAAGATCGTCAAGGTATCCAAAGACGGCGTAGTGACAGCTGTTGGCATTGGAAGTTCAACCATTACCGCAAAAATCCAGGGCAAGACAGCTAAATGCGAAGTCCGTGTCTTAGCACCACTGGAAAGCATCCAGCTGGATAAGGCATCTGCAGACCTGAAAAAAGGTGAAACTGTGGATCTGAATGTGAAAGTAAATCCGGTATATACCACAGACGACAAGACTGTTACCTGGAAATCTTCCAATACAAATGTAGCAACTGTCGATAAAAATGGTAAAGTAACTGCTGTTGGTGCAGGAGAAGCTACTATTTCCGCAACCGTTGGTAAATTCACAGAAACCTGCAAAGTGACCGTTTCCATTCCTTTGGAAGCAATCGAAATGGCAGACAAATACAATCTGGAACTGGGAGCAAAAGAACATCTTCGTCCAAGAGCGAACCCGATTAATACCACTGCAGATCTGACAAAAATGAAATGGACATCCTCCAATCCGGATGTAGTAAAAGTAGATAAAGCTGGTAACATGACCGGTGTTTCCTATGGTACTGCAACCATTACTGCAGAACTGGATGGCGTAAAAGCAAGCTGTGAAGTAACTGTCGTAAAACCAGGACTGGACAAGGCAGAAGTTACTCTTTCCCAGGAAACCTATACCTATGATGGAACAGAAAAACGCCCGAAAGTAACCGTAAAACTGGAAGGAAAGACTCTGGTTGAGGGAAAAGATTACCAGGTTGGTTATTACGACAATGTGAAAGTAGGAACTGCTTCCGTTGCGATCCGTGCAGAGGGCGAACAGCATGGCATGATCGTAAAAATGTTCATGATCAAACATGTAGAGATCAAAGATGCGACCATTTCTGGTATCAGCAACAAAACCTATAATGGATCCGCACAAACACAGAAGATCACAGTAAAAGTAAACGGAACCACCCTGAAAGAGGGAACGGATTATTCTGTATCTTACAAAAACAACACCAATGCCGGAACAGCTACTGTTACGATCACCGGTAAAGGAAATTATGCCGGAACTGTGGACAAAACATTCCAGATCGCAAAAGTTTCCATCAACGGTGCAAGCGTATCCGGTATTACAGATAAGACATATACAGGATCTGCCCACGGACAGAATGTAAGTGTCAGTGTGTCCGGAAAAACCTTACGTGCAAACAGCGATTATACGGTATCTTACAGCAACAATGTAAATCCTGGAACCGCAACTGTCACCATTTCCGGTAAAGGAAATTACGAGGGCAGTCTGCAGAGATCCTTCACCATCAAGATGTCTGGTCAGTGGATCCAGTCCGGAAGCCGTTGGTGGTATCGTCACAACGATGGCAGATACACCAGAAACGGATGGGAATTCATCAACGGACAGTGGTATCTGTTTGACAATGCCGGATGGATGCAGACCGGATGGCAGAAAGTCGGTGGCGCTTGGTACTACATGAGTGGCAGCGGAGCCATGGTGACTGGATGGCTGAATGACCGTGGAACCTGGTATTATATGACCGAAAGCGGAGCAATGGCTACCGGATGGATCAACCTGAATGGTACTTGGTACTTCTTAAACGGAAGTGGAGCAATGCAGACTGGATGGCTGCACCGTGCATCTGGATGGTATTACCTGACTGGAAGCGGAGCAATGGCTACCGGATGGCTGTATCAGGGAGGTTCCTGGTATTACCTGAATCCGGCAGACGGACATATGGCTACCGGATGGACAAAAGTCAACGGTAAATGGTATTACATGAACGGCAGTGGAAAGATGCTGACCGGATGGCAGAAAGTTGGCGGAACCTGGTATTATATGGATGCCAGCGGAGCAATGGCTGAAAACACATGGGTAGGCAACTACTATGTGGATGGATCCGGTGCTTGGGTAAAAACAAGATAAGTAATACAAGACTAAAATAAAATGTATATAAGATATTCCCCTGCTGGAGGTTTCTCTGGCAGGGTGATGTCGTATTAA
This sequence comes from Blautia sp., assembly GCA_047027955.1. GTDB lineage: Bacteria > Bacillota > Clostridia > Lachnospirales > Lachnospiraceae > Blautia_A. The sequence continues at coordinate 136,150 of JBKYFG010000002.1, forward strand.
GAGGGAGTTTTACATGAAGAAAAACTCTAAGATTTCAGCGGATATGCAGAAATTGCAGAAAGAATTCCGAAACGAAAAAGATTTATTCCAGTTTCCGGAAGAATGGGAGAATGACATTCTTGTGATCCAGCAGGAGAAAACAAAAAGGAACCGGATCACATTCTTCTTAGTAACATGTATTATCTTTTCGACCTTTCTGATTCAGGTGGTCGAAGCAGGAATGCAATTTTTGTCGTTGGCTGGGGGATTATGAAAGAATAAGGAGATTGCTTCGGCAGTCTCTTTTTTTTGTTTCATAAAACTGATGAAGTAATCTCTGTATGAACAAACCAAAACAGTACTACATGGGTGTGCCTTAATTTTGCTCCGGATCCTCCCGTAATCTTCCCATGGAAAAAATGGAAGAGATCACAACCGGTCTGGTGGAAACTGCTGAAAAACTGGGGGACATTGCATTGCGGATAAATCCGGTAGGTGGTCCAGTACAAATCCGGACGGTGCAGTAATATTTGTGCAAAATACCGAAAAATCATTCGATATTTTGTCTGATATTTTTTTGTTTTACCCGGTCCAGTTTTGGAATTTTTTTACATACTATAATTGAGAAGGAAAATTCCTTTCTCAGTCGAAATTTTCATGGGGGCTATTTGTAGGATCATAGCCTCCTGGTTATTTACCACTACCTTTAGCTGAGGGGCTGCCATCCGGCAGTCCTTTTTGCGTTCCAAAACAGATCCAAATTCAGCATACTATAAGTAAGACCGATCAGTTTAAAACAAATAAATAAGGAATTTCCTACATCTAAGTGTAAACGAAGGTAGGAGAGGAATTATCAAAAAGAAATGAAACGGCAGTAGCGGGCGGAGAGAAATCGGTATCCCCTACTGACATGAGACCAAGCAACGTCGGTATTCCCGACATGTCGGACTCTGTGAAATTACCGACCATGGATTGAAACAATCTTTAGAAAAGAGAGGAAAATAGTATGTTTGAGCGAAGTGATCTAAAAACAAGGGCGAAACTTGCCATGAAAAGAAACTATTGGGGATGTGTGATCGCCCCAGTCTTATTTGCAGCCGGAACCTGGCTGACCTCAGTAATCCTGAACCTGTTTACAGGACCTTCTGTGAATTATGATTATGCCGCCATGCCGATCAATGCAGTATCTTCCAGTGTAACCGTAACACATGTATCACCAATGTATTGGGTTGTATGGCTTGCCCTGATGTTCCTGGTACTGCAGCCCCTGTTGGTAGGAGTACAGAACTTCTTTATCAAGAATGCCAGGTATAAGGGAGCTTTACGGGATATCATGCCAAAAAGCAATTATGCGCAGGTGGTGATCGGTACGCTGGTACAGTCACTTCTTATTGTTTTGTTTACCTGTCTGTTGATCGTTCCTGGTATCGTAAAAGCGTATGAATACCGGATGGTACCATATTTATTAGCGGACCATACAGAAATGTCCTGGAGGGATGCGCTGAAAAAGAGCAAAGAAATGATGCAGGGGAACAAAATGGACACCTTTATTCTGGACCTGTCCTTTATTGGATGGGGACTTTTGGCAGCGTGTACCTGCGGAATTTTAGCTGTCTTCTGGGTAACGCCATACATGTATGCGACAGGAGCGGAGTTATATCTGGTTTTGGGTGGAAATTACGGAAGGACATCGTATACCGGATCCTATAGTACATCATCGGCTCAGGATGTAACGTATAGAAATGTAGAACCAATCACCCCCCCAACGAGTAAATAGCATTTATGAATCCCCAGATTCCAGTATCCATCCAATTCTGCCTCCGGACAGGAGGTGGTAAGGATGGAATTACATTTACCGAAGGATCCTGGGTATTACGAGATCCATCCGGATTATAATGGAAATCCTACAGTTTTTGGCAGCCACGGACATGACCACACATGGATCTGGATCATTTTTGTTATAATTGTGATTCTGTGTTGGAAATATCCGGAAGGTTGGGAATGGTTGGGGACGGTGGTAAAACAGGTGCTATATCGTATTTTGGGGACACCGAATCTGCCATCTTGGATGTGGTAAATATCTTGTTTATCTACATGCATCTCCTTTTCTTATTGAGATATAGAAAAGGGGATGCAAATTTATGAAATGATCGTGAGGAATAAAATGGTTAGAGAATTCGATTTGAATATAGAAAAAATTTTAGAAAACTGGGAAGTATATCATGCAATAAGAGAAATTATTGCAAACGCTTTAGACGAACAAACTATTACCCAAACAAGTTCAATTAAAATTGAACAAACACCAGACGGATGGTGGCATATAATAGATTATGGAAGGGGATTAAATTATTATCATTTAACCCAAAATGAAAATGATGAAAAACTAAAAAATGAAAAGTGTATTGGACGATTTGGTATAGGTTTGAAAGATGCTTTAGCAACGTTGCATCGTCACGATATCGAAGTAAAAATACAATCACGTTATGGAATAATAACTTTAAAGGAAGAAGCAAAAACTGGTTTTAAAGATATTGTAACATTACATGCTGAAATTACACCTCCTGAAAATTTTAACATGATTGGTACGGATTTTGGAATATTGGGCTGTACAGAAAACGATATACAAATGGCAAAGTCAATGTTTTATCTTTTTTCTGACACATCCTTATTGGAACAAACGAAGTATGGTGATGTGCTTGAAAAAGCTACTGCAAATGCATGTATCTATATAAATGGAGTAAAAGTAGCTGAAGAACCAAACTTTCTTTTTTCCTATAATATCACCTCTTTAAACGCCGCGATAAAAAAATCATTGAATAGGGAACGCACAAATGTTGGTAGGACAGCTTACACCGGCCGGATCAAAGAAATTTTAAAAGATTGTCATTCAGAAAATATTATTAACATGTTGGTTGAGGACATGTTGCAGTTTAAATCAGGTAATAGACATGATGAACTTCTGTGGAACGATATTGCAATGTATGCATATGAAAAAATGGCAGAATTGAATCCAAAAACAACATTTATTACTGCAACTGATTTAGAAGAAGTTCCTTCTTTGGTCGATGACATGAAAAGGAATGGAAAAGATATAGTTGTAATACCAGAAAATCTTGTTGACAAAATGGAAGACTATAATTCCAAAACTCACAATGGGCATTTTGTGACAGCAGATCAGTATATAAAAAACGAACAGACAAAATTCAATCCTACGATAATAAATATTGATAAATTATCCTATCGGGAGCGAAAAGTATATGAAAAAACACCTCAAATTTTACAATTTATCGGTGGAAAACCTATAAATGTTGATTCCATTGAAATTGTAGGTAAAATATATGACTCAGAATATTTTTCAGAAACAGTAGGGTTATGGGACAGTACTCATAGACGCATTCTTATCAAAAGAAAACAATTAAAATCTTTAAAAAGATATTCTAGCACTCTTTTGCATGAATGCGCACATGCATTGTCTGGATTTGGAGATGTTTCAAGAGGATTTGAAGAGGAACTTACAAATATAATAGGAACTATTATTGTAAAAACATTAGATGATTAAAATATCGATAGTATGACAGGAAAGCACAGAAAAAAATTCCGTGCTTTCTTTTTTACACTTTTATTGCATTAAGTATGATAGGGATATTTGTCTTTCTGTTTTGGTACTCATATAAATATTCAAAATCTTTGTCCGAAAAAATCCAAGATAAAAAATTTTTTCCATACTATATACGGGACTAATATATTTGATCCACTTTGTTTGCGATTAATTGTCCCGATTTTCCTGACCACTTTCAGCATACTATGAGTAGAAGAATTTTTGCGAAAGGGAACGGAATATGCCAGAAAACGTCAGAGAAAAAATCGAAGCATTGGTTGCAAAATACAAAGAAATTAGTAGTTGCGATCTGCGGACAGAACTTACCAGATTGCCTTATAAAGATCAGACACAAAGACAGATTGTTGCACTTCATAAGAAAAATGAGGGTGTAATTTGTCTTCCAAGAAAATACCGAAAAGAAGACAAAGTTTTTTGGTTAAATGACTTTTCTTATGATCTTTCTTCTAAGGAAGATCCTGCTATTTATCCAATGGGCGACAGTTATATTTCCCTGAATCCACTGGACGGAGAACGAGATGAAGATGGACATATTCTACGTAATGATACGCATTGTCTGGGAATCAATGGAATGTTTCTGGATATTGATATTATGCATGAGGTGGATCCATATGATCCCAAAATCACGGACGAAGTGATTCGTGTTGTATTGAAAGTCTTATTCTACGTTCTTCCCATGCCAACTATGGTTCTTTTGTCCGGTCGTGGACTGTCCTGGATCTACCGATATAACCATCTTTTGCAGGGAGAAGAAATAGCACTTCATGATGCAGTGTATCAGGTGCTGATTCCAAAAATTCAGAAGTTGTTTGATCCTGATATTGTAGAAGTGGATCCATGCGTGACCGACCATGCACGGGTATGCCGTCTGGCCGGTACGATGAATGTAGCTGCTGGCAGAACAGCTCTTTTGCATACATGTACCGAAGCAATGTACTGTCCGGAGAAACTGTATGCAATGCTTGGATTGTCTCATGTAACGGTAGGAAATGAACAGTCTGTTGAAAAAAAACAGGGGAATACCCATGCAAAATCATACGAGGATAAAAAACACCCGAAAGTAACACCAATCAATTCGGATCAGGTTCCGTTTTTAAAAAACAATTGGTATCTGGATGTTGTAATAAAACGACTCTCCCAGATGGAACGTATTCCAAGTCTGACTTCTCTTGTAGACGGCAGCGGACGGCACAATCTGTGCTTCCTGTATTACTGCCATGCCCGTTTTATGTACAACCGGAAGGATACAGAACAATTGGTTCGGGAGTTAAATGCCTGTTTCCAAGAACCAATGGATGATTCAGAACTGGATACCATGTTTGCTTCTGTTGCGGGTCACATCGAAGAACAGAAATATCATGGACATGGATCTTATATTTTTGGGAACAAAAAATATCTGGACTATCTTCCTCTTTCCTTGGAAGAAAGTAGAAAAGCCGGCTTTACTGAATGTTTGGATCGGAAAACCCGCTGTGAAGAGCATCAGGAAGAAGCACTGGAACGGGATAAGTGGATCGCAAGACTGTGGCTGGAAGCTGGTCTCAACTACACAGATATTTCCAGGGAATTGGTGAAAATGGAATTCCGGGAGCCAAGCAGGGATTCCGTCCGCAGGGCAGTGAAACGCATGGGGATCATAGACCGAAATATTTCTTATGAAGAAATCGACTGGGATCGTGTAAAGCGATATACCCGGAAAAGCAAAAAAACAAACGCCGAAAAGAGCGTTGCGCCTGACGACCCACGCACCTTTCCTAAATCAAGAGAGAGGGAGAGAGAAAAAGCGGAAAAAGAACACGAAGAAGTATTCAAAAAACTGGAATCTGGCGAAGACTGTTGTATCCTTGGTGCAGCAGGTACAGGAAAGTCAACACTGTTAAAAAAATTCATTGATTCTTCCGAAAAAAATGGAAAAAAAGTTACTGTTCTGGCTACTACTGGAAGTGCGGCAGATCATATCGGTGGAGAAACAATCCATCATTGTTTTAAAATCCCGGTGCAGGAGAATTACGAAAAAATTCTTCCCCACGAGCGCTATGCTTTAGAACATACAGATATTCTGATCATGGATGAAGTTGGCATGGTTGATGCAGAATTGTTTGAACATTGCATCCATGTGGTGGAAGAAGCGGAGTTCTTTTTCCATCGCCATATCCAGATCGTACTTTGTGGGGATTTCCGACAGCTGGCTCCGGTACATCCATCCGGATATGCTTTTTTCCTGCAACAATACCACATTTGGGACAACCTGATTATTCTAAATCATGTTTGGAGGCAAGATCGGGAAGCTTTTTCGAATGCTTTAAGGCAGATCGCAAATGGGAATCCTGCAGGATTGGAGTACATTCATACGCACGCTGTGATCCAGACAGATTTCGAAAAAATTAGGGAAGACCTGGAGCATGGGGCAGTCTATCTGGGAGCATACCGGAAGGATGTGGATACAGTCAATGAGCAGATGATCCAGAGACACCGGAAGGACGATTCTTTTAAAGAATGGAAAGCGTCAGATGATACTTTACTTCCGACATATGTAGGAATGCCGATCATATTTGTGAAAAATACAGAGCAGTTTGCTAATGGTACAAGAGGTACTATTGTAGAAGTTAAGGAAAAATCGGTTTCTGTACAGGTCGGTACCAATATTATCCAGGTCCGTAAAGAACGGATCCGGGACGGGGAGAAAACAATCTCTCAATTGCCGATCCGTCCTGCATATGCCCTGACGATCCATAAGAGCGAAGGATTAACCTTGGACAAGGTGATCCTGAATCCGAAATGTTTTGCGCCGGGACAACTGTATACCGCTCTTTCCAGGATCCGGAGGATAGAAGACCTGGTTTTAACACAGAAGATCCGTCCACAGGATGTGATTGCATCCCCCGATGTTATAGAATTTATGAGAAAAATCAGCTAATTTAGGAGGCTTTAGTGCGATGGAAAAAGAATTAATGGCAAAGTATTACAATGTTCGATTAACTTGTCCAAATCCAGCTTGCAATACAGAGTTGGAAGCTACTATTCAGTTAACCTGGGATGAACAGAATATTCTGGATCACTTAACAGAACGTTACCGGGATGTCCCGAGTTCTCTGCTGACAGCTCCCGGTATCCGTATCAAACGAGGGATCACCTGCGATGTATGCGATTGTGATTTTGAAGAAGAGTTTGAAATCAGGAAAGAGATGGAAGTTGGCTGGGATCTGTGGGGGATAAATGCCGACTATGATCTACTCAGGCAAATTTTGCCGGAAGCATTATTGATGTAAAAAAAAGTTTGAAAGGAGAAAAATTTTTATGGCAAAATTTAAAGCGTTCTGGAATTACCAGAAAAAGAAAACAGGAGAAATTGTGATTGCAGAAGAAGAACTGCAGGAGATGTTAGATGCTGCATGGGATGCAGGCTACAATCAGGGAAGAGCAGGGACTGTTCCTTTACGCATTACTCCACAAAATATTCCACCAGTTCCGACCTCTACAAGTTCAGATCCATATCCATCCAATATCCGTGGATTTGATCCGGGTGCCCATGGAGTTGGATATTCAGGCTGATATGTTTCAGCATATGTTCTTTGTTCACAAAAAGATCTGTTTTTCAGATATTGGAAAAGTAACTGCCGGATCAAAAGGGGAACTGTACTTATATGATCTTGAAGGAAAACGGCTTATTAAAGTTGGGAGACTTGTGGAAAATTTTGGATTGTTAGAGGACAATCTGGGACGGTTTGGGAAGATAGGAGTGGAAAAAACATGCAAAGATCAGAAATAATAAGACGACAATTTTCAGAATCCTACCAGTCCAATTTCAGCCGGAAACACGCTTGTTGGGCAAACAACCACAGGGGCTGGCAGAAGATGAAGAAGAAAAATACACGGGCGTTCAAGAAGAAGTTCCGGAGGGAATTGGGCAGGGAAGTGGAGACTTTTATGAAGGATGATTCGTATGAGTATATGTAGATGTTTCGAATGCGGGAATGATTCGGGAAAATGGGAAATCAAAAAATCTACAAGAAAATATGAGGGAGAAGGATATTGTTTTACATTGGACGTGGAAACGCCATATTGCGAAGAATGTGGCGCTCCAATATACGATCGGAATATCGAAAAAAGGATTCGAATGAGAGCGCATAGAATGATTATGGAACAAAAAAATCAATATAACAACTAATACCTCAACTAACATCACAATATATCAATTAATACATCAACTAATATCTCAACAAGTTGATGTATTTTTTATTGTCCGAAAATTTGACGGAGACTTAAAAATTTGTATAATGAAAGATGGGAAATGAAGGAGGATGGCGCTGATGAAACAAATAGACAGGATCAAGAAAGATATTGCTGAAATTACAGATACCAGAGAAATGGTAGCCTATTTGTCTGCGATTGAGGGGCATGCCGGTTATTGGTGTAAAATCAACCAGCCGGAAGAAGTGATTTTTGAGAATGGTAAATTGGAGGAAATTTCTTTGTATGGCTTCACGGATTTTCTAAACATTGAAGTGGAAGAAAAATCTACTATAAATAAAGTACAGGGTTAAGAAAGGAAACAGAAATGCAGAAAAAATATTACGATAAGTTAATGCAAAATTCCACACTTGAATCACGTTATAACCATGAAATTTTGTTGTTAGGATTTGATAATGATACAAAAGAAGAGTATTTTGTCTTTTTAAAAGATCATAGAATTTATGCTTTTCGTGGTTCAAAACAAATTGAGATTCGAAGTAATGATCAATTCGTCCAGAATGTTTCTTTATTTCCAGAAAGATGCAATTATTCTTTTTGCAAGTTTTTACAAATGTTGAATATTTCATTACCTTTTCTGCCTTGGGGAAGTGAACGAAAAAAAAGAGCAGAATTACAGAATGGACCTTCTTGGAAAGAAATCGAATTTAAGATTAGTCATCCGGATGGAAGCGGATTTTTATATAATGAATCTTGGAGCAATGATGATTTCGATGATGTTCAAAAGTGGGCAGCCGAGATTCGGTAAAAGGCTATCAAGATGTGACTGTTTTTGAAATGTCTAGGAAAGAAAAAGAATCATATTCTTGGAAGTATGTGGAAAAACATAAACTCTAAAAGAAGGTGCATAAATATGGGAAAAATCAAATATCGACCGCCTAGAGGCTTACTAAAAGAATTGCGGAAGATTGCGGATGCCTATATTGAGAAAGTAGGTGGTGCATGGATCATGGTACTGACCACAAATTTGCTGGAGACAATCGCCGACCGGTGGATGGAAATGCAGGATGTTGGAAACTTGGTAAGTAAATAGGAAGGATATGTAGGAACAAATACTGAAAAAGATCTGGATGATTATGGACGGGGAGCGCATAACGAACTGTTTGCATTTGTTCAGGATCTGAAAGATATTTTGAGATAATCTAAGAAAGATAAGAAAGGTCTTAATGATCTTGTAGGAGGGGATATCGCAGATGAAATATACGGTATTAATGAGTTGCGGGCATGAAGAAACTATTGACCTCGTTGGAAAAAATTCCGAAAGGGAACGAAAAATTGAATATTTCAAGGCATATAGTTTGTGTAAAGAATGTTATAAAAGGACTATGGCTGAAAAATCGGTGAACGAACCTTTTACTTTCCATATGACGGTTTTACCTTACATTGATAAGGAAAATGGAAATATTTGTTTGTCGGTATGGTTTTCTGGGAACACAAAGCCATACAAGGATGCGATAAAAACATTAGGCGGCTATAGCTGGAGTGGAAGAGAATCCGCAGAGGACTACTTTTCAACAAAGAAACCACCACTATGTTGGAATAAGATTATTGAGCTGAATGATCTGTCGAATGAAATTGAAAAGGCAAAATCCATTGGAGCTGAATGCACAATGCCAGAAAAAGGACTATTTGCGACAGCAAACTATCAGATAGCAATGGAGAAGCACAAAAAATGGGAAGAAAAACATTTAAAGATTGCCGGGATACCAAAGCCAGTTGCTCCGGATGTGTTAAGAGGACATCGATGGAATCAAAAAATATACGGTAAAGAAGGTAATTACTCAATATATCCTGACAGCGAAAAAGTCATGATTACAGATGAACAGGCTGCTGAAATCAGAGAATATCTGAAGCAGAAAGAAGAATATAAAAAGAAAGTAGAGGAGATAAAAAATGCGTAGATCACATGAGGGAGTTTTGGGAGTATCAAAAGATAATTATTCAGGGATTCCAAAGGAACTTGCTGAGTTTAACTATTATTATGCTGATGGCGATACCGGACATGTTATTATGGCAATTCCTGAATGTTTATTAGCAGAAGCTGAAGAAGACGGTGATTTAGATATGTATGAATGCCCGTTCCCGGTAAAATATGTGCTAGAAAAAGGATATAGAATATATAAAGATCATGTTATTTGTAATGGTACATATGACATGATTTTTGGATTAATGATAGAACGAAAATATTACGAAATCTAGGTTTCGAGACAAGAATCAAAAGACAGTCCAATGGCTGTCTTTTTTTTCCCATTTTTACAATACTATATATAAGAAGAAAAATAGCGAGGAAAAAGAAAATGGAAAGAAAAAATGAGAGAGTGTTTTATACACTGGAAGACAAAACGAATACAGAAATCCATAGTTATTCGGATGCAGAGATTCAACAGAACCTCAAAAAGTATGCAAAAAAGTCCCGTCCAAAACGTTTCCTGATGCTTGCCGGATTTGTTGTAAGTATGATTGTTGCTGTAAATTGTAATACCGATCCGTATAGCTTCATTTCTTATGTTTTTGTCATACTGTTTGCAGCAGGAGAATTGTTATCGGAAACGCTATATTGGTTAAATCGAAAAAGTGCAACCGGTCGTTGGTATGTGGAGATCGTTGTGGATCGAAAAAAAGAAATAGAGACCTATTACCAGAATTCTGCAACCACAGGCCCGGATTCCATCCATTACTATCCAGTAATAGGAAGGGATACGACTACTGGTTACAGCAGTGTTTGGTATCTGGATAAAGATACGTACCAGAATGTAACAGCAGGGGATATTATAAAGAAAACTATGTAGGAGGATTTATGGGAAAAAAATTTTTATTATGTGCAGCGGCTGTCGTAGGCGTAATTGCAATTAGCCCGGATCTGCAAAAAGAATTGAAAGATAAAAGCCAGCAGGTATACTGGATGATCATGGAAAATATCCGGACGGAGACGAATGAGACGACTTCTAAGCTAGGCGTTTCAGAGGAGAACGATGAGATGTATTACTACCGTTCTCAATTATCCGTAAAAGACCAGGATACCTATAACCAGATCCTAGAAGGGATTCAAGGACATGATCCGTCAATCAAAGTATCCGATACCGATACACAAAAGGTATCCGATATTACAAAAGAAGTCCTTTATGACCATCCGGAATTATTCTGGGTGGATGCACAGGAATTTGAAGTACAGACACAACGGTCCCTTATCGGATACAGTAATGTATATATGACCTATCCGTATTCTGCAAAAGAAGCGGAGGCGATGCAAACAGAGATCGATGCGGCTGCGGATGCTATTTTAGACAAGGTAGCGCAGCAAACAGATACGTATGATAAGATCAAAACGGCATATGATTCCATGATTGAGCTGGTGGATTATGATATCGATGCACCGGATAACCAAACAATCTACAGCGTCTTTGCAGCGAAAAAGTCTGTCTGTGCCGGTTATGCAAGATCCTTCCAGTATCTGATGCAAAAATCCGGTATTCCGTGTATGACTGTGTTTGGGGATGCCGGCGGTGATCCTCATGCATGGGATCTTGTATCATTGGATGGTACATATTATTATGTGGACCCAACCTGGGGAGATCCGGTATTCTTAAACGACAACGGAGAAGAAGTGAAGGATGTCCATGATATTTACTATGATTATTTCTTATGTGGTTCAGAAAAAATAACGCAGACACATACGGCAGATCCAGATATGATGTTACCAACATGTAGCGTGGAGGATTTTATATGAGAAAAAAAGGGATTGGAATTCTGCTTATCTTTGCAATCGGATTGAGCGGGTGCAAAACTCACCCACAGCTTACAGACAATGCGACGGTGGAAACAGATGGAGTCGAATTGATAAAAGATGCAGGAAATTTGAGCCAGGACAGTGCACAAGGTGCAGTGGAAACCTTATATGATGTAGGATCAGAAAGAGTAGAAACAGCAGAGTTGGTATCCGAAAAACAGGGCGTTATCCTTAAAGCAACGGATATAGAGGGGACAGTGTACTATCTTGGATTCGGTGGTTCTGGCTATCTGGAGATAATACGAAAGGATTCGCCGGACGGTGAGATTCTTTATGCACCGATTGATTAAGTAAAATACGGAGAGGTAAAGGAGAAGAAGATGGGACGTAGTATAGTTAAGTGCGTTGTGTATGCAATCACAATATGTGTTTTGTATGGAGTTATAGAATATTTAAACAACAGAAATAATAGCGTCAAGGGAAACAGTCAGGATGATACACATTATATTGTAAGAGTTCCATCAGCATTAAAATATGTGTACATGACAATGTTCATCCTTGGAATTATTTTATTTGTTGTTTTCTTTCTGTTTAAAGTGAAAGGAAATGCAAGCGTGACAACGGGTCATCTCTGGTTTTCATTGATTTTTGCAGGAATAGGATTACTGGTAATGATGTGGGCAACCAGATGGAGTGTTCATGTGGATGGATCGGAAATGGAAGTTTATAAAATGTTCCGTGAAAAAACAAAAGTATCCATACAGGATATTGGAAGTGTAGAAGTTGGTAAAAAAGAAGAACTTATTTTGTATGACCAGGGTGGTAAAAAATTGCTTACGATCAATGGCCTATCGGATAATTACGACCGATTTGCAAGGAGCCTGAAAACATATGGAAAAATAACAAAGGTTTCATATTAATTTCTGAAGCCTTTTCGTATGCAATTCTCCATACTATAATTAGAAGTATATTTTTGAGGAGGTATTGTTATGCCACAAATGTTATTTTGGCTGGCAGCTACAGTCGTGTTTTTACTTATCGAATGGCCGACCATGGGCCTTACCACGATCTGGTTTGCCGGAGGGTCACTCGTTGCTGGACTTCTGGCAGTCCTTGGATGTCCGTTTTCCATACAGTTCGCAGTCTTCCTTGTTGTATCCGTAGCTTTGTTATTTTTTACCAGACCACTGGCTATCAAGTACCTGAACACGAACCGGACAAGGACAAATGTGGACAGTTTGATCGGGAAGGAAGCGGTTATAACAGAGACGATTAATAATCTGAAAAACACCGGAGCTGCGGATATTCATGGTGTGACTTGGACAGCGCGGACGGATTCAAATCTGGATACGATTGAAAAAGATTCTGTTGTTGTGATTGAACGGATTGACGGTGTGAAGCTGATCGTGAAGAAAAAAGAGTAGAATTTTTTCAATTTTGGTGTTAATATATATGTAACAGAGTTGTCCCAGACCGACCAGATCTGGGAGACCAGGCCGGGAGGAAATCTCGGCCTTTTTATGTGCCTGAACGCCTCGTTCGAAAGTGAAGAACACGGGAGACAGTCGCTGCCAGCTCAAGATCTCATCGGAACTGGTAAAACACAAAACATCACGGCTATTAACAAAAATGAATGTTTCGATCATTGGAGGCAATTTGAATGTAAAAAAAATTATGGTACAATAAAGCAAACATACTTTTCATGGGAAGTAACTTGGAATGATTTTTGTATTTGCTATTGCTTTCGTTGTTGTGTGATGAATTTTTTGGGTGCATAAAGGAAATTATGGACAATTCCTTTTTTTATGGTATGATGGAGGAGAATATATCGAAAAAGGCGGTGTATACTGCTGGTTTCCTGCTTGCCGTCCCATCCCGGCTTTCCATCCCATACGATCTGCCGATCGAAAAGATGTAGGAGCTGGAAGTCCTTTTGGTTGAGACGGCAGAGAAAATTGGAGATCTGATTTTGGGAGTTAACACGGTTGGTGACCCAGTTCAGATCGAAATTCTTCAGTAAGCAAAAATTTTTTAATTTTTTTTTGAAAAAGGTGACCCATTTTTCATATTTTTCTACATACTGTAAATGTCAGATGAAAAATGAAGAAAGGAGAAAAAATATAAAAAGCACATCTGAAATACAATAATATCAGGAGGATGAGAATGAATTCTTCAGAAAAAGCAATAAAAAAATTAGAGAATCAGTACATCGAATGGATAGGAACTCACAAATGGTTCATACCGTCCGGGTGGATTCTTGGAAGTGTGGGATTGTGTGTGTTAACGGTTTTGAGCGCAACGATTACACCGCTGACAGCTGCAATTTTACTCGGCATCTGGTCAGTTGGCTATTTTGTAATAGCATATTTTTTGGTTCCTATCGTTTTACATGAAGTGGATATCGACCGGAAAATCAATACAGAATTGGTGAAAATGGGAGTCAGAAAACCTAGAGATTGGAAATTAATTTTTACTTCGACTGGATGGCTAGTGGCATGTATCATCTTGGTTGCAATAAGGGATCTGTTTCCCGCCACACGGTTTGTAGTAAATCTCATAGTGATCGGCGGGGTATTGTACTGGGGTGTTACGATCCTTCAAGTTTTTTTTAAAATTTTGTTTTTAAGTCGTCACAAATAGATCTTTGATGGCCTCGGATTTCCGGGGCCTTTTTGAACCCAAACAATTTGTTTTTTTTATTTTTTACCATACTGTAAATATCAGACAAAACGTAAATGAAAGGAGAAAAATAAAAAAGGTCTGAAATACAATTTGCAAAAGGAGAAAATTATGGCAGAAGAATATAACAAATGGATAGAAGAACATGGTGGTAATCTTGTCTTTATATGGCTTATGGGATTGTTTGTTGCTACGGTTTCCTGCTATGCTGCAGATGTCTGGTTTGAACTTGCGACCCTTGCAAGAGTGATCCTCGTACTGACCTGTATCTGGGTCTTTGGATTCTTTGGAGTTGTTACTTTCCTGGTTCCACAGATCTTATCCTGCATCGACCGGAAAAGAGAAGGAAGAAGTGGCTGTCCAGATCATTCCATATTTATCTTTTTCTGGATCCTGGGGTTCATTATTCTGGTCCCTACGTTTATCTTTTTCCATTGTCGTCTGACCAGGAATCTTCTGATCTTGTGGGGCGTGCTGTACTGGATCGTTGTGGAGATATTCTGGGCAATCTTTGGAAAAGAAGAAAAGATCGAGTGGGATGAAGAGGATGAGGATAAAAAACCTGCAGAGTTTCATGCGTCAGAAACCTGTACGATGGAATATCCCAATGTTCAGAAAGCATCGGATCCGATCCGGTCTTTACTGGGACGGTGTGACAATATTGCAGAGAGCAGACAGCTCATTAAGATTCTGGATCTGATCGATCAATATGAGATCAAGACCCCAAGCGGCTGGAAAACACAATATCTTTCCCTGTTGAAGGAATCACTGGAGACTTATCTTGGAACATCCTGGAGGGAACTTCCGGCAGACGAGTACAGAAAAATACAAGAAGACATGAAAAGGATTGTTTCTGCTACCTTAAAACAGGGGCAGGATATCATTCACACATATTATCAGGAAAAAGGAACAAATCTGGCTGTGAACCGGGACGTTTTGGAAGCCCTGGCAGCACCGGATGCTTTTACGGACAAACACAACAAAAACTGAGAAAAGGACAGTACCTCCGGGTGCTGTCTTTTTGTTTGCCGTTCTTTTTACCATTCTATCAGTATCAGACAAATTTATTACGAAAGGAGAAAAAACAAATACGTCTGAAATACATTTTTTCAAGGAGATAAACATGAATACTTATGATGAATTACAAAAAGAAATGACACTTACCTTTGATACACCTATCAGTTTCGAAAAGAAAAAAACACCAGAACAGGTAACAGAACTGGACGACAGCGTATTAACCTCGGAAGAACGACAGGCGGTAGATAATTTTACAAAGCAGATTGATCTTCATAATACAAATGGAATCCTACAGTATGGTCTGGGAAGTCAGAAAAAAATGGCTGCATTTTCTGAAAAAGCATTGGAAAATGTAAGTACAAAGGATCTCGGCCCTGTAGGGGAAATGTTAGAAAATGTTGTAGTAGAATTAAAAAGTTTTAATGCACTGGAAGAAAAAAAAGGATTTTTACCATTCTTTAAAAGGAAAGTGAATAAGCTTTCTAATATGAAGATCAAATACGACAAAGTAGAAAATAACGTGGAAAAGATTTGCAGTATGCTGCAGAAACATCAAGAACAACTCCTCAAGGATGCTACGATGCTGGATCAAATGTATGAGCAGAATTTAATCTACTTTAAAGAACTTTCTATGTACATTCTTGCAGGAAGAAAGAAACTGATCGAGGTAGAAAAAAATGAACTGGCACAAATAAAGGAAAGAGCACAAATGAGCGGGAAAATGGAAGACGCTCAAATGGTTAAAGATTTGGTCGGACTATGTGAGCGATTTAAAAAAAAGATTCATGATCTGGAACTGACCAGAATGATCTCTATACAGACCGCAGCTCAGATTCGGATGATCCAGAGTAATGATACTATGATGGTGGAAAAAATCCAGACTACTGTCGTTAATACGGTTCCATTATGGAAAAGCCAGATGGTTTTGTCCTTGGGAATCGAACATGCTTCTCAGGCAGCAAAAGCACAACGAGAAGTTACAAGCATGACCAATAATCTTCTGAAAAAAAATGCAGAAGTTCTGAAAATGGCTTCTATAGAAGCTGCAAAGGAATCAGAAAGAGGCGTAGTCGATATCGAGACTTTGCAATATACTAATACAACCCTAATATCCACACTGGATGAAGTAATGCAAATTCAGGCAGATGGTAGACAGAAACGCCAGGAAGCAGAAGAAGAACTACGCAGAATGGAAATAGAGTTACGGGACAAATTACTGCAAATATAGAAAAAAATAAGTTTTTATACAAAAGCCAGGGTCTTCCCTGGTTTTTGTTTTGATTAGCATAGAGTTTTTGGTACCTAGAAAGGATTATAGTCTGATCGTACATGGAGATATCGGAAGGCTAACCCATCAGGGGACAAGATATATATCGTGTCAACTACTCCTGACGTTGTCAGGAGAATCCTGCTGGGATTTTAATCGAAGAAGAAAGGATAGTTATGATATTGAGGAAATGTTGGGAACAGTATGGGACAGTATTGTTCCTTTTTGTGTCCGAAAAAAACAAAAATAAAAAAAATCCTGCATACTATAATTAGAACCAAAAATATAAAGAATAGAAGGAGGACGAAAATGCGAGATTTGCGTGAAGAAGATTTTGTCATCATAGTTGTGGCTGTTTGCTGTACTATAATAATGGGTATTGGATTAGTAGATTCCAAAATCAAAACAAATCAGTATAACAAAGCCTGCGAGTTACAAAATAGTGGTTATGAGATTTATATGGATGGATTAAAAAATAATGAAATTAGTATTCGTCGACTGGATCCGGATGACTACAAAATCCGCATAGATGAAGAAAAAAAAGAAATTATCTTAAACAAGAAAATGAATATGTGGTGAAGGTGAAGGAAAAAGGATAATCTTGGACTTCGGCTTTTGTAAAGGCCTTTTTTCTGTCCGGAAAAATCCAAAATTAAAAAAATTCTCCATACTATAATCAGAAACAAAAATATCAAAAGAAAAGGAGAATGAGTATATATTGCTAATATTAACACTTCAAAAGAAATGGTTTGATATGATCCGTTTGGGAGAAAAGAAAGAAGAATATCGAGAAATCAAACCATATTATACATCCAGATTTTGCAATGTTGTTTTGCATAATGGTGGACATTTTGAAAAAATCGAGAAAGAAGATTTGCCACTCGGTACTGTAAAATTCAGAAATGGGTATGCTGCCAATGCGCCATCATTTTTGGCAGATTGTGTCTTGACGATGGGGACAGGAAAGGAAGAATGGGGTGCAGAAACGGGCAGATCATATTATGTTTTGAAAATTGCAAATGTGAGAAAAGAATAGGAGGGATATGTTATGAAGCAATTTTACATAAAACTGAAGAAAAGAATAGCTTTTAGTTGCTTCCTTTTGATTAAATCTTTCAAATATTTTGTAAGTGAAGAATCCATAGATGATGCAATTGACGTTCTTAGGGTTTGTTATCCAATACTACCTATTCCATTTTTCATACTTGTCGAATATTTTGATCCTATAGCATCTGTGGGGTTAATAGTTGAATCGTTTATTGTAATTAAGTTTTTTGCTGATTGTTCGAATGTGTATGAACGTAACCGTAAAGAAATCAATGAAGAAGTGGAAAATTTATTTAAAAGAAAGGTCAAAAGAAAATGAAACGTGGGAAAAGTGTGAAAAAGAGTAAAGATAAAAGATTGTCGTATGGAGATAAATAGGATGAAAAAAATAAAAATTATAGTGTCAGATTTCTTCCAACAATCTGAATGGGAAGACAAGATATTTTCTCTGGGAGTAAAAGTGTTTGTATGGATGATATCCATCATAATAACATCGGGCTTTTTAAATACGGTTTGTTTTGTATCTGGGTTTCTTGTCTGTGGTTTCTCGTTATTTTTTCAGATTTTCGATTTTTCTGGAGAAACAAATATAGAATCGGATCATCAAGAAAATATTCAAATAGATCCACCACAAACTGTTAGAATACCAAGTTCATGCACGATATCCGTTGTAAGAGATCTTCTTCGCAAATATGAAGCTAAAACAGATCTGGAAGAAGCCGGAATACTTTTGGAGCGTTTCTGGATAGTCGAAGAGAAGGAAATTCCATTACCGCATACATTTCAGACACAAGAACTTCCAATGTTGATCAATGCATTACAAACATTCTTTGATCTTCCGGATGAAGTATCTGAGGATTTGCAACACTCCCTGGAAAAGAACATCAATGAGATGATCATTCCATTGCTCCGGAAAACGCAGGATCTTTTAGATTCTCATTACGAACAAAAGAGATTGGAAGTAGAAATAGACAGTGAAGTAGTACAGGCCTTGCATCCTAAAGATCCATTTCGGACGGATCCTGTGGAAGTTGCAAAAAGAACGGACCATAAGAAGTCAGCCAAAAGGAAACTTATGGATCAAAAAACAGAGTATATTTACGGGAATACTTTGGACGAACTAACGAAAAGACAGGAGGACAAGACATGAAAAATTTTGAAAGGCTAATGAATTTCTTTACAGGAAGAGGAACTTTTATTTTTATAACCACAGCAATTCTGTTCGTTGTTGCAGTCATGCACTGCGGTTCGTGGGCGGATGTGCAGGAATTCATTCCATTTGCATTAGCTGCAGAGTTTTTTGCTGGCGTTGCAACACTTACTGTACGATAAACGGGATATACCAATTGCCGGTATTGGGGAATACGGCAATATGATAGGAGGAAACATTATGGCAGGGTAGAACATGAGTCAATTACCCACGACTAAAGTCGCGGACTTGCAATAGCAGGTCTGTTCTTTAGCCGCAGGGAATTCGAGCGGAGACACGATGTCTGTGTTCCCGTAAGGGATGGCACTCCGGGATGTTTTTCCAGTCCCGTGACCCTGCAGAGCAGACACCAAGTCTAGGAAGACTGTTTTACCGCCATGCACAGGCTTACCACCGGTACGGAGATCCCGCTGATCCCAGTGGGACTGCATGGCATCTTACGAAAGGAGGCATTGGATGCCTGATTATATCTATGTGTTAGGAAAAGACGGAAGTCCGCAGATGCCTACGACCAGAAGGAGGCATGTGTTGAGATTACTCAATACCGGCAAGGCACGCATAACTCAACATGTCCCTTTTACGATACAGCTACTTTATGATAATATCCCAGTTCTTCAGCCAATCACATTTGCAGAGGATCCGGGGCGGACAAACATCGGGATGGCAGCCCTGTCCCTGGAAGGGAAGCTATTATTTTCTGCCATCTGTGAAACCAGAAATAAGGAGATCGCAAAGCTGATGGAAGACCGCAAAAATCACCGCCGTGCATCCAGGTATGGCGAACGCAGGGCAAGGCAGCGGCTGGCGAAACAGTTTGGCACCGTCTTAAAGGCCGGGATGATGATGTGGAAACTACATGTATCATCTTGGTTGCAATAAGGGATCTGTTTTCCGCCACATGGTTTGTAGTAAATCCATAGTGATCGGCTGGGTATTGTACTTGGGTGTTACGATCCTTCAAGCTTTTTTTAAGTTTTGTTTTTAAGTCGTCACAAATAGATCTTTGATGGCCTCAGATTTCCGGGGCCTTTTTGAACACAAACAATTTGTTTTTCCTATTTTTTACCATACTGTAAATATCAGACAAAACGTAAAAGAAAGGAGAAAAATAAAAAAGGTCTGAAATACAATTTTAAGGAGAAACTTATGAAATTTACTGTTACATATCACGAATGTTATTCTGGAGAATACGAAGTCGAAGCTAATTCCAAAGAAGAGGCTGAAGAACTGGTAAAAGAGGATATCTTCAACGGAAGAAGACCGGCACCAAATGAGTGTTATAACAGCGGGTGTCAGACAGTGGAAGTTGTTCCGGATGATCTTAGAAAGCGAATGGAAATCTTAAAAGCGAAAGCTACTGATATCAAAGAGAAAGAAGAAAAAATCCAGGCTGAGAAACAGAAACGTCAGGAAGAATTGAAACAGCAGATCAGAGATCTGCAGCCTAGAATTTCTGACCTGCTTGCACTGGCCAACCAATGCCGGGAATTGAACATTCCATTCCCAAACGCTGTACAGACCGGTAAGTTTTACGGAAATGGAAAACACAATTTCTTTTCGGATGGGTACTATCACGAACTAGAGCGTGTTTGAAAAATAAAAATTGCACAAACCAAATGTTGCATTTCCCTTTTTCATGATAAAATAAAGAAAAAGGGGTGTTCAGTATGTTGAGACGATATGAGTTAACAGATGAAGAATGGAACCGTATTGCACCATTACTCCCTCCTGAAAATACAGGAAAACAGGGACGTCCACGAAAAGATAACCGCATCATTCTTAATGGGATGGTCTGGTTGGCACGCAGTGGTGCACCCTGGCGAGATCTTCCAGAACGTTATGGTTCCTGGCAAACTGTATATAGTCGTTTTCGTAAATGGATTGATGACGGGATTCTGGATAATATTTTTCGCATTCTAAGCCTAGAGGCTGAACTGGAAGAATTATCTATAGACGCTTCCATTGTTCAGGCTCACCAACATAGCGCAGGTGCTAAAAAAGGGGGGCCTCGAATGAAATCGGACACAGCCGTGGAGGAGCCAGTACCAAAATCCATGCAATAGTAGATTCTTATGGCTATCCAGTGTATTTTATGATCAGTGAAGGGCAGCGTAATGATATCAATTATGCAATTCCTTTACTGGATCATATCGAAATAGATGGAAGCAAGGTTCTGGCAGACCGTGGATACGACAGTAATCAATTGATAGATTACATTTACGATCATGGCGGTGAACCAACCATTCCATCCCGCCGAGGAGCTAAATTTGAACGTCGCTGCGATTGGTGGTTTTATAAGGAAAGACATCTGGTCGAAAATTACTTTCTGAAATTGAAAGCATTTCGCCGGATAGCAACACGTTATGACAAATTAGCATTCACTTATCTAGGGTTCTTATGCATCGTCTCAATATTAATTTGGTTAAAATGAACAACTTAAAATGTTTTTCAAACACGCTCTAGGGTTTATGGGATATCCATTTAATTATATCCGGTTTCTTGGATATGATATGGGAGGTTTCTGTGGGGCATATGATTTTTTTACAGATGGAGCAATGATCTTTTCCAAACACGAAAAAACAGAAAAAGTAATTCCACCGATCCTGACCCATCTGGAACAGTTCTTACACGATTTTGAGAACTTTGAAAAGGGATTTTATCAGTGGATCGATTCAATGGAAAAAGTCAGCGGGAATATCTGCAGATTGCATTGATCGGAATTTCGAGAATGCTGTTGCTGATATCGGCGAGAATGCTGAATGTTTGTTCGGCACACTTCCTGAGCAGGATCATGCCACACTGAGAAGGCTGGATTTTTGCAGCACTTCCATTACAGAAGCGGGAAATTCGGACGATTTCGTATTTCTTTTTGAAAATGGGATCGCTGTTTACGTTTGTACAATCCTGTGCGAAGAAGACAAACATACTGCATAATTATGGAGGAAAAACTTATGACGTTTGAAAAATTTGTTGAGAATATGAGAAATAACATCAAAAATTACTTACCAGAAGATTATCAGGATGCAGAAATTCTGATCCGTAAAGTCCAGAATATCAACCGGACCTATACTGACCTGAATGTCCACAAGAAAGATCAGGTTTACGCTGCGTGTATCTCATTAGAGGATCTGTACGAACTGCTGGATCATGGCTGGACCATGGAAGGACTTTACTGGGAAGTGTCCCGGATCGTCCAGACTCCACCGGAATCGATCCTTGGCATGGATCCGAACGATTTAACCGTGTATGAGAAAGTGAAAAACAAACTGTTCATCCGTGTCTCTTCCGCCGAAAGAAGTGCAGAGTTGTTAAAGGATGTTCCCCATAAGATCGTGGAGGGAATTGCTCTCACCTGCCATATCTGCGATGGGAAGACGCAAGAATATTCCGCAAAGGTGAACAACGAGATGCTTGCTATGTACGGTGTTTCCGAAGAACAGCTGTTTGCGGATGCAATTGCCAACAGCGAAAGGCTGTTCCCGCTGTGGATTACCACGACTTTCGAATTGACAAAAGACCAGATAACAAGAGAACTGCGGGAGCGTGGTGCAACGGAAGAAGAAATCGCACATGGACTGGAATTATTCCGGGAGCTTTCTAATGAAAGCAAAATGTCGGTTCTGACCAACCGTTATATATGTAATGGTGCAGCAGTCGTCTTTTATCCAGATACACTGGAGAAGGTGGCAAAAAAACTGGGTGGAAGCTTTTACCTTTACCCCACATCGATCCATGAGATGATGGCTTTTCTTGATGATGGAGGGCTGGATCCGGATGTTATTGAACGTACATTGCACGATGGAAACCGGCAGATTACTGATGAGAATGAATTTCTTTCCAACGATGTCTTCCATTACGATGCAGAACTCCGAATGATTTTACCGTGTATGAGAAAGTGATTTTTTGGCCAGGTAGCAATCTAATGACAGGAGCTGGGAATTATCCTGGCTTTTGTTTTTTTAACATTTTTACACACTATAGATATCAGGCAAATCTTTTAAGAAAGGAGGTTAAAGACAAACGTCTGAAAACCAATATGCAAAGGAGATCATATATGTATTACAAAGAAAAATTAAAAGGAGAACATCATGAAAAAAATTATAAATGGTAAAATGTATAATACCGAAACAGCTAAGGAAATCACTTATTGGAATAATGGACTTTTTAATTCTGATTTTGGTTTTTGCGAAGAAACTTTGTATCAGAAAGGAACCGGAGAATATTTTTTATGTGGTCACGGTGGTCCATATTCGAAATATTCACGACATGTTGGAAATACAATAAGTGGTTCGCATGCGATCACTCCACTTATGGAAGACGAGGCCCGATCTTGGATGGAAAAACACTGTGATGTGGATGAATATATTGCAAAATTTGGAGAAGTAGAAGAATGATAGATAAGAGCTAGGATTTTTGGGAGGATGTCTTTGAGAGGAAAGAGGATCTTTTATTTGCAAGTCTTTCCAGGACGGATACCAGTTGTTTTCCAGACAGCGAATTACGGGTTTATACCTGTCCGGCCACGGTCGTCCCGGATCCAGCACCGTTTGAGGTTTCATGCACCTCGCAGGAAAGAGCGGAGATGAGGTATTTTCTGCTGCATCAGTTTTACCGGGATATGGTGAAAGCGTATACGGAATTATTCCCGGATATCCGATTTACATTTGCACCGGAATCTGAGAATGCTTACCGGGTATGGGGTACGCACGATAGAAGTTCTTTTCTGCTGGAGATAAAGAATGACCGTTTGTTTTGTAATGGACAATACCAAGGAAACTGATGTCGAAAACTGTTCCAGGGAAAAACTGAGGAATGTTTTGGACGGAAGGGAGTATGTAACCCTTCACTTTTGCAATGAGAAAGCGATCAATCAGATGATCCAGCTTCTGCAGAAAATGAAAACCTTGAAATGATACAAGAGCCGGGAGAGATCCTGGCTTTTGTTTTTTTGGGTATTTTCCATTCTGTAAGTATCAGACAAATATTTTAAGAAAGGAGATACAATCAATTGTCTGAAATACAATACAAAGGAGAAAAACATGTATATCGCACATATAACTTCTGATCACCGTACACAGAGTGTCGAAGATCACCTAAAGAACACCGCGACATTAGCCTACCAAAATTGTCCCATACCAACCCTAAAACACATTGCAGCTTTGACTGCATTACTTCATGATATAGGAAAACTTGGAGATCCATTTCAAGAATATATGAATGAAGTTGCAAAAAATCCAACTGCTAAACGACAGGTCGATCATTCCACAGCAGGTGGATGGCTGGCAAGAAAAATGTTAGGTAATACCCTCTTGGGAGATATGATCAGCTATACCATCTATTCCCATCATGGACTGCAGGATTGCATAGAGCCTTTTTCTGGAAAAAACCTCTATATTGAACGGGAACAAAAAGATCTGGATATGCAGGTTGTATTGGATCGATTATGGAATGTGATCGATAAAACTGAACTGCTAAAGCTGGCAAAAAAAGCATGGGAAGACAGTCAAAGTTTGTTTTCTCTCAATTTTCCAGGTAATTCTGGGAAGAAGGAATATTATTACGGTATGTATGCTAGAACATTATTGTCTATCCTGATGGATAGTGATTGGTCTGATACCGCCGCATTTGAAGAACGAAACGCTCTTCCTCAAAGAATGTCCCCTGAAGAAGTACAGACGATCTGGATACAAGCAACGCAGAATTTTGAAAGTTCGTATGGTGAGTTTACATCGAAAAGTATGAATCTAATCAATTGTCTTAGAAATGATATTTCATCGCAATGTTATACAATGTCTGCTCATGCAGAGAAACGGTACCGGTTGACAGTACCGACAGGACTTGGAAAGACACTAAGCAGCTTACGTTTTGCATTGCATCATGCGAAAGGATATGGAAAACAGCATATATTTTATATTGCTCCATACAATTCTATCTTGACGCAAAATGCAGACGAAATTCGAAAGGCAATACAAATGGATTGTGTTTTAGAACATCATTGCAATGTTACCCCCGAACCGGAGAAAGAGGAAAGATATAAATATATGATGGAAACTTGGGACAGCCCGATCATTGCAACTTCTGCAGTGCAGTTTTTGAATGCATTATACTCTGCAGAGAAAAGCAGTATCCGGCGGATGTATGCATTATGCAATAGTGTAATTATCGTAGATGAAGTACAAGCAATCCCTACCCGATGCTTGCAATTATTCCATCTGGCTATGAATTTTTTATCGGAATACTGTAATACAACAGTTGTTTTATGTTCTGCAACTCAGCCTTCTTTAACCAGTTCGAACCAGAACAATCTTCTCCCGTGTAAGGAGATGGTTCCGGATTTAGATCCATATAAGGATGTTTGGGGACGGGTAACATATACCAATGATACTAGAAAAGTTCCAGGAGGAATGCATCTGGAAGATTTGGGATCATATATTATAGAGAAATATCAAAAATATCAATCTGTTCTGGTAATTGTTAATACAAAACAGGTTGCTTATGATCTCTATGAAAGTTTGAAAGAACAGATTCCAAACTTGTATCATTTAAGTACTAATATGTGCAATGAAAACATTAAGGATCAGCTACAGGAAATATGTTTTCGATGCAACATACAAGAACCTATTGTATGTATCAGTACACAGCTTATTGAAGCTGGCGTGGATATTTCCTTTCATTCGGTTATTCGCTCTATAGCCGGATTAGATGATATTATCCAGGCAGCTGGACGGTGTAACAGACATAAAGAATATGAAAAAGGTCATGTTTTTATCGTGAAATTGCATCCAACTGTTGAATATACTGGTTCTTTGACAGAAGTTCGTATGGCACAACGGGCAATGGAAGATTTTCTTGATCTTGGTAATTGTATGGATTCCTCGGATGCCATAAAAAAATACTATGATTTATATTTCTCCAAAATGGGGGAAGATATCGTAAAATATCCGGCAGAACATATATATCTTACAGATCTTTTAAGTGATAATGTGACGGGACAGCAGCAATCTTTCCGGTTGTATCAGAAAAATATGGGATATTCCTATCCGCAATCTTTTCGAACGGCTGGAAAACTATTTCAGGTCATTCCTGAAAATAATACGATCCCTGTGGTTGTTCCATATAAACAAGAAGCAGAAGACCTTTTAAAAGTTCTGCAGAATAGTCACTCATTTTTTGAGAAAAAAGACATATTGAGAAAATTACAAAAATATACCGTTTCTATTTCTGAAAAGAAGTGGAACATACTGAAACATGCAATTACGGTATTACCGGATAACGCTGTACAGATTCTGGATCCGGCGTATTACGAGGAGGACACCGGTGTTCAGGAAAATTTGAATTGTTCAGGACTGTTTTTTTAATAGTTACAAAATGGCGGGTAATGATACTCGCCATTTTATTTTTTTTCTTTTCTCTGACTCTATAAGTATCAGACAAATTTATCAAGAAAGGAGAAAACCAATACGTCTGAAATACAATTACGAAAGGAAAAAAAGATGGAAAATCTAAAAAAACATCACAGACGGAATACGATCGAGTATGAAGTGTCTGGTGATTATGCATTATTTTCTGATCCAGTCCTTAGTACTGGAGGAGAAAAAACTTCGTTACCAATTCCTACGTACCAGGCCCTGAAAGAGATTACAAAAAGTATTTACTGGAAACCAACCATCACTTGGTATGTAGATGCTGTACGTATCATAAATCCAATTCAGATGGAAACCAAAGGCATGATCGTTCCTAAATTTAAAGGTGGAAATGACTTGGCAAGTTATACCTATCTGAAAGATGTAAGATACCAGGTGATGGCACATTTCGAATTTAACAAGAACCATGGAGAATTGGCATGTGACTGGGAAGAAAACAAGCATTATCAGATCGCGAAACGTATGGTAGAAGCCGGAGGCAGAAGAGATATCTTTCTTGGATGCCGGGAATGTGCTGGTGATGTAGAGCCTTGTGCATTTGGTTCTGGTGAAAGCTACTATGATTCTTTAACGAAGAAAGTGTCTTACGGTTTTATGTATCATGGGAAAACCTATGCCGATGAAGCAGTTTTGGAAGAGGAAAAGGATAAACTTACGGTGAATTTCTGGCATCCAGTGATGGAGCCTGGAGGTATTATCCGATTCATCCGTCCAGAAAGATGTCAGAAACGGATGGTCCATGATATGGATATTAAAGTATTTGGTGATAATAATTTTTCCGGTCTCAGTGAATTCTCGGAATGGGATTTTGATAGTTCTATTCCTGATAGTTTGGAAATTCCAGAAGAATTTTCCGGATTTTCTACGGAAAATACAGATCAATATAGCTGGAAAGCAGACTTATTGTCCCTGTATGACCGTAACAGTTCTGAAGCCGGGAAAATCCATTACAGGGAGTATAAACAAAAGAATGGAGTTACCAGATGTCCGTACACTCTGCTTCCTGTTTTTCACACAACCGTAGGTGCGCAAATTGAAGTGCGTTTGGATGTGAATGGAAAATTACTGGATATTACCGAAGTCCCTCTGGAAAATAAAGTGACAATCATTCCTTCTACAGCAGAAGCAGAAAGTAGATCCAGTAATCTGGCTCCATATCCTTTATGTGACACCCTTACTTATCTGGCTGATGGATTGGAAAGATATGTAGGGGATAGTAAGGGAAGGAAAGCTTGCACGGATGCCCATAGGATGTATATGGAACAGTTGGCTCTATGGGAAAATTCCTCTTTTGTGCATCCAAAGGTTCATGCGATTTATCAGTATTTAGAAGATGGTTCTATGGTAGACGATCTTCTGAAATATAAGATCCTGCATTTGGATGCTTCTAAACACTTAGATGCCAAACAGAAAATACAGCGAACAGATCAACGGAAATGTTTTGTGCGATTTGTGGTTATGGACGGTTCGGAAGTCTCGGAATGCTGGCTGGATCAGACATTGCAGGAAAATTATATACAATATGTTCGATCCCAGGATGGGGAAAAACAATTGGATTATCTTGCCGGCGACCAGCAGGTTACTTCCTGCCTGCATCCAAAGAAAATCGTCAATGACGGTAGCGGTGGAAAGCTGATCTCAACAAATGATGAGGAAACATATACCTATCGCGGAACTCTTCGTAATAAATCGGAGGTTCTGTCAATTGGTTATGAGAACTCCCAGAAAATACATAATGCCCTTCGTTGGCTCATGCGGAAGCAGGGACGAACGATAGGAGATTACAGTATTGTAGCTTGGGAATCCCATATGAATGATATTCCGGCATGGGATAGCGGTACTCAAAACATTGTGAGCAAAATCGATGCGATCGATGACAGTCTATGCATTGTTGATCAGCCATTAGGTGATTCCGTCATAAATGATATTGTATTAGACGAAAATCCATTAGCTGCAGAACAATTTTATCAGGCTCTGGCAGGATACCAGGTGCACTTGCATCCGACTTCTGAGATGATTGTAATGGCATTTTATGCGGCAACACCTGGGAGAATTGCTATGACGACTTATGAAAAAATGAAAACATCCGATTATCTGGAAAATATCAAAAAATGGCATGAAACATGCGCTTGGTTACAGCCTGGAAGGTATTATGGAATTCCTTCTGTGAAAGAAATTGCACGGTTACTATACGGCATTGAATCAAATGACAGAATGGAACTTTCCGGAGAAAACGGAAAAAAGACAGAAGCGAATGTTACAAGACAATTATTTCCGTGCATTGCCAACGGAAACATTCTCCCTCACCATTATGTACTGCGCAGTGTGATATTAGCCTCTGCGCCAACAAAATATACGAATATATGGAACTGGAGGAAGATTCTTGCGTTAGCATGTTCTTTTGTGAAAAAAGAAAAATATGACAGGAAAAAGGAGAAATGGATCATGAAGTTAGATACTACGATTACAGACAGAAATTATCTGTATGGACGACTTTTGGCCGTTGCAGACCGGATTGAATCACAGGTAAGTGGTCATGACAGCAACCGTCTTACCAATGCGAAGCGCTATATGACAGCGTTTTCACAGCATCCATACCAGACATGGAAGATTGTGGAAGAGCAGATCATTCCATACCAGAACAAATTATCCAGAAAAGATCAGGACAAATACCAGGCTCTGATCGATGAAATTATGGTCACTTTTGAGTCGGTTAAGGACTTTCGGGACAATACAGCATTAGATGGATTATACCTGCTTGGCTATCATTGTCAGTCTTTCACACTAAACAAATAAAAGGAGAATATATATTATGACAAATTTAAAAGGAAGAATTGATTTTACATTATTTTTCACAGTTGATTATGCAAACCCAAATGGGGATCCGTTAAATGGGAACAGACCAAGGACTACTATGGACGGATATGGCGAAATTACAGATGTATGTATCAAACGTAAGATCCGCAACCGCTGGATGGAAATGGGCGAAAAGGTCTTTGTCCAGCCAGAGAGTGAAGCTATAGATGGATGCAAAAATCTGCATGATCGCTTTGATTCCTGCAAAAAACTCAAGGCTGAAATCGATAAAAAGAAAAAGGCCGATGTAGATCTTTGTAAAAAACTTGCCTGTGAAAACTGGGTAGATGTTCGTAGCTTTGGTCAGGTATTTCCTTTTAAGGGCGTGGATATTTCCTTTGGTGTTCGCGGTCCAGTATCGATCCGATATGCCAGAAGCTTATCTCCAATTGATGTTGTAAGCAGCCAGATCACCAAATCTACCAATACAGAACCTGGTGAAGGCAGAGAAGCAAGTACCATGGGTATGAAACATCAAGTGCGTTATGCTGTATACAAGGTTATGGGAAGCATTCATCCGCAGCTTGCCGACAAAACAGGTTTTTCACAGGAAGATGCGGAAAAACTCAAGAAAGCATTGCTTACATTATTTGATGGGGATTCTTCAGCAGCTCGACCTGACGGCAGCATGGAGGTCCGGAAGATGTACTGGTGGCAGCAGGAATCAAGAACTCCATCCATTACCAGTGCAAAGATTCAGAGAGGTTTTCAGGTCAAATCATTAGAACAGCCAAACTGTTTCGAAGATTATGAAATTTCTTGGAATGTTGAGGACTGTGTGGATCCGGAGATCTATGAGGCATAAACATGTCCGAAAAAAGTAAAATTTGACAGTTTCTTTCGAAAGAAGTAAACTGAAAGTGCGAATAGGAAACACACAGTAAATCTCAGTGAGATTCGCACCAGAATTTTTGGCAAATGAACTGATTTTTCTTTGGAAATAGATAAGAAACATTTGTCAAAAATTAAAATATATGAAAAATATACAAAAATCATGATGGGAAAACATGTGTGTTATGACTTATTTGCTGTCGCTCCCCTTATGGGAGCGTGGATTTAAACCGGTAACGGAAGTCTAGTGGGTTAGACCTATACCTGTCGCTCCCCTTATGGGAGCGTGGATTTAAACGTATCGCCGATCTGCTCCGCGCCATCCGGTTGCCCGTCGCTCCCCTTATGGGAGCGTGGATTTAAACGTAAGAGATATACAAAATTCTTTTCAGTATAGTCGCTCCCCTTGTGGGAGCGTGGATTTAAACCGTTGGAAAGAGGGTAGCGATGATTTTTGATCGCTGTCGCTCCCCTTGTGGGAGCGTGGATTTAAACAATAATTATATAGCAGAGCCAGCAACGTATGACAGTCGCTCCCCTTGTGGGAGCGTAAGTAAATCAATGAAAAGAGCCGACCATGGCTCTTTTTATTTTTCCCTTTTTTCTCAATTCTATATGCATCAGACAAATAAATTACGAAAGGAGAAATCAAAAAATAGTCTGAAATACAATTACGAAAAAGGAGAAAATAAGTGAAAACAACAATTATTAACGATGGGATCTTAGAATTAGCGAAAAACGTAGCAGGAGAAAAGAATAATCTTCATAGTCACGCAGAGTATCGCGAATTCCGCGAACGATTCCGTTACCCTGGTGAAGTCTTGGAACAGATGGAAAACAAGGGGTATGGTACTTTGGATGATTATATTTCTGCAATGGGAGCTGTTATTAAAATTCGGGAATACAACATGGAAGATCTTCCTGGAATGTACAATACAACTCAAATTAGTGATTTTTTAGTGCGTGCCAGAAAAATAGCAATTGATAACAACTCGTTATTTCTGGCATATCAATTAATGGGATACTCGGATGATGAAAAAGTATTCTTGGAAGTTATAAAAAAAGCTACTTTAGAAGAAATTTTTTCTTTTTTACGAGAATTAAGGATTGGCATTGGTTGTCATACACTTCTTGGTTCTGATTGGAATATTTTCATTTCTGGCTTAGATCGCATGTTTCAGACCAAGGAAAACGAAATTGCTCATCTCTCTGTGTGCTCTGTTTCCGAAAACGAAGCATTTTACCGGATGTTGGAGACAGAATGCTTCCGTTTATTGGAACATTATGGAAAAGATGAGATCAAGAAATATCCATGGAAGGACTTTGTGTTGACCTTTGCAGCTTTATACACCACAGTTGTGAAGTCAACACAGGAAAAATATCTGAGAACACTGGGCTTTTCAGATTTTGAAGTATCATATTTGAGTACTGGTATCTGGAGCGGATCAGAGCATTCCGAGTTTTATAAAAAATCTCCAATTCGTTGGAGTAACGCATTCCGCGCATGGTTCGAAGAGTATTTTGCACAGGAACAGGATCTTTCCGAAAAAATTATTCTTTCCTACCAGAACTTTTCTATGCCACGTAAAATTGATGGTATATCAGAAAAAGGCGAATTTTTACTGAGCGGTATGAAGAATTTTTCCACAGACCATAAGATATGGCATCATACCGATCTGTTGTTGTGTTTTTATCTTCCAAATTATAAGGCTTTGCCATATTCATGGAACGAGTTACAGACCGGATATAATCTAAACCTTACAGATAAGCACAATATTGAAAAAATCAAGGAATTTATTCATTTCTATCAGGAACATATCTCTTTATTAGGTGAAAAAAAACAGGAATTTTATACGCTGCTTCATATTCTTTTGGGAGATAACCTGAGTCGTGGAATGCAGGTATTTCGTGAAAAGGAATTTCTGGTAAAGGAATTGTTTTCTGTGGATGCAAAATCATATCTGCTTGATCATCAAAATACTTTTTCTAAAGAACAGTGGAATATCCTCATTTCAGATGACTATATTACAATTCAAGAACTGTATGAAGCGTCCCCTTACTGGACCATAGGTTATATCAAGCCATTGAACACACCGGAAAAACGATCATTTTTCAAGAACTTTTGTGAGGATCGTAACTGGCTGTTTACAGAAACGGATGTAGAACGCTTGCAAAGTTTATTCAATAACAGCTGGTTGCCCGGAATTGCCTTTTATGAAAAATCATTGGGTATCCCCGATATGCCAGTGGAAGAGTTACGAGAACTGATCGATTATGCGTGTGAACTATTCTTCCGGATTCCATATATCTGCAATCTGGAACACTTTATCGCGGGTTGTATTACAAACCCTGCGGTAAAGAATGCTATAGGAACAGAGATCTGCGATTTATGGTATCAGCTACTTCTCGATAGAGGGTATCAAACAATCGAGGCCGTACAAAAGGAATATCTTTCGAAAGAAGCTTATGAAGAAATATTGAGACGAAAGAAACAGTTAGAAGAAGAAGAAAAACTGAGGATAGAACAAGAGTCTGTTAAAAAACAAACTGCAGAATGGATTGAAGAATTGCAGATCATGCAAAAAACAGTAGACAAATTCATTCTTATCAAAAACCATTTCCCATCATTGTTTTATTATGGAACCCGTGTACAAGCTTTGGCTTGCCTGGAACTTTTGAAACAAGTTTCGGATGGTGGTGTGTTGAAAGAAGAACTGGTCGAACCCTATTATTCATTTTTTGTTCAGTGTTATGTTAATGAACTAATTACAAAAGAACAAATGTTACACTACATGGAAATTTTTACAAAATAAAATTACGGAGGAAAAAACATGCGTTATATAAATGAAGTAGCAATAGATCTTAAAATCCAGGATCTTGTTGATGAAAAAGGTTTAAGCAGACAATGCTTGTCTCAATTAAGAGATAAACAGACTGGATTGGAGAATCTGAAAAACTTAGAAAAAGTATATTTTAAATTCAACTACAGTATGAAAAAATCAAGCCAACTACAACGGATACTCCTGAATGATCCGCAAATGGTTGCCGTTATCAATCAGATACGGGAAACATATAATCAATTTTCGGAATCTATGTGCCAGTTATTGATTTCGTACTTTGAGGGATATGGAGTCACAGAAAATATAGAAACATTTGCAGAAAATCTGAAAGAATATTGGAAGTGTTCCAATACTCAGATTCCAACAGAGTATTATGCTTTTGACTTTCTTGTCTTTTCGGCTTTGAAAGAATATCCTATCACACAAAGGATTTTGTTCCAGAACTGTTTTTCCGATAAATGGAGAGAAGAATGGATCAGCAAATACAGAAAAGAAGAAAACTGGAGGGAAGAACTTCCCAAATTGATCCAGTTTGAACAACTTCCGGAATTTTATTTACGGGAAGACTTGTTTTCTGTGCTGTGTGATTTGAAAGTTCCTGGAGTATTGCGCCTTTATCAGATAGCAGGTGAACTGTTTGACCGCATTCAAATCCATCGCAGCAAGGATTATTTCGAAGCTGCAGAGTGGCTGCAAAAGATCAAGGTAAAATTGGAGTCTTTGATAGGAGAAGATTTATTTCCTTCTTTTTTCGCCTGCCTGATCGTATCGGCTAATGCGGTTGGCTTCCAAGAAAAACTATTATGTAAATGTTATCAATATATGGAAGAACATCCAGAAATGTTGGCAGAAATATTCAAAGATAAGTATTCTTTTTTGAATGTCTGCACAGGGTTCCGGTATAGTAATATTTTTGTATCCGTACAAAATGAATGTGTTTTTGACCTATTGACTTATGCAGTTGAGCAAAACAAAAAATCATTCTTACGGCTACTCCAGGAAAATATTGATGAATTAAAAGATTTTTCCGACTACAGTTTATTGTGGAAACCTGATTTTTGGAAGATCTGCAACTTGAATTCTTTAAACAAAAAAGATTTATTGAGCCTGAAAAATAAGACCGCAATTTCTTTAGATACACTGAAAGATTACGGACCATTTACTTTCCAGGAGATCCTGGCTGTTGGAAAACAATGTGATAAAATCCAGAGAATCTATGTCGGTCTGGATTCAGCTCTTGGTATCGACGAAAAGCTAAAACGGATCCGGCAGTTATGTCACGAATCTATGGAATGGGATCGTATTTCCTGGAATGACATTCCAGTAATTTCCCAAATGCTCTCCCGGGAGTCTTTAGTATCTTACAGGGACAGACATGGCAACATAAAAGGGTCTGTATTTGAATGGCTGCAGTTAATGCTTGCAGAAAAAAACATCCAGAGTTGACCAGTATGATAAAGGAAGCGAAAGATGAGAACGATCTGCAGATCCTGGTCAAAAATCAGGATAACAAAGAATTACTCAGTCGTGGACTGCTGGGATTTAAAGATCAATTCATTTATCTGGATCCTGATAGTATCTGGCTGGTGGAAAAACTCCAAAAAGAAGAACTTCTGGATGCGCTGAAAATGTTCTGTTTGTCTGGAGGTGCTGCAATCGCTCATGCGTATTACAACTCTGTCAACAAAGAGAAGCAAAGAGAAAATCTTCTGTTGATCGTAAAGGCAATCCTGTATGGAAAACTGGATGAAATCAAATACGATAATTTCTCCATGGAGGTTGGATATACTGTCCCTCAGAAGATGCAAGAAATCTGGAAAAAGAGTACATCTATTTATAGAAAACATCTGTCGGTTGCGGAGTATACGGATTTCTGGCACTGTATGAATATCGGTATTCTACCGGGTCGGACCTGCATGTCTTACGAAGATGGAATGTACAACGAATGTCTGTTATCTGTTTTCGATGCAAACAAGAAGATCTTATATGTCAAAAAAGACGGCAAGATCCTCGGACGAGCGATCCTGCGTTTGACCAAGATTAGTGACCACCCAAAGAATGCCCTGCGTTTTGAGGATGTGGAACAGACGGAAGAGGATATATCTGAAAATCTGGTCTTGTTCTTGGAAAAATCTTATCAGAACGGGTATTCCGGAAAACAGAAAGAGGCCATCCAACGTCTGCTGATTGCACTGACAAAGGAAAAAGCAAAAAAGATGGGCGTAAACCTTCTTCTTGCGGATGAGTACACGCAACTTCCAGAGATCAAACACCTGGAAAAGAAAAATACCCATGTTTACATTTCCTGCTCCAAGAACGGAAAACAATATCTGGATTCTCTTGGTGGAAACTGCGAAATAGGGGGATATTACAGACAGCGCGAACTGCCGTACTGGCGTTGCGAAGAAGATTAGAGAAAACAAAATCCAAACCGTTTTTACCATACTATTCAAAAAGGAGAAAAAATATGAAGATGTCAACACAAAACCTGAGACTGTTCCGGGAGGATTTCACAAATGAGATGAAAAAACTGGAAGAGAAGTACCATATTACGATCAAACTGGGAAACATTCGATATTCTGAGGAAGATTTTACTGCTAAATTAACCGCAACAAACCAGACTGCTGTAAAAACACCAAAAGAACAGTTCGAAGAAGATGCTAAGTATTTCCGTGGCTTTGGAGTTATGCCTAATATGTATGGCAAAATATTCCGTGGCATGGATGGCGGCCTGTTTCGTCTGGTCGGATTGCGTCCGAATGCCCGAAAGAATATCTTTACTGTCCTGCGTCTGGAGGATGGGAAACAGTATGTCTGCGATCCCTTCTTTTTAAAGCTGGAAAAGGATGATCCTTACGAGAAAATGATCGAATATATCCTGCATCAGGCAACCGAACAGGACTTTTTGGATTTCATGGGCTATGATCAGCGTCCGGTTGACCGGAAAGATGTGGAGGAGGTCCTGGCACAGATGCCGGAATCGGAATTCCAGAAATTGTATCGTGAGTTTGGTCTGGATACTCTGTGTAAAGAAAACTTATAGAAATACGTGTTTCATATGGAAAAGAAAGGAAAATAACATGGAAGAATATATTAAAAAAATCGAACAAATTGCGGCAAGATGTACAGAAAGTCAGTCTGACGGATATTCACAGATTATGAAAATCTGTGATGCCATGAGAGAAGAACAGGAAGAAAGAGACTATGAAAATGGATTAAAATCCGCAATTAAAAAAATGTTATTGAAAAACATGCCAAAAAAAGAAATTAAATATTATCTTGATGTTACTGACCGGCAGATTGAAGAAGCTGAAGAAGAACTTTGCGTAAAATAGCAATCCATAAGAGGAGACCTGGATATTCCGGGTCTCTTTTTTCTTGCTTTTCTTTTTACAGTACCATATTTTCAGATGAACATGCAAAGGATGAAGGGGTAAGCATAAACCAGTATTGTGTTTATCTTCTTTCGAAGAATGATGCTTTTTATAAAACAAAACAGTAGCAATCCCGTATCATGAAAAGAGACCATTATCCAATGTCAGTAACTAAAGAAATATAGTAGGAAAGTGAATAGCTTCCCTGCTTTTTCGTTTTGGCAAACATAAAAAATTCTGTCCGAAAAATTCCCTGTTTGATCATTTTTCACCATACTATATATGAAAACAAAAATACGGAGGAAAATGTATGAACGAATTTGCAATTAACTGGATCAAAGGAGCAGACTACGCGGAAGTTACAGTACCGTCTGGGACTGCCCTAAAATCGAAACTTTTAAAATATGCAGAAGAACGACCGGAAGAGGTCAATCATGTGATCGTGAATAAGGACGGTTCCATGGTCTGCCACGTTCCTGTCAGTTTCATTAAGGTAAGTCCACCAAGGAAAGTATCGGATAAACAGCGGGAAACTGCCAGAGAACGTTTCGTTAAGATGTGGGCAGAAAAACAGGAATCTGGTTCTGCAGAAGAAATTCCGGAAGATTTTATGGACGAGTTTTTGGAAGAAGAAATTTAGAAATCAGATATATCCTGCTCATATATGAGAGAATTCTTCATATAACCATTGGGAAATCGTAATTTTGTGATTTTGGAAAGATCCGGATGATTCGGGTCTTTCCAACTAACAAGGAGTTTGTATGGTTGAAAAATATAATGATTTTATTGAGGATCATGGTGGTATCCTTTTAATTATCTGGCTCTGTGGATTAGTTGGACTTTTAGGGTATAGTTTCATGTATGAAGATGCTACTTCATTTTTGGATATCATTGGAGTAGCCATATGGACATTTGGCTTTTGGATTATTGTATTCCTTATACTTCCAATATGCCTTAAAATATGTGAAATGTTGTTTTGGGATAAGAAATCCAGAAAAGCGGAAAACACTATAGATGATTCGGCAGAAGACTCTTTTTCCGCATTAGATATTCCATATTCCGAGTCTTGTACGGTAGGTATGAGTGTAACTAAAACAATTCGTAAAAATAAGGAAGATACGTTCAACGACCTGTTAAAACAGTATAACAAGAAAACAGATAGTAAAGATGCCAAAAAAATTAGAAAACTTCTGAGTGTCATGGAAGAAAATCATATTGCTGTTCCTAGTACATTAGAGCGACAGCAGCTTCCATTGCTAAAAGAGTCTTTGGAATCTTATCTATTTACTCCGGATGAAGTATCTGAATGTGTCGTACATAAAATGGAGAAAAATATAGACCAGATGCTATGTAAAGTTCTCCAACAATTACAGGATACTTTTGATGCGTACTATGAAAATAAGAGTCAAGATATTGAGATCAACAGAACTGTTGTGGAACAGTTAAGTCCAAAAGATCCATTTGGCGGAAACAACTAAAAGCAGAAAAAGACCAGAATGATCTCTGGCCTTTTTTCTTTGTCCAAGATTTTCCAAAACCATCCATAATTCACCATACTATAAGAAAGGAGGTTTAAAAATGATACAACTAAGACAGATCAAAAAAGATGTGTTTTCTGCCTACTTTCAGATCATTGATACAAAAACAAGAGAAGTTCCTGTAAAGGTACAAGGAAAATCGGAAACTATGACGCAATATTCGAAAGTAATCGGAGGCGTATGGGTGGAAGGAAAACTTGGTTCGATGGAAGCAAAAGTCCATATTGAAATGTTTGGGAAAAACTTTGATCTTAATTTTAATGGATATGGATATCACAGTACTCATCTGGATGAAAAAACATATAAGGTTTTCCGGCAATATGAGATTTTGGAAAATGGTGGGTTGATGGGGAAAATTCATCAGGTCGATTTGAAACGTTCCTGGCTGCGGATTTCTTCGTATCTTGAACTGCAGTATGGAGATGATCTTCTGGAAGCATATGGTGTATCGAAGGGAACAGATGCGCATACTTGCATTTATCAAGGAGAAGAGCAGATTGCACAGATAGAAAAGTCCACAATCATCCATAACGATCTTCATTCCTATGATATTTATGCATCAGATCAGCTTTCAGCAATCGAAGCAGTCTTATTCAGTGTTTATGGATATGTAATTTCCTGTTTTAAACCTGGGGAAAAAGTTACAAAGTCCTACTGCAAATACTACCATACAACAACTGATCCATTTCTTCTTTCTAAATATCATCCGGAATTTCTCAAAGAATTGGAGGAGAAAAAGAGTGAAACGTAAAATTTGGCTTCCGAAAGATCTGATCGGTTCCCGCAACCCAACCGATTCGGAACATCGAGCAATCTATTCTTTCATGCAAAAAGAGTATCAGCAAAGGAAAAAGAGAACATATACCATTAGCCTAATTTTAGCGGCTATTGGATCAATCCTGTTAATCATCGGTATGCTGACAAATAAAAATGTCCCATTACTCTTAATTTCCACCCTTCTTTTGGCACTCGGTCTTGTAGAAGCTATGACTGCACATGCTTATTACATCCGGGAACAGGCCTTTCGGGATGGAAACTACCAAGTTGTAGATGGACATATATACAATACAACAAATTCAGAAAGAACTGGAGAAACATTAGCTGGATTTCTTTCTGATTTTGGCGATCTGCTGTTGCCATTGGATTTCCCGGTTACTGGAAGTACTGTTGTTGGAGATCAGGTATTACTGGTATTTTCAGATGCATTAGAAACCGATTTCTGCAGAATTTTTACTGCCAGTATGCTGACAAAAGGGGAGTAACGTATGTGTGATTTTACAAAGTTAGAAAAAAGCGCTTACTATCAGGCGGTCTGGGCTATACGGCATCTGCAAAAAATGGAAATTTGGGAGCAGTATTGGGTTGAATGTGGTGTAAACAAGGAACGATGCAAAATCATTTGGTCAGCTGCGAAAAGGGCCGTCGATGTCTTGCCAAAACTGGAGGAAACGTAAATATGAGTGGAAAAGAACGACAACAAACCTGTCGATATTGCAGACGGCAATATATAGGAAAAAAAGAAATACAGTGCCTGGTTGAGGAAACTCCACGGAGTATTTCAGCAGAAGATTGTGAAAAATGCCAGAAGTATCGCAGTAAATACATTCAATTCCCGATCAGCATTAGCGGTATCGAAAATCAGCAGATACCAACAGAGCCAGAGGGAATCTGCAGATGGGTCCGGATCCGTCCCTGTTCTTCCAAGTTTGAAGATCGGACGTATCTAGGTATTTTCCTTGGAACACTGCCGATCGGCATTTCTACATCTTATGAGGAAAATACAGGAAAACTCAGTAATCATGCGGTTTGTAATCCGGCAATCCTGGTTCCGGATCTCAAAAAGATCCTATACGGAATGGAAAGCTGGTGGGATTTCATC
Source organism: Blautia sp. (assembly GCA_047027955.1). Taxonomy (GTDB): domain Bacteria; phylum Bacillota; class Clostridia; order Lachnospirales; family Lachnospiraceae; genus Blautia_A. Next base: position 175,688 of record JBKYFG010000002.1, read on the forward strand.
GAAACGCCAGAGGAGTTAAAAGAACTGACAGATGCAGCTATCGATCAAATGTGGTATGCGCAGTTAGCAAGAACGTTTGGGATGGAAATCGCAAAAAAAGACATGGAGGAGAATCGTGAAAAAACGAATCATTAGTGTTTTACTTTTCGCCTGTGTGGTTACAGGCATCGGAGTCGTGCAGGTCATACATTCAAAAGGCCCGGAAAAACAAACGGAACAGACCGTTACCAATCAGCCGATCGCATCTGGAATCATGTATGAGGTAACAGAAAACAATTTTGTGAAAGGCCTTGACCATGATTTTACCCCGGAAGAACTGGAGATCTGGAATGAGGTGTACCAGGACGGGTCTGCTCAGGAAGAACAAGGATATCTTTTGGACGGAACACAAAAATATATGATCCATCTGTACGATGCGGATGGGAACGAAGTTTTGGAATATGTTTTGGATAGTCGTGGACAGCTGTATGATGGAAAAAAGGACGGACATGCTATTCAGAATGAAAAAATCTCAAATATGTTGGAACAGATCATTGTAAAGAACAAATAGGGAGGAAATTGAAATGAAAAAAAGAATGATCGTATTATGTAGCTTATTGACCATGATGATAGCAGGATGCGGAACTACACAGCAGTCCCAGATAGCACCAAAACCAGAAACAGTAGATACTTCTGAAAATGAAGCTGATGTTTCAAAAAATGAAGAAAAGGCCGATCAGGGTATTCAGAGTTTTTCTGACCTGTTTGGAAATATAGAGGATGTTACCACGCTTACTTTTGGCGATTACGGAGACAAGGACGATGGCAGCAGAGATATGATTCCATATTATACCCTGTCTGGACTGCCATCAAATGGAAACATCGATAAGGACCAGTACTGGCTGTATGGAACAGAATCTGGAGACCTGAAAACACATGGAAGTGATGATACGATAAATAACCTACAGGAATTAAGCCAGATTGATGGCGCTGTATGGGATCTGAAGTTTTATCTTCCAATCGATCAGGGGACAACTTATGTAACTGCTACCTGCATCGAAGACTGGAATTTGGCAAAATCCTCTAGTGCTGATGAAAGGAATTATACAGAGGGTACTTATAAAGGATTTGAGTATTTTACCTATGATGGTGTGGAACCTGCTTTTGAAGGGGATACCGTAGATAATAGTATTTATCTGTATGTGCATGGTTCCAGCGATCACTATATGGAATTCCAGATCAACGTTCAGAAAGATGGAAAGATGTTGGAATTTTCAAATAAACAGGCTGTTGTAGAGAGTTTAATGGATCATATCTCAGAAGTGGAGGGATAGACCATGATGCATATGTTGGTATTTATATTTTTCGGTATTATTGGATTTTTGATAGGTTTCATGGATACGTGCCTTTGTATTGGCAACCGTAAGAGAAAACAAATGATAGCCAGACTGGAGGAGAACGATGGCTTTTATGGATAAGTTTTATTTACTACCTTTTGTTTTTCTGTTATTTCTGGAACGTTTTTTTCTTCTTGCAACACTGGATACCTCTTCCATAGGGGTATTCAGTATATTTGCCGGTATTTTCCTGCTTAGTTTCCTGGTCAGGGAATGCTGGCAGGATGCCATTCTCCCATATATTTCTAAGTATCTTCCGGATTGGAAACAAGTACGAAAAATTCTCGGAATGGGATGTTGGGTGTATGGCGTGACAGCCTGCTGCATCTGTATATTGGGAATCTGTTTTCTTCCGGTATTGTCCGTATTTTTCCCGTATTTTTCAGATTACCGTTGGATGTATCTGCTTTTTATCCTCCGTAGTGCAGTACTGTTTTGCTTTTCCACCAGACATTGCATGTTACCAGCAAAAAAATATGGAAACTACCTGTTTTTGTGGGAAAGTATCAGCCTGTTAGCCGGTGGAGTCCTTTTGTATATCACGGAAAGTCTGGAAGCCTACTTGATGGTTTCCATTTTTGCGACCCTGGCTATGAATCTGCATCTGTCATTTCTAGCCGGGAAAAGATACCCCTATATTCTTCGGATCCGTCCGGTATCTTCCGCAAAATTACTGTTTGCGCGATCTTATATCTGGTATCTTTTGGAAGACTTACCTTTTTTCCTGTCCATGTTTTTGATCCTGGCTTTCCAGGGAGTATACCAGGTGTATAGTTATTCAAACTACATTCTGGTATTTCTTGCAATGGCTATGTTTCTACATAAAACAGTCGGCAGTGTAGATGTTTTGGATAAAAACGGATTCTGCAGGACGGCAACAAAAGTGCATATTTTTTCTTTACTGGCATCTGCCATCCTTGTCGGTTGCAGCAGTGCGTGTGCCCAGTTGTTATCCGGTTCTACGCATACCATGTCTATTGTATTTTTATCGACATTAAATTGGTATCTGTTTTTTATGCAACAGCCTTTACATGCTGTTATGAAGCAAAAGAAGAGTCAGCGGGAATATCTGCAGATTACATTGATCGGAATTTCTATTTTTATCTTATGCGGGATTTTATTTGGAAAAGCATTTGGTTTGATCGGAATATTACTTAGCCTTACCATTACTTACGCCTATATGATCCCGAAGAAGATCACCGCTGTTTTCCATCATGGATTCCATCAGTCCGGTATCCGTTATACAGCGTCCTGGATCTCTTATCTGTGTTCTATTTTGGTCGTTTTGGTATTCGGTGTGTTTGTACAGCAGTTTGCTCCTGGAAACCTGTTCCTGTCATTGCTTGTTCGGGGCGGATCTTGTCTTTTGATCGCCTTGCTTCTGGACTTTGTGCTATTTGGAAAAGATGCAAAACAGATCTTTCGAAAACTGGGTTAGCAGCCCAGTTTTTTCGTCCAAAAAATTCCCGTTTTTCTGTAAATTCATCATACTATAAGCAGAAAGGAGGCTTTCTTATGCCACGAAGAAAACAAATAGACGGACAGTTATCATTAGATTTTTCTGCGATGCCGGAAGAAAAAATAATACAGAAAAAAATAGATAGGAAAACAACTGTACCTATACAAGAATGCACCAAAACAGAAAAGATAGATTACAAAGAATGCTATAACAAAGCAGTCGCACTTACAAAGGAACGTGGAACTGCCCATTTAGGAATGTTCATGCGAGTATTCCATATCTCTGCCATGGAAAGTTTGAAAATCATAGAAGACATGGAACGTTCTGGGTTGATCGAGCATTCTGGAAGAATACGGAATCCTGGCAGCGGAGGACAAAAAAAGGGGGCTTGGCTATGACAAAACAAGAAGAAACTGAATTACGGAATGTCTTGGTCGGGCCTACGAGAGTATCCAGGAGAATGATACAGATATTGGAAAAGAACAATCTAATCTGTACAAAAGGAAAAACGCATTACAAGATACGGCGAAGGGATGGAAAAGGATATATATATTGTTTTGCTGCAACGCCTTCCGATATAAGAGCTGGAATGAACAATTTTAAGCGGATCCTAAAATTAATGGAATTGTAATGAGATATGGAGAGGGTTTTTAATGTAAAACGCATATTCGATTCTACATACTATAATTAGAAAGTAAAAAGGAGGTTTAAAAGTATGGGTAGACCTGGTATGAGTAGTGGCGGCGGTGGTTCTTCTGGAGGACATTCCTCTGGCAGAAGCAGTGGCGGTCATTATGTAGGGAGTTCCGGAAGGAACAGCCGACCAATGGGTGGTAGTTCATCGTTCCGTCCTGGCGGATCATCTGGAGGAGGCTGGGGACCACCGCCACCTGGAGGTGGTTTTCATAACCATTATTACGGAGGATATGGAGGATATTACCCTCCAAGACGGTCCAGTAGTATTGGTGGTATCCTAACTGCGATCTTTTTTCTCTTTGTGTTTCTCTTTGTATTCGTCAGTTCTTTTTCGAATGGAAAGCAGGTATCAACACGGAACAGGGAGAAGATTGAAAATCCTGTCGCATATACCAATGACTGTGTGAAAGATGAAATCGGTTATGTGGAAGATACATCGGCACTATCCAGAAATTTACAAAATTTCTATAATAAAACAGGGATTCAGCCGTATATTTACCTGAAGGCTTATGATGCTTCACTTTCTACAGATGCAGAGAAAGAAGATTATGCCAAAGGCTGGTATGACAAGAACATTGATAATGAGGATACTTTCCTGTATGTATATTTTGAAGATGCTGATCCGGATGAAGTCGGATATATGGCTTACGTCAATGGAAAAGAAGTTACATCTGTGATGGATGCGGAAGCTGTTTCTATTTTCTGGAATTACATAGACCGGTATTGGACAGATGGTTCCTTAACCATGGTACAGGTATTCACAAAAACGTTTAATTCTACTGCTAAAACCATTATGACAAAATCGACAACAGGAAAAGATCTGGCTAAAAAAGGCATCTTGTTTGGAACTGTCCTGGTCGGAGCCGTTGCAGTTATTGTCATTTTGCGAATGCACTATAAACGCCAGAAAGAAAAAGCACAGGAAACCATTGATATTTTAAATACACCACTGGATCATCAGGATGATGTCCGGGATAGGTACTTATAGTAGGAGGTTTTTATGGGAATTATTTCAAGATTTACAGAAATTATGAAAGGTAACATCAATGCACAGCTGGATAAATGCGAAGATCCATCCAAAATGATTGATCAGACGTTACGGGAATTAAAGGAAAATTTTGCAGAAGTAAAAAAAGAAACTGCCGGGGTTATGGCAGCAGAAAAAGAAGCGAACCGGGCAGTTCAGGAATGTGAGGAACAGATCCGAAAGTACAATCGGGCTGCAGAAAATGCATTGAAAGCAAATAACGAAGAAGATGCCAGAACCATTTTATCAAGAAAACAGCCATTTGTTGATAATCTGGTGAATCTGAAAAAGACGCAGGCAGTTGCAAAAGAGAATTCTGATAAAATGCGTCAGATGTATAATAAGCTGGCAAATGATATTCAGATGCTGGAAACAAAACGGAATGGTATTAAAGCAACTGTAGCTGCTGCAAAGACACAGGAAAAAATGAACAAGATCAGTTCTGGTTCAAAAAGGTCTATGGCTTCCTTAGAGACTTTTGATCGTATGGAAGATAAAGCAAATCGGATGCTCGATTCCGCAATGGCAGAAGCAGAACTGTCTGCAGACATGGATGCTGGAAACGATCTTGTTAATAAGTATGTTTCTGGAGAATCCAGTAGTACTGTGGACGATGAACTGGCTGCGATGAAAGCAAAACTTGGTCTGTAATTTGTAGAACCTGTCGGAATGTTTCCGGCAGGTTTTTCTTTGTCGAAAACAGAATATACTTCAACAAACAAATAAATAAGGAATCTCCTACCTCTAAGTGTAAACAAGGGTAGGAGAGGAATTATCAACAAGAAATGAACCGGCAGTAGCGGGCGGAGAGAAATCGGTATCCCCTACTGACATGAGGCCAAGCACGTCGGTATTCCTGACATGTCGGACTCTGTGAAATTACCGACCGTGGATTGAAATAACATACTATAAGTAAGGAAGATTTCTGTCGGCCTTTTTCTTACTATATCAGAGCAAAGAAATATTTAGAGGAACATTATAAAGAATAGTTTATAGGTCGATGGAACAGGGGATCTGTCTGGAAAGATTCTGGACGGATCCTTTTGTATTACTTGTATCTTCAAAAAAACAGGTTTATAATGGAATGTAACGGATGTCGAGAACTCGGAAAAAACGCCTGTCCGAAAAAATTCCATTTTGAAAAGTTTTTGACATACTATAGTCAGAAATAAAAAAATAGGAGGAATACCTTTATGAAGAATGTATCAACAAAATTAGCAGTCGCTACAGTAGTAGCAGGAACAGCCGTAGCAGCAGGAAGTAATGGAACCGTTGTCCATGCCGAGGAACTGGCGACACCAGTTGCTGAAACTACAACCCAGACTCAGGATGTTGCAGCCACGCAGGAACCGGTTACAAAAGAAGAAGCAAAGGATCAGCTGGATCAGGCTCAGAAAACTGAAACAGATGCCGGACAGAAAGCGGATGCTGCAAAAGATCAGTACGATACTGCAAAAGCTGACCAGGACAAAAAGCAGGAAACTGCAGATAAAGCACAGCAGGATGCTGATAAAGCACAGAAAGATGCGGAAAATGCCTTTGATCAGGCAAAGAAAGATGCGGAAGATGCTGTAACAAAAGCTGACCAGGATAAAACTCAGGCAGACCAGGATAAGGCAAACGCAGATGCCGGAGTGTCTTCGGCTGAGAAAGACCTGGCAGATAAAGAAAAAGCAGAAGCCGATGCGAAAAATAACGCCAACAATACCACAACAGGTGAAACATCAGAAAGTGTCCAGGAGAAAAAAGAGGATGCGGATAAAGCAGAAGCTGATAAAAACGCTGCGAATAAAGCAGATCAGAAAGCACAGGAAAATATCAACTCTGCACAGAATGGTGTAACATCTGCTGAACAGGAAAAAGCCGATGCCGATAAAACACTGACGGATGCAAAGGCTGATACCGATCAGGCAAAAGCAGACGCTGACAAAGCACAAACTGATGCCAATCAGGCAAAAAAAGAATATGATGATGCCGTGGATGAAGCAAACAAAGATTCCGCTTACAATCAGGCAAAGGCGGATGCTGATGCTGCTGCAAGCGCAGTAAAAGATCAGCAGGCAATCGTGGATCATGCAACAGCAGATATGAATGCGAAAAAATCTGCATTGGAAGCTGCACAGAAAGCACTGGCTCAGGCACGAGTAGATAAAGCACAGGCAGATGTGGATGCACAGCAGAAATTAGTGGATGCTGCACAGGCAGATTATGATGCAGCAGTAAAAGCGCTGGAAGAAGCGAACTCTGCTTTAAATACAAAAATTTCCGAAAGAGATGCTGCAAAAGAAAAAGTGGCTTCTTTGGAAAAAGGAATCCAAGATGCCCAGAAAAGACAGAATGAGATCACTACTGAGATCCAGGATACACAAAGTGGAATGGGGTCTCTGGACAGTGAATACTGGACCGCAAAAGGTGAATTGGATCAGGCGAATACGGCTCTGGATACAGCAAAAAAAGAAGAAGCAGCTGCAAAAGACGACAAGGACAGATACGATACAATCACCAAAGAAAAACAGAAAGCCCTGGAAGATGCAAAAAAAGCCCTGGATTCCTTTGATAAATCTGCAGTGGAAGCTGCCGGAGCAAAAGGATTCTTTGACAGCATGAATTATGGGGAAGAAGTGTTTGGCACTGTCAATAATGAGACCGGAAAAGACTATACTGTTATGGGAGGTGCACAGGATGCAACCAACCTGAACAATATGCTGGAATCCCTGAAATTTATCGACAAATGCAACGAGATCCGTAGAAAAGAAGGCCTTGGCGAATTGAAAGTTTCCCTGGAATTGATGGCAAAATCACAGTACGATGCAAACAATTCTGCATATTCCTATAGCCATCTGGAAAAATGGGGTTATGGAGAAAATCTGTTCTGGGGTTCTTCAGATGTGGATTGGGCATTTGATGAATGGTATACTAAGGAGAAAGCTCTCTATGAGGCTGATCCTGTAAATAATTATATGAATTGTCTCCATTATCTGAACATTATCCGGGGAGATTATACTATTACAGGTATCGGACTGAGTAAGTACCGTACGCAATATCCGGATTCACAGATGTATTTCACCAACTGTGCCAGCCAGTTATTCGGATCGACCATGCAGCCTGGAATGAAATACTATACAACAGATGAAGTACGTGAACTGATCAACCGTTACATGAATGGCGGTGATCTGAAAGATGCTTACAACGCAGCCCTGAAAGAGTATAACGAAGCAAAACAGACTTCCGATCCATATGATGCTGCATATGAAACAGCAAAACAGAAAACCGAAGCTGCTCAGGCTGCCGTAGATGAAAAAGAAAAAGCTAAGGCAGACGTAAAACAGAGACAGGAAGACCTTAAAAAGAAATTAAGAGACCTGTCTGCAGAACGCAATAATCTGACCGCTTCCATCAGTCAAAACCAGGCGGTACTGTCCCAGGAAAGAAATAATTTAAGGCAGGCAGAAAACGAACTTTCCAGTCTGCAGAGATCCGTGGCAGATGCCCAGACAAAAGTTGACACCACAAAGACTACACTGGGTAGCCAGACTAAAACGCTGGATTCTTTAAAGGCAATCTTAAAGGATGCACAGAATGGAGTGGACTCCCTGCTTTCGTCCCAGATCGATCAGAATATTACGGATGCAATCCATGCAGTGAACCAGGCAAACACAGCATACGATATGGCAGTAAAACAGCTGGCAAAAGAGCAGGAAAAACTGGATTCCCTGACACAGGAGGCGGAAAAGAAACAGGATGTTGTGGACCAGCTGAATGCGGATATTGTTCGTTTGAGAAATACAATGGAAGCCACACAGAAAACAGCTGATGAAGCTGCATCTGTTCTCACACAGAAACAAGCTGCACAGGCGCAGGCACAAAAACTTGCTGACCAGAAAGCACAGGCTCTGGCAGATGCAAAAGCTGTACTTGCGGATGCACAGGCTTTAAAAGCACAGACAGCAGCAGACCTTGCCGATAAGACAGCAAAAGCAGAACAGGCAAAGAGTATGTATGAAACGGCAAAAGTTTCTTACGATGCTTATATGGCTGCTCAGGAAGCTTTACGCACCGCCCAGGCAGATACTGCAGTTGCGAAAAATGCCCTGGATGTTGCGAAAAACCTGGCCGCTGAAAAAGCACAGGCTGTAACGGATGCCGAAACAGCATACCAGAATGCGGTTTCCCGCCTGTCAAAAGCCAGAAAACTGTCCCTGAAAGAAGCTATGACAACTCCGATCACAGATGCGGATTATACATACCTCAATGCTTACGTCACAAAGATCAGTGATGCAAAACAGGCTTATGATTCAGCGGTGAAAGATTTGGAAACTGCCAAGGCAGTAACTGCTGATGCGAAACAGGCTTATGATGCGGCTGCCGAGAAACATGCAGAAACCATTTCTGACCTGACGATTGCAAAAGCAAATTATCAGAAGTTTGTAGATGCGGAAAAGAAAGCTGCGGAAGAAGCTAAGAAAGCAGAAGAAGCCAAAAAGGCAGAAGAGACAAAAAAAGCTGAGGAAGCCAAAAAAGCAGAAAATAAAGATGTGCAGTCAACGCCTGTTACACCTGCTACCGTAACCAAAACTTCTACTGCGACAGGAGCTGCTGTGTCTGCAACAAGTACAGCTGCTGCAACAGGAACCATTGCCAGTGTAGCATCCAATGCCGTAAAAACTGGTGATCCGTCCCAGGCAGGACTGTTTATGAGTTTACTTGCCGGTTCTACTGGAACCCTGGAAGCGCTGAGAAGAAGACGTAAAAACAGAAAGAAATCACAGCATTAATCTGTGTTTTCCCATACATTCTTCATATTTTTTGGAGACCCTTCGGGGTCTCCTTTTTGTTTCTTTTATTTTTCTCCAATCTATAGGTATCAGATGAAATATAAAGAAAGGAGCCTCAAAAACATCTGAAATACAATGAATAGGAGAAAATCACATGATGAAAAAATACTATGAATTATTAACGACAGACATTTTGATCAAAGCATCTGACCTTATTCCAAAGATCAATGACCGTACCCTTTTATATGGCTTTGATAATGACACAAAGGAAAAGTTCCATGTTTTTTTGAAGGGTCAGGAGATTTACGCTTTCCGTGGTACAAAACCGGTCAAGATCAAACATAATTTCCAATTTGTCCAGAATGTCACCTTATATCCGGAAGCCTGTGACTTTACTTTCTGCAGACTTTTAATCTGTCATCAGATCACTTTACCTTTCCTTCCATGGAATGCAAAAAGGGCACAGGTAGCAGAAGAACAGAATGATATTTACTGGGGGTATATTGGATAATGGGAAAATTATGGAGGTATCAGATCTCGCATCTTGGTGTTGGCGGAATCGTGGTAGCGGAAACAAGGGAACTGGCAAAAAAGAAACTGAACCAAAAATATGGAATCTTGGATTGCTTTGTATGGGATTGGGCGGAAGACCAGTCCTGTGACAGGAAGAATCCGGATGTGATGGAGGTATGTCATGGATAACTATGTAGTAGGAAAGCCGGATGATCTTGCAAGATCTGTCCTGGGAGAAAAGATGGAAGATTTTACACCGTATGATTTCGCTGTGATGGATACTGCAGCTTTCGAAGAAACTCCGGAAGATTTAAGGAGAATTGCGGACTGTTCGGAAGGATGGTACGGGATCAAGCGAGTGGATACTGGGTTTGATTCCAATGAATTACAGATCGTTGCGGATTATTACGGAGGGGGCTGTGCTGCATTTCTCAGCCTGGATCCAGAAGAAGATTGTGCGACTGCCATCCAGTACGTTACAAATTTAATCCTGCAGTCCATGTGCATGGAACGCTGCGACAAAGATACTATATTAATCGGCCAAATACATAAGGAGAAAAAGTTATGAGGATCACAAAATACAATGTCATGTTAGACGAAAACAGAAAAAATATCCTGGTCGCAGAATCGACAAAAAATTACCCTTCTCTTGGGAATGCGAAAGCTGCAGATAAAATTGTGGATATAATGAATACAGTTTTTGAAGCGGACCGACAAGCGGAAGAACATATATGGCTGATGGCAATGGATACAAAATGTAAGATCATTGGAATTTTTGAAGTAACTCATGGAGCTGTCAGTACTTCCGTTGCTTCAACGAGAGAAATCTTTGTCCGGTTGTGTTTGTGTGGAGCATCCATATTTGCACTGTGCCACAATCATCCAAGCGGAGATCCGTCACCATCCAATGAAGATTGTTTATTTACGAAAAAACTAGAAGAAGCCAGCAAGCTTATGGATATCCATCTTGTGGACCATATCATCATAGGGGATCATTGTTATTATTCTTTTTCAGAAAATGGCTTACTGGAGGAATTATCATGAAAAAAGAAGATTTGAGAGCAGAAGCATTGCAACGCATGATTTTTATGCGGATGAAACCAGAGATTATTCGAAATTTTTCTTCCGGAAAATTAATGAAAACTGATCTGAACGGAACCCTACAGCCCATAACCCAAGAAGAACAGAAAGTAATCTCTGACTGGGAAGAAAAAACAGACTGTAGGGTCTACTATGTGCTTGAAGAAATTTTCCATGAATTTCATCTACTGCATCTTCTGCATGTCAGTTGGAAGAAAGAGAACTGGGAAATCGACAAAAAAGAGATTGCAAACCGTGAAATCATGGTCTGTATACAAAATCTGGACAATCCAAAGTTGTCTACTTACGGGTATATACCAATCCGATATGGAGATGGGACTATTAGAAAGGCATAAAAAGAGAGAGACTTTGGTCTCTCTTTTTGTAATGAGTTATGTTAATCGAACAGTTCTAAATGAACGCCATGGGAACAGCCGTCCCTTGTGATCATTCCTATAATCCCTGTTCGATTACAAATAGTATATCCTATTGAAAAGAAAAACGCAAGGAAATATTACAAAAGCGACAAAGAAACCGGAAAATTCTTCCAGATTAACCATTTTTTTCTAAAAAGATTGTACACGGTTTGGAAAAATGATATGATGAAAAGGAAGTATTGCGGGCATGGCCTGTGAGGAAATAGCAGGTAAAAACAATGGGATGCTATCATTTATTCAATCAGTTTTTCAAGAAAACAAAGGGCCAAGTTTGGCTCTTTTTTGTTGTCCGAAAAACGCTCATAATCTAAAAAATTGCATATACTATAAGTAGAATTGTATATTGTCCATGGTAATTCCAAAGCGCCCGCAAGGAAGAAAGGAGGAGTACGGATGATTATATGGGCAATCATAACGCAGGATGCATATTACAAATTAAAGAAAGGTTCTTCGGTGTTCTGTATGATTGAGGACTCGCCCTGGGGAAAAACCATGAGTTCTGTCACTGGTTATCAGTTTGTTGCCAGATATATGGAACGGAAATCCGGTAAATTTGCCCCTGCCGTTGGTGCAGTACCGTTTATTGGATGGGTTCGCTATCCAGGGGATGAGTCACATCCAGACCCGAAGGATGATTTTCTGTACAAGTCTGGTATGGTTTATGTGGAGCTGGATGTTCCGGAGGAAGAAGTATTGTTAAGCAATGCTCTTGCCTGGAGTGCAATGATGTACGGGGAATATTATCCCATTTCCAATGACCCTGATACCCTGGATGCTGAGTTGAACCGCTTCCAGAAATTAGACTTTTTCGCACAAACACTTCAAATCAAACAATCGTGGGCGCGTGCTTTTCAGATCGATCCTTATACGGATTTTGTTCTGGGAAGTTTTTGGACAATCGAACCAGAAATGCTAGTGAAATAGCAAAGAGTGCTGCAGGTTTTTCCTGCAGCATTTTTTTTGTCCGAAAAAGTGCGGATTTTGAAAAATTATAGATACTATAAATATAAGAAAAAAAAGGAGAGATTTTATGGAAAATTTCGCACGGCATCATTATGAGAACAATGTGGACCAGCTGGTCAGGGAAGAATTGAAACAGGCAGGAATCCCTATATTAGAACTTCCATGTTATATGGATACCGAAGTAAAAACCAGATATGTTGGCGTTTTGTATGGTTTCTTTTTTTACCGTGCATGGACGTACTGGGTTTGTAAGGGAGATATGCCATTGGATATTGCTGAACAGATATATAGGAATTACAAAGGGTTACGGATACGTGCGGGTGGCCATTGTGGAAACGTTCCACCGAAAACCGTATCTGTAAATCCAGTATATATACAGGAATTAGAAGATTTGCTTCGGAAAACACAAGAATCAGAGACAGAAGAAAATTATGTATCGAAATATTTGGAACAGTCAAAATCAATCATAGATAATCCAAATCTTCCAAGATTTGTCCGCAATTACCACATCGATACCATCGAAGGTCTTGAGAAACTGGCTGAGGTGATCAAAGAAAAGAAAATACATACGCATTTACTTTCGTTGTGAGAAACTTGCATTTCAAGAGAAAAATTTGTAATATAAAGGAAAGGAGTTATTTATGAAACTTTTAAAAACCCATAGTGAACATGAATTAAAACGAATTAAAAAAACTTTAAAAAAGATTGAGAACCTGCGCCCAGCGATGCAGCAGTTGACCGATGAACAGCTGCAGGCAAAAACTGCAGAATTGAAAGACAGATTAAAAAAAGAAACTCTGGAGCAGATCCTTCCAGAAGCTTTCGCAGCGATCCGTGAGGCTGACCGCCGGGTTCTTGGAATGGAACCGTTTCCCGTACAGCTGATGGGTGGTATCATTATGAGCCAGGGAAGGGTGGCGGAGATGTGTACCGGTGAAGGAAAAACCCTGGTATGTACCCTCCCTTGTTATCTTCATGCCCTGGAAGGGAAAGGTGTCCATGTAGTTACAGTCAATGATTATCTTTCCAAACGTGACTGCGAACTGATGCGTCCGGCATATGAGTTCATGGGACTGACCTGTGGAAATATCACACAGGATATGGATCCCCAGCTTCGGAAGGAAGCCTATGCAAAGGACATTACTTATATTACAAACAACGAATTAGGCTTTGATTATCTTCGGGACAATATGGCAAAGAGAAAGTCACAGCAGGTGCAGCGTGGGCTTCATTTCTGTATCATTGATGAAGTAGATTCCGTCCTGATCGATGAGGCAAGGACGCCACTGATCATCTCCGGCAGCAAGCAGATGTCCCCGGGAAAATACCTGGCTTTTGATAAGGCAGCAAAACAGCTGGAGGCCGGAGAAGCAAAAGAAATGTCCAAAATGGATTATATTGCCGGGGAAGCGGTAGAAGAAACAGGTGATTTCATCCTTGAGGAAAAGGATAACAATCTCTTTTTGACAGAACAGGGGAACCATAAGATTGAAAAGATCTTCAGTCTGGATAACCTGTCAGACCCGGAAAACATCAGTATCCAGCACGGGATGGACATGGCTCTGCGTGCCAACAACCTGATGCACAAAGATAAAGATTATGTAGTCCGGGAAGATGAAGTCCTTATCGTGGATAGCTTTACCGGTCGTATCATGCCAGGAAGACGGTTCTCTGATGGATTACATCAGGCACTGGAAGCAAAAGAGGGTGTCACGATCCATCCGGAAAACCGGACATTAGCAACCATCAGTTTTCAGAATTTCTTCAATAAATATGAAAAGAAATGTGGCATGACAGGTACTGCGATCACTGAAGAACAGGAATTCCGGGATATTTACAGCATGGATGTTGTGACCATTCCAACCAATCGTCCGAAATTACGGAAAGATCTGGACGATCGCGTATACAAGACAAAGAAAGAAAAGTATGCAGCCATTGTAGCAGCTGTAGAAAAGGCCCATAAAAAAGGACAGCCAGTTCTGGTCGGAACCACTACCATCGACGTATCGGAACACCTTTCCCGACTCTTTACCAGGCACGGGATCGAACACCATGTTCTGAATGCAAAAAATCCGGAAAAAGAAGCGGAGATCGTGGCAGATGCAGGAAAATTCGGTGCTGTGACCATCGCCACTAACATGGCTGGACGCGGAACTGATATCAAATTGGATGAAAAATCCCGGGAAGCCGGCGGTCTGTATGTGATCGGCACAGAACGTCATGAATCCCGCCGGATCGACAACCAGTTACGGGGACGTTCCGGACGGCAGGGAGACCCAGGAAAGTCCCGGTTTTACATTTCCCTGGAAGATGATCTGATGCGTCTGTTCGGGTCCGAAAAATACATTTCTCTGTTTGAAAACATGGGGATTAAAGACGGTACACCGATTGAACATAAGATGCTTTCCAGGGCAGTAGAAAAAGCCCAGAAGCGGGTAGAAGAGAACCACTTTGCTTCCAGAAAACAGTTGCTGGAATACGATCAAGTCAACAATGATCAGAGGGAGATTATCTATAAAGAACGGGAACAGGTATTAAATGGGCAGGACATCCATGAAGAGATCCAGAAGATGATCCATGCCGTGATCCGCAGGGCTTTGGAAAATTCCCAGAAAGACGGAGAACTCTCTGCTGAAAAACTGAATAAACAGTTATTGCCGATCATCCCGATTCCTGCAGTTACAGATGCGGATATCCGGGAACATGGCTTTGAGAAAAGCGTCTACGACAGCGCCAATACCTTATATGCCAAACGGGAGTCCTTGATGGAAAAAGCGTATCCGGATCAGCAGATCATGCGTGGGGTAGAACGGAATATTTTATTAAAAACGGTAGACAGTAACTGGATGGAGCAGATTGATGCAATGGAACAGTTACGGCAGGGGATCCACATGGTCAGTTACGGACAGAAAGACCCGAAAGTGGAATACCGAATCCGTGGTTTCCAGATGTTCGATGAGATGAATCTGCATATCCAGGAAGAAACTGTCCGTCTTCTCTATAAAGTGGTCCCTGTTGTCCATGCTGTTTAACTGGAGGCCTGCATATGGAAAGATTTGGTGTTTCTGATGTCGATGAGCTGGACGGTTTTTGCAGACCAACAAAGAAGGAACAAGAAGCTATCCGCAGACTTGTAGGATTCAGATATTCCCAAAAAGATCGTTTTTTGCTAATTTCCGGTTTTATATTTTGGCTTTTGGGGTATATCCTACATTTGGCAGGATTGTGTATCCATACAGATTTTGTCCAATGGATGTTGTTGGTCCAGACAATTGCTTTTGCAGTCATAATCGGTTCCCGGTCCATCCTTGTAAAAAAGACCATTTTTTCTCATGGAATGTATCAGGTATTACCTGGGACGGCAGAGAAGATCGCTTTTTCTGGAAAGATCATGGCAAAATTTCGGTCGGAAAATGGAATTTTGCTGGATCCACTGATACCGATTGTGGTTAATGGAAAACAGAATATCAAGGCAGGAGATCCTGTCCTTTTGGTATATGAGGAAACTACAAATACGAGGTTTGTTACAAAACACGAAAGAGAGGGATTTGTATGAGAAAGAAAATGGTAAACATGCTGATCGCAGCAGCAGTCAGTATCTGCATGGCAGCCGCACCGGTAAGCGCAGCTACCTGGGTAAAAGATGGAAAGGGCTGGTGGTATCAGGAAGATAATGGCTCCTGGCCGGCAAATCAGTGGAAACAGGTAAATGGACAGTGGTACTGGTTTGACAGCAATGGTTATATGGCAACCGGTTGGAGACAGATCGGCGGAACCTGGTATTACCTGAGTGGAAGCGGTGCTATGGTGACTGGTTGGCTGAACCTTGGCGGAACCTGGTACTACATGAATAACAGTGGTTCCATGTTGACCGGGTGGCAGCAGATTGGTGGTGCATGGTATTACCTGACCGGAAGTGGTGCGATGGCAGCGAATACTTGGATCGGGGACTATTATGTAGATGGTTCCGGTGCATGGCTTGTTGGAAAAACAAAATCACAGGCTGGCTGGATCAAATCCGGAAACCGCTGGTGGTATCGTCATGCAGATGGTGGTTACACGAAAAATGGATGGGAGTACATTAATGGTCAGTGGTACTTATTTGACAGTGCCGGATGGATGCTGACCGGCTGGCAGAAAGTCGGTGGAACCTGGTATTACATGTATGATTCCGGTGCAATGGCAGCGAATACCTGGATTGGAAGCTATTATGTGAATGGTTCTGGTGCGTGGGTACAGAATTCCACTTCTTATCCTGCAGGGGATTACAATGTAGGAACTGTATATGGTCCATCACTGACCAGGGCAGAACTGGACCAGGTAGCTGCAGCAGTTCAGACTTTTGTGAACTCCTATGATTTTGCTTCGATGAACGATTACCAGAAAGTACGGACAACAATGTCCTATCTGGAAAGTAACTGTTCTTATGCAGATGACTGGAGTAAAAACAGGGCGAATACTGCATGGGGAGCGCTTGTATATCATGAAGCACAGTGTTCCGGATACGCCCGTGGCTTAAAAGCACTTTGTGATGCGATTGGTATTGGATGCTATTATGTCCATGCAGACAATAACTCGGCAAATCCATCCCATCAATGGAATGAGGTCTGCGTAAACGGACAGTGGTATATTGCAGATCCACAGCTTGGTATCTCCACCGTGGAAGCCGCTGGAATCCCATTCCTGATGTCAGAAAGTACCTATACCGGAATCTTTGGAATGACATGGGACCATACAGGACTTCCAAGTTGTCCTAATGATTACCGATAAAAGAGAAAGCCCAGATTACAGTTCTTGTAGTCTGGGCCTTTTTCTTATAATGATTTCAGGTCAATTTTGAATTCTTCGGAACCTTCGCCATTAACGGTATAGTATGCCATACGCTGTTCAGCATTGATATAAATTTTGATCTCGCCTTTCAGCTTCTTGGCTGAAACTGCTTTCTTGACTGCTTTTTCGATAGCGGATATGGAAACGGAAGTCTCAAAAATCTCCAGGTTTACTTCGGACACTCTGGTACGGATGGTCTTTTTTACTTCTTCTACGGTTTCTTTTCCCTCTTTAACAACAGGACTGTTCATGATTTCTTCTGTTTTAGAGGAGATCGTTTTTGCAACAACCGGAGCTTCTTCTACTACCTTATCCATCACTTTTTCTGCAGTTTCCTGCATATTTTCCGCAGCTTTTACAGCTGTTTGTTTTATTTTTTCTGCTTTTTTCTGCAATCTTTTTTTCATAATAAATTCCTTCTTTCCTTATATTGCAATTTATCGTAACATGCACAAAGGAAAATGTCAATTTTTGCATATAATTCACCATACTATAGGTAAGAGGACTTTTAGTAGAAAGGAAGAAAAAGTTATGTTGGATGGTTTTCTTGCAAAATATCGAAAAGGCGACATTGTATATCCGTCTGCAGTAGCAAGGTATTTAGGAATAGCTGTGGAAAAAGCGTACAAACTTTTGGAAGGGCGGAGCGATGTATGTCCTATTTTTGTTGTCCGATGTCCATTTTGTAGCCATCTTGTAAAACGTTGGTATTCCATAAGCGATCTTCCAGATGATGAAGAAATTGGTTGCGAACATTGCGATACCGTGTTCACACTGACAAAATATGACATTGTTGTTTTGTATGAGAAAAAATAGAAAGGAAGTTATTTTTTTCTTTTTTTACCATTCTATATATATCAGACAATTTCTTTACGGATGGAGAATTTTACATGTCTGAAATACAATTTTTTACAAAAGGAGAAAACTATATGAACTACACAAACACAGGATTTTTGGAAACAGATATTGAATTTGCAAAGGATTTGGAAAAAGCATTACAGGAACACGAAATTCATTTTTCTGAGTATGATGCTCTGAACGGAAAAACTGCAACTTTTTCCTTAGATGATGTGGAAGGTTTTATCGGAAAAGACCTGGAAGAGATTGCTGCAACTTTTTATGAAGAGAAGATGTCCCTGAAGGGACAGATCGATTTTTATGGAGACGAAAACGGCCGATATGCCATCCATAACAGTCCTCTTCATTCCTACACCCAGGACGAAGCTATCCTCATGGATGCTACGGTCAGCGAACTCTTGGAAGAGTTGAACCGGAGAAATTCCGAAATCTTTCTTTTGGAATCCAGAAAAGATGGTCAGCAGATCCATGGTCAGTTTTTCGAATCTTATGAAGAAGCATATCGTGAAATGGAGAAAACATACAATATGCATTTCAATCTGGAGTTTCCAGATTTCTGTATTGGAAAACAATCTGCTTATATCCAGACGTTTCAGTATCGTTTGGAATGGAGCATCACACCACACACATCATTTGAGAAAGAGTAGTAACAGGACCCGGATATTTCCGGGTCTTTCTTTTTGTTCTTTTTGAAATCTTTCATACTATAAGAAACGAAAAAAGAAGGTGATGCAATGAGATATGTAAAAGCGATCCGGGTTGCACCGGAAGATACTGAGAAGATACAAAATATCCTGGGAATGACAGCAAAAGAACGAAAAGAATATCCGCCAGAAGATATTACTTACGCAATCTGTTTTCCCAATCATGTAGAATTTTCCATTCAACTTCACTATGAGCGGAAACGCAAATATTTTGTAGAGGCATGTTTTTTTTATAAACGGAAACAGGTATATGCTTCCAAACAAAAGTACAAATTCTTTGAAAACTGGTGCTTTCAGTTAGACGGAGATGTATATGTGGTTGTAGTATGTTGATTTTGTTTTCCATTCGTTTCGCAATCCTATAAATATCAGACAATTTTCTACGAAAGGAGAATCTTTTGTCTGAAATACAATATCTCAAGGAGAAAAACAAATGACAGTAAAAGTAACTTTTGTATTAAAAAATGGAACAGAGATCAACAGAATACAGACAAAAACTTTGAACAGCCCGGATAAGTTTGAAAAACAGCTAAAAAGCGAGATCCTGGCTGCTATGAAAGACCCTGCAAGTATCTATTCTTTTGGAAA
Organism: Blautia sp.; assembly: GCA_047027955.1. Taxonomy (GTDB): domain Bacteria; phylum Bacillota; class Clostridia; order Lachnospirales; family Lachnospiraceae; genus Blautia_A. Next base: position 194,994 of record JBKYFG010000002.1, read on the forward strand.
CCTGTTGATCCGTGGATCAGAGATCGCGTCTGCAAGTATCAGGATTGAGAAGTAGAAATCCACACAAGACCCGGAAGTATCCGGGTCTTTTTTTGTATGATAAAACAATTCTTAGCTTATTATCAGTATACTGACCGTGATTCTCCCGACTTTTTTTGAAATCCACCGGGTTTTTTGAAAAAGTCCGCTTATTAAGGAAGGTTATGGGCTGCTTTTGAAAATAAGTACTTTTTTCCAGAAATAACCCACAAAAAAGAACGAAATAACCCATTCAGCTATGTTTTTCCTACCGTGCAAAAGTCAGGAGCTACCAATTTCCTACCAAAATGCTCTTTCCATAATTTTTCTTAAAAATAAGCCCTGGGGCTTTAAAATGGTTTTCAGTATACTGACCCCAATATTCCAAAATCACCCCGTCAGTATACCGACCGTGATCAATCCTGATTTATTCAGGAAGGTAATTTTACATACTATAAGTATCAGATCAAATACAAAAGGAAGGAGAAGAATAAGAAATGATCTGGAAAACAATTATTCGAAAATACTTATGAAAAAAAGGAACACATTACCATTACAGTCCGGAATATACCTGTGTCGGATCTATGCTCAAAATCCAGAACTGACCTATTGGGAACCATTGGAATTTAATGCAGAGCATTTGGTCTGGAAACTTCCAGGTCATTCTGGAAAGACCAGGTATCATGTCATAAGCTGGCGGAAAACAAATATGTTTGGAGGAGAAGAATGAAAGCGACTGTTCTAAAAACCGATAGAGGAACACGATTATTCTGGACATTCCAGGATAGTAACGGGAATCTTTTTGATGCAGAAGGCTGTTATCAGTATTGCCAGGAAGAGGAAATAAAAGGGAGAATACAGGCACGGAAATTGATTCAACTGTCCCAAAAGATCCATGATCATTCAGAATCAGAATGCTGGTATCTTGAGCGTAATAATTTTCTTGACCTGGATATACCGGAACCAAACGGTTGGAATATAGTTCTGATACGAACACTGCGCCATACCTGGCAGCATCTTCCAAATGATCCAAAACAATCCGGAATGTATGTATGTACCTGTATCCTGACATTGCATGATGCAGAAACCAGATACATACAGGTTATGCAATACGATGCTGAGAAAAAATATTGGCATGATCCAGGAAAAGAATATACCACCAGTCATCGCGTAGTAGCCTGGAAGAAACAGGATGTCTGCAGAGAGGAGATTTATGCTTAGAAAACTATTCCAGTCAAAAAAATCAATCGAAGAGAAAAAAATCTTTGAGAAAGATGAAATTGCCAAAATGCTCCGGGTAAATCCGGAACAGTTAAAAAAATTTGAAGAAGCCTATCAATGCGAAGTCCTGAATCATCCAGAACCATCCGATGATCTGTTTGCTACAAATGCAAAAGATAGTAAAAAAGAAAAGGATACGGATGCATTACGGAAGATTCCGGAAGATCTGGTGGATCGGATCGTGGAAGAACTGCTAGATGGTACTGCCTATTATAAGTACCAAAAGGGCAGTATACAGACCGGAAGATTCCATGGAAATCCGGGGCGGCCTGTTACCATGGAAGAAATTTTGGAGATCCCAGAAGATTTCCGGCCGCAGCTGACTGGACATTTGATGCAGAAAGATATCAATTCTGACGATGGATCTGCTGCCGCTCTTTATATGCTTCAGAAATCCATGGATGAAAAGGACCCAAGAAGAAAAAAGGAACTCTACGATATGTTCCGTGTAGGTCTGGATACTTTAGATCTGGATCCGATCCTGTATGAAGTATTGGGGATGAATCGGAACAGCATGGGACATTGGCTCCCGGCACTTGTGGGCGGAAAAGGGGATTTCTTTAAAATTCCAGATACGACTATGATCAAGGTTCCGTTACCCCTACTGCAGCTGACTAGGATCGCTTATGAAGCTATGACACCGACCACGATGATGATCGTTGACCGGTATTGTCAGAAAATCTTTGAACTGGATGAGAACAAGGAATATTTTGTAAAAACCGGGACATTCTCATCCAAATACGATTTTCGGAATGCACATGTATGGAAACCAAAAGAAGTCCGGGAACTGGGGGAATATTTATTGTTCATCCATCACCAGACCGTCAAGATGGCATCCTTTTTCTCTCAGCCACATACATATGGTGCAGGAACAACAAATGAATGGGTCGTCCGGGAATTTATCCGTGATGTAGAAAACAATCCGTATATTTATAAAGGATTGACCCTGCATACGGAATACCGGGTTTTTGTAGACTTTGATATCAAGAAAGTGATCGGTATCGCCAATTACTGGGATCCGGATCTAATGAAACAACGGTTTGGTCATAAATCCGACCGGGATAATCCACATAACATCCATGATTATGTGATCTATGAAATGCACGAACCAATTTTAGTAAAACGATATGTACAAAATAAAGATTTAGTTGTTCGGGAGGTGGAAAAGATCTTGCCGAATATTCCTTTAACCGGGCAGTGGAGTCTGGATATCATGCAGAACGGAGATGATTTTTATCTCATTGACATGGCACTGGCAGAAAATTCCGCATTAAACTCCTGTATCCCTAAAGGAATATTGCGGAAAGAGCCGGAAAACTGGATCCCAGAAATCAACTAATCACAAACTCAGGAGGACACTATGGTACAGGTAATTTTCAGAAACGTATTCGAAGACACAACAATATCCATCAACATCAAGAAGTTTTGTAATGTTCCTTTATCAGAAGAGGAACGGGGGCTTGCATATCAGATCCTCGGGTGCTACGTTACGAAACCATTTCTGGAGAACTGTATCATCCAACAAGAAAGACTACTCGAAGGAGAAACATACTATGAGAGAAGAAAACAAAAACAACGTTGCAAAGAGTCTGCAGTGGTTATCGAACATGTTCCCATTCGTGGAACATCCGGAAGATGAGGTTGATCGAATGTCCAATGCCGTCCATATATATTCCAAGGCTGGCGCTGAAAGAATTCAGGAGCTGGAACAGGAACTGGAAAGGCAATGGACGGATCAGGAAGATGGAATTACGGTATGCTGCGGATATGACATGGGGACAGAGAAAATTAATTTCTGTCCGATGTGCGGGAAAAAGATCCGTTAAGAAATACAGAAAAGAGAGAGGCTGCGGCTTCTCTTTTTTTTGATTATTTGTTTTTGCATAATTCAATTTTGTAATGTATAATGGGAAAAAGACGGCAGATGTTTGTATAGTCCCCGATCACCCAAAATTCTTATAATTCACTTCCATGAGAACCCCTTGCAAAAAAGTCAATAATTTAAAATCAGTTATTGATTTTTTTGCCTAATCCATACCCAAATTCCAATATATAAACGAAAGTGCTTACCATGTAGGCGCTTTTATTTTTTTCTCTTTTCATAATTCTATAAGTATATTCAAATACTATTACGAAAGGAGAAAAAGCTTTAGACAGAAAAACAATTTGTCGAAAAGAAAAACAATTACGTATGATAAGAAAGATAACGAAACAACCAAATGGAACAAAGATCCGCTGTACTTACTTTCCCGTAGGAACCAAATTGTATTGGTACAACAAAGGGAACTTTGCAGAACTGTCTACCATTAAAAAAGACGGTTTCGAAGGCGTTACAGAGGTAAAACAATGCGAGGTACAGAAAAATAACTACCAGACGTATATACCTGCGGGATACATCATCAAACAATCCGGCCTTTACGAACTGCTGCCGAAGGGAGATTCCCTGGAGGTGCATCTGGTAAAGACAGATGTTCCCAAAGCACCAAGACATACCTCTGGTGAAGTCATCAAAATTTGCGGCCTTCATGGTATCTACCTGGATCCACAGGATGCAAACGACCTTCATATAACTGGATATATGAAAGTCCATGTGGTGTTAGAACCAAAACTGTATATTGAAGTGGAAGCTATTTCCGCCGAAGAATTTGAAATCCTCCCTGATCAGAAAGATCTTGGAGGGTTTTCTGCATTACGGAATCTTCCGGAATTTACTTACCGGTATGGAACCTCTATAGACGGACCTGGTAAAAACCGCTTGTCCCTCCCACTTGCATTTATGGAGCGAACAGAAGGAAAGCTGGATACCTGGTGGGAAGGTAATAAATTCATCGTATCAGGAACCAATACCGTGTGTCCGACCTGTGGAAGACCAGTATATGTCCGGCATGAGGGACTCTATCCGGCGCATGTGTGCAGTGAATGTGCAGAAGAAAAGCCGAGAGAACGAAAAAGAAAGAAAAGATGTTAGAAATCCTGAACTGAGAAAAGACAGCCTATATGCGGGCTGTCTTTTTAGTTAAAGTTCTATACATCAGGGGTCTTATCTTCCCATTGGGAGGGTAGGACTCTTTTTTGATATTGCTGGATCACCTGACGGCTGGTCTCACTGACAGAACAAATAAAATAACTGTCAGACCAGAAATAAGGTTTCCAGTAATATTTTTTTAACAGTGTTTCCCCGTACAGTTTTCTTGCCTGCCTTGCGGTCTGGGTCTTGATCACATTTGCAAGTTCCGCCGGGGAAGTAACTGCATCCGCCTCCATCAGGATGTGGAGATAGTCTGCCTCCCCGTTTATCTCCAGGATCCGAAATCCCCGACTGTCTGCTACATACCGGACCCGTTCATAGACGGCTTCCCTTACCGGACCTGTCAACACAGGGTGCCGGTACTTTGTGACCAGTACCAGGTGGTACTGCAGCAGAAAGCAGCTGTGGCGGTTCACATAATAATCTGTCCCTCTTTTCTTTCTCATATGTTTATCTCCTTTACATAATAACATCCGCTCCACTTTTGATATGACCGGTAGCATCCAGAAGGAATGCGGCAATGTGAAGCCTCACACGACTAAAGTCGCGTGCTTCCCCTTAAATGTGTTGTTACACACGTAGCCTCTTTAGGAGGCAGGGACTGCATTTCTACAGATACAGCTAGAACTCAGATCTCTTATGCCGCTAAGGGCAGATTCAAGATAGAATCATTCTGTGTTCCAAAGTTGAAATTCATACATTTTCTTCTTTTCTTGTTTGGTTTTTAGTTCCTAATCATAGTATGTAGAAACAGGATCCTAATCGTTTTTTTCGGACAGGCGGTTTTTCCGAACGATTTGTTTGTTAAAAGATCCGGCACACTATAGGTATCAGACAAATTTATTACGAAAGGAGAAAAAAACAAATACGTCTGAAATACAATTAAAGGAGAAGAACCATGAAACTCAAAGACATTTTTACAGAAGGACAGACAGCTTATTGCCTGAAAACAAATTTTGGATATGGTGGAAAGAGCGAAGTTTTCGAAACAACCATCCAGTCAGTAGGAAGGAAGTATATTACGGACGGCAGAGAACAGATGTTTGAATTACGCGAAGATGGTTTTATGCATCTAAAAAATACAATCACCAGTCCCGTGTTACTTTTTCCGGATAAGTCCGAACTTTGTGTGTATCAAAAAAGAAATGAGATCAATAAATCTCTTTTGCAGAAACACATTTCCCTTCCAGACTGGCGGCAGTATCCACTAAAACAGCTGGAAACTATCCAGCATCTAGTTGAGCATCCAGGATTTTCACGGAAAGATCTGGAAGAACAGGTTTTATCCGTAACAGAAGTATCCGAAAAGAATGATGCTATGTTACTTGATCTGGTAAGGATCAATACGGGAACGGACTGGACAGGATTATCTGATGATATTCTACGAACCTGGATAAATGCTTCAACAGAACAGGAACGGAAAAGTATCGAAGGTATGTTTCTTATCTTTACCGGTGTAGAATTTGCAAATTATATCAAAAAATGCGAGAAAAAGGAGAACTAAAATGCGTCCACCAAAAGTAGAGAACAAATATCAATTGACTATGGAAATTGCCAGAAATCTTGATATTGGAGACGAAACAAAGGTCCGCGAGCCGTTATTCTGGCGAAACGATGTGGTCCATGCCTGGTGCATCAGCAAGAGCATTGGCTCGGATCGGGATAGAAGATTCGGAAGTGATAACGGAATCTGGGTTGGAATCTACGATAAAAAATGCAAGAAAAAGAGACTACATATCGAGCTTTCCTGTTGGGGCGGCATGGGTAAATATGATTTTGACAATTTTTATGAAGATGTTACGGAAAAACGTGATCTGGAAACGCAGGAGGAACTTCTGAAAATCCTCAATCTGTTACTGGATGAAGGAATTTTGTGTTTTCCGAAGAAAGGGGAAGAAAATGACATTTGAAGAAGCAAAACAGAGAGCAGATTATTCTTTTACACTAAACGGTATCGAAGATCTGATTCCAGGGATCAGAAAGAACTGGATGGAGGCTATGGACGAAGACAGTGTACCATACAATGGTTGTGCTGTTCTGACAATTGGCTATGTCGATATCGAAGTCAATATCCATACCGAAGAACAGATTAGCAGATATGGGGAGGAAGTCGGAAACAAGACTCCAGTGATCGACTATTTTACCTGCCGAAAAATCGGAAAAAGTCCGGATGACTGGGAATCCGATCGCTATCTGGATGAATATTCGATACAAGTAGACTGGAATACAGACAACTGGGCCGAACAGCTGGAAAAAGACATGTTCACAGCCCTGGGTCTGTATGTGGTTAAAGAAAAGCTGAGTTTCAATCACCCAAATCTGAGTACATTGTTGTAGGAGGAGATCTTATGGATAAATTTCAAGTAGGTAATACCTATCAGGCGATATGTTGGTTTACTGGAGCGATGTTTACTTATCAGTGCGTAAAGCGGACAGACACAGAAATTACATTTAGTTCCATGTCGGAAGAGGTCGATGGTATCCATAATATGGGTCGTGCGACATATCCTATCCATCAGGATGATGGGACAGAATATGTGGTGATCCAGACTTATCAGGGAGAAGAAAACCGCATGTATGCGGATGCCGCCTGTGTCAAGGAAGCATTTTTCGTCCGGTATGCAGTAGAAGTACTTTCTTCCAAGGAACTTATGGATTGTGAAACACTGGAAGAAGCGCAAAATACCTTGCAAAAATACAAAGCAGAGGGAAAAGATGCTTATATCATCGGTATCACCAAACATGGAAACGATTATATTTTATCTGAAAATTCAGAACAAAAGAACGATTAAGAAAGGATAAAAAATATGAGTACGAAAGAACAGGAAATGGAAGCCTTACAGAAAATCAAAGAGATTTTATCCGGGGCGAACCAGATTGCCATATGGCAGCACATATTGACGTGATTTTTGATTAGGACTACAGAAAGGAGCGGCAGCAGGGAATATCTCTGCTGCCACATATACATTATGACAATTGAAGAAAAATTAGCATTGTGGGTTAAAGTTACTGGCATCGACCCAAACAATCCCCCAACATCCTATAAGATCCCTATGGACGGAAGTCTTAGTGTTTGGACGGTCAAAACGATGAATGACCAGATCAAGGAAGCATTAACCTATGACGATTCCGGTATGTTTGCGGAAGCATACCTGCAGACATATTTCCAGCAATTCCTGGAACAGAGAAAAATATCTCTGTTTGATCTTGTAACAAAGCCAGATCATACAGCATATGTCCAGGATCTCAAAAAATTATATGATGCTTTGCAGGAAAATCATGCAGAAAAGACGATCTTAGAAGATGCAGCAAAAGCTATGGATTTTTATGATCTTCCACATGATACATTGTCTGTATTTACGATTGCAGAACTGCGAACTTCTGCTAATCGCTGTATGAACGGACGTTTACAGATTTTACAGTTTGCGACAGGAAAATCGGCAAAAGATTGCTTTAAAATGAGCAAGGATATCTTTATTTACAAAGATATCAACGCATTACTTTTTTCTGCTGCCAGTCATCAGATTGACGGTGTTACTCTGGCATATATAAGAGAAAAAGAGATTACGGACAGTTATTTTGCCTTTGTCATTAAAAATGGAGAAAACCTGTATCTGTTGACGGATATGCCTCATTATGCTTATCCAGGACAGAACCGAACAAACCGCTGTCCAGGACGTTCCATGCATGACCGGATCAACTGTAATTATTTTCCTTATCAGTCTGTTGCAAAAATCGACACATCGGATTTATGGGATTCCGGACGGTATGGGACTTCAGAAAGTGCAGATGCTCCGGGAACAGGTCTTCAGGAATATGGGCGAAAAAAAATCGGAACTTTTCAGGATATGGACCAGGAAGAAATGTTTTGGACGGTTATGATGATCTCATTGATCCGAGATAAATTTTATAAAGAAGTTCCGCAATATGAACTGAATTATGTAGGTGCAATGATCCAAAATCCACAGATCGAGCAGAAAAATGCCCCGGCAATCAGAAGTTATTTTCCCACTTTTGCTTTGCCGGATCTCCAGATCCAGAAAACGATGGAAGACGGAGAGAAAAATCCACGGAACCACGATTATCTGATCGATCGGTATAAAGACAGGATCGATCCAGAAGCTCTCAATATGATCGCAGGAACCGAACGATTTGTTCTGGCTGACCAAAAATATACCGAAGAGTCTTCTTTCTATGGCCATGAACCAAAACATTTGTTGATTTCATTTGATCCCAACGTTTGTGGAACAGCTGATGAATTAAGAAAAAATCAAAAATATATAGAACGGTATAATTATTCCGTTCAAATCCGGAAAATGTTGGAAGAAGATTTTAAAAACCAGCGGAATAAAGTTCTTGATTCAGTAAAAGAAATGATTACAAAAAACATTCGTAATCTCTGTATCCAGCATTTACAAGGACAACTTGTGTCGTGCAGCAAACAGTATACATTCGATTCCTGGTATGGTAACGACAGATATCCTGAACAGTGTGTTTATTTTTGTTACGGATACAGATATAATTTCGTAAAAGCAGAGATGCGTTGTTATTTTACAGGTACGAAACCAAGTGTGGTTATCCGAATCAGTCCTCAAAAGATAGCGGAACTTTTGGAGATATGCAACTGCAATAAAGAAGATCTGCCGGAAGAACTGCAACATTGGGGTATGGATAAGGAATACTATGGAAATCCAAGTCTGGAAAGAATCGACCCGCTGTTGTGGAATGTGAGAGATCCATGGAATGAACTTCGGTTTGAGGTTAATATTCTTTTGTCTAAAAAAGAGTATCTGAAATTGTGCGAGGAGGCTGGAGTAGAGAAGCGGGAATTTTGGAAAGAGATCCCACCTACCTGTTTTCGAAAAAATGATGATGGATTCTGTTCTGGGGTTTACCGCTATGAATTCAGCTCACTAAGAAAAACGATAATGAAAAAATGTCAGAAATGCAAATATTGGAGAGAAAACTCATAAAAGAAAGAGGCGGGAAACCGTCTCTTTTTGTTTTCTACAGTTTTTTAAATCCTATAAGTATCAGGCAAATATTACGGAAGGAGAAACATAAAAACCGTCTGAAACACAATTACAAAAGGAGAAAAAAATTATGTGGATTAAAGATCAAAGAGGAAACCGTTATATCAACATGGATACAATTGCCGATTTCGGAACTGTCGTAAACTCAGGAATCGCAATCATTGAAGCAGAAACAAGTGTGGGAAGGAATTTTTCACTTGGTACATATGCTTCGGAAACCCGTTGCTTGGAAATTTTGAGTGAAATTGAAATGGTGTTACAAAACGAATGTTATACTACGGAAGTTTTTGATGAAAAATCAAAAGAAATGCTTCCGCATGTGGGAATGAAGTCATCCGTTTATATAATGCCACAGGAGTAAGGCGAAGAATGGTATATACACAGCAAGCGGACAGACGGATCTTTTGTATTAAAACGTCTGGATGGAAGCAGACTGGAAATTGTACCATCAAAGATATATTATGTATCACAACAATATGGCTTTATAACAGAAAGGAGAATGCTCGGGCAGTGCTAACCCGCACTCCTCCCACGACTAAAGTCGCGGGTGCCCGTGCTAGGCGATTTTATGGATATCAGAGAATACAAGGAAAACTATCACAGAATAAAAGAAATTTATAACATTGTAGCATCTCCAATGGATGCAGTCCAGCAGATAATCCAGGAATTCGGGAGATCCGATACCGAAAAGATATTTGCCATTGCTGCCCAGGTTTTATTCCCTGATGGACTGATCATCGAGGAAGACAGGAGATATCTAAAACGGACTCCTGGATATTTGGGAAGTTGCTCGGAGCTGCTTCCGGTTGTAGCACAAATCCATCCGGTACATATCCATAACCTGATCCAGGCATTAGAAAGTATCCCAAGAGAAATACCTGAAAGCTGGATCAAAACAGATGATCTTCAGTATGTAAAACGGACCGGGGAAAACACCTTTGATCTGGTGGAGGCAAGGTATCTAATGGACGATATTTACTGGATTTGTTATGGTTCCCAAAATGTATCAGATTATTTTAGGTATGGAAAAATCACAAAAGAAGGATTTGCCCTGCTTAGTTCCTATTATCAGGACTTAGACTTTTTTCAGGAAAGCTATCCGAAAGTAGAAGACCAGAAACAGGTCCTGGCAGAATGCCTGTTTGAGGATACGGTTCCTTCTGAACTGGAGGACTATTATCCGGAAAAGAAACGGTATGTAGAGGAACGCCTGGTGCAGTACATGATGCATCGACCGTAAGGAGAGTTGCTATGCTTAGAAAATCGGAATACAGAGATATGGAAAAGTTCAAGAGGACAAAGCGGGAACAGCAAAAACGTTACTACCGCAAGACACAGAATGCACCAAACAGAAATAAACGATGGACAGAGGAGGAAACAGCAATGATCATGAATGTCAGGGATATGACAGACACCGAACTCAGTCGAATTTTAGGTCGTTCTGTGAAATCAATCTTAGCCAAACGGCACAAAACAAAATATGGAATATAAGAAAAAGGAGAAAATTATGTTAAAAATTACCGATACCGTAAAGGTTATCTCAAAGACAAACTGTGGCGGAATTATGAAAGAGCTGATCCCAGTTGGTACTATTTGTATCATTGTTTCAGAACACAAAGATAAAGATGGCAGTATCTATTACGGAGTCACTCCACTCCACAATCGCAATGATTTGTTTTACTACCTGGAATCCGAACTGGAAAAAGGTTCTTTGCAGTGGGTTAAAGAAAGCGAATCTCCGTCTGGATCAGAAGAAAACGGACATGTCGTATGGGTAACTGCAAAACCTACTGCCAGCCAGAAACTTCTGGATGAAGCTAAGAAAATTGATAATTTTTCCGATAAATTCGGGGAAGTTTTCCTGGATGCTTTTATGGAAGCCGATAATGGCTGCTATGAAATGGCAAAAGGAATACTGAACACTTTCTACGAGTGCAAAACAGACCGTGATTTTCAGATTGCAAACCATATGCTGATGGGAATCTGTGGATATACGGTAGAGACTTTGCTCGAACGGATCAAGAAACGGGAAAGCGAAGGATTTATTTGGGAAAGCTGTTAGAAAAGGAGATGATCAGGAAGTAGGTGACTGAATTGTACATCAAGAAAGAAGAAAAATTACAAATTATCCGATGGTATATCCGAAAATATGTGCGTTATGATAAGGATATATCTGCAATTACCAATCTAAAAGGTTTGGAGGATATCATTCGAACACATACGGATATTTACGGGAATATTTGGGAATGTAATTGCTGTTTTTACAGTAATCGAGACTATTGTCCTGTTTGCAAAAAATGTAGTGTCTGCCATAAAAACGATAAAGACGCAACAGATCGATATTCTTTTCCGTATGGATATTGGCGAAAATTTTATATACATGAAAACTAATACATCGAAGAGGAGCCTATGGCTTCTCTTTTTTGTTTCTATGTTTTTTCTCCAAACTATAAATATCAGGTAAATAAGAAAAGAAAGGAGAAGAAAAGACACCTGAAATACAATATTTCAAAAAGGAGAAAAATATGAAAGAAATATTAGACAAATCAAAAAAATATCTGGACCAATACATTACGGTAACTGATATAATCCTCGCCAAAATACGTCGTCATGCTAAACGCTATCAGATTTCCGCAGAGATTTGTGCTTGGTATGCTGACTGGGAAGATTTTTGTTCCGATTGGTGCAAAAACTTAGGGTATACCAGAACTGAAGCCAGAAAAATCCTTCATGGCGGTAACGGAGAGTTTATGAAATTACCGGAAGAAAAAGGAATTGTAAGATTTGCTCTCACACAGTAAAGGAGTTTATTATGCAGCGAAAAAAACAAGACATCATTGTCGGTGTTGTATTTACAATCGAAAAAGCTGGACGCAGAATGCGTTGGAAAGTAATCGAACATCCCTATTTTGATGGACTTACATTAGTTCGGGACTATTGTAGACTGTATGGGCCTATGCGATCCGGATATTGTAAAGAAGACGATGCACATATCTGTGGAGCAACAACATTAAGTACTGCGTACCAGGATGCGTATCATTTGAGTTAAGGAGAAAATCATGAATAAAAGTAGTAAAAAATTTGATCAGGAATTGTTGAACTCACTGGTCGGTAAAAAAATTCCTATAAGCTCTTTTGAGGACGAACTTCAAAAGATCTTCAAAAGGAAAAGTAGTCATAAGCTATGGTGGGATAACGAACCAACCAAAATCTGGGATGGTAAAGAGTATCACAATGTGAACTTCCGTTGTTGTCCCAAATCTTCCAATACAAGATACATGTTTTGTATGGTGTTAGAGCATCGAGATGGATATGTTGAGATTACAGAAGGTTACTTAGAAGCTTTGTAGGAGGAAAGATCGTGGGAAAAGGATTAGAAAAATTGCAAACTGCAGTAGAAAAAGATTGCTCTAAAGATGGTGGAACCTTGCATCCAGAAGGATGTGTTACCTGCGGAGCAAAATGTTTCCACAATTATTGCGACAAATACAAATGGGTTATCGACCGGGCGAAATCTTACGGCGAGGCTATGGGGCTTCACTGGGAAGATATCTTGGACGGTTGGGAAGAGAGCCGTAATTATTGGTATATGAACTATTACCAGGAATGCAATCAGCCCAAAATTACAGCCAAAAATGTCCGGGTGTTTGATACTATGGATGCATATAGGAAAGCTTTGGACGGAAAGAAATTCCGTTGCCCTTCCTGTGGAAAAGAAAGTGCAGATCCTTATAACTGTAAAGCCTGTGGCTGGGCGGTATATGGACTTTTGGGAGACCTCGGAAAAGGCGTTTTTGTATATGTAAAAGAAAAATTACACGGTGACAATATTTTCATGCCGATCGCATGGGAAGAGGAGGATTAATATGAGTACATATGGAAACGATTGGATTATTACCTTTAGCAATTCAGAAAACATAAATGTCTTCTTCTATAACACTAAGCAGAGTACCCCGTTCATAGGAGCTACAGCACCGCATGGGAGGGGTAATTCATGCGAACAGGAGTGCGAAGCAGGATATGATTTTGTAAAAACTGAAAAATACATGACAAAAGGATTTATAGCTACCTGTCATTCTTAAATGGCTGGTAGAGGTTCACTTTGAAAATACATATTTCTGTTATCAGGAGAATTAAGTATGAATTTGATTGAAAAGAATGAAAGAATGAAAGAGCTAATTGAAATGCTTAATAAGTATAGAGATGCTTATTATAATCAGACAGAATCACTTGTATCAGACTACGAATACGATTGTTTGTTTGATGAATTACAAAGACTAGAAGAAAAAACAGGAACTATACTTTCCAATTCACCTACTCAAACTGTAGGATACAAAGTAAAGAGTGAATTAAGAAAAGTAGAACATAACCATCCAATGTTGTCGTTAAATACAACAAAAGCTGTGAGTGATTTAGTCAAGTTCCAGAATGACAAAGATATGGTCTTAATGTGTAAAATGGATGGGCTTACTATTTCTCTTAGATATTTGAATGGCGAATTGGTATCAGCAGAAACTAGAGGAAATGGTGAAATTGGAGAAGATGTTTTACACAATGTTAAAACATTTAAAAATGTTCCTTTGAAAATTAACACCAAACGGGAAGTAATTATTGATGGGGAAGCTATTATTACATATAAGGATTTCAATAAAATTAATGAATCACTTCCTGAAGGAGAGAAATATAAAAATCCAAGAAATTTAGCTGCAGATTCTGTTAAACAGCTTGACAGTTCAATCGTAGCTCAGAGAAATTTGAAATTTATTGCATGGAAATTTGTAAAAGGTTCAACCGAAAATGATTTTTACAATCGCCTTACGGAAATGCAGAAGCTTGGATTTGAGGTTGTTTTAAAAACCTTTGTTCCAGTATATTCAGACCCTATGTTTGGTATCGAAAATGATATTGAATTATTAAAGCAATCGGCAGAAAACCTAGACTATCCGATTGATGGAATGGTATTAGGGTATAAAGATATTGTATATGGTGATTCATTGGAAGCAACAGGACATCATTTGCGTAGCCAAATAGCTTTTAAGTTTTATGATGAAGAAGCAAAATTAGATTGAAAGCTATTGAAATATGGCGGGACTTCCGCCCTCAACCAGACAGTACCATCGGTCTTTGCAGCATTTCGTGTCATGACCGCTATGCGGTGGCGCTTTATCTCACGGACGACGGTCGTCGGCCAGGGTTTTTCGCGCTATTTCGATAATGGTTTTGTATTAGTCCGGGATTATTATGGTTTGTACGGACCTATACAGTTCGGATAGAGATTTAGGGAAAAGCGTTTTTGTATACGTCAAAGAAAAATTACGTGGCGACAATATCTTCATGCCGATCGCATGGAAAGAGGAGGATTAATATGAGTACATATGGAAATGATTGGATCATAACATTCAGTAATTCAGAAGATACGGATGTCTTCTTCTGGCGGTTTTTCGGAACTGAAGAGGAAGTAAAAGAAAAACTTGTAACATTGGCAAAAGAACATAGTACAGACACAGAAAGCGACCTTTTGCAGTGTCCGGATTCTGCAGGCGATGTAGAAGAGAACACAGAAACCTGCGCTTTGTTTTGTACGGTAGGATACGAAGACTACGACTATGTATTCACGGCCATGGATTTTCGAGCCATGAACCACATCTAATTTCAGGAAGATCAGGGACGATTACGGTCCCTGATTTTTATTTTCCTGATTTTTCACCACACTATAAACATCAGACAAATACTTACGAAAGGAGAAAGATAAAAATCGTCTGAAATACAATAATATAGGAGAAAAAATCATGAAGAAAATTGGAAAATGGATTCCGGTATCTTCCGGAAGATTCCCAGAAAACAACACAGTAGTACAAGTTACCTACTTAGATCCGTTAGATCTGCATACGTTGCGATGCAATGCTTTTGCTTTTTATAAAGAAGGGATCTGGTATCAGTCTACTGATAACCGTGCTATGAAGGGAGAGGTCATCGCATGGAGGACAAATGATGATGTGTGTCATCCGGAAATACCAATCAATGGCTGGATCCCGGCAATACAGCTTCCCGAAGAAATGAAAGATGTACAGGTCACTCTTAAAAGCAACTTGCCACCGTATCATGTAATGAGTGCTGCCTTTGCTTATGTTTACCATGGCGAATGGTGCTGGGCTGATGATGGCAGTAAAGTATGCGTAAAAGTTCTGGCCTGGAAAGTCAATGATGACGTATACGATCCGGAAGCAGATTTGGAGGAAAAATATCAGAATGCACTGGATATGGACGAGCTGGATTTTTACATGGATCTTTTGGATAAGGGATTTACTGTGGAGCGGGTCAGAAAGTATATGGGAGGAGATGTAGCAGATCATATGCAAGTTTTCTGCTTAAATCATGGTCTGCTCGACAAACATTCTACTGCCGAACTTTTTGAGCAGATCTGTAAAAAATTACAGAAAAATACAGGAGAGAACCGGCACGGAATCTATAACGAAGGTGATGAGATCATCTGCCAAAAGAAAGAACAGGCAGATGCGATTGCAGACCTTTTTGAAGATATGGGCGTAGATGTCATGCATACCAGCCAGGAAGAGGATGGATGGCATGTGTATTTCGATTAATGGAGGAGCAAAATGAGGAAAGTAGATTTTTTTGGAGATAAGGAATACATCGTACACGTTACAAATTCTTATACAGTCTTTCGATTCCCTGATGGCAGCAAGACAATGCTCGAAACATGCAAGGAGCAGTTAGTTCCTATATTGGGATGGTATCGGACAGAAATGCAGTTCTACGACCGAATGCAACGGGAACTGAATGCCCAGTATGAGAAACAGAAGGAAGTTTTCGATACTTCCAGCCATTACTATACCGATGAGGAAATTGCAGATGCCTGCCAGAAAGATCGTTTTGCCCTATTCGACCTGCAGTATGCAAACAAAAAGTACCTGCAGGAGTGGAATGCTGTATCTGGAATCCAGCAGGGAGCATCTTTTGCAAGAGATCGATACTGGCAGTTGTATAAGATTGCAACTCAGTTACAAACAGTAGTAGGAGGTAAATGATATGTTTGGAATACCGAAAGAAATACGACAGATGGTTGAGCGGTGTATCAGAGATAGAGAAGGTAGAATTGTAGGATATCTTGCCGGATATTCTAATGCTGAACTGCAGAGTTTGCTGCGGAGACATGCATCTGAAGGCTGGCATGTCAGTTATGCAAAATATACAGAAAACGGATTGCAATAGTTTTACAAAGACCAGGGTTATCCCTGGTTTTTGTTTTGCCAAAATTTTTCCACTCTATAAGTATCAGGCAAATACCAGAGGAAAGGAGAAAAATAAAAACTGTCTGAAATACAATTAAAGGAGAAAAATATGTTTTACAACAAATTAAGAGATATGACCTGGCAGTCAGAATGTGATATGCAGACACCATATCGAGTTATGACCGCGCAAATCGGATTCGCCCATGAGGAGTGTTCTTCAGATGAAGTGGAATTCTGTATTGTTGCATGGGATGCGAAAGAACTTGACAAACTATTTACAGTTTTCTGCAAAGAAAATCATTTTAAGAAAGTAGAAATTACAGGTATCAGTATCGTAAGGGTGATCCTATGTCAAGAAAAAGTACAAATTAAGAATGACTTTTTTCCATCTTGCCAGCATACTTAGCCGGCAAGTTTTTGCTCCAGCTCTAATAGTTTATTCCTGTATTGTTTTTCATACTCATCAGGCGAAAGATATCCACAATGACTATGAATCCTTACTGTATTATAAAATGTCTCTATGTACTCAAAAACAAGGCGGTATGCATGTTTATAATCAAATATTTTAAAGCGGTTCAGCCATTCTCGTTTTAATAGTGAATGAAAGGATTCTATGCATGCATTATCCCATGGGTATGCTTTCTTTGAGTAACTGTTTATCATTCCTTCTGTTACTTTCTGGAATGCCTGGGATACGAATTGTATACCTCTGTCACTATGAAACACAAGCGGCGAGGTGACATTTCGCATCTGCTTCGCTTTGTTTACACATTCTACTACATGGATTGCTTCAAGACTCTGACTGAGTACCCATGCTATGATTTTCCTTGAGTAAAGATCCATTATGCTTGTCAGATACACAAATCCATTGTATGTCCATATATACGTGATATCAGATACCCATACAGCGTCCGGCCTTGAAGGATTAAACTGCTCATCAAGGATATTTTGCAGTTCACTGTTGAAATCAGAATCGATTGTTGTTACTGTATATGGTTTTACCCATTGCGCTTTGATCCCCATTTGGCGCATATAATTACCTACCGTTTTTTCAGCAATAGATTCCCCCTGCCTGTGCAGCATTTCTGTGATCTTGGGTGCACCATAGTTCTGATGCGATCCATCATAGATCTGTTTGATAGCATCCTTGATATGATCACGATGCTTTTCAGAAACCGATGGGACACGTTGCTTCCATGCACGGTATCCAGAGCGTGAAACACCTAATATTTTCAGTACCCCGCTAACAGAAACCCGGTGTTTCTGTGGCAGTTCTGCCACCTCTGTGGTGTATTCTGAAGTGGCAGTATAAATAGCTTCTGTTATTTTCCCAGGATACCGATTGCTTTTTTTAATATTTCAAGGGCATCCTTAGTATCTCGCAGTTCTCTTTTAAGACGGGCAATTTCTTTGGCTTCATCACTGGAATAATTACCTGTTCCGCGTGTGGGGACAGAACCTTCATTTTCTCTGGCTGCCTTCATCCAGTTTTTTAATGCAGACTCGCTGATCCCAAGGTTCTCAGCAGCTTTTTGAACGGTCAGTTCAGGATGATCTTTTCTGTAACGGACAGCATCCTCTTTGAATTGTTTTGAATATTGTGTACCTTTTGCCATAATGTTCTTCCTCCATATATTAATTTTATATCATCTATTGGAAGAAGTCATCTTTACTTTG
The DNA here is from genome assembly GCA_047027955.1 of Blautia sp. Lineage (GTDB taxonomy): Bacteria > Bacillota > Clostridia > Lachnospirales > Lachnospiraceae > Blautia_A. The sequence continues at coordinate 213,281 of JBKYFG010000002.1, forward strand.
TACTATTTATATACTACCACCAGGGTTGCCGAAACCATGGATGCGCTGATAGAAATGGAGGAAAACTTATGAGAATCAGTATGTGCTTAGATATTAACAATAGTCATTTAACGAAAGAAACATTCAACAGCCTGAATGCAGAGCAGGAGCCATATGCTTACTGTTATCCAGAAGGACTGTTCCTTACAATCCCTGATAAAACGGATATTTCCGATTATCCATCTGATCTGAAGAAACTGATCCAGTATGCGTGGGATCATAAGATTTCTTTGATTCACATGGACCGGGATGCGGAATTGTTTTTGGAACTGCCGATTTATCAGTGGAACGACTAGGAGGAAATGTTATGGAGATGCCAATTTATGAATGTGCGAATGGAGAAAACGCTTCTTCCAGACAGAAATACCCTGTGTTTGTCCGGGATGTCGTATGGGTTCCGCGGGTCTGCGAAAAAGCCCCTAATGGGACCTTACAAGTTTACTTCCAAGAAGCCGGAAAAGAATCCTTTTCCATGACTACATTACTCCAGTGCTATACCGGAAAGAAAGGTCGTCGGTACACGATCTGGGGAAAACATAGGATTTACGAAGGATATTCTGGTCCGGTTGTTTTACGAAATGTCCCGGATGGGGTAAAAAATATTATACAGGAAGATGCGGAAAAATATGGGACGATTATAGAATAATTACGGAGGAAAAGAATATGAGTTATGAACTGAGAGGCACAACGACACTGAAAGAAGATATGGAAATTAACAGATCAAAATATGTAGAAACAAATATTGGGAGGATCCCACTTGAAGACTATCGAGAAATCAGAGCAATGCAGTGTGGCTTTGACAGCTATGAGGATATGCTCAAGGAAGGGTATTGTATCGAAGTAGAATAGGGAGAATACATATGGAAAAATACGGATACGAATTGTGGTACGATGCAAATTGTATCACGGAAGATCATGGATTTAACTCGGAAGAAGAAGCTATCGAAGAGGCTCGATCCACAATAGAAGACCGGATGGATCTCTGGATTTCTGACGGTGCTGTATTGGATAAGGATGAAGAACGAAAACTGTTCGATATTCGGATTACAGAAGAGTAACGGGAGGAACACTATGGAGTTACATTATCGAAACCGCACGTAAAACCCCGGCCGACGATAGTCGTCCGTGGGATACAAGTGCGAGAGAACGCCATTAGGCGTTCTTTTTTTTGTACTTTCCTGTTTTTTCGTACTTCCGTTTGTGATCATCAGTTCTCTGGCTGTTGATATACTCTTTTACCTTTTCCAAAACACTGGTGCCTGTTGTCGCGACAAAATAGGACGGCGACCACAGAGATGCAGACCCATACAGGTACTTTTGCACATGCGCATTGTAAGTTTCGTCCTGATGGATTTCTTTTGCCAGCTGCGTCTTTAATGTACGGATCAGATCTGACGGGCAGACCTGTGGTGGAAGGGACACGAGCAGGTGAATATGATCTATATCCGTCTCTGCAGTGATCAGCTCACCACCGAAGCACTGGCACAGGGAAGCGGAACGCTGTTTCATGAAATCCCCGATCTCTACAGAGATCACTGGTCTGCGGTACTTGGTCACAAACACGATATGGTAGGTCAGAAGGTACACGGAATGGGAACGTTTTTTATACTCCATAAAATCTCCTTTTTAAATTTTATTCGAGTTGTATATTTTTACTATTTATGCTATAATAATAGCATATCTAGACGATATATGTCAAATGTGAGACGAATAAGAAAGGAGGCATATCTCATGCGTACATGGACGATCAACTACAAAAGAAACACTGTACTCTGGGAGTACTTTACCCGGGCAACTACAGATACCCGCTGTATGCGCAATACTGCCAACTTCTATATCCGTAACACGATGACAGGCCTTCGAAAATCCCCGGAGGAGAGGACGAAAGCAGAGACAGAAGTCCTACATGATGTCTTCACCGGGATCCAGAAAGCCAACCTCCGTAGTGAGGAACGGTATGCCAAAAAGATGGAGAAGCTCAGACAGGCGGGAGGCATGAGATCTGCCGTTGCCTGTTCGAAGATGAAACAGACCGTCTTTGCCTATCCCACACGGAAGGAGTGGTTCCTGTCCTATGGGACACTGGATGCCATTTTTAAAGAGATCAAACATCCGGTCTACTGCCGGATGGACAGCCAGGTGAACCAGAACGCCATCCGGAAAACGGAGAAAGCCTGGGTGGGATATTTTCATGCTCGGAAAGAGTACCTGGCACACCCGGAGAAATTTCAGGGAAAGCCGAAGATCCCGGGGTACATCCGCACGACCGGATCCACCGCCTGGTGGACAGTACAGACGGCACGGCTGTCGTTTGTACAAGGGAAAGCGTATCTGCGGTTTGTCCATTGCAAGGAACCACTCTGCATTGGAAAAGCATCTGCTTTTGCCGATATGACCTACATAAAGACAGAAGTAAAACCATACCACGGGCAGTTCCGTGTGATGATGACATTTGATGACCACAGCAAAGAGACCCCGGTGCCGGAACATCCATCCCGGATCCTCGGCGTGGATGTGGGCTTAAACAACCTGCTCGCTGTGGCAGGAAACTTTGGGGAAGCACCTTTTCTCATCAAAAGCGGATCCATAAAAGCGGGCAATCAGTGGTTCAACAAACGGCGGGCAAAGCTTCTGTCGGATCTGACGAAAGGTACGGACAGCACGCATTCCAAAAAAGGCAGCCACGCCCTGGATGCCCTCTCCCGGAAACGGGAAGAGGTCTTGCGGGATATGTTCTACAAATGCGCCTGGTACCTGTTGCGGTATGCGAAACACCACCAGGTGGATATCCTGGTGATCGGCTACAACAAGGAACAGAAACAGGAGGTCGAGATGGGAAAGGCGAACAATCAGGCATTTGTTTCTGTCCCGTTTGAGAAACTGCGCCAGTGTATCCGTATAGTGGCAGCCAAACTGCAGATCCCGGTCGTGGAGCAGGAAGAAAGTTACACTTCCAAGGCGGATGTGACAGCCGGGGACTTCATCCCGACCTACAGGGTGGATGATGAAAAGAAAAATTTTTCCGGCACACGGGCAAAGCGCGGGCTGTACCGCTGCCACGATGGGAAGCTGATGAACGCCGATGTCAACGGCGCAGCCAACATCCTGCGGAAACGGTATCCGGATGCTTTTGCAGGACAAAACCTGTCCTATCTGCAGACAACAACAAACGTAGTGGAGATCCGGGACTGGTATGTTCCCGGGGATAAGAAAAAACCACATAAAAGACACCATCCCAGTCCTGCTGCAAAACTCCGTCATACCAAACGGAAAGACAGACGCAGGGATCTGTTACAGGTGTTTGGAAAGAGAAAAAAGACCTGGCAGAAGAAAGCTGCCTGAAAAGTAATCCCGTTACAGGGTGTAGTGGGTGCGTGACCGCCCATCGAGGCGCTCTATGGCCTCGCAGAAGCCGCAAGCGACATATGTCGCTTGCGGTAGTTCACCATGAAGGATTGTTTTGTACTTTTTTGGTACTATTTGTAAGAATAATTCCGTTGACAAATGGATATACAATGTATATACTAAAATCAAAGCAACGTATATCCATTGTATATACTATAGGAGGTTGAACGCATGAACGGTACAACATTTGCAAAAGAAAACAACACATTTTTTACGAAAGTAGCTGTAAGAAAATGGGGAAACAGCCAGGGAATACGATTATCAAAAGAAATAATTAGTAGAATGGGATTAAAAGAAAATGATGAAGTCGAGATCAATGTAAACAATGGAAGGATGGTTATTGAAAAAGCAAAACCAACATACCAAAATTTACAAGAAAGATTGGAAGCGTTTTACAAAAAGCCACTCGATGAAATTTATGTAGAAAGTTCTGAAGAAATTGACACAGGAAGACCAACAGGAGAAGAACAATGGTAGAGTACAACCAGGGCGACATTATAACAATGGATTTTAATCCGCAAAAAGGACATGAACAGAGCGGTAGACGACCAGCTGTGATATTAAGTAACGATATTTTAAATCATCACAGTTCTATGGCTTTTGTGTGCCCAATCACGAATACTAATAAACATCATCCGTTCCACATTGAATTAGATGACAGAACGGAAACAACGGGTGTTATTTTGTGTGATCAAGCCAAAATGTTAGATATCGGTGCAAGAAACGGAAGATTTAAAGAAAAATGTCCGGATGATATTTGGAGAGAAGCAATAGAACTCGTCAAGAGTTTCTTGTAATGCAACTGAAATCACAAGCAAAAGTCAGGAGACATCTCCTGGCTTTTGTTTTGGGTAAAATTCATGATTCTATTAATATCAGACAAATTTACAAAGAGAGGAGGAAAAAACAAATCGTCTGAAAAACAATTGTGAAAGGAAAAAGATATGAAAAGAACATTATTATTTAGAAACTGGAACGAATTCAAAGAGCCTATTGAAATCATGATTGAAATTGAGGGAAACGCAGCAATAGAAAACGAATTTATTCAGATGGCAGCAGCGTCAATCAGGCAGGTTACAGAGAAAGTTCCTGGATGGACCCGGGACGATTTAGTGGAAGCTTTGTGCGGATACTGGGAATCTTTGGGATATACCTGCAAGTACCTCGCACCAGATTTTGTCGCCGAATTCTAACGTCGTCTGAATCGGAATTTTTTCATTCTTCTTGGTGGACAAAATATCAGTCCAGCAAGAAGAATGGAGCTGCGAGCGGTATTTCAAACAAGAGTTTCTTTGGAAGAATGGAGGAATTTATATGGATAATGCACAGGCAGCAAAAATATTAACGGAAGAAAAATCACGAGAAAGTAATGATAGCAAAATAGATGCTTTTATTTTAGGAATAGAAGCACTTAAAACTGTAGATGAAATAAAAAGTAGAATCAAATTAGCGGACAGTATGTTAAATGAAACAATTAAATGTCAGAAAAACAAAATGGAAGTTGCCAACAAAGGTGAAAACGATACTGAATATTTAAAAGCATATGACATGAAATCTTTGTGTGAACAGATAAAAGATATACTTGATGGTAATTTTGACATTTCAGAATGAAACGATGATTTTAGAAAAAAGAAACGGAGATAGATAATATGAGATTACCACAAGAATTATTTGCAGAAGCATTATGGATAGAATGGTTTACTCATTATGGAGTTATTTGCAAAGAGAAACTACCAGATCTTCTTAGATTGTATAATTTAAAACTAAAAAAGGGAAAAACTTTAAATGATATTCAATTAATATTAGGTCGAGCTTTCAAGGATACACTTTGTTTTTCTTCAAAGCAAATAGAACGAATTGCAGAAGAAACAGACAAGGTTTGTGTTATCGCCAACTGGGAAGATGCGGTAGCAAAATATAAGGTGTAAGAAGAATGTAGCTGCGAGTGGTACTTCAAACAAGAGTTTCAATAGAAAAATGGGAGAAGTAAATAAAGAACCACACAAAGCATCAAGCACTGGAAGAGTGTACTGTAAAACAAAAGACAATTTCGAAAATGGTACAGGATGGGTTTATGAGTGAGGCTTCACTAATTTAAAAGAAGATGGCACGTAGATTTCAGAAATGGAGGATTAACTTTGAGAACAGTTCATAAACTGGTAACAAGCCAGATGAGCTTTGAAAAATCCGTTAAGAATCAGGGACCAAAACAGTCCCTGATTTTTATTTCCCGAATTTTCCACATACTATATATATCAGACAAATACATAAGGAAAGGAGAAGAATATACATGTCTGAAATACAATTACGAAAGGGTAAAACTATGAGAAGAACATTATTATTCAAAAACATTTATGAATTCGCTGAATCAATCGAATTCATGATTGAAATCGAAGGAGCTGCACCTCTGAATGAGATATTCATTCAGATGTCAAAGTCAGCAATCCGAAAAGCTAAGGAAATCCCAGGATGGACCAAGGACGATCTGGTCAATGCAGCGTGCAAATACTTTGAGACTCTGGGGTATACATGCAACTATGTTTCACCAGACCGGGTTGTCGGATTTTAAAATGAGTGGAGGATAACAAAATGGCTGATTGGAAAATCATAAATGTAAAATGGAAAGAAAACGCGGATCTTCCCACGGAGTTTGATCTTCCAGAATCCTGCCTTAACAAAAACAGAATTCCGGATAGGGAATTGATCATGTGCTGGCTGGAAGATGCGATTGGATACGCATGTGATGGGTTTGAAGTTGTAACGAAAGTATCGTTTCAAGAATTTGATCGAACTTACGGATATCTGCTCCCATGGGAAGAAGCGGAAAAAGTGATTGGAAGAAGATTGGATTGGAACAACAATAAGGATTGCTGTATCTACCATGATCTGTTAATGGAAAAAGTCAAAAACTCAAAGGAGGCATAACTATGGGATACTCTATTATTTTTCAGACCAAAATCGTGAAACTGTCCGATGGACGGATCCTGCATCTGGATCGCAGCGGATGTAACAACGACACCGAAGGACGAAGACCGGACGATTGGACCGGAAAAATTTACACACCGGAAGCATTTGTTACTTACGCCGAAAACTTCAAACAGGGAAGTAAACCTGCAAAAGAATCTGATGGATTCGACTTGAAGATTGGCAGCCGGTATTGTACCTGTTACGATTACGGCGAACATTTGTTACGGATGCTGAAACGTGCTGTTACCTGGGACGAATTCATGGATTCTGGCAAATATATCAGCTTCAAAAAAATGAATGGTGCCATTGTCTCTGCTCCTGGCATGATCGGAGTAGAAATGACGCAGGAACAGTTTGAAGATTTTGCACAAAAGAATATGGGAAAAATAGCCTTCCGTTATATTCCATGGGATCTTCCATTATCTTCCGAAAAAGAAGTTGTAGAGGCCTTGGAACAGGGAAAACGGATAAAAATTTATATTAAATAAGAGAACCCTCGGAGGACAACATATGGAAAACACGAATTACATCATTTATACAGATGGAGGATGTTCCGTTAATCCAGGAGGCTCCGGCGGATGTGCCGCCATTATTATTGATACAGAAACAGGAGAAATCCAGGAATATTCGCAAGGATATCTAAGCACGACAAATAACCGAATGGAAATTCTCGCCGTCATTCTTGGATTAGAACAAATTGAAACCGGAAGTGTCCAGATTTACTCAGATTCCCAGTATGTAGCAAATACTATGACTGGAATGTTCCGCCAAAAGTCTAATATTGACCTTTGGAAGCGACTCGACAAAGCTTGTAAAGGAAAAGATATATCAGTCCACTGGGTGCGAGGACATTCTGGAGAATTCTATAATGAGAAGTGCGATGAACTGTGTACAAAAGCTATGCAGGATATGGAAAATTTAAAGTCGGATTCTGGGTACTTCGGAGATACAAGAGACACTCGTCAGGCCGGTAAAGGAAGCATGGGTGTATCCATTCAGGTACCAGAATGCTTTGCCGGAGAAAAGATTGAATCCATGCGGGTTCCTGATTATGTAAAAAAATATCAGGTCACAGAATCATGTGCAAAAAGTATTCTAGCACTCGGGAAGAATTCACACCCAAAGTTCAAAGACTATATGATGATAAAAGTCGGTGGATATGACAAATGGTCCAGATGTAATGTTGAAAAAGCATTAGTGTCTCACAATAATCAGGCGGAACTTTTTCAGACAATTAAACAATATCTTACCACCGAGACAGATCGTAAGACATGCATCCGCTGGTATTTACGTGGGCTTCCATTAAAGGATTCCATACGGAAAGTCCTGGTCGATGCAGAAATCCAACGGAATAATTTTTATAAAAAATAATGATCTAGGAGAAAAAAAAGATGAGTAAAAAAAATAATAAAAAGCAAAAAAACTTAATTGAAGAGTTTCTGGAGTATACTGGTCCAGATCATTCTACGAACGAAATCATTGAATTTTTTGCAATCAAAAATGCAGAATACATATTAAAAACAGCAGTCAATCAGGGACAGTTCTCAGAAAAGGAACGAAAAGATCTTTATGCATTCTACAACTTTTTCATGAAGCATTTTGAGAAACAAACCAGAAATGCAAGAATGAAAAATTGGGGACAAGAACCATACTTATTACGCCTTACGTTGAACCTTTATGAAGAAGATCAACAAAAATTGAGAGAACTGGGAGAATCACTATCAGATGATATCAAACACGAAATCAGAATTCTGAAAGAAAAACTTACAGAGATTCCAAGGGAAAAACTCATTAGCTGCGTTAGCAACCATGGTACATCCACGTACAATTTTCCTGCCGTTATTACGGAAAAAGAACAGGAATCTTTTGATAATTGTTTTATGAAGATCTACTACGAAACGTTCACATGTCAGGGAGCTATGACTGTACGTATTATTGGTGAAAAACAGGAAAAAAACCTTGTATTTGGCATTGCCTTTGGGAATGACGGAACATGGAAGCCAATTTCTAAGGAAGAAATGGAAGACGCTCACTGTACAGATAGTCATGGGGAACGTATTCCACCCGAACCGAACACAATTTACACTGAGATTGAAAGGTGAACGAATGCCAATGAAGTACATTCACTGCAGTTGGGATATCCTGGAGCCAGATTCTCTGGTTCCAAGAGTCCCTGAAACAATCATTACCGGCCCGAATGTAACCGAAGATTCCAAAACACCAAGGATCTGCGTTGCCGGATCGGTACAGGATGCACTCAAATCCATTCCCGGATGCGGTATCATGATCCGGAATATGAGAAAATATCATATTCCTTTGATCATCCATGCGTACTATCTGGAACAGGATCCGCAGTATGTATACAAACCTACAGATGCGGAAGTGCCGGATGCAGCTTATACTGGTGAGTACTGGATGTTACGAAGTCCGCAAAAGGTTCGCAGAAGAGATTACTTATTATTCGATCCGGTTTGTATTTCTGGAAAAGATCCGAACGGAACGATATCTGAATTTTTTGTAGACTGCAAATTAAAGCCAGTTCCACTCCAGGATACCTATTCCTATTTTTTGGAGTCTCTTCCGTTTAGTGTATACATATCACCGGATATAATGAACTGGAAACAACAGCTTTCATTCCGAAAACTGATGCTAAACATGGATGAGGAGTTCTACCGGATGATCCTGGACATGCAGATCCAGATTTTATGGACTCAGTTTGTCAAATATCTCCCTGACTGGGAAACAAGAGAAAAATTACCGGAAGTTTTCGCTTTTTGGGATCAAGGAACTAGAATTGGAACGATTTTGGACTGGTTTGATGCGAACTATTCGGAGGGAATACGACCGCTAAGAAAAGCCGTTACCAAACGCCCGGAGAGAAAGGAAAAGATATGAAAGATCGAAATTACCCTATCATTTTGGGAACGAAACGCAATGGACTACCGACAAAGGTCGGTCTTGGTATAAAAAGCAAGTTGGGTTCTGGATATGATTTCATGATCCTTGGTTTAAATAACGATCATCCAGATGTAAATACCTGCACAAAGAAAGAATTAGGGAATGCTTTGGACGGGAGTTTGTATGCTACTTTGCATTTCAGTACGTTGGAATCCTTAGATGCAACCATACGCTGTCTGCAGGATACCAAGAAACTTTGGGAAACAGAATTGAAAGGAGATTCTAATGGCTAAGTATTACGGCGATCTTCCGTGTGTACGGATCGGAAATACCATTCACATCACGGAAAACGCATTCAAGTGTGTTTGTGGACAGTCGTGGAGTTATGGAAGACCAACAGAAAGGGAATCATTACATAACAATAACATCATCTGGAGGGATATAAGCGCAGTCAGTTGCGAGAAATGTAGATCTTTATATAAGAAAGGAATCAAAACATGGAAGAACTAAAAGTATTCGATATTGTACATCATTTTAAACATGAAACACTGACAGAAGAGCAAAAAAAAGCCGGTCTGTATACTTACCGTATTGTATCGTTGGATGCCGTACATACGGAAACCGGAGAACATCTGGTCATCTACAAAGCTTTGTATGATGGCCGTCCTTATGGGATCGATGTTGTCCCTGATCAGGTATTTGCCAGACCCGCAGAGATGTTCTTTTCAGAAGTGGATCACGAAAAATACCCAAATATCAAACAGAAATACAGATTTGAAAAGTTTAATAAGAAGTCAGGGGGCTAATCCCCTGGCTTTTTTATTTCCTGACACTTTTTACATACTAAGAATATCAGACAAATTTTAAAAAGAAAGGAGAAAACATTATGTCTGAAATACAATTGCAAAAGGAGGAAAAACTTGAAAGCATCAAAAGAAATTGCTAAAAAAGCTGCAGAATATCAGAAGCTCAAAGGAAAAGTCGATGATCTGTACGAAGAATTGCAAGAGTGGGCTGCCGAAAGAGATTTTGAAGATTTTTATATCCATGGATTCGGGGTAGTTTCCGAACCTAATGGCGATAACCAATCCAACGGATGTTATTGTGATCAGGTTATGCTTGGAGAGGATTATGGATCGGGAACATATTATATTCCTATCGAAGGCAGTTCGGAATATCTGTTTGTTACCTATTCATTTTAATATTGTCGCTTCCCCTTGCGGAGGCGTGGATTTAAACGATAAGGTCCGGTATGGAAATTATATGTATCAACAACCGTAGAGAAAAGGAGCATACCATGCGCAATAACGTTATGACAGGTCCCATTATTTTATCAGGAGGGGATCACGCACAGTTTCGGCAAAATGTTCTTAACCCAACTTTTGAATATCTTCTGGAACAACGACAATATTTTGAAAAATTAGATTCTAGTATGGTCATTCACAGAGAGGGCGCTAACACGAGAGTAGACTATAAAGATTTGGATTTGTCAAATCTTGATAAGGATTACACAATGAAGATGAAGTAAGATGATTTCAGAACTGGAGGAAATAGATTTAAAATGGATATTGAAGAAATGATGATAGATTTTTTATTGCATAGGGCAAATGATGAGCAGATTGAAGAATTTTTCGGATATGCACCACATGGATTCAGTAGAGAAGATATTAAGGATAATCTGAGTCAGATGCCAGACGGTGTATTTGATGAACTGGCGAAAGAATTTGGGCTTCCCACAGATGGCGTTAAACTGTAAGAGTGGTTAAAAAAGACACTGTGGTAGGCAAGGAAACGATGATTTCAGAACTGGAGAAAATATTATGGATGATATCAATATGATTTTATGGAACGAACTAAAGAAACATAGAGGACATAATGTAAGGATTGTATCATACGGAAATTGGGAAGATCCAGCAAACATCTGTTTAGAATGTGAAGACTGTGGAGAAGTCGTGCTTGATGCAGAAATCTATACGTTATGTGCAAGAGAAGATTAATAGAAAAGGAGATAACAATTTATGAAATTTGAAAATTTAAAACAGATCATTGTCGGGGGTTATGTATGTACTCCGATCAAAAACGCATTTAATAACAAAACTGCCTACTGGCTTTCTAAGTACGGCTGTATGCTGTCCCTATATATGTTTACTGCGGAAGAATGTTTCAGTCAGGAAGATTTTGATTCCCGGTTTTCTGACGAATCCCTTGCTCAATACATCACTATGTTTGAGCAGCGATGCAATCAGGTCATCGACAACAAACAGTACTTTGAATTCCGCCAGAAAGCGGAACTGTATTTAGAAAATTTAGGAGGACAAAGGACTTATGTGGACAGTAGAAATTAAATTTATCAACAGCCGTAGGAAGTGAGGTTTAATAACATGAAAAAATTTGAATTTACAGAAGAAATCAAGACAATAAGTTTACTTTTTAGAACAGCTACACTTCACAGAATCAGAGCGGTAGAAGAATTTGGTCTCGTCAAAGTCGGTGATCTTGGCGGTTGGATTGAGAAAGAAGAAAACCTTTCCCATGAAGGAAAGGCTTGGGTTCGCGGTGATGCCAAGGTTTTCGGTAATGCCGTGGTTCGCGATAATGCCGTGGTTCGCGGTGATGCCGTGGTTCGCGGTGATGCCGTGGTTCGCGGTAATGCTGAGGTTCGCGGTAATGCTGAGGTTTGCGATAATGCCGTGGTTTGCGGTAATGCCATGATTTGCGGTAATGCCAAGGTTTACGGTAATGTCATGGTTCGCGGTAATGCTGAGGTTTACGATGAGGCTGAGATCTTTTCTGCAAGACACGTATTAGTGATTGGCGCTATTGGTAGCCGGGATGATTTTACAACATTCTATCGTGATAAAGAGAATGAGATCACAGTCAAGTGCGGTTGTTTTCTTGGTAAGATGGATAAATTTCTCGAAAAGGTCACACAGACACATGGCGATTCTAATTATGCGTTAGTTTACAGAGCAGCTGTTGAGGTTGCAAGATTGCAGATCGACCTTTCAGGTGAAGCACCAAAAAACGTAAGAGGAGGAAAAACATATGTGGACGGTACTATGGCAAGAGAATAATCAGGATCGTTGGGATCGGTTCGAAACAAAGGAAGAAGTTCTTTGTCTTTTGGATCAATTAAGGGAAAATCCAAATGTCTGCGAAGACGATACTTGGATTTTTTCACCGAAAGCCGATGGGTATGCATTAACCCCAGATCTTTTATAAGGAGAGCGCATATGGCAGATTTAGACCGTTTATTCCATTTACACCAACCGGTTCGCTGCCGGCTGGATGGAAGATTTTACAAAGGAACCGTTGCAGAAATATACCCCGATCACATCATCGTTGATATTCCAGGCGTTTCAGACCATTGCTGGTTTGAAAATGGTTTGAATATTGGCGATGTATACCCGGAATATAATTTCACGGAATAGGAGAGAGTAACTATGAGAAAAATGAGAGTTATGGTCACAAAATACGGCTATGCCGTTGTAGAAGCAGAAACAGAAGAAACAGCATTACAAAAAGTCTCCACAATGGACGATTCCGAATTTGACTGGTCGGATCCGGACGATGGACAGGTTGTGGACGATGATGTAGATTTTGAGTAGGAGGAGAACTATGGAAATTAGAAAAATAAGTAAAGACGAAAAACTGGCAACGATCACACTCACGACAGAGGAAGTGAGTAAGATTACTTCCATTCTGCAGGCAACAGCCCTGGAAAAAGATGCGTTATATCACCAGCTGAATTTCAATCTGCAGATTGTAGATATGCTGTTACGGAAAGGTCATGTTGAAGCAGACTATGAGGAAAAAGATCCGTATACTACCAAAGAAACACTTCTTTACAAGTTAAGCGAATTAGAAATACCGGGAGAATATTGCATCTATCCCCTGGAAGACGATGGAACAAAAGGCGTGATCATCCGGGTTATCGAGACTATAACAAAAGAAAAGATGTATCTGGTTGAGGAATGCTGCCTGTACAATAATCGATCTTGGGTACCATATCCGGACATGGAAGACTATGTACCGTTTGGCGAGATCGATCAGCTGATGGACTCTGTACAAAATGCAGTAAGAGATCTTTCTCTCTACATGGGAACAAAGACCGAAAAGAAAGAGAATAATTCTATTCCGGATCTCCCTGACATTCCAGATCCGTCCACGGTGCCAGAAGAACACGATCCATTACAGGTATCCGAAGGCTCTGAAAAAACCAGAGCAGAAGGACCAGCTTTAGATCTTTCAAAAATCATGAATTCTCTTCCGGAAATTCCAAAACCAACCGTGAAAACACTTCGTTTTCGTAATCAAGATTTACCATACGCAACGAACTGGTTGGATAAGCATACTTTCCAATTCTGGTTTGGAGAGGATCATCTTTTGGACAAAGAAGGGGATCCTTATATGATCTTTTTTGAGTATCATACGGATGAGATCAAGTGGATCGTTGAGATCCGTTGGGAACAGGACCATGTTTCTTGGGATTCCCTGGTAAATCCGAATGTCTATATTACAAAAAAGGAAATTGCTGCGATTAAAAAGATTGCTGAAAAAGAAATGCTGAATTCTTTACATACAAACCATTAGAATTCCAGAATCAGGGACCACAACAGTCCCTGATTTTTATTTCCCTGATTTTTTCAAACACTATAAGCATCAGACAAACCATTACGAAAGGAGAAAAAATGTCTGAAATACAATTTATAGGAGAAAAATATGGAAAAAACATTGATGGAAATTATCGACAAATTGATGAAAATTGAGGACGATGAACAGTTTTGTATTGCTGAATACGATGCTGTCCAAGATTATTGCTACAAAAAAGATTTTCAGCTTTCCAAAGAGGAGCGGCAGATCATCCGTGACATCGGGTTGGAAGAAAGTTTCTTTTCCTGGATGGAAGACCGGGGAAAACGGATCGGATATCAGGTTGTATACGAATACAAAGGATATCTGCTGTCCGCTGGCAATCCACAGATCTTTCCGGAAAAAGAGATCGCAGAAAAATACAGAAGGAATTACCTCAAATATCCATGGGCAGATCAGAAACTTTTCCTCGAAGAAGTCATATATGAAGGGAACGATCTGAAAAAGCGACAAGAATATCATGGAAAGAAAGTCTGCAACATGGACTGGTATTGCGGGATTGGCGCACTGGAAATTGGCGATCTTGTCGATGCCAGTATTATGGACCAGATCATCAACTGCCTTGCTCCTGCATGTATGCGGTCTGACTGCACACAGTTAGGAGAACCTACAGACCATCGGATGGATGGAAATAAACTGAAACCGGTATTTGCTACTTTTCGGAAAGTAGAAGACAATATCTGGGAATTTTGTGGCTCTTGTTTCCAGGGAGAAAATGTAGAACGATGAGTGGAAACACCATATTGTTAGGAGAGAGATTATGACGAACAGAGAACGTATGATAAATCTACTGTTGGACGGTCTTGACAAGGAACTGGAAAGGTTTGTTTCGGACGATGGCGGTGCAAGCGAAGAAGTAATGGTATACTACAACATTAACTGCCCATATTTCGATGGCGATCCCCGCTGCCACTGCAGTCATACCATTTCCCCGACCCGGGAAGTGTGATCGGCGTGCAAAGCAGAATGGTTGAACAGTGAAGAAGATGTGTAATATAGCAAAGAGGAGTCAGAAATGGCTTCTCTTTTTGTTTGTTTCTTTTTTTAGCAAACTATACATATCAGGTAAATACAGAGGAAAGGAGAAAACACAACTACCTGAAATACAATTTATAAGGAGGCACCATCATGTTTTGCGATGTTGTTTGTAGCATTTATGAGGAAAGAGGCACAGATACCTGTCGAGATATCCGTGTAGATTCACACACATTGTGTAGCAATTTGGAAACGGAAGATGAGGCAATGGATTACATTAATGATCATGATTGCAGCCAGTATGATCATTGCTGTGCAAAAAACGAATATCCTTCCATTGAGATCGAAGTGCACCAGGATGATGGAAGTATAGCAGAAGTAATTACTGTAGATTAGAAAAAACATGTTACATTGGAGGAAACTATCATGAAAATCACACCAAAAGAAATTAATGTATTCAAAGAAGATTTTATTGCAGCAGTCAAAGGACTGGAAAAGAAATACGGAGTAGAAATTGCTCTCGAAAACATCCGTTACACACCGGACGAAAAGTTTGAAGGCAAAATGACAGTAACAAATCTGGAAGCAAAGAAGACTCCCGAAGAAACCTTCCGGGAAGAATCAAAATATTTCCATTTGTACGGGGTGACACCGGACATGTACAGACAGATCTTCCGAGGGGCCGACCGGAATATTTACCGGTTGGTAGGGCTTCGGACGAATGCCAGAAAAAATATTTTTGTGGTCACAAAACTTCCGGATGAGAAAACGCAGTATGTCTGCGGACTTGAACTGTTACATATTCGGAACAACATGTATGAGAAGATGATTCAGTATATCCTGCATGATGCAACAGAACAGACTTTCCAGGATTTCATGGGATATGATATAAAGCCGGTTGACCGTTCTGATGTTGAGGAAGTCATCATGCAGATGCCAGATGACATGTTCCATGTATTCTGCAAGAATTTTGGACTGGAAGAAAAGAAATAATTAGAATTTAGCAGCAGAAAGAGTCGAGCGATCGGCTCTTTTTGTTTTTTTCTTTTTCCCCCATTCTATCAGTATCAGACGAATTTATAAAGAAAGGAGAACATCAATAACCCGTCTGAAATACAATATCAAGGAGTTAAAAAATGATCAAAAATTTTGCAGATTTAAAACGTGCCATTCAGGCAAAAACACCATTTCTTATCGTGGAACATTACATCCGTCCCGAATTTTCCCAAAAAATCCGAATTCCGACCGTAGTCCAGACCAATGGATTTTATTCTATCGTAAAAGACAATCCGGATGCAAAAGAAACGTTGTCAAATAATGGAAAGGGGATCTGGATGGAATTTGGAAAAGCTGGTAGCTGGACTTTCGATGAAGAATTCTGCGAGATGTCTTTCCAGGGACGAAAAATCTACAGGATTAAATTCTTGGATGCGTAACACAAATTTAAAAAGAAAAGGAGAAAAAATCATGACAGAAATTTTTAACATGTTGGTACAAACACTGAAAGATAATTTATCAGAAGAATGTACTGTTACCTCAGCAATCGTAAGAAAAAACAATAACACCAAACATTATTCTATCTCCATCCGAAAGGACGAGGAGCCTACAGTACCTACTTTGTACGTGGATGACATTTTGGAAGATATCGGAGATTCCAAAATATCTATATGGGACGGAATTAAGAAGATACTTGTCAGGTATAATGATGCAAGGAAACTTACGCCAAAATTTGCAGACCTGAAGATATTATCGGATAAATCATATATTCTGAAACATGTATACTATCAACTGATCAACGCAACTGCAAATAAAGAACTGCTTTCTACTGTTCCGCACAAGAAGTTCCTAGACTTGGCAGTTATTTTCCGTGTAACAGTCGATGAGGCGCAGGATACATCTTATACATATATCCTCAAAGAGGAAATGACAAAACTGGCAGGGCTTACTTTCGAAGAACTGGATGCAGCGGCTGCAAAAAATACAAAAGCAAGAGGTTTTTTACATATCCCACTTTCTGAGATTGTACATATTTATATGCCGGGAAAGAATCAGCCATATGTATTGACAAACCCGGAAAAAACATATGGGGCAAATATCTTGCTATTTCCAGAAGAATTGGCAAAAACAGCATATGTGTTTGAAGAAGATTTTTACCTCATTCCTTCCAGTATTCACGAACTTATGGCGCATCCTGTATCAAGCATAGAAAAAGAATATTTGTTGGAAACACTTCGATCAGCAAATGCGGATCCAACCGTTGTAAAAAAAGAAGAAGTTCTTGGATACAGAATTTACCGTTATAACCGTGAAACTGGAACTGTAACATTTGCTTAGAAATAGCAGAAAGGAAAAAATATGAAGATCAAAAGAAACGGAAAAGAATACGCACTAACAACTGAAGAATTATTCGCTGCCCACCGGGAATTTGTTGTCAACTTCATGCGGGATACACTGGAGTCCGATTTTGGAATTGATGAAAAAAATTCTGAAAAATTAGCAGAAGCTGCATATGAAAAATATGCTGAAGGCGATGGTAAAACCGAATATGAATGCATCGAATGGGCTGCCAATCATTCTGTAGAAATCTTGTAATTACCCAAAAAAATTGCTATACTGAAGAAAGGAAGATACGATTGGAAGAAGAATTACGAAACACAGTAGAAGCAACCGATCAGAATGCCCAATATGATGCCTGTGCCAAACGGATCCTGGGAAACAAACAGATACTGGCGCATATCATCAAAGCTGCGATCCCCGGTTTTCAGGATATGAAACCTTCGGAGATCATCCCATATATCGAAGGAGAGCCACTGATCGGTAATGTCCGTATCGAACCCGGACTGACCAATCCGTCCATGTCGGAGGTAATCTCCGGAATGAATACGGAAGATACTGACCGGTCAGAAGGAAAAATCTACTTTGATGTACTATTTTATTTATTGGAAGAAACCGGCCTCAGCAAAGTCATCATCAACGTGGAAGCACAACGGAAAGAAGATGCTGGATATCCGATCATCAACCGGGGCATATACTATGGATGCAGGAATATCTCTTCCCAAAAAGGAAGGGAGTTTGTCCATTCCAACTATGGAGACATCAAGAAGGTATACAGTATCTGGGTATGTTTTAATCTGGACCAGGACTGCATGAATATCCTGCATATGGAGAATACTGCCGTGATCGGCAACCATGAATGGAAAGGCGATCCGCAGCTGATGAACGTGATCCTGATCGGCCTGCGGAAAGAAACAGCTGACACAGAATATACCTCTACTGGAAATGCTTTACATGATCTTCTAAAGATCGTCTTTTCGAACTATCTGACATCAGAAGAAAGGATCGATCTTTTGGAGAAACGGGAGGATTTTTCTGCAGATACCAATTTACGAAAGGAGTTGGATCATATGTGCAACTTGTCTTACGGAATATCAGAGATTGCCATGGAAAAAGGTTGGACAAAAGGCATGGAGAAAGGCATGGAACTTGGTCGTATCCAGTCCATCCAGAAGTTACTATCAAAAAAGATTGCTAAAGAAGATGTAAAAAATATGTTGGATGCTACAGACGAAGAAATTGCAACAGCAGAAGAAATGCTGCATGTGAAGTAGTAGATTTCATTCAGAAAAGGCTCGGCTTGTCCGGGTCTTTTTTCTTGTCTTTTTGAGCCTGCTGCATTAAAATGGTTGTAACAACTGCATTGCAGAATATTATAAAATTCATAGCAAAAAGCCCACGGTTTTAACCGTGAAAGTTGTCAAGGAGGAAAAAAATGTATTGTAACAAATGTGGGGAACACCTTCCAGAAAATAGCAAATTTTGCTTTAAATGTGGAGAACAGCAGTATAAAATCTGCCCAAATTGTCAAGAACAGATCTCTGTATATGATAATTTTTGCATTCATTGCGGGCAAAAACAGGAGCAGCTTCCAAAACGTCCGGAAGTACCGTCTACAAACCCTGAAATACCAGTAAAAAAACAGGCTGCACAAAAACAGTACGAGGAAAAGGTTTTTACCTTTGACAATCCACGGGAATTTAACGAGACAAAGAAAGAAACGATCAACGAATGGCTGCAAGGTCATTCTGTTGTCATCCATAGCATCAGGGTCGAAACGTATCTTAACAGATGGAAATCGCGAAAATGGCAGGAGAGCCTGCGACAGGTGATCATCGTCTATGAGCCATGCGAACAATATATCCCTTATCTTTTTGGCTATGTATCCACATGGAGCTGGCCAAAATTTCCACAGGCAAAGCTGGATGAACTATACCAACAATGGTTGAATGACCATTCGAATTACGATATCTTGTGGAAGACACAACGTTCTTCCCAAACCATGCGGAATGAATACATGGCTTCCATCTTCATGTTAGCTTTGCAAAAAAAATCATAACCTGCTTCCAAAAAAGAGTCAGCAATGGCTCTTTTTTTTGTTGTCAGAAATACCGGATTTTGTTTTTCATCCTTTTTTACATTCTATGAATATCAGATAAATTTTTTACGAGAGGAACATCTCATATATCTGAAATACAATTTTTCATAAAAGGAGAAAGACATATGAAAATCTACACAAGACATGGAAACAGATACGTATTCGACCACAACATGCACATGATCACAGGAGAGAATAAGAATATCAACCCGATTTATTACTATGGCGAAGCAATGGGCAAAACTATCGGGAAAAGTTACTACACGATGTAAGGAGAATATGATATGAGAAAAAAATTATTAGTATTAGGAACAACACTCGGAGTATGTGGCATGTGCCTCTTGTCTTCCTGTGAGAATGTGAATACTTCAGAACGGGATGACTGTGTAATTTACAACAGCGAATACATACAGCTGCGAACGATTGAACAGGATTCTGATGGATCCAACCAGATCCTGGTAGATGATACTACAGGATGTTTATATTATTTTAAATCTGGAATGTATGGTCGTTCTGCGATAACACCGATCTACCGCGAAGATGGGACAATCAAAAATATCAAAGATTACGAAGGAGAAGAAAATGATCAAAACATTAACTGACAATAACAGATTCGTTTAATGCCAAAGAGCCTCTTGAAAAAAATAGTAATCATTCTTTAGATTCTACCACATCATATCGGAAAAATGATTACGAACAAAAAAAGACAATTTGGGTCAGAAAATCATTACCAGTTCATTTTCTGGATCCAGATATCCGGTTAAGACTTTTCAGTTTGTAGAAAAGCTTAAAAATGTAAAAAAATGTGAAATTGTAAATGCGTGGTTGCGAGAAAATAATGTTCTGGTACACGAAAAAGAAATTAAAGGAGAATATTTTTTAAATACATATTATCCTGGTAAATGGGAAACAAGTATGAGATCACTCTACATTCCCTATGGACCGTCCAACATTCACTACAGGTATTATTTCGATTGTATATCGGTCCGTGGATGGTTGAAATATCCACAAGAAAAACTTGACGCTGCGGCTCAAATGTGGCTAAAAGAACATCCAAGGAATCGAATCTTATGGCAGCATAAGGTCGATCATAGTACCACAAAAGCCGAGTTTATGTCAACGTTTTTTCTTTTTACAATTATCGAATAGCTTAAAAAAGAGTCAGCAATGGCTCTTTTTTTGTTGCCTGAAAACGGCCATTTTATTTTTATCCTCTTTTTACATTCTATAAATATCAGATAAAACTTCTACGATGGGAGAATTACACATCTGAAACACTATTATTTTCAAGTACAAAGGAGAAAAAAATTATGATGACTATTTACACAGCAAACGGATCACAGTATTCGATCAACCAGACAACCCATACCATCACCGGTAAACATATGAACCCGCTTCATTTCTACGGGACCCCGGATGTTCGTTTAGGATTTCCGGCATATTTCCATACAGACCGCGGCACATGGAGAACTTCCGCAGTAATGAAGATTGAAAATGGACCGGCACATGTCTATAAGCTGTTTTCCAGTACAGATAAACAGCTGGAACCTTTTATCACACGCTATGCATATTCCGGTTTCCATGAGGAACCGACAACCATTGAGATGCCACTGCAGATCTGTAACGGATCTGATCTGACACAGAATAAGATCATGTTTCAGACAATGGGCAGTGACGTAACGATAACTATGTACCCTAAAAAGGTCGAACGGGGTATTTTCATGATCACAACCCAGTACGGAGATGCAACGGTCTTTGGTATGAAAGTGTATACCGCACATCATACCCATATCTTCTATGAAGACCAGGTACATTTCTCATAAGCAAAAGAAGGAGGACTTAGCCATGACAATTCGCGAAGCAGGGGAAGATGTTGTAACCAGCTTCTCCGGGATGCAGGATTATCGGATCGGATTTACGGGAAACAATGAGATCGAGATTACTGCACAGAATATCGATGAGTTAGAGACGATCTGGGAATCCATGGTCTCTGACTTAGATTGTAACGTGGACGATGTGGAGTACATCGAAAGGATTTGATCAAAGAGGGAGGCGGATGCTTCCCTTTTTGTTTCCCTGTACTTTGCTGATTCTATAGGTATCAGGCAAATATTACGAAAGGAGAGAAAAAATGTCTGAAATACAATTACGGAGGAAATTTTTTATGAAGGAACAAATGCTTCAAATGGGATTTGGTGTGACGAATGGAAAAGACCGCTTTTTTGAAATTTTTTACCTTTCAGAAGCAGCACAGGAACGGATCATACAGAAGGAATTCAAAAAAGGTGGGTTTGGGATCATCCTGGACGGGATTAAATATTGTTCTTTGTGGAAAGATGGAAGTTTCTACTTTTCTGAAGGAACATCTGCTGCGCAGAGTATGGATGTTTTGAGTTATGATGCGATCAGGGACTTGAGTTTCAACCTGATCCGAGAAAAACGTTTTATGACAAAAGAAGAGTATCAGCGCTGTCTTCGGTATTTTTACTCTTACACCTCAGACATGATCCATTACATGAATATGGATACCAAAAAACTGTTTTTGAATGAAGAGGAGATTGGATTAAAGCGGATCACGGAAAATGTCCATGAACGGACGTTTTTGGAAAAACTCCTGCAAGTGCTTCCCATGCTGCAGACCATGGATATTCCGTCCAAAAGAGACCAGTACCGGATTCAGGAAGTTCTTGATGCTGCTACGTTTCTGTTACATGTAAGCAATCAGTATATCGATCCAGATTTTTCTTATGAGAAACCAGAAGTTTTTATCACGGAGGATGAAATCCTGCAGTATTTGTGCAGCGGATCTAGATTTGAAAATGGAAAGTATCAGATCTGGAATTTCTGTAAAGAAAATCACCTGGTAAAGGAGATTTCTGAATTTTTGAAAAATGAGTACGGAAATGGCAGCCATAACAGCGCATTGTCTGGCGATTTCTTTTCCGATGCATATTATGATAGCAAAGGGATCCGCCTCACAAAAGCTGGCTGTACGGTTCAAATCTCCTGGATGGAGGCAGCGAAGAAGATCCGTTGTCTGATCCACGCGGATCGATACTTAACACAATCTGAGAAAGAATACATTCCTCTCTGGGAACAAAAAAATCTGGCTCGAAAGATCTGGGCATTTTTTTACAATCTTCCCAGGTCAATTCCAGGACCATGGGACGAATTTTTATACATACAGGATGATGCAAAACGTATCAAGGATATTATTCGGTTGATGAACGTATTTGAAGAAGAGAAATCCATGTCTACTTATATACAAGATCGTATGGATTTTCTATCCTCTGATTCAGCTGAATATAAAGAAGGGAAAAAACTACTTCTGGAACTGGCTAGTTACCAAATTCGTTGGTTTGGCAAGAAAGAAGTCGCTTCAAAAAAGAAAAAGTTTGTCATTCCACAAGAACCTGGCACACAGATGTCCATTTTTGATTTCATGTAGTAGGAGGATTTGTATGAAAAATACACAATTGCCAGTTCTGACAAAAGAATATCAAAGACAAGCAGCCGGAATGATCCGGCAATATGCAGATAAGCTGATCCAGATGGGATACGGATTCACCCGCCGGCAGCTCAAAGAAATGAATTATATTGATGTGCAGGAATTTTTTGAGAAAAAATCCAATCACAACAGCATGAAGCGGGAATATCTGGATCTCGGAAAAACAATCCCACAAGATCAATATTTCTATTATTTGATCCCATGCTATAAGGAAGGGGTATTCTACATCGGTATGGATCAGTACATGTACTGGCAGGTCAAGGATATCTCTATGGAAGATCACACACTTACCGTATATCTGATGATGCATACGAAGCAAATGATGCACACCTGGTGTCCCGGATTATCTGGGCTGTATAAATATACCTATGCCCCTGCAGATACGACCATTGCTTTCCAGCCACTGGAGAGTATGAGCGTACAGGAAGTGATTCATAGTATCCCGCTGGAACAATTCTCCTGGACTTCCGATGAAAAAGATGCCTGGAGAAAGTTTCAGAATACGATCGATCTTTTTGCTCCTGTCAAAGATGGTTCGAAAGAAGATGCTGTATATCGATTGGGAAAAGTCTTTCTTACTCTCAGTACCATTTTAAATCGACTCCTGCAGACACAAAATCCACATACAGTTTCCGATAAGTCAAAAACAAAGACAAAGATTAAACATCATATGGATGTATCTGATCAGTCGGAGCGAAAAACAACCTATATTGGAAATGTCCAGATACGTTCTTCTCAAAAACCACGAAAACCTTGTACTTCCATTACCTACCATGTAAATTCCTGGACGAAACGGGGACACATCCGGCATTACAAATCCGGAAAGACAGTATATATTCCGGAAAAAGTATGCCACAGGAGAAAGGCAGAAACAACGAAACCTACTAATGCAAAAATTATTGTGAGAAAAGGAGAGATATGACACATAACCAATGGGAACAAGGGAAAAGATTAACTATACATAATGCCACAAAAGAACAATTAAAATTTATGGTTAGAGAAAGAGAATTAATGATACAAGATTTGACAAAGCAATTAGATGAAAAGCAAAAAGCATTGGAAGATGCAATTAAAATGTTAAAAAATTTAGCTTGAAATCATAAAAATTCAAAAAAGGGAAGCTTCGGCTTCTCTTTTTGTTTCCTGAAAGTTTTCAGATTCTATAGATATCAGGCAAATATGAAGAAAGGAGCAAAAATAAAGATGTCTGAAATACAATTACGGAGGAAAATTTATGCAAGAAAAAATGCTTCGTCCAAAATAGATCAAGATTTGACAAAGCAATTAGATGAAAAACAAAAAGCATTGGAAGATGCAATTAAAGTGTTAAAAAATTTAGTTTGAAACAAGATTTTTATTGGAAGAATGGAGAAAAGATATGACCTATTTAGAATTAGCAAGAAAGATAAAGAGTGCATATAAGGAATTAAAGCAAGATGAAGTATATAAACTTTTCAATATCATATGGAATAATGACCTTGGAGAGTCAGAAATTACAGTTGAAAATGATGCTGGATTTAGAGCAATTATTATTGGTAATACAAGTGGTGTAAAAAAATCAAGAGGTTACATGTATTTGTTTTATACCAATGATGATACAGAATCATTTCCGACTATTAAAGAAATAGAACACAGATTAAAAGTAGTTGCAAATCAAGAAATTTTAACAGATAAAAATGCAGATTATTTTGATTGGGAACAGTATGGTTCTTTAGAAGAACAGAGAAAATATTTTTCAGAAATAATTTTAAATACGTTGAAACGATGATTTCAGGAATGGAGGAAATTATTATGATGTATGATTATAATTATTTAAACGAGAAAGCTAAACCATATGGAGGTATAAATAAAATATTCAATGAACTTTCAGATTACGCAGAAGAGTTTATCATTGGATATTTAGAAGCAAAATGTGGATGTAAAGTCTCAAAAGAAGATGTTATAAAAGAGGCTACATTTACATCAGTATGGAATGGAGGATATGAAATTACCACTTCTTGTAAAGTTAATACTGTAACAAAAGAAATTTTTGATATTCAAGTAGTTGATACTCTAACAGATGATGATGGAGATGAATTAGAAATTCTTGACAGAGAATATGTTACTGTAGATGGCACAGGAGTTATTTGTGGATGTAATTTCAGATGAAATGATTGCAGAGATTTTTAATAAGGAGTAAATGGATATTTCTTCGGAAAGGTAAATGGTGAATAATATGAAAGTACTAAACGATGATTTAATGACTGCAATGGAATATCACAGATATATATTATCTGAATGTGAAAGACAATGGAAGGAATGTCAAGAAGAAAAATACGGACCTTGGGATAGTCAGTCCGATGATGAAAAAGCCGATTATTATAATTCGCTTTATAGTGAAACTGGACTGCTCAAGAATTATTTGTAGATGTGATTCCAGATAAATTAATAGCAGAAATATTTAACAAACAAATAAATAAGGAATCTCCTACCTCTAAGTGTAAACGAAGGTAGGAGAGGAATTATCAAAAAGAAATGAAACGGCAGTAACGGGCGGAGAGAAATCGGTATCCCCCACTGACATGAGACCAAGCAACGTCGGTATTCCTGACATGTCGGACTCTGTGAAATTACCGACCGTGGATTGAAACAACAAAACTTATTAATGCAAAAATTATTGCAAGAAAAGGAGAAAACCATGAACCCTAACTTGGAAAGAGCGATGAGAGAAAAAGATTTTGATACCATTCTGAAATCAGAATATTCGGAAAGATTCGATAAGATCCGGAAAGAAATGATGGTCATGTCTTGTTACAAATATGGACCACTCAAGGACAACTATGGCAACTACAAATGCATGAATGCCATCGGGAATATCCGGAAACGTCTGGAAAAGTACGAGGAGACCGGGAACACCGAATTTCTGGCCGACATCGCAAACTTTGCCATGATCGAATTCATGTGTCCAAGTATTCCGGGGGCACATTATGAAAAAACAGATTCCGGAGCTTGCGAGACTGTCGGGTTTGGGATCCTGGAACTGAAAAACAAATGATCTACAAGAGGGGCTTTGGCTCCTCTTTTTATTTTTGGAAAAATTCCAGATCCTATGAGTATCAGACAAATTTTTTATGAAAGGAGAAGCGTATTACATGTCTGAAATACAATACAAAGGAGAACTTTATGCAAGAAAAATTACGAATTTACGGAAAATGTCTGCAGAACTGGATGGTTTGGGACGATCGTGGAAAGAAACATATCACACAGGTAGAACTTGCTTATACCGATTATGATCCAGCAGATGGTTCTGTTATTCAGACCGGTTCTGAAGACTTTTCCCTGGAACGCTACAAACAGGAACTAACAAGCAAATACTGTTATACCTGGAATGGAGAAGACCGGACGGAAGAAGGATACCGGCATTTTGTTGCTCACGGGCATTTTCTTTTTCGGAAAGCAGATCTGCTATTATTACATCGGTATCTAAAAATAAAATTTCCAAAAGAAAAACGAATTGAATTGCGTTTCTAAGGGAAAATGATATGGAAGTTAAAAAGATAGCAGATATCCTGCTGAATATGTCGTTGGGTATAGACTACAGAGATGATATTGAAGACAGAGATGATTATGACGAAGCGGTAATGAATTTGAAAAGATAAATTGAAAATCTTGATAAAACATCTGGGTTATACAATGTGTTAGAAAACATAGCAGAGGATAATGATAATGTATTCCAGATGTAAAGAGCGTTTAGGTAGAAAGAAGGTGATGTAATGGAATATGAACATACACCACGACAGATGGCAGAAAAGTTGATGGAATTCAATCGTGATTTTTCGGATAATGAAGATGATGTCAAAAGCGAAACTGAATATCTGATTAAGTTATTTGATGAATTACAAAACTCTGAACAATTTAATGTATTAGCACATCATTTAGACATCATGTTTATGAATGATGCATTTAATTAGAAGCAACATTTCATGGGAAGATTGGAGTGATACAGATGTTAAATGCAACTAATTGGAAAGAATTGAAAAAACAGCTTAGACAGATACAAGGCAAAGCGATATTTAAGTTAGAGCGTGTTGATAGTATGAATGATGGAACATTTTACAGAGTGTTACACCAGGTTAAACTACATGAAATAGTTTTCTTTGATGGTAAACAGAAAGTATATTTACAGGTAGATAAAGAAACAGAAAATAATATAGAGTTTATTGAAAATGGTTTCAAAATCGGGAATTGTACTTATACGCTAGAGAGAATTATGGAGGTGTAATATGACGAAAGTTCAGAACGCATGGAAAAATATGAGAATTGATTATCAAATCAGATATGCTAGAATGTGCAGAAAGGTAAAAGAAAACGAGTTCAATACAGATAATCATGGAGCTTTGATGGAAATGAGTTATGTATTGATTGAAGTGTTTGGATTAACAAGTAAACAGGTAGACGAAGTTGAGAGAAATAATGGCTTTACAGATGAAGATATGGAAGTAGATTAGAAATACGTGTTTCATAGGAAAGGAGATAATGGGAATATGGTTGTTGAAATTTTTGCATTCGAAACACAAAGTAACACCTGTTATGATGGTGATATCAATCTTGGCAGAGCAGTAGTTTTTATGAATCAAAATCATCACGTTGCTAAGATAGATTTTATTTACATGGTGGATAAAAATGATAACTGGTCTTTTCATTATGAGAACGGAACTTGTTTAACGGATGAAGAAAGAACGGAATTGGAAAATTGGTTCATTACTTGCGGATAAGATCATTTTTCTAAGTACCATATTGATCTGCAGCCTACAGTATGCAATTTGTGTGGAGGAAAAACAATTCTTACCAGTAATTCCATCATTTATGGGAAGCAATATGGCAGTGGAAAATGTTATTACTGTACAAAATGTGGCGCATTTGTCGGAACACATGTTCCACGACCAACCATAGCATTAGGCATTCTTTCCGACGGAAACATGCGCAAGATGCGAAAGAAATGCCATCATTTGTTCGATTCGTTTTGGCACACTTCAAAAGAACGGAACCAATGTTATCAGCGTCTGGCAATGGCACTGGATATCGATATTACCTTTTGCCATTTTGGATATTTTGATCAGGAACAATTAGAGAAAGCATATCAGGTTAGGTTGGCCTGGAAAAAGTAAAAAGGAGAAAATGCATGAATAAAACAATCGATGAATATTTTGAAACACATACCGAACCAGTCGAATTAGCTTTCGGCACCTTTTACTCAGCTGCAGACGGCAATGTCCGGCTCGTTATGAGGGATGGCTCTGAAATAACTGCTTTTGACGAAGAAGACCTGCAGGACTTTTATGAGGAACATTCAGCTGGAGAGTTTCGTATCTGCTCCGTATGCGGATCCCCAATGAATGCCGGATACATGTGCGAAGGCAGCGATTTTTATGCCTGCTCGGATACCTGTTTGCATCAGGATATGGACGAGCGTTATGGAGTTGGAAAGTGGAAACCGACCCCTGCACTTACTGCAGAAGAGGAAAAAATGAAAGAAGTAAACGAGTTTAGCGAAGACAGCTATCATGCATTTCTGGGTAAAGATGGACATTGGCACGCAGATGATACCTTTTATACCGAATGGTATTAGAATACAATTTTGGGAGAAAGCAAATGGAAAGAGAAAAAATCATACAAGAATTACAGAAACACGACTCAACAATCCTGGATTTCCCGGACCGTGGTCCCTGGGGATCCAGTTCTTACCGAGGTAACTGCTCCGGATGGATCCATGCATTCCTCGTCTGGAAATACCAGGTTACAAAGATGGCAGAACTGTTTGCCGGATCCGGGACGGGTTATGACGTGGCAAAAGACATGGGGATTGCCTATTCGGGTGCTGACCTGAATCCAATACCGGTCCGACCGGGGATCTTGCAGAATGATGCAACAAGGGATATGGTTCCGGAATCATTTCTGGATGCTGACTTCCTTTTTATGCACCCGCCATATGGTCTGGAAATCAAAATTCCCTATGCAGGAAGCATGTATGCAGACCCGACCGGGGATCTGTCCAGGGCTGATCTTGGACAGATGCCATGGAAACAATTTATGCGGACGCTCAATGAAATCGTTATGAAATATTATGCAGCCATGATGAATGGTGGAAAAATGGGAATCCTCATGGGCGATGTCCGCCGGAATGGATTGCATTCCATGTTTACGGATATCGTAAAACCTGGACAGCTGGAACAGGTTTTGATCAAGGTTCAGAACAATTACACTTCTAAAAACCGCACCTATCATTCCAGAAATTTTGTTCCACTGGAACATGAGTATCTGCTTATACTGAAAAAGGTAATGCCATATCTGCTTACTTTCCAATATCCACAGGAGCATCAGTTAGATATTCGCAATTCCAAAACGGCTACCTGGCGGGATGTGGTAAAAGCGGTTATGGAGCATTTGGGCGAAAAGGCTTCACTTCCGGAAATCTACAAAGAAATTTCCGGATATGAGAAAGCAAAACAAAATCCACATTGGAAAGAAAAGGTACGGCAAACTCTGCAGATCACGCCTTGTTTTTCTTCCTCCGAACGTGGAATCTGGAAGCTGCGGGCAGTAGCGTAGAAAGGAGAAAATTATGTCTACAACTGTTATTTACGAAAAAATACAGAAACTGAAACTGGAAATGATCCTGGATGGCTGGGATATCGAGGAAAAATATTCCAATGATGGTTGGAAGGGCCATTCTGGATATACCATATGGGCAAAACGGGAGGATTGGCATGAGAAATATGCGTGTCTGATTACTGGACATTCCGTTGCTTTCTGGACAACATGTGAGAATTTCTTATGCCCTTTTGATATGCTTGCAGCGGTATCCACATTAAGAAAACGTACACAGAAAGCCTGGAAGGATTTTCCGAATTCTGTTCCCTGCCAAAATAGATATGGAGATATCGTAGAAGATTTCTGCGTGACTTCATTTCACAGCGTTTCAAACATTGAGGATCTCATGGAGAAAACAAAAATATTTTCTGAATAGTTCGCTTTTGGCGAGCATTATGTAATACATATATTCAATATCACAGGGCTTTTTGGCCCTGTTTTTATTTTCTTTTCTTTTTATCACACTATAAATATCAGGTAAATACATGAACGAAAGGAGAGTAAAGAACATTCACCTGAAATACAATTTGTCTAAGAGAAAGGAATATTACTATGGAGAAAATTTTTGAGTACAACGAACAGATTATTATGATTGAAACAGAAGAACAGCTGCATGAATTGACAGCTAAAATGAAAAAACTGGAAAAATTTATACCGTGTGTGATTAATGATGTGGCAGTCGTTGGTATCGATAAGGAAAAAGAACTGTTTTTGGAGGAGCAATGCAATAACATCGCTGTAAATCTGCATGGTTCCCCTTTAAAAGTTGGATCCATCGACCCAGATATTCCAGAAAATCATAAGTGCATCGAAGAAGATGGCATGTTCCTGGCATTCCCGTGGAATGAGAGTTACAAGATCCTGCCTTTAATGTCGGTAGGATATCCATCGATTTTGAAACGTCTGGAAATGGATTGCGGTGCTATGACACGTTTTTCGGTAAAGGCTGACAAACTACCTCTTCCGGCAGATGAAAAAGGACAGATGCTGACCCGTATCGCCCAGTTGAATTCCAAACTGTGTTATGTGGTCACACTGGATGGGAAAGTCCCAAGTGTTGTATCTGACCAGTATGTCCAGCTGCCTTATGACGATCTGATCCACACCATGACGGATGTACTGACAAAGGAACACCCGGATATAAAATTCCAGGATGGAACCTTGACTTATGAATATCTGGTTGCAAATTATCAGTTAAATGACACGATGATGGAGGAATCTTTACGGCTTACTCTGGAAAGTGCAGGACGGAAAGTGGATTCTCTTTCTGCTGGGATCACTTTTTCCAGTTCCGATTTGGGATTATCCAGCGTTTTCTTAACCCTGTATCTGAACCTGAACGGTATCCGGATTTCTCTGGGAGACGGTATCCGGATGGAACACAAGGGAGAGGAAGCATCGATGGAAAATTTCCAAAAAAAATGCAAAGAACTGGGCAGAGTCCTTCAGGAAAATGAAGAACGGATCGAGGAACTTGGCTTGATGAAAGTCACAGATGTTCCGGGTGTAGTAAAAGCAGTCGCATCGAAAAGTCCATTTTTGCCAAAAGCTGCCACGGATCGTGTGATTTCTGATCTGGTTGCAGCTGGGGTTGATTCTGGAACAGGCATTGATGTTTATCTGGCACTGAATGAAATCGTACAGATCCATATGAATACACAAAAAGTATCTGATGAACGTTTCCTGGCGATGACAGAAGGTGTCGCAAAACTGATGTTTACGGACTTTTCGAAAGTACAGCCAGAAGAAGTATAGGAGAAAAAATATATGAGTACAAAAGCATATACATATGGTTACGGAATTTGCGTAGAAAAAATCAAAAATGTTGAGAAAGACAAATTACTTTCCCTGATCCGGATGGCTCCAGAATTTTACGGAGAATATCAGGAATGGGAAGAAGAATGGAAACTGGGGGAAGGATATGAACCGGATGTGGAAGATATCCTGGTAGATTTTGTGGAAGATTGCGCACAGTTTTCTACCGAAAATCTTGCTTCGATTCTCCAGGAAGTGATCAAAGAACTGGAAGGCATCGAGTTAACCGCTTGCGAAGACTGGAATCATGGGGCCTATCTGGTCTATGAGCCGGATTACCCATGGAATGTAAAAAATCGTCCAAAAGAACAGAAACTGACAGAAGAAGGCCTGGTTGCTATTTTTGCAAAGTATCTGGCGGTTATAACAGATTCTGAACTGGATGTGGACTATCAGAAAGTGGAATATTACGGCTAAATTTTTTTGTCCGAAAATTTGACAGTCCACAAAATTCGATTATAATTAAAAGTGCGAATAGGAAGCGCACATCAAACCGCAGGGGGATTCGCACTAGAATTTTTTGCAAAATGAGTCAGTTTTCTTTAGAATAAATCTGAAATGCTTGCCAAAAAATCAAAAAGTGTGAAAGATATACAAAAACCTTGCTGAAAAAGCATGTGTGTTGTGGCTTATTTGCTGTCGCTCCCCTTGTGGGAGCGTGGATTTAAACACCTTTTTTCGTTAATTATAAGGGAGTGCCTTTTGTCGCTCCCCTTGTGGGAGCGTGGATTTAAACATCATATCATAGGGGGTTGAGAAACTTGTAATTGTCGCTCCCCTTGTGGGAGCGTGGATTTAAACAATTAATGTATCGTACGCTTGTTGCACGTCATCTGTCGCTCCCCTTGTGGGAGCGTGGATTTAAACAACCGGCGCGACGAAGTTCTTGATATTATTCGCGTCGCTCCCCTTGTGGGAGCGTGGATTTAAACACCTCAAGCGTAAGTCTAACCCACTAGATTTCCTGTCGCTCCCCTTGTGGGAGCGTGGATTTAAACGTGGGGTAACAAGAAAAATCAAAAATGCAATAGAAAGAGCCGACCAAGGCTCTTTTTATTTTTTCCTTTTTTATCGACTCTATAAGTATCAGACAAATAATAGTTACGAAAGGAGAATATAAAAAATGTCTGAAATACAATTATAAGAGGAAGCCACATGAAAACAGCATATTTCGTAAAAATCGATGCACAGAACAATAACAATCGATACTATAAAATGTACCAGAACAGTCCCAAATCCTTCCTGGTAGAGATCGGTCGTGTAGGAATTCAGCCAATAACCCGTCCTTATCCATTAAGTTCCTGGGATACTGTGTATCAGAAAAAACTGGCAGAAGGCTATATAGACCGTACTCCATTAACGCAAATTACCAAATCCGGAAAATATAAGGAAATTGAAGATCCAGAAGTCCGGGAATTGATCGATTACCTGCAAAAAGAAAGCAGTACGGCGATCAAGGAAAATTATACCGTGTCTTTTGAAGAAATCACACCGCAGATGTTACAGGAGGCAGATAAACTTCTGGAGCAGTATGGAAATAATTGGCAGGTGAATAATAAAATTCTCTGTAAATTATTCTCTGTGATTCCACGAAAAATGGATCAGGTTAAAGATTACCTGCTGCCGGAAAATGCCTCAGAGGAACAGATTTTCTCTGTACTACAACGGGAACAGGAATTCCTGGATGTTTTGCGAACCAAGATCCATATGGACCGGAATCAAGTAGAAAAAGAAACCCTTCTGGACTCCTGGAAAACTTCTATCACGCCGGTTACGTCTGAGAGAGAACTTGGAGAGATTAAGGGACATATGGGAGGAAATGCATCTCAGTTTGTCCGTGCGTTCCGTGTAAGAAATCAGACATTGGATGATGCTTTTTGGAAAAATTATAAGAAAAACGGATATCGCAAATCGGATATCCATTATTACTATCATGGAACCAGAAACATGAACTGCTTGTCCATTATGAAAAATGGACTGTTATTAAACCCCAATGCTCCGCGAACCGGCGCTATGTTTGGACATGGCATTTACCTGGCAAACAAAGCACAGAAGAGTCTGCATTATACTTCTTTGCATGGATCCTTATATGCCAAGGGTCATTCAGGACGGGGATATCTCTTTGTACTGAAATCTGCATACGCAGATCCAATGCATGTATCCCATTGGGAACACTATATGTCATGCTATACTGCAAAGAAAATCGCACCACATGATGCGGTTTTTGCCCATGCCGGGGATTCCCTGGTCAATGACGAGATTATCGTGTTCCGAGAGGCACAGGTTACTTTACAGTATATCATCGAAGTACAAAATTAACATAACTCCGTAGAATTCTCCCACCTCTTAGGTGGTGAGATGAATACGCGAAGAATCTGAAAAAGGCAGGGTTCGTTCCCTGTCTTTTTTCTGTCCAAATATTCACGTTTTCTCATGTGATTCACCATACTATATATAAGGAGAAAAAAAGAAAGGAGAGTTCCCATGAGCAGAAAGAAACAGACTACCCAGAGAGCAATGGTTGCACATATCGCTTATCGTTTCTATGGTGTCCCAACGGAAGATGACGCCATACTCGAAGCAA
Organism: Blautia sp.; assembly: GCA_047027955.1. Taxonomy (GTDB): domain Bacteria; phylum Bacillota; class Clostridia; order Lachnospirales; family Lachnospiraceae; genus Blautia_A. Next base: position 247,187 of record JBKYFG010000002.1, read on the forward strand.
AAACATTCGGTTGCTGCCGTTTCCTTTGGAACCGTATGCTGTATGACCACAATACCCTGTATCAAGAGATCGGCAAAGTTCCCGTTAATACACCTGCTGATTATAAAGATCTGGATGAGTGTAAATGGCTGTGTGAAGTCGACTCGCTTGCCCTGGCAAATGTCCAACGGAATCTTGAGACTGCGTTTTGCCGTTTCTTTGACGGGATATCCAGATACCCGAGGTTCAAAAGTAAAAAGTATTGCAAAAGATCCTATACTACGAATGCAGTCTATAGTCGTAGAAGCTGCAATGTCAAACTGGACATGGAAAAAGGCCGTCTGAAGCTGCCAAAACATAAGGATTGGGTCCAGCTTAAAATGCACCGCAGCATCCGTCCCGGTGGAACGGTCAAATCTGTCACCGTTACGTTGGAACCGGATGGAAAGACATATTATTCCATCCTTGTGGAATATCCAAAAAAGGAGATATCAAAGAAAGTTCCGGAAAAGATGATCGGACTGGATATGTCTTTCCCTGATCTGTATGTAGACAACAATGGGGATACTCCGGAATTTTCAAAACCGTATCGCCATATGGAGCCAGCCCTTGCGAAAGAACAGAAACGTCTTTCCCGCAAAGAAGAAGGATCCAAACGATACGAAAGGCAGCGGGTCAAAGTCGCAAAGCTCCATGCGAAAGCCAAGCATCAGCGGCGTGACTTCCTCCATAAGCTGTCATCCTATCTTGTGAAAAACTACGACCTGATCGGAATCGAAGATCTTGATATATCTGCACTGAAAAAGGCTCTGAAATTCGGAAAGTCCGTTTCTGATAATGGGTGGGGAATGTTTGTACAGATGCTAGAGTATAAATCGGAACGGGAAGGCAAGTATCTCATAAAGATAGACCGCTGGTTCCCTTCCAGTAAGACCTGCTGCAAGTGTGGTCATGTACATAAGGAACTTACTCTCTCTGACCGTACTTATATATGTCCGAAATGTGGCCATGTAATGGGGAGGGACAAACAGGCGGCGATCAATATCCTCAACGAGGCAGTTCGGATATGGAAAGAATTGTCTGTCGCATAAATAAGATCACAATATAGAACCGGTCGGAACGCCGGGGATAGCCTGCTACGTTGTTTGTTTGTAAGGTTTGGATGGTTACAGTCATCCTGTAAACTTGACTCCTCGTAACCAGGAAAATAGAAGTTTTTTTAAGCGGAAGCCCCCATTTCAAGGTGCGTAGTAACTAAGTGGAGGGTGGGTTCACGCCTTTGCTTACGCAGGAACAATTTGGACAATATCGGACAGTGTGTTCGAAATATGGTGCAAATTGTTTGGGAAAGATACAGTTATTCCCGCTGCAGGACAAAAGCAAACAAACAATCGTTAATATTTTCGGAGAAAACATCCCTAGTCAACCAACTCGGTCATTGAATGGCCGAGCATGAGGAAGCAGATCATTCTGTGGACTTATGCAAAGCTGTCTGGTGTGGTTGAGTAGCGGCTGGCCTCCGGGAGTTTTTACTCCCGTGCCAGGGGTTGCGGTGTGATCACGGTTTTGTACGCTTCTCCAATACATATCCGTGTCGTTACCCGTTAAACAGGTAAACCGGGATAAAACCAGTACGGGCAACAGCTTCAAAGCACCTCAACGCGCGAGGAGACGTACCTGCAGGAGTGCAGGTGCAGAACAAGGGCGTAACTGCCATTTAGAAAGGAATATTATCATGATCATTGCTTTAGATAAGAATAAACGTCCTCTCGGTTTTCTGACGGAGAGGAGATGCCGGATCCTGATGGAACGGAAACGTGCGGTCTTGTACCGGGTATTCCCCACTGTCGTCATCCTGATGGATATGGATGTCAGAAAGCTCCGGGATCTCCCGTCGTACCGCTTCAAGATCGATCCCGGTTCCAAATATACCGGCATCGCCATCGTCCGGAATGACACGGATGAGCTTGTCTATGCCATGCAGATCGAACACCGCGGGGATGCGGTGCGGGCAGGACTACAAAAACGTAAGATGGCAAGAAGGAACCGCCGAAGCCGGGAGACTGGATACCGCAGGGCCAAATGGGGGAACCGGTGTCTTTCTGACGGGGATAAGAAGTCTTATAACAGCAGCCGAAAAGACGGATGGCTGCCTCCCAGTATCCGGAGTGTGGCAGATAATGTACTCACCTGGGTTCAAAGACTCAGCCGATGGGTTAACATTACGGACTGTTCACTGGAAGCTGTCCGTTTTGATACCCAGCTGCTGGAAAATCCCAATATAAAAGGGGAAGAATATCAGCACGGTACCCTGTTCGGCTATGAGATCCGGGAATACCTGTTGGAAAAATTCGGCCATACCTGCCAGTACTGTGGTGGGGAAAGCGGGGACCCGGTCCTGGAATGGGAACATATCCATCCAAAGAGCAGGGGTGGATCCAACCGGGTGAAAAATGCCTTATTGTCCTGTTCTTCCTGTAACCGGGATAAGGATAACCAGACCCCGGAAGAATGGATCGGGCAGGTCAGCTTCAGGCTCTCCCATGAAAAAGGGAAAAAGAGAGAATTAGACAGCAAACGGATCGAGCTGATCCAGAAAGTCATCGATGGGAAACCGGAGGGACAGCCCATGCGCTATGCTGCGTGGGTGTCTTCCTCCAGGCGGTATCTGGAAAACCATCTGTTCCAGATCTTCAGGGATGTGGAATGCTCCAGTGGCGGCAGGACAAAATATAACCGTACAAAACTGGGATATCCCAAGGAGCATCATTATGATGCCCTCTGTATCGGGACAGTCCCGGAAAAGGGCTATCATGACCGAACGAACGGGTACTACCTGTATGCCAAAGCCACAGGCCGTGGTACCAGGCTCCGTGGTACACTGAATAAGTGCGGGATCATCGTCACGAAATGGACCAGCCGAAAAAAGAATTTCTTCGGGTTCCAGACCGGGGATATCGTTGTGGCGGAAGTTCCTCATAAGACACCGAAACCATATAAGCATGAGGGCCGGTTTGTAGGGCGTGTCATGGTGCGTGCATCCGGATCCTTTGATATCCGGACAACAGGCGGGAGACTGGCAACTGTAAAAGCTGGCTTTTGCAGATTGCTGCAGGCGAATTCCGGATGTGCTTATTCCATGGAGCGGGCGATTTCTCTCGGTCATTGAATGGCCGAGGATCCTCGCTTATATATCCTAAACCTATTATATTTTAGATTTCAAAAAAGGCATGGCACTACGCTGTGCCTTTTTCGTTTGACTTTTTTATAGCTTTTTGGCATAATATTGGCATATTACGGAGGACAAATATATGAAAATTGAAGAATTGATCGGAACACATATTTTCGACGGAGCAATAGACTATAGAATAAATGGTTACAGCTACCCAAACATATATGCGGAAGAATTGGAATATGATGAAAGTTCAGACGAATTCTGGAAAACAGGAAGAAACATCGTGTTACGCTCCAGTGAAGTTGAAAGAGATTACAAAAACGACTATGGAACAGAAATAAAAATTGTATGGTAACTCTTTTTTTATACGCTTTCAAAAAAGGCATGGCGATGCGCTGTGCCTTTTTCGTTTGACGATTTGCCGCCGCACACTCGTGACTTTAGTCGTGAGTTAGGCGGCTTTTTCTTGAAATATAACGGAGCGTATGGTATCATATAAATATGGATAAAACAGCTTATTTTTCAATACCAAAAGACGTTACGCATGGTCGGGGATATATCTATTCCCTGCAGTACCATATCGTATGGGTCACAAAATACAGGAAGCCCATATTTACCGGCAGCATCGAGGCTGATGTAAGACAATACCTACTGGAGACGATGCAGTCCCTGGAGATGAGACCACTTGCCATGGAAGTGATGCCGGACCACATCCATCTGCTCGTAGACTGCAAGCCGCAGCTTCGGCTGTCCGATGCAGTCAAAATACTGAAAGGCAATACCGCCAGGTGGCTCTTTTTAAAGCATCCGGAGCTTAAAAAACAACTCTGGGGCGGGCATCTGTGGAACCCATCTTACTTTGCTGCTACCGTAAGTGAACGGACACTGGAGCAGGTCACACAATACATCAACAGCCAGAAGACACACTGACCGGAGATCACAGAAAGGAGGAAGTGCATGAAGATCGTATCCACTTATGGAGTAAAGATCAAAACATACAACCATATCTTTAAAGAAACCATAGGGATCTATCGTCATGCGGTAGATTTCCTGATCGGTGTCTGTCTGGAGGAATGGGAACAGATCGTGCCATTGAAAGGTCAGAACCGGCTGACCTATGTGGAAGCATTGATCCATGTCACGGCCAAACATCCAGATGTAATCTATCCTGAGTTCGATGAACGTTTCTACAAACTTCCAAGTTATCTCCGCCGTGCTGCGATCAATGAAGCAATCGGAAAAGTTTCTTCCTATAAAAGCAACCTGGCAAACTGGGAAGCGGATGACCCGAAGACCCGTGGCAGAAAGCCTTCTTTCCCGAAAGCCGGGTATATTTATCCGTGCATGTACCGGGGAAATATGTACCAGCGTACCGGGGCTTATGAAGCAAGGATCAAAGTCTATGTCCGCAATACCTGGGACTGGTTGACCATCCGGCTGCGCAAATCGGATATCGATTATATCGAACGCCGGTGCGCAGAAAGAAAACAATGCGCGCCAACGCTCCAGAAACGTGGGCATGGATGGCATTTGGATTTCCCATTCATGGAAGAGGCAGAACTTTGTGATACAAAGATCCAGGACCAGACGATCGTAGCTGTCGATCTTGGGATCAACACCACTGCAACCGTCAGCGTGATGCGTGCAAACGGCACTATTCTCGGAAGACATTTCTGTAAACTTTCCGAAGAAACAGACCGTTTGACGCACAGCATCAACCGGATCAAAAAGGCCCAGCAGCATGGAAACCGGAAAACACCCCGCTTATGGGCAAAAGCAAAAGGCATCAACCACGACATCTCTGTCAAAACGGCAGCGTTCATCATCGATACTGCTGTCTTGTATAACGCAGACACGATCGTATTTGAACACTTAGAGAAAAAGGGAAAAGTCCTCGGTTCCAAGAAGCAGCGTCTGAAACTGTGGCGGAGCCAGGAAGTCCAGAAGATCGCCACGGACAAGGCACACAGACTGGGGATGCATATCAGCCGGATCTGTGCCTGGGGGACTTCCCGCCTTGCCTACGATGGCAGCGGTACGGTACTGCGTGGACAAAAAGCCGGATTCCCGACCTATGAACTCTGCCAGTTCCCGAACGGCAAGATCTATAACTGTGATCTGTCGGCCTCCTATAACATCGGGGCCAGATATTTTATTAGAGAAATTTTAAAATCCTTGGACGAGAGTTCAAGGTTGCGCATGGAGGCCAAAGTCCCTCCGTGCAGTAAGAGAAGCACCTGCACATTATCTACGTTAATTAGCCTGAATGCGGAACTTATGTCCTTGGCGGCATAAGACTTCTGAGTTCTGGCTGTATCTGTAGAAATGAAGTCCCCGCCTCCTAAAGGGGCTACGTGTGTAGGAACACATTTATGGGGAAGCACGCGGCTTTAGTCGTGTGAAGCTTCACTATTGGCATTAGAAAATACCGATATACCATCTGAATCCATCCAAATCTGCTCCCGTCAACCAGCTGCTTAACAGAAATCCATTGTACACTTATAAGGAACCTAATTGGTTCCTTTTTGTTTTGCAACTTTTTCGGCACTCTATAAATAACGGCATTTGCCGAACATACAATAGGAGGGTTAGAAATTGCTTGTACAAACACAAAATGGTCAGATAATCTGCAACATGGACTATTTGCTCAGTATCCGAATGGAGGAAAAGGTCGGAATGTCATTGCTGACTGCAATCCCTGTGAGTGGAGACGAAATCTCATTGGGTATATTTTCTTCTTCAGGGAAATGCAGAAAGGTATTGGAAGATTTGGAACGGGTGTGGGAAGGTTCAGAAAAAACACTATATAAAATTCCAGCAGACAAATAGTCAGGTTATTCCTGGCTATTTTTGTTTCCAACTATTTTTTGACATACTATGGATATCAGATCAATACCGGAAGAAAGGAGGAAAACGACTAGATCTGAAATACAATTTTGAAAGGAAAAAGCTTATGTACATTAGATCACCAAAAGGATTTTTACTATGTAATGCAGCAGCTATTGCTTCTATAAAAACAGACAAATCTAAAATTACTAATACAATTTTTGCAGAAATGGTGGATGGATGCAAAATCCCATTAGGCTTTTACGATTCTTACGACCGGTGTAAAGAAATCATGCATAGTATCCATAACAGGCAGAAGAGAAATAATGTAGAACATAAATCAACAGCGGATTCTGTAAACATGGATACAGCCAAGAAAGATTTTATTCTACGTCACCTTGATGATATTGCTTCTATTCAAGTTGATACCATGAATACTATTTGGGCGATAATGATTGATGGAAACTGCACTTCACTTGGTATTTTCAAATCAGCAGATCAATGTCGGAAAGTTCTGGATGATATTGAACATGTTGTGGGGGATGTATTTCATATGCCTCCAAAATATATAAACTCTTAATCATAGCACCATGAGGAGGACTGAAAATATGGCAGAAAGACATATGTCTGATAAACAATGTAACTGTATTGCGTGGATTTGCAATACCTTGGGTATCGAGTATAACGGTACTATGAGTAGTTACGATGCATGGAAATTTATTTCAGAAAACAAACCACTTGCTGATAAGAAAATGGAAAACATTGAAGCAAACAAAAAGGCTCTCATTCAAAAAGACCCGGAACGGGCTGCAGACTCATTCGTCTTACATGCAATGGCAGCTGTCGGATATCCAAAATATTCCTGCACATGGGATGCAAGAAGCAGAGAATTTTCAAATGAGTTCGATGGGATTAATCTTGATGATGATCTCATCAACACTATCTGTCCGAATGGCATCCGCTGTGCTGATGATATTGAAGAATTCGGATGGATGTTTGCTCTCCATGACAATCCATTGCTGTAACAATACAATTACATATAACGAAAGGAAGTATTAATATGTTCATTAAATCACAAAATGGCTTTACCCTTTGCAACATGGCAAATATCATCTGTCTGCATATCCAGCGTTCCTCTTACGAATCTGCAATTGTTGCAGAGGCCGTTACTGGGAATAAAATCCCATTGGGATCTTATACTTCCAGTAAACGCTGTAGAGAGATTCTGTATGTTATCGAAACAAAATTGCAGAACGAATGCTATACTACGGACGTATTCGATCATGCAGCTTCTGCAAGTGTTCCTCGTATCGGTATGAAGAATACTGTTTTTACAATGCCAGAAAAATGAAAAATATCACCCCGCAGTTTTCTGTGGGGTGAAAAAGAAAGGAATATATATTATGAGTAAAATTATCAATTTCGCAAACCAGGATCTTCCTGAATCTTCCAATGGATTGGAAGACTATATCGGATATCTGCGAACCACAGCAGATATTTTGGAAGGCTGCAATATTTATGCACAAGATATGGGAACATCCACTTTGGCGGTAATCGGCCTCGATTTTTCAGAATTTTCCTTTGTTTCGGAAAAATCCACCACTTCGCCAGAAGGTCTCATCTCTTTAACCTACATGTATCAATCCCAAAATGCTGTATATACGGCAGTTTTTGATTTTGATCTGGCAGAAGATTCCATCTCCTTCAATATCATAAAACAGAAAAATAGAACAACTTATTTTTATAATTTTGAAGAACATATGTGGGAAGAAGATAAGGGACTGGATATTCCAAAGGAATTAGAAGACATTCTGGATGAAGATACATTAGAAGCAGATTTTGTACAGAAATATATCGGAGACGACCAGGAAAAGATCACCGTAAAGGGATACAAAGAATTCCGTAATACATATTCTGCATTATATACTTTATACGAGAAAACCCATATGTATATGAATCCATCCTGTTTCTTTCCTTTATACGAGAACAAACCATACTTATACCTCCGACCAAAGGATCTGTTCCGCCATGGATTTGTAGTTGGATGCGAAGGGAATACTTACATCCTGTACCAGGAAGCCGGAATCTACGAACACTGGAATGAACCATATATCCATGAAGTCGGTCGTACCGATGACATTCTGCAGATGGAACAGTGCTTAAACAAACTGGCAAACCGATACACGGACGATGATATTTTTACGCTTCCGTTATCATTGGATGCATATACGGAATCTAAGGATCCTAAAAATCTTGGAAATGATTTCGTAATGGGTGATCGGACACAGCTTACTAAACAGGAAATCAAAAACTTTTATTCTGGGAAAAAAGCTATGAAAAAACTGGAACAATATATATAAGAAAAGGAGAAAAATGTATGCTTGTAGAACTTACTTACGCTTGTAGTATGGGATGTACACACTGTATGTCGGACTGTAAGCCAAATGGAGAACATATGCCGGTAAAAGTCGTAGAGGACACACTGGATTTCATGGTAAAAAACAGGATCCCAACCTGGAGTTTTTCTGGAGGGGAGATGTTTGAACATCCAGATATTTTGGAAATTCTTAAGCTGATCGAAATTTACTGGAGAAAATCGGTAATCAAATGCCCGCTTATTTTCATTACGAACGGGAGAATCCTAGCACGTAACGAAAAGATTTACGAGACGGTTTCTGATCTTCAGAAAAAATACAGCAAACGGTTTATCATGATCCAGGTTACGGACGATTCACGGTTTTACCCGGATCCTTTATCGAAAAAGGAAAAATATCGATTATCAAAACTGAATGCGAGCATCGAGCCAGTTCCTGCGAATCTACGGAACAAAGAACAATGTCTGTACCCACAAGGACGAGCATTACAAAATTATCCGGATGCAAATTGGAATACTGTTGGTCCAAAATGTGCCAATTGTATTCTTATCGCAAAGCAACATCCGAATATGACATTTTCAGACCTTGTACAAACAATGCTGTCTTACGGAATAGTCTGCACACCGGTCGTTGCTCCGGATGGTAGTATCAAAGTTGGAGAATCTGCATTGTGTCCATCGGTGGCATCCATTTACGATTCCGGTTCGGATATTATGAAAGAAATTCGGAATTGCCATTGTCATTCATGTAAAATTCCGTGTGAGCGCATGAAAGAGCTAACCCCGATGGCTTACCAATTGCTTTATTCATAATCGAAATCCAAAAAGGGACTGTTGCGCATGTAACAGCCTCTTTTTATTTTTTTTTCCTTTTACCATCCTATATGTATCAGATCAATTAAGCAGATAGGAGAATATACGATCTGAAATACAATAAAGGAGATATACATGTACGAAAGAATCATTGACAAAGTAACACTGTCCGGAACTATCCTTTCCAAACCAGTTCTGGACTATGAAGAAAACGGAGAAAAATTTTATCAAATGGAGTTAAGTATCAGCCGCCTGAGCGGAACTGCAGACATTATTCCTGTGCAGTTTTCGGAAAGACGGACTGATCCCAGTCTGCTTTATGCTGGAAATTACGTAAAAGTAAAGGGAGAATTCCGGTCTTTTAATATCAAAGTGGCTGGGGAAGAAAAGACACATCTGAGACTGATCGTCTTGGCAGACATGCTGTATTTGTCTGAAGATATGGAACAGGATAAAAATGAAGTCGAATTGGACGGACACCTTTTTAAAATACCTTATTTCCGCCAAGTTGGAGTAAAAGAAACTCCAATTGCAGATCTTGCTATCGCAGTAAACCATGAGGATGGGACTTCTTCCTATATCCCTTGTATCTGTTGGAACGCAACTGCTATTTATGCCCAGAGGAATTTCCAAGTAGGAACTCATGTGCATTTGAATGGAAGGATTCAGAGCAGGAAGTTTAACAAACTCTTACCGGATGGTACAGTTTTATTTAAAACCGTATACGAGGTTTCGATTCACACCGTCTTGGAGGAAAAAGAAAAATGAGATCCAAAAAAAGAGAATCCGAAAGCATTGTGCTTTTGGGTTCTTTTGTTTTGTGTTTTTTCCCGGATTCTATAAGTATCAGACAATTTTTACATGAGAGGAGAGAATATTTTTCGTCTGAAATACAATCATTCAAGGAGAAATTTTTATGAGAATTAAAAGTAGTAAACGTGGCTTAACCTTTTCTTTTGCTGAAAATGAAACGTTCCGTGCCGGAGTTAAATACAGATACTTTATTGATGCCCATGCAAAGGAGGTTATCATCGTCCCGGATAAAACCGGACCTTACCAGTTCAGCCAAAAAGGAATTCACCATAAACCATTGGTAGATATAAGAAACAAAGAGATCCGGGAACTGATTGCTGAGGCAAACTATATGGAAATCGAATTAACAGGCGATAAAATCATCGTCCACGTCATTACCTTATCTTCCCAAGTAGAAACAGACAATGATAGGGAGTTAGTTTCCATGCTGGATAAAGAGGACAAAGTATCGTTTGAACTTCCGAAAGAAGAATTGCTCCATCACTCAGACCTTTTAACGGATATGTTACAAGCATCTGGATTTTTCTCGGCCAAACAGCAGAAAGATCTGCAGTATGTATTTGATACCGCATCTTTGTTTTCCGGAGCAGGACTCCTGGACTTACCATTTGCCAGGGATGATTCTTTTGACTTAAAGTTTGCCTGTGATTTCGATAAAGCAACCGTACAGACGTATGAGAAAAATATCGGGTCCCATATTTTATGCATGGATATGCGTGATCTGCAGCCTGAGCAGGTGCCAGATATTGATCTAATCATCGGTGGTCCCTGCTGCCAGGGATATTCCAATGCTAACCGCAGAAATATTGAAAAAGAAGCAGCGAAGGAAAAACGCCTCTTGATCGATGACTATATCCGTATCGTTCAGGCAAAAAGGCCTCTGGTTTTTGTTATCGAGAATGTCCCACAGTTTCTGACGAAAGAACAGGGAAAATATCTGGAAAAAGTCATCACAGGACTCTCTGAATATGAGATATCCTATCAGGTGGTCTGCGACTGGGAACTTGGCGGATACACGATGCGGAAACGGATGATCCTGGTCGGCAGTCGGATCGGAAAAATAACGATCCCGGATGTCAACTTAACCACCAAACATACGGCTGGGGATGCCCTGCGGAAAGTCACTCCGGATTGGTATGGGTTTGAGGAATACTCAAAAGCAAAACCGAAAACTATCGAAAAAATGAAACAGGTGAGACCCGGACATAATTACAAGGACATCAGGGAAATGGCTCATCTTGATCGGCACAGCGATACCTATTATCGTTTGTCCATGGAAAAACCGGCGATCACTCTGGTCAATTGGAGGAAAGTAAATACCATGCCACCGGTTGGGAACCGGATCCTATCCATTGCGGAAGCAGCTAGTTTAACCGGACTGAACGGAAAATTTCAGTTTTTTGGAACACTCAACGATAAACAGCAGCAGCTCGGCAATGCTGTCACACAGGCGATCGCTTCTTTTGTAAAAAGTATTGTAAAGAATGCGTTGTATTGTTTTGCGAACAACAGGTTACAGATTTCATTATAATTTTGGAAAAACAGGGTCGATTTTGGCCCTGTTCTTTTTGTGTTTCACCATACTATATATAGAAACTTATAACTAGGAGGAATTTTGTGAAAAAAATCAATGAATTAACAGGGTTTCGGGATCCAAATGCGTGTGAAAAAGAATTTATCGGACAGTATTTCGAAAAAGTATTTCAGCATCAGATGAAAACATGCATGGGACTCAGTATTATCTTCTGTGTGATTGGAATATTCTGCGTAAGCGCATGTAGCGTGCGTGGATTTTTAGCACTTGTAATCGGGATTATAGCATTTATATTGGCGTTTGGAACACTTCGGACAAAGAAAAAATATCTGAACAATATTCAAGTGTTTAAAAACGGACAGTTTCAGGTACTCGAAGGGAATGTGACAGAGATCTTTGCAAACATGGAATATCCGGGATGCTGTAATGTCCGTTTTCAGTCTGCAAAAGGAGAAATTTTGAAAATGTTATGTACGGTCCGGCAGGAAGAACTGCAGGTCGGAACGCCCCTTTTGCTGGCATATGCGGATGAGAATGTAGTCAAAGGTGGAATTTCCCGCGCATTCACGCCGTATATGATGACCAAAGAAGGATCGAGACACTGGTTGTAGAAATCAGGCTCTTTACCTATATATAAAAAATTTTAGGAGGAAAATTTATGAGAAAAGAATTATATCTACCCATTTTGCTTGTATCCACAATCTGTATTGCTGGATGCGGAAAGAAAACACCAGATTTGGAAGCAGCATCAAATGCTACGGATATTCCTGCAGTTACAAAAGAGGTGGAAACAGAAATCACTGCAGAACCAACAGCAAACCCCACAGAAGATGCTGAGGAATCTGTAGCGAACATAAGTGATGTATATCCAACTGCCACTGGCATTACAGATGTTGCTATGGGAATCAGCGAAGATATGTGCACATTCAAGGTTCCGTTGAATTATGTCCTGGCTGGTGGTTCTTATGGTGAAGATGGAAAAGAAAAAACAATAGCGGGCTTAAATTCAGCTACGACCACTGTGGAAGATGCCCTGGCAGCTGGCAGTTTTTCTACCGGAGAGCATTTGGCGTTCTTTACCATGACTTCCCTGGATGATGATACCATGCTTACGGCATCTCTTGGAACATCCGATCTGATGGCGTGGGACGACTACAAAACCACGTATCCGGATGCAAAAGAGATTGGTGATGAGAATATCCCGGCACTTGTTTACCATGTCGAAGGAATCAGTGGAAATTCCCTGGCAATCGCGATCCATGTCAATGAAGATGTGACTTTACAGATTGTGTATGAGGGAAATGCTGGAGAAACTGTAGGAGAGGACCAGCTGGCTCAGGATCTCTATGGTCTGATAACTGTTTTGTAAAGGAAGGAGAGAATCATGGACACCTTCACAGCTTGTTGTTTTACCGGTCATCGCAACCTTCCAGAATCTTCCATCTCCATCCTTCGGAAACGCCTGCAGTTTTGCATTGAGAACTATATCCGGGACGGAGGAAGATATTTTGCGTGTGGTGGTGCTTTCGGCTTTGACCTTTTGGCAGCAGAAGAGGTTTTGAAGGCGACACAAAAATATCCGCAAGTCCAGATGATCCTCCTGCTGCCGTATCCAGGTTACACCAAGTACTGGAAGCAAGAAGACCAGGAACGCTTTGCAACAGTCTGGCCGCATTGTACCTACAAGTATATCGCAGATTCCTACCACAAGGGGGTCTATTTCGAACGGGACCGAAAACTGGTTGAGGGAAGCGATACCTGCATCTGTTACCTGACACAAACGGATTCTTCTGGTACCGGATATACCGTAGAACAGGCAAAAAAACACTCTTTATGGATCTGTAACCTGGCAGATGAACAGTTGTGGAATTAGCCGTCCGAAAAAATCCAAAATTTTACCTTTTTCGGCATACTATATATGAAATAGCAATGCAAGAGAGGTGATTTTTTGGACCAAAACACAAAAAAGATTTTTGATTGGAAAGCAATCGCAATAGAAGAACTCGGTATGGGGAAACGGACAGAAAACGCAGCAAAAAGACTTGGAATCCAGACAGCGGAAGATCTGTTATATCATTTTCCTTATAGTTATGAAGCTTATCCAGTGCCCCTTCCTGTTTATCAGATCCCAGAAGGGCGGCGGGCGATCCGTGTGATCTTGGATCAGTTTCTGGATTATTCTGGAAAATTACCCAAGATACGTACCCATGATCCATCCGGGACGATCTGGGTGCGGTGGTTCCATCCACCTTATACCGTTAAGGATTTTTCTCCTGGGGATATTTATGTCTTTGTTGGTGAGATTTCGTATTTTCATGGATATCCGCAAATGACGCAACCACAGATCTATACACCAAAAGAATATGAGCAGATGACTGGAACTATGCAGCCTGTCTATCCGCTGACGCGTGGGCTGACACAGTTGGTGCTTCGCAAATATACATCACTGTTACTGCAAGAGAAAGAGTGTCCGGAAACACTTTCCATAGAAGTCATGGAAAAATACGGCCTTTGTTCCAGGACAGATGCCTTACATTGGATCCATTATCCCAAATCCAAGGAGGAATATCTTGCTGCATACCGAAGGATTGTATTTGAGGAATTTTTCTGGTTCCGAAAAGATCTTTCTAAGACTTTTTCTGAGGTAAGGAATACCTGTAAACTGAAAGAGCAGTCTGAAACAACAGCATTACTTCCGCAGCTGCCATTTGCTTTGACAAAAGGACAGAAGAAATGTTTTTCCGAGATCTGTAAAAAGGTCAAAGGGCAGAAACGTTTGAATCTTTTGGTACAGGGGGATGTCGGATCCGGAAAAACCATCATCGCAATCTTATCTATGTTCCTGGCAGCGGAGAATGGCTATCAGGCGGTTTTAATGGCACCAACGGAGGTTTTGGCTACCCAGCATTATGAAGAACTGCGGCATATGCTGGAGACCTACAATCTGGACTATACAGCCCAATTATTAACTGGATCCACCAAAAAGAAAGCTGCCATCTATAAAAAAATCTGTTCCGGAAAGATCCAGCTCCTTGTAGGAACCCATGCCGTGATTACGGAAAAAGTAGAATTTTCTAATCTTGGACTGGTCATTACCGATGAACAACACCGTTTTGGTGTCAAGCAGCGGGAAACACTGGAACAAAAAGGGATTTATCCGCACAACATTGTCATGAGTGCTACTCCGATTCCACGTTCCCTTGGGCTGATTTTATATGGAAATATGGATATCTGCACGATCCAGGACAAACCTGCAAACCGGCTGCCTATCAAAAACTGCGTGCTTCAAAAAGGGGATCGTATGCGTGCCTGGAAATTTTTATACCAGGAACTGGAACATGGCAGACAAGCCTATATCATCTGCCCCATGATCGAATGGAACCCGAATTTCCCGGTCATTGACCTGGGATCCTATTACAGAGATCTCAGGAAAGCTTTTCCGGAAAAATATGAGATCCGTATTCTTCACGGCAAAATGAAAGCTGCGGAAAAAGAACAGATTATGCAGGAATTTCAGGAAAACAAAGTACAAATTTTACTTTCTACCACTGTTGTAGAAGTTGGAGTAAATGTCCCAAATGCTACCGTTATGCTGATTGAAAATGCGGAACGTTTTGGAATGTCCCAATTGCATCAGCTCAGAGGAAGGGTTGGCAGGGGAAAATGGCAAAGTTACTGTATTTTCCTGAATGGTTCTGAGGATTCTTGTGAACGCTTGGATTTTATGGCTTCCACAAATGACGGATTTTTGATCGCAGAACAGGATATGAAAATGCGTGGTGTTGGAGAGTTCTTTGGCGAAAAGCAGTCCGGTGACACGGATTTTAAACTGGCAGATATTTACAAAGATAGCAAACTTTTGCAACTAGCAACAGAAGCTGCAGAACAATTCGAAAAGTAGCATCTTAGGATGCTGCTTTTTTCGTCCGAAAAATCCAAATTTTCTTACGTTTCTCCATACTATATACAGGAGGAAAAGCTTATGCGCAGTATCATCAAATACCCGGGAAGTAAGTTTCGGATCGCTAAACAGATCATTTCCTACTTCCCGGAACATCGAACATATCTGGAACCTTTTTTCGGCAGCGGGGCTGTTTTATTTAACAAGGATCGGTCAGCGATTGAAACAGTCAATGACCTGGATCAGGATGTGGTCTGTTTTTTTGAATGGGTAAAAAATGATCCGGAAAAACTGGCCCATGAAATCGCTTTTACACCATATGCCAGAAAGATATACGAAAATGCCTGTACGGAAATTCCTGCGGATTCTCTCCAGCAGGCAGTATTTTTTTGTATCCGGTTGAATATGGGATTCGGATTTCGTACTGGAGGTCCTGCATCCGGTTGGAAATCGGATATCTCTGGTAGAGAAAAAGCATATGCAGCCCAGGATTGGAAGACGCTTCCGGAACGGTTGTTGGAAGCAGCAGAGCGGTTACGGGGAGTTCAAATTGAATGTTTTCCAGCAATTTCTTTGATCCAGAAATATCGTTCGGACCATGTACTGATCTACTGTGATCCACCATATTTACTATCTACGCGATCCGGTGGAAAACAATACCGTATGGAAATGGATGAAAAACAGCACACTGACCTACTGGAGGTTTTACTGGAACATCCGGGACCGGTTGTTCTTTCCGGATATGATTCGGAATTATACCGGAACATGTTGGACGGGTGGCATACCGTTTCTATCAAAGCGTACTCCCAGGTTCTGAGTCAGAAAACAGAGATGCTGTGGATGAATTACAATCCGAACGAAAACCAACAACTGTCATTTTTTTAGGAGGAAAACTATGGATTCACCAACTATGCGAAACATTACCAATCACGATGGCTATGTACAAGCCTGCGAAGACCTGTTGGAACACCTCATCGAGAAAAGCCCGGAGGAAGCACATGGGTAAATGCATTCGAAAAATCAGTCGTTCAAAAAAGAAGTGCATTCGTTGTACAGGCTGCAGGTTTTTGAGAAAGTTCCGAAAAAACCGTGGTGGTATGGGATGGCATTGTACATATTAGGAGGAGTATATGACAGATAACAAAATTTCTTTTGAAGACAAAAATCTGTTCCGCGGAATGGATGGACATGGAGAATGGGTCTTAGGTGATTTACTGCATTGCTATGATGCATATGGAAATCTCGAAACCTTTATCTACCGCTCAGAGAAGAATGGTGGATGGGTAAAACATCCGATCCCAGACTCAAAAACAATTGCCCGATTCACCGGATATACCAGGGAGCAGCGAATGGTCTGGGAAAATGACCGGATTTTTATGGAGGACATGCCGGACTGCATAGGACAGATCTGCTATGGACCATACCGCGACGCATCCGATTCGGAAGTTACAGAACATGTAGGATTTTACGTGGACTGGATTACGCTTACTAACGGCTGTCCAGAATATACCCGAATGCTCCGTAAAGACCTTGGATACTGGCTGCAGAACAAAAATATTATCATTGTATAAGGAGAGAAAACATGGGAATGACAAATATACAAAAAGAATTGGTCCGTTATGTTGCAGAAAACAACCTGCAAAAAGCGAAACTAGCAGCTCTTGGCTGTTGTCGGGAAGATACTACACAAAAAAACACAGCTTTTGTAAAACGATATACAAATCTGTTGCAAAATACCGGTATGAATCTGTTGGAACTCCCACTAAACATTTCAGGGTTCGCGAAAGCTGAGGATTTAGCGCTTACCTATCAGGAAGATCGTTATTACCTTTCCGAAGAGGAAAAAGCTATTTTTGAACAGATCCGGGATATGTATAAGGTAAGTCAGACGTTAATGGAAAAACAGATTCCATATCTGAATGCAACCCTCCTGTATGGGGAGAGCGGTGTGGGAAAAACTGAATTTTCCAGATATGTCGCATATAAACTGGGGATGCCTTACCTGTATGTAAATTTTTCACGGATGATGGACAGTTATCTGGGAAAGTCTGCCCAAAATCTTGGACATCTTTTCGATTACATAAACCAGCAGCAATGTGTCGTCATGCTCGATGAACTGGACAGTCTTGCAATCAAACGAAAATATCAGGACGGAGGTGTATCTGCTGAAATTGCCCGGACAACGACCTGTCTGTTACAGCTTTTGGATTCTGTAACAAGTGATCATATCATCCTGGCAGCAACCAATTTGCAGGATAGTATTGATCCGGCAGTCAAACGAAGATTTACTGAAAAACATGAGATCCGCCGATTAAGCAAGGATGACCGCCGGGCCTTTATCATTCAGTTCCTAACCGCAACTGATTTTTCCTACGATTCACAGTCCTTGGAGGAATATGTCAAAGCAGACTGTTCACAGGCAGAAATCATGACCCATGTAACCAGATGTATTGCGGACATGCTTTTGGCTGGAAAGGATAAGGTAATTTTATAACATGGCAAAAAGACAGGAGACATTGGATATCGAAACGGCGTTAGAGCAGATGTGTCGCGAAAAAAGGATATATGGCTGCAAAGAAGTTACAATTGGATTTCCACATCAGAAAATGGGAAACGAAATCTGTGATTTTGTAACTATGGACAGTAAAGGAACCTTTCGATGTTATGAGATCAAGGTCAGCCTTGCTGATTTACAATCATCTGCAAAGAAAAGCTGGTATGGCATGTACAATTACCTTGTCATTACCAAAGAGCTGGCAGACAAAGTGGGAGATTGGGACAAGTTTTTATCAAAAGAGATCGGCATTTTGGTTCTCATGCAGTATGCTTCACATCCGGAACTTTACTCGATCCGCAAGGCGAAAAGAGAATCTGTAACTCCTGAGATGAAAAACATTCTGCAAGAAAGTTTCATACGGACACTGTACAACAAAATGGAAAAATACAGGTCGATTGCGGACGGGAGAGTGGAAGCAAAACTAAAGAAAGAACTAAGCGAATTGCAAAAAAGCTATAAGCGTGAAAAGGAACTCGAACTCAGGTATTGCGAAGAATACATGAGACTTCGCAGCTATGTCAGACAATACAAAAACAAAACCGGTATCGATATCACAAAGGCAGAAGAAGATTGATCTTCTGTCTTTTTTCCATACTATGAATAGAAAGGAGGGAATTCGTATGGCTTTTATGGGAATTTTACTGGTTAATCTCATTTTTGGTATTTTGAGTGGCGTGTTCTTTTTGGGCGCAGTCTGTCTTGCCATCGGACTCATCATCCGGGAAAAGTATAAGCTGATAGCCAAAATCTTATTTATTGTCTCCGGATGCTGTGTTGTATTTCTGGCTTTGTTCGTACTGTTCGTTGCTTCCTTAATGTCTTAATTTTGCATATGTAATTCACCATACTATATATGAGAGAAATTATTTATATATCGTAAGGGGGATATATCTTATGCACAAAAAGAAATTACTCATTGGAATGGGAATCTGTGGAATCGTCCTTGTTGGAACCTGGTTCGTCCCATATAAGATCGAAGCAACCTATTCCGGTACTCAGCCATATCAGTATGCGTGTATAGTAGAAAAAGATTTTTCTGTACATACGGTAAGTCTGCTTGGCCGGAAAAAGACAGTTACAAATTTTGAGATTACTCCTGAAAAAATCAACCGTCCCAAACAGTCCGTAACCATCCAAGCGGATCGTTTTTCGACAAAAGTCCCTGTAGAATCGATCCCTGTGGAAGAAATCCAGTGGGATTATGCAGATGGAAATGTGTATGAAGGAGATGCTTTTAATTCCGATAAACTGGATTGCGAGATCTCTTATACAGATGGAACACGAAAAGATCTTTCTGATTTCACTATAAAAAATGCACCGGATAAGATTACAGCAGAAAATGATACGATTACAACAGAATCTGTCCTTGGAGAACGGACGTATGCTATACCAATACACAAACTCCAGGATATCCGCATAGTAACTGCCAAAACGGTCTACGAAGGAAAATATCCATCGGATCATTTTCAGTATGTGGCATCTTTCGATGATGATACAGAACGGGAACTTCTTGCGGATGATCTCGGACTGCCAGAAAAACTGTCTTTTGTAAAAGGCGAAAACAAGATTACCATGAAATATCTTGGAAAAGAATATTCTACCAGCATAACAGCAAAAGAGAAGACAGCAGCTATCCAGGCGGCCGAGACCTACAAAAAAGAGGTCAAAAAAAGCATCAGCAGTATCACGAAAGACAATATCTTTGTTACCGTGCAGCAGAAGAATACGAAAAATGGAACTTACCTATTGACGCATATTGTGGTCTCTAGTCCATCACAGATCTCCAGTGGACTGTCTTATGACTCCTTTGGCGGAAAAAGGGAATACCCAACTTCCTACTGCAAAAGGAATAAGGATGCCGTTGTAACGAACGGAAGCTATTTTTCCTATGACACTGGACAGCCGGCCTGTGCGGGATTGTTTATCAAAAATGGGAAAATCGTAAAGGACGGAACAACAACCGGCTCCGAAGTATGTCTGGATATAGACGGAAAGCTTTTTACGCCACAGGCTGGAATTTCTGCTGCAAAACTTTTAAAACAGGGCGTAAAGGATGTGTTTGGTACTGCAGATCCGCTTTTAATTCAGGAGGGGAAGAAGATCGATCTGGCATCCCAACATAAGATTAATTCCTATTACTACAACCGGACAGGGATCGCTATGGTCCGTCCGGGAGAATATTACATTATTACAGCAGGGGAAAACAATTACCGGAGAGGCGTTTCTTTTGCAGAGATGCAGTCCATTTTCTCAGACCTTGGATGTACCTTTGCCAGAAGTCTGGATGGTGGCGGCAGTAGTTCCCTAGTGGTAAAGAATAAACTACTTAATTCTCCAGCAGGGAATGCAGAACGTCCGGTTGTAGACTTTTTGGCATTTTCCTATTAGTACAGAAAAATCCTTCTCATTTTGAGGAGGATTTTTTGTGTCCGAAAAAATTCGAATTTTTGTTTTTTCTAAATACTATATACAGAAGCAAAAAAAGACTATATTTGATAGCCTTTTTTCGTAAAAATACGTAACTTCTTTCTAAGGGGATAAAAGAAGTTGCATCCACTCTACCATACATAGTACAATAGTGTCAAGAAAAAGTGTCGTATTTTTTGCATCCGTTTGACCATACTATAGTTAGAGGGAAGTATATTATAACAGAAAGGATTTATAGTATGGATGATAATGTTATGGAACTAATGCAGAAAATCTATGGACCTAAACCATACAAAACTTCATACAAAGTGAATTTTTTGAAAATGTATGACCTGTTAGGTTCAGAGGGATCTTTTATTAATGTTGTAAAAGAAAAAGCGTATGGAAGGGAATACCTGACAATCTATACGAGTGAAGGGGAACTTTGTATGGCTGACCGCATCGACCCAAACGATCCTGTATCGTACATTGATGTGATCATGCAGAAAAATGGCATTTATTATGTCATGGAACATACAGAAGAAGCAACCGTTTTTAAATTAACGGAAATGGAATTCCGTTTAGTAACAAATGCGTGACAAGAAAGGAATCAAATGAGAAAATCTTTTAAAAAAATTGGAACTACAGTAACCAGTACCGTTATGGCTGCAGGCATGGTGTTAGGACCTGTATCTTCCGTTCATGCAGAAGAAATCACTGCACCGCTTACCGCAAACGATGGATCGGAAACTATGGCAGAAGTTACAGATCCAGTAACAGTCGAAACTCCAGCTGAAACACCAATCGAAACACCAACCGAAACACCAACCGAGGATCCTGTCGTGACACCGACTGAGGAACCCACCGTAACACCAGCTGCTCCGAATGAAAATGGATCTGGAGAAAACGGGGGAGGAGAAGGGAATACCGGGGAAGGTACCGATGAAAAGAATCCCGGGGAAGTCACTCCTACCCCATCCGAGACACCAGAAACACCGAAAGCAGATTCAGATGGCAGCTCAGAAAAACCTTCCGTGACACCGGAAGTAACACCAGAAACGACTCCGGAAGTAACACCCGAAGCAACACCGGAAACCACACCAGAAGCAACACCCGAAGCTTCACAGGAGGCAAACGATGATGCCGAACAGGACTCTGCTGCTGAAGAAAGCAAAGATTTATCAGCCTGGGCAAACCACATTGATTATGGAAAATATTTTAAACATGCAGCAAAAGATATCCGGAAGGGATTCGCAAAGGTTGATAAAACCTATGCTTATGCCAAAGTAAAAACCAGCCTGAATGTCCGTGAAGGCACATCCAAAGATTCCAGAATTATCGGCAAACTTTCTGCGAAAGCATTATGTTATGTGATCGCAGATGGTGATAAAGATTGGGTATATATCGAATCTGGGGATGTCCGTGGATTTGTAAAAGCTTCTTACTTGCAGCAGGGAAAGAAAGCTTTGAAATATGTAACAAAAACCGGTGAGGATAAGATGGAAACCGCAGAGCAGGTGGTGAAACCGGAAGACAATAAAGCCTTTACATATGTAACAAATACTGTTTACGATGTCAAAAATGGTACTGGCGAAGGAATCATCAATTTTGCTGACCAGTTTGTAGGAAACCCTTATGTCTGGGGCGGAGATTCCCTGACCAATGGTATTGACTGCTCCCATTTTGTGTATGAAGTATTATCCCGTTGCGGTGTTTATGATGGAGAGTACACAACTTCTTACGGATGGCGTTCTCTTGGTGAAGAAGTAAAAAGCCTGGAAGACGCAAAAGCAGGAGATGTCGTCTGCTACGAAGGACACGTTGCTTTGTATGATGGTGATGGGGATATTGTGGAAGCCAAAGGCGCCAAATGGGGGATCACACACGATCGGAAAGTAGATTGCAATGAAATTCTTACCATCCGCCGTTTTGCCACCACAAGCGAAGAGAATGGAGACAGCAATGCAGAAGTGATCCAGAATTACCTGTTAGATCTGGGATTTTCCAAGGCAGGTGTTGCCGGTATCATGGCAAATATTGCCAATGAAGCATATCCGGCATTTAATCCGTCTTCCTTAGAGATCAAATCCATCAACAATACCGGAGTCTCCAGTGACCAGTTTACGACTATGGTTGATAGTGGACAGATCAGCCGTAACGAAGTGATCACCAGTTCCCGGTTCGGGTTATATTCCGGAGGACGTTATGGATATGGATTGTGCGGATTTACGGATCCTGTAATCAAAGAATATCTCTGTAGATATACCATTGATGAAGGAAAGAGTATCGGAAGTATTTCTGGACAGTTAGACAGTCTGATCGCTTATCTGGAAGATTACAAACCGGGTCTCCTGGAAAGCCTGAAAAATGCTACCGATCCCAAAACTGCTGCTTCTGACTTCTTACGGGAATATGAAAACCCTGCCAATATCGAACAGGAAAATGTGGAACGGACAACTGCTGCCGAAGATATTTTCAATGCCATGGAGTAGGCGAACGTATGGTTGCTTTTTCTCTTATGATTTGCTATACTGATTTCCATACGTAAGAGAAAAGGAGGCTGTCCCGTGTATACCATTACCGTATCCACTGATAAGTCCAAAACATTCCAGGAAGTTCCTACATTTCCTGCTGCATGGAATATGGCAAAAAAAGAAGCTACGGACCTCGCAGAAAGGATCAGTGAAGCCCAAGACTGCTACGTGAGCATGTCTTTCGAAAAAGAAAACCAGGATATCATCGTACATGATATCCAGCAAAATCAATTCACAATATTTCACGTAAAAGAAAAGCCCTAGAGAATGTTCTCTAAGGCTTTTTCTTATGGATGGCATTGCTGGCAAGGTTCATATCCCTGATCCAGGAGATCCTGCCGATTTCCAGTATATTCTTTTCGGTTGTTCGGATTCATTTTCTGTACACTCAAACAATCCGGGGTATGGAACTTCATCGTATTTTCGTTAAGAATATACGTGCTGTCTCCAGTTTCTTCCGATTTTGTAGAAGTCAGATAACTGTCTCCAGTCGCATAATCGATTGTAATTCCAGGCTGTACATTGTAACAGTACACATGGAACAAAATGCCTTCCCCTCGGTCTTCTACGGACATGGCTTCCATTTCGACACCGGAAGCTACCAGGTTATTGCCATTAAAAATCGGAGTCACCCGGTATAATACATGGTTGTTTGTTTCTTTCACATAATCAGCAACCATGTTCTCAAATGGCAGCATCCCATCCACATTCAAATAACGTGTTCCAGTGATCAGATTCTTTTCATTTGCATTTTCCCCGGCAAGCTGCCAGCCGATCAAATGGCAACGGTTATATAAAGATTTTCCATCCACATTGTCATATCTTACAGAATGCCATCCACTTGGTTTTACCTGGCTGATGGATCCACGTTCCTCTGTCGGCATTAAATCCATGCAGATATTCGCATAAGCAACTCCGCATCGTCCCAGATCATCCAGGTCGCTGTAATTCTCAAAAGCTTCCGTGGTCAGATCAGAATCCGTGAAGTCCGGCTGATTATCATGGATCGTTATGTACGGTTTCCCGGCATATTCCGGAATATCTGTTAATGTAACCGTTTCCTTTGTTGATGCCGGAGCTGATGTATTCCCTGTATCTACAGGAATATCACATCCTGCAAAAAACAGACACAGCATCAAAAAGATAATGCATAATTGTTTTAATTTTCTCATTTCTTATATACCTCCATGGTGATCTTTTCATGCGATTTTCCTGCAAATTCTTCCTGATGGATCCGATTCCATTCAGACAAATCTACAGTAAAAAAGAAATCCGCCGGATAATCCCGGTTCCAATGGAAGAGTATGATCGTATCGATCTCTGGTAAATACGGGGTAACATCCTGGTCCTCTACAAAGCATATCGCATCTTTTTGTTCTAAAAACGTTTCCGAAACACGTATCTGCGGATTGTTTTCAAATAATTTTGCAGAATATGCATTCATCCAGAGTCTCTTTTCTTTACAATAAGCAAGGATCCGTTCGGAAATTTTTTGGTCCCTGCTTACCCGTCTGTGGTTAAAGAGCATCCCATTTCTATTTTCTACAGTAATGATTACTTGCATATGATTTCCTCCCTTCTAGGATATTTTCCCACAAAATGAAATACCCGTCAAATTTCCTGACTTTCGGACAGAATTTTATTCCACCTGTTTTTCCACATTCTATCAGTATCAGACAAATATCAGAAGAAAGACAGACTGCAGAAGTAGCAAATACTGAAAGCGGGTTATATGAGGAGATCGGAAAACATCTGTTGGATCTTCCTATCCCTAACCGTATGACGGTTACTACACCGGTAGGCGATGCAGAATATGACATCACACAGAGGGGAACGTTCGTAAAAGACGGAAGAACAGTTCCGAGCATGTATGTAAAAGAAGTGTGGAATACCATCAAGCTTCCAACCGATTCTTATCCGGAAGCTTACCTTACCTGTATTAACCCGGCTTCCAATAACTACAAGTTTTATCATTTTATTCCACAGGGCGACCTGCTCCATGCCACCTATGGCAGGATCGGATCCGAACGTGGGGAGATGTTCGGGGTCAAGGATCTGCAGAACCCTTATCCGATCCATATGTACTGGATCCGATATTATGAGAAATTATCAAAGGGCTATGTCGATTCCTCTGACATTTACCTGGCTCCCCAGTATACAACAAAGCAGGAGGTAAAAACAAAAGATTCTGACGTGGCTGCAGCACTGTATGAAAAATTATACCGTTATGCAAAAGGAATGGTAGAAACCCATCTGGTCAATCAGAATGTTACCGTAGCTCAGGTCAAAGAGTCAAAAAAGATCCTGAAAAAACTGAGTAATTTAAAAACAACAAAAGCTTTCAACAAACATTTGGAACAGTTATTGATGATCTCACCAAG
This sequence comes from Blautia sp., assembly GCA_047027955.1. Taxonomy (GTDB): domain Bacteria; phylum Bacillota; class Clostridia; order Lachnospirales; family Lachnospiraceae; genus Blautia_A. The sequence goes on from JBKYFG010000002.1 coordinate 272,480, forward strand.
AAAAAGTCGGCATGTCAGTGAATTACTGGCAAACTCCCCAGATGATTTTGAAAAGTTCATTGACCGGGAAACTGATCTATTGACTGCAATGGAAATGGTATCTCCATGTGCCACTGGCAGTTTCAAAGGACAGCAGATCGAAGTCTATGATGCCACAGATTCCCAGAAACAGGAAGTTTATGAACATCTGATCCCTTCCCTGCAAAGCAAAGTGAAACACATCTGGCGTGTGATCCCACAAAAACAGCAGCGGTTGTTTAATGATTACTGCGGGGAAAAACATATCCGATATGTACGGCAGATGTGGCATGGCAGCAGAAATGCGTACTGGCTGAACATCACTGAAAACTCTTTAAAGATCCTGCCATCCTATGAGCATGGAAGAATGTTTGGAGATGGAGCCTATTTTGCCCTGGATCCGTTAAAGAGTTTTGGGTATACCAGCAGTTCTTATGCAAAATGGAATCAGGAAAATGAATCATCTGCTTACATGGGGTTATTTGCCGTGGCGTATGGCAAACCATTATTTGTCACATCCAGTTGCCAGATGACTGCGAAACGCCTGGATATAGACCATAAAAACTGCCTTCATGCAAAGGCAGGAAGTTCACTGCGTGCCGATGAAATCGTTTTCTATGATGAAAGAGCGATGGTCATGAATTATCTGGTGGAATTTTCCGCCTGAAAGGGGATTTTTATGAATTATTATATCAGCGACTTACATTTATTTCACAATAAAATTTTAACTTTGCAAAACACAAACCGTCCGTTTACGAGCATTGAAGAAATGCATGAGAAGATCAAACGTGAATGGAACAAAAAGGTGACGTATCAGGATAAAGTATATATCCTTGGCGATGTTGGAATGTACCACGAAACCGAAATCGCAAGTTTTTTAAAAGCACTCCCTGGAAAGAAATTCCTTGTTATGGGAAACCACGATATATTTAATGTCAAAAATAAGGAATTTTGCAAAGTCTTTGCGTGGATCCGTCCATATGCGGAAGTGTGGGACAATGGCAGAAAAGTGATTCTATTCCATTATCCAATCCAGGAATGGAATGGATTTTACCGGAATGCTTATCATATCCACGGACATGTCCATGCAGAAGCTTTAGAACAGCTCCCCGGCAGGTATAATGCCTGTTGCGATGTCAATGATTTTACACCGCAGAGTCTTGATGAACTGATTACAAAAGCAGAAAAATGATGATACATAACGGAGGAGGGAGGTTATTGCCCTCCTTTTGTTTTTTACAATTTCAAGAATACTATAAACAAACAAATACGAAAGGGGACATCATTTATGTACGTTATTAAAAAAGATGGAAGAAAACAGGTATATGACCCAAATAAGATCATTATCGCAATCAACAAATCTGCAGACCGTGCGTTATATACGTTTACAGACAAGGAAATTCAGAAAATCCTGGAGCTGGTCACAACACAGTTACATTCTATGCAGGATGAGGTCAGTGTATTGACAATGCATTCCCTGGTAGAAAATGCACTGGATGAAGTAGCACCTACAGTCGCTAAATCTTACCGGGACTACCGGAATTTTAAAAATGAATACGCGAATATGATGGACCGGGTAAATATGGAAGCGAACCGGATCCAGTTTTTAGGAGACAGGGAAAATTCCAATGCAGATTCCACGCTGGTATCGACAAAACGTACCCTGATCATGAATGCATTAAACAAAGAACTGTATATCAAGTTCCAGTTAAACCAGGATGAGGTCCAGGCAATTAACGAAGGATATATTTATATCCATGATATGTCTGCCCGCAGGGATACTATGAATTGTTGTTTGTTTCGGCTTGGAGATGTTTTATCTGGTGGTTTTGAAATGAGCAACATGTGGTATAACGAGCCAAAGAGTATTGATACGGCTTTCGATGTAACTGGTGATATTATCTTGATGGCAGCAAGCCAGCAGTACGGAGGATTTACCGTACCTGAGATCGATACAATCCTGGCTCCATATGCAAAGAAAAGTTATGAAAAATATCTGGAAGAGTTTCGGACTGTTGCGGCCCAGTTGCATACGGAAGGAACAGATGAAGCAGCTGCTGCCTATGCAAAGTCCAAAACCATCCGTGATATCGAACAGGGCTATCAGGGAATCGAGTACAAATTAAACACAGTCGCTTCCTCCAGGGGTGATTATCCTTTTATCACGTTCAGTTTTGGAATTGATACTTCTGAATGGGGCAGGGAGATTTCAAAAGCTATCCTCCGGGTCCACAAAGGCGGACAGGGGAAAGAAGGCTTTAAACATGCCGTTCTTTTCCCGAAACTGGTCTTTTTATATGACAAAAATCTGCATGGTCCTGGATGCATCAATGAGGATGTGTTTGACGAAGGTATCCAGTGTTCCGCAAAAACCATGTATCCGGACTGGTTATCTCTGACCGGTGAGGGTTATATTGCAGACATGTACAAGACTTACCATAAGGTAATCTCCCCGATGGGGTGCCGTGCCTTCCTTTCCCCATACTGGGAAAAGGGCGGGCAGGATAAAGCAGGAGATGATGATGTCCCGGTATTTCAGGGACGGTTCAATATTGGCGCGATCAGTTTGCATCTTCCAATGATCTTAGCGAAATCCAGGGAAGAAAATCGACCTTTCTATGAAGTTTTGGATTATTACATGGAAATGATCCGGAGGATCCATTGCCGGACTTACGAATATCTGGGCCATATGAAGGCTTCCTGTAATCCTCTGGCTTATTGCCAGGGCGGCTTTTTAGGGGGACATTTGGATTATGATGATCGAATTGCTCCGTTACTGGATTCTGCAACTGCATCTTTTGGTATTACAGCACTGAATGAACTGCAGCAGTTATATAACCAGAAGTCCCTGGTAGAAGATGGCGCTTTTGCCATTGAGGTCATGGAATATATCAATAAGAAAATTCAGCAGTACAAAGCAGAAGACCATCATTTATACGCTATTTATGGTACACCTGCAGAAAGTCTTTGTGGTAAACAAATCAAGCAGTTCAGAAAAAAATATGGAATCATTAAAAATGTTTCTGACCGGGAATATGTATCCAACAGTTTCCACTGTCATGTAACCGAAAACATCTCCCCGATTCAGAAACAGGATTTGGAACACCGGTTCTGGGAACTGTTTAATGGTGGCAAGATCCAGTATGTGCGATATAATCTTGGATATAACATGAATGCGATCCGTACACTGGTCCGCAGAGCCATGGACATGGGATTCTATGAGGGAGTGAATCTTGCCTTATCCTATTGTGATGACTGCGGATACGAGCAGCTGGACATGGATGTATGTCCAAAATGCGGATCCAAAAATGTAACAAAAATTGACCGGATGAACGGATATCTGTCTTTTTCCAGGGTCCGTGGGGCTTCCCGCTTAAATGATGCGAAAATGGCAGAGATCAAAGAAAGAAAATCGATGTAATTTACAAAGGGACAGCTTCGGCTGTCTCTTTTTTCTGTCCGAAATTTTTTATTTATAACTTTTTTCACGATACTATAAATGAATACATTATAAAGGAGGTATACCACCCATGCGAATTTTAGTAGATGCAGATTCCTGTTCTGTAAAAAACATCATTGAAACTGTGGCGGAAGATAAACAAGTGCCTGTTGTCTTGTTTTCTGATTACAATCATCAGTTAACTTCCGCCTATAGCGAGATTGTCACTGTTCAGGAAGGCAGCAATTCTGCTGACTATGCGATTTTTAGTTCTTGTCAGAAAGGAGACATCATTGTCACACAAGATATCGGATTGGCTTCTCTCGTACTGAGTAAAGGTGCAAAAGCGATCCATCCATGCGGAAGAATCTTTTCTGAAAAAACAATTGATTATGCATTGACCGTCCGGAATATCTGTGCAGAAGGCAGACGAATCCATAAACGTATGAAAAGCAATAAGCGTAAAATGGAAAAACGAACCTATAATTTTGAAGAATCATTAGTTTCTTTAATCTGACAAAGAAAGGAGGAAAGCAGAAATTCATCTGCCTTACCATATATGGAACAAAAATTATATACGGTCGCGGAACTTCAGGAGATCCTGCAGATCAGCAGGACGAAAACTTATGCATATATAAAAAAGGTGTATACGGAAGGGAAGCCTTTCCGCGTTTTAAAAATCGGTGACAATTATCGTATTTCAAAAGCCAGCTTTGACCGATGGCTGGACGGGGATTTTGCCAACATTCCGCAATAATCCAAAATAATTTGACAAGTTTTATGATTACATAGTACAATCTAAGCTGATTTTCAATTTCTCCAAAAATTGTAGTAATTTAAGGAGGATATCATGAACATCAATCAAAATGTAATCTCTAACCATAATCATAGCTGGGAATATAAAAAACGCATTATTAACCTAAATAACTTTACAATATCCTATGAGACAGTAAGTGGGATTTCTTCCAAAGAAGAAGCTGTTTTAATGAAAAAAAAGGATGATGAGAAATATCTGGATGACCTTGCCCGCATAAAAAAAATAGGGAACACACAGTATACTTTTCAGGAATTTCTTCAATTTTGGCTTGATACTATTTTTTTGCCAGATACAGATACCGTAACCTCAGTGATCGGCCTCTGGGCAATCACAAAGCATATCATCCCCAGAATAAAAACAGATATCTTATTGCCATATGTGACACCGGAGTACATCAATGAACTGCTTTTGCGTATCAATATGATTTCAGATTCTTCTGGAAATGTTGCATCGAAATTCTTGCGCAGGATTTTCCGCGATGCTTACGCGTATGGATATATTCATACAGATATCCGTCCAGACATCATGTATCTTCCACAGAAGCAACATCACTTAGGTGGTCTACAGTTGTATACCAAACAACAGCTGAGTATATTTTTACAGACAGCATCCAAACATCCAAATGTGTATTTTGAAATTCTTCTTGCACTGTTTGCAGGATTACGGACTGGCGAGATCCGCGGACTGCGCTATGAGGATTTTGATCCAGAATCGAAAGTCCTACGTATCGAACGACAATACGTAGATAGTTTCAAAGTTACAAGGTCAGATGAATCCTATTCTTTGCAGAAATATGAAACAGAGAAAGACCCAAAATGGTCTAGTTTTCGATGTTTGAAAATTCCTGATTTCTTGTTTGAAGAATTGGAACACAAAAAGACCTGGAACCAGTCTATCATAGACCGTGCAAAAGAAAAGGGGGACCCTTACGATGAAGGGTATATTTCTATTTCCGTGAAAGGAACATTACGAAAAAAAGGAACAATAGCAAACCCCCTGAGACGGATTTGTTTAGAAGCTTCTTTACCGCTCATTTCCATGCATGGATTACGACATGAGTTTGCCTCATTGTTATTCGAGAAAGGAATCCCGTTGGAACAGATATCCAAATTGTTAGGACACAAGTCTGTCACCACAACGTTTGATGTTTATTGTGGCATTATCGATGCAGATTCTGATGCAAAAGAAATCATCAAAACTTTCGCTCCTTATATAAAAAAGGGGGTGTGAATTATGTTGACGATTCAGCGTCCGCAGGCAAAACCATCTTTCTTTTACGGTTCTATTGTTTCGTATCAATTCCGTGGGGATGTATCGAAAGATAAAGGAACTTATCGGATCCGTTTTTCCCTGACTTTTTCTTCGGGTAAATGTATTCCTACACAGAAAAGCGGATTTTTAACAAAAGCTGAAGCGGTGAAAGCAAAAGAAGTGATGATTGCACAATTAGTCAATGGATCTTACATTCCTTTCGACTATACTTTCCAAGAGTTTTGTGATTACTGGCTGTATTATTATCAGATTGAGGAAAAAAAGATCCGATATAATACATTTACATCATACCGAAATGTACTTTATAAGTATTTAGTACCAAAACTCGGAAAGAGAAAAATCCAGCAGATTACGATCGATGATCTGGTGAATGTTATCTCAAAAATCGCTTATCCTCATATTTTGGATAATGCGCGGAAGATCGTACAGATCCTATTTTCAGATGCTGTTACGTTACATTGCGTTTCTTTTAATCCGGCTATTGCAGCAGCCCAAAAGCTAAAAAAAATAACAAAACCAAAAAAACCGCGAAATGTTACACCGTATACTATTGAACAAATACAATTGCTACTATGTACCTGTCAGAAAGAGTTTCCTTCCATTTATATTCCAGTATTGTTGGCATTCTGTCTGGGAACACGCATCTCAGAAACGTTAGCTTTAAAATATTCTGATATCGATTATCACAATGGAAATATTTTAATAACTAAACAGATCAGCAATAATATTGTTTCTTCTAACGGTTCTGTTATTCAGACAAAAACAGGTATATCGCAGCCAAAAACTGCAAATGGAATCCGTTATGTCCCAGTGCCTGACTGGGTGCTGGATGAAATTCTTGTAAAGAAAGCAGAATATGAGTATTGCAAGCAGCACATAATAGAATTTCATGATGACCAATACATCTGTTGTCATCATAACGGACTTCCTTACAACCGAAGTTTTCTTGGAAGGAATTTTACGAACCTGCTTAAACGGTGTGGACTCGAACATATTCATTTTCATGATATTCGACATATTTATGCGACAGTATTAAAGAATAACGCAGTCAATATGAAAGCGATTTCTCTCTTTTTGGGACATAAAACACCTGAATTTACAGATGCTGTTTATGTCCACAAAGCACAACAGGTTTACGACTGTTCAACCCTTGAAGAAGAGTGGTCTTTCCTGAAGCCGAAAAAGGAAATAAAGAATATTCCTTCGATTCCTTTTTCTTCTAATGAATATCAAAGCTTGTTTGGTGAAATCGAAAGAGAAGATATTTTATATATAGAAAAAGAACAGGAACAAATTCCAGTGATCCCTTTTTCCTGCACAGAGTTTTACTCTATGATCGAATAAATGAAAATGATGTATATTTGTATAAAGTAGTATTAATTTGTATCTAAAAATGTTAAACTGTTAGTGTTTTGCGGTAGTGGTCGCATTTGACGAATTTTGAGTAAAAAGCGGCACAAAATTTTGCTCAAAAGGCTCAAAAAAAATCACTTATGATTTTTAAAAAACAACTTATAAATTCACTTCTCGAAATTGAAAAATTATGTTTAAATTGCACAAAATGAAAGGAATAAAACTTGAGAAAATTAGCACTAAATGATGAAATTTTATTGACCATCGAGAAGCCGGCCCGATATATCGGCAATGAGGTCAATGCAGTGATGAAAGACAAATCGGAAGTTGCGGTCCGGTTTGCCATGTGTTTCCCGGATGTTTACGAAATAGGAATGTCCCATCTCGGAATACAGATCTTATATGATATGTTTAACCAGCGTGACGATATCTGGTGTGAAAGAGTGTATTCCCCGTGGCCGGATATGGACAAAGTGATGCGCGACAAAAAAATCCCGTTGTTCGCACTGGAATCTCAGGATCCGGTGAAGGATTTTGATTTCCTTGGTATCACGATCCAGTATGAGATGTGTTATACCAATATTTTACAGATCCTGGATCTGTCCGGGATTCCCCTGCTGGCTGAAAAGAGGACCTGGGATGATCCGATCGTGATCGGTGGCGGTCCTTGTACCTACAATCCGGAGCCGCTGGCGCAGTTCTTTGATATTTTCTATATCGGAGAAGGTGAAACGGTATATTTCCAGCTGATGGATCTGTATAAAGAAGAACGGGCGAAAGGCAGCAGCCGTATGGAATTTTTAAAGAAAGCGGCACAGATTCCGGGACTGTATGTACCGGCATTGTATGAGGTCTGTTATAAAGAAGACGGAACCATCGCTTCTTTCACCCCAACAGATGCGTCCGTTCCTGCATCTGTCGAAAAACAGATTGTTATGGATATCACAGACACGTATTATCCAAAAGCTCCTGTGGTTCCATTTATCAAAACCACACAGGATCGTGTGGTTCTGGAGATCCAGCGTGGCTGTATCCGCGGATGCCGTTTCTGTCAGGCAGGTATGCTCTACCGTCCGACCAGAGAGCGTGATGTGGAATTCTTAAAACAGAAAGCCGTTGAGATGCTGGATGCCACCGGACACGAAGAGATTTCTCTGAGTTCTTTAAGTTCCAGTGACTATTCACAGCTCCCGGAACTGGTGAATTTCCTGATGGAAGAATGCGACAGACGAGGCGTGAATATTTCCCTTCCATCTCTTCGAATTGATGCGTTCTCCCTGGATGTTATGAAGAAAGTACAGGATATCAAAAAGAGCAGCCTGACATTTGCACCGGAAGCCGGTTCCCAGAGACTGCGTGATGTGATCAACAAAGGTCTGACCCGGGAAGTGATTCTGGAAGGTGCCGGAAAAGCTTTTGAGGGCGGCTGGAATAAAGTGAAACTGTATTTTATGCTCGGACTTCCTACTGAAACCGAGGATGATATGAAAGGTATCGCTCATCTTTGCGAAGAAATCGCGGAACGTTATTACGAGATCCCGAAAGATCAGCGAAACGGAAAATGTCAGATCACAGCAAGTACTTCTTTCTTTGTTCCAAAGCCATTTACCCCATTCCAGTGGGCTCCAATGTGCCGGGAAGAAGAATTCCTTGATCGTGCAAGAATCGTCCGTGAAGAGATCCATGCACAGCTGAATCAGAAAAGTATCCGCTACAACTGGCACGAAGCCGATGTTACTGTTCTGGAGGGTATCCTGGCTCGTGGTGACCGTAAGGTCGGGGATGCGATACTGAAAGCTTACGAACACGGTGCGCTCTTTGATGCCTGGTCAGAGTATTACCATCCGGAATACTGGAAAGAGGCATTTGCCGAGTGTGGTATCGATACTGATTTTTATACCATCAGAGAACGAAGTGATGATGAGATCTTCCCATGGGATTTCATTCATATCGGTGTCACTAAGAAATTCCTGTTACGTGAATGGAAACGTGCCCATGAAGAAACCGTAACGCCGAACTGCCGTATGCAGTGTTCCGGCTGTGGTGCAGCAAAATATCAGGGAGGTGTATGTGTTGAAAGTAAGAGTTAAATTTTCCAAAGAAGGTGCCATGAAATTCATCGGACATCTGGATATCATGCGTTATTTTCAGAAAGCCATCCGAAGAGCCAATATTCCGATCGCTTTCTCAGGCGGATTTTCTCCACATATGATCATGTCGTTTGCGGCCCCTCTCGGCGTTGGTGTCACCAGTGCCGGGGAATACTTTGATATGGAATTGACGGACGATTCCCTGTCTTCCAAAGAGATGGAGAACCGGTTAAATGCAACAATGGCAGAGGGAATGAAAGTGATCAGTGTCCGCCAGATCCCGGACGGAAAAGCAAGTGCCTGCATGTCATTGGTGGCAGCAGCTGATTATACCGTAGCATTCCGCGAGGGAAAAGAACCCTCTGTCGAGTGGAAAAAAGGACAGCTGGAAGCATTTTTTGCACAGGATAGCATCGAGATCCTCAGAAAGACAAAACGAAGCGAAAAAATCACCGATATCAAACCGTGGATCTACAAACTGGAACTGCGCGGTGACAAAGTCTGGATGCAGCTTTCCCAGGGTAGTGTTCACAACCTGAAACCGGAATTAGTGATGGAAGCATTCGCAAAATTTCTCGGAATCGAACTGGAACCATTTGCACTGATGATCCACCGGGAAGAAGTCTATGCCGACCGCGGTGAAGAGGAGATCCCACAGCTGGTATCCCTGGAAGCGTTGGGAGATGTGATTGTATAAAATGGAACGTGTTATCATTACCACTCTCTGTTATCACGGAACAGACTGCCGGGTAGCTGCCTGGCAGTCAAACGGAAAAATCAGCCGAATCTGTCTGGAAGACCCCAGGGGAGAACGTCTGCTCGGAAGTATCCATGTGGGAAAAGTCCAGAAAATTCTCCCGGATATCAAAGGAGCTTTTGTGGAAATTGAAAACCGCACCAGCTGTTATTTCCCTTATACGAAGGAATCTAATTTTCTATACACAATGCCGAAGAAAGCATCAGAATTACGAGCCGGCGACGAACTTCTGGTGCAGGTTACCCGAGAAGCGATAAAAACCAAAGCCCCCTGCGTCTCTTCAAACCTGAATTTTACCGGAAAATATCTGGTGCTCACGACCGGAAACCGCACACTCGGTATTTCCGCGAAGATTCCATCCGGAAAGCGGGAAAAGTTAAAAGAGTTTCTCGAAGAGCTGATGCCGGAAGACTGCTCTTACGGCATCATTCTTCGAACCAATGGTGCGCTGGCTTCCGCGGAAGAGTTGAAGGAAGAACTGCGGTCACTGGAAACGCAGTTTACACAGCTGTATCAGAAAGCCCTGCACACACCGTGCTATACGAAGCTTTCCAAAGGAGAATCGATCACTGCATCCATTCTGAAAGATGTGCACTGGAAAGAAACAGAAAAAATCATCACGGACCAGAAGACGCTGTATGAAGAACTATGTGTTTCCCGTCAGGATATTCCGGTTGCATCGATGTGTGCAATTGAATATTACGAAGATTCCCTGCTGCCGCTTGCAAGGCTCTATAATCTTGAACGGGAGCTCGATCAGGCACTTCAGGAGAAAATCTGGTTAAAATCCGGTGGATTTCTGATAATTCAGCAGACAGAAGCCTTTGTTGCCATCGATGTCAACACCGGTAAACACAGCAGTAAAAAAGATGCAGAAGAAAATTATAAACAGATCAACCGGGAAGCGGCCCTGGAAATTGCAAGGCAGCTCCGGCTTCGTAATCTGTCTGGTATGATTCTGGTTGACTTTATTAATATGAAAAATACCAATGATCAGTCTGAATTGCTCCAATACATGGGTTCACTGGTCAGATCAGACCCGATGCAGACTGTAGTTGTGGATGTAACCGCTCTCGGCATCATGGAGATCACCCGGAAAAAGTCCGCCAAAACCCTTGCAGAACAGCTGCTCCAGCTGAAGAAGGGAGAATAAACTATGCGAGAGAAAACTTTAAAACCGTGGCACGGAGCCGCATTTTTTCTGTTAATTATGATTGTGTTTTTTGCAATCTGTGTACCGCTGCAGTCTCATTTCGGACTGTATGGTGTGGCCGCTACGGAAATTATTTTATTGATTCTGGCACTGCTATTTGCAAAAGTGATGGGGTATTCCCTGCGCTCTCTGTTTCCGGTGCATTCTCCGGAAGGACTGCCAATGTTAGGAACTATTCTGATGTGGATTTCGTCCTATATCCTTGCAATGGTCGTATCACTGATCCAGTATCGCTTATTTCCCGGAGAAATGGAGACAATCAACGAGGGACTGAATGATGTGATCTACAGCGTACCTTTCTGGGTATCTGTGATCGTAGTTGCGCTGCTTCCGGCAATCTGTGAGGAAGCGGTTCACCGCGGTGTAATCATTCATACCATGTATCGTATCCGAAAAGAATGGCTGGTCGTTCTGATCATGGGTATCTATTTTGGTCTCTTTCATGCAAACCCACTTCGTTTCCTGCCTACTGCGATCCTGGGAGCAGTTATGTCCTATATTATGCTGGAGACAGAAAATATGGTATATTCCTCCGCATTTCATATGATAAATAATCTGGTTCCCATGGTGCTGCAGGAATTTCTTCTGAAAACGTCTCAGCTACAGCAGGCGCAAAATCAGCTTACCGGTACTGATGGAACCATGACGGTTCCTCTGATTTCCATCGGTGTTTATCTGATCCTTGGAGCAGCTGTTCCTTTCGGAATGTACCTGGGCAATTATCTGTTACACAGACGAGATAATGTAAAACAACCGTTTTTCCCGAAAGAACAGATGGATCGCACAGTACTCAAAATTGCAATTCCATCCGCAGTTTTCTTCATTGCAGGAATCATTTGTTTTGGATGTGGAATTTATTTTGAGTCCATGTTATAATTATATTATTGAGCTAAAATGACGTATATTATTGAAAACCGTTACAGCAGTGTAAAAGGAGGAACAAAAGTATGGGCAATGTTGCCATCGTCACCGACAGTAACAGTGGTATCTCACAGGCAGAAGCAAAAGAACTTGGAATCTATGTGATCCCGATGCCTTTCTTAGTAGATGGAAAATTATATTTTGAAGATGTGGATATGAACAAAGAACAGTTCTATCATTTTCTTGAAAACGATGCAGACTTATCTACTTCTCAGCCGTCACCCGGTGATGTGATGGATCTGTGGGATAAACTTTTAAAAGAATATGATGAAATCGTGCACATTCCGATGTCCAGCGGACTTAGTGCATCCTGCTCTACCGCTATGGGACTTGCCCGGGATTATGATGGGAAGGTACAGGTAGTCGATAACCAGAGGATCTCCGTTACCATGCAGCAGTCTGTAATGGATGCGAAACATCTTGTTGCTGCCGGAAAGTCGGCTGCGCAGATTAAAGAAATTCTGGAAAAAGAGGCACTGGAATCCAGCATTTATCTGATGGTAGACACCTTAAAATATCTGAAAAAAGGTGGTCGTATTACACCGTCAGCAGCACTTCTTGGCTCTGCTTTGAACCTGAAACCGATTTTGCAGATTCAGGGAGACAAACTCGATGCCTACAAAAAAGTCCGTGGTGTCAAAGCTGCCAAAAAGAACATGCTGGAAGCCATGAAAAAAGATGTGGAAGGCCGTTTTTCCGATTATGTCACAAAAGGACAGTTAAAACTTCATGTAGCCTATACCACCGATGAAGAAACTGCAAGACAATGGAAGGAAGAAGTGCAGAGCGTATTCCCGGATATTGCCATCTCACGAATGGATCCATTATCTTTCAGTGTCACCTGCCATACCGGTCCGGGTGTACTGGCAATTGCGGCATCACATGTACTGGATGGTGTTGAATAACTGTCGTATTCTTTTATAATAATATTTCAAGAAAATTTTCAAAAAGCAGTTGACGAATCCAAAAAAGCATGGTAATATTACGAAGTATGCCGCACAAAGAGGTAGAAGAGCTCGAAAGAGCCACCATATTTGGCGAGTAATGATAATAGGAGGTGTGCCATATGTACGCAATTATTGCAACAGGTGGTAAACAGTACAAAGTAGCCGAAGGCGATATCATTAGAGTAGAAAAGCTTGGTGTAGAAGCTGGAGAGACTGTTACATTTGACCAGGTACTTGCTGTAAACAACGACGGTTTAAAAGTAGGAGCTGACGTAGCTAATGCCAGCGTTACTGCATCTGTAGTTGAAAACGGAAAAGCTAAAAAAGTAATCGTTTACAAGTATAAGAGAAAAACTGGTTATCACAAGAAAAACGGACATAGACAGCAGTTCACAAAAGTGAAAATCGAAAAGATCAACGCTTAATCAGGTGGTCTGATGACAAAAGTTACGTTTTATCAGAATTCAGAAAATCAGTGTGTAGGCTTTACCAGTGAGGATCATGCAGGATATGCTCAGGAAGGTGAAGATATTGTCTGCGCCGGTATCTCTGCACTGGTGATCAATACGGTGAATTCTATTGAGGCCTTTACAGAAGATGAGTTTACGATTGATGTGGATGAATCATCTGCACGTATTCATTTTATGATAAAGAACAAGCCTTCCAAAGAAAGTCTCCTGCTGCTGAATTCGTTGATTCTCGGATTACAGAGAATGGAAGATGAACAGTACACAGAATTTATTGATATAATCTTCGAGGAGGTGTAAAAACCATGTTAAATATGAACCTTCAATTTTTTGCTCATAAAAAAGGAGTTGGTTCTACTAAGAACGGTAGAGATTCCGAATCCAAAAGATTGGGAGCAAAAAGAGCTGACGGACAGTTTGTAAAAGCTGGTAATATCCTTTACAGACAGCGTGGAACCAAGATTCATCCGGGTGTAAACGTTGGACGTGGTAAAGACGATACTCTGTTTGCATTAGTAGACGGTGTTGTTCGTTTTGAAAGAAAAGGAAGAGATAAGAAACAGGTTTCTATCGTTCCGGTAGCTGAATAAGCATATGCAGCGGGCTTCAAATCAGAATGGTTTGGAGCCTTCTTTTTATATATTCGATAACAGGAACAGCGACATCATAATTTTAGTTCACTGTTTCCATCTAATATTGACAGATAGGAGAAAAATATGTTTGCAGACAGAGCAAAGATCGTGATCCGTTCCGGTAAAGGCGGGGACGGGCATGTAAGCTTCCGTAGAGAGTTGTTTGTGCCAAACGGTGGTCCGGATGGCGGTGATGGCGGTCGCGGAGGTGATGTGATTTTTGAAGTGGACGAAGGTCTGAATACGTTGAATGAATTTCGTCACAAAAGAAAATATGCAGCACAAAATGGCGAACAGGGCGGAAAAAAACGATGCCATGGAGCCGATGGAAAAGATATCACACTGCGTGTTCCGGAAGGAACCGTTGTCTACGAAGCAGAAAGCGGTAAAGTAATCGCAGATATGTCCGGTGAAAATCGCCGGCAGGTGATCTTAAAAGGCGGTCGCGGCGGTAAAGGAAACATGCACTATGCAACTGCCACCATGCAGGTTCCGAAGTACGCGCAGCCAGGCCAGCCGGCCCAGGAGCTGGAAGTACGTCTGGAACTGAAAGTCATCGCAGATGTGGGACTGGTTGGATATCCAAATGTAGGAAAATCTACATTTCTTTCCCGTGTAACTAATGCACAGCCAAAGATCGCCAACTATCATTTTACTACCCTTACACCAAATCTTGGTGTGGTAGATCTCGATGGTGCTGACGGTTTTGTTATTGCGGATATTCCGGGACTCATCGAAGGTGCATCGGAAGGTGTGGGACTGGGACATCAGTTCCTGCGTCACATCGAGAGAACCCGTGTCATGATCCATATTGTGGATGCCGCTTCCACGGAGGGCAGAGATCCGGTAGATGATGTCTATAAGATCAATGCAGAATTAAAGGCATATAACGCCGATATTGCTTCCAGACCACAGGTAATCGCAGCCAATAAAGTGGATGTGATCTATCCTGACGGAGAAGATCCGATTCAGCGTCTGAAGGACGAATTTGAGCCACAGGGCGTAAAAGTATTTCCTATTTCTGCCGTTACCGGCAAAGGTGTGAAAGAACTTTTATACCATGTAAAATCTCTTTTGGATTCCATTGAGAAAAAACAGATTATTTTCGAGCAGGAATTCTTCCCGGAAGACGTTCTTATTGCGGAAAATCTGCCATATACCGTAGAAAAACTCGACGATGGTCATACTTATGTGGTAGAAGGACCAAAGATTGAGAAGATGCTTGGATATACCAACCTGGATTCTGAAAAAGGATTTGCTTTCTTCCAGAAGTTCCTGAAAGACGGCGGTATTCTTGAAGAACTGGAACAGGCAGGTATTGAAGAGGGAGACACTGTCCGTATGTACGGATTTGAATTTGATTATTACAAATAAAGGAGAGTTTATGACAAGCAAACAAAGAGCATATCTGAAAAGTATTGCCATGACAACAGAACCAATCCTGCAGATCGGCAAATCCAGTCTGACGCCGGAATTTACCCAGTCCGCAAAGGAAGCCCTGGAAGCAAGAGAACTGATTAAGATCAGCGTATTACAGAACTGTATGGACGATCCAAAAGAAATCGCCCGTGTTCTGGCTGAACGGACCGGTTCCCAGGTTGTTCAGGTTATCGGTAAGAAAATCGTTCTTTATAAAGAAGGAAAAAAAGAGAAGAAAAAGATTCAGCTTCCGTAAGGAGAACATCATGAAAAAACGAATTGGAATTATGGGGGGAACCTTTGATCCGATTCATATAGGACATCTGATTCTGGCAGAAAAGGCTTATGAGGAACTGGCTCTCGATGAGGTCTGGTTTATGCCTTCCGGAAATCCTCCCCACAAACAGAACCGTGAGGGACGTGCAAGTGATCAGCAGCGGGTGGAGATGGTGCGAAAATCTATCGCTGACAATTCACATTTCCGTCTTTCCACAGAAGAGATGCATCCGGACGGATATACGTATACTTATGAGACACTGGAACGACTGCATAAGAAATATCCGGATCAAACGTATTATTTTATCATCGGTGCAGATTCTCTGTATGATTTTGACACGTGGTGCAGACCGGATCGGATCTGTAAGGCAGCCAGTCTGCTGGTAGCTACAAGAAATGCTGTTCCGGAAGAATCCCTGAAAGAACAAATGTTATATCTGGAAGAAAAATACAATGGGAATTTTATCCAGCTGCACACTCCCAACCTGGAAATTTCCTCACAGGCACTCCGTGACTGGATCCGTCAGGGAAAAAGCGTACGGTATTATCTTGTGGATGAGGTATATACTTATATTCGCGAAGAAGGAATCTACCGGGCATAGTCCCGGATTCCTCTCTTGGAAATCACAAAAGATGAAGAATGCAGGAGGAATGTTATGGAAGAACAGAAGTTCAATCTGATGAAGATTGCCGGAAAGCTGAAAAAATATCTGGACGAAGACCGTCTCTGGCATACTCTCGGTGTGATGCAGATGAGTGCATCCCTGGCAATCCGCTATGATTATCCTATGGAACGCGCACAGCTGGCAGGTCTTCTTCATGACTGTGCCAAATGTATTCCGGCAAAGAAAAAGCTGAAAATCTGTAAAGATAATAAGATTCCGGTCACAGACTTTGAGAGAGAGCATACCTTTTTACTCCATGCCAAAGTAGGTGCCTGGGTAGCCCGGGAAAAATATGGTGTAACAGATCCTGAAATCTTAAGTGCAATCACCTGGCATACTACCGGAAAAGAAAACATGACACTTCTGGAAAAGATTGTATATATTGCGGACTATATCGAGCCGGCAAGGAATAAAGCTCCAAGACTTGCTGAGATTCGTAAGATTGCTTTTGAGAATCTGGATCTCTGCATGTATGAGATTCTGCATGACACCCTGGAGTATCTGGACGATGACCCACAGGACATCGATCAGGCAACAATACAGGCCTATAATTACTATAGTGACTTGATTAATACAAAATAAGGAGAACATAAAATGACAGATGCAAAAAAAATGGCACTGCTGGCATGTGAAGCTTTGGAAGATAAAAAAGCTTCCGATATTAAAGTAATTGATATCGAACAGATTACCACTCTGGCTGATTATTTTATCATCGCAAGCGGAAGTAATCGTAACCAGGTACAGGCAATGGCGGATAATGTAGACGAAGTACTGGGAAAAGCCGGTTATCAGCTCAAACAGACGGAAGGCTACTCCAGTGCGAACTGGATCCTGTTGGACTACGGTGACATCGTAATTCATCTTTTCGACGAAGAGAACAGACTGTTCTATGATCTTGAACGTATCTGGAGAGACGGAAAAGTGATGGATGCGAAAGAGCTGAAAGAAGAACAGTAAGCGCATCCGAAAATTTATTGATATATCGTAACTATTCAGTACCTTCACAGTTACGATATATCGCAGATAAAGAAAAAGAGTACAGAAACTGATTAGGATTTTCTGTACTCTTTTTTTCGATTACTCATAACAGACCATCGAATCTCATTTTACATTTATTATAAAGAGATTATTCCATAAACCGATATACACCGATGACCTTGCCAAGAATTTGCAACTGATCATATACGATGATCGGATCCATGTAATCGTTTTCCGGCTGGAGACGATAACAGTCTTTTTCTTTGTAAAATCTTTTTACTGTAGCAGAATCATCTACCAGAGCTACTACAATATCACCATTCTGTGCATCTGCAGTCTGCTCTACAATTACTTTATCACCATCAAGAATCCCTGCATTGATCATACTTTCCCCAACAACATTCAGAATAAAGGTCTGTGCGTTTGGCATAAATTCCGCCGGAATCGGAAAATAACTTTCCACATTCTCGATCGCCAGCAGTGGTTCACCGGCTGCCACACGGCCTAATACCGGAACATTCACCATCTCTCTGCGCACCAGGTTAAAGTTGTCATCCACGATCTCAATTGCTCTCGGTTTGGTAGGATCACGTCGGATATAGCCATTCTTTTCCAGACTCTCCAGGTGTGCATGAACAGAAGACGTGGACTTCAGGTTCACCGCTTCACAAATTTCACGTACCGCAGGTGGAAATCCCCTGTTCAGAATTTCGTTTTTGATATATTCCAAAATTTCCCGTTGTTTATCTGTAATTTTCCCGTATGCCATAGCTGAGTCCTCCCGAACATCTGATTCTCTTTTTCTTTATTATATATCTATTTGCATCTGTAATTGTATTTTTCTGACTTCATTACAAATTCTGTAATTATTTAATTATAATGATAACATATACACACTTAAAATGCAAACACATATTCCGAAAATCTGTTCGGATTTTCTCCAAAATCATATTGACAAACGGATGTTCGAGATCTATAATAAATTCACAGTTAAAGAACAAATGTTCGCAAACATATGTTTCAAAAGTATGGGAGGAATTTACTATGATGAAAGAATGCAAAGGAAAGACAACTGTTACACGAAGCACTCGCAGAAATGTACACCCCGGAAAATGTCGTATCAGAAAAACAAAATGCAGACATCTCCCTTTGGCCAGTATGTTTTTGATCTGTCTGGCAACAGTTTCCATACTCCGTTTTACCAGCGTCGATGCAAATGCAGATGTGCCGGAACGTTATAAATACTATACTAACGTTTATGTAGACCGTGATACCACTTTGTGGGGTGTTTCCCAGAAATACATCAGTGATGAATATACAAATATCCGCGCTTACATGGAAGAAGTGAAAAGCATTAACCATCTTCCGGATGATCAGCTGATCTATGGAACTACCATCTGTGTACCGTATTACTCCGATGAATACAGGTAATAAATATAGTTTACTTTAACTCGTGAAGTCCCGGAATAATTATTGATTAGAAAAATTAATAAATAGTTTGTTATTTATTACAAAAAAGGGTGTTCAAATATCTTATCTCCATATATAATAAATAAATAACACCAAGGAGGAAAAAGATAGTATGAGTACCAAAGAAACAGGTCATTCCAGACAGATGGACAAAGCGTTATTTGATTTCTACGGAAAGCCATCGTTCGGACAAGTTATGCCACTGGCGATCCAGCATGTACTGGCCATGATTGTCGGATGTGTAACCCCATCCATCATTGTTGCCGGTGTAGCAGGACTTTCCCAGAAGGATTCCGTTATTCTGATCCAGGCTGCTCTGGTAATGTCAGCACTTACTACGTTATTACAGTTATTTCCCTTTATAAAAACCAGGTGGTTCGCCATCGGTGCCGGACTTCCGGTTATGATGGGTATCAGTTTTGCCTACGTGCCAAGTATGCAGGCAATCGCAGGCGAGTATGATATTGCCACCATTCTCGGCGCACAAATCGTCGGCGGTATTGTTGCTTTACTGGTTGGATTAAACATCAAGCGAATCCGCAAGTTTTTCCCACCATTGATTACCGGAACGGTAGTTTTTGCTATCGGATTATCTTTATATCCAACTGCCATCAATTACATGGCCGGCGGTGCGAGCAGTGAGAATTACGGTTCCTGGCAGAACTGGCTGGTGGCCGTTATCACGCTGATTATTGTAACTTTCTTGAATCATTATGGTAAAGGAATCTGGAAACTGGCATCTATTCTAATTGGTATCATGGGAGGCTATATTGTATCACTTTGTTTTGGCATGATTGATTTTTCTTCTGTATCCAATGCATCATTTTTCCAACTTCCAAAACCAATGCATTTTGGAATTACCTTTGAACCTTCATCCTGTGTAGCTATCGCCATTTTATTTGCGATCAATGCTGTACAGGCGATCGGTGATTTTTCTGCCACAACAACCGGTGCTATGGACCGTATGCCTACTGATAAAGAATTAACCGGTGGAATTGTAGGATATGGTATCAGCAATATTATCAGTGCATTTTTCGGTGGACTGCCTACCGCAACCTACAGTCAGAACGTCGGTATTGTTTCCACGACAAAGGTAACAAGCAGGAGAGTAATGGGTACAGCTGCAGTCATCTTACTTGCTGCCGGTCTGATCCCGAAATTTTCATCTTTACTTACTACCATACCTTATTGTGTACTTGGAGGTGCAACCATCTCTGTATTTGCATCCATAGCTATGACCGGTATGAAACTAATTGCTTCGGAAGAGCTGAATTTCCGAAACACCACTATCGTAGGTCTGGCAATCGCTGTTGGTATGGGTGTTACACAGGCAAGCGCATCTCTTGCACAGTTCCCTGACTGGGTAACTACAATTTTCGGAAAATCCCCGGTTGTTCTTGCTACAATTTCTGCGATTGTCTTGAATTTGATTCTTCCAAAGCAGATCGATCCGAAAACAAAATAAAAACGGACTGATATTTGAAAAGATGTATAGGAAAAAGTAAGTTATACTAATTATATTTCTATACATCTTTTTTAATTGACACCAGCGTTTTTTCTATAGATTAGATTGGGTAAATCTCTGGTATTTCTACACATATGATTCTATAATAAAAATATATCTGATATTAGCTGTTCCAAACTAATGTACAATTTGTTAGAACGATTTATATCGGATGATAAAAACGATAAGGAGATTTTATACTGTTTATGAGTCTGACATTGCAGCATGGACGTCCGGAAAATATGACAGAACGTCTGAAAAAAGAGCAAAAAGTATATGAATTACTGGATCTATTACATATCGAATATGACCGCGTGGATCACGAACCGGCGATGCATATGGATGTGTGTGAAGAAATCGATAAGGTCCTGAAAGCCGCAACATGTAAAAACCTGTTTTTATGCAACCGTCAAAAAACTGATTTTTATCTGTTATTGATTCCGGGAGAGAAAATATTCAAAACAAAGGATTTATCTGCGCAGATTGGTAGTTCCCGGTTATCCTTTGGAACTGCGGACTATATGGAAGAATTTCTGGATGTGACTCCCGGCTCTGTGAGCATCCTAGGATTAATGAATGACACTGATCATCGGGTTCGTCTGTTAGTCGACAGCGATGTACTGAAAGAAGAATACCTGGGATGTCATCCATGTATCAATACATCCAGTTTACGTTTAAAAACAAAAGATATATTTAACACATTTCTGAATGCCGTAGATCACAATATGACAGAAGTTCATTTATAAATATCTAAACCTAATTATGTTTCCCGTATCGATCTATTTGAAAAACTGTTGTTTGTCGTATAGATTGACAAGGCTCTTTTCTTGTGCTAAAATTCTTTCAAAGGCTTATTTTTTATATACTATTCAGAAAGGATTTTTATTATGGATCGAGTTACTTATCATGAGCAAACTGATATGGAAAACATTTTAAAACTTCGTGAAGTTCTTCGTACTCTTCCGGAATTTTCCAGGGATTATTTCCGTGCCATTGATTCAACAACAACCACAAAAACCAGAATTTCTTATGCGTACGACATCCGGATTTTCTTTCAGTTCCTTGTGAACGAAAATCCACTGTTTAAGGATAAAAAAATCACAGATCTGACCATCGATGTTCTGGACCAGGTGCAGGCTCTCGACATCGAGGAATTTATGGAATATTTGAAGGTTTACAAAGATAATCAAGATACATATGTTACTAACGGCGAAACTGGCTTAAAACGCAAAATTTCGACGTTACGCAGCTTCTACAATTATTACTTTAAACACGAAATGATCAAAACGAATCCTCCTGCCTTGATTACTATGCCAAAACTTCATGAAAAAGCTATTGTCCGACTGGATACCGATGAAGTTGCCATGCTTCTGGATTATATCGAGCATGCCGGGGATCAACTTTCCGGACAGAAAAAAGCTTACTACGAAAAAACAAAAACCCGTGATCTCGCCCTGATCACTCTCCTGCTTGGAACCGGAATCCGTGTGTCAGAATGTGTCGGTCTGGATGTCGAAGATCTTGATTTCAAAAATGATGCGGTAAAAGTCACACGAAAAGGCGGAAACGAAATGTTCGTATATTTTGGTGAAGAAGTAGAAAAAGCATTGCTGGATTACCTTGAAGTACGTGAGACAGTCACTCCGGTAGCCGGTCATGAGCATGCTCTCTTCTATTCTATTCAGAGGAAACGAATGGGTGTTCAGGCGGTGGAAAATCTGGTAAAAAAATACGCACAGCATATTACATCTACCAAGAAAATCACCCCTCACAAACTGCGAAGCACTTACGGTACCGCCCTATACCGGGAAACTGGAGATATCTATCTGGTTGCCGATGTATTAGGCCATAAAGACGTAAACACCACTCGTAAGCACTATGCCTCTGTTGGAGATGAGCAGCGGCGGAAAGCTGCTTCTGCATTGAGATTACGGGAAGAACCACCACAGAAGCAATAAGTACATATGCAATATAACAAAAATGGACAGTGACCGGCTATTTGGCTCTGCCCATTTTTTATATCTTCATTTTTACTCGAAACCATCAATGTCCCACATAAGCCCTGCATCAGCTGTTGTACTTAATTATTTTTCATCTATTATATTTCTTTTTTATGCAAATGCAGCATCGTCCAAAAGTATCGTAAACGGACCATCATTTATCAAAGATACTTTCATATCTGCTCCAAAAATCCCCGTTTCTACTACAGGCACCTGTTCTTTTGCTTTTTCGATCATATATTCATATAACTGTTCTGCCCTTTGCGGATCTCCGGCATCTGTAAAACTTGGCCGGTTCCCATGTCTGCAATTTGCGTATAAAGTAAACTGAGATACCAGCAAAAGTTGTCCGCCTATATCCATCAGAGAACGATTTGTCTTGCCGTTCTCATCTTCAAAGATCCGTAACTGTAATAGTTTTTTCAGATATTTATCCACCACTTCTGTAGTATCCTCTTTCCCGACACCTATCAGCACCATCAATCCCTTTTCAATCGCCCCTACTGTTTTTCCATTCACGGAAACACTGGCTTCCTGACATCTTTGTATTACAAGCTTCATGACTCTTTCTCCTTCTGTATATCCTTTATTCCGTCGTTTTGTGATCCTCTGTATCCACTTCATTATCGACATTCGCTTTTGTCCGAATTTTACGATAACTTTTAAATACACTGTCACTTCCCGGCTTCTCTGCAGATGGTGCCACCGGTTTCAGCGTTTCTGCATCCAGATGATCGATATTCTGATAACTTTCCAGATCAATCGGCATACACTTCTTAGTCAGACGATTCTGTATACCATTGCGGATTACTGTACAGATCACCGCACAGGCAGGAACTCCGACAAACATACCGAAAATGCCGAAAAATCCACCTCCTACAAGAATAGCAA
This sequence comes from Blautia sp., assembly GCA_047027955.1. Taxonomy (GTDB): domain Bacteria; phylum Bacillota; class Clostridia; order Lachnospirales; family Lachnospiraceae; genus Blautia_A. The sequence continues at coordinate 295,609 of JBKYFG010000002.1, forward strand.
CTATAACCATAAAACTTGAAAGTCCTGTGGAACCACCAAGAATCTTCGGTCCAAGAAAATTTCCGTCAAACTGCTGCAAGAGCAGGATAAAAATAACAAAGTAAACACATTGAATCGGATTAACCAGCAAAATCAGCAGTGCACTCGGCACAGCACCAATATATGGACCAAAGAACGGAATTACATTCGTCACACCCACAATAACACTGACAAGCAATGCATATGGCAAATTCAGAATCGTTGTACCTATATAGCACAAAATTCCAATAATAAATGAGTCTAACACTTTTCCAATGATAAATCCACCGAAGGTCTTATCTACATACTGAAGGTCACGAATGATATTATTTGTTGTTCTGGTACTGAACAGGCAGTACAGCAACCGCTTTCCCTGCGCAACGTAAGATTCTTTACCGTACAACAGATAAATAGATATCATGGCACCGATTAGAAAGTTTTTCAAGAATACCAGAACCCCCAGGAATCCTGTAGAAAAGCTTGCGACCAGAAGATTTATTTTAGGCAGAAGATCGTCCGTCAGCCAGGTTTCTGCTTTAGATGTTACAGCTGAGAAAATCATACTGGAGTTTTCCTCAAGATCCGGATAATTTTTCAGAAGATTCGTCAGCCATTTTTCTATATTATTAATATATCGTGGCAAATTGTCGATAATATTTGTGATACTGTTGATCAGTTCCGGAATCAGCATAGATAACAACCCATAGATTACCAGCAAAAACAACAGTAATGTAATAATAACACAAATCATCCGAATCGCATGGCGTACTTTATGAGTTGGATTCCAGTTTTTTTTCTCACAGATCCGATAAACCACACTGCGCTCCATAAAACGGATAACCGGCCATAGAACATATGATATTGCTGCTGCATATACAATTGGAGTAAGGATGGTATAAATCGTATTCAATCCCCTGGCAATTGATGCCGTATGAAAGATACCAAAGTAAAATAACATACTGGCAGCTATAACGCAAAATGCTGTGATTCCAATCTGGACATATTTCTTTCCCAAGAAGTTTTTCATCTGAACGCCTCCACGAGTTTTCTGTTAATAAACATATATTATCTATTATAGCACAGAATAAAATCTATGTATTAACTATTTATGACTTTTCTGTAAAGTCTTTATTTGATATACTTAAATAACTGTAAATTTATGTTATTCAAAGAATTTACAAATTTATTCTGATTTATACAATTATTCTGATATTTTATAATTGGAGGAACCATACAATGAAACTGCAACAATTAATGAGTTATACAAGACGTGCTATCGATGATTACAACATGATTCAGGACGGGGATAGAATTGCTATCGGTATATCGGGCGGAAAGGACAGTTTAACGCTTTTATACGCACTCCATGGACTACAACGCTACTATCCGAAAAAATTCGATCTGGAGGCAATTACGGTCGATCTGGGGCATCCTGATTTTGATGTGTCAGGCATTCACTCCCTGTGCGAAACCATGAGAGTTCCCTATACCGTGGTAAAAACCGAAATAGCCCGGATCGTGTTTGATGAAAGGAAAGAAAAGAATCCATGTTCCCTGTGCACAAAAATGCGCAAAGGTGCTTTAAACGACACAATAAAAAAACTGGGCTGCAATAAAATAGCTTATGCCCATCACAAGGATGATATCGTAGAAACCATGATGATGTCTCTGATCTACGAAGGGCATTTTTATTCTTTTCCTCCGATCACCCATCTTGACCGCACCGACCTTACGGTGATCCGCCCGCTGATGTATGTATATGAAGCAGATGTGAAAGGCTTCTGTAACAAATATCAGCTTCCTGTCGTAAAAAGCCCCTGTCCGGCAGACGGATATACAAAACGACAGTATGTAAAAGATCTGCTCCGAAAACTGAATCAGGAGAATCCCGGTGTAAAAGAGCGGATGTTTTCTGCAATTGTAAACGGCAACATTCCTGACTGGACACCAAAAATCCGCTGATTTACATATATGTGTAAGAAACAAGCCCACATAACAGATCCTCTCACCTGTTATGCGGGCTTATTTCTTATACTACACAATATACAGCTTCAGACAGTATAATAAAATTGTAACTGTGAAGGTACTGAACAGTTACATAAAATTTAGTAAATAGCTGTTTTATATCCCTTTTCTTTCAGCTGAATTGCATTTAACACCAGTTCTACAGAGCCATCTACTCCCATTTTACCACTGTCGATACACAGATCATAGGAATCTGCATCACCCCAACGTTTGCTGGTGTAGTAATTGTAATAGCTGGAACGTTTTTTATCTGTTTTGATGATACGATCTTTTGCTTTTGCATCTGTCAGATCATAAATTTTTGCAATTCTTCGAATACGCGTCTGCAGATCCGCGTGGAAAAATACGCTGAAACAGTTATCAAAATCTGCCAGTGCATAATCCGCGCAACGACCGATCATGATACAAGGTCCCTCAGCTGCGATTTTCTTGATAGTTTCAAACTGAGCCAGGAAAACTTTCTGATTAATTGGCATATCAGAGAATGCAGATGAAGTATAACCAAAAGAGTATGTATCCATAACCAGAGAATACAGAAAACTATTGGTTGGTTTTTCATCATGATTCTCAAAAAGTTCTTCGCAAAGTCCACTTTCCTTTGCTGCACGTTCCAGTAACTCTTTATCGTAACACTTGATACCTAACTCTTCTGCAAGGACTCTTCCAATTTGACGTCCGGCGCTTCCGTACTGACGACCTATTGTAATAATGGTATTGGTCTTCATAGCAACCCCTCCCGTTCTTTTAATTTATTATAATTATTATAAAATAAAACAAATCAATTGTACAGTACCTATTTTCTTAAATTTTCTAACAAATCAGTGAAATATTCTGGTAATGGGGCTGAGAATTCAATATATTCATTCGTCCGAGGATGAACAAACCCTAAAACCATGGCATGAAGGCACTGCCCTTGCAGATGTTTGAACGGACACTTCGCCGGCCCATAGGTAATATCTCCCACAAGTGGATGACCGATGCTTGCCATATGCACGCGAATCTGATGAGTGCGCCCGGTCTCCAGCTGGCACTCGATAAAAGTGTATGCACCAAAACGTTCCAGCACCTTATAGTGCGTTACTGCAGGTTTTCCGTTTTTGTAGTTGATTGCCATCTTTTTCCGATCCGTAGCATGACGGCCAATAGGCCCTTCTACTGTTCCTTCATCTTCTTTCAGATTTCCATGTACCAGGGCGCGGTATTTTCTGGTGATTGAATGCTCTTTCAGCTGATCTGCCAGACTCTGATGTGCCATATCATTTTTACAGATCACAATAGCACCCGTTGTATCCATATCGATCCTGTGCACGATACCCGGACGCATCACTCCATTAATTCCGGAAAGATGTTCCTTGCAGTGAAACATTACTGCATTGACCACTGTATGGGTATAATGTCCGGCACTTGGATGAACTACCATTCCTTTGGGTTTATTGATGATCAGCACATCTTCATCTTCATACAAAATATCCAGTGGAATATCTTCCGGAAGAATGTCCGGACACTCCGGCTCCGGAAGTTCCAGCTTCACTGTATCGGAAAGCTGTACTTTATAATTTGCCTTTACCGTTTTTTCATTGACTGTCACATTTCCTTCTTTCAATAATTTCTGTAAATAGGATCGCGACTGATCTGGCAGCTGTTCAGAAAGAAATTTATCTATTCTTAAATTTTTCTGTTCCTCATCCGGTGTAAACGTATAGATTTCCACTATGCCTTAGACTCCTTTTTTCTGATGCTTAAGAACTCAAATTCGTCATCTTTATATATGAATAAAATGCTTACTGCAATACCAATAAAAGAAATTACCACAAAAATATCCGCTACATTAAATACCGGGAAATTAATCAGTGAAAAATAGAAAAAATCCACCACATATCCCAGGCGGAGCCGATCTATAAAGTTCCCCAGGGCTCCCGCTGTCAGAACTGATGCTATAATATGCAGCAATGTATAACGTCCGGTTTTCGGGCAACGATGCAAAAACCAGAATACCGCAGCCAGATAGATAATCGTCAGAATCACAAAAACAATTCTCTGATTCTGCAGAATGCCGAACGCAGCTCCACGGTTTTCCAGATAATGCAACCGGAAAATTCCCGGGATCAGTATGATATCACTCTGATCTTTCAGGTGATGCACAACGAGACTTTTGGTCCATTGATCCAGAAGTGTCAGAATCACCATAAGAATACAGTCCACTCCGATAAACTGTATGGTTTTCTTATTTTTCACCATCCCTTATTCTCCTTCGATCATATCTCCGTTAATAAACTGAATCGCATCCAGAATTTCTTCGTCTGTAACTGTTTTATCGATGTATGCCTGTCCGATCTTCTTGAGAAGAATAAACTTAATCTTTCCGTTATCCATTTTTTTATCCGACTTTGTCGTCTGCAATACAGCTTCATTATCCAGACCGTTAAAGAAAATCGGAAGATCAAATCCCACGTTCATATCACGGATCTCGTAGAATTCCTCTGTCGACAGACAGCCTCTTTTGAAAGAAATATAGGCAGCGGCAATGGTTCCAAGTGCCACACACTGGCCATGAAGAAGTTCAAAATTCTTCAGTTTTTCCACTGCATGACCCACTGTATGTCCAAGATTCAACAGTGCACGTTCTCCCTGTTCCGTCGGATCACTTTCCACGACAGCAGCCTTGATCTCGCAGCATTTGCGAACCATTTTTACAAGAACCGGATAGATTCGTTCCTGAATCTCCGACATATGATTAATCGTCCACTCATAAAATCTGGCATCACGAATCAGACCTGATTTCAACACTTCTCCCATACCACTGGCAAACTGATCTTCCGGAAGAGTTTTCAGCGTATTCAGATTCATATAGACGAGCCGCGGCTGATGGAATGCACCTACCATATTTTTATACTGTGCAAAATCCACACCTGTTTTTCCGCCTACACTGCTGTCTACCTGAGCCAGAAGAGTCGTTGGAATCTGGATAAAGTCAATACCACGCAGATAGGTGGCAGCAGCATATCCGGTAAGATCTCCGGTAACGCCTCCGCCAAGTGCTGCCAGTACATCTTTTCTTGTATAGTGATGTTCGATCAGAAACGCGTACAGCTCTTTTACTGTATCCAGATTTTTAGAAGCTTCTCCCGCCGGGAAAGTATACAAATCAACCGTTACATCCAGTTCTTCCAGTGCCTTCTGTACTTCTTTCCCATACAGATTTCCCACTGTATCATCTGCTACAATGCAGATCTTGCCACAGGAAAGCTCCAGTTTCTTAACTGCATCCGCCAGTTTTGTAAAATCTTCTTCCCAGAGAATCTGGTAATCAAATTCTGTCTTTGCGCCTTCTCTGTATACGCGTAATTGTTTGCTCATAAAATTCTCCTCCAAAATAATCATCCTGTTTTATTTTTGTAGAAATGCAGGATCGTATTTGAGAATACGTTATATATATTTCTGTACGGTAACACTGCACCGTCCTTTTTTTGTTGTTCCCGCCATTCCGTCATAGCGGAACTTTCCATATCCACGGACCGACACAATATCTTCCGGTTTTAAAGGATGTCCGTTAGATACAACCATTTTACCATTGACAAAAACTTTTCCGCCCTCGATCAATCCCAGCATACTGCTTCTGGATGATGAAAATGCCAGAGCAATCATCGCATCCAGCCGTACTGAACTGACTGTTCCGTGGATCTCCTGAAACTGTGGTTTCGGAAGGTCGTCCGGATTCTCAACAGCGGACACTTTCACTGTTGTATGCCGGATTCTGGTAATGTTCTGCATAAGAAATTCTTCCATCTGTGCATGGCAGAATACATACGCATCCTGGCCCTTGATCACTATATCCCCAAGTCTGGAGCGTTCGATTCCCAAATGAATCAGGGCACCCAGATAATCCCGATGAGTAAGCGCCTCACTGAATTTTCCGGAACAAGGCGAGATACGGATACACCGAATCGGATACATCGAAAGAAAACACTCTTCATTTTCCCCATAATCATAAGAAAGAGCATCAGGAAGAAATGCTGCTATCTGACGCTCTGCTTCTTCATAGCCACCGAAGGTACGGATCATAACACCCGCTTCCTCCGGTCGAAAGCTATGTACCATATGAAGTTCATTCAAATCCAGAAAATCTGTAAACACAGGAATCTCCCGATAATAGGCTGTTCTTGCCAGATCTGCCAGCCGCTTTCTGAACTGTACTTCCTGTTCTTTCATCTTAGAAGTTTGTCCGAACAGAAGGAACGTCAAAAGCGCCGCTTAATATTTCCTGGAAATCACCGGAAATTTCCACATTGGCTGGTGTCAGGATAAAAATATAACTGGAAATCTTCTGCAGACTTCCTGCGATAGAATAGCATGCACCGGAAGAAAAATCTATGATTCTCTGCGCCACATCTACATCAATACCTTCCAGATTCAGTACTACAGTACAACGGTCAATCAGAGTATCTGCGATCTCTCTGGTGTCTTCCATGGAAGAAGGTTTGATCACACAGACTTCCATCGTGCCATTTCCGCTGTTTTTCTTTCTCATCGGAGTGATCTTGCTGGATGCAGACGGAGTTGCCTGCTTTACAGTCTGTTTCAGAGCTTTTGCCTGCTTTGGTGCCACTTTTTTCTCAGGTTTTACATATTCAACTTCTTCATCTTCATCATCATCGTCATCCAATTTTTTAAAGAAACGATGTTTCGGTTTTTCCTCGTCAAGGGCTTCCAGATCTTCATCATCGAAAAATTCATCATCATCGTCAAAATCATCATTTAAACGGATGGCATCTAAAAACTTATCTAAAACGCTCATTTTTTATCTCCTATCTATTTTGTTTTGGAATAATCTCTCTCACCAAAAATACCGGTACCAACACGAACCATAGTGGCACCTTCTTCAACAGCTACCTGATAATCGTTCGTCATACCCATACTCAGAATATCCATATGTACATTATTCATGTTTTTACTGCTTATGTCAACACTTAATTGTTTCAATTTTCGGAAAACAGGCCGATTTTCTTCAGGATCCGGTACATATGGAGCAATTGTCATCAGTCCCTGAATCTGCACATACGGAAGCTTACAGATCTCCTCAATCAAAGACATGGTTTCTTCCACTGATACTCCAAACTTTGTTTCCTCCTGCGCAACATTCACTTCAATCAGGACAGGAATCACTCTCTGAATCTTTTCTCCCTCATGGTTGATTGTTTCTGCCAGACGCAGAGAATCCACAGAATGAATCAGTGCTGCTTTGTCTGCAATATATTTTACTTTATTCCTCTGCAGGTGCCCGATCAGATGCCATTCGAGATTTTTCGGAAGTTCTTCGTATTTGGTGCAAAGTTCCTGTACCTTATTTTCTCCGAAGATCGTCTGTCCTGCATCCATCGCCTCCCGAATCATGGAAATCGGTTTTGTCTTACTGACTGCGATCAGAGTTACTTCTTCCGGATTCCGACCGCTTTTTTCACAGGCTTTTCTGATCTCAGCTCGTACGTTCTGTAACTGTTCTGCTACCATACATTATTCTCCTTTGTAAGTCTTTATTTAAACAGAATATCGTCTTCTTTCACGGTATTTCCGTTTCTGACAATGTAATCAAACTGGGAAAGTCCATAGGTGGTACCTGTCTCAACTATACAATATTCATCATTTTGTTCAATCATGACGATTTTCCTGAAAACAGCATAGCCTTTATTAATACAATACACACCTTCTAATGCTTTCTTTTCTTTTATTTCATAAACAGACTGGCTGTCAGGCTTCAAAATCACATCTCCGTCCTGAAAAGTATCCATATCCACATAATAGTAATCATCGTCTTCCTGATAAATCGTAGCCTTGACAAATTCAGAGGAATCATCTTTTCCCCTTCTGGTAACCTTTCGGTAGAAGCCGGCATTACCATCTTCTTCATCAGTAGCAATGTATTCTTTCGGAATCACATAAAAGTTCTTTTTCACAATGGAACTGAGCGGAATCTTTAATCCTGTCTGTGTGTTTGTTACCAGTTCAATATTCAGAAAGCGATCACCACTATAGCGAATCATTCCACGGCTGAATGTGATCTTGCCGTAATAATTGCCGTCTTCACCGGTAACAATGGTCAGTAAACCTGTCTGCGTGGCATCATCTTTTAAAAACTTCACTCGGATCGTCTTTTTTTCTGCCAGTGAAACAATCTGATCTGTGCTCAGCGGTATCACTACTGACCAGGTCTCACTGGTTATCAGTTTATACACAGGATCCCCGGAGGATACCTTTCGTTCTTTCTGAAGATTGGTAATCTGATAGTTTTTCTTACTGAAAAGATCTGACGTCAGCTGATCTGCTGTAATCCCTTCGTAGCCATCCACTGCATAAACAACGATACCATCCTGTGCTGCCCGGTAAATTGTCTGTCCATTGGCCGTCTGCGTAGTTTCCGTGGAGTCATCCGTCTGAAGACCACTGTACTGGAGAATAGATCCCTCCAGCTCGTATTTGTAATTATAAACATCATAAAAGTTGTCACTGTCATATGTGGAGGCAAATCCTGCAATGGAAGAGCGGATTCCGGCATAATCCTGTTCGGTCAGTTCATTGACTGCAGCCTGTGCCGGAGTGTCCCCCAGAGTATAGACTGCTCCGGATTTTCCAACTTTACTGTTCTCTCTTGCATAATAGGTGATATAACCGGCAACATTCGTATTTACCACAGATTCTTCACGGATTGCCAGTGCTGTATATGTCTTATTATTGGATAAGGGACCTGCGGTCACCTGATAGGACTGAATATGATCTGCAGTAAGATACAGAATGACCGTAATTACCATATACACAAAAAGTGCCCCAAAGATAAAGGTTCCTATATTTAACGGGATCTTACGAAACCATCCGGATATTTTATTTTTCCTTTTTGTAGTCATGAAAACACTCCCCTTCGTTTTTCTGACTTATACTCATATAAAATTATTCTATCATCCCTCTGACGAATACACAAGAAAAAAAATATGCATATTCTGTGAAATCGTGGAAATACTGGAGATAACGAAAAAAACAGGAGGTTGATCAAATTAAGATGAAAGGTTTGGATTATACAGCACTGATACTGACAATCACAGGCGCAATTAACTGGGGGCTGGTAGGACTGTTCAAATTCGATCTGGTTGCTTTCTTATTCGGCAATTTATCCTGGCTTTCCAGGATCATCTATATCCTGGTTGGATTAAGCGGTCTGTACCTTTGCACCTTTTTCAGTCGTCTCGCCGACACTAACCCGTAAGCTGCGGATAACTATGAAAAACACGTTCCGCGAGTTTCTCATAGTTATCGCGGCAGTCGCCAGGGTCGCGTGCATGCACGGACTTTGGCTCGTTACTCGCGTAAAACATGAAAAGAGGGTCGCCAACAAGCAACCCTCTTTTCATCCGCTACAGTTTTACAAGGCAATGATGATATCATCCTGAAATTCAGCAGGTAATTCTTCTTTATCCATGGAAACACTTAATACAAAATTAATTTTATATGCCTCGGAAATATCTTTTAACTGATGCAGTGCATCGGTAATATCTTTTCCTTCCAATTTTGCATTTTTCAGGAAGCTGTCCAGATACATTTCCTGAAGATCATGATCTTGAGATACAATACCACATACAAAACCGATGAATTCATCTGCATTTTTAATCGGATATCCGGATACATCGATCAGACGAATTTTATTGTTCAGTTCATACATATGTTTGGAACTTTTATCCAGATATACAATGTTACCTTCAGCAGCTTTAATGGCTCCGTTCACTTTATCTAAAAGCTGCTTAGTTTTTCCTTTACCTTTTTTGCCTACAATTAATTGAACCATAGCAGTTTCCTCCTTTGATTTCTGGTATATATTACCAAAAAGTACTGTTCTGTTGTTGTAATTATAGAATATTTCACCAAGAAATACAATGGTAAATTTGAAAAAATCTGAAAAATTTCAAAAAAAACAGGAAATAAACGCACAACGCCTGGTGCATTTCTTTCCTGTTTCTGATATTTTTGAAAATCAGCTGATTCTACTGATTGATCGCAGAAAGCAACTGATTCATATACGTGTACAGATTCGTCTTATTTGCCGCGTGAAGAACAATAGAAATATACGGTTCCCCATAGGCATTCTGGCTCAACAGTGCCAGACAGGAGCCTGCATCTGATGTTGTACCGGTCTTACCGCCAAGCACCGTCACATTCTTCGGTGCCGTCACCTGACGGGTCAGATACTGATCGGTAGCATCCAGATGAAAAGTTACTTCCTGCTCACCTCTGTTACAGGTAAGATTATAAGAACTAAGCTGTGCAATCTCCAGAAAATGTGGATACGTCATCGCTTCCTGTAACATCAGATAAATATCGTATACTGTTGTATAATGATTTTCATCCTGCAGTCCTGAAGGATTGGCAAAATGTGTATTGGTTGCACCAAGCTCCAGTGCTTCCTGATTCATCATTTCCACAAACTGATCCACGCTTCCGCCGATATGCTGTGCTATAGCAACCGCAGCATCATTCCCGGAATAGATCAGCAGACCATGAAGAAGTTCATCCAGTGTTACCTGATCTCCTTCCTGAAAGCCAATCTCTGTGGAACCGGATTCCTGGTTCAGAGCCTCTGCCGGAATTGTCACTATGTCGTCCATATTCCCATTCTTAAATGCCAGAATCGCTGTCATAATTTTTGTGATACTCGCTGGATATGATTTTTCATGAATATTCTGAGCAAACATCACAGATTCATGATCCAGATCGAAAAGACCGGCTTTTGTCGTATCACTGATCGCAACACCTTCCAGACTCATATTTCCGGAGGAAACTGCATATGACGAGGCAAAGGAATCGGCTTTCTGTGTACTGATTTCTGCACCATGTGTACCGTACATCTCTTCTTTTACCGAATAAGCTGAAGTCATATCCAGCTGTGAAGAGCGGCGGAGAAGTACGAGTGCGGTAATTCCCACACCAAAAAACAGAATCAGAATCCCTGTAAGAATCAGTGTATCCCGATACTTTTTTTTGATAGGTTTCAATAATCGTTTTCTATTTTTTATACATTTCACGCCAGTCAAGTTCTCCTCTTTCCAGGGATTTGATCAGAAGTTCCGCTGTGGCAAGATTTGTTGCCAACGGTATAATATGTGTATCACATAAACGGAAAATCTTATGTGCATCCGGTTCATGCTTTTTCTCCTGATATGGTCCGCAAAGGAAAATCACCAGATCCATCTGATTCTGTTCAATCATAGATGCCATCTGCTGTTCGCCGCCCACATGTCCCGCATGAAGTTTATGGACATCCAGATTCGTAGCCTCCTCAATCAGACGCCCGGATGTCCCGGTGGCATAAAGCTGATGTTTGCTGAGGATTCCTCTGTATGCAATACAAAAATTCTGAAGCAGTTTTTTCTTAGATTCGTGTGCGATGAAGCCAATGTTCATTTTTTTCTCCTCCCAAATATCTTCTGTTTTGCAAACCTACGTTTAATACCAGACCCATACCAATATACAGACTGACCAGAGATGTCAGACCATAACTTACAAAGGGAAGCGGTGTTCCTGTGTTTGGAAGAACGCCGGTGGCTACACAGATGTTCAGAAAACTCTGGAAGCCAACGACGCCTGCTACGCCGCAACATATAATCTTACCGGACAGGTCCTTGGCCTTTCTGCTTGTAATTATACATTCAACCACAATGAGGAACAAGAGTAATATGATAAAAACGCTTCCGATGAACCCAAGTTCTTCACCTGCAACCGCAAAGATAAAGTCTGTCTGAATCTGAGTAACAAAATTTCCTTTATTTGCAGAGGAAACTTTGTTGTTATTATATCCTTTTCCGGTAAGTTCACCGGAACCAATAGCTGTAATTGAATTTTGCTGCTGGATAACATCATCTTTGTAGGTCTCGTCTTCCGGGTACATCCAGGACATGATTCTGTCTTTCTGATAGGAGTCAATAATCTTGATATCTGTCTGTGTGATCAGAATGAATGCCACAATAACCAGCGGAATGGCAACTCCCAGAATACCAGCAATGATCTTATAACTCAGGCCTGCCACATACATCATCAGACAGAATATAATCGTAACAGTGATCGTGTTTTTCAGATCCGGCTGAATCTTTATTAAAACCAGCGGCACTGCAAGGAGCACTACGGAAGCCAGAATAGTCTTACAGGTATTCAGGGTATCTTCGTGATCCATCAGAAAGCGGGCAAAAAACATGATCAGCAAGATCTTCGAAAGCTCGGTCGGCTGAAAACGTACAAAGCCAAGATCCAGCCATCGGGTAGCACCACCTGCAGAATCCCCGAAGAACCGAACGATTAAGAGCATTATAATGTTTACCCCGTAGATGATCCAGTAAAAATTCAACAGCCAGCTGTAGTCCATCAAAGAAACTACAACCATCACCACAAGACCAAGAATCACACCGATCAGCTGTCTCGACTGCAGAGAAGCTTTTGCACTTCCCACCAGCAGCACTCCGATTCCGCTGATCATCAGAAGCCAGATGATCAGCCGGAAATTATAATTTTTCAATCTGTAAAGTTTAAACATGTTAAGATCCTGTATCCTTTCTGGATTTTAACGGTATATCTGCTGTGAGAACGGGTGGTGACTGATGAAAACAGATTGTCACCTTTCCTGCATCAACAGGTATGTATTTTCCCGCAGCTTTTATCATATCGTTTTTTAACATCTGCATCGTCTGAGGTGAGCAACTCACCCGATCCGATATGAGAAGCAGTTTGAGTCTGTCTTTTGCAATGGTGCCAGAGGCTTTCCGTTTTTTGCCGAAGATACTCATTGCTTCCCTCCTATCTGCCAAACAATCGTCCCAAAATTCCTTTTTTCACATCGAGATCCTGGAAGGGGACTTCTTCACCAAGAAGCCGATGACAGATATTGAGATAAGCCTGTCCGCACAGACCTGGCTTGCCTGCCAGAGGTTCTCCCTGATTCGTAGCAATTACAACCTGTTCGTCATCAGGGAGGATGCCGATCAGAGGTACTGCCAGAATATCCGACACATCCTCCACGGACATCATATCTCCCCGTTTTACCATATCCATGCGGAGGCGATTAATAATCAGACGGATATCTCTCAGATCCTCCGCTTCCAGAAGACCAATGATCCGATCCGCATCACGAATCGCTGAAACCTCCGGTGTTGTCACTACCAGAGCTTTGGTAGCTCCGGCGATGGCATTCCGAAATCCCTGCTCAATTCCTGCCGGACAGTCCAGCAGGATGTAATCAAACTGTTTTTTCAGTTCCTCACATAATTTTTTCATCTGCTCCGGTGTAACAGAGGTTTTATCTCTGGTCTGTGCAGATGGAAGCAAAAACAGATTGGCATACCGTTTATCCCTGATCAGCGCCTGTTTTAATCGGCAGTTTCCTTCGATGACATCTACCAGATTATACACAATTCGGTTTTCGAGTCCCAGTACCACATCCAGATTTCGAAGGCCGATATCTGTATCTACCAGAACTACTTTTTTATCCAGTGCCGCAAGTCCGGTACCGATATTAGCAGCAGTTGTCGTCTTACCGACCCCGCCTTTCCCGGATGTAACAACAATTACTTCACTCATATCCAATCCTCCTGATATTTGTTCATATTGTCTGTCTTTTGCATCTCGATCAGTCTGTACCTGCGTTGGAATTGCTGGCTGTACTTGCCTGTCCGGTAAGAATTTCTGTTTCATCTTTCAGTCCGAAGTAATAGTTCAGAATATCCTTTGCCACCAGTTCGGAGTTTGTTGACGCATAACCGTTTGCAATACGGATTGCCCACGCAATCTGTGGTTTATCTGCCGGTGCATAACCGATAAATAAACTGTGGTTTGCACGGTTTTTACTCTGCTGTGCTGTACCGGTTTTACCTGCAAGTGTAACGTTCAGATCCTGGAAAATACCCCAGTTAGATTTGGTAATAACGCCTTCCATACCGACATGGACATCATCCCAGATCCCCTGACTCAGTTCCACATGATCAATCATTTCCGGAGTATAATCTTCAATCAGATTTCCATCGGAATCTGTTGATTTATCTAACAGTGAAAGATTATATACATTACCACTGCTCGCCAGAACCGTTGCATACCTGGCAAGCTGAGACGTGGTATAACTGTGAGTACCCTGTCCGATAGCGGACGGGATTGGCAGTTCGTTGGAAACCTGTGGCGATGCTTCAGAAATCTCCAGCCCGGACTTTTTATCCAGCCCAAGCAGATTCGCATACTTAATCAGCTGCTGCATCGCTGTATTATCATTAAATGTTCCTTCTGCATTCTGTCCAAGACGATAAGCGGTTTCACTGAAAAATACGTTACAGGAATTGGCAATACCATCCCTGATAGAAAGTGCACCATGTCCGCTCAGCAACCAGCAGTTCAGTGGTGCTCCCTGCAGTTTATCAAATCGGCCGCCACAGTAAATGTAGTCATTATCTGTAATAACTCCTTCTGACAGACCGGCAATCGCTGTTACCGGTTTAAATGTAGAACCTGGTGCCGTACGTTCCTGTGTCGCCTTATTATAAAATGGTGTAGACAAATCTTTATTCAGTTTTCTGTAATAATCTGTATCCATATTGTTAGCAAGACGATTATTATCATATCCCGGATAAGATACACATGCCAGTGTCTCTCCGGTGGACGGATCTGTGATAACAACAGAACCGGAACAAGGATCCAGCGCCAGCTGCGCCGGTGTGATTTCCAGAGAACTGATCTTATGAAGCATCAGATCCATCGCAGAAAGATTTCCAGCTTTGAAGTTCTGATAGTCCTCATCATCGGTGGAAAGGACTCCCTGTTCATACAGTACTGTACACAGCTGCTTTCCTGTAATTTCATCGTCCAGAAGCAGATATTTGTATAACATCTTACTGAAGTCCTGATCCGTAGACAGATAATCTGAAATATATGCAGATAGTTCCTGGTATACTTCTGTGGAATCCAGATATGTGTTTTTATCTGAAAACTTGGAAATATCGATCCAGTTCTGGCTTGCCGCATAGGTAAGATATTCCTGAAGAGAAATTGTCTCATCTTTCGTCCATGCCTTGTACATCTCATCATTCTTATCGATGGATGTCTCAGAAAGAATACCTGTTTTGTCCATCAGCAGATCATTGACAATATAGCTGACATATCCCTTCATCTCCTCGCTGAGGTCTTTATATGGTTTTGTATCACTTCCGGTCAGCTGTTCGTCCACTTTCTGGAAGATTTCTTCCTGCTTCCGTTCCAGTGCTGCCGCAATCTTCTGCTCAGTCTCAGAGGCGTCTGCTGCCGTAAAATGATCGATATCGATTACGGAATTATTTAACAGCGCATAATACACATCATAGATTGGGATCGGGATCGTGGATGCATCGGTATTTTCATCTGCTTTGAAAGTCTTGATGTTCTGGATATTGGCTACCAGCACACCGGCAATCTTCTGTTCAAGCACCTTGTAGCAGGCAATCTGCAGATCTTTATCGATAGTAAGATATACATTATTGCCCTGTACCGGATCTTCTTTGGAATCTTCACCGATCTGTAACACTTTTCCGTAATAATCTACATATACTTTTTCCGATCCGTCTTTTCCCTGAAGCGTCGACTCCATAACCTTCTCCAGACCGGATTTTCCTACAATAGAAGTAGTGCTGTAACCTGCATCCGGATTCTCTGTCCGCAGATCTGCAAGTTCGTCCGAAGAAATCTTTCCGGTATATCCAAGAAGCGGTGCAAAATAAATACTGTCGGTATAGACACGCACGGAATCTTCCTGCACATCCACACCTTCCAGCAGACTCTTGTTTTCCTGGATCGCAGCTACCGTATTTTCAGAAACATCGGTTGCGATCGTTACCGGAATATATTTTCGGAAACTGGTTGTGGAAAGTGCATATCTTACCGATATAATCTTCAATGTCTCTTCTTTTGTCAGCTGCTCCGGAAGACCGGCTTCCTGCGCTTTTTTCAGTTCCGAAGCCTTATAGTCACTGTGATCATATGGAATTTCATATCGTTTCAGCATATCTTCTACCATCTGCTGAGCGGAAGCATTTGCCTCCTCTGTTGTCAGATCGTCAATATAACTGTGTCCATACACGTCCGCTTTAAAACGTGACAGTGTTGTACCCTCCACATCATAACTGTAGTTTCCGGAACTGTCGACGCTAATACGGAAATCACTGCTGACAGCATCTCCGTTGCTTTCGATAATCTGGATAATCTTGTAGATTTCTCCATTCAGGCTGCGGTTTCTTTCTGTATTATTTGCATAGTCACCACTGTCTTCCAGTGTGATCGAATAGGACAGCTCGTTGGAAGCAAGCACCTGACCGTTTCGATCGTAGATATTTCCTCGGGTGCTTTTCAGTGTTCTCGTTTTTGTCGTCATAATACTGAAATTGTCCGCATATTCCTGTCCATGGATGATCTGCAGAGAAAACAGGCGGTGAATCAATACCATACTCAGAGCTGCAAAGATAAAAATCAGCACTGTAGTCCGTGGAATAATAAATTTTTTATGTCTTTTTTTTGGTCGTCTCATCAAGGTAACTTGGGTCCCTCCCATTCATTTTCCGTAAGCCAGCGGTTTAATCGATAGAGCGGTCGGTATAAAACTGCCGTAAGCAGTACTGTATATACCATCTCCGGAAGAATAATATGCTGCAGATAGCTGAAAAAATCCAGCCGGCCACGGAGCATAAACTGCAATCCGTATACAAGTACTCCATATGCGATATCACTGCCGGCAACCAATACCATTGGCACTTTTACATCTTCATCAAAAAAGATTTTATACAGAAAGCCATTGCAAAATCCAATATACATGTAAATAAGGGCATAAAAGCCAATCATACTTCCATAAAAAATATCAATCAGGAGACCGCAGAAAAATCCTACGAACATTCCTTCCTTTTTTCCTCTCATAAATCCAAACGATACTGTGAGGATCAAAAGCAGATTGGGAACGATGGAAGCGATGGACAGTGTCTGGAACACGGTTCCCTGTAAGACAAATGCCAGCAGAATCAATACCGCCAGAATCAGCTTTCTTCTCATTGTTCATCCTCCTGTGCATCCTGCGTCGAATCCGGTGTCGGAGTTGTGCTGTCATCTGGTGTCTGTGATTCCTCCGAAGTCACATCCTCTGTCTTCTGCTGCTTCAGTTCCTTGATAACCAGGACTTCCTGAATATCATTAAAATCCACTGCCGGAATGATCGTACCGCTTTTGGTCAGTTTATTGGCATCTGTAGAAACCTCACTGATATAACCGATCAGAATTCCTTTTAAAAATTTGTTACTGACAGAAGAGGTTACGATTTTATCTCCCTCCTGTACCTGATCTTCTTTATCTGTCAACTGAATAAAACGGATCTTACCGTCGTCCATCATCTGCAGATCTCCCGTTACCATACAGTTCTGAGAAATGGATGTGACAGTTGCACTGACATTACTGCTGTCATCAATGATCGAACGAACCGTAGCCCAATGTGCCCCGGTTTCCGTAACGATTCCTACCAGACCACCATCCGCGATAACATTCATATCCACCGCAATACCATCTGAACTTCCCCGGTTGATCAGGAACGTGCTGTACCAGTTACCGGTATCTTTTCCGATCACCTGCGCAGCGACTTTCTCAAACTCCGAATAGTCTGTGTCCAGGTTATACAATGTTCTCAGACGATCCAGTTCTTCCTGGTCCTGAGACAGTGTGGTGTTTTTAGCCTGAAGTTCATCCACCTGTTTCTGAAGTTTTTCATTCTCCGCAGACAGCTTTTTCATACTCTGGAATCCGTTTTTCTGATCCGTCATCCAGTTTCCCACTTCATTAATCCCATTCTGAAAAGGAACAATCACATAACCCAGGACATTACGCACCGGCGCAAAAGAAAAACTGGTTGAAAGAGACAGGACGATCAGTCCGAGACACAGGATTGTCATCATAGTTATCAGATGTTTTGTTTTCATTTTATATTGGTTCTTTTTTTTCATGACAGCTCCTTATTTCTGTTTTTTGGGAGTGAAAGCCCAGTGATGAAGTGCATCGTGGGTGATAATTTCTTTCAGCCCATAGATCGTACACAGTTCATAATAATGTGACAGCAGGATCGGGCAGCCGATCTGCCTGGACAGAACCCTGTCAATATATGGCAGATGTGTACTGCCACCGGTAAGATAGATCCCTTCTGATAAGATCACTTTATGTATCTGCGGTGGAATACGCTCCAGAAAAGCCCGAATCTCTGTGATGATCTCACAAATCGCCGGAGTGATCGCCTCATTTACTGCCGGAGAGGTAATCACACGTTCTCTCGGCAAACCGCTCACACAGTCAATACCGATGATTTTTCTCGCATCCTTCGTATCTTTTTCCAGATTTGCAAGAGATACTTTCAATCTTCCGGCTGTACGTTCGCTGATAGAAAAATTAAGCTTTCTGCGGATCGTTGTCAGGATATCCTGTGTCAGACGGTCACCGCCTACGGGTATCACCTTACTGATGATCACACGGGTATCTGCAATAACAGAAATCTCTGTTGTAGCTGCTCCAATGTTTACGATCATGGATCCCTTGGTACGCATGATCGGAATACCAAGCGCCAGTGCATCTGCAATCGGACGTTCCACCAGAAGTACCTTACTTTGTCTGAGCTGTCCGGTATGGGCGATACTGTAATATGCACGCTTTTCTATCTCTGTCATATCTACCGGAACAGCAAAATAAATCACCGGGTGCCGCCCAACGCTGCGTCCGGTCTTGTCCAGCAGCAGTTGAAGCATGATCTCCAGGTGACTGATGTTTGCGATCATACCATTGAGCATCGGAGAAGATACCTGTACATTGGTCGGATTCTTTTCGTATATTTCATATGCTTCATCTCCAACGGCAAGTACAGTATCTTTGTTGCGAATGGCAATCATATTTTTCTCTTTTAAGATTTCATTACTGTTCTGAGAGTAAATCTTGATCATATTACTGCCCAGGTCAATTCCATATACATGGTTTTTAAACATAAATGCATATCCCTTCTGTTTTGCATATCCCAACATAACGGTTCACCGCTTTCACCGAACCGCTATATTCCGGCAATATCTCTGTCAGGAAAGCAACCCCTCCTGTCGAAAGCTGAAATACTGCTGATCTCCTATCACAATATGATCCAGAAGTGGAATATCTACCAGTGCTCCGGCTTCCCATACTCTTTTTGTAAAAAGAAGATCGTCTTTGCTTGGTTCCGGATTACCGCTGGGATGATTATGCACCAGGATCATATAGACAGCCCGGTGACGAAAGGCCGCAAGGATGAGATCTCTTGGCGATACCAGAGAAGAATTAACTGTTCCTCTCGAGATCACTTCGTCACCTAAAAACTGATTTTTTGTATTTAACATCGTACAAATCATCTGCTCCTGCTCTTCGTGCCGCATCCGTTCCATATAATACGCTGCAATTGTGTCCGGACTGTGAAAATCCAGAAGTTTTCCGGCTTCTCTGGTTGCAATCCGCTTGGATAGTTCTCCAATACATTTGATCTGTACGGCTTTTACCTGGCCGATTCCCCGAATCTGCATCAGATCTTCCATGGAAAGATGATAGATCCCAAGCAGACCCTGTTCGTTTTGTCCAAGATGCAAAACCTCATCGGCCAGTTGTACAGAGGAGCTTCCACGGGTACCGGATCGTAGAACAACAGCCAGAAGTTCGCTGTCTGTCAGCTTCTCCGGTCCGGAATGAAGACATTTTTCATATGGGCGTTCGTCCGGCGGAAGTTCCTGAATACGTTGTGAATATTTCATAAATAGCTCTCCTTGCCAGGATCTCTTCAGGCTGAGAGCGAAAGTCTGTTTGCCAGACTTTGATTTATCTTATCATAAATTTTCTGTGAATTCAAGATTCCTGATTTATAAGCAATATTTTTTACAGACAGCCTCAGCCACCCGCAGACCGTCCATTGCAGCTGAAGTAATCCCACCGGCATAGCCGGCACCTTCTCCACAGGGATAAAACCCCCGGACATTACTTTCCATCTGCTCGTTTCGAGAGATCCGGACCGGAGAAGAGGTTCTGCTCTCCACACCGGAAAGGATTGCATCCGGCCGGTCGAATCCATGAATCTTTCTTCCACAGGCAGCGATTCCAAGATCCAGTGATTCTGCCAGAAAATCCGGGAAGATCTCCCGCAGATTACTCATAGCATATCTTCCACGGATGCATGGTTCAACTTCACCAAAAGCTTTTGTCTCTTTTCTTTCATGAAAATCACCATAGGTCTGTACGGGAATCCTGCCTTCATGAAGCTGATAAGCTTTCTGCTCCAGATACCGCTGAAAGAATATTCCCGCCAGTGGATTCTGATCCAGTTCAGCCGCAAGAGCATCCTCTCCCATCCGCTGCAGATACTCCATTCCATACGTCACATAATCCTGCGGTGAAACCGTTACGATCATAGCACTGTTTGCATTCCGGCTGTCCCGTGCCTGATAACTCATACCGTTGACCGCAAGATAACCTTTTTCAGAAGAAGCATCCACTACATAACCACCCGGGCACATGCAGAACGAATAGATTCCTCTTCCGTTTTCCAGCTGATGTGTCAATTTATAGCTGGCAGCACCAAGTTCTTTTACTTTCGGTTGTCCATATTGGCTCAGATTGATCATCTTCTGCGGATGTTCGATACGCACACCTACCGCAAACGATTTTGCTTCCATATAGATCCCATGTCTTTTTAACATAGAAAAGGTATCTCTGGCACTGTGTCCAACAGCCGCAATACAGACCTGTGTTTCTATCCACTCATTCCGGTTCAGCTGGATCCGACAGATCTTTCCATCGCAGATATTCAGATCTGTTACCTGTTTTGTAAAACAGAATCTCCCACCCATCTGTTCAATCTGTTCCCGCAACGATGTGACGATACCAATCAGCTGATCCGTACCAAGATGGGGTTTCTGTTCATATAAAATGTGGTCCGGTGCGCCTCCCTGAACAAAAATCTCCAATACTTTTCTATGTCTTCCCACCGGATCCTTTACCAGAGTATTCAATTTGCCATCCGAAAATGTACCGGCACCCCCTTCACCGAACTGCACATTGCTGTTCGGATCCAGAATACCGTCTTTCCAGTACTGATCAACCGTTTTCTTTCGTTCTGATGCTTTTTCTCCCCGCTCATAAACAACCGGTCGGAGTCCTGCTTTTGCGAGTGCCCATGCGCAAAACAATCCTGCCGGACCACTTCCGATGACAACCGGCGGCTGTTTTAGTTTCTCGGTTCCTCCTGTAGGAAATTGATATTCCGTTTTGTTTGTTAACATAATATTTTTATTGTTAACCTTTTGCATGCGATGAAGGATTTTCCGTTCTTTTGGGGTATCCACATCAACCACATAAACAAATTTCAAATCCGGCTTTTTCCGTGCATCCAGGGATCGGCGTACAATCTTCCAGGAAGAAAGCTCTTCTTTTTTTATCTTTAACTGCTGACAGATTTTCTTCTCCAGTGCATCCGGAGTATGATCCACCGGCAATTTTAACTGTGAAATACGAATCATAATATTTTCCCTTCCCTGGCCGCAGCTTTTCCGGCAACTGCTCCGCTCGACCATGCCCACTGTAGATTATATCCACCACATGGACCATCCACATCGATCACTTCTCCTGCAAAATAAACTCCCGGATAGAGACGGGATTCTAAGTGATCCGTCAGTTCTTCCGGATCCACACCTCCGGAACAGATCTGTGCCTGTCGCAGTGCGTATGCTCCTTTTACAGATATCTGCCAGTCTTTTAATTTCTCTGCGATCTTTTCCGGTTCATAAGTTTTCTTTACCAGAACATCTATTATCTTCTTCGGAAGCAGTCCGATCAGTAATTCCTGTGGATTCTTATAAGTGCCATTCTGCCGTTGTCTGTCTGCCAGATATTGTACGAGTTCTTCTTTTGTCAGCTTTGGCATCAGATCCAGATGATAAACAGCTGTTTTTCCTTCCGCAGCCCCACGCACTGCATAACGGCTCAGCTGAAAAACACTGATTCCGGATATTCCATATTCCGTAAATAAAATCTCTCCCTGTTCCTGTCCGATGATTTTTCCGTTCACTTCCAAAATGATGCGGCCATCCATCCGGCTTCCTGCCCATTTCGGATAATAATTGTCTTTTCCACGGATTCCACACAACGACGGTAACGGTTTCACTATTGCGTGTCCCAGTTTTTCGGCCAGTGCATAACCTGTTGCACTGCTTCCCTCCACATTTGACGCCGGACTTCCGCAGGCTATGATCACGCTGTCACAGGGGTACTGCCAGGTAGCTGTCTTCACCAGATACCGGTCATCTTCCCGGAGAATATCTGTCACCTCTTCCGTAGTTTTTATCTTCACTTTCTGATGTCTTGCTTCCATCTCAAGAACCTGTGCAACACCTGCTGCCTGATCGCTGTACGGATATACCCAGCCACCCCGGTCTTTTATATAGATCCCAAGTTCCGAAAAGAATGCCAGTGTATCTTCTAATGGATACTGTGTAATGATTTTCCATGGGAAATCCGGCTGGCTGCTCCGATATCGGGAAGGTTCCTGTACAAGATTTGTCAGATTACATCGTCCGTTTCCTGTTGCAAGAATCTTTTTCCCGGGTTTCTCATTGTGTTCTAAAAGCGTAACCGCGGCTCCCGCCCGGGCGGCCTGGATCGCTGCCATCATTCCGGAAGCCCCACCGCCTATGATCACAACTCTTTTCATGGAAGTTCTACCAGTCCTTTTTCATATAGTTTCTGCAAGCTCATCATAATGCCAAGTTTTGCATGCTGCCAGGTCAGTCCGCCCTGAAAATATACCGCATACGGAGGCTTGATCGGTCCGTCCGCACTCAGTTCAATAGATGAACCCTGTACGAATGCACCTGCTGCCATGATCACATCGCTGTCATATCCCGGCATCGCCCAGGGTTCAGGATCCACATAGCTGTCGATCGGCGCTGCTGCCTGGATGCCTTTACAAAAAGCAATTACTTTTTCCGGTGCTCCGAAGGTGACTGCCTGAATGATATCGTGGCGGCTCTCCGTACTGTTCGGAACTACTGCAAAGCCAAGACGTTCATACACGTTGGCTGCAAAAATCGCACCTTTCAGAGCCGCTGCCGTAACTGTTGGTGCAAGGAAAAATCCCTGATAGAAAGACTGATTTACGCCCAGTGTTGCCCCTACTTCTTTTCCAAGTCCCGGAGAAGTCAGGCGGTATGCTGCGTTGTCTACATATTCTTTCTTTCCTGCAATATAACCACCGATCGGAGCCAGTCCGCCACCTGGATTCTTGATCAGAGAACCTACTATCAGATCTGCTCCCACATCTGTAGGCTCTATCGTTTCTACAAACTCACCATAACAGTTATCCACCATGCAGATCACATCCTGTTTGATCTCTTTTATAAAATCAATCAGCTGTCCGATCCTTGCTACAGAAAGTGTAGGTCTGGTCTGGTATCCCTTGGAACGCTGGATAGTTACCAGTTTTGTTTTCTCATTGATCGCTTTTCTGATATTTTCAAAATCAAAAGAACCATCTTCCAGCAGATCCACCTGCCGATAGGAAACCCCGTATTCCGCCAGAGAACCGTTTGATGGCCGGATACCGATCACTTCTTCCAAAGTATCATATGGCTTTCCTACCGGAGAGAGAAGTTCATCTCCCGGACGCAGGTTACCTGCCAGTGCAACAGCAAGCGCATGGGTTCCGCAGGCAATCTGTGGACGTACCAGAGCGGATTCTGTATGGAATGTAGCCGCGTAAATCTCCTCGAGGGTATCTCTTCCCACATCGTTATATCCGTAACCGCTGGAAGCATACAGGCAGGCTTCACTGGCACGACACTGCTGCATGGCATGAACCACCTTCAACTGATTATACTCTGCCACACGATCGATCTCCTCAAATCGTTGTTTCAGACTCTCAGCAATTTCCTGTCCGAAAGAATAGACTTTCCCATCAATTCCCATTTCTTTGTACATTTCTTTTGTTATTGCCGTATCCATAATTTTCTGTTTTTCCTTTCATGCATATCTTATAATTTATTTGAAATTTTCCACGCTCACCTGATTATTTTTTTCTCTCTTAATGAAGCAAGCATGGCATCCAGAATCACCTGTGCATCATACCCAAAATCCTGCTTGTCAAACCATTCCACCTGACGTTCTCTCTTAAACCAGGTGATCTGCCGCTTGGCAAAATGTCTGGTATCCCGTTTTAATACATAAATCGCTTCTTCCAGCGACCAGGTACCATCCAGATAAGAAAGAATTTCTTTATATCCCAGTCCCTGCATGGACACCATTCCTTTATGATAGCCCATTTTTTTCAGTCTTTTCACTTCATCGATCAATCCATCGGCAAGCATCTGGTCAATTCTGGCATCGATTCGTTCATACAGACGGGTTCTTTCATCATTTAACACAAAATACGCCAGATTATATGGGGACTCTTTCTGGCGCTGCTCCTCATTATGCTGAGAAATCGGCTTCCCCGTCTGCCGGTAATATTCCAGTGCACGGATCACCCGTTTTACATTGTTTGTATGAATCGCCGCCGCAGATGCAGGATCCACAGCAGCAAGCATCTCATGAAGCACCTGCGCTCCCTCAGTCTTTGCTTTTTCTTCCAGCATCTGCCGATAAGTCGTATCCTCTCCATGCACAGTGAAATCAATATCTCCGGTTACTGCCTGGATATAGAATCCGGTACCGCCCACCAGTACAGGAATCCGCCCGCGGTCATAGATTCCTTTCATGGCTTCTTTTGCCATCTGTTGAAACCGTACCACATTAAATTCTTCATCCGGCTCCAGACAGTCCACCAGATGATGGGGGACTCCCTGCATCTCCTCCGGCCGGATCTTTGCGGAACCGATATCCATATGACGATAGACCTGCATGGAATCCGCGGAGATAATTTCCCCGTTCACCGCTTTTGCCAGTGCAATGGAAAGGCTTGTTTTTCCTACTGCAGTAGGACCTGTTAATATAATCAAAGGTTTCTTCACTCTGTTCACCTACACAATCCGCTTAAATTTCTTTTCCAGTTCGTATTTGGTCATGGAAATAATGGTCGGTCGGCCATGGGGACAATTATACGGATTCTCCAACTGCAACAGTTCATCGATCAGTGCTTCTGTCTCCCGAAGCGATAACTTCTGATTTCCCTTCACCGCTGCCTTACACGCCATGGTCGCCATCCGATCCGAAAGGACATCCAGCGTTTTTGAGGATGGATCCTCCTCCAGATGATCCAGTACTTCAATAAAAAATCCCTGTTCTGTCATTCCGAACAGATTCTGCGGCACTGCCCGAATACTGTATTCCCTTCCGCCAAAGGATTCAATCTCAAACCCAAGGGTTTTAAAAATATTCTGATACTTTTTCATTTTCTCCTGTTCTTCCAGATTCAGAGAAATGATGATCGGCGGGCTGACGATCTGTGAACTTACATTCCGTTCTTTCATCTCTTTTACGATTCGTTCATACAACACTTTTTCGTGAGCTGCATGCTGGTCAATGATGTACAATTTATCTTCCATCTGTACCAGCCAATACGTATCAAAAACCTGTCCGATGATCTTGTGATGTTTTTTTGCTTCCGGACTTAGCAGTTTTCCGTCGAAAAGATCCATCTGTTCAGCCTTCTGAACACCCGGAGCAGCTATATTATCTCTTCTGTCTAAAACGACTTGTCCTACCTGCAAATTCGGATTCTGCTTCGCCGGATTCTCATTCCTGTATCCAGTCTCACGCTTTTCTCCGTAACATCCCGTTCCCTGCTCCCTTACAACCGATCCTTTGTGAGTTTCTTCACCGGAAGCTGCCACTGCTACTGTCCTGTCAGCTATCGGGTTAGCCGCTTTCGCACGGTTTTTCAACTCTTCCGGCTGCACTTTCTGCTGCATCTGATATCCTCTCGGCTGTTCGATCTGCCGGCGCTGTACCTCAAAAGGTTCCGGTGCTTTATCCCGGTTCGCAGGACGTACCGCCAAACGGTCTTTTCCAATCGTAACCTGTGGAATCAGTTCTTTGTGCTGCAGACCCTGTATAATTGTCTGATAAATCTGTCGGTAGATCAGTTCCTGATCTGAAAAACGTACTTCCATCTTGGTTGGATGCACATTGACATCTACATCAGAACCTTTGATCTGAATATGAAGACAGGTAAACGGATATTTATGCTGCATCATAAACGTATGATAAGCATCTTCCACTGCTTTTGTCACGATCTTACTCTTTACATATCGTCCATTGACATAATAATTTTCAAAATTACGGTTTCCCCTGGAAATTACCGGTTTCCCGATAAATCCATCGATTCGGATCGTCTCATCCCGGTCTTTTGTATGGATCTCAATCAGTTCCCTGGTAATATCTCTCCCGTAGATCTGATAAATCGCTTCTTTCAGATTATTATTTCCGGAAGTATGCAGTTTCGTCTGACCGTTTTGCATATATTTGAAAGAAATATGCGGATGCGACAGTGCCAGCTGTTCGATAAAACTGCTGATATAACCGGCTTCTGTAGTCGGTGTCTTTAAGAATTTTGCCCTTGCAGGCGTATTATAAAACAGATCCCGTATCAGGAAAGTCGTTCCGTCCGGCGCACCGATCTCCTCCATTCCCTTTTCCATACCGCCCTCAATCTGATAGCGGACTCCGATCAGCTGTTCATGGGGTTTTGTGATCAGTTCCACACGGGAAACAGCAGCAATACTCGACAGCGCCTCGCCACGAAATCCAAGAGAAGAAATCAACGAAAGATCTTCCACTTTACGGATCTTGCTGGTCGCATGACGAAGGAATGCCAGCGGAACCTGTTCTTTTTCAATACCTGTACCATTATCGGTGATACGGATAAATGTGGTACCGCCTTCCTTGATCTCCACAGTAATCGCACTGGCTCCCGCATCAATGGCATTTTCCACCAGTTCTTTTACAACCGAAGAAGGGCGCTCCACCACCTCTCCTGCTGCAATCTTATCAATTGTACTCTGATCCAAGACTGAAATCTGTCGTTTCATCGATCTATTTCCTTCCTAAGCTATAACATCTGCTATATTTCGTTTACCAGCGATTTTTTAATTTATTCTGTAACCGATATAACGTATTCATCGCATCCATCGGTGTCAGCATCGTAATATCCAGATTTTTCAGTTCCTCTATGATATCCTGATCCTGTACCGTATCAAACAGGGAAATCTGTTCCAGATCCACTTCATCATAATGTACGGCTTTCGGTTTTGTCTTTCTGGAATTCTCTGCCAGATCTTTAAATGTACTTGTGATATCCGTATGTACCAGTTCATCCACCAGTTCTTTTGCACGATCCAGAACACTGTCCGGAACACCTGCAAGCTTTGCCACCTGGATACCATAACTTTTATCGGCACCACCTTTTACGATTTTTCGTAAAAATACGATATCATCGCCCCGTTCTTTCACCGCGATACAGTAATTATTAACGCCCGGAATCTTTCCTTCCAGCTCTGTCAGTTCGTGATAGTGGGTAGCAAACAGAGTCTTTGCCCCCAGAAGTTTTGTATTACTGATGTGTTCGATAACTGCCCAGGCAATGGACAGTCCGTCAAAGGTACTGGTTCCACGGCCAATCTCATCCAGGATCAACAGACTTTTCGCAGTCGCATTGCGAAGAATATTGGCCACCTCTGTCATCTCCACCATGAACGTACTCTGTCCGCTGGCCAGGTCGTCCGAAGCTCCGACACGGGTGAAAATCCGGTCTACCACACCAATCTTTGCTTTTTCTGCCGGAACAAAAGAACCAATCTGCGCCATCAAAACGATCAGGGCAGTCTGCCGCATATAAGTGGATTTTCCTGCCATGTTCGGTCCGGTGATCACGGAGACACGCTTGCTGCCGTTGTCCAGATAGGTATCATTTGCAATGAACATATCGTTGTTGATCATCTTTTCAACAACCGGGTGGCGGCCATTTTTGATGTCGATCACACCTTTTGTATTGACCGTTGGGCGTACATAGTTATTGCGCTGGGCGACCACGGATAACGATGCATAGACATCCAGCTGCGCGATGGCTTTCGCTGTCTCCTGGATTCGCGGAATCTGTGCAGCCAGTTCTTCTCTCACCTGACAGAACAGATCGTATTCCAGGGCAAATAATTTATCTTCCGCGCCAAGGATCATATCTTCCAGTTCTTTTAGCTTCGGTGTGATATAGCGCTCGGCATTGGTCAACGTCTGTTTTCTTGTATAGTATTCCGGCACCAGATCTTTAAAACTGTTCGTCACTTCAAGATAATAGCCAAATACTTTATTATATTTGATCTTCAGATTCCGGATACCGGTTTTTTCTTTCTCTTCTGCTTCCAGCTGTGCCAGCCAGGATTTTCCCTGGGTTTTTGAATTCCGATAGGTATCTACCTGTTCATTATAGCCTTCCCGGATGATCCCGCCTTCTTTGACTGCCAGTGGTGGATCTTCCGTAATGGAGGCTTCTAACAGTGTATACAGATCTTCCAGGCCATCCATCTGTTCGTTAATGCGTACCAGCAGCGGACTAGTAAAGTTCGCCAGCAGATTCTTAATATGAGGAATCATTTCCAGAGACATTTTAAATGCCAGCAGATCTCTCGGGTTCGCAGAACGATAACTGATCCGACTGACCAGACGTTCCAGGTCGTATACCGGATTCAAGTATTCCCGGATCTCCTCGCGAAGCATCGCCTGCATGTTCAGTTCCGTTACCGCATCCAGTCGTTCGTTGATCGCATCTGCATCGATCAATGGCTGTTCCACAAAGCTTCGCAACATACGGGCTCCCATGGCAGTTTTCGTCTTATCCAACACCCACAAAAGGGAGCCGCGTTTCTGTTTTTCCCGCAGGGTCTCCACCAGTTCCAGATTTCTTCTCGAAGAACTGTCGATAACCATATAGCGGTCTGTAGTATACGGGATAATTTTATTCATATGCTCCATGGTATTTTTCTGGGTATCCAGAAGATACCGGAACAGGGAACCGGCTGCGATCACACCGCTGTCATAATCAGCCAGTCCCAGCCCCTCAAGAGAGGAAATCTTAAAATGCTCTAGTAATGTCTGCTTACACAGATCATCTCCAAAATACCAGGATTCCAGTGCAAACACAGAGATATGCAGACGGTTCCTCAGGTCGTCCACATCCACGCCGGAGACCAGAAAAGCATCATTACAGATGATCTCTGCCGGAAGAAACTTATTGATTTCATCCCAGAGTTTCCGCTCCTCATCAATCTCTGTCACATAGCAGTCACCGGTTGTGATATCTGCAGTGGATACCCCAAAATGATCTCCCACACATACGATGGCCATCAGATAATTATTCTTTCCTTCATCAAGTTCCTGCATATTAAGATTCGTTCCCGGTGTCACAACACGGGTCACTTCTCTTTTTACGATTCCCTTTGCCGTTTTCGGATCCTCTACCTGTTCGCAGATGGCTACCTTATACCCTTTATCGATCAGACGATTGATATATGTTTCTGCTGCGTGATACGGAATCCCGCACATCGGAGCCCGTTCAGAAAGACCACAGTCTTTGCCGGTAAGTGTAAGTTCCAGTTCACGGGAGACAGTTTTCGCATCCTCAAAAAACATTTCATAAAAGTCCCCAAGACGATAAAAAAGAATCGAATCTTTATACGCACATTTTGTCTGACAGTAATGGACCATCATCGGTGATAATGACCTGCTGTCTTGCGGAAGTCCCAGTTTTATAAGGGTTTCCGGCGTTATTCCGGCCTCTTCAAATACATTTGTTGATATTTTTGAGTTCAAATTATAAAATACCTCTTTCTAATCCATTGTATCATTCTCTTCCACGTTCATCTTCCTGTAAATCATTTTCCATGATTTTACTGTTATTTACAGGGATAATACATGACACTCCGTACTATATTAGCATTTTGACAATTAACTTTCAAGATTGCTTCACCGACCATTTTCGAAATTTTTGCGATTCATACCAGAAACAGGCATTTGAAAAGGGCCAGTCCATCACGACTGACCCTCTGCTTATTGAATATAGCTTCCAAAAAACTTTTTTAATCAAAATAAATTGTCTTACCGCTCTTTGCTGACTCATAGATTGCTTCC
>JBKYFG010000003.1:0-99458 GCA_047027955.1 Blautia sp.
TGTCGCTCTCAAGCGACTTGTTTACTCTATCACATGTTCGTTTCTTTGTCAACAACTATTTTTTGTTTTTTCAAAACTTTTCAAATTGTTTAATCAGAAGAAACAATTCCTTGCGACAGCTTAGTTAGAATACCACTGTCATAGAGATATGTCAACACTTTTTGAAACTTTTTTTATTTTTCAATTTCGTACACTCTGCGTCCTGCAGCCTCCCAATACAGCAGCTGTCACATTCAGTCCCAAAATTGCAATAAATACTTCTGCTCTGATCCGCGCTTTTTTTTCATATGTACCTCCTTTAACACAATCTTTAAATTCCTATCATTTCCCGATACTCTCTCGGCGTAACTCCATAGCGTTTTTTAAATTGACGATTAAAATTTGACAGATTCATAAATCCTGCATCCTGTGCGATCGTCAATATTTTATCATCAGTCTGGCACAATGCCTCTGCAGCCTCCGCAAGTCTCCGGTCATTTACATAAGAAGTAAAGCTGTCTCCCGTCATCTTCTTGAACCAACGCATGAAGTGGCTGCTGCTCCAGCCACAGAATTTCGCCATGTCTGCTACCGAAAGATTCTCACTGCTTTTAACACTGATTTCCTGCAGTACTTCTTTCAACTGCTCCCTATCCGGAGAAGACACGATTTCTCTGGACGGATACATTCTTATGAGAAGAAATATAATCTGCAAAACTGCAGCTTTCACTCCTAGCTCATAAGCATTTTCTTTTGTTTCACACAATTCTTCCATCTGAATAAGACATCTTTTTAATGAATCATAATGCACTTCCTCTGGCTTTATCTGTACCGGAGGAAACAACTTACCTGCTGCAAGCGGGACGAGAAATTCTCCTGCACAGAGATCTGCTGCTCCTTCTCCCAGAAAATCCATTTCAAAGATAATATTTTCGTATTCCATAGAATATCCTTTTATCCTATGAATTGCATGAAGGGTTCCAGGTGTTACTACAAAAATATCCCCCGGTTCTCCCTCAAAGCTTTTTGTTTCGATCTGGATCAGCCCTTTTCCCTTTTTTATATAAATCAATTCCATCTCCTTATGCCAGTGCAAAGGAACCGCCGGAAAATCCAATGGAATCGTACATGGATAAATATTAAACGGAAACAACCGGCTGCCATGCTGTTTTGTTTCCTGATATTTTGTACCACTTTCTTTTTCTTTCATCTATTTCCGCCTCTATGATAGGATAGTATCATTTCTTGCTCGCTTTTGACAAGAAACAACGGACTACCTGTGATATAACTAAAGCAACTTAAGTTAACGAAACTACAACCATTTTATATATGAAAGGAGCAACTCCCATGAGTGAATCTATGAAAACAACACTAAATGAACTTTGCCAAAAGGATATTGCAACTGCTTCCGACGCAGAACTTTATACAGCCCTTCTGAAACTTGTGCAGGAACAGAGTCAGAAACAGATAAAACCAGTAACTGGCAGAAAACTGTATTATATTTCTGCCGAATTCCTAATTGGAAAATTACTTTCCAACAACCTGATCAACCTTGGTCTGTATGATGAAGTTCGTGAAACACTTGCCAGTGTCGGAAAATCTCTTGCAGATATCGAAGAGCAGGAACCGGAACCAAGTCTTGGAAATGGTGGTCTTGGACGACTTGCTGCATGTTTTCTTGACAGCCTTGCAACTCTGAATCTTCCAGGCGATGGTGTCGGTCTTCGTTATCACTGCGGACTTTTTCATCAGAATTTCAAAAACAACATCCAGAACGAAACTCCTGATTTCTGGCTGACTGACCAGTGTTCTGCCAAAGCTACCGATACAGTATTTCCGGTTTCACTTGCGGGAAACACCTATTCTGCAAGACTCTACAAACTTCCTGTTACCGGCTATGAAGGCAGAACCAATATGCTCAATCTGTTTGATCTGGATTCTGTAGATGAATCTGTGATTGCTGATGGAATTTCTTTTGACAAAAAAGACATTGCCAGAAACCTTACATTATTTCTTTATCCAGACGACTCCGATGAAGACGGCCGACTGCTTCGTATCTATCAACAGTATTTCATGGTTTCAGCCGGTGCTCAGCTTATTCTCAATGAATGTGCTGCACGTGGATGTAACTATCATGACCTTGCTGACTATGCAGCTATCCAGATCAATGATACACATCCAAGTATGGTAATCCCGGAACTGATCCGCCTCCTTGGGGAACACGGAATCAGCTTTGATGAGGCAGTTCAGATCGTAACAGATACCTGTGCATATACCAATCATACAATTCTTGCAGAAGCTCTGGAAAAATGGCCACGTCATTATCTCGATACCGTTGTTCCTCAGCTTATGCCAATTATTGAAAAGCTGGATAGCATTGCCAAAACACGTACAACTGATCCTTCACTTGCTGTCATCGATCAGAATCAAGTCGTTCATATGGCACATATGGATATTCATTTTTCTCACTCCACAAACGGTGTTGCCACACTGCATACGCAGATTCTGAAAGAAAGCGAACTGGCAGGATTCTATCATCTGTATCCGAACAAATTTAATAATAAAACAAACGGTATCACCTTCCGCCGTTGGCTTCTGAAATGTAATCCGGCCCTGACTTCTGAAATTGAATCTCTGATCGGATCCGGTTTCAAAAAAGATGCTTCTGAACTGAAAAAGCTTCTGAATTATACAGACGATGCAGAAGTACTGAAAAAACTCAGTTGTATTAAAAAATCCAACAAAGAAGCACTTGTTTCCTGGTTAGAAGACAAACAGGGAATCAAATTGAACACCAATGCAATGTTTTCCATTCAGTCCAAACGACTTCATGAATACAAACGTCAGCAGCTGAACCTGCTTTTCCTGATTCATGAATACCTGGAGATCAAAGCAGGACATACTCCAGTAACTCCATTAGTAAGTATCTTCGGTGCAAAAGCAGCTCCTGCCTATATCATCGCCAAAGATATCATTCACGCTCTTCTTACCCTGTCACAGGTTATCAGTGCGGACTCTGAAGTTTCCAGATATCTGCAGCTTGCATTTGTAGAAAACTACAATGTTTCTGCAGCAGAAAAAATGATTCCGGCATGTGATCTTTCTGAACAGATCAGCCTTGCATCCAAAGAAGCATCCGGAACCGGAAACATGAAATTCATGCTGAACGGTGCACTGACTCTTGGAACCATGGACGGTGCAAATGTAGAAATTGCCGAAGCTGTCGGAAATGACAATATTTACATCTTTGGTCAGAGCAGCAAGCAGGTCATTCACCGCTATGCAGCCGGTGACTACTGTGCAAAAGACTGGTATGAAGCTGACCCGAACCTTCGTCGTGCCATTGATTTCCTTACCAGTGAGGAAATGCTGAAATATGGAGATGAAGAACATCTGAAACGACTGCAGAACGAACTGATAAATAAAGACTGGTTCCAGACTCTTCCGGATTTCAATGCATACGTTGTCCGCAAAGAACAGGCAATGAGTGATTATGCTGTAAATCCGGAAGCATGGAGCCGCAGAACTCTGATCAATATTGCAGAAGCCGGATTCTTCTCCTCAGACAGAACCATCAAAGAGTACGATGACGATATCTGGCATCTCGGAAAATAATCATTCTCCTGGATTAGAGCGGCGAATCTGCTCAGTCAGCTCTTCGCCGCCCTGTTCATACCATTCCTGCACAAAAGTGTCAAAGTAAGTAATTGGTTTTACACCCATGATAATCTGAATGAAAGTGTCTTTTTCAAGCTGCTGAAGAGACTTCGGTATTTCACCGTCTGCATCATCCAGGTATCTTTTGGCTGTTAACCGGTAGTTTCCTTCTATCAACCTTCCAACTGCTGCAAGTCTGGATTCATATGCTGCCCAGTCTTCCGCCGTTTCTGATTTTCCCTGAATAAATTTTTCTGCTGCATCGTAATAAGATTTCTCAATTGCACTTAAACTTTCTTCTTTTCGCATGCCGCTCATTACACTCTGGATATCTTTTGTGATCTGAAACGTCGCCTCGTTATAATCAACATTGATAACCAGCGGTCTGGCTGTCGGTTCTACGTTAAGAGCAAAATAATCATTTACCTCATCCGCATCCTTGGCTTCATATCTGCTATAATCAAACAATACACTGATTATCTTCATTACAATTTCCGGATGCTCATATCCTTTGCGTACAACAACATATTTATTATCCTGAAAAGTATCATATACATTCTGCCAGTCTGTCGATTGTAGATAAAATGGCTGCCAGTTTGCCTCTTTGTCTGTCTCATAAACATCCATCAGTGGATTGTTCGGTGTCCACCACAGGCCAAAAAAAGCTCCACATTTTCCATTTATCACCAGATCTCTGAGGTTATTCTGCGCACGCAATGCAAAGTTCTTATCCAACACGCCACGTTCATAGAGTTCATGAAGATAACTCAGTGCATTTTTTGTTTCTTCTGTTACGGAACCATACACGATCTTACCATTTTGATTTACCCACCTTTGTGGACTGGCTCCAAATTTATCAAAAACAGAATCTACTGAATAATTAGAGCTGGTAGTTCCCACCAGATCTGTATCACAGGCGAGTCCGATCGGGTCTTCTCCATCCTCCGTGCCCATTTTATTCTGGACAAATTTTTCTACTATGTCAAATGCATCTTCCAGTGTTTTCGGATCTTCAAGGCCAAGCTTATCCATCCAGTCCTTACGCAGCCACATCAGACGTGGACCATGATCTGTAACGGTCTCCGGAATTGCCATCAGTTTTCCATTAAATCGCACAGAATCCAGAAGACCACTTCCATAACTCTCAAACATCTCTTTGATTCTCTCTGAAGTGCAATTCTCATATACTTCGCTCAGATCTTCCACAAGATCATTATCAACCAGTTCTTTGAGTGTTTCTCTGTCCGAAACCACCAGTACATCCGGCAGCGTCTGGTCTTTTACAAGAATGTTCACAAATTCATCATATTGATCTTCCCGTTCCATGTAGACACTTTTATTCTGAATATTCAGCATTTTTCTGAGATAACGAGTGTAAGCATTGTCGTCATAGGTATTTCCATCCGGAAGATTTGAATTATTCGCACCACTCATTTGTCCTAAAGTATACGTTACAAGTTCAGGATAAGCACCATAAGGAGTCTGTGCAGCTGTTTCCCAGGTACCGGTACGGACTGTCTCTGTAGATTCCGTATTTTCTTTTGCTGCCGATGATCTTTTCTGATTCAGCTCCTGTAAATCATTGCTGCATCCGCAGACAGCTATAGCTATGATCCCTATCAGAACAACAGGCAGTTTTTTCCATTTACTCTTCATTCTCTCTGCCCTCCTTCGGAAATTTCATAATAACAGTCGTGCCTTCATCCGGTGAACTGAAAATATGAATTCCGTAATTCTCTCCATAAAGAAGCCGGATGCGGTCATTTACATTCTTAAGGCCATATCCTTTTGCCTGATAAGTTACCAGTGTTTCTGCTTTTTCCTGTTCCATACCAAGTCCATTATCACGGACAGTGATCTCTACATCATCCCCCTTGCCTTTAAATGACAGGAAAATTTTTTTATCACCATCCTCTTTTTCATCAAGACCGTGTTCGATCGCATTTTCGACAACCGGCTGAAGAAGAAGCTTCGGCATTTTTTCATTTTTTATTGTCGGATCAATATCCCAGTCTACCGAGAAATTATGATCATGCATCGTAAGCTGGATTTCCAGATATGCTTCCATATTCTGAATACAGTTTTCTACCGTAACCACATCTTCACCTTTGCTTAATGCGGTTCTGTAAAAAGTAGAAAGTGCCAGGGTAACCTTACTGATCTCCATCTGGTTACTTCGAATCGCCATCCAGTTCATCATCGACAGTGTGTTATATAAGAAATGTGGATTGATCTGGGCCTGAAGGGCTTTCAGTTCATATTCTTTCAACGCGATCTTATTGACATATACTTCGTCGATCAGGCGGTTAATCTCATCCATCATATTACGGAAACTGTTAACAAGAATTCCTACTTCATCTCCCGAATCACTGTTGACTGTAACTTCACGGCTTCCATGATTTACCCTGTCCATATTTTTCGTCAGTTCTTCAATTTTTCTTGTAAAAATTCTTGAAAATGCCATAGCCAGAAACAGAATGATCAGACCACAGGC
Organism: Blautia sp.; assembly: GCA_047027955.1. Lineage (GTDB taxonomy): Bacteria > Bacillota > Clostridia > Lachnospirales > Lachnospiraceae > Blautia_A. The sequence continues at coordinate 6,131 of JBKYFG010000003.1, forward strand.
CGCAATCAGTGGAATCTCTTCCAGCAGCAGTCTTCGTACAGAACCTGATATCGCATCCTGACTCTTATAAAGATAAAATACCCAGTCATTTTCTTCACTCTTGGTCTTTGTATATGCACAGGACTGGCTGATTTTCTGAATCATGGAATCCATTTTTTCAGATTTATCAAATTCCAGATTTGTCAGACCAGTTTTGTTATAAAGAACTGTACCGTTTTTGTCTGCAACAATTCCACCATTTTCCTGCGTGAGAATATTGGTCAGTGGCTGGAAGATTTTATTATAATCCAGAGAAATGCACAGAACTGCATCCAGTTTCTGATCATTATAGATCATACGTACTGCTGCAACTTCTTTACGATCCTGATCAACTTTCCACTGAATACGCACATCATCTTTCAGCCCTTCACTCCACCACTCTTCTTTCATCTTATCAAGCGGAACAAGTGTATACTCATGCTCCACCTGGATACTGTCCGCAAAAAGCTGAATTCTGTTAATCGCGTCATGATATGATTTTGGTACAGACAAAAGTGGATCCGCTATTTCTGTATATTTTTCATATGCCGTATAATTATCGATATTTTTTTCCTTAATAATTTCCTCAATATCTGGTGAATAGGTCAGATAATTGAGAAGGCTGGCATAAACCGCCGTCTGGCTGTCAATGCTTTCTCTGGTCTGTTCCATGATCGACTGCATATCTTCCAGTTCGCTGCTGCGGACCATAGTACTCAGCCTGCTGTGACTGTACCAGGCAAGTACTGTCATCGGTACCAGGCTTGTAACTACAAGAAAGATCGTCAGTTTATGACGATACTTCATATTTTTGAATATCTTACGAAGTCTGTTCATCCTCTCCGGTTCCTTTCCTGTATGATTCCGGACTGCTTCCGTAATATTCCCGGAAACTTCTGCAGAAATAAGAAACATTTGCAAAACCAACACGTTCACTGACCTGTGCCACCTTCATATTGGTGCTGCAGAGAAGTTCTTTTGCCTTCTCCATCCGGAACACACGTATATATCGGTTCAAATTCATGCCGGTCTCTTTTTTGAAGATAAAACTGAGGTATCCGGAAGACAGATAGACTTTTTCTGCCAGCATTTCAAGATTCAGATCTTCCTCATAATGCTGATAGATATAATTTTTGACTGCTGCCACTTCATTTCTAGAACTACTCATAGAACGGTCAAGAAATGCCTCGTATTCCTTGATATTATCTTCAGTTACTTCAAGGATTTCCATGATATTTCTACAGTTATACAATCGTTCTATCTCATGCTCAAGACGCCGCTCTCCAGAAAACTGATTTTCCTGAAACAGTTCCTGAATGACATTCGAGAAAACAAACTTGATATACATTGCTGAATACTGTGTATTATCATGATATTTTTCTTTCAGGCATGCGAAATGCTTTCTCAGCTGATCTGTATCCTTCCGTGTGATGTCTTCTGAGATCATCTGCATGATCTGCGAATCCTGCACTTCTCCCACCGACAGTTTCAGTACATCATCTTCATTTGAGAAAACATGTTTTTCCGGATGATAAAATTTCTCTTCCATCTGCTGTTCCAGCTGCTCAAGGATTTCCGGCAGACACTCACAACCTTCAAATTTACGGCTGACTGCCAGATAAAAACTGTCTCTGTATTTTCGTTTCATAAAATTATAAAGATGATTTGCCACCAGCTGATAATCGCAATATACGTCCTGAAAAAGGAGAAGCGACTGTCTTGCATTCAAATTCAGATAAAAGCATACTCTTCTCAACTCTTTCTGAATTTCCTCTTCCAGAGTCTCTTCAGCCGTATCAAAAAAAGCGACATCGGATTCCAGCAAGATTCCACAATGCCAGCCATTCCATTTTTCCAGATCGATCATATCTTTTGCTTTTTCCAGTGTTTCTAGCTTGCCGGAGTAAAGATAATTTTGCAGAAAATACTGTTGCAGAAAATTTTTCCCTTTGATCTCACGACTTTCTTTTTTCTTTCTTTGTTCAATCACTTTCTCTGCCTTCTGAATTACTTTATGAAAATCTTCCGGATTCACCGGTTTCAGGATATACTCTGTCACACCATAGCGAATCGCTTCCTGCGCAAAAGTAAAATCACTGTATCCACTGAAAATTATGATCTGCAATGCCGGATTTTCTTCCTTGGCACGTCTTGATAATTCCAACCCGTCCATATGAGGCATTTTTATATCAGTCAAAACAAGTTGTATGTCCTCTGACCGAATAATCTGCAGAGCCTGTTTTCCGTTCGAAGCTTCAAAAACATTTCTTTCGCCTTCTTCTCTCGAAAGCAGATATTTCAGACCTTCGCGCTCTATTTTTTCATCATCTACAATAAGAACGTTTGTCATAATTTCCCCCTGTTTTGTTTCCTATAATAATTATGATTATAGCACAAAAAGTCTCTGGAAAAAATATTCTTCCAGAGACTTCCATTCTACATAACCAGAATCAGCCTTTTACGGCACCTGCTACAACGCCTTCAATAATGTACTTCTGACAAACCAGATATACGATGATAATCGGAATGATATCGATCATAATACTTGCCATCATTGGTCCCATCTGTACATGTCCGAAGCTGCCACGGAAATACTGGACTGCCATCGGAATAGTCTTATATTTTTTAATATCAAGAACCAGTGTTGGAAGAAGGTAATCGTTCCATACCCACATCAGTTCCAGGATCGCTGTTGAAATAATTGTTGGTTTTAATATCGGAATCAAAACTTTAAAAAACACCTGTAACGGACTACATCCATCAATCAGAGCTGCTTCCTCAATCTCAAGCGGAATACCTTTTACAAATCCTGTAAACATAAATACCGCCAGTCCTGCACCAAATCCAAGATAAATAATGCAGATATTGTATGGATTATTCAATTTTAAAGTATCTGCAGTTTTTGCCAGTGTAAACATAACCATCTGGAAAGGAACTACCATACTGAACACGCAGAGATAATAAAACATCTTGGACAGTTTTCCATTTACACGAACAATATACCAGGCTGCCATTGAACAGCATAACATGATAAGAACTACAGACATTACAGAAATTACAAGACTGTACCAGAAAGATTTCAGGAAATCCATCTGAGTAACACTCGCTACAAAGTTCGCAACACCATTCCATGTTTCACTGGTTGGAAGGCTAAATACTCCAGATGTAGTGATCGCTACTTCTTTTTTCAGTGAGTTGATTAATATTAAGACGATTGGGTACATCCAAAGGATACAAACAATTGTCAGTAAGACCGTTGCAACGGAATTTCTTTTTTTATTTTCCATTACTGCTGCACCTCCTTAGATGATGTTGCACGAAGCTGGATCAATGCAATTACAACTACCAGAACAAAGAATACAACAGCTTTTGCCTGTCCAATACCCTTCCATTGAGGTCCGCTTCTTGCATAGAATGTATCATAAATATTTAACGCCAGTAACTGAGACTGTTTTCCAGGATCACCACCGGTCAGTGAGAGGTTCTGGTCGAACATCTTGAAACCATTAGTCAGAGTCAGGAATGTACAGATTGTTACAGATGGCATAATCATCGGAATTTTAATCTTAAACAGAATCTGTCTGCTTGTTGCACCATCGATCTGAGCTGCCTCGATCAGGTCAGGTGATACATTGTTCAGACCTGCAATGTAAATGATCATCATATATCCAATCTGCTGCCACATAAGCAGAATGAGCATACCGATAAAACCATTTTTTGCTGAAAGTGAAAGCAGTGGCTGTCCCCACTTGGAAAGCAGACCATTCAGCAATGTCTGCCAGATATAACCAAGTACAATACCACCGATCAGGTTCGGCATAAAGAATACCGTACGGAATGCATTTGTTCCTCTGTATCCTTTGGTCAGTGCCAGTGCGATAAAAAATGCAAGCACGTTGATCAGAATACTGGATACGAATGCAAATACAACTGTCAGCCAGAAAGAATGACTGAATGTACTATCAAGTAAAATCTTAGAATAATTTGAAAATCCAACAAATGTTACATCCTGCACTGTTGTAAATTTGCAGAATGAAAGATAGATGCCCCAGATAAAAGGCCACAGGAAACCGATTACAAATGCCGCAAAGGTTGGTAATACAAAAACCGGCCACCACTTTTTGATCGTTCTTCCTACCATGATTTTTCTCCTCTTCCCTACTGTTAACAGAAGCTTAAGTTCCTCTGTCTTTTAACTTATAGAAGGAGGCAAGAACCTCTGCCTCCTCCCATAAACAACATGTTATTTTCTATCCTGATTATTCAGAAAGAGCTTTTTCTGTAGCCCATCCGTCAACGAATGCACTAACTACTGCATCCCAGTCGCCTGTGCCTGCCGCATATGCTGTAAGAGCTGTACCAAGACCATTCTTCCACTCTTCAGATGGCATTGTTGTGAAGTTCCATGATACAGGTGTAAGACCAGCTTCTGTGTACTCAGCATCCTGTTTTACAAATACGTTTGTAGGAGCAACTGCTGTTTTGAAAGGAATTGTGAATCCCATGTCTTCAGACATAGATTTTGTTCCTGCTTCAGATGTTACACACCAGTTCATGAAATCCAGAGTTGCCTGAACATCTTCTTCAGATGCATTCTTATTTACACACCAGTAGTTTTCTGTACCAGTTGCAAGTCCCTCGTTCTCATCGTCAACGCCGAAGTAGATCGGGATCATAGCAAGTTCATCATCGCTGTATGTCTTAGCGAGTTCTGCATATTCCCAGGAACCATTCTGATAAAATACTGCATCTCCATTTACAAATTCATTTCTGGAGTCATCAGCTGTTTTAGCTGAAAGTTCGCTTCCATCGCATGTAGAATCTGTAATGTACAGATCAAATACATTCTTATACTGATCAAGATATGTTCCTTTGATTGCTTCTGTATCATCGATTCCATCTGCTTTGTATTCATAGTAGATTGGAAGGTTTGCAAGATGTGTTTTGAATCTCCAGTCAGAGGATCCGTCCATACCTGCTGAGGTGAAAGCACCTTTTACACCAATTTCATCTTTACGTGCCTGAATGTCGTCTGCTACTTTTTTGAGGTCATCAAAGCTCTTGATATCATCCAGAGTATATCCTGCTTTTTCAAGTAATGTTTTGTTTGTGATAAGTCCGTAAGATTCAATTACATATGCGATACCAGCTACAGCATCTCCATCTTTCAGTTCATACGCATCAGATGTAAGTTCTTTTGTGATATCTGCATCTTTCAGATCGTAGCAGTAATCTTTCCAGTTTTTAAGGCCAACCGGTCCATTTACCTGGAACAGTGTCGGTGCATCGCTCTTTGCCATTTCTGACTGAAGAGTTGTCTCATACTGTCCGGATGCTGCTGTAACTACTGTAACATCTGTTCCTGTTTCTTCTGTGTAAGCCTTTGCCAGGTTCTGCCAGGCTTCATCCTGCTCTGGTTTGAAGTTGAGGTAGTAAACCTTTCCGCCTCCGTCTGCCATAACCGGTACTGACGGGATCATTGTAGCTGCCATTAAAGCTGCCATGCTCATTGCTGTAATTTTTTTCATTTTCATAGTGATTGTCCTCTCCTTTACTTGTAAGATTTGTTCTTTCTTAAGCTGTCTTTATTATAGTTTTTGTTGATTTTTTATACCATGATAAAAAATCAAGAAATGTGTTCTTTTTTTTATATTTTCTTTTGGAAAATATAAATGTTTTCATTTATGAAATGAGGAAAGATTTTCTTTGGGAAGCATAAAAACCGCAGAAGGGACTTGTCAGTCCCCTCTGCACACCCCTGGCTGGGTGAGATGGGAAGAATTGTTCAAGACAGAAGGTGGTAAAAATGGACTTGGATATTCAAATAAGAAGGTGGTGGTACGGGTGTTTGGTTCTACGATATTGGCAGGGAGAAGGTTGTTCCGAATATACATAGATATAAAAAATCAAGTCATTTTTCAGGGAATTTTTAGATGACTCTGGTATGTATTACATATTGCCGGGTCATCGCCCATCAAAATGACTTGATTTTGTCAGTTTTCTTTTTTATTATGTTTGTGCTTGCGGGAGAACATTCCAAGAAGGCTTTCATCTTTGGTGTCGGAGAGATTATCATCTGTGATGGTTGGCTCGGATACAACATATGCGCCTCTGCCGGCCAGTGGGGTATCATTATCCTGTCCGGTTATTGTATCTGTCACCCCATCCACTGACGCATCATCTTCGTTTGCCTGTACATCATCCAGGGATTTTTCCATTTCAGAAACTTCTCTGTCAGCTTCTTCTGTGCCGAAATCTTCCTGGCCAGAAGTGGCATTATCTTCCTTTTCTTCTTCAGTAAATCCAGGAATATCCGTTTCTGTGGATTTTTCTTTCTTACGGGAACTCCATGGTGCATATTCCGGTTCCGGTGCAATCGGTTCTTCCGGCTGTACGGAAGCTTCTGTATCCAGATCATCTGTCTCACCGCTATCTTCACCAGAAATAATCTCGCCATCTGCATCCACTGCTTCCACATCCTGTTTGATTTCTTTCAGACCTTTTCTCAGAAGAATCAGATAGATCATATCAATCACACCATTACAGAGGAATATCCATCCGGCAAAGATTACCGTGTATTTCACCATTGTAAATGGGTTTACTACCAGTGAAATACCAAGTGCAATGAAAATAATGCTTCCCAGAAGAAGGAACTTCCAGGAGTCTGCACCACGTTTTTTGAGTTTCAGGCTTCCCTTCAGTGACCAGATGCTGTCCACCAGAATAAATGTGCCAAGCAAAATCGGGAGAAGCTTGACAACAATCTGCGGGTTCATAAACAGGAAGATTCCAAGTACCATCAGAACACCACCAGAAAACAGATCAAAAATCGTGGAATTCAGTTTTTCCGCCACATAAATCAGGATATGATACAAACCTACCAGAATCAGCAAAATTCCAAATACAAACTTACATATTACATTCACAGTACTGACCGGCATAAATACCAGGCATGCACCAAGGGCTATGTATATGATTGATGTTACAATCTGCCCTTTTAAAAAGTTATTGATTTTTTCCCACATTGGTATCTGCTCCTTTCGTCCCAATGGATTTCATAGAAACAGTATACCTTTTTTCGACCAGTCCGTCTATAGGACATTCTGTGCAGGATGTCCTTATTTCATGTACAATACCGGAATGTTTTATCAGTCAGTATCCTTGCAAAGATCAGTCCCAGGGGAAGGGCTGCTATGATCAGGATTGCTGCCGCAAACCAGGAAGCAGCAACAGAAAGTGACATAATCCCAAGATTATAAAATCCTCTATACAGATACAAACCCGGAACCATAATGACAATTGAAGGAACCGTCAGGGAGATTCTCGGGTATCCTACTTTGTTTTTAATCAGGGATGCAAGGATTCCTGCAGTTAATGCACCGATGAACGCTGCTGCAGCCGGCGGAATAGCTGACAGATCCACAAGTTCCAGTCTGAGTGTATTTGCAACAGCCCCGATCATCGCTGCCGTTGCTGCCAGCCTTACCGGACTGTTAAACATAACAGAAAAGCCAAATACCCCGCAGAAACTTGCTATCAGGTGAAGTACTATCCACATTCCTACTGGCATGGACATCTTAATAAAGTCTACCGGCTGCAGGTGAAGAAGCAATGCCATGATCCAGGCAGCCATTGTTGCCACCAGAACAACGATCAGTGCATACATCAAACGTTCTGTACCCGATCTCATATCCAGCTTGGCAAGGTCAATCCCACTGGTAATAAACGGAAATCCCGGAATGATAAACAACATGGCACATATATAACCAGCCTCATGCTGTACCGAAATGCCAAACAGCATTTCGCCAATCTTCAAAAATCCTGCATAAACAAGGCAGGCCAGAGAAACCGACGATACAATGCATAAAAACAGGGTAAAATGATGTTTTGTCAGTTTGCATCGGAGAAAATTGCCAAATCCGGCACCTACAAAAGCACAGAACATTTCAATAAAGCCACCGCCGAGCAAAAAAGTAAATCCACAGCATGCAAGCGCCGCAGCGAATCCAAGTGCAATCGGGGAGTAAAGTCCATGGATTCGTTCAATATCATCCAGCAGCGTATGCAGTTCTTCACCTGACATGTCTTTTCCATCAATTTCAAACTCCCGGATAAAATGTTCCAGACGATTCAGTTTTGATGTGTTTACTCCTGTATTAGTGAGACAAAGGGACTGGGTAAAGCCCTCCTCACCATCAAAACAGGTATACTCAATCGACATCAAACCAATATCTGCGGTACAGGTAATTCCCATAATCTCAGCCAGGGTATTCATCGAACTTCTGACTCGCCATGCACCTGTTCCACAGGACAGAAACATAATCCCCACTCGTCCGATGATTGATGCTTTTTCTGTCAGACTCGCCTGCGTGACCGGAATATCAGCACCATTTTCATCCGTATATTCGTGCCAGGCAATGTCCATGTGATTTTTTCTGATCACCGGTTGCATCATATACACATCCCAACTGCTTTATTCTTTTTCAAAATCATTTTTCCAGCACCTTCATTTCTGACAGAATCGCTTCCCTGCATCCCAGTCCGATACCATTCGCAAGTTCAATATTCTTTTCCATTTCTCTTTCAAAATGACAGAATGGCAGGAAGATTCCCAGTTTGCTGGTGTGTTTTTCAATTCCATGCTCGTCACGTTTACCATAATACATCAATGCACGTGGCAGATCCTCCTGTAATTTCATCAGATATTCCCAGACTATTGCATATATTTTTTCTTCATTGATTTCCAGATCTACAGACTGAGGGAATTCAAAGAGTAAAAGGATTCCTGTATGTTCTGCATTCCGTATTGTCTCAATCTCTCCGTTCTCAGTATATCCATGACTTTCACGAAATCCATCTGCCATATACATACGGTAGTCTGGAATCTCATCCTGCTCTTCAAAGAGTTTATGGAACATCTTATACTTCTTTTCATAGATATGATTTTTTGATTCATCCAGAAGGTTTCCGTTTTCATCTGTAAGGAATATTGGATTCTCCACCCCTTTGTCATTAAAACGGATTGGAATCAGAAAAGAATTCCGGAGAAGATCAAATACACTGTTATTGCAGACTGCCATCATAAATGCAGAAAGATCTTTATTTTCATAAGCGTTGAATAAAGCCGCAGCAAAGACCGTTCCCGGAATGTCCGTTCCTGCACCCTCACTCTCTTCTGCTGACGGAATCGCTGCAAAAAATGTATCTTTTAAACGTTCGCAGGCACGTGGATTCTTCAGGATCTCGTCAAAAATCTGTTCCGCTTTTTCTTCTCTTGGAAATATTGTGCTCATAATAAAGCCTCCTTTGTGCCTTATTATAGGAGCATCAATATGAAATGTAAATTTCATCTCTTCTATATTAAATATAACCAAATTGATTTGTTCTAAGTTTCTTCAAGTAACTTTATGAATTTTTAATTTTCTGTAGTAACCAAATCAGGCCAGAGTCACGGGGACTCCGGCCTGAACATTAAATCTCTTATTTTTTTAACAGATTCTTCAACTCTTCAACTTTATAGCCTGTATATTGGGCTATCTTTTCCAATGATTCTCCTGCATCAAACATTAAATGGATTATTTCACATTTTCCCTCCGTAAATCCATCCTGCTTTCCGCTATTATATCCATCCTGCTTCCCACTGTTATATCCATCCTGTTTTCCACTATTGTATCCGTCCTGCTTTCCACTATTATATCCGTCCTGCTTTCCACTATTGTATCCAGCTTCATACTCTGCTTCTCGCAGTTTTCGCTCTTCCTCTTCTTTGTCATACTCGAATATACTCATCGCTATTACCTCGGATTTGTGTTTTCGGAGGAATTCGGCAAGGACCCCATTCTGGATACAGTCATCAACTGCCTGTTCTACTGCTGTATCCAGATCGGATTCCCTTGCGTATTCCCGTACTTTCGCTACATATTGTGCATATTCTCTTAAACTCTGGCACTGCTCCATCAATTCGCGGTTATGACCTTCGTTGATGTTCAGAGTAAGTACTTTCAGCTCCAGATTCGGCTCGCCGCTCAGATTTTCGTATGATTCCGACAGATAATTGATCCAGTAGTCCTCTTCTCTTTCTGTTCCATTATAAAACACAATGAAATTTGGCGCAGGGATCTTCTGCAGTGCCGAGGAATACAGGGATTTGTGATTCACAAGTTTCTGGTATTCACCAGATATGTAAAACAGATCTCGCAGTGGCATATTTGGATTGTATGTTGACTGATGTTCGTACAGGAATAATCCCATATCCACGATAAATGCCAGATCATTCTTCATACCCATATAGACTGCATTCTCCAGTGTCACAATCTCCAGTGCATCCGAATTTTCGTAGTTACTTCCATTCACTGCGTTGTAAAGCGACAATAGATTTTCTCTGTCTGAAAACAGCATACGAAATACTGTATCCTTGTACTTTCGATTTGCCCTTATCTCTTTGCCTGCATAGCTCTTCAGATCTGCATTACGATCCATTTTTACATTGTTATTTCCTTTTGCAATTAGTTTTCTCTTCACAGCAGCATTGTGTTTTCTTCTCGCCATAGGCATACCTCCTGTCTGGCAGGAGTTTAAGAATACACCGTGCTGTTATTGTCATCACCTCGAACCCCTGCTTTTTATTTTAATTGGATTTAAAAGCATGGATTTCTGAAATGAATTAAGAAAATCAGACGGCAAAAATGCCCAGAACTTTGAGAAATATGCTTTTATTTATAGTATCATTTGTTCTAAGCTTCTTCAAGTAGCTTTATGAAATTTTAATTTTTTTATTAATGCAAAAGCAGACCGGAATCACGAGGACTCCGGCCTGAAAAATCATATTGCAGATTTTATTTTACTTTTACTTTGATCACATAGGATTTCTTTCCTGATTTCACTGTAATCTTGACAGTACCTTTTTTCTTTGCTGTAATGACACCTTTTTTGCTTACTGTTGCTACCTTCTTATTGGAAGAAGTGTAAGTTACTTTCTCCTGAGAAGTAAGCGGGCTGATTACCGGTCTGAGTGCCAGTTTCCGGCCTTTCTTCAGAGTTACATTCTTCTTAAGACCACTGATCTTAGTAGTTCTTACTCTTGATGTCTGAACTTTTACTTTCAGGGTTGCTTTCTTACCGCTCATAAGCGTTACTGTGATCTTAGCTGTTCCGGTCTTCTTACCTGCTTTGATCACGCCCTTACTATTAACAGTTGCAATCTTCTTATTGCTGGATCTCCAGGATCTGACAGAGTCTCCATTTGCCATAGCCACTCTGATCTTCTTGGTTGTCTGTTTTTTCTGAAGCTTGATAGAAGTTGCATTCAGTTTGATCGTTGCAGTAAGTTTCTTTCCATTATCTCTGTTTACAACTGCGCCACAAACAGAGCATGTTCCCTGCTGTTTCTCAGGTGCAAAGACAGTTGCTTTTGAAACTACTTTCCATGTGTACTTGTGGTCAGTTTTCGGAATTACCTCTGTCTTAGTCTCGCCACATTCTGTGCAGGTATAAAGTTTCATACCTTCTTCTTTGCAAGTTGCTTCTTTTGTGACTTTACCTTCATCCCAGCTGTGTACATGCAGCTCTTTCATACGAGCTTCTGCTGCTTCCAGTTTCTTCACAAGTTCTTCCGGAATCATTTCTTTCTGCTCATCTGTCAGGGCGTCATATGCTTTACGTGCTGCTTCTACGGCTGCTTTGTTATCCAGTGTAAGATCTGCTGTCTCAGGCAGATTTGTAAGTGCGCGTTTTGTAGATTTAACAGCTACCGGTATCTGATCTTCCTTGGTATAGTCATCTGTATAATGTAATACGATCACATCACCGTCATTCAGATACTGTTTTGCAACACCAACACCCGGATGCACATCATTTATAGTATCCATCCATCCGGAATTCTGTCCGTTATCAAATTCAGAAAGAGTTACATCTTTGTACTCAACCGCATAAATATAAGTTCCATACTGTGTTTCTCTGTCATAAATCTTGAATCCATATTTTTCTTCAAGACTCTTGATAACTTCGTATACGGTTTCATTAGCACCTACTTCGATCATGCCTGTCTCTACCCATGTAGTCAGGTTCTCGCCATCCAGTGTATGGCATTCCTCTGTATCAGCTCCATGTTTGGTATCACCAAGGAGTGTGAAAGATACATGAATCGGGTCACTGTCCGGAGCTGCCAGAACTTTAATAGTCTTGGAAGCTGTTGCTCCATCATAATTCAGGGTCAGAGTCTGCTCGCCTTTGACTGTATTGTCAAAACCTTCGATCTCCAGATCTTTCCAGTTAAGATCTTTGCTTGTTCCATCGCTGTATACTGCTTTAATACTGAGACCGTCAAGGTTCAGTTCTTCGCCAAGATAGAACGTATCTCTGCATTCACCGGAAAGCTTAAGGTCTTCAATATAAACCTGTACACCTTCTGTGTTTGCAAGTTTTGCAGCATCTGCTCCAAGCGGGTCATCTGTACGGCTGTATGTTCCTGTAGTAACATAAGCAGCACCGCTCTCTGTCTCATGTGTTGTGCAGCTGGTATCTACATTTGCTACAAATCCGATACCTTTTTCTGCGCCACAGTCTTTTGCATAGTAGTTATTTGCAACATCATCCCATTTGTCAAGGCTTCCATAATATCCGATGATACCGCCGATATATTTAGCGCCATCAGCTGTTGCCTGAACTTTACCAGTAAAGGAGTTACCTTTTACTGTATTCTTAACGTTTTCCCATGTCTGTAATACATAAGTATCAGCACCAAGGATACCGCCGACTTTGTCAGATCCTGTGATCGTACCGGAAGATTTACAGCCATTGATGCAGAATTTTCCACCGTTCGGTGCAGAGCTGTCGTTGTATCCGCCACCTACGATACCGCCTGCATGGTCACCGCTTGCTACAACTGTTCCATCAAAAGTACAGCTGTAAACATTACTGTCACCCATAGCGTTATCACGGCTGCCTACGATACCGCCGACATAAGATTTACCATATACGGTTGCATGGCTTACGCAGTTTTCAATCACACCCTGCATACGTCCTGCAATTCCTCCGATGATTGTCTGGTCTTTGTCATAACCTACTACTACACCACTCTCGATGGTACAGTTTCTGATTGTTGCAACGAAACCTGCGGAGGTTCCTGCAAAACTGTTTTCTGTAATATTGGCTCCGATCAGACCTGATTTCAGGGTACTGGAACCGCTCTTTAATGTTACATTGTCAATAATGATCGCACTGCCATTAAATCCAACGCCTTCGAAATTGTTTACCAGACCATAGCCTGCGATCTTCTTACCATAAATCTTAAGGTTATGTACTTCTGCACCCTTTATATATCCCAGAAGCGGAAGCTCGCCACTTGGAATGGATACAGTCTTTCCGTTACCATCCAGATATCCGGCAAATAACTTCTTCTTTGAAGTACCGATCGGTTTCCATTCTCTCGGAAGGGTAATGTTGTTAGTCTGTTTCAGATATCTTTCATTAAAGGAAATTCCTTTTGCAACCAGATCTGATACTGCCTGATAACCCTCTGCTGTTGAGATCAGATAAGGATCTTCCTGTGTTCCTTTACCTTTCAGTAAAGTTCCGATATAGTCATCTACAGGATTAACAACAAACTTACAGATTCTGGAAATTGCAGATGCAGATTTACCCTGAAGCGAAGCTGTTACAACGCAGAAATAATATCTTGTGCCAGGCTCATTCGTATCCGTATTAAACCACTCGGAGTGGGCTGATTCATTATCTTTGACAGCAGTTGCACCTTCATAGCTTTCTTTATCATTCACATACCACTGGCAAGTCTCTTGTGCATAAGTTTCTGAAATTCTTACAGAAATATATATGCTGTTCGGAATATCACCCTGTGTATAAACAGCATCTTTTGGCTGGGTGGAGATATTCGGTGTGGCCATTGAATCAAGTTTTACATATACAAAAACGCCGGCAGCATCTTTCTCTTCACCGCTTGCATCTGTATATTTCTTTCCGGTTTTTGCGTATGTGGAATATTTCTTTCCTTTATAAGTATAAGTAACCTTGCAGTGATAGAAATATCCTGTCTCATTTGGTTTATCTGTAGTCGGAGTACAGGTAGCTTCTGAGGATGGAACAATGCCATACATATCATCTATTGCATCATTGCGAACCCACTGATAGGAAAGTGTTCCGCCCTCTACCGGTGTCGTTACATTTACACTCAGTTCGTCAGCAGTCCAGTCTTTCCAATAAGTATATCCAAAGTTCCATGGATATTCTTCACCTAATTCTTCACCAGGGTTTGCAAATACTGCTTCCGGCATAGGATTCGGATCAACAGTGATGCAAGCGGTGTCAGTTGTAGCTGTATTATTTTCTGTCTGCTCTGTATTTGTGAGCACACAGTAATAATACGTGGTTCCTTCTTTTTCAGCAGATGGCTGATAAGTAGCCTCAGTTGCACCCTCGATTGCAGTACCGGTTGTATTGTTGTCTTCAGTATTGCTGTACCACTGGTAAGCCAGTTTACCCGTACATGTTGCGACAAATGATAATTTATTTGGCTTATCGCCAACAACATAATCTGCACTCTTTGGCTGGCTGACAAATTCCGGCACATCCTTCTCCGGATACGGTTCTGCTTCAATCGTATAGGTATGATCTTCTTTACCATTTCCGCCAACCACAACTTCGATCTTCATCTTACCGTTCTTATCCCAGTTGTATGGAACCGTATAATTTGTGTTGGCAGAAACTACTTCACCATTTACTTTCAGTGTATACTTGGTATCTTTACCCTGTGCTTTGACAGTCACGCCTTCTGCGTTTTTGTCAACATATGCATGATAGCTGGTAACATCTTTATCAAATGCCTGATCCATACGGCCATCGACACTCAGACTGCTCAGTGTTGCATATGACTTAACATTAACCCTGTATTCCGTATCATCTGTTCTGGTTCCAACATAAAAAGCAGCATATCCTGTCGGATAGGTAACTACACTTTCAGCTACACCATCTACAGTAGACACATATCTCCAGGTATTCGCCCATGCACTCGCAGTGTATTTAATTATCTTTTCAGCATCCCTAAATTCCGGTGCCAGAGCTGTCACAGCATACAAGTCATCATAATCTGCAATCGGCTCTTTCAGATCATATGTATGCTGATCTCTGCTGAATTCCGGAGTCATCTCCAACGGATCTTTACCATCTTTGTAATCCTGCTGACTTCTGTAAAGCTTGATAGAAGACAATTTGGGAGGAGCTGTTACTGTAACTTCACAGCTTGCGCTCTGGTCTCCTGCAGTAGCCGTGATCGTAGCCTTTCCTGCTTTTACACCTGTTACACGTCCTCTTAATACCGTCGCAACGGATTCATCAGAAGATGTCCATACAGTCTCCTGTGTTGTATCCTTCGGTTCTACAGTTGCGGACAACACCGCACTGCCACCTGCCTGCACTGTAAGAGTCTCCTTATTCACCTTAATGCTGGTCGCCGGGATGATCACCTCGCCCGCAACTTCTACCTTAGCTGCTGTCGGAACAACATTAACGCTGTCTGTTCCGGATGCAACCAGATAATAAGTTCCGCCTTCAGCAAATGTAAAGGAATCCCCATCTACTGTATATGCGTCCTCCGGCAGAACTTTAAAAGATGAATCATAAACTGTCAGTTTCGCTCCATCGAAATCCTTATATACATACTTATTGGCATCGTTATTCCATTCCGCTTTCTGCAGTCCTGCGGTAAATGGAAGAGTTGCTTCTACTGCAAAAGATTTCTGATCAAATTTTACATATGCGTCTGAGAAATCTTTTTTGTCTTTATAGACAAATGCAGAGAAATAATCATCAGCCTTTACTTCATCAGAAAGTCCCATACAGGAATTGTCATTCAGCCAGTAACCAAATGCACCACTTTCATCTCCCCAGAATTTGGAAATGTATTTGCCATACTTTCCATCTGCGGTTGCATAACCTGCAATTGCACCGTCATTATAGTACTCATCATGTGCTGCAATGAGTGCTTCGTCACATGTCAGGATACCATTCTTATCAATATCCTTGACTGTGACATCTCTGTCTACCATTAATGCGCCGTTTTTGTCTTTTGCAAATTCTCCAGCCACGCTGACAGTCATATGTACAACTGCATCTGCTGCCGGAGTACCCTCTCCTGCATCAAATGCATCTGTCTCTTCTGCACTGTCTCCACCATCAGAAAATGCATCCACACCCTCTGAATTGTCTTCCTCATCCTCTTCTACATTGACATCCGCATTGTCATCTTCTGCTTCCACTTCAACATCCGCATCTGAAGTATCATCTGCATCACTGGCCGCTACCTCTGTAGAATCTTCATCCTCTGCATCTGTGGAAGTTTCAACTTCAACATCTGAGAAAAGTTCATCTGCCGCATATGCATTGGAAGGAATCATCGTTACGGTCATCATGGCAGCCATGGAAACTGCTGATAAACGTTTCAGTACTTCTTTTTTCTTCACTTTGCTCCTCCTTTTTTGCTAGTTGTTTTTAATAACAAAAAACAGAGCCTCATAATATAGATGAGTCTCTGTCCTATACAACGCGTTAGTTAGCTGACTTAAAATATCATCCGCATATAACATTTCATACAGCAAAAAAGCAGTTCCGGAATCACACCGGATTTCCTTAAACTGGTCATCTCCCGACCAGACCACGCCTGGTTATTTTGTTGTCCTTATATTATAGCATTTATGCATTCTCGCGTCAAACAGAATCGCCAAATATTCTGTGGATATTTAGCGATTCTCCATTTTTTTATTTTACTTTCACAGTAACTGTGTAGGTTTTCTTTCCTGACTTCACAGTGATCTTTGCGGTTCCTTTTTTCTTTGCCGTGATCACACCCCGGCTGCTTACTGTCGCCACCTTCTTATTGGAAGTTTTGTAAGTCACTTTCTCCACGGAAGTAAGCGGGCTGATCACTGGCTTCAGTTTCAGTTTCTGTCTTCTCTTAAGTACTACGCTCTTCTTGAGACCGCTGATTTTTGTGGTTTTAACAGCTGTCTTCTGTACTGTTACATTTACAACTGCCTTCTTTCCACTGACAAGGGTAATTATGATCCTTGCTTTGCCAGTTTTCTTCGCTGTGATTTTTCCACGGGATGTTACGGTTGCAACCTTTTTATTGGATGTCGTCCAGGACTGTACCCTGTCTCCTGCTGCCAGACCACTTACCTGTACTTTAGTCGTAGACTGTTTTTTCTTTAACCTGATGCTTCTGGCATTCAGTTTAATAGTCGGTGTTAGCTTACTTCCAACTGTACGGGTTTCCTGACGCCCTTTATTACTGGTCCTTCTCTGCTGCTCGGGTGCAAAAACAGTCGCTGTTGATATCGTCTGCCACGGTCCGAACACTTCCGGAACTTCTGTAGGCGTCGGTGTCGGTGTGGAAACCTTTTCTTTTCTCTGTATAGTCAGCAGATATTCCGTCTTACTTCCCGCTTTAGCAGTCACTGTAATTTTTACCTGAGCCTCATCCACATTATCTTCCCAGTAAACATTAAAACGTGTTGCATTTCCACTGGTAGTAGTAGTTACTTTCCTGACTCCCTTTACTATTTCCGTCTTCACTGTTGCATCTGACTCAGCTTTTTCTACATAAACGCGAAGAAATCTCTGTGTATTCTCTGCCTTACTGTCCAGATATTCCACAGTATAGCCGGTCTTTGCACTGTTAAACGCCGGAGTCATTGACAGATAATGAGATACCTCTCCATAAGTATTGCTGGTGCTGACGATCATACTGGTCAGGGATGAATTTCCATGATCTTTCGTCAGGTGGAATGTATATTCTCTGCTCTTGGTACCCTGAACTACCGCAATTTTAATTTCAGCTTTTCCGGAACTTACATCAGCCACATATGTTCCATCAATTGTATCATTTCCTATTTTCATCGTGCATCCTGCAGGAGCCTTAAAGCTAAGTGTTACATTCTTTGCATTCTCTGCAACTCTGAGTGTATATTCCGTCTCGGAAGCCTGAAATCTCTTGTCCCAGTTTACACTGCCTGTATCCGGCCTTGCTGTCACACTGTCCAGATAAGCGCCATTTGTTTCCAGTGCCATCAGATAGCAGGAATCATTCTTATAATAAATTGTTCCGTCTTTGTCCACACAAAGAGGGCTGATGCAGTACTCCTGCTGCTTACTTACCGGACGAAACAGTTCTTCGGCTTTTCCTGATGTCTGTCCTGGTGTATCCGTCAGCATGTAGATTCCGCCTGGATATGCATTGTATGTAAAATACAGATAAACCCGTCCATCTGCTTTGCCATCACCGTCAAAGTCCTGATTTTCATAAGCTGTTGAGAGAATCGGAGCCGCCTGCGGGTATCCCGGAATCGATACTTTATAGGCAAGAGAAAGTCCGGAAGCAGATTCCTTGAGCACATCAAAATGATGTCCTCCATCTGCGTTATACTGGCCTCCGGTTCCACAGACACCAACATAGATTCTGTTCTTATAGACAACCGGTGTTGATGTTGCCGCACCTCCCAGATTATAACCTGCCACTGCACCAAATGTTCCGTCTGCATTCATCGCAACCCGATACAGATAACCGCCCTTGGTCGTAAAATAGACATATCCGTTGTTATAAGTAATCGTTGAACGGATATCACCAATCAGATCTGTGCGCTTGTCTATCAATTGTCCCGTATGTGTATTGACAGAATACAAAATAGATGTGTATGCATCGCCCGCTCCATCATCCGATCCAAATACCAGATAATTTTCTGATGCATAGGCGCCGGCCCAATAGAAGCCACCTTTGTGATCATATTTCCATGTACAGTATTTTATCTCATTCCCTTTGGATGGATCTTCATCTGTAACAGAAAGGCAGAAATAAGAGCCAGGAGTTGTATCGGAATTCCATGTTCCCGTATAAATATATCCGTTTTTATAGGTAATCGGTGAAAGCGTCTGTCCACCTAATTTCTCACTGATCCAGAGAGATTTCAGTGTCGTAGCACTGAGTGCCTGTATCTGACCACCACCGATCTGTGCAAAAAGCATTCCCTCTGCATAGGCAAGCGGGATCATGGCATACTGCATATTTCCGGACATCCGTTCACTTGTCTGGACAATGTCTCCTGTATTCTTGTCCATTTTGTAAATAAACTGTCCGGATGCTACATAAACATAGCCACCAAGGATCAACGGTGGTGTAAGTGCTGCATCCCAGCCTTTTGCATCCAATCTCGTTGCCCATTTCTGTGTAATCGTATTCTTGCTGGTCGGCATAGCTCTGTCTGTGATTCCATTATTGGTCTCACTGTTCTGATAGCTGCTCCAGTCATTGTCTGTAATTTCTTCCTGTCTGGCTGTCTGCTGTTCAAGCGTTACCTTGATCTCAGATTCCTCACCTACCGTAAATTCCTGTCTTTTGGAAATATATCCATATTTTGATACATTCCAGGTATACTTATCTCCATAATAAAGAGAATCATAGGTGTCTGCATCCTTAGACGGCTCCACACGCTCCCCTTTGGAGTCATATACACTGACCACTGCATCCGACGGTTCTGTTTTAAATGTAACTGTCACTTTCGATTTCTTATGGACCGTAACTTTATAAGTACCCGTGGAAGTATAGGACAATGTCTGATATGCCGGATCCTGATAAGTCCCATCTTCTTTCATCTGAAAGAGAATCTCTGTATCTGAACCTGTAAGCGGAATTTCCAGTGCCTTACTGTCAGATACGGCCTGTCCGTTTACCGTAAGTCCATACCATTTATCATTAAAAGCACTTGCAGTAACTTTTACGGATTTTGTATCCTGTCCCACTGCTACCTCATAATCCCTTGTAATACCGGCACTGTCAAATTCTGAGATCAGATTTTTTGCCATATCCTTATCCGAAGGAAGATAACATCCGATCATGGAAAGATCCAGTCTTCTGAGAACTACGATCTTATAAGTCTGGCTGTCTGCCGCTGTACCGGCTGTTACTGTATAAACAGCTCTTTTTCCATTGTCTTTGGTAAAGATATTTGAGAAATTGTAGCGTTTTCCATCTGTATATCCGGTTGTAATAATCTCATTTTCTACAGTTTTTCCATCAAGATCACATGCAGACAACTGAATCGTTGAACCCTGCGGCGCATCCGTTCCAAGATCGGCAGTCACATAAAAGCCATTGGAATTGTAACTGGAGCCAATCTCAACCGTATAAGTCTTTCCACCATATGTTTCATCCAGATCTTCCCTGCGGGTCATTTCAAGAGGATCTTTTACTCCGTAACCGGAATACACACTCAGATCTTTGAGATATTCCTTTGTTTCTCCTGCTCCGACTTCCTGCTGATCTTCAAAAAATACCTCTGCCGTATTTTCATCTGTATCTTCCGTACTCCATTCTTCCTGATCATCTGCGAAGTCTTCCACAGAAATCTCAGTTTCATCCTCATCTGTATCTGCTTCTTCTGTGATCTCTGTATTCTCATCTGCCGGTTCTTCTGTTATTTCGCTTTCTCCCAAATCATCCGACAGGCTGTCTTCGCCGGATATCTCTGATGAAAAATCACTTTCTACGGATATGTCCGCGCCATAAACCGGTGCTGTTCCCGCCAGCATAGTCACTGACAGAAGGACTGCAAGCCATTTTCCCGTTCTTCTCATCTGATGATTACCTCTCTTTCTCTTTCTCAGCGCTGCAGTAATGGATTCCTGTTTTTCATTTTTCTGAAACTTCGTCTTGCTCCTGTCCAGAAGATCAGATAAATGAGGCCTGCCAGTGCAAACACGGATAATACCTTTGTAAGGGATCTCATATGTGTCCACGTATTCGTAACTTTACTTCCCACCAGTTCCGGAATGCTCTTCTCTTTCTTTTCCGAGGAACCCGAAATAACTCCGGATGTTTTATCCTTATCTTTACTTTCTGTCAGATCATCCGTTGATGCTTCTTCTGTCTTTTTATCTGTTTTGTTGTCGTTCTTCTTTTTTGTGGAATCCTTTTCGTTTTTATCAGACTTTCCGTTTTTTCCGGAATCTTTTTTATTTGTTCCGGCATAGGCGGTGAGTTTTTTTTCTTTATTCTCTTCTTCCGATTCATTTTTTCCGCTTTTTCCGGAAGAAGTACCTTTTCCACCAACCGTTTTCAGATTTGCCAGAGAACCTTCTCCGTTATTTCCTTTACCCGGAAGTGTCGCTTCACTTTTATTTCCGCCATACCCCGGTCTCTGTACAACCGAGCCGGAGTTTCCACTGCCTGTCGGATTTTTCTTTTTTATATCCGGAATTCGGATCACCAGAGGATCGCTGACATTTCCGACATCGTCCTTTACTACGATTATGATATCTTTTGCACCTTCTGACAGTCCATTAATCGTCAGTGTATCTGTTCCTGCCTGGACCTCCCGTCCTTCTTTTGAGGTATCCGGATTCTGATGATTCTTCCCGGCATCTACGACACGGTAATAGCACTGTCCTCGTTCACTTGTCTTATATACCACAGATGCCTCACTTGAAGATACCCTGCTTGCACTGACTTTTTTGAGTACAGGAGCTGTTTTATCTGTGATTTCAAGTGTGAGATAATAGTCTTTTCTGGTTCCGTCCTCAGCAGTTACCTCCAATCTTACTCTGGATTCTTTTTCCTGATCACCAAAATAGATTTTCCAGTAAGTATGCCCTTCTTCATCCTGCGTTTCCCTGATTGTCTCATCCTGTTCGACAGTAGAATATTTCACACCACTTAATGCATAGACCTTGATCTGGGCATGTTCCTCTTCTGCTACGGGCCAGATATTCAGGCTCTGGCGTTCGCCGTCATAAACAGCTTTGTATCTGTCCCAGTCTTTATTTAATGCAGGATCCAGTTTCAGGATTCCCTTTCCCCAGGTGTCCGAACTAGAGATATATAATTCTTTCAGATCTGTGTTATTACTTTTGACCTCCGGTGTCACGGAAGGTTCCGGTGTTACCGATGGTTCCGGTGTTTCTGATGGCTCCGGTGTAATTGATGGCTCCGGTGTTTCTGAAGGCTCCGGTGTCACAGATGGCTCCGGTGAGGGTGCTTCCGTCGGTTCCGGCGTTTTGGTCGGTTCCGGTTCTGCCGGTGGATCTGTTGGTTCCGGTTCCGGAGCTTCCGTCGGTGCTGCCGGTTCCGGTGTCTCTGCCTCTGTCGGTGCTGCTTCTTCCCCCTCGGTCTCCTGCGTGGTATCTGCGGCATAAACCTCCATGGAAAGAGCAGCATTCAATTCCATAGCTCCTCCTCCAACCAGAAGTCCTGCAGAAAGGGATCCAATTATGAACTTTTTAATGATTGGTCTTTTTATTGTGTGTTTTTTCATTACCAGTCCCCCCATACTTCACCGTCTGATCCTACTCCCAGGTCCGCTCCTGAATAAAGCGTAAAGCGAAGCCTTACTTCATCACCGTCTCCCGGGAAACAGGAAGACATTCCTACATTCATATATTCACCATTTACAAAATACATCCAGCCGGAATTCATGGTAAAATCAAATTCACCGATCCAGTTGGCATCATGGCTGGACAACTGACAGTTTACTTTTTTCAGATGTTCCATAAGATCATCCGGGATCGCTGCTCCTGATGCAATGCCGCCTCGCCCGATGGCTTTCAGGTAAAAGCCACCTGTCGCACTTCCATTATTTCTCCAGTCAAATCCTGTATTCTGTAACAGTCTGAGAACGACCGAGGAAAGCTGTTCTCCCTGATAATAGTCAATCGATGTTGCCGGAAGGATCGTACCAAGTCCAATCGTTCCCGCCTCAATACTGACCGTAATGCTGCCGGCCGGTTCGTCCTGTCCATCCTCCCCTTTATAAATAGTAAAGGTCGGAAGTGTCGTACTCCATCCTTCCTCATCGGTCGCTTTAATATTGACCGTGTTGCTTCCTTCATTCAGGTCCAGTCGGTATGCAAAAACTCCCGTCGACGGTTCACCCTTTGAAGAAAGCCGTTCTCCGTTTCCATATATCTCCAGTGAAGTGGACGGCAGGCTGTTTCCATACCAGTCTGTGGCCTGTACATAAAACGTACGATAGTCACCATTTACTGTCTCACCATCCGTCAGATCTGTTGCGATCTCCGGATAATGGTCTTCTTCCGGCTCCTGTGTTGGTTTCGGGGATGGCATTGGCGTTGGACTTAACGGGAGCTGTGCTCCCTCCTGATTCCTGTCATCATTCTGATCCGGAGCTGCCTCCTGACTGCTATCGTCCTGTTCTCCTGCATTATCATATTGAATGGTATTCTCTTTAGAATCATCATTCCATTCACCATCCGAGTCATCTGCCGATTTCTGCTCCTGGTCTGCCTTCTGTTCATCCTCATTCTGACTTTCCGGCTCCGGTGTCGGTGTTGCTTCCGGCGTGGCAGTCACTTCTGCCTGCTTCTGCTCTTGCGGTTCAGCCTCTTCGTCCTTCGTATCTTCCAGTAACTGCGCCTGTTCTCCAAAGGATTCCTCTCCTGCGGATATGTTATCCTGTGCACCGGCATAGGCATAACCTTTTCCAAGATATCCCTTCAAAGAACTTTCACTGCTGACTCCCTGAACGGGATTTTCTTTTTTTTCTGTTTTATAGTTCCGGATTCCTGTAAACAATACTCCTGCAAAAAGCACAAAACAGGCCAGAACGATCAGAACAGATATGATTTTTCTGTTGTTTTTCTTTTTATTCAATTAATACAACCTCTCAATATATTTCATGATCCAGTTTTCATACCAGTTTTTTGCTTTTTTCAGTTCTGCTTTCATCCGGCCGATACATATCGCCGTATTTTTTCGTTCTTCCTCTGATACCGCATGTGGACTGAATGCTGCACGCTGCCCGATCCTGCTGATTTCTCTGTACTGACGCTGTACTTCTTCCGAATACAGATCTGATCCGTGCGCATAGAGAACTCTTGCATAGCCTGCCATGGCACGTACAGCCAGTCGCTCATCTGCTCCCGTAAAAAGCTTTTTACGGCGATAATTTGCCCGGATCCGAAGGCCACAGACAGTCAGGATAAATACAAGACAGAATGTGTCAAACAGTGCCAGCAATAAAATCAGAAGTTTCTCTATTCCAAATAAAGCCAGCTTCAGACTCCAGTGTGTCTGGAGATTTTCTTCTGCCGGAGGTTCCGATTCTGCTTCCGGAATTGATGCGGCTTTCGCACCTTTTGCCTCCAGTCCTGCGGTAAGATCCGCTTCCTTCATGACTGAATAATATTCCGGTGTCATTTCTACAGGCACCCAGCCCAGACCGTCGATATAGATCTCAGTCCATGCGTGTCCGTTCTTTCCGGAAATCTCTACAGTGTCTCCTGCTTTTTTATCTTTGATATCCTCCGGTGTGATCAGATATCCTTCTACATACCTGGATGGAATTCCATAATACCGGAACATCAGTGCTGCCGCTGTTGCATAGTGAACACTGTGGCCGATCTTTGATCTGGAAATAAAATTTTCTGTAAAATCACCTTTTTTTGTATATACATCTGTTGCCGTACTGTAGGTCATATTTTTTTCCAGATATGCACGGATTCGGGAGATTGCAGTATAATAATCGGTATGTCCCTGCTCCCTGTTTCCACCGTCTCCCAGTTCTTTTCGGAATAATGTCTCCAGTGAAGCCGGAAGCTCTGTGTCCTGACTGTACACAAATGTATTATAATAACTTTCATCTTCACGATAAGCAGTGTCATCGCCCTGTGCCAGCGCCTGATAGATTCTTGCCCCAAGCACCGTAAAATCTTTTACAAGGTTTTTATTTGTCTGAAAGCTGTAATTTTTCTGTCCAAAAAAACCTTTTGCTTCCAGCATGCTGTCGGTAAGCGATGTCTCCCCTTCATAACCGGACGGAAGTTCTGCCATTTCATATGGAGTATAGAGATATTCACTGTCTGCCTTTACATTTTCAATCGAAATCCCCGAAATCTTATCGGAAAGTGTATCATCTTCCACAAGACTTCTTGCCTGATTCAGCTGTGTTTCTCCGTAGAATCCATCCTGATGCAGCCAGTAAAACAGATTTTTCTGTTTATAGGCATCTTCTGTATCAATGCTCTTCCAGGAAGAACCATCATACACACTGCCCGTAAATCCACGAAGATAAAGTGACTCCGGATCTTCCATGGTCACTTTCAATGCCGTCTCATCCGATGCTGTCCACGCTCCACATTTTTTCAGCTGTCCATCCGGCAGGGAATTAATTTTTCCTTTTCTGTACCGGAGATCATTCACCGCATTCAGGGCTTCCTGCTTTGCTTCTGCAACAAGTTCCGAAGACGCATAATCTGCCGCCGGCATGATCTGTCCCAGAAAGACTCCTGCTGCCATGAGTACCAGACCCGTAAGGATGCCTCCAAACCAGAAGGCCCTGCTGCTCTGTTCACTGTATCGCTTTCTGCCGGAACGGGCCAGAAGATAATTGATCTCCAGAAAAACTCCCATATAGAAAGCCACGCCGACTCCACTTTCCGGTTCCTTCCCTGTCAGCACCATCATAAATGGAAGTACAAAAATTTCTAAAAATACCAGTACATAGATGCGAAATCTCAGGATGAGAAATCCGATGACCGCTGCTGCCATTCCCAGGTAAATAAGAAAAACCAGTCGGGCTGTATCTTCCGCCATAATGTCTGCAGTATCAAAACGGGTAAAATAAATTCCGGCTCTGCTTCCAAATGTATCTGCCACGGTATTCCAGTAAAGTGCAAATCCATCCAGAATCTGTCTGTACAGAAGAAACAGGCCTCCTGCAGTCGCCGCTGCCACGCCGCCTCTTATGTAAATGCCGCATTTCTCCATTCGTTCTGTCACAGAACAGATCAGTGCGGTCAGAAGTACGCTGCCAAGAAGCGGCATCATCTGTCCGGATTCCGTCAACAGCTCAAGCACAAGCCAGAGTCCTGCTCCGGCAGTCAGTCCGATCAGCGCAGTTTCCAGCAGGATATCTGACAGCTGTTTTCTGTATTTTGTTTTTGACTGTCTTCTGGATTCTGTGATCCGTATTTCCATGTGATCTGCTCTCCTTTATTGTCCCCACTGCTCACTCCGCAGCCGATTACAGTAACTTCTCCTTTTTGTTTCAGAAGCTCTGCCTCTTTATCTTCCGGATCTCCGGTTATATAAATATAATTGGCAAAATTCTGTGCTCCCGGATTCTTAAGATATTCCTGTACGGTAACCGGTGTCTTTTCGTCACTTCCGTATCGCAGGAAACCATACAGGACATGTTCGTGGTCTTCTTCCTTCCGGACTTTTTCCTGCCGAAATTTACCGGTGCTTCTGTCATAAATTCCAACCTGACACGGGATTTTCTTTTCCATAAAATCTCTTAAAACAGCAGACAGGACTTCTGCCACTGTCTCAGCCCTTTTGGAATCACGTTCCGTCTGAAACGCTTCTGCCAGGATCAGTACGGTATCATCTACCGGAAAACTTTTTTCCCGGATCATGATATCATCCAGCTTACCGGAAAGCTTCCAGTGAATCTGCCGGATACTGTCTCCCGGCTGATATTCCCTGATGTCATAGGTTTCTCCCGGGTCATCTCCCGGACGGTTTCCTGAATAACGGAAGCTTTCCATATCAAAGCCCTCTCTTGTGAGGAAGGAAAAATCTCTGTTCTGTTTTTCCGGCATGATAACAGTAGCACCTTCTGCCACAGCCTTCCGCTTCACGTAAAACACATGAAAAAAGTCGCTGCATCTCCAGTCGGAAAATGTCACTTTTATACATCCGCACCAACCGCTGCAGGCCTCAAACTCTATTGTCCGTTTTTCCCTGCTGCCAAGAGAAAAGGCGATCGGAATCTCACCATGTTCACCAGTAAAAAGATTCTCCCATAAAATCTCTCCTCTGCCCCCGAATACAGGCCATGCTGACTGATTCTTAAGGGTCATTCTGCCCCGGAAATTTTCATTTCGCTCCGCTGCTCTTGGCACGGATAATTTTATTTCTGTTTTTCTGCCGCCCAGACTGGTGACTGCTGCCGATAAGAGCAGCAGTAATGCAGAAAGCAGAAGCACTGCCGCCATCAGCCATGAGCCTGTCACTACTGTGGCTCCGGCCATGCCGATCAGCCACAGTAGCCACATGATCCTGTTCTTCATCATCCTTCTACCTTTGGTTCCGGAACACTGTCCAGAATTTCATCCAGAATTTCGCGTGCTGTTTTTTCCTGATATCTTGCTTTTGAATCCAGAATCATTCGATGTGCCGCTACATCTTTAAACACATCCTTTACATCCTGTGGAACAACATAGTCCCGTTCTTTCATATAAGCAGCCGCCTTTGTCATCCTGCATAATGCAAGAGTTCCACGTGGGCTTAAGCCAAGTGTGATCAGTTCATGGTCTCTGGTAGCCTCGGCAAGCTTTGCTATATAATCCAGCACAACATCTGCCACGTAAACTTCCTGGACTTTTTTCTGTAAATTCAGCACTTCTTCTCTGGTCAGCACTGTCTTTGCATGTTCAAGTGGATTGACCTTCTGCCGGTCTCTTAAGAGTTCTACCAGACTTTGATGATCCGGATAGCCCATACTCACACTGATCATAAAACGGTCCAGCTGGGATTCCGGAAGAAGCTGTGTGCCGGATGATCCCACCGGGTTTTCTGTTGCAATAACCACAAACGGAGCCGGAACGGTATGTGTCTCACCGTCTACAGTCACACGTCCCTCCTCCATTACTTCCAGAAGTGCTGACTGCGTCTTACTGGAGGTACGGTTGATCTCATCTGCAAGAAGAAGATTGCACATGACAGCACCCGGACGGTAAAGGAACTGTCCGCTCTGTTTGTCATACATCGTAAAACCCGTTACATCCGAAGGAACAACATCCGGTGTAAACTGGATACGGTTAAAATCCATTCCCATAAGACGGCTCAGTGCCAGCGCGGTTGTTGTTTTACCAACTCCCGGAACATCTTCCAGAAGAACATGTCCCTTTGCCAGAACTGCCATAAGTATTTTGTCTGTGATTTCTTTTTTTCCCTTAATGATCGTCTCCAGCTGTTCCTGGAGTTCTGTTATTTTCTGCGGCACTGTTTTTTCCTCCGTTTATCTGTGGTCTGTCATATCAAAAAAACT
Organism: Blautia sp.; assembly: GCA_047027955.1. GTDB lineage: Bacteria > Bacillota > Clostridia > Lachnospirales > Lachnospiraceae > Blautia_A. The sequence goes on from JBKYFG010000003.1 coordinate 34,219, forward strand.
ATTTTTCTTATTCTGGTAACGCTGATAGGCTACCATCGCGCAAAATGCCTGGTCTGTTGCCATCGGGTCACTTTCTCCGTCCAGAATGTGCTTGAAGCTTCCGTCTTTCTGGCAAAAAGTCATCAGTGTATCGTAAAGTCCTTTTCCATCCTTCTGGAATCGTTCATCCTCATTACAGTCTACACCAACTGCACTGAGTGCGATCACAGTCTGTGAAATGGATTCTGAGCTTTTTGCTCCGTAAGCAGTATAACCGCCATCATCATCCTGCGTATCTGCCAGAAACTCCACACCTTTATCAATCACTTCTTTTACATCGTTTTCATCCTGATACGGTTCCAGACACTGCAGCGTCATGGCTGTCAGGTCCACATCACCGTTCGTGGCATTGTCATCCAGTGAAAATCCGCCATCGTCTTTTTCCTTCTCTACAATATAATCCAGATATTTCTGCTCCAGTTCTCCGTCTTTATTCGCATCCGGATTATCTGCGTTTAAAGCCATCAATGCATAAATCGCACCATTGAGTCCCTGTGAGACTACAGTGTCAAAATCTTCCAGCGGCTTCTCAATATCATATCCGCCGATATCTGTCGGATCTTTTCCGATAGATTTTAAAGCCAGAACTGCCCTGGAGTACTCTGTATATCGATTTTCGCTGAGTACGCCTTCCTGTTCTTTAACTCTTTTTTCAACATTCGCGCGGTATTTTTCAAAATAGTTTTCATCTACCTCTTCCCCTGAACGGGCCAGCGCCATGACGGTCCATTCTCCGCCAAGTGCATCCGAAGCCGGATCTTCGACTGTCTTCATTTCATAAGAAGCAGTTTTTTTCAGGGCATCCTCTAATTTCGGAGTTCCATCGCCACAGCCCGTCAGCATTCCCGCTGTCATAAACAGTACAAGGATCTGACATCCTCTCTTTTTCATTGTATTCATAACAATCCCTCTGTCTTTATTTTCTGTATGCAAAGAAGTACATCTTCTTTATGTGAACATTCGATCGTCCATGTCCGCTCTTTCGAAACAGGAAGCAGCTTTAACACCTCATGATACGGAAGTGTTCCTTTTCCGAGTCCCAGATGCGAATCTCTGTCACCTGCGTTATCATGTACGTGTACATGACCGATATACGGAGAGAGCCCCTCTGCCCATTCCATTACCGGAATCTCCGAATAACAGTGTGCATGTCCCATATCCAGACATAATTTAAATTTCGGATGATCCACCTTCTTATATACATCCAGAAGAAGACACCAGTCCTCATCCAGAACGTTTTCCATTACAATCTCCAGATCATCTTTATCTTCCAGAAATTCTGTAAAAAAGCGGCTCACCTGATCTGCCCAGCCTTCCCGGTAATACACACAGGGAATCATTCCGGAATGATATACGATCTTTTTTGCCCCCAGTTCCAGTCCTGCCTGATAACATTGTGTAAACCTTGTCATCGTCACCTCACGGATCAGACTGTCAAAAGCAGCCGGATTCAGATCCAGAAACGGTCCATGAAGTATCAGCGGAGGATTTCCCATCTTTTCCAGTTTTTTCTGATATAATTCTATTCTCTTTCCCAGATGATCCAGATTATCCGAAATGGAAAAATCAATACTTTCCACTCCTGTTCCGGTCTCTGTGACCAGTCCTTTCATCTCTTCATCTGGAAGCAAATGACTGATATAGATCAAATGATTTCCTCTTTCTGTGACTCTATGAGTCCATATTTTTTCTTGATACGTTCCAGTTTCTCCAATAGTGGTCTGCTCAGGAACCACAGAAAAATAACCGTAGATAAAGCATGTACCAGGTCCACCGGAGCACCCGAGATATAAAAAGCCAGAAGACTCTGCCATGTTATCGTTCCATAAGCCATCAGCGCACTTGCCGGATTCATGATTCCTCCATAAATAAGGAATACACTCAAAAATCCGAATATACAGAGATCTGCTTTGCGGGCTTTCAGAATTCCTTTCTGATACAGGATTCCTGCCAGAAAGCCGATCATCCCAAACGCAAACATCTGCCACGGAGTCCATGGTCCCTGTCCCATAAACATATTGGACAGCATCATGATCAGGCATCCTACAAGGAAACCTGCCTCGCCGCCAAACGAAATACCGGTCAGGATCACGATCGCAGCAACCGGCTTAAAGCTCGGCACCATAAAGAATGCAGCTCGTCCGGCTACACCGATGGCTGCCAGTACAGAGATCACCATGATTTCTCTTGCCTTCGGCTTCCGTCCTTCAAACATCATAAAGAACGGTATCATTGCCGCTATGATCACGATCAGGCTGCATATGAGATACTTTCTTCCATGAAAATATCTCACTGAAAGATACAGAAGAAGCGGTACGACCAGAAGCATCAGTACAAGTGCAAACCAGGTTCTTCTGCTTACCTTGCCTTTCCGTTCCATCTGCCGGATGATCATCCCATCAGCCGGAAGTGCATATTCTTCCAGATTTTCCTCTGATATTTCCTGCTCTGCCTCTGTCTGTGCACTCTGACTGTCCTCCCAGAATTCATCCAGGAACTGATCTAATTGCTTTTCTGTAAGCATGTGATCACATCCTTTCCGGTAACAGCATCCGGGAACAGCTGTCGTGCCATTCGGTTTGCGGCCGTCGTATAGAAGTTATTTCCGGAAAAAAATTCTCTTGTGTTCTGGCTGGTCACAACATTTCCCTCAAAGAAAAGTCCGACTCTGTCAGCATACTCTGCAACAAATTCCACATCATGTGAGATCATAAAGATCGTCAGGCCATGCTGCTTCAGTTTACAGAGTATTTTCCCTATCTCTTCTTTGTATTCCGCATCCATTCCCTTCGTCGGCTCATCCATCAGAAGGATTCTTGGTCTGAGCAGAAGGACCTTCGCAAGAGCAAGTCTCTGCTGTTCACCACCGCTTAAGTCATATGGATGCCGGTCCAGCAATCCTTCCAGTCTGGTCAGACTGACGATACCCTCGATTGCTTTTTCCTTCTTCATATGGATCTGGTATTCCGCAGACTGCTTTTCTTTCTTTCCTCCGATCACGGAGTACAGATCTTCGAGCACTGTCTTCTTAAGAAAAATGCTTTGTGGATTCTGCGGCATGACTCCCAGGCATCCGCAATACAGTTCCCGGTCTTTAAAAGAACGGATATCACGGCCTTCCAGTCGGATCTTACCCCTGTAGGGCTGTCTCACGCGACTGAGCAACGACAGCGTCGTACTCTTACCGGTCCCATTACCGCCTACCAGTGCATAAAACTCACCTTTTCGAACTTCCAGTGACAGATCCCGCACCACATCCGGGCTGTCCTTCTCATAACGGAACCAGACATCTTTCAACTGGATCGCCGGATTTTTCCTGTTGTCTGGGTCTTGTTGTTCTCCCTCCCTTACAACAGTCAGAAAATCCACATTGATCTTTTCTCTTTTTTCCTCTGTAATGTTCTTTTCTCTACAATAACGTTCCAGCCACTGACGCCCTTCGCTTACAGTTAACGGACAGGTATCTCTGCTATCTGTCGCACCATAGATCTGCATAGGAACAGGCATCGAAAGAAACATTCCATGCTTCTGTTCCCGAAGTGCAGCTCCGATCTCGCGCGGACTGCCTTCAAGAAATACATTGCCTTTATCCATCACAAAAGCTTTATCAGCATAAGGAACGATGTCCTGCAGACGATGTTCTGTAATGATCACTGTCGTTCCAATGTCACGATTGATTTTTTTTACCGTTTCCAGGAAATCCGATGCCGCGATCGGATCAAGCTGGGAAGTCGGTTCATCCAGAATCAGAAGCGACGGATGCATTGCCATGATCGCTGCCAGATTGAGGAGCTGTTTCTGACCCCCGGACAGTTCTTCCACTCCTTTGTAAAACCACTGGTGAATTCCAAAATAACTCGCCATTTCTGCTACCCGAAGACGGATCGTAGCATTATCATATCCAAGGCTCTCCAGACCAAAGCTGAGTTCATGCCAGACTTTGTCCGTCACAATCTGGTTGTCCGGATTCTGCATAACAAAGCCGATTTCCTGACTCTGCGTCCTATGATCGATTTCTCTGAGTCTTTTTCCTTTGTACAGGATTTCTCCAGATGCTGTGCCATGCGGCATAAGTACACTTTTGAGATGACGAAGAAGTGTGCTTTTTCCGCATCCGCTTCGCCCACAGATGACATTTAAAGTTCCTTCCTGTATGCTCAAATTTACCTGATCAAGTACTTTGCTGGAACAATCCGGATATGCAAAACAAAAATCACGTATTTCTACAATATTCATAAACTTTTTCCTTCCTGTTCCAGTCCTTTATATTCCTGATTATTGTATATAAAATCCACTTCGTCCAGTTCTTCGTAGATCTGGCGGTAAGTCATGCCGATCTCTGTACCGATCTGTTTCCTGCTCTGACTGAGCTTCCAGTTTTCATAAAGCTCCAGAAATACCGGAATGAAGCAGAAAATTCCGAAACAGATATATGTGATGATTGCAAACTGCGGAGATACTTTTACCGGAGCCGTATAACCCTGAAAAGAAAATCCTGCCATTACGATCCGCGGATCATACACCGCGTAAGCCGCTCCACCGGCACATCCAACTGTAAATACCGCAAAAAGTCCGCCCATCACAGCCCCAAGGAAACAGTCTCTTCGGGTAAGTCGATAAATTGAAAAAGCCGTTCGTCCATGCAGCCCATATCCTCTGCTTCTCATGGAATCAGACGTCTCAATTGCATTTTCCAAAGCCCATGTCACAAGGATCGACACCATCTGCAAACCATATTTGATCCGGTTCAGGACGGTTCCTTCTGAAACATCACGTCCCATCGCCTTTTGACCATTTCGTATCACTTTCAGCTGACGCAGAAAACGCGGGACAAATCGAAGTGCCATAGACAATACCAGTGAAAGTGCCGGTATTATTCTGCCAAACAAGTAAATAAATTTATCACTTGTCATCACTGTATTGTAGCAGGAAAACCACTGTATCACGATAAACATGACTGCACCAAGTACAAGGCCATAGACAAGCGCCTCCAGAGTGATCCAGTTACCGCTGCTTTCTATATAATAAAGCATCGTCACACCATAATGATTAAACATAGGATTCAGCAATGCTATGATCAGAAGTCCCGGAAGTGTCAGCAGCAATCCCTGCTTCAGGGTCTTTCGCCATCCATTCAGCAATCCTCCGTATACAAATGCACCCACATAAGAAATCCCAAGAAATACCGGATGCTGGTTAAACATTGTAAATAAAAGTGCCACCGCAAAATAAAAGAAGTTTAATAGCGGGTGGCACATGGAAAAGGAATCATTTTCCTTCATATTTATCTCCTACATCAGATCCAAGATTGCAGGTATATCTCCATTCAACCTTATCTCCATCTTTTAAATTGTAACTGGATGCTCCATAATTTGGATATTCACCATTCACACTGTACATCCATCCCGAATTCTTACCGCAATCGAATTCGTAAAGCTGATTGATTCCCTCCACATAATAACTTTTATACAAAGGGGTATATCTGGAAGCCATATGGATTCCTTTTTTTCCGCAGATCTGCTTCAGAACATCAAATGCAGTCTCTCCGCCTTTAAAAGAGACTTCTGTTTCTTTAAGGATCCATCCATCCGAAGGAACAAATTCTTTTTTTGTTTCTTTCAGATCTTCCATATTATCCAGAATGCTGGAACATTCAATGGAAATGGTACATTTTCCGTCTTTCCATTTCTTTCCGGCACCACACCCTGTCAGGCAGACAACATTTAATACCAACAGCATGCAAATCAATACCGAAATTATTCTTTTCCTTTTTACTGAGGCTGCCCTCTGTCCGATCTTATCCATCTAATTCCTCTGAAAGCTCTACATACTCTGTCTGAAAGCCATATTCCTGTGCATATGCATCGATTCTGCTGCCCTTCTGACATACAATCGTACAGCTTTTGTTAATGATCCACGGTCCGATTTCGTCAGGATCATGAAAAATCTCTATGCGCTCCAGTCTGCTGCATCCGTGAAATGCCCAGCGGCCAATCGTCCGCACACTTGTCGGTATATAAACAGTTCTGAGGTTTTTGCATCTGAAAAATGCACTGTCACCAATGATTTTCAGATTTGTCGGAAGCTCAAGTTCTTCTATTCCGCAAAAATAAAAAGCCTCTTCCCCAATCTCTGTCACCGAATTCGGTAAGTTGATTTCCTTCAGTTCTTTACAACGGTAGAATGCTCTCTTTTCTATGCTTTTGACTGCCTCTGGGAGACAGACTCTCTCCAGTTTCGTACAGGAGTCAAATATTCCCTCTGAAATCACTTTACATTTACTATTTTTTTCAAACTCAGCAACTTTCAGATTACTGCATTCCCGATAACACTGTGCTCCAATCCGTTCCAGATTATGTGGAAAAACTACTTTTCGGAGTCGTCGGTTCCCCGCAAATCCTCTTCTTTTTATTTCCACAAGACTTTCCGGAAACTCCACAGCTTTCTGGAACTGGCAACCCTCAAATGCCTGCTTCCCAACTACACGGCATCCTGCCGGAAGAGTCACTCCGTGCACTTTCCCATTATTCAGGAAACACTTATCTCCTATATAAATATATTCATCCGGTATCTCCCCCGCTGTACCGATTCTTCTGCTCCGCTCATTCTGCGCTGTATATGTACGGATATCATACCTTTTCTGATTCCATCCTGTTTCATCTACAACTCTTTCCATTTTGTATTTTCCCCTCTAAAGCAACAAAAACAGAGCCCCATCTCTACCCATGGGTCTCTGTCCTCTATACACCGTGTTTTCTCTGACTTGTACATTTATGCATACTCACAGAAGTCTGTCTTAAACTGTTCCGGCTTCACACCGGATTTTATTAAACTGATTTTTCCAAATCAGACCACGCCTGGTTATTCTTTTTTCCAAGTATACCACTTTGATAAATTTATGTCAATAAATGTGCGTTTTTAGTTTTCCTTTTTCTTCAGATTCTTCGTATTTTTTTCTACCATCTTGCGTGGCACCATGATCATATGTCCGCATCCCATACATTTCAGACGAAAATCAGCTCCCACACGCAGGATCTCCCACTCTTTGCTTCCACATGGATGTCCCTTTTTGAGCGTCACAATATCTCCAACATCATAGATAAGTCCCATGCTCTGTCATTCTCCTTATTTCTGATTTACTTTTATCTGTGAGAAAACCTGTCCGATCGGCTCTTTGATAAGAAGGTCCGCATTACGGTCTCTCGGCGTGGAAGATTTGTTGATCACAACAAGTGCCTCACCACGGAAGTAATCGATTAGTCCAGCCGCCGGATAGACTGCCAGAGAAGTTCCACCGATGATAAGTACCTGTGCCTGCGAAATAGCTCTCACAGATTCTTCGATCGTATCGTTATCCAGTCCTTCCTCATAAAGTACCACATCTGGTTTGATCATTCCGCCACACTCGCAACGTGGTACTCCTGTACTGTGTTTCATATATGCAAAATCGAAAGATTTTCCACAGCGCATGCAATGATTGCGGTAAACACTTCCATGAAGTTCCAGAACTTTCTTACTTCCTGCCATCTGGTGAAGATTATCAATATTCTGTGTGATGACCGCTTTTAGTTTGCCAGCCTCTTCCAGCTCTGCCAGTTTCAGATGAGCCGCATTCGGTTTCGCAGTATCACAGAGCATTTTATCCCTGTAAAATTTGTAAAATTCCTCCGGATGATTCAGAAAGAATGTATGACTCAGGATCGTCTCCGGTGGAAAATCATATTTCTGATGATACAGTCCGTCCTGGGAACGGAAATCCGGGATCCCACTCTCCGTCGATACACCTGCTCCTCCAAAAAACACAATGTTGTCATGCTGATCGATCAGTTCCTGCAGTTTCACGATTTTTTCATCCATGATCATCCCTCCTGTACAGTCACACTGTCTACCGATGCAGCATCACTGTTAGCACTTCCCGCATTCTCACCACTTCCGTCATCCTCGGCATTGACTCTTTTTCCCTGTACAACAAATCGTGTAGATTCATTTCCTGTACAGGTAGACAGTGTTACAATCTTATCTTTGATCGTCAGTTCAGTATCTTCTGTTTTAATATCCGAATAGCTCTTGATCTTTTTCAGATATTCTTCAAATTCCTCTCCAGGGCCTTTGAACAATGTATATGTGTCACTGTTCACTCCAGTCGTATATGCGGATATGATCTCATACCGATAATTCTTATCCGGAGTCAGAATCCAGAAGTATCTGTCATTGTTATACAGCTTTTCATCTTCCGTAAATTTCTTCAGATGTCCGAACATTGATCCATTTTTCATGTTATGTCCGTAGACCAGTGTATTACAGTCATTGAAATCTCTGCCATTTTCGTAATCCACAAAAATCGTTCCTGCAAAATTATAATTCTTCTCATAGGTCTGATGAAGATATGTCTGATTGTCCTTTCCCTGCACGATCGGATAACTGATATCCGGCAGTGCATCTACGTAGATCCAGCCAATCACATCCTCATTTATACTCTTCAGTTTTTCAAAATCAACATCAATTGGCGGTTTCGGCTGCGCGTCCGGTCCTGCTACTTCTGTACTGTCCGGATCACGTTCTGTAACCGCCATTTCTTCAATTGAATTGTACTCATTCGTTCCTTTTTTGTATTCTGTATAGATATGATACAGATTGTAGGCTGCATAACAGAACACTGCGATTGCCACAACCAGTGCTATCGTAAGAAGCACATCACTTTTCTTTTTTTTCTTCTGTTCAGGCTGTTCCTGTGTACTGTTCTTGTTTTCTTCCATAATCATACTCCTTAAAATGGCTTATTCTTATGCTGGAAACACATCCCCTCCAGTATGTACCTGCATGATCCATATTATAACATATCTACACCTGATTGCGTAAAATAATCTTTATTATTTGGAATACCTGTCATAAAATTTCCTATAACGAAAAAATGACTATGAGATTTCAGGCAAATATGATAAAATGAGTTCATTATCAGTTCAATCGGAGGTATATAATCAATGGCAAAAAAAAATCTTATCGTCGGACAGTCCGGTGGGCCGACTGCCGTCATCAACAGCAGTCTCTATGGTGTCGTTTCTGAAGGTCTTACCCATCCTGACACGATCGAACATGTATATGGTATGGTAAATGGTATCGAAGGTTTTTTAAATGACCGTATTCTTAATTTCGAAGAAGCTCTTCCGGGCGATAAACTCAATGGGCTTACTCATACTCCTGGTGCCTACCTCGGCTCCTGCCGTTATAAGCTTCCAGAATCTCTGGAAGATCCAGTTTACCCGGCTCTTTTTAAAAAATTTGAAGAATTAAACATCGGCTGGTTCTTCTATATTGGCGGCAATGATTCCATGGATACCGTCAGCAAGCTCTCTCGCTATGCCGCATCCATTGGAAGTCCGATCCGTGTGATTGGTGAACCAAAGACCATCGACAATGATCTGGTACACACCGATCATACACCAGGATTTGGAAGTGCCGCGAAATATGTCGCATCCACGGTTCGTGAGATTACAACCGATGCCAATGTATATGAAAAGAAATCCGTAACGATCATCGAGATCATGGGACGGCATGCAGGATGGCTGACTGCCGCAAGTGCACTCGCCCGCAAATACGATGGAGACAATCCGCTGTTTATCTATCTTCCGGAAGTTGCTTTTGATCAGGATGTCTTCCTTAAGGATCTGGAGAAAGCATTCGAAAAGAACTGTAACCTGATCGTATGTGTCTCCGAGGGAATCCATGACGCAGATGGTACTTTTATCTGTGAATATGACAGTTCTGTAGGAACCGATACTTTCGGTCACAAGATGCTTGCCGGATGTGGCAAATATCTCGAAAATCTGGTACGCAGCCGTCTCGGTGTCAAAGCCCGTTCCGTTGAACTGAATGTCAGTCAGCGTTGCTCTGCCTCTCTGATTTCTGCCACAGACCAGAAGGAAGCGATCGCTGCCGGAAGATTTGGTGTGCAGGCTGCATTAAATGGCGAGACTGGAAAGATGGTATCCTTTATCCGCGATACAGATGCTAATGACCATTACAAGATGATATGCGGACTGGAAGATGTCAACGCAATCTGCAATGAAGAAAAAACAGTTCCGCTTACATGGATCACTTCTGACGGACATGATGTCACAGAAGATTTCATCCGTTATGCCCGTCCACTCATTCAGGGAAATATTGAAGTTCCACTCGGCGAGGACGGACTTCCGGCTTTTGTATATCGTAAATAGTGTATTCTAGAAAAGACAGAAATGAATTTCCACTTTCGCCAAGTGGAATATCCATCTCTGTCTTTTTCATGACACAGTTTTTCTTTTCCTGAACCTTTAGTTTCAATTACTCCTGTTCAAATTCTTCATGATCCTGCTGGATCTTTTCTTTTACTTCTTTCTTTAATTCTTTTTCGTGTTTTTTTTCATCGCGGCTCTTCGGAAGAATAATATTCAGAACAACAGCGATCAGCGTTGCAAGCACCACCGGTGATTTTCCAAAAATAGTAGTTACCCAGTCCGGGAAACTGGCAAGTGCAGCAGATGCCTGAGAGACACCAACTCCAATTGCAGCGGCAAGTCCGACAATGGAAGAATTTCTGTAATCCATTTCTGCTGATGCAACCAGCTTCATTCCTGTCATAGCTATCGAAGCAAACACAGAAACAGTTGCTCCTCCGAGTACACATTGCGGAATAGTGGTAAGAAGTGCCGAAAATTTCGGTACGATTCCGGCAACTCCAAGAATTGCTGCAGCCAGTCCAAGTACCCAGCGATTGATAACTTTAGTCGTTGTTACGATACCAACATTCTGACTGTAAGTCGCTGTCGGAAGTCCTCCGAGCAATGCCCCCAGAATATTTGTCACGCCATACGCCATGATGCCGTTCTGCAGTTCTCTGTCCTCCGGAACTCTGTCCATTGCTCCAATCGTTGTCGCAGAGTAATCTCCGATGGCCTGTACAGAATTAATGGCAAACAGAAGCCCGATCGCAACGCATGCAGAAATCTCAAAATGGATTCCAAAATGCATAAACTGTGGAAGCTGAAATACTTTTGCTTCTCCGACACTTGAAAGATTTACCATTCCAAAAGGAATCGACACCACATATCCTACGAGAATACCGATCAGTATCGAAGCAAGCTTCAGGATTCCCTTTCCAAAATGATTCAGTGCAGTAACAACGGCAAGAGTCAGAAAAGCAACCACCCAGTTCTGCCATGAACCATAATCAGGGTTACTTGTTCCGCCCGCCATATAGTTAATTGCTGTCGGATACAGGGAAAGTCCAATGGTAAAGACAACTGTTCCTGTGATCAGTGGTGGAAAAAATACCCGGATTTTTTTTACCAGGATTCCCATAACAAAAGCAACAATGCCACCTATGATCTGCGCACCAAGAATCGAACTGATTCCATAACCTTCTGCAATTGCCTGCATACTTGGTACATAAGCAAAACTTACCCCCATGATCATCGGCAGTCCTGAACCTAAAGTAAAACCATTCTTCTTTCCAATCGGAAAAAGCTGAATCAGGGTTGACAATGCGGATACAACCAGAGATGCCTGTATCAGGATAACTCTGTCTTTTGCACTCAGGCTATTTCCGCCAACAGCACCTGCCACAATGATTGCCGGTGTTACACATCCTACGATCATGGCAACGACATGCTGCAGTGCCAGCGGAAGTGCTTCCTGAAACTTCGGGATACCATTCAGTTCAAAAATACTACCTCTTTTCATGATTCCTCCTGCCCGGTTTTCAATATTGTTTTCTCATCTGTGTATTGAAAATCCTTTTTCTGACTGTAATTGCTCGAACAGTCTTATTTTTTTAGTAATTATAACAAATTTAAGGCTTAAAAACAATTCGTAAGCCTTAAATATTTTGCTGTCATAGATACTAAAGTTTACTGCCTTTTTTTGTATACTTTTTCTCAATACTCAAATTAGCTAAACAATATTTAACCAATCCTATCTTTTCACGTCAGCAACTCAAACGTATGATACAAGTCTACTCTGCCATATCCCCACTCCGGGTTGGGATAGACCTCCCCAGCCTCTCGCACTGCACCTCTGCTCAGATAGTGTTTTACACTGTTTCCAGTAAAATATGGCTCATTTCCCCGGACCAGTGCCCACTCAAAAAGGAGTGCTGCGATCCCCGCCGTCTGTGCGGCTGCAAGACTTGTTCCGGTAGCCGGTGCAAACTCCTTTCCCGGACCGATTGAAGCCGTCAGAATTCCTACCCCTGGAGCAGCAAAATCGGGTTTTACGATATTTTCTGCATTGTATCCACGGCCTGCCTGAATGAACAGGCTGTTATCCCGATGCTGATATGCTGTGACGGTCATCGCATCTTCAGTATCTCCAGGAGCAGTGACCGTATAATCCGGTGATGACTGCAAAAAATAGGTTTCATCAGAAATCATCCCTCTTACCGGAAGCCATATATGAAACCTGCTTTTTCCCGGTATTTTCTCTTCCACCAGAAACTTCCAGATTCCCGATGCTGGATGCTGAAATCGAATAAAGATCAGCGTGTTTCCTGTTCTTCTTTCAATTGGCACATAATTCACCAGTACTTTTGTTTCTACAAATACAAAAGACAGTTCCTGCGTTCTGTTCTTTAAAGATGTGCTGACTGACAGTTTTTCCCCTGTCGGTGACTGAATCGTCATATAATAAGAACCGGGAGAGTCCCCCCAGAATTCTGTCATAAATCCTCTGGTACTCTCCCGGTCACCAACTCGTAGTTCTACAGTATCTTCTGTATCATTCGGTCCAAATTCTCTCAAATAATGGTGTCTGGCCGTTCCTTCATTTCCGGCAGGAACAGATACTGCGTTCTGTGTAAATGCTGCAATACTATTTATATATTCATTCAAAGGCCCTTCTCCCTGATGTGCCCCCATACTGGTTCCAAGGCCTATACAAATGGAAAGTGGCATCTGCTGTTCCTGGGCGATGCGCAGCACATAAGAAATTGCCAGCATAATATCATCTTCCTGAAAAATATCAGTATCACGCGGTAAAAGATAAAAATCCCGAAGATAATTTTTTGCCTGCTTCAGCTTCACAATTACAAGTTCTGCCTCTGGCGCTGCCCCGCAAAAATTTTCTTTTTCGATACGATATCCGGCAGCCGTTGCTGCACTTCTCGTCCCATGTCCATTTGTATCACTGGAAGGCACGATTTCCCATGGATTTTCTGATGCAAGCGCCTGTTCAATCTGTTGTCGGCTGAACTCTCTTCCAAACGGAATTCTGCCATCCGCTCCCCCTTCCAGTGTCTGATCCCAGATACTTAAGATCTTACTTTGCGCACCATTATGAAATGCCGGATGAAGATAATCGATTCCAGAATCAATGACCGCAACCAAAGTTCCCTTTCCCTGCAATTTGAGATATGGATGGTTATGCAGTCTTGTCACACCAGATGCACTCAGTACACCTGTGTCCATATATGTATAGCACCGTGGTATGGATGAGTAGGAATAACTACTCAGTTCCAGTTCCGGCACTTCCTTCATCGGTACATACAAAATCCCGAACAGATCATTTACGATCTGAAATGTCTCATCAGACTCGTAATCAAAACCACCCTGTGTATTCTGTTTATATCGGATAATAAAATTTTCATACTGTTGATTCTGTGCCGGTACAGGCATTATACTCACGCTCCGGTCATTTCGGTCTTCCTTACTAACCTATGGCCGCAGACTATTTTTTATACTGATAAAATCAAACTCAAAAATCCGTATTTCTGATTTAATCTGCCTTCTTTGATCTGACTGCCAGTATCACGATACCTGCTACCAGGATAAACAAACTGATAAACTGCGAAGTAGAAAGCATTCCCACACTTCCCCGAATCAGATCACCCCGGAAAAATTCCAGGACAAACCTGCCGATACTGTAAAAGATCAGATAACAGGCGGCCACCTGTCCATCCTTTTTTTTATGCTGCGCAATATAAAGAAGGATTCCAAAATGCAGAAAATCCAATATACTGGAATAAATCTGTGTCGGAATCAGCGCCACATGATTCGGTGCAAAATCTGAATTCTGAAATGTAATAGAAAATATGCTATTTGTCTCACGACCATAGCAGCAGCCTGCCAACAGGCATCCGATCCTTCCAAATCCCTGCGCAAGTGCCACAGATGGCATCACCAGATCAAAGTATTTCCAGAAATCTGTTTTTTTGATATAGCAATACAGACAACCCGCCAGAATCCCGCCGATAATACCTCCATACACAACAAATCCATCTGAAATTGTATCCAGAATATAATGTGGATCCTGCACAATACTTCTCCATTCCGTGATCCAGAATAAAATTTTTGCACAGAACAGTCCTCCCAGCAGGCACCAGATCACTAATGAAAAAACATGGTCCCGGTCCAGCCTCTGTCTCTTTGCTCTGTAATCTGTAACGATCCAGGCAGCAATCACACCCAGTGCGATCATAAAGCCATATCCATATACCGTCAGTGGTCCTATAGTAAACAGTTCATTTCTCATATATCCTGTCTCCTCTCCCGGATCTGCGGAAAGTATTTTTTCCACAATTCAAGAAGTTTCTGATTCGCCCTGTCATTCAATAGATTTCTCTCGCATGCATCAGGATCACATTCTCCACAGATATCCATTCCCAAAATCTGCTGTTGTTGCAGCACGATTTCCAGAAACTTTTGAAGTTTCTCAAGGCTCATATCACCCTGGCTCCATGTTGTTGACGCATCTGCTGTACACAGCACATCTTTATCCACGGAAATATACATTGGAAGATCTGCACGCAGATTCCTGAAAAATGTATTCTTTTCCTCACCTGTCATTGCCAGCAACTTTTCTCTGGACAAAAACTGTACTTTCTGCTGAAATTCCGGTTCAACCTGCGTATAGGCCTCTTCATCCGGTCCAACAAGAATTACCTCTTGCAGCATCGGTACTTCTTCCAAAGATGCCGCAATCCATCCACCACAGGATAAAAGGCCTCCAAAGGCCGGCAGTTGCATATCCGTATGATTATCAAATACCAGAAGCCGGAATGGATGTTCCATCTTTGACAGCCACAGCCGGCTTACATAATGATAATTTCCTGAATCAATGAAATGTATACCATTTCCCGTATAGTTCTTTATATCATCCAGTATCCGGTTTTGCGCTTCCTCATCACAGTAACAGTTACTTCCCGGTAAATCCTGTACCTCCAACCAGGATATATCTTCCTGCATTTCTGCATGGTTCCGGTAAAACTGCTGTTCTTTGTAAATTCCGGAAAAATTCATGATCACAATTTCATTGTTCTCTGTTCTGTTTTGTTCTTTATTAATAGTCTTATTTTCTGCCATAGAAACATCTTACCATGAAAATGCAAAAAAAGGAACCAGTGTCTGGAGACACTGATTCCTTTATTCTTTTCTACCTTATAAAAAGTGTACTTCTCAGGCTTTGTTAACGGATCCGAAAAGTTCCATTTTTTCTTTAACTGTAGCTTTGATTGCTTCAGTTCCTGGAGCAAGAAGTTTACGTGGGTCAAATCCTTTACCCTGCTCGTCCTTGCCTTCTTCGATATATTTACGTGTAGCTGCTGCGAATGCAAGCTGGCATTCTGTATTAACATTGATCTTGGATACACCAAGGTCGATTGCTTTCTTGATCATGTCTGCCGGGATACCTGTACCACCGTGAAGTACAAGTGGCATATCTCCTGTCAGCTTCTGGATAGCATCCAGTGTCTCAAAGCTCAGACCTTTCCAGTTAGCCGGGTATTTACCGTGGATGTTACCGATACCTGCTGCAAGGAAGTCGATACCAAGATCTGCAACCATCTTGCATTCCTTAGGATCTGCACATTCACCCATACCTACTACACCATCTTCTTCGCCACCGATAGAACCAACTTCTGCTTCCAGAGACATTCCATGCTCTGCAACGATCTTAACCAGTTCTTTTGTTTTTTCTACGTTCTCTTTGATCGGATAATGGGAACCATCAAACATGATAGATGTGAAACCGGCTTCTACGCATTTCAAGCATCCTTCGTAGCTGCCGTGATCCAGGTGAAGTGCAACCGGAACTGTGATATTGAGTTCCTCGAGCATTCCTTTCACCATACCAACAACAGTCTTATAACCTGTCATGTATTTTCCTGCACCTTCGGATACACCAAGGATAACCGGAGAGTTGAGTTCCTGTGCTGTAAGCAGGATTGCTTTTGTCCACTCAAGGTTGTTAATGTTGAACTGACCTACTGCATAGTGACCAGCTTTTGCTTTTTTCAACATTTCTGAAGCGTTTACTAACATGATAAATTCCTCCTAATCTTTTTGGGCGGTATTACCAAACCCAAATTATAAGTCTAGTTTAACAGATTAAATCTGTTTCGTCTACTATAATCGTGCAAAAAAACTGTATACATTGTTACAATTTTCACGAACCCGTACTTCTGTGATATTCTCGTGTCAGTCTGGTGAGTATTTCGTCCATATTTGTCTTATTCACCACCAGCTCCGGTGTTTTGGAAAACTCCTGAAGTCTCTCTCGGATATTCTGCAGAACTTCCTTCTCTGTCCCTATTGATTTTGCCATTTTTTCATATTCTGAAGATGTTCTTGTCATTCCAAAAGCGATCAGATAAGCTTCCAGTGCCTCCCGGCTCCTGCTTCCCTCGTATGCTTTTCGAAAATACTCTGTAGCTTTTTCCATCTGAAACAGATAACTGTAAGCACAGCCAAGATTGTGGTACACTTTTTCTGTCATCCCCTCACGGATTTCCTCAAGATCTTCCCTTTCCAGAAGATTCTGGTAAACCTGTATCGCATGTACATACATTTCATTCTCCATTAATGCATCTGCCTTCTGTTTCTCACGCATTGCCGGAGTTTCTTCATTCATCTTCTGCAGACGTACATTCAGTTCTTTCAGTTCTTCATATGTCAAATAATTGATTTCTTTAAATACCGGATAAACAATATCTTCCGCACTTGCAAATTTGCTGATCTTGGAACGAAGTTTGGCTGCCAGTGCCGGAAGTTCCAGTTCCTCCTGTATCCAGCTGCACAATCCTTCATTCATGATCGTCTGGTCGATCAGATACAGATTATGATACAGATAATAGCAGAGTTCTTCAATGGAATACACATTGGTACTGATATTTTCTATGAAATAAGGCAGCTTTGCCCGTTTTGTCTGACACAGTATATATCCGCTCACTTTGTCTCCTCCTGCCATCTGGTCGTTTCTGTCCACTCTTTGCCACTTGATGGAAACATCTCACCAAATCCAAGATCCTTTACTGTAACCCTGCACTCATCCTGTGAAGTATACTGCAGATTCACACCAAGTCTCGTTGTCCGCTCTGGTCTCTCCGGCAGCCCCGGCAATGCCATTGCGATCCGTTTCTTTTTTGCCTCGCCCATTGTATCTACAATAAAAACAAGTTCCTTCGTTCCATCCAGGATCAGCTCGACATATGCATTACTTTCATACCAGTTTCTGCCTGATTCGATCAACGGATAATAAGCCGGTGCTCCCATGACACGCAGTTCCATTCCAACATCAGAAAGTACCAGCGAACTGCTCATATAACGATAGTCTTTCAGGTCATGATTGATCACCCGTTCTGCTCCTGCGCTGCAGGCTCCTCTTGCAAACAGGTTATTTCCATAAAAAACTTTTCTTCTCTGATAACATAACAGCTTCACAGATTTCTGTGCCCATTCCTGGTCAAATCCCTCTCCATTGATCTGAATACTGGAATACAATTCTTTACCAAGTGTATTCTTGATAAATGTATAGAATTCTGCATCCCGCTCCTCTACCTTCGCACTCAGAGTCGTTGTAACAGGCTCTTCCAGATGTACCAGTACCGGTCGTGTTCCTGAATTCATGGACATGCGTCGAAAACTTACCTTCTGCTGTTCAAAGCTGTACCAGCCTACACTTCTGTTCCAGGTTTCTATCTTCTGTGTCATAACATAATAATAAAAACTCTCTTCATAATCCAGAAGAATCGTACGTTCTTCCGGGATTCCCAGTTCTCTGCATGCCCGCTGAAGATTTTCTACCTGTACAGCATTCAGACTGTCCATGGCAATCGACAGACTCCGGATGTTTTTTTCTACTTCCGCAATCCCTGTAAGTTTCAGCATCTCATGCAGATAATGTGCAAGAAGCTCCCATGCTTCTTTTTTTTCACCTCCAACCGCTACCGGTCCGTTCTGTGCTGATATCTCATAAAGGTTTCCAGCGAGAAATCCACCTTTTTCTCTTGCAAAATATTCTGCTTCCAATCCCGCACAATATGTCTTGCGGTCTGGGCGCAGGCAAAGACAGGTCGGCATTTCAAACTGGCTGCTTCCCACTTTTACGGGAAGTGAACGCGGTTCCTCTGCCTTGCGGTCATAATAACAGATCTGAGAATATTCTTTTCCAAAATCAATTCCTATTATCAAGTCTCTTGTTTCATTCATCTTCCGCTTTCCTTCTCTATGCTAAACATGTTTTTCACATACTGTTCCTGTCTGAGATAATCTTTCAGACTGTCTGTCACTTCCTGCGTTTTGTCCAGTCTTCTTGCAGACAACATCTGATTCAGCATCTGATACTTGCTTCCAGAGGCACCCTCGACTTTTTTCATTGAAACGCTGCGTTCCGAAGTCTTCTTTGTATTGTCTTTATCTCCCTCATCGATCTGGAAATAATACTGCAGTGTCTCCCCGTAAAACAAAGTAAATGTCCTTACAAATATGCCCTGATACATTTCTTTCAAAGGTTCGCATTTATATGCTGTCTCTGCTCCAAGTCCGGTATCCAGTCTGTAAAACAACGTAACCTTTGCCCCAGGTACTGCACGACATTCCACAAATGTTTTGTCATCCAACTGATATGGACTCAAAAGTTCCGGTGAGAGTTTGCGGAAAAACGCAAATTTCAGATTTTCTTTTGCACACTCTTCCAGTATGCTCTGTGCTATTCCCACATATTCCGGTTTTGGATCTTTTTCTCTGGAAATTTCCTGCAGAAGCGCCAGTCTGCAGATAAGATTAACCGGCCACTTACTGGTAAATGCATATTCCAGCCTGCTTCTGATGAACGTACTCATTGTATATTCTCTGACAAAAACACCATAAGAAACCAGTGTAAGGTATGCTCCTGTGATTCGTTCTTTTCCGGACTGCTTCACATAAGATTCCAGTACAGCTTCCCCCTCTTTACGGTAATCTTCCGTAAAGATCAGAAGACTTAAGATTCTTTCTTCCAGATCATACGTATCCATTTCGAATCCTCTGGCACTCTTCCATATCGAAATAAGTTCATCCAGTGGTCCAAACCGATACAGCATAAGATAATGCAGGATCACTTCATCATATTTACCCTTCCGGTAAACCTCGGATGCCAGTGCCAGAAGTTCGTCATCTTCTGCCATGTCACTTTTCAGGATCATCCGGCTTGTCATCTTGAGAAGGCAGCTCAGATCCAGTCCTTCATAACCAAATTCTTCTACAATCACCATTGCCTGACGAAACATTCTTCTGGTGATCAATACTTCAAGCAGTGTCGTACGGTCAACCTGTGCATACTGACGGAAATCCATTTTTTCAAGATATTTATCAAGCTTCTGATCCTGAACATTCGCAGCATAGTAATCCAGAATCTGTTTTCTTACAGAATTTCTATACTCTTCTGTACAGTCCTCAAGTTCTGCCAGACTCTGAAAATACTCCAAATTATCCGCATTCAGCGTTGTCGATTCGCAATAATACAGCAGAAGTCCCCGTTCTCTGACTCCCAGTTCCAGAAGTTCCGGTACTGCCTTGCTTTCATCTGTGAGCTTTGTAAGATTGTATGGGATTGTAGAAACATAACGTCTCTGCTTATCATCCTGGAACAGGATCACCGCATCATCTGTATAGATTCTCGGATATGCAATTCCTTTATTGCAAGGGTAGATTTCTTCCTCTGCAAACTGACTGTGCCGCACGATCACCTGTCGGATTTTGCTGTCATCACAGTACAGACGATAGGTAAACATCTTCGGAGCGATTGCTTCTCCATCTTCAGCACTTACCGGATCAAACAGGAATTCCTGATACAGGATCGCATAATTTTCATCCATCTGTCCTTCTCTGAGTTTGCGATAGGCAAACCGTTCCAGATTATCCTTATAATTTTCATATGTTTTCGGATCTTTTTCTTTAAATGCAATCACACTCGCATATACATAAGCCTTGCGTGCATCACCAAGTGAATTGTCATTGTACGCAAAATACATCAGAAGCGGCTTCGGCAGCTGTCTTCTATATGTAATATCCATGGTTTCCACATAATATTCAAATAATCTGGTGATACGTAATCCTCTGCTTACCGCAAGCGAGAACCATTTGAAATATACCGGTCTGCGTGGTTCCCCCTTCATGATATATTTGCAGACAGCCTCCAGCACATCATCTGATGAAAATTTCTCATATCCGGCTGCAAGCGCCTGATACAGACTT
The DNA here is from genome assembly GCA_047027955.1 of Blautia sp. Lineage (GTDB taxonomy): Bacteria > Bacillota > Clostridia > Lachnospirales > Lachnospiraceae > Blautia_A. The sequence goes on from JBKYFG010000003.1 coordinate 54,738, forward strand.
CCATAGAATCTTTTTTCATATCCGGAGAGATATGCCATACGCATCACAAGCTCTTCGGTAAGCAGATCATGTTTACCAGCATAGCAGAATACCTGCATCCAGAACGGGGTAAGACGATGAAGCAGAGAAACATCCTCACTGATCATCTTCCAGGCTTCTATATAAAGAAGCGGACTTGTACAGCCTTTTTCATATAGTTCTTCCATCATGAACAGTACTTTCGATGGTGTGGTACGATATGTACTGTCAAGTTGAAGCAACAGCCACAAAAGCTGGAAACTGTCCTCTTTCTGCCTGAAAAAATTCTGCAATTTCCATACTGCCTGTCCCCGATCCTTATACAAACCGGTCACTGTACAGAGATAGAGATAAGTTCCGGCTGTTTCCAGTTCTTCTCTTGTAAATTCTTTACCGTGAAAATTCTTGAGGATTTTTTTTGCCACATCATCTTTTCCGTCCAGATGTGCCATATATGCCTCCAGAAACTGGTACTCCGGATATTCGCAGCCTGCTTCCCTCAGCTGATTTAATTCAAACCCTGCATTTTCTTTCCATGTCTGAAAATTGATCCTGTTTTCCTGATATTCAAGATAATCCTTCACAAGTGCAAGTTTGTGCCTTTTTTCTTCTCTGTGTACATCAATATGAATGCGCGCTCCCCTCGATGCAAGGACATGATACGTCAGTTCCTGATACGGACTTCTTACAATGATCTCGCCTATGTGATTTTCTCTTTTTAACTGATCTGCATGAACAAGATAGTTGATCTGAACACTGCTTCCAATAAAATCCTCATCCGTTATCACATGACGCTCTGGCTCCAGGAACTCCCCCTTTGTCTCGATCTCAAGGCGAAGATGTCCCCATCCGCTTCTGTGTATCTCAAAAGATTCCTGCATATCTTCTTCTACATTATAAAATTCTGCTGCGGTAGTTTTTAAGGATACGGAAACAGGATCTTTTTCCTTCAGACTGATCAGAAATTCCTCCAGATGCTGATAAGTTACTGGCTGTCCGGATAGACCTGCATACAACGCTTTCTGCTTTTTGTCTGCTTTCCTGAACATCATACAAAAATCTTTTTCGGTAAAAAGATGATAAGCTTCTCGAAAATCTTTTCTGGCAATCTCGCAAAATGTCTGCATATCATCAACTTTTCCTACAGAACTTATGATTTCTTCTTTTATTGCCTCAATTGCAAACGGAAGCTTGTACTCTCCTATGCTGGAAGTCACACAGAGCCAGCCTCTGCATATATCACCAGCCTGCATTCCCACTGCGTCAATTCCATAAGGCAGCCGTACGGTTGTACCCGAAAACCGACTGTTTCCCGGAACAAATCTTCGATCTGAGGAAGTAATATATCCCTGTATCTTATCATTGTTCTCCGTTCCAAGATACAGCTCCCCCTGTGTAGTCGTTCCTGCTTTGATCTTTATCTCCAGTTTTTCTTTTGAAAAAAGGAGTTCCGGCTGATCATATTTGAATTTTCCATTGAGTATCTGTTCTATCTTTTTTTTCAAAATAGTTCACCTGATTATCCTTGAAAGTGTATTTTTCTCATATAAAATTTATTATACACTACATCCTGAGGATACGCAAATCATATAATTTTATGGGAAAAGCACGTTGCTCCAGCCTCTGACATATTCTATATAGAAGCCCCTTTTGAGGTGGATATTTGAAAACTTTTCAGAAACCTTTGACCGCAGCAGAGGAACGGCTCTGCCTCAGACGCTGCCAGGAAGGGGATCCGGAAGCAAAACGTATTCTGATCGAACGTAATCTTCGTCTGGTTGCCCATGTTGCAAAAAAATATCAGGGAAACGGAGAAGAACTGGAAGATCTGATCTCTATCGGTACGATCGGACTGATCAAGGCTATTTCCACCTTCAATTCAGAACGTTCTGCCAGGCTGTCCACTTATGCCGCCCGCTGTATTGATAACGAACTTCTTATGATGCTGCGTGCAAGAAAGAAATGTTCACGTGAAGTTTCTCTTTATGAACCGATCGGAACAGACAAAGAGGGAAATGAGATCAGTCTGCTGGATATTATCGAAAGTCCGCCGGTGGATATCGTAGAAGAATATTCTACCCGTCAGGATATACGATTTCTTTTTTCTTCTATGAAGGATATCCTGACACCAAAAGAATACCAGGTCATCTGCTGTCGTTATGGACTGTTTGAAAACAACGAAATGACACAGCGTGAAATCGCCGATCAGCTTCATATCAGTCGTTCCTATGTCTCCAGAATCGAAAAAAACGCATTAAAAAAATTAAAAACTCTCTTCGGTTGATTTTCTGTCAGAAATACTCTAAAATTAGAAACAGACTGAGATGTCTTCAGTCGGAAGGAGGTTTTCTTTTCATATGACAGATACAACTGAACGATCAGGCTTTGTATATATGCACAAACTATTGAAACAACTGCTGATTCTTCTGCTCTGTACTGTTTTGATCGGAACAGGTTTTGCACCCACTTCGGTCTCTGCAGCCTCACGGCCTGTAACGATCAGCAGCTGTAAGATTTCAGGAAAAAGCAAAGTCCGCGTAACCGCTGTCACGGCAAATCCACGTAAAATATCCGGATCTCGCTGTTACCTTTTTGCACTGACTCCGGGCATGTCGGCCAGACCAGTAGCATCCTGTAAAAAATCAAAAAAAATGACATTTACCTGTAAATTAAATTCCGGTGGTGTCAACCTTCTGAATTCCGGTTTTGCTGTCGCTTCTCGGAATTCCAGTGGGAAATATACCTATATCAGCACACGCAGATTTATTTCCAACCCCGGTGCACTGGCCAAATATCGATATCGTTTTCCAAAGTCCATCTCCAAAAAGGGACTTCAGGTCAATGCTGACATGATGGAAGATGCGGAAGAACTGAATGTACGAAATTCTGTGATCAATATTGATTTCAGTCAGCTGATCGCACCACCGGCACTTCAAAATTCCAGGTACTCTTACTCCTGGAAATACCAGGGACAAACTTACTGGTTTGTAAAAGATTCTGTCTCTTATTACGACAGACAGCTGCTTGCACTGAATTCCACTTCATCTGTAAATTCTGCTGTTCTGCTTCTGAGTTGGCGCAGTGACCTGACCAGCCTGATCTATCCACAAGGACGCCAGCAGGGACATGCTTTTTATGCCTGGAATACCAAAGACCGTTCTGCGAGAAAGCAGCTGCAGGCAACACTGAATTTTCTGGCCAGACGTTACAGTACTTCCACAAAAAAATACGGACAGATTTCCAACTGGATCATCGGAAATGAAGTCAATAATTACAACACTTATAATTACGCCGGTTCCCAGACACTGAGACAGTATTCTCAGATTTATGCAGATCAGTTTCGTCTTGCCTATAATACACTGGTCAGTGTTTATTCTAATGCAAGAGTTTATATTTCACTTGATCATCTGTGGAATACAAATTATGTGAATGGAACCTTTGCTTCACGAAAAATGCTGGATTCTTTTGCTTCAAAGATACGTGCCGGTGGAAATCTGCAATGGAACCTTGCATATCACCCATACAGTTCTCCACTGACAGAGCCTCGTTTCTGGGCGAATACAAACGGGCAGCTCACCAAATCACTTACAACGCCTGTGATCAATATGGGAAATATCCGCCTGCTGACCAGCTATATACGTCAGAAATATGGTTCAAAAACAAGGATCATTCTGTCCGAGACCGGTTATACTTCTGTTCAGAGAAAACACAATGTTGAAAATCTGCAGGCAGCTGCGGTTGCCTACAGTTACCTTCTTGCTGAATCAGATAATATGATCGACTCACTGATCATTCATCGTCAGATCGACCACAAAGAAGAGATCAAACAGGGACTGAATCTTGGATTATGGACAACCGACGCCAGATCTGCTGATTTTGAATCTGCCAACACAAAGAAAAGATCCTGGAGTGTCTTTAAATATATGGACAGCAGTCGTTCTGCTTCCGAAACCGCATTTATTCCATCCACGATCGGTGTCAGCAACTGGAAATCGCTGATCCCTTCATACAGTTCCAAACTCTATAACAAATCAAACTGTACCATCGGAGCACTTGAACAGGTAAATGCATATCGCCGCGGTGCTTCCATATATCAGAGCTGGTCTCCTTATGGTGCTGTTACAACTTCACATAAAACAGGAAATACCTTTACTGCTCTTCATGATATCCGCCGAAACAAAAACAGTTTATGGGGATTCTCACAAAAAATGAAACGCAGTCTTTCCTTTAAATCATATCCAAATTTCTGCACAACGCTCCGCGCAAGTGGTGCACAGAATGGATATGTACAGATCAAATTGCGCTTTTACAGTGGAAAACATATCTTCGAATGTGCCAGAATTGTACCTGCTGATCAAACTGTCCGTTTAAAAACGTCTCTTGCGAAATGGAAATATCGCAGTAAAGTAACTAAAATTCAGGTTATGGCAGCCCCTGTAAATGGTAGTCAGTGGAACGCCAACGCTCAGCTTGTTATGAATGCCCCTGTGCGCAGTCGCTAAATTTTTCATTAAATAAAAAAAGAGCAGATATCACTTCTCATGAGGATATCTGCTCTCTTTTTATTCTAAGTTCTGTTTTACAGATTCGTCTGTATTTTATGCCTCGGCCCTTCGAAGGAGATCATACTTTTCAATCTCTGTTCCAAGGTCTACGGCAAGTTTCTGCTGCGGATGCGGTGCACTTTCTACAGAATTTCCATCTTCATCATAGATTGCACGAACGGTTGCTGTGATATTTCTGCCATCCGGTTTCATGATCTCAATCATCTCACCAACAGTAAACTTATTTCTCTGCGTAATATGTGCGAAACCATTTTCATCAACTTCTTCTGCATATCCCAGATAAGTATATTCTTTTACATACGTATTGTTGTCATAAATCTGCGTATGTTCATCTGGTTTGCCATAAAAGAATCCTGTCGTAAACTGACGGTACGTACAATTGGAAATCTGTTCCTGATACCAGGACATATTTGCCTTATATTTTTCCGGAGCCTCCATATAATCATCAATTGCCTTGCGATAAGTTCTTGCAACAGTTGCCACATAAAGAGCAGTCTTCATGCGTCCTTCAATCTTCAGGCTGTCGATACCACTGTTCAGGATATCATCCATATGCTCTACCATACAGAGATCCTTGGAGTTGAAGATATAAGTTCCTCTCTCATTCTCAAATACCGGCATATATTCACCAGGACGTTTTTCTTCCACAATAGAATATTTCCAACGACACGGATGTGTGCATGCCCCCTGATTCGCATCTCTTCCAACCAGATAATTGCTGAGCAGGCATCTTCCGGAATAAGAAATACACATTGCTCCATGAACAAAAGTCTCGATTTCCATATCATCCGGAATATGTTCACGGATCTCACGGATTTCTTTCAAAGAAAGTTCCCTTGCCGTTACGACACGTTTCGCGCCGAGCTTATACCAGAAACGGTATGTCTCATAGTTTGTATTGTTTGCCTGTGTACTGATATGGCATTCTATTTCCGGACAAATTTCACGGGCATAGGTAAAAATTCCCGGATCTGCAATGATCAGTGCATCCGGTTTCAGTTCTTTCAGCTCCTGCAGATATTCTCTGACTCCCGGAAGGTCGTCATTATGCGCCAGAATATTTACTGTCACATAAACCTTTACTCCATGTTCATGTGCAAACGCAATTCCCTCTGCCATATCTTCATGTGTAAAATTCTTGGCTTTTGCGCGGAGGCCAAATGCTTCTCCACCTATATATACCGCATCTGCACCAAATACAACGGCTATTTTCAGTACTTCAAGACTGCTTGCAGGTACCAGTAACTCTATATTTCTCATGCTTCCTCCTTAACGCTCAAAGACACGCCGTCTCCCAGCGGAATAATACTTGTCATAAGCTGTGGATGGTGTTTCAGTTCATACAAATACTCTCTCATACGCTTGTAAATCGTACGGTTTCTTCGTTCCACAAGATAATGGGATTCAATCAGCTCGCCCTCCTGAAGTACGTTATCTGACATCAGGACTCCGCCCGGGGCAAGCAGCCGCACCACATCCGGCAACCAATGAATATACTGTCCCTTGGCCGCATCCATAAAAATCAGATCATATGATCCCGAAAGTTCTTTCAGAATTTGCCCTGCGTCTCCTTCCAAAAAGGTAATCTGCGACTCACGGCCGGCTCTTCGGAAATTCTCCCTTGCCTTTGGAATTCTCTTTTCATAATTTTCAATCGTTGTGATATGCATTTCAGGCTGACTGTACTCACACATAAGAAGTGTGGAGAAGCCAACGGCTGTCCCCACTTCCAGAATACGCTGCGGCTTCTTAAGTGCCAGCAGTGTCTTTATAAAGCTCTGCATCTCCTTACGAATGATCGGAACTCCCTCAGACAACGCAGAACACTCCAGTTCATCAAGAAATGGAGTGTTCCCTGCATCAAGGGAATTAATAAACGTACGCATTCTCTCTTCTACGATCACGAAGTTGCTCCTTCCTGCTCTGCATCACCTGCAAGAATTCCCATGATCCTGTTTGGTGTATAGGCAGTACTGAGTAGATATGTGCCTGGTTTCATTTTCCCACTGTAATTTGAAAGTTTTTCCTGTACCCAGAACACCAGCGTATCCTCGATCAGTCCTTTACTCTTTAATGTCTTTGCGATATCATAACTTGTTGCATCTTCTTTGATCACAACAGTTACTTCCTGTCCTTCTCCCGGGTTCATCGCCTGCTGGTTAAAAACGTTATACCCAAACTGGTAGGTAACCTTACCGATCCAGATCACGAGGACAGCCACACAAACATACAAAGCTATTTTAAAAAATCCTCCTGCAACGATCACTCCAGCCGCACCTACCCGGTCTTTGGTATCTCCCATATCTGCTCCTTTCTGTGTACTGATTATATCTCATCAAACTGCACTGCTCAGATTTCCGGCACCTTGATCTCAATTCCATCTGTCAATGTCTTACAAATCTGCTGCATCATCCTGCAAAGTGCCAGTTCCGCATCAAGATAAGCATTTACCTCCGGATTTCTTCGAAGTTCTGCTGATTCTCGTGCCAGCTGTTCCGCATCCTGAAGCAAATTTCCTCTTTCTTCATTCTGAAGCCGGAAGTTATCTGACCGGAAATGCTGCACTCTCGAGACCAGTTCCGGATTTTTTTCCAGGATTGCCTCCTGTTTCTTGTAAGTTCTGTACACATCGCTCTTCTGGATAGAATTCAGAAGAAGATGAATGTTTCTGTTTACAGCATCCATGTTATTTATGCCTCCATAATGATCGGCAGGATCATCGGACTTCTCTTTGTTCGCTTCCACAGGAAATCACTGAGTGCATCTTTTACTGTATTCTTGATCTTGCCCCAATCTGTAATGTTACGTTCCAGACAGGAATCTAACGCATTTTCTACGACTTCTTTTGCATCTTCCATCAGATCCTCGGACTCTCTTACATAGACAAATCCTCTGGATACAATATCCGGTCCGGCAAGAACCACATTGCTGTGGCGTTCAAGTGTCATAACAACAATCATGATACCATCCTCTGACAGATGCTGACGGTCACGAAGTACGATATTACCGACATCACCAACCCCCAGACCATCTACAAAGATCGCACCTGTATGAACAGAGCCGGTAACTGCTGCACTGTTTGCATCCAGCTCCAGAACATTACCGGAAGCAAGGATAAAGATATTCTCTTTCGGAATACCAAGATCTTCTACGACATGTTTCTGTGCAGTCAGATGTCTGTATTCACCATGAACCGGAATCGCATATTTTGGTCTTACCAGAGAATAGATCAGTTTGATTTCTTCCTGGCAGGCATGTCCGGATACGTGAACATCCTGGAAAATAACCTTTGCACCCTTCATGGACAGCTCATTGATAACCTTGGAAACGGCTTTCTCATTTCCAGGAATCGGATTTGAACTGAAAATGATAGTATCATTCGGTTTAATTGTAATCTTCTTGTGGATATTCGCAGCCATTCTGGAAAGAGCCGCCATGGATTCACCCTGGCTTCCTGTTGTGATCAGAACAACTTTTTCATCCGGATAATTTTTTACCTGGTCAATTTCGATCAGAGTATTTTCCGGAATACGAAGATATCCGAGTTCAGAAGCAACGGAAATGATATTGACCATGCTTCGTCCTTCTACAGCTACTTTACGTCCAAATTTATATGCGGTATTAATAATCTGCTGTACACGGTCTACATTAGATGCAAATGTCGCAATGATGATTCGTGCATTTTTGTGTTCATTAAAAAGATTATCGAATACATGTCCTACCGTACGCTCTGACATGGTAAATCCCGGACGTTCTGCATTCGTACTGTCACACATCAGTGCAAGTACACCTTTCTTACCGATCTCGGCAAAACGCTGCAGATCGATCGCATCACCAAATACCGGTGTATAATCCACCTTAAAGTCACCTGTATGGACAACAATTCCTGCAGGTGAATAAATTGCGAGTGCAGAAGCATCCTGGATACTATGATTTGTTTTGATAAATTCAATGGAAAAATCACCAAGGTTGATAACCTGTCCATGTTTTACTTCTTTTAGTTTTGTGGAACGTACAAGGTTGTGTTCCTTCAGTTTATTTGTGATCAGTCCAAGTGTAAGTTTTGTCGAATAGACCGGAACATTAACCTCTTTCAGGATATAAGGAAGCGCACCGATATGATCCTCATGTCCATGTGTGATCACAAAGCCTTTTACTTTGGAAATATTTTCTTTTAGATAAGTAACATCCGGGATGACCAGATCGATACCAAGCATATCATCTTCCGGGAAAGCAAGACCACAGTCAACAACTACAATACTATCTTCATACTCAAAAGCAGTAATGTTCATTCCAATCTGTTCCAGTCCACCTAACGGAATGATCTTCAGTTTTGAAGTACCCTTACGGCCACGACGCGCATTCCCTCTTGGCTGTTGTGTTTTATTGTTTCTGGAAAACGGCTTCGTTACTGCCTTTGGCTGCTGTACTGCTGCTACTTCTCCTGCAGCAGCTATTTCCTGTCTGTCAGAATGTTTCTCATAATGTCTGCTATTCGTTTTCTGCTGTTTATAACGGAAATTTTTCTGTTTTCCCATCGGTTTCTTTGTATTATTATCACCTGGTTTACGATTTCGGCTGTTATATTTTCTGGTTTTATTATATTCTCTGTGATTTTCTCTTTCTTTATTTACGCTCACATTTTCATTTATATTTTCGCTCAATCAAGCACCTCCATATTCTGTGCAATGCAGAAAACACCTGTCATGTGTCCTCTGGAATCAAACATTTTGGCACACTAATGCAGGAATGCGCTCACATTCCTTCTTAGTCTGCCTGTCACTGATTCTTACGTTCCTAGTGACGCCTGTTTCTTATAGTATGTTTCTTACATTTCAAAATCCACGTCTTCAAGCATTTGTTCAAAAACTTTATAAACAGCCTGCAGTTCGTCCTCATCTTCGAGCATTTCATAGCAGGCCTCCGGATCTGTATCCTTCGATACATCCTTCAAAATATAGGCAGACGCTTCATCTTCCATAGAATCCGATACAAGAAGATACGATACTCCTCCGATTCTTGTCTGTTCCTCAATAAAAAACTCTTCTACTGTCCCATCGGCCAGCTGAAATCTGATTTTTTCCATACTATCACCTTTATGTTACATTTTAAGGGAATCCAGATATCCCTGTAAAATAAATACTGCTGCAATTCCGTCGAGATACTCTTTACGATTTTCTCTGCGCACACCAGCCTCCATCAGGGTCCGATCCGCCGAAACTGTTGTCAGCCGTTCGTCCCACATGATCACTTCAAGGCCTGTACGCTTCTTAAGCATCTCCCCGAATTCCAGAGCTTTCTCTGCACGCTCACCGACAGTATTGTTCATATTCTTAGGATATCCAAGAACGATCTTTTCTATTTCGTACTCTTTCACGAGTTCTTCTACTTGGGCAAGCGTCCGGCGAAGTTTATTTTCCTGTTTTCGCCAGATTGTCTCTAATCTCTGAGCAGTCACTCCCAACGGGTCACTGACTGCCACACCTACGGTCTTTGAACCATAATCTAATCCCAGGATCCGCATCACTTATCGTTCCCAGGATTTATTCTTAATGTATTCATTAAGAAGTTCTTCTACCAGCTCATCTCTCTCAACTTTCATGATCATGCTTCTCGCACCCTTATGACTGGTAATATAGGTAGGATCTCCGGACATAATATAGCCGACGATCTGGTTCACCGGATTATATCCTTTTTCATCCATTGCATTGTAGACCAGGTCCAGAACCTCTTTTACTTCAAGATCTGCATCCGGTTTTGTTCTGAAATACTGTGTATTTCCTAAATTGTTTTCTGCCATTTTACTCACGTCCTTAATAAGATTTCCCTTTTATTTTAATATAATTCCATATAAAATACAAGAACACATTTTCAGAACATTTTTTTCTCATAGATCAAATAATATATAAGCTTACACTTCTTTTGTTTCCAAAATGTGATCTCTGACAAAAGCAACTGCTTTTACTGTAACAAGGTCATTTACCCTATGTGCATCCGTTTTGCTGACGACTGCACGCACATATTCTCTGCTGTGGCCAACATACCATGGTCTGCCATCAATCTCAATCTCTTCCTCCAGGAGAAGTTCCATTTTTTTTCCGATCATCGCCTCTTCATATTCTCTGGCACGAATCTCATGCAGTTCAAGCATCCGGTCGCTGCGCTGCGCCTTTGCCGCTTCAGTCAGCTGACCATCCATGGATGCCGCTTTTGTTCCATGTCTTCTGGAATATTTAAAAATATGCGTCTCATAAAAATGAATCTTCTTTACGAATTCATAAGATTCTTCAAAATCCTCTTCTGTTTCCTGTGGAAATCCCACAATCACATCTGTTGTAAGTGCAGGTGCCGGATAAAACTTGCGGATCAGTTCACATTTTTCCGCATACTCCTGTGCACTGTAACGGCGATTCATATTTTTCAAAGTTTTATTGCATCCGCTCTGCAGGGATAAATGAAAATGCGGACACACTTTTCCTGTTTTCACAATACCTTCCAGAAATTCTTCTGTGATAATTCTTGGCTCCAATGAGCCAAGACGAATCCTGCTGATTCCTTCCACTCTGCTTACTGCCTGAATCAGTGAAAGAAGACTTTCTCTTTCTTCTTTCGGGAAATCCACTCCATAGGAACTTAAATGGATTCCGGTAAGTACAACTTCCTTGTAACCTTTTGCAGCAAGTGTTTCCACTTCACTCAGCACTTCTTCGATTTTTCTGCTGCGGACACGTCCTCTCGCAAACGGAATGATACAGTAAGTACAGAACTGGTTACAGCCATCCTGTACTTTAATGTATGCGCGGACATGTTCTGCGGTAGATGATATGGAAAGTTCTTCATACTCTTTTGTATGGTTAATTTCAATCACCTGCACCTGTTTTGCATGCTCTTTTTCATATTCTTCCAAAGCTTCCACAATCTGTGTTTTCTGATTGTTTCCAAGGATCAGATCCACAGCAGTATCTTCTTTCAGTTTCTCTGTGTCAGCCTGTGCATAACAACCTGTAGCCACCACGATCGCATCCGGATTCATTTTTTTTGCTTTATGAAGCATCTGTCTGGATTTACGGTCTGCAATGTTGGTGACCGTACAGGTATTGATCACATAAACATCTGCACCTTCTTCAAAAGGAACAGTTTCATATCCTGCATTTTCCAGAAGCTGCTGCATCGCTTCTACTTCGTATGCATTTACTTTACAGCCCAGATTATGAAGGGCAACCTTTTTTTTCATATTTTACCTCTTATATTTTCTGATAGTTTCATTTTGTTTCTTATTTTAATTGTTTTTTTGTACATACAGGCAAAAGATTAACCAAAATTTCATCTCTTTTTCCCTTGACTTTTCGAGGGGGTACGGGTAAGATAAATGGCATAATAACACTAAATAGGGAGGTTCTCAAAATGAAAACATTAAAAATCTCGCTGAATTCTATCGATAAAGTGAAAGCATTTGTAAACGAGATCAGTAAATTTGACTGTGACTTTGATTTAGTATCCGGAAGATATGTAATCGATGCAAAATCCATCATGGGTATCTTCAGCCTGGATTTATCCAAACCGATCAACCTGAATATTCATGCAGAAGGAAGCACTCTTGATTCGATCATGGCAATCGTTCAGCCATATGTAATTGAGTGATCTGCACCGATTTTCTTTTGAAATACCAAATATGATACAGTTATAAAACAGCTTCTTTGCTAAACGCATGAGAAGCTGTTTTTATTTCTGCCTATTTCGTTTCTGTTTACTGAATCTCAATTACTTCTGTACTTGCCAGTGCCTCTTCCATCAGCTGATCGATCTTTTCGTTTAATTTTTCTTCAGATCTGTGAATCACTTTCAGATTTGGTTTTGTAACCGGATGTTTTGCCACAAAAATAGTACAGCAGTCTTCAAATGGCTGGATGGAAGTCTCAAATGTATTGATCTTTCTGGAAATCTGTACGATTTCTTCTTTATCAAATCCGATAACCGGACGATATACCGGAAGTCCACATACTTCATCTGTTGCTGCAAGACTCTGTAAAGTCTGGCTGGCCACCTGTCCAATACTCTCCCCCGTAATCAGGCCAAGGCATTTATCCTTGCGTGCAAAATGCTCTGCAATACGCATCATATAGCGGCGCATGATGATCGTCAGTTCTTCATGCGGGCACTGATCATAGATATACAGTTGAATATCTGTAAAGTTAACTACATGAAGACGGATCGGACCACTGTAACGTGCCACAAGTTTTGCAAGATCTACGACTTTCTGTTTTGCACGTTCGCTTGTATACGGCGGAGCATGGAAATAAACAGCCTCTATCTTGACTCCACGTTTGGCGATCATATAACCAGCAACCGGACTATCAATTCCACCGGAAAGAAGAAGCATTGCCTTACCATTTGTTCCAATCGGCATACCACCTGGTCCCGGAAGTGTCTCTGAATATACATAAATCTTATCTCGAATCTCTACTGAAAGTGTCATTTCCGGATTATGCACATCTACGGATGCATCTGGGAAAGCATCCAAAATCTTTTCTCCGATTGCCGCACTTACTTCCATCGATGTGATCGGATAAGATTTCTTGGCTCTTCGTGTGTAAACCTTGAAAGAACCATTGTATCCAGGATATCTTGCTTCCATATAGGAAACAACATCTTTTGCCATCTGATCAAATCCCTGGTCTTCATAGATCACAACCGGACTGATTCCCACAATTCCAAATACACGCTGCAGTGCCTCTACTGCTTCATCAAAATCATATTTTTCCGGGCAGAAAACATATACACGCCCCTGCTCCTTAGTTACTGTAAATTCGCCTTCTACCGGCTCCAGAGCCAGTTTCATCTGTTTGACAAGTGCATCTTCAAACAGATATCTGTTTTTTCCTTTAATGGCGATTTCTGCATATTTTATCAAAAATGCATGAAATATCATATCTGGTATTTCCTCCTGTTTATTTTCTTGAATAACGTCTGAGCATCGGAACCAGAGTCTTCATGGTATCCAGGAAATAATCCGCTTCCTCGATCGTATTTTCTTCACAGAAGCTCAGTCGTACTGTACTTTCAATCTGGTCTTTTGACATTCCCATAGCACTTAATGTAGCGCTTGGTTTTCTCTTATGACTGGAGCATGCACTTCCTGCCGAAATGTATATACCCTTGTCCTCGAGAGAATGCAGCAATACCTCACTCCGTACTCCCATAACACTGATACTCAAGATCTGCGGTGCACCTTCACGAAGTGGCATTCCGTTGATACGGATATCTTCGATTTCAGAAAGGCCTTTCGCAATATGCTCCTTTAACTGATACATGTGTTCCACATTCTCATCCAGATTTCGGTAAATCTGTCCTGCTGCCACACCAAGCCCGGCGATTCCCGGTACATTGTCTGTTCCGGAACGCATGCCACTCTGCTGTCCGCCACCAAGAATCTGTGGAATGATCTTCACTTTTTCGTTGATATACAGAAAACCGACACCCTTCGGACCGTGAATCTTGTGTCCGCTGACTGCAAGAAGATCGATTCCCATACGTTTCGGATAAATGTGGTATTTACCAAATCCCTGAATTGCATCGACATGATACAGTGCCTTTGGACTCTTCTCATGTACCATCTTCGCAATCTCTTCGACTGGCATCACAGCTCCGACTTCATTATTTACAAGCATGGTAGATACCATGATCGTATCTGGTCTTAAAACAGCTTCCAGCGCACTCATTTTTACCCTGCCCTGCGCATCTACCGGAAGATATGTGATTTCAAATCCCTGTTCCTGCAGATATAATGCCGGCTGGCTGACTGCAGCATGCTCTACGGATGTGATAATGATGTGGTTTCCGTTACGCTTATTTGCAAGTGCACCACCGATCAGCGCAAGGTTGTCTGATTCTGTACCACCTGAGGTAAACAGAATTTCTTTTTCCTGCACTTTCAGAATTCCTGCAATGGTCTTTGTCGCTTCTTTTACATACTTCTCTGCTTCTACACCCTTGAGATGCATGGCAGACGGATTTCCAAAATCCTCTGTCATCGTTTTTACCACGATATCCTTTACAGAATCATAGCATCTGGTCGTTGCAGAATTGTCAAAATATACTTCCATATACTGCCTCTTTTATCTTAATCGTTTCCTGTTTTACTAATTTTCAAGCTGAAACATCAGAACTGACAAAATTGCAAGCCCTGCTGTTTCTGTGCGAAGAATACGTTTACCCAGTGTGATTGGTTTTGCCCCTTCGCTGATTGCAGCTTCTACTTCTTTTTCCTCAAAACCGCCTTCTGGGCCGATAAAAATCCCAATAGACTGTCCCTGTTCAATTGCTGCAAGGATTTCTTTTGTTTCCTGCATGCCTTTGGCAAGCTCATACGGAATCAGACGAATATCCATAGATTCCGCATACTTTAGTGCTTCTTTAAAAGAAAGTACCTGGTGCACATTTGGAATCAGCATACGCTTGGACTGTTTTGCCGCACTCTCTGCAATCTGCTGCCAACGCTCTACTTTCTTCGCAGCCTTTTTGCCATCCAGCTTCACAACACAGCGTTTCGTCTCTACTGGAATGATTTCATACGCACCAAGCTCAACTGCCTTCTGTATGATCAATTCCATCTTATCTGCTTTTGGCAGTCCCTGAAAGAGGTAGATTCTGCTCGGCAGTTCATAATCTGGTTCCTGTGCATAAATAATGTGAAGAAGCACTTCATCTGCACTGAATGCCTCTATCGCACAGCGGTATTCTTTTTGTCCACCATCACTGATCCAGACTTCCTCTCCCTGTTTCATACGAAGAACATTGGAAATATGGTTGACATCCGTTCCAATAATATGAATCTGATGTGCCGCTTCATCGATCTGATGTGGCTCTACAAAAAATCTCTGCATGAGATCAGTCCTTTCTTGCAGTTACGCATACCCACTCACCCTGTCTGGTAACTTCTACCAAGGTAAGTCCGGCTTTCTGTACTGCTTCTTTGACTACTTCCTCTTTGACATCAAGTATACCTGATGTAATGTAATATGCACCCTTCTTCATCTGGTGAACGATCACTGGTGTCAGAGGCACCAGTACATCTGCCAGAATATTAGCTGCAACAATATCGTATTTCTCATAGCCAACCTGATCCTGTACCTCTTTGTCATCAATGATATTTCCGATCATCATATCAAAAGTATCATCCACGATCTGGTTTGCTTCTTTGTTATCCTGAACTGCCGGAACCGCGCATGGATCAAGGTCTGTTCCTACAACGTGACCTGCACCAAGCTTCAACGCTGTGATTCCGAGGATACCACTTCCTGTTCCTACATCAAGAAGTTTGATACCTGGTTTAACATATTTTTTTAACTGACGGATCACAAGCTGTGTAGTTTCATGCATTCCTGTTCCAAATGCAGTACCCGGATCAATATGAAGAATCATCTTGTCCTTATCTTCTTCTTTGATTTCTTCCCATGACGGAACGATCAGGATATCATCCACATAGAACTGATGGAAAAATTCTTTCCAGTTGTTGATCCAGTCCTTATCCTCTGTCTGAGACTCTTCAATCGTACCCTCACCAATATCCATAAATGTACGCAATTCTTCCAGGGCATTTCTGACGTCACGTAAAATCACATCCTTATCCGCATCTTCCTCCAGATAAAAATTCAAATATGCAACTCCATCATCTTCTGGACCTTCCGGCATGATATCTACAAACATCTGTGCCTTATCTTCCTCTGTCAAAGGCTGGTGATCCTGAATCTCTGCACCTTCGACACCTATTTCTGCCAATGTACAGATAATCATGTCTTCGGCATCTGTTTTGGTTTTAATCGTAAAACGATTCCATTTCATATATTATAATCTCCTGTCTTAACTTATACAACAATTGCAATTGCCTTATCGTGCAAGCACGAACAGCTTCTGTATTTTTAACCCTGCTATCTAATATACATGATAACCCAAAAAAAGAAAAGAGGGGTTTTCCCTCTTTTCCCGAAAAGTTTCTTCTGTTTTATAGAATTAATCCTCAAAAGTCTCTTTGATTTTGTCCATGAAACTCTTTTTCTTCTTTTCTGATTTCTCAGATCCGTCTTTTGGCTCAGCGGCCGGTCTGTTTCCACATGCCTCATCAAACTTACGAAGAGCTTCTTTTGCCTCTTCATTCAGCTTGGTCGGTACCTGTACCACCAAAGTCACATAGTGATCACCGCGAATATTCTTATTTCTCAGGGACGGTACACCTTTACCCTTCAGACGGATACGTGTGTCTGTCTGTGTTCCCGGCTTCACTTCGTATGCCACATCGCCATCAACTGTATTGATATGGATTTCTCCACCCAGCGCTGCCTGCGCATAAGTAAGCGGGGCTGTGGAGAAGATATTCATATCCTGTCTCTGGAAGATTGGATGACGGGCTACATTCACTTCTACGAGCAAATCACCTCTCGGACCACCATTGGTTCCAGGTTCTCCTTTATCACGGATACGGATACTCTGTCCATTGTCAATACCGGCCGGAATAGAAACCTGAATCTTCTTTCTGGAAGAAGTATATCCTGTTCCACGGCAGGAAGTACATTTTTCTTTGATAATCTTACCGGTTCCATTACATTCCGGACAAGTCTGTACATTTCGAACCATGCCAAACATAGACTGCTGTGTATAGACGATCTGACCTTCTCCGTTACATTTCGGACAGGTAGTCGGCTGTGTTCCCGGCTTTGCACCAGTTCCATGACAGGTCGTACATTCATCCTTCAGAACGATCTCCAGTTCCTTGTCACATCCAAACACTGCCTCTTCAAATGTAATATTCACACGGGCGCGTAAATTTGCACCCTTCATCGGTCCATTATTGGCACGACGTCTTCCACCGCCGCCAAACAGATCTCCGAAAATATCCCCGAAGATATCTCCCATGTCTGCACCGTTGAAATCAAATCCACCAAAGCCGCCGGCACCACCGCCGCCCTGTTCAAACGCTGCATGACCAAACTGATCGTACTGGCGTCTCTTTTCTGCATCACTTAAGACACTGTATGCCTCTGTTGCTTCTTTGAACTTAGCTTCTGCTTCTTTGTCTCCCGGATTAACATCTGGATGATACTTCTTGGCTAATTTTCGATATGCGCTTTTTAATTCTGAATCACTGGCAGTCTTGCTGACACCCAGGACCTCATAGTAATCTCTTTTATCAGCCATCTTTTCTCTTTCCTATATGTTAGATTTGCGTTATTGTTCTTATGCAGCTATATGCCACACAAAATATTATTATAATCCCCCAATGCCACTCATGCAAGCATGAATGGCATCTAAGGTTTTACATCTTATTTTTTACTTTATTATACTTCCTTGTAATCAGCGTCTACGACATCATCACCGTATCCAGCTTCGTTGCCGCCCTGTGCAGCACCTGCACCAGCACCAGCTCCCGGATTCGGTCCAGCCTGACCGCCTGCCTGCTGTGTCTGCTCATACATTTTTGCGAAAAGTTTCTGAGCACTTTCCATCATCTTTTCCTGAGCAGCTTTGATATCAGCGATCTGTGCATCTGTCATTTCTGCATTTGCTGTCTGAGCAAGGAGATCTTTCAGTGCATTCAGATCTGTTTCAACTGCAGCTTTATCGTTTGCATCAATCTTATCGCCAGCTTCTTTCAGTGCATTCTCAACCTGGAATACCATAGAGTCTGCATTGTTTCTTGTGTCGATTCCCTCTTTACGTTTCTTATCCTGAGCTTCGAACTCAGCAGCTTCTTTAACTGCTTTGTCGATTTCAGAATCAGACATATTGGAACCAGCTGTGATTGTGATGTGCTGTTCTTTACCTGTTCCAAGGTCTTTGGCAGAAACATTTACGATACCGTTGGCATCGATATCAAATGTAACTTCGATCTGCGGAACACCACGACGTGCTGGCGGGATTCCATCCAGACGGAACTGTCCAAGGGATTTGTTGTCCTTCGCGAACTGACGCTCACCCTGTACAACGTTGATATCTACTGCTGTCTGGTTGTCTGCTGCTGTAGAAAAGATCTGGCTCTTCTTTGTCGGGATTGTAGTATTTCTCTCGATCAGACGAGTTGCGATACCACCCATTGTCTCGATAGACAGTGACAGTGGAGTAACATCCAGAAGAAGAATGTCACCGGCACCTGCATCACCAGCAAGTTTTCCACCCTGTACGGAAGCACCAAGTGCAACACATTCATCCGGGTTCAGAGATTTGCTTGGTTCTTTACCTGTGAGCTGTTTTACTTTGTCCTGTACTGCCGGGATACGTGTAGATCCACCTACCAGAAGTACCTGGCCAAGCTCAGAAGCTGTGATACCTGCATCTGACAGTGCACGGCGAACCGGTTCTGCTGTCTTTTCTACCAGATCATGTGTCAGTTCATCAAATTTAGCTCTTGTAAGGTTCATATCAAAATGCTTCGGTCCTTCTGCTGTTGCAGTAATGAACGGAAGGTTGATGTTTGTTGTTGTTGCGGAAGAAAGTTCTTTTTTAGCTTTTTCAGCTGCTTCTTTCAGTCTCTGAAGAGCCATCTTATCAGCACTTAAGTCTACGCCTTCTGCTTTCTTGAATTCTTCGATCATCCAGTCTGTAACTTTCTGGTCAAAGTCATCACCGCCAAGACGGTTGTTACCAGCTGTGGAAAGAACTTCGATAACACCATCACCGATCTCGATAACAGATACATCGAATGTACCACCACCTAAGTCGTAAACCATGATTTTCTGTTCTTTTTCGTTGTCAAGTCCATATGCAAGAGCTGCTGCTGTAGGCTCGTTGATGATACGTTTTACATCAAGACCTGCAATCTTACCGGCATCCTTTGTTGCCTGACGCTGAGCATCATTGAAGTAAGCCGGAACTGTGATAACAGCTTCTGTTACGCTTTCTCCAAGATATCCTTCTGCATCTTTTTTCAGTTTCTGAAGGATCATCGCGGAAATTTCCTGCGGAGAGTATTTCTTGTCATCGATTGTTACACGATAATCGGTACCCATCTCTCTCTTGATGGAAGAGATTGTTCTCTCTGCATTTGTTACTGCCTGACGTTTTGCAGGCTCACCTACCAGACGTTCTCCTGTTTTTGTGAAAGCAACTACAGACGGTGTAGTTCTTGCTCCTTCTGTATTTGCGATAACGGTTGGCTGTCCACCTTCCATTACAGCTACACAACTGTTTGTTGTACCTAAGTCAATACCAATGATTTTTCCCATGATAATATTCCTCCTGTATATATTCTAAGATTATTATATATTCTAGTTTGTCCTTCCAGAATCAAGATGCTCTACGCATCTTTCGTGCTATGCACTTATGATTCTGTCAGGATCGTGCCAGAAAAAGTAAATGTCTGCTTCGCAGCCGCTTCCTTTTTCCTTGAGCACGATCAGTTTGCAACTTTTACCATGCTGTGGCGGACTACAAATCCCTTGTAGGTGTATCCTTTCTGAAGCTCCTCCACAACAATATTTTCTCCAACAGCTTCATCCTCCACATGCATCACTGCATTGTGGAAATCCGGATTAAATTCTTTTCCAACAGCTTCGATCGGTTCTACTCCCATGCCTTCCATTGTAGTGGTAAACTGTTTGTAGATCTTCTGCATTCCCTCTGCAAATGGATCATCTTCCGGAGCCTGTGCAAGGCCTCTTTCAAAGTTATCTACAACCGGAAGGATCTTCTCGATGATATCCTTTGCTCCGATCACATACATGCTGGATTTTTCTTTTTCCGTACGTTTACGGAAGTTATCAAACTCAGCCATGTTACGCTTCAGTCTGTCAGTCAGATCTTCAATCTGCTGTTCCAGCTTATTGTCTTTTTTCTTTTTGCCAAAGAAAGAATTTCTTCCTTTGGTTTCTTTATCAGATTCCTTATCGTCTTCAGCTGCACTCTCGGTTTCCTCTGTGGTTTCCGTTCCTGCGGTTGCCTCCGGCGATTCTTCTACTGGTTCTGTAACAGGTTCTGTTTCCGGAAGGTCTTTCTCTGTTTCTTCCTGTACGCCAGCTTCTTTTTTATTTGTTTCTGACACGTTCTTTCTACCGCCTTTCCAGTCTGACAGCTAACTGTCTTGATTACTTTTATTTTTTTTGAATACCTCATCGAGTTCGACCTTGAGAGTCTTCAGACTATTTACTACATTTTCATAATCCATTCGTTTCGGTCCTACGATACCGATTGTTCCATGCATGCCCTCTCCCAGTTCATAAGTTGCAGTAACAACACTGCAATCTTTCATGGTAGAAATTGGAAGTTCATCTCCGATATATACTTGAACACCGGTATTGTCATCTGCCATTCGCTCCTTGACCAAATCAACCAACTGCTGTTTCTCTTCAAAAGTAGAAATCAGCTCAGTGGCTTTGGTCTTATCCGACAGTTCCGGATATTTAAAGAAGTTCGTTGCACCGGACGTATAGATTTCCAGATCGTCTTCATCGACATGAATGGTTGCTGCAACTGCATCCAGCACTCTTGCTACCAGTCCACTGTGGATTCCTGCCTGTTCTTTCAGTCTGGCAATCATGCCCAGATTAATGTCCTGTATCGGCAGGCCATTCAGATTGGTATTAAGAAGAAGGTTCAGCTTCAGAAGTGTCTCATCATCCATTTCTTCATCCAGATCAATGATCTGATTACGGATGACATTTCCTTCGCAGACAACCACAGCTACTAACTGCAGCTCATTGACACGGGACAGCTGAATAAATTTCAATTTATTGCCGCTGTACTGAGGAACTGAAACCATCGTCGCGTAATTGGTATTGGAAGCCAGGACACGTGCTACATTCTTAAGCACTTTTTCCATTTTATCGGTCTTCTCAATCATCAGATTACGGATTTCTGCAATTTCATCTTCCTTTTCTCTCATCAATTCATCCACATAAAGCCGATAGCCTTTATCAGAAGGGATTCTTCCTGCCGATGTATGTGGCTGAACGATGTAGCCCATATCTGTCAGGTCAGACATTTCATTTCGGATCGTTGCTGAGCTGACATTCAGGTCTGCATCCTTGGATATTGTCCTGGATCCTACCGGTTCGCCCGTTTCCATGTATGTCTTGATGATCGCTTTCAGAATTCTTTTCTTACGATCCGTCAATTGTTCATCCATGTTCTCAGCTCCTTTCCTATTAGTCTGTTAGCACTCATTAATGAAGAGTGCTAACATCTATACTGTTAAGATAGCACTGTCATAATTGTTTGTCAACATCTAATTTATATTTTTTAAAAAAATCGAAAAAAATCACAGTACGGACACAAATCGGGAAAATCTACCTTTCCACTCTGTTACTTTGTGTCAAAAGTACTGTGATTATGTGAATTTCTGTTCTTAATTTATTATGAATGCATTTTTTAATATGCTTCGTTTACTTTCTCAGATTCCACTTTTACGGATAGCTTCTACAACTTCGCGGATTTTTTCCGGTGGCAGGACCAGAGCGAAACGTACATATCCTTCACCATGCGGTCCAAAACTCGCACCAGGAGTCACAATAACACCGGCTTTTTCCATCAGTTCCATGCAGAATGCCATACTGTCTGTACGTCCTCCCGGGATTCTTGCCCATACGAACATCGTTCCCTTGCCATTCGGAAGGTCCCATCCGATTTCACGAAGGCCATTACAGAGTGCATCTCTTCTTTCCTGATACATTCTGCACTGCTCCTGCACACTTTCCAATGGGCCATTCAATGCTGCGATCGCTGCCTTCTGAATTGGCAGAAACATTCCAAAATCGATCTGGCTTCTCAGCTTGCGAAGTGCCGCGATCACATCTGGACGCCCAACCAGAAAACTGATTCTTGCTCCTGTCACATTGAAGGATTTCGAAAGGCTGAAAAATTCCACGCCGATTTCTTTCGCTCCTTCTGTTGCAAGGAAACTTCCGCCATGTGCTCCGTCAAAGATGATATCACTGTATGCGTTGTCATGAATGATCAAAATGTCATATTTCTTCGCAAAGGCAATGATTTCTTCATATAATCCCGGTGTTGCAATGCTTCCTACCGGATTGGAGGGCAGAGAAACTACCATGTATTTTGCTTTCTTTGCAACTTCTTCCGGAATATCCTTTACATATGGAAGAAAGTCGTGTTCTGCCACCAGCGGATAATAGTATGGCACTGCGCCTGCCATCAGACTGCCTGCTGCAAATACCGGATAACATGGATCTGGAAGAAGAACAACATCTCCCTCATCGCAAAGTGCCATTCCAAGATGTCCCATACCTTCCTGACTGCCGTAAACAGTCATAACCATATCCGGTGTCAGATTCACATCAAAACGTTTCTTATAATATGTACATACTGCTTCCAGAAGTTCTGGCAGATCACGAAGACTGTACTTCCAGTTATTGTCATCCATTGCCGCAGCAGCAAGTGCCTTCTTAATGTGCTCCGGTGTCTTAAAATCCGGAGTTCCCACACTCATATTATAAATTTTCATGCCCTGTGCTTCCAGTTCCATACGTCTGTTATTCAGGGCTGCAAAGATTTCTTCTCCAAATCTGTCTAATCTTTTGGAAAACTGCATATCGATTACCTCTTTCGTTTAGTGCTTGTTCCATTTTAGCACTCTCTCCATCGCTGTACAAGAGTAAAGTAAAACATTTTACAGACAGGGGGAATTTCTCTTTGAGATTATAAACTTTTTCTACTCATCCATTTCATCGAGGCTTTTCTTCAATTCGATCATCTTGTCACGCAACTCTGCCGCCTGCTCAAAGTTGAGATCTGCTGCTGCTGCACGCATCTGTTTCTCCACCTGACCTATCAGCTTCGTCAGTTCTTTTCTTGTCATGGACTCCGGATCTTTCTTAAGCTTGTCTTCCGTCTCGGCGACTGCCTTGGAAACCGTGATCAGATCACGAACTGCTTTCTTGATCGTAGTCGGCGTGATTCCATGTTCTTTATTGTAAGCCTCCTGAATCGTTCTTCTTCGTTCTGTCTCCTGAATGGCTTTTCGCATGGAATCTGTCATGACATCTGCATACATGATAACATGCCCCTCACTGTTACGGGCCGCACGTCCAATCGTCTGGATCAGAGAAACTTCTGAACGCAGGAATCCTTCTTTATCCGCATCAAGAATTGCAACCAGTGTAATCTCCGGAATATCCAGTCCCTCCCGCAAAAGATTGATACCAACTAGCACATCAAAGACATCCAGACGCATATCACGAATGATTTCTGCACGTTCCAAAGTATCAATATCCGAATGCAGATAACGAACACGGATGCCGACATCTTTCATGTAATCGGTCAGATCTTCTGCCATTCGTTTTGTCAAAGTTGTGATCAAAATCTTGTGACCTTTATCGACTTCTTTATTTACTTCACTGATCAGATCATCAATCTGTCCTTCCACCGGACGAACTTCTACTTTCGGATCCAGAAGCCCAGTCGGACGAATAATCTGTTCTGCACGAAGAAGTTCATGTTCTGCTTCATACTGTCCTGGTGTCGCCGAAACAAACATAACCTGATCGAGTTTATTTTCAAATTCCGCAAAGCTCAATGGCCGGTTATCCTTCGCTGACGGCAGGCGGAAGCCATAATCTACCAGTGTCTGCTTACGGCTCTGGTCACCTGCATACATTCCTCCAACCTGTGATACAGTCTTATGAGACTCATCTATAATAAGAAGGAAGTCATCTTTAAAGTAGTCCATCAGAGTATATGGCGGCTGCCCCGGAGCAAGTCCTGTCAGATGTCTGGAGTAGTTCTCAATTCCAGAGCAGAATCCCGTCTCTTTCATCATTTCTACATCAAAATTGGTTCTCTCGGCAATTCGCTGTGCTTCGATCAACTTATCTTCACTTTTAAAATAAGAAACCTGTTCTTTCATTTCTTCAAGGATTGCGTCTGCAGCCTTCTGGATTTGGCTCTGTGGAACAACGTAATGAGATGCCGGAAAAATCGCCGCATGTTTCAGTTCATTGTGAATCTCACCGGTCAACACATCTACTTCTGTAATTCGATCAATCTCATCTCCAAAGAATTCCACACGAATTGCCCGGTCAGAATAGTTGGCCGGGAAGATTTCCAGCACATCTCCACGTACCCGGAACGTACCACGATGGAAATCCATTTCATTACGGTTATACTGAATATCGATCAGTTCTTTGATTACCTCATCCCTGTCTTTCTCCATTCCCGGACGAAGTGAGATCATCATATCAAAGAATTCTTCCGGTGCACCCAGACCATAGATACAGGATACAGAGGAAACCACAATAACATCTTTCCGTTCACAGAGAGCCGCTGTTGCAGAAAGACGGAGTTTATCGATTTCATCGTTCGTGGAAGCATCTTTTGCTATATAAGTATCCGTAGATGGAACGTATGCCTCCGGCTGGTAATAATCATAATAGGAAACAAAGTATTCCACTGCGTTCTCAGGGAAGAATTCCTTCATCTCACCGTAGAGCTGTGCTGCCAGTGTTTTATTGTGCGCAAGTACCAAAGTTGGCTTGTTTAACTGGGCGATGACGTTCGCCATGGTGAAGGTCTTACCGGAACCTGTGACACCCAGCAAAGTCTCGAACTGGTTGCCTTCTTTAAAGCCTTTGACCAGTTTTTCGATTGCCTGGGGCTGGTCACCGGTTGGTTTGTATTCGGAATGAAGCTTGAAGATTTGTTGTGAATTCTGCACAAAAACACCTCCTGGTTTTATATCAAAAAAGTTCGTCTAAATTGCTATGAGCCAAACAAACTGAAAGTCATATCAATATACCGCTATTTGATTATACACGCTTATAAATTATTGGTTCATCATATCCAAAAGTTCTCTTCCCATTAACTTCCATGCTTTCTGATACTTCCAGGAAATTATCGGAAAACTTTTCCCAAAGTTTAAAGGTCATTACCGGAGAAAACTGGCTTGTGCTGCCTCCCTCCCAGATTCCGTCCTTTTCATGATAAAGTGCCGGATTAAATTTTTCAGATTTTTCTAGTTTAGAGTAATCAACATTCTTCATAGAATCATATGAAAATGTATTTTTATCTTCTCCTTTTGGAATTTCATAAGAAGAAAGTAAAATTCCCTGTTCTATTTCCGTGATAAGGAAAAGATGTGGAGATGCATGACGTTTTCCATTAATTTCATAATAACTCTCTTCAACAACAAATTTTCCTTTGAAATCTTCAGGAAGGTTATTTATTTTGTCATTACAGATTGTATTTACATGTTCCGCATATGGATATGTTTTCCCTTCTGCCTGCATCTTATTAAATTGATCCTTATTATCAAAATGTCCTGTCATCATTCCTACAAAATTTTCAAGTTTCGTCATTTACTTTACCTCCCGCTATTTTCATATATATCACATTCATACAAATGTTTGTTCTGTACTTTTTCATTATCTCAGACTTCTACCTCAAATGGCAACCTGTCTATAATATCTTTCTTCATATCCACACCCGGATACACTTCGATTAATTTCAGACCTTTCGGAGTAAGGCGGAAAACACAACGTTCTGTCACATATAGAACTTTCTGACCGTTTTCAATCGCACGTTTTGCTGAGAAACTGACGCTGGAGACTTTCTCTACGAATTTGGATATCTCGCCTTCTTTGTGAATCGTCACGACGCCTTTTTCCTGTCGAAGCCAATGTCAGCTTTTATAAACTAACTACAAAAGTTTTTTCACTTAGTATAGCATATCCATAAATTTATATCTATGCAAAAAATTACAGAGCATTTCTAATCCTGCTCTGTAATTTCTGTTTACTCTGTTATTTTTATTATTCTACCTCTTCCGGTTCCATGCTTAAAACATGTTCAGCATTAGCAATCACATCATACTTCTGTCTGTACTCATTGAAATATGTGTAATACTCCCAGCTGTCTGTCGGATAGATCTTGGAATCATGGATATGCGGATCCGCATCTGTATCACCGCTCTTTAAGAGTGCGGTCATTGCGCTTGCGCTGTGCGCTGCA
The DNA here is from genome assembly GCA_047027955.1 of Blautia sp. Lineage (GTDB taxonomy): Bacteria > Bacillota > Clostridia > Lachnospirales > Lachnospiraceae > Blautia_A. Next base: position 81,269 of record JBKYFG010000003.1, read on the forward strand.
ATACGGCCAAAGCTGTTCAGGATGTCGTTAAAAACGGTTCCTTCCTCAAGTCCGCATTCTCCCTTACTGAGACGTTCTACATGGTGCATCTTTAACTCGTCACAAAGGTTTGTGATCACAGCCCCTAAAGGTGCAACTCTCTGAGCTGCTTCCTTGTCATCTTTCATAAATGCATTACAGGTGACATTGATCTCCTCTCGAACTGCCTCCATAACGATATTCAGTTCATCCCAGGCTGCCTGAGAAAACTGTGTATGATTATCATGCATTTCATTTGCCATATGTGCAATATAGGAAGCATGGTCACCAATTCTCTCAAAGTCATTGATCGTATGCAGATACAGAGAAACCTGTGTTGTTTGTGCTGTATTCATCTCACGTTTGGTAAGCTGAATCAGATATTCTCCCAGACGGCTCTCATACTTGTCGATCAGATCTTCTTTACGTTGAACCTTATCGTACTTATCCTGCTGATAATCATTCAGAAGATTCATGGCTCTGTTGACATTCTTGCGAAGTTTTTTGGACATGCCGTTCATCGCACGGTGACACTGAGCAATTGCAAGTGCCGGGTAATTGATCAGACGTTCTTCCAGAAGATCGAAGTCTGCCTCATCCTCCAATTCCTCTGCACTGTTTTTCACAAGCATGCACACCAGTTTTTCAAGCTTCGGAATAAATGGAAACAGAACAACAACTGTAGCTACACGGAACACGGTATTCAGTGCTGCGATCGTTACCGGAGTCATGATCATATCCATAAATCCGAAATGCACGATAGCATTTGCGGTATAGAAGATGATAGACCACAAAATCAGGCCGAATAAGTCATTCATCAGATAGATGAGTGCAGTTCTCTTACCATTCTTATTAGCTCCGATTGCAGAGATCAGAACTGGACAGGCTGCTCCAACACCGATACCAAGGACGATCGGGAATGCACTGGCAAATGTCAAGATTCCTGTTACGGAAAGTGCCTGCAGTACACCGACTGTCGCAGATGCACTCTGCAATACGGCCGTGAAAGCAATACCTACCAGAATACCTGCGATCGGATTGGAAAACATCGTCAGCATGTCAATAAAGACCGGGCTTTCTCTCAACGGTGCAACAGCACCACTCATGGTCTGCATACCCGTCATCAGAATTGCGAAACCAAGCATAATGTTTCCGATATTCTTATGTACGGATCTTTTGCAGAACATACGAAGAATAATGCCAATGACTGCGACTACTGCTGAAATGGTTGCAGTAGAAAGAATACTTGCAATACCACCGGAACCCTGAATGTAGGACAGACACAGGATCCATCCTGTAATGCTGGTTCCGATGTTTGCTCCCATGATGATACCGATTGCCTGTTTCAGTTTCATCATACCGGAGTTAACAAAACCGATGACCATAACGGTAGTTGCTGAAGAAGACTGGATAACACTGGTAACACAAGTGCCAAGTGCAACTCCCTTCAGCGGAGTATTGGTCATACGGTACAGAAATGCCTCAAGCTTATTACCTGCTACAAGTTTCAGGCCATCTCCCATCAAAGACATTCCAAACAGAAATAATGCTACTCCTGAGAGCAAAGATAAGATCATTGAAAATACTGCCATTTTTTTCTCCTCTGTGGCCGTCCCGTCAGCTCAGTATTTCTTTCGGAACAGCTCCTTCTGTAAAGTATTTTTTTACATTTTCTTAACTTTGTTTTTTCTTATTTTTAACCTCATACATATTTATTATGCCATATCAATGACTCGATTACAATATTTGATTCCTTTGTATTCAAAAAAAATTATCTCATTCACTATCCTTATGTATCTGTTCTTCTTTATCTTATAAAAATACCATCTGCACCCATATAAGCACCATCCGGACAGATTTCTTCCTGCACATTTTTTCTTATTTCAGCTACCGCAGAATAATCTTCTTCCATCAGACAGTTCAATAATTTTCTGGAAATTCCAATACATATCTTTCTTTCATCCGGTTCTCTGTAATTTTCTGTAAAATATGGCACTTCCAGTGATACTTCCGCATAGAGATCATGTAATCTGAGGTTGCTGCCTTTATCCAGAAAAAGTTCACAGATTGGTTCATAATATGCTTTATAAAAATCCTCCTCAGTGAACTTCAACTGTTCCCCTTCTGTATTGCCTTCCGGTTCTCTCAATATTCCGCAGAGATAGCCATGATCATAATAGGTCATGCAGACTGCCGCCGGATCCGGGCGCACCCCATTTACAGTGCCAATTGCCTTCAGCTGGTCAGCACCTTTCTTCAGAGCCTGCTCTCTGTAGTTGCTTCCACCTTTTGCTTCCCAGACATTCCAGGCATCAGCATCCGGTCTGTAGCCTATCATCTCTGGGCGCCATTCACTGGCAAAAAAATCAATAAATTCTTTGTGATCCGGTGTCTCAATCAGATTCAGATTTGTCAGGTACTCAGATCCATACAGTCGGCGACTGATCATCTTTGTAAAAAACATTCCCATATAGTAGGAAATCACACTCTTTTCAGAAGAATCCAGATATGCGATCTTCTTTGATTTTTTCAGGCGGTCTCCCTCTGCATCAAGAGCTGTTTCTACAAGAAAAAGTTTGTATAAGAATTCAAAACGTTTCTTCTCCGGAAATGCAGCTGTCAGTCTCTGGATCGGCATTCCACAGGTAACAATTGCATGTAATAACTCTTTGTTTGTAAATTCCAATTCTATCGTATTATTTGTTAATCCGCTGTCACGATTGACAGATTCCGTCTCCAGTGACATGGTATAGATCTTATCTTCAGTTAAAATCATTTCTTTTCTCCCTGCATTCTACAAAAAAATCTATATCATTATAACATTTTACACTTGCCATACGCAATGGATTTTCACAAAAAGAAAGGACTGATCTCTCATGCGAGATCAGCCCCTGATGTACTCTTATTATTTCATGTATGTCAGCAGCCACTGATATACTTTTGCCTGCCTTGTCTTATATGTACCTACCTGTCCACCGGAATCTGTGGCAAGTGCTCTGTACACATTGATCAGATTAACCGGCTTTGCAGTTTTTCCAAGGACTCGCGTAACAGCTCCGTATCCACCTTGATGACGGATGTTGATAAACATCCCTACAGCCTGTGGATCCGATACACCAAGTTTCCGTACTTCTGCTTCATATTCGTCGATCTGCTGATACATCAGCTGGTCCTGACATTTGATTCCAGCATCTGTCTGAAGCAGTTTTACAATAACTCTTGCTCTCCAGGAGCTTTTGGGAATTCGATATTTTGTCCAGTCTTCATTACATACAGCTGTCCATACATAATGATTTCCTGTATCGATCTTATTCCACTCATCCTCTCCCATCGTTGCATGAATCAGTTTCAGAAGACGCTGTGCTTCTGTACCATACCACTGACCTGCACCAATTGTGATCGTGTACTCTGTACTGCTGTTTGTAAAAGCCTCTGTGAAATCACCATATTTCTGATTTCCATAAACCTGTCCACCTGTTTCCACCGCATAGAGGATTTTTTTCATGACATCCTTCTGTGCTGCAGTAAACCTGGTATTTGACATAACACTACTGTTTGATGTGTCGCCTGACGGCGTAACCTTGGGTGCCGCTGGCGTTGATGCTTTATTACTCAGCTTCACGGCTGACATATATTTTACATTACCGCCTTTTTTATATGGGCGTACTGTATACACATATTTCGTACTTGCATTCAAGCCTGTATCTGTATATGAAGTCAGATTTTTGGCCACATCAGCAACCAGAACCCATTTTCCGGCAGCAGGTCTTCTGTAAATACGGTAACCATCTGCTCTCGAGCTCTTCTTCCATGTCACTTTCATCGTTGAACTGGAAGCTGCCTTAATCCTTGTCTTCACGATTGCAGGACGTGTAGCACCTGTTACCATAAGATATCTGCTGTATACATATTTCCCATTTTCCTTACGTATCGCACGCACTGCATACTGATACGGTTTGCTTGAGGTCAGTCTTTTATCAATATAGCTTGTCCTGCTGGCGCTGACTTTCTTTATTCTTCTGAATGCTTTTCTTGTAGATTCTCTTCTGTAGATCACATATCCCTGTGCAAGCGGGCATTTCTCCCAGCTGATCTTAAGTGCTGTATTGCTGGAAGCTTTTATCTCTGCCTTCACGGTAACTGCACTGATGCTTGAAACAGTGGCACTGTCTGTCGTATCTGCACTTACCGGAATGTCTGTTACAAATAATGCAGCCAGTAGCATAAGAAGTGTCAGGACTCTGGCAAAGTCTCTTTTGTACTTGTCTGTGTTATTCATGAAATCATTCCCTTCCTTATACAAAATAGCCTTTATATATTTTAAGAAATAATTGAATAAAAAGCAAGTATTTTTTACATTTTTTTTAAATTTGTTAATTTTATCTTACGTGCTGATCTATTGCAGCGTTTTTAAAGCCTCCTGCAGCTGGTTATCCTCCTCATGACTGATTTCCGTCTTATTCAACAGTTCTGATGCAAGTTTGACCTCGATATCCGGCTTGATTCCTACTTTATTAATAGAATTTCCTTTTGGTGTATAATAGTTTGAAACAGTAAGTTTCACTGCGCTTCCATCATGAAGCTGTCTCAGCTCCTGCACAACGCCTTTTCCATAAGTTGTTGTTCCGACAATCTTTCCGATCCCATAATCCTGGACCGCACCGGCAAAAATTTCCGAAGCACTGGCACTGCTCTCATTGACAAGAACAGCCAATGGCATATGGAGTTCATTTTTGCCATCACAAGTCTCTTCTTCCCGATTTCCATCCTTATCCTCAGTATAAACAATCAGTCCTTCTGGAAGAATATCCCGCAATATCTCACATACTGACGTCAGAAGTCCACCTGGATTATCACGAAGATCTACTACCAGTTTCTGCATTCCTTTCTGTTTTAGATCCACAAAAGCATCTTTATACTGCTGTGGTGCAACGCCTGTGAACTGCGTGATCTGGATATATCCGGTCTCATCATCCAGCATTTCACTGAATACGGCCGGAAGTTCCACATCTGTTACTTCTACAGTGATCTGAAGAGGTGTCTCCTCATCTTCCCTCTGGACGGTCAGAACAATGTTTTTGTCTTTATTTTCTTTGATCAGGCTGACTACCTCAGAGAGTTCCATATCCGTAACATCGGTATCGTCAATCGCAGTGATCACATCTCCTACGATCAGTCCGGCTTTCTTACCTGAACCGCCCTCGTAGCACTCTGCAATCTGTACGCCACCGTTTTTATTTTTCTGGATAGATACCCCTATTCCTACATAAGAGCCATCTGTTGTTGCGGTCTCCTGCGCATATTCCTCCGCTGTATAATATCTGGAATACACATCTCCCAGGCCATAAATCAGTCCTGCATAAATTCCCTCTGCCAGTTTATCTTGATCAACATCCCCCAGATATTCCTGATCGATCAGTTTCTCCAGATATTCTACTTTTTCTACGTGCGCTGAATCCGCCAGAACACTCCCACTTTGATTCTGATGTACATAATTTAACCCACCTGCTGCAAGTGTAGCAGCCAAAACTCCTGTCACAACTCCTGTCACGTATTCTTTATGCTTCATTACGACTGCCTTTCCTGTTGTATTGTTAATTTTCGTGCCTTTAACCCTGGTATCTAAATATAACATAAGCGGCACAGAACTTAAAGTCCCATGCCGCTTTTCTTTTATTTACTTATATGATCCCTGATGGTTATTTCACACCTTGCACTTTCACAATTACACTCTCAGATGTTTTCTTGTTGTCATCATACTTCCAATGAAACCAATGCCAATTCCAAGAGCAAGTCCAATCGGAAGAAGTATCTGATAAATCTGCCATACCGGAATAAAAGCAACCACACCTGTAAGCACACTGAATTTATTCAGGATGTACTCAACAACACTATTGTACAGGAAATACAGTGCTATCAGTGGAATCGCTGCACCGATCACCCCAAGGACCATACCTTCAAGAAGGAACGGTGCACGGACAAATGCATCCGTTGCTCCAATGTATTTCATAATTCCAATTTCTTCTTTACGAACAGAAATACCAACAGAAATGGTATTACTGATCAGGAAAATAGAAATGATCAGAAGGAGCGCAATGATCACGATCGATGCATAGGAAACCAGCTTGTTAAAGCTTCCCAGCGTATTTGCTGCCTGTTCAGACTGCTCAACATCTCGCACATGCTCCAACCCCTGAATATAGTTTACTAACTCTGTCTGTTTCTCGATCTGGTTCAGGTATACATGATAGTTTGAAGAATTGACAAGCGGGTTGTCATCCTTAAATCCTTCTGCCGCATCAGATCCCTGGAAATATTTATCCTTAAAGTTCTCCCATGCCTGCTCTGCTGATTCAAACTCAACTCGTTCCACTTCCGGACGTGCCTGGATCAGATTGCCGACTTCCTGCATCTGTTCTTCAGTCGTTCCCTCCTCAAAAAAAACAGTGACTGGAACTTCCTGCTCTACTTTCTGTGCAATATTATCTACATTTGTTACCAGTGAATAAAATACACCTACCAGAAAGATACAGGCTGCCATGGTCAGAATAGATGCAATGGAAAACATCCAGTTTCTTTTTATATTTTTGATACCCTGTTTGAGGGTATACCAGATTGTACTAGGCCTCATGATATCCTCCTTCTTTCTCATCACTGATGATCACACCGTCATGCATGGTAACCACTCGTTTCTTCATCTGATTAACGATTTCTTTGTTATGTGTTACCACAAGCACAGTCGTACCACGCTCATTGATCTGTTCCAGAAGCTTCATGATTTCTTCAGAAGTTTTCGGATCCAGGTTTCCGGTCGGCTCGTCAGCCAGAAGGATATCCGGACGATTTACAAGTGCCCTGGCAAGCGCCACTCTCTGCTGCTCACCACCGGAAAGCTCATCCGGGAAGGATTTGTATTTTTCAGCAAGTCCCACTTCCTGAAGAACCTCCGGGACACGTCTGCGGATCACTCGCGTTGGTCTCCCGATAACACGCTGTGCAAATGCAACGTTTTCGTATACATTGCGGTCTTTCAGAAGACGGAAGTCCTGAAATACCACACCAAGCTTACGACGGTATTTCGCAACTCGACGATGTTTCATCTTCTCCAGACGCTCACCGCTGACTATCATCTGTCCACTTGTACTATCAAGTTCTTTCATAAGAAGTTTGATCAATGTAGATTTTCCTGACCCACTACTTCCTACTACAAAAACAAATTCTCCTTTATCTACGTGCAAATTAGCATGGTTCACAGCCGGAAGGCCTTTACCATACGATTTTGTCACATCAATCAGATCGATCATCGTTTCCATAATATCCTCCTCTATCTATATCCGGTCCAAAAGTGCCGTAACTGCCTAAAACAGCCAGATCTCTTTGGACTCCATAAAAAATGCTGCCAGAATCCCGGCAGCATTTCATTGCATCCTGCGGTATAGTTTATTAACATTTCGTAACAATGTTGTAACATATATTATGCTGGAATGCAAGCATTTTTATTGAATTCACAAAATTTTCATATCGACGTGCGATCAATATTCAAGCGTTTCCATGTACTTCATATAACGTACGACCATCAGTGCGATCTTGAATGTAATCGCATCTTCAAATACACGAAGATCCAATCCGGTACTCTTCTGTAACTTATCCAGACGATAGACCAGTGTATTTCTGTGGATATACAACTGTCTGGATGTTTCTGAAACATTCAGGCTGTTCTCAAAGAATTTATCAATAGTAACCAGTGTTTCCTCGTCAAAATCATCTGGAGATTTATTCTCAAAAATTTCTTTGATAAACATTTTGCACAGCGGAATTGGAAGCTGATAGATCAGACGTCCGATTCCAAGCGAACTGTAAGCAATAACATCTTTTTCGCCAAAGAAGATCTTGCCAACATCCAGCGCCATTCTTGCCTCTTTATAGGAACGGGAAACTTCTTTCAGTTCATTTACGATCGTTCCATATGCAATATGAGTCTCTTCATTCTGGTTCAGCCCAAGGGTATCCAAAATCGCATGGGCAAGCTTATCCATCTCTGCATAACCTTCGCCATCTTCCAGTTCCTTAACAATGATGATACTCTTTTCATCGACCGCTGTGATAAAGTCTTTGCTCTTGCCGCCAAAGAAACTTTTCACACTCTCCATGAAACTGTGATCCTTTTCCTGCTGCAATTCCAGAATCATAACAACACGACGAACATCTGCATCAATATGCAGTTTCTTCGCGCGATTATAAATATCTACCAGAAGAAGGTTATCAAGAAGGAGATTCTTGATAAAGCTGTCTTTGTCAAATCTTTCTTTATATGCAACGATCAGATTCTGGATCTGAAATGCTGCAAGCTTGCCAACCATATAAGTGTCTTCATCGTCACCATGTGCCACAAGTATATATTCCAGCTGGTAGTCATCACAGACTTTAAAATACTGGAATCCCTTCACAAGCTGGCTGTCTGCCTGGGATTCCACAAATGCCTGTATATCCCCCGGCTGAATTGAAAAATCTGCAAAAGTTGTTGCAAGGACTTTCCCCTCTGTGTCAATAATGCAGAATTCTGTCCTGGATATTTCTTTTAATCCCTCTAGTGTATTCTGTAGTACCTGATTTGATATCATCTGCTTACATCCCTTCCCGCCTTTTTATGCGTATTTCTCCTTTTTCCCCATAGCTTTCCTTCGTTATCTGTTATTTTAATATAAAATTACCAAAAATGAAAGACCAAAACTTAATTTTTTTGCATTTTTTTGTATAAAATTCCTATTTTTCTATAAAACCTTCCCCATGTACCTCTCGTGCATCCCCAACAATGACAAAAGCATTCTCATCAATTTCATCAATTTTCTCTTTCAGATGTACCAGTTCTTTTTTGCCCACTACACAGAAAAGCATCAGCTTATCCTCGCCGGAGTACATTCCTCTTGCCGAAATGCCGGTAATTCCACGATCAAGGTCTTCCATGACCATTCTGGAAACCTCATCTGGTTTATCCGTAATAATATATACCGACTTTGAAAATTTCAAGCCTTCAATGATTCCGTCAGATACTTTTGTAACAAGAAATACCGCAATAATTGCATAAAGCGCACGTTCCACTCCAAATACATACATGCCGACAACAACTATCGCGCCATCTATAAACTGCATGATCTGTGCAATAGAATAATGTCGCAGATATTTCTGGATAATTGCAGCCAGCATATCTGTTCCGCCAGTCGTTCCACCACCGAGAAATACAAATCCAATTCCAATTCCCTGCAGAAGACCTCCATATAATGCGACAAGGAGAAAATCTTCAGACAGTTTCCAGGCAGGAAGAATGGCAAGCCATATTGTAAGTGAAATATCTCCCAGCAGTGCTTTCCTTACAAAAGCAAAACCTTTTATTTTAGTAGCGAGAAGAAACAATGGAACATTCAGAATCAGGTTTGTTATCCAGAGTGGAATTCCATTTCCATACAAACCTTTTGTCCAGGCTTTTACCAGGATCGCAATACCGGAAAAACCGCCAGTTACCATTCCTGCTGCATCAAAACAGGAAGTGATCGCGGTTCCCATAAGTCCGGTTCCGACAATAATAAGAAGATATTCCAGATACCAGGGTTTTTTTCCAGCAATTTTCATAAGTACTCCTTTCTCTGTTGCTATATCTCTATATCTTAATAAAGTATCCCTTAACCTAAAAGAACGGGATACAGCGATTTGCTGCTTCCCGTTCTTAGTGTGCCCTATTTAGAAGGCATATTTGCAAATTTAATAAAATGATAGCTCTCAACAATCTGGAAATATTTGATAATTCGCGGATACAGCGGTTCAGCTGCCTCACCAAATTCTTCTTTTACCAGCGCCGCGATATCGGTCACCGTACGTTTTCCATCGATCAGAGGCCAGATAAAAGTACCCTGAGCATCCAGATGCACCTTGGTGTACTGCGGTTTGTTGAATACAGTCTGTGCAATCTTGTTGAACCATCCTGTATTTTCCACATCCAGAATCACGCGTCCCTTGATATCTTTGTGCCAGTGAAGCTCTTCTGATCTGACTGGAATTAAATCCAGATAATTAATCTCTATATTTTGTTTTTTGCTTTTTTTATTCTGTTTTCTCATCAGGCTTTTTTCTTTTTCCATAAGGAGAATTTCAGCAGTGTCAGAATCATGATGATCATGAGAACAACACCACCGATATTGCCAAAGTTAACAACTCCGGATACATCCAGACTGATACCAGCAACTGCCAGAATAGCAAGTGCGATACCTACCAGACCTTCTCCGGCGATCATACCTGCACAATACAGTGTACCATCTGTAACCTGATCGTTCTTTGTTTTTTCATCAACGTTCTTTCTGCCATCCATAAACATACGAACAACACCGCCGATCATGATGGTTGCATTCAGATAGATTGGAAGGTAAAGACCGATTGCAAAAGGCATTACCGGAATTCTTAAGATTTCCATACCGATTGCAAGGAATACACCGATGAATACAAGTGCCCACGGAAGATTTCCACCCATGATACCTTCAACGATCATCTTCATCAGACCTGCCTGAGGAGCCGGAACTTCTGCTCCACCATATCCCCATGCTGCATCCAGAAGATACAGAACACCACCGATTGCAAGACCGGAAGCAACAACACCGATCAGCTCACCGATCTGCTGTGTCTTAGGAGTTGCACCAAGAAGGTATCCTGTCTTAAGGTCCTGAGAAGTATCACCGGCGATTGCTGCAATGATACAGATAACAGAACCAATTGCGATTGCTGCTTTCATACCATCTATTCCAGTCTGTCCGCTGCTCTTGATCACAATTGTAGAGATCAGAAGTGTAGCGATTGCCATACCAGAAACCGGGTTGTTAGAGCTACCGATCATACCTACCATACGGGAAGATACAGTTGCAAAGAAGAATCCGAAGATTACGATAAGGAGTGCTCCAAGCGGATTAACCGGAATAGCCGGTACTGCCCAGATAATAACTACCATTGCAACGATACCGATCAGAATGAAATTCATCGGAAGATCTCTGTCTGTTCTTGCAGTTCCTTTTACGGATCCGCCCTTCATGCTCTTCATGGAATCACGGAATGTGCTGATGATCAGTGGCATGGATTTGATCAGGGAAATGATACCACCTGTAGCGATGGCACCTGCTCCGATATATTTAACATATTTGCTCCAGATTGCTGCCGCACCGCCAGCCGCATACAGCTGTGAAATAGTCACACCCGGATCAGCCGGATACAGCCATGTGTCTGGTCCGAACAGACAAATCATCGGAATGATCACGAGCCATCCGACAATGGAACCTACGAACATGAAAGATGCTACACGTGGTCCTACGATATAACCAACACCAAGAAGTGCCGGATATACTTCCATACCAATCTCACCCTTAAGGGATGTAAATGCTGCAGAAACGTCTGCCGGGATAACCTTCAGACCGTCAACAACAAATTTGAAGACTGCTGCAAGTCCCATACCGGAAAATACAGTAGAAGCGTTTGCGCCGCCCTCTTCACCTGCAAGAAGTACGTCTGCACATGCAGTTCCTTCCGGATAAAGAAGTGTCGCATGCTCTTTAACAATAAGAGCGTTACGAAGCGGTACCATGAAAAGTACACCAAGGACACCACCGCAAAGTGCGATCAGAGTGATCTCAACCAGACTCGGTTTATCACAGAGACCTTCTTCTGCCCATAAAAAAAGAGCAGGCATTGTAAAAATAGCACCTGCTGCAAGTGACTCACCGGCAGAACCGATCGTCTGCACCAGGTTGCTCTCCAGAATGGAGTTTTTCTTCATGATGACACGGATAACACCCATAGAAATAACTGCTGCCGGAATGGATGCGGAAACAGTCATACCGACACGAAGTCCGAGGTATGCGTTAGCTGCACCGAATACGATAGCAAGGATGACACCCATGATCACAGATGTTACCGTCATTTCTGCGGTTACTTTTTCAGCAGGAATATACGGTTTGAACTCTTTGTTTTCGTTCATTGATTTCCTCTCCCTTATTTTTTTTGGTCTATTAACCTCATACCATTATAACCGACTTCATGTTGATTATCAAGGGCGATTTTATGAATTTTTTATATTTTCGTTCGTTTTATTTAACACTTTTTGGAAATGTTGCACATTTTTGTCTATTATCCATCAATTTCCAGTTGTTTTGTCAGATATCTGCCGACAATTTTCGAAAAGTTCGCAATATCACGGATGTAAGCAAAATCCTTACCAAATATCTTTTTTTCCGTTGCGAGATCTTTTTCCTCTCCTGCGAATACCCCCAGAACACTGACATCAAGATTACGCAGACGCCGCACTTCTGTTGCTGTATCCGCGATTGCAGCCTTTCCCTGATAAGGCTCCGGATTTTTTGCATTCGGTCGGTTTATGATCACATCATATGGACGTCCATCACTCAAAATGATCATAATCTTCTTTTCTTCTTCTCTTTGAAGGAGATCATATCCGGCAGTCCTTATGGCCAATCCGTCACGATTGTTCGAAGACGTAACATAATTAAAGATGTTATCATTCTCTGACCGCGGATCATCGTATCTGCGAAACCGATGCATGATCGTATAATCCCAGAAGGTACAAAAGCTCATCACCCGATACGGAATATCAACATTACTCAGTGCCTCGCTGATAATATAAGCCTGCAGTGCCACATCACCCTGCCGCTTCATCTGTGATCCGCTCGCATCGATCAGAACATCCACAACAAAATCCGATATTTCTCCTTTCAGTTCCTGTTGAAACAGTTTTGCATCATTAGTCCGGCCAATCCGCCACAATCTGGAAGGTACGATCATTCCACGATCCGAAAGAACAGTCTGTGTCTCACTTCTGAGTACCAGAGATTTCCGGAGTGTTTCTGTCAGGACAGTAATATTATGTTTCACGATCCTGTGTTTGTCATGATAAAGCCAGATATTTTTGTTTCGCAATCGTTTTGCATACTCGTACTGATAATTGCTTTTTACCGGATTTTTGAGAATTCCCTCCGTAAAGTACAGACTGCAGTCACTGTGAATTCCCCGGCACATCTGATAATTGATCTTCTTCTCTTCTGCTTCACTTAAATAAGACTTTCCATAATTTAATTCCACATATGTGTAAGCTTTCTCCAACATCTCCGGAGTAACTACTTTGACCGAACGCTTCTTTTGACGTTTTTCTTCCATTTCTTCTGTAACTGCAGAATTTTCAAGGCCGGAAACAGAATTTGTCAGCTGCTCTGCATAACTTTCCAGTACCTCTTCATACATTTCCTCTGAAAGAAAATCCTCCCAGGAATATTCCGTAAGATCTTCCATCGTCACTGCAAGCACCTGTTCCAGTGTCCCATGCATACTTTCAAAATTCGGATCCATTAATCGATTATACAGTTCATCGATCACACGGATCAGTTCCAGTGTATCTGTACTGTTACCAGCTCTCTCTATCAACTCCATAAATGGCTGTAATTTTTTCTCCACATGCCATTCTCCGTTGTTCAGTCTTCTGCGGAGCACTGCAACTTTCAATCTTCCCGGAATATCTCTAAGATCCGGCAGTATATCAAATTCCTGTTCCAGAATATCCTCAATACACTGTCTCTGCATATCACGGATACCCGGCCGTTCTTCACAGATTTTGTCTCCTATAGCCTCTTCAATACAGAGCTGTGCCACAAACGTCAGCTCATTCTCTCCTGCCTGAAGAAATATTTTTTTAACAAGATAAAGCCCGAGCATATCCTTATCATAATATCTGGCAAGAGCGCCCTGCTTGATTCCATCATACAGTGCAATTGCCTTTGATCTGAGAAAAAGCGATACGTCAGGCTTCATATCCAGTTGGTAATCTCCGCTTACTGTCCACAACAGATTACGGATCCTATTCTCCAGTTCCAGGCGATATTCATCAATTTCAACTGGTTCTGTATTATTCATATACATCTTCTCTGGTCCATTCCGATGGAATTCTGGTACTTACCACATCTTCTACGATTTCTTTTTCGAATACATCAAACGTTTTGTTAACTACTCCCATTCGGACAGCTTTTGCCGGGGAAAGTCCCACATCCACGATTTTCATTGCCGCAAGGAGTCCTCGAAGATCCAATGCTTTTGTTGAAATTTCACTGTTCAGTGCCTTCAGCTGCAAGTCCAGAAACAATCCAACAAACTGCTCTACCGCACTTTCTCTGGCATTCGGGAACATCTGATGAAAAATAAATCCCAGCGTTTCTTCTGTCTGTGCCGGCATGTCGATAACCAAAAACCTGGATACAAGTGCTTCATTTAATTCTTTTGTTCCTGCATACCCATAATTCATCGTCCCGATAAATCTTGCTGCAGGATGAAGATCGATCTTGTCATATCCCGGAACATCAATAGAACGCCGATAGTCCAGCGTTGCATGAAGAACAGAGACTGCATCATTTTTTGCCATATTGATCTCATCAAGGATTCCAAACCCGCCATATTCTGCACACCGGTAAATGCTTCCCTTTCGAAGCTTTACTTCATTATCCTCAAAAGTGTCCGTACCGATCAGATCCCCACTGTTTGTATTGACGTGAAAAGAAATATTATAAGAAGGCCGGTTAAATATATATGCCAGATTTTCTGCCAGAATATTTTTGCCGGTGGCTTTTGGTCCGGTCAAAAGCAGATTCTGTCCCTGCAGGATCCCTGCAATGGCCATCTCCAGAATATCTTTTCCATAAAATGGAATTGCAGGTTTGATAATTCTGTTTTTCACCTCATCAGAAACGGGATATACTTCCCGAAACTTTACAATTTTATTTATTAAAGAGGAGGAGACACCCTGCTCCTCCAGAAATTTCAATTCATTCACTTAAATTTCTCCTTTGAAGATCACACTTCAAAAATCAGATCGCCATAAGACGGCATCGGCCACATTTCTTTGTCCACCAGCATTTCCAGTTCATCCACCGGTGTACGAAGTTCTGTCATAGCCTTGCATACTTCATCTTTGCAGTACACTGCACGTTCTCTGCCTTCCGGAATCTCCGGAACCTTTGCCACGACCTTGGACAATCTGTTCATTGCACTGTTCGTATCCTTCAGAAGTGCCGTACATTTCTCAAGAAGATCCATCTGTACACTCACATCAATCGGGCCTGCAGCTTTCACTGCATTGATGGAACCTGCCAGAACAGTCGTATATTTGATCACTGCCGGGATAATCTGTTTCGTTGCAATATCGATCATAGTCTTCGCTTCGATATTAACCGCTTTTGCATAGATTTCATATTGAATCTCTGCACGGGATTCCAGTTCAGTCTTTGTAAAGACATGGAACTCCTCAAACAGCTTCACTGCCTTTGGTGTAGTCAGCGCCGGAATCGCATCTACCATAGACGGCAGATTCGGCAGTCCACGACGTTTTGCTTCTTCTGCCCATTCCGGTGCATAACCATTGCCGTTGAACACGATTCTCTGATGATCAATTGCATATTCTTTGATCAGATCATGTACTGCCATATCAAAATCTTCGGCAGCTTCCAGACGATCACATGCTTCTTTGAACGCTTCTGCTGCAATCGTATTGAGTACAACGTTACATTCAGAAATAGAATCTCTGGATCCTACCATACGGAATTCAAATTTGTTTCCGGTAAACGCAAACGGTGAAGTACGGTTACGGTCTGTCGCATCTTTCATGAAATCAGGAAGAGTCTTAACACCTGTCTCCAGAAGGCTGCCTTTCTTACTGTGTGTAGCCGTTCCAGTGCTGATCAGCTGATCAAGCACATCTCCGAGCTGTTCTCCAAGGAATACGGAAATAACAGCCGGCGGAGCTTCGTTTCCGCCAAGTCTCTGGTCATTTCCAACATCTGCCGCAGATTCGCGCAGAAGGTCGGCATGTGTATCTACTGCTTTGAGGATACAGGTCAGAACCAGAAGGAACTGTATATTCTCATGCGGTGTCTTCCCCGGATCCAGAAGATTGATTCCGTCATCTGTAGTCAGTGACCAGTTGTTGTGTTTACCGGAGCCATTTACGCCTGCAAATGGTTTCTCATGAAGCAGGCAACGCATACCATGGCGGCTGGCTACTTTCTTCAGGATGCGCATCATGATCTGATTATGATCTGCTGCAATATTTACCGGTGCATAGATCGGTGCCAGTTCATGCTGTGCCGGTGCAACTTCATTATGCTGTGTCTTTGCTGTCACACCAAGTTTCCAGCATTCTTCATTTACTTCCTTCATATAAGCAGAAATTCTCTGACGGATAGTTCCAAGATAATGATCATCCATCTCCTGACCTTTCGGCGGCATCGCACCAAACAGAGTTCTTCCTGTATATGTAAGATCTTTTCTCTGCAACCATTTTTCTTTATCTACAAGAAAATATTCCTGTTCAGCACCAACAGATGGTGTTACCTTCTTTGAAGTTGTATTGCCAAAAAGGCGAAGAAGACGTAAAGACTGTGTATTGATTGCTTCCATAGAACGAAGAAGCGGTGTCTTCTGATCAAGTGCTTCTCCTGTATAAGAGCAGAATGCAGTCGGGATACACAGAGTTCCTCCAGCTGCATCATGACGTACAAATGCCGGTGAAGTACAATCCCATGCAGTATAACCTCTTGCTTCAAATGTTGCTCGAAGTCCACCTGACGGGAAAGAAGACGCATCTGACTCTCCCTTGATCAGTTCTTTACCCGAAAAACTCATCAGTACTTTGCCGTTTTCCTTTGGAGCTGTGATAAAAGCATCATGCTTTTCTGCAGTTACTCCTGTCAAAGGCTGAAACCAGTGGCTGTAATGTGTGGCACCTTTCTCGATTGCCCATTCTTTCATCTCATGAGCAACGACATCTGCTACTTCCAGAGAAAGTTCCTTTCCCTCTTCTATCGTCTTTTTCAGCTCTTTGTATACTTTTTTCGGAAGTCTTTCTTCCATGACAGCGTCATTGAATACATCACATCCGAAAAGTTCGGTTACATTCACGTAGTCTGACATCTTCTATCTCCTTTGGTTTATGCTTTGCTGTATGTTTCTCAGTTTTGATCTTATGATCATTCTTTGGTTTTGGTACTTTTTAAATAAAGGTTCAGTGCTTTATGCCTGTTTTCAATCTCCACATAAGTGTGATCACCACCAAACTCTCCGTCCAGTGTCCACGGCACTTCCTCTTCTGTCTCTATCATAAGCTTCTTTGACTTGAATGAATAGATCATGTCCGTGTTGTCCTCAGCCATCACCAGTGCAGTCATGATTTCCTGCAGCTGAAGAGGATTCTTCGGATGTCTGATCAGTGTCACCTCAAAAAGCCCATCATTCATATCTACATTTTTGCCAGTAAGATTTTTAAATCCTCCAACAGATCTGGAATTTGTAATCATTCCTACGATAAAATCATCTTCTACCTGAATCTCTTCAGAGGTTACTTTCATATGGTAGGATTTGATATCGAACAGTCGTTTTACCCCTTCCAGAAGGTATGCCACATGTCCAAGAACATTTTTCAGATCCTGGTCTGTTTCATAGGATACATCTGTAAACAGACCAAAAGCAGCCACATATGCAAACGTCTGGCTGTTAAATCTTCCTATATCACAGTGATACAGTTTTTCTTCCATGATCATCTGAGCAGCCTTCACCATGCTTTTGGGCATAAAGAGACTGTTTGCAAAATCATTGGTACTTCCTGCCGGAATATATCCAATCGGTACATTACTGTTTTTCTCTGTGATTCCGGTAACTACCTCATCCAATGTACCGTCTCCTCCGCTGCACACGATCAGATCAACAGAGTCCGCATATTCTTTTGCTTTTTCATATGCATCTTTCGGTGCTTGTGTTGCGCGGATAATGACCTCATAATCATGACTGCTGAATATATCAACAATATCCAGTAAATGCATCTTAATCCTGCCTTTTCCCGCTTTTGGATTAAACACAAAGAGCATTTTCTTTGCCACGGTCTGATGTCCCCTTTCTTTTGTTTTATTACGCAATCTATATCATACAACAAATTATTGCAAATTCCTAGATGCAAATTTTTCTGTTGCTCACGCCAAAATTTTTTATGGCAGATTTGACGACAAACAAAAAAAATCCTCTGTAAAACAGAGGATAAAGTAGCGAGAGGGGGATTCGAACCCTCGACACCACGGGTATGAACCGTGTGCTC
>JBKYFG010000003.1:99504-111370 GCA_047027955.1 Blautia sp.
TAGCGAGAGGGGGATTCGAACCCTCGACACCACGGGTATGAACCGTGTGCTCTAGCCAACTGAGCTATCTCGCCATATTCTTTTGTAACATGGGACCTATAGGGCTCGAACCTATGACCCTCTGCTTGTAAGGCAGATGCTCTCCCAGCTGAGCTAAGATCCCATTTTGTATCTGTCACTTTGACCGACTCTATGTAAGCCGCTCTTGCAACCGACTTTGTTAGTATACTATGTCCCACTCAAAGTGTCAACACTTTTTTTATTTTTTTTATATTTTATTTTGTTTATAAATTTCCGACAATTTTATCTTTGATAATTGCCAGGATTTCTCTGGGAATATACAGAAGAAGTCTCCAGGAACGATATCTGGACGGAACCGGATAAATTTCCCGACAGCCACACTTTCTGCCAATCATTACACCTCGAAACACATGAAAATTATTAGTCACTACCCCAATTGCCGGCTCCGTACTGCCAATCAGCTCCAGACTGTAATCCAGATTTTCTTTGGTATTGGTCGAACGTTCTTCTCGGATCAGACGTCCTCCATCAATCCCATGTTCTGTCAGATATCTGTACATGGCCTCCGCTTCACTGATTCGTTCCCCGTCTCCCTTTCCTCCGGAAAGCACAGCCCTTGTCCCGGGGTTTTCTTCAAGATAGAGCAAAGCCCTTCTGGTTCTTTCCAGAAGGGCTAATGTCATTCTTGTACCATCTACATGCGCGCCAAGTACAATGATATAATCCAGATTCTCTCTGGCTTTCATTATTTACCGCAGCAGTATTTGTATTTCTTACCGCTTCCGCACGGACAAGGATCGTTACGGCCGATTTTATGCGGTTTTACAACTGTACCGGATTTTTTCTGCTCTTTGTAGAGTTCTTTACGTTTTTCTTCTGAGAAGATTTCATCCCACTGTGGAAGCTGATACAGCCAGTCTGCCTTTGCATCAACCATATTCTTGTAAAGAAGTTCTTTGTCAAATGCAAGTGTGACTTTTGTATTCTCATCCATAGTCTCAATCGGGTTCGGGATCTTAAGACTGTCATTGATACCATCCAGGAAACCAACCATAGTCAGGACATCCTGTCCGTATTTTTCTGCCAGTTCCTTGACTGTACCACTTACAACTTCATCCGGATTGGAAAGAAGCTGTTCGTAGATTCCCTTTTCAATATTAAAATAGTTTGCCCAGAATCTCTGAAGCTGATTGCGGTCTGCCTGCTGATTGTAAGCAATTTCGCGCCACTGCTCTAAGATTGTTTTATCACTCATTGTTTCATCCTCTTTTCAAAAATTTTGCCTGTGCTCCATTATATCATCTTTTTTCCCAAAACACAAATCCTATTCTTATAATTTTTGTGAAAAATGTGTATATATAAAAAATAAACCGGTCATACTGTAAATGTTCCCTGAAGGATTCTTCAGGAAACATACTGCAAAAGATAATTTCAGGAAAAACTTATATCCTCCCCTTAAAAGGTCTCAGGGCTGACACAGATACGCGGTTCTGGGACTTTTCTCGTTTTATTTCACACCAAGTTTTTCAAGATCTGCTGTTACCTGTTTAAAATCTTTAAAACATATGGTATGAATTCCCTGTTCCTGTGCTCCCCTGCAGTTTTCCGGACGATCATCGATGAACACACATTCCTCCGGTTTCAACTGGTATTTATTCAGAATTGTCTGATAAATTTCCGCATCTGGTTTCAGCTGGTTAGCATAACAGGAAAAAACCTCTCCATCCATTTCTCTGCGGAATGTCAGTTCCTTTTTCGTGTGATCCAGCATATAACTGCTGTAATTAGACAGGATATATACATGATATCCCTTACTTTTCAGATATTTTACCCAGGTATCCGCATATGGTCTCTTTCGAATAGTCTGTCCGCTGCCTTTGATGACTTTTTCGATATCCTCTGCATCCTGTGGATCCAGTTCCTGAAACTGTTTCAGATAAACTTCTTCCTCATACAGTCCACGATCCCGTTCCTCCCATACCGAACTCAAAAAAGTCGCATTCGCAATTCGTTCTCTTTTTTCAGGAGCAAATCCAAAACTGTCCAGATAAGACTCCCAGTCATAATCTACCAGAACTTTTCCCACATCAAAGATCACATTCTTTATCTCGCCAGCCACCTGCTGTTCCTCTTTTTTCTTATTCAAATATTTGAACAACATAAGGAGTACATAGCACATCACTGCCACAAACAGTACCGTAAAAAGTGATGCCATAAATTGTTTCTGTGAAAAATCGCCCTTCAGTGCAAAATACATTGGAAGACAAAAGATCATCAGTAGTGCGATCACGCCAATGATCGCAGCATATTTTTTCCAGTTTTTCATACAAACCTCTTTGTCACTAATGTTAAGAAATGCGCCGGAGCGAGCTCCGGCGCGTCATCATGTCAACTAATTTTTATGAAATTATTTATTTCTGTAAATGATATCATTTCTTCCTGGTCCATTGGAGATCATTGTGATCGGGAATCCGATCTGTTTCTCTACAAATTCGATATACTTACGGCAATTTTCCGGAAGTTCATCATAGTTCTTAATTCCACGGATATCTGATTTCCATCCTGGAAGAACTTCAAGAACCGGTTTTGCTTTTTCCAGAAGTCCTGTTGTAGGGAATTCTGTTGTAACTTTGCCGTCGATTTCATAACCTGTACATACCGGAATCTCATCAAGATAACCCAGTACATCAAGTACTGTAAATGCAACATCTGTAGCTCCCTGCATACGGCATCCATATTTGGAAGCAACACAGTCAAACCATCCCATACGTCTCGGGCGGCCAGTTGTTGCACCATACTCTCCACCGTCTCCACCTCTTCTTCTAAGTTCATCTGCTTCTTCTCCGAAGATCTCGGAAACAAAAGCACCTGCACCTACTGCGCTGGAGTAAGCTTTGCATACAGTAATGACTTTTTTGATTTCATATGGCGGTACACCAGCACCAATAGCACCATAAGCTGCAAGGGTGGAAGAAGATGTAACCATCGGATAAATTCCATGATCCGGATCTTTCAGAGAACCAAGCTGTCCCTCAAGCAGGATCTCTTTGCCTTCTTTTAATGCATTCCACAGGAAAAGAGATACATCTCCAACGTAAGGAGCAACCATTTCTTTATATTTCATCAGTTCATCAAAGATTTCATTTGGATCAAGAAGCGGTTTGTGATACAGATGCTCAAGAAGAATATTCTTTGTCTCAACAACGCGCTCTACTTTTTCTCTCAGGGAATCATCATGGAACAGCTCATTTACCTGGAAACCGATTTTTGCATATTTATCTGAATAGAACGGTGCAATACCGGATTTGGTAGATCCGAAGGATTTACCACCCAGACGTTCCTCTTCGTACTGGTCAAACAGAATGTGATATGGCATAACGATCTGAGCTCGGTCAGAGATCATAATCTTCGGTGCCGGAACGCCTCTTGAAACAACTTCATTGTATTCTTTAAAAAATACCGGAATGTTCAGTGCAACACCGTTTCCGATAACACTTGTTGTATGGTTATAAAATACGCCAGACGGAAGTGTATGCAGTGCAAATTTGCCATAATCGTTGACGATTGTATGTCCTGCATTGGCTCCTCCCTGAAATCTTACGATAATATCAGCTTTCTGCGCGAGCATATCAGTAATTTTACCTTTACCTTCATCTCCCCAGTTTGCTCCAACTACTGCTTTGATCATAACACTTTTTCCTCCTCGTGTTTTATTTGATCTATCATACGTTTATCTCTGCTGTCATACCCAACATGTCTTTGTGTGCATCCAGAACCGGCTGTACAGTCTTCTCAATAAATGTAACCGTCTGTTCTTTGGCTCTGCCGACATATCTGGACGGCTCCATAGATTTGCGCAGTTCCTCGATTGTCAGATTGAAGGCCGGATCTGCTGCGATTCTCTCAAGAAGATCATTGTCTTTTCCTTCTACTTTAACGGTACGTCCGGCTTCCATGGAAAGTTCACGGATGCGTTCATGAAGCTCCTGACGGTCTCCACCTGCTTTTACAGCATCCATCATGATGTTTTCTGTCGCCATAAACGGAAGCTCTGCCATCATATGTTTCTCGATTACTTTCGGATAAACAACCAGTCCGTCAACAACATTCAGGCACAGATCCAGGATACCATCGATTGCCAGGAATCCCTCCGGAATACTGAGTCGTTTGTTTGCGGAGTCATCCAGGGTTCTCTCAAACCACTGTGTTGCAGAAGTAATTGCCGGATTCAGTGCATCCACCATTACATATCTGGAAAGAGATGCAATACGCTCACTTCTCATCGGATTTCTCTTGTAGGCCATCGCAGAGGAACCAATCTGTGATTTTTCAAATGGTTCTTCTACTTCTTTCAGATGCTGCAGAAGGCGGATATCATTGGACATCTTATGTGCGCTTGCCGCAATACCTGCAAGAATATTCAGGACTCTTGTATCTACTTTACGGGAATAGGTCTGTCCGGATACCGGATAGCAGTTCTTGAATCCCATCTTTTCTGCGATCATCGGATCAATCTTGTCGATTGTCTCCTGATCCCCTTCGAACAGTTCCAGGAAACTTGCCTGTGTTCCGGTAGTTCCCTTGGAACCCAGAAGTTTCAGTGTGCCCATTACATATTCCAGATCTTCCAGATCCATCAGGAATTCCTGTGTCCAGAGAGTTGCACGTTTACCAACTGTTGTCGGCTGTGCCGGCTGGAAATGTGTAAATGCAAGAGTTGGCTGTTCTTTGTATTTATCTGCAAATTTTGACAGTTCTGCAATTACGTTCACCAGTTTTTTCTGAACCAGCTTCAAAGCCTCAGCCATCACAATGATATCTGTGTTGTCACCCACATAACAGGATGTTGCACCCAGATGGATGATTCCTTTTGCTTTCGGGCACTGTACGCCATATGCATACACGTGAGACATAACGTCATGGCGTACCTGACGTTCTCTTTCTTTTGCCACATCATAGTTGATATCATCCTTGTGAGCTTTCAGTTCATCAATCTGCTCCTGAGTGATATTCAGGCCAAGTTCTTTTTCTGTTTCAGCCAGAGCGATCCACAATCTTCTCCAGGTGCGAAATTTCATATCCGGAGAAAAAATGTACTGCATTTCCTTGCTGGCATAACGCTCTGAAAGGGGACTTACGTATCTGTCTGTACTCATGTATTTACTCCTATCATCTCACTCGATTAACCGCAGGGGTAACTGCGGTTGCTCGGATTTCCTATCATTACGCAGAAATTATATAACATTGCATCATTAAAAGCAATCCCTTTATTCCTCTCCCTGATGAAATTTACCAAGGAATTCTTTGATTCGTGCATTACTTGAAGAAAATACTTCCTGTGGAGTACCTTCTACAGCAATTACACCTTTATCCATAAAAATAACTCTGTCGGAAATATCCCGAGCAAAGTTCATTTCATGTGTCACGATCACCATCGTGATATGGATATCCGCCAGTGAACGGATTACTCTCAAAACTTCTCCGGTAAGTTCCGGATCAAGTGCGGAAGTCGGCTCATCAAAGAACAGGATTTTCGGATTCAGTGCAAGGGCTCTTGCTATCGCAACTCGCTGGCACTGTCCGCCTGACAACTGATACGGATAAGCATCTTCTTTATCAGACAATCCCATCTTTGCCAGAAGATCTCTCGCTTCTCTGTAAACCTCATCTTTATTTCTCTTCTGCACATGGATTGGTGCATCGGTAATATTTTTCATGACCGTATAATGCGGAAACAGATTAAAGTTCTGAAAAACCAGGCCAAAGCAGGACTGAATCTCTTTCAGTTTTGTTTTATTCGGCAGACAGACTTTACCATTTTCGGTCCAGACCGTTTTATTTCCCATATAACTTACTTCACCGTCATCAATCAATGTCAGCAGTGTCGCACAGCGAAGAAGCGTGGATTTACCGGAGCCTGAGGAACCGATAATTGAAACGACCTCTCCTTCATTTACATGAATCGACACATCCTTCAGTACCTGAAGACCGTCGAACTCTTTTTTGATATGATTCATTTCCAGAAGACTTGTACTCAAAGCATTTCCTCCTAACGATAGTAATTCAGTTTCTTTTCAAACCATTCCATAACCCAGGCAACTACAAAGTTAAAGATATAATAGAATACCCCGGCGATCACAAACGGAACAACTGTTGTCTGCGCAGCTGCGATCTGTTTTGCCAGCGCAAACATCTCAATATAAGATACCGAATAAACAAGGGAGGTATCTTTGACAAGTGTAATGACTTCATTTGTCACAGAAGGAAGCACGATCTTTACAACCTGTGGTAATACGATTTTGAAAAATGTCTGGCTTTTATTGTATCCCAGAAGCTGTGCTGCCTCATACTGTCCCACCGGAATCGACTCAATTCCGGAACGATAGATTTCTGCAAAATATGCGGCATAATTCAGAGAACATCCCAGAATGATCGCGGTAAATTTATAATTGCCGATATTCATTCCCCACAGATAGAACGGTCCAAAATACCACAGCAGCAACTGCAGCATCAGTGGTGTTCCTCGCATAATAGAAATATACGCCTTAACGATCCAGCTTAATGGCTTGAACCTGCTCACACGTCCAAAATATACAACCATGCCAAGTGGCAGGGAAAATAACAGTGTCAGAAAAAAGATCAGCAGCGTCTGCCCAAACCCTGTGGTAAGCTGTTGTAACATTACCTGAAAACTCATGTACTCTCCTCCATAAACCTACAAGAGGGATGCCACCCGGAAAACCGGGAAGCATCCCATTCTGTATTCGTATTTTATGTATTGCTTATTTTTCTTCTGTTTTATCTGTTTCTGCATCATCTGTTGCATCTTTGGAATCCTCTGCCGATGCATCATCAGAAGCTTTCAGTGTTACCATATCTGCGATTTCATACTTCTCTGCAAGTTCTGCAACCGTTCCATCATCTGCAAGTTTCTGAAGGTCTGCATTCACAATATCACAGAGTTCTGTATTACCCTTTTTAAATCCGATTGCATACTGTTCTGTATTCAGTGTCTCATCAAGGATCTTGAATCCCTCTCCTCTGGAATTCAGCTGATATTTGGCAACTCCGACATCGATTGCCAGTGCATCCAGTGCCCCTGCCTGCAGTTCTGTGAATGCAGTATTGTAATCTGCAAATTCATTCAGTGCTCCAAAAGTATCCGCCAGTTCTTTCTGTCCGCCTTCTTCCTCACTCTGAAGAAGATCCAGTGCTGCGGAAGCTGCCTGCACACCAACGGTCTTACCAGCAAGATCTGTAAGCTTCTCAATTCCGGAATCATCTGCAACAACGATTACCTGACTGTTATCTACATACGGCTCTGAGAAAGTATAATCATCTTCTCTTCCGTTCATAGTAAATCCATTCCAGATACAGTCGATAGATCCGGAATTCAGTTCCATATCCTTGGAATCCCAGTTGATTGGTTTTTTCTCCAGCTCCCAACCTTCCAGATCACACACAGCCTGTGCCAGTTCCAGGTCAAATCCTGTGTATTCACCATTCTCATCCATATATCCATATGGCGGATATTCCGCATCAAATCCAACGATCAGAGTCTTATCTTCTATTCCTGCCTGCACACTTACTGCAGATACCATTCCCAGTGCCATTACTGCTGTCATAACTACTGCAACTGCTTTTTTCTTCATCTCTCTATCTCCCTTGACATATTATTTTTCTTTTAATACGTAGCCACTCTACCACGTGAAAGTATTGATATCGTAACATACCCATTCTGACCTGTCAAGTGAATTTTGCGCTGCAGCTTTCATATAGCATACCAACTCTCTAATCTTACATCTGGTCTTTATGATGCAGTACTGTCACACTGCACGGTGGCAGATACAGATTCAGCGATCCAGCCTGGCATAGAATCTGTTTCTGGTGGTCTGTATACCCTTCCTGAGAAGATTGCACCAGCCTTGTAAATACTGTTTCTTCCAGTCTGCTGATTCCTGCCGGCCAGACTTCGATCATAACATCTCTGCCTTCATCCCGGTTGTTCAGTACGATGATCATCTGCTCCGTATGAGAGAATCTCGCATAACAGAGGCCCTGATAATCATTCCATAGAAATTTCAGAGAACCGCTTCTGAGCATTTTGTATTTCTTATGAATCGCGATCATGACCTTGTAGAAATTCAGAAGTTCCATATCTTCATGCCCCCACGGGTAAGTTCGCCGGTTATCCGGATCTGTAAATCCGCAGACACCTGCCTCATCCCCATAATACAATGTAGGAGCTCCCGGCCATGTCATCTGTATGGCAATCGCTTCACGCATGATCGCCGTATTGATATTTTCAGACGCCGCCTGTGCTCCGGCATAGGAAACACGTCCAACCCTGTGATTTGTTCTGGTAAGGAATCTGGAATGATCATGATTTGACAATTCATTCATCGCAGTGTGAAGAGATGACATATGCAAAGAGCGCATATGCGTCTTCATTGCTCCGATAAACGCATCACTGTTTCCATAAAGATCCTCTCTATATTCATCACTGTGTTTTTCCATTCCGGTCAGGAACCATGTCACAGGCTCCATGAACGCATCATAGTTCATGACAGAATCCCACTCATCTCCCTGCAGCCATCCTTCCGGACTTCCATAATGTTCTGCAAGAATCAGTGCTTCCGGATTCGCTTCCTTGACCGCTTTACGGAAATCTTTCCAGAACTGGTGATTAAACTCATTGCTGTGTCCCAGATCTGCTGCCACATCCAGTCTCCAGCCATCCACATTATATGGCGCAGACACCCACTTCTGTGCCACTTTCAGGACATAATCATACAATTCTCCTGAACCTTCATAATTCAGTTTAGGAAGTGTATCATGCGTCCACCATCCATCATAAGTCGGATTATAAGGCCAGCGATTCTGATCATGAAAATCAAAGAAATAGCGATACGGACTGTCTGCAGATATATAAGCTCCCGGTGCATAACCTTCCTGTCCTTCATATATTCTTTCTCTGTCCATCCACTTATTAAAAGATCCACAATGGTTGAATACTCCATCCAGAATAATCTTCATGCCACGTTTATGCAGTTCTTCCACAAGCTGTGCAAACATCTGATTACTTGCCTCCAGATTGCGCTTATCTGTCACACGCCGGATATATTTTGTGGCATGTGTATTATCTCGATCCCCCGGTGCAAGCAGTCCGTCACAGTCTTCAACGATCTTTCCGTAATGTGGATCCACATAATCGTAATCCTGACAGTCGTATTTGTGGTTACTTGGTGATACGAAGATTGGATTCAGATACAGCACTTCAACGCCCAGCTCTTCAAAATAATCCAGTTTGTCAATAATGCCCTGCAGGTCTCCTCCATAGAATTCCCTGACTCCCATAACTGCCGGAGTCTTGGACCAATCTGTCACTTTTTCACTGTGTTCACCAATATATGCATATTCGTCGCTTTCCACATCGTTGGACGGATCTCCATTGCGGAATCGATCCACAAAAATCTGATACATCACCGCACCCTTTGCCCAGTCAGGTGTATGATAATTCGGATAGATTTCAAACTGTGCCCATTCCTGCAGCTCAGAACAGACTCCCTGTTCCGTGTAATAGCATGTAGCCCATCCATACTGAATTTCAAAATGATACCGAAAAATCTCTTCCGGCATCACAATCTTTGTTCCATAATAATCAAAACCTTTTGTGGTTTTGTATACTTTCATTTTATATTTCTGATCTCCGGATACGAGATATACCGCATCCACATTATTCTTCTGGGTTCTGAAGCTGATTATTACCTTTTCGCCACTCTTTGGCTCAGTAGGATTTCTGTAATACCTTGTTCCGTCACTGAAAAGAGCCTCCTTGTTAAACACTGGTCTCATATTCAGAATATACTGCATTTTTCTTGCAATATCTTCGTTTTCCTGCTTCATTGTCAATCTTCCTTGTCTGTATTATTTATATTGCACTGGAAATGTAATCTGCATTTCCGAGTTTCTTTGTCTGCAATCTACTTTTGTATTAAGGATACCTCAGTTTCATATGCAGATGCGGCCTGGTCGTTAAATAGCACCCACTCAACAAGATCAAAACTGTCTGGATTCTCCTGTAAAAAACTATGAACGGTATCTACCGCAATCTTAGCAGCTCGCTCTACCGGAAAATGATAGACACCAGTAGATATAGACGGAAATGCAATTGTTCTAATATCATTCTCCATCGCAAGCTTCAAAGAATTATAATAACAATTTGTAAGAAGCTTGTCTTCGTTATTATTTCCACCATACCAGATCGGTCCGACTGTGTGGATCACATAATCACATGGCAGATTATAAGCCTTGGTAATCTTTGCCTCTCCTGTTTCGCATCCATGAAGCATCCTGCATTCTGCAAGAAGTTCCGGACCTGCGGCATGATGGATTGCACCATCAACACCGCCACCACCAAGAAGAGAATTATTAGCAGCATTTACAATTGCCTGTACATCTGTAATTTTGGTTATATCACCTTTGACTGTCTTAATCGTAAACATAAACTTCGCGATACCTCTCTGTTACAATTTATTATTCGTAACTTTTCATCCCCTTGCGGGATACTACCTTCTGAATAGTTACTATTATTCTTCATTTTTCATTTGGCGTAATGTCCTGCCAGTTCTTACCTTCATCAGTTGTCTGATAGACCTTATTTTCGTTTACGTAGGTAAACATGTTGATAGAGCCGTCTTTGCCGTAGGTGTAGTATGCAAAGCCTTGGTGTGTGTATTTATCTCCCGGATCGTTCTGAACTGAGTAAAAAGGACTTTGATCATAGGAGGCTGGCTTAGGCGTATAACCTTCTAAAGCTTTTTTAAAAACTGGTGAGTCCGCATAATAAACACGGGTAGTATACGGATTTCCATCAATTTTGAATGTCTGACTGGAGTAGTAGGCCTTATCATTATTCATGTTAGCATTACTAAGCAAATTATATCCATCCTTAAGCGTTTTTAAAGTTCTATCAAAATCTCCTTTATACGTTGGTCTTGCTGCCGCATCCTCCGTTCCACCGCTCCATGTAAAAATCACACCTTTATTTTTATCATAAGAAACCTCGCAGGTTCCATTATTGCCCGGTGTTCCAACCCAGTTATCTGTATTCGTACCATTAAAGCTTGCTCCCCCAACGCTTATAGGTAGTGGGCTCTGCCATCCTGAAATTGTCTGTTTTAATCCAAAAGTAATAGGTTCCGGAGTTTCTTCCTTCTCAGCTATATTTATCATTAATTCATTATATGCAGATTTGGCATTTGCCAGATCTGTTGCCTCCCGGCTTTTCTCAATATACTTGGTATAGGCAGGCGCTAAAATCGCCACCAACACACCCAGAATTGCTACAATAATAATCAATTCTACGAGCGTGAATCCCTGTACAGATTCTTTGCTTTTTTTCGTTTTTTTTAACATCATATTTCTCCCCTAGGTAAACTCACATATTGGATTAATGATAACATGAATCCATTTTGACGTAAAGAAGTTCTGGAGTCTAGGATTGTATCTGATTTTCTTCTTTTTGCGATTTGCGGTCACTTACCGGCGTTGGAAATGTATCTGCTTTTCTATTTTTCGCGGTTTACAGTCACTTCCTGGCGCCGAATTTGTATCTGCTTTTCTCCTTTTTCCGATTTGCAGTCACTTCTAGACGCCAAAAATGTATCTGCTTTTCTCCTTTTCGCGATTTGCAGTCACTTTTCATCACCAGAAGTGTATCCTATTTTCCCCTTTTGGCAATCTGCGGTCACTTTAGAAAACTGGGAGTTATCTTTTTTTCTCCTTTTTCCGATTTGCAGTCACTTTGGAAACCCGGGAGTGTATCTTTTTTTTTCTTTTTGGC
>JBKYFG010000003.1:111470-243503 GCA_047027955.1 Blautia sp.
GATTTGCGGTCACTTTAGGATTCATGAGTGTATCTGCATTTTACTTTTTTGCAATTTGCGGTCACTTTTGATACCTGGGATTGTATCTTATTTTCTCCTTTTAGTAATTTGCAGTCACTTTGGAAACCCGGGAGTGTATCTTTTTTTCTCTTTTTGGCGATTTGCGGTCACTTTAGGATTCATGAGTGTATCTGCATTTTACTTTTTTGCAATCTGCAGTCACTTTTGGTACCTGGGATTGTATCTTATTTTCTCCTTTTAGTAATTTGCAGTCACATTTTAACCCCGGAAATGCATCTGCATTTCTCCTTTTTGCGATTTGCGGTCACTTACCGATGCCAGAAAGCGATGTCCAAAGCTTGGTGAGTAACAAAAAAAACGCAACAAAAGACGATTTTCTCGCCTGATGCTGCGGGGTTTTTAGACAGTAAAAAAGACAGCGGGATAAGCTGTCTTTTTTGGAGAAGGTATTTCTTCTTATGGGGTGTAGCAAAAACTATATAATGTATTGGGGGGTTTTTACGGTTATTATAGTACCATGACCCCCTCCAAAAGGGTGCACAAACTTCACAAAATTTAGTATTTGTTTTTGTGTACTTTGTACACCCTATTCTTGCGGCATTTCATTTTCCGCTGTAAAAAGTGCCTCAAACTCATCGCGCTGAATCTTTTCCTTCTCTAAAAGAAGTGCTGCACACTTATGAAGAACATCCATATGCTGAGAAATAATCTTTCTTGCATCTGCATGGCAGCGGTCAATAATATCATGAACCTCTTTGTCAATCTCGTTGGCAACTTCTTCGCTGTAGCTTCTTGTATGAGCCAGATCACGACCAATGAAGACCTCGTCTCCCTCATCGCCATAAGCGATCAGGCCAAGCTTGTCAGACATACCATACTGCATAACCATTGCACGGGCAGTGCTGGTTGCACGTTTGATATCGTTGGAAGCACCTGTTGTGATGTCGCCGAAGATGATTTCTTCTGCTACGCGACCGCCAAGAAGTGTTGTGATATCCTGAAGCATCTTGCCTTTTGTATTAAACATCTCATCATTTTCAGGAAGCGGCATGGTATATCCTGCGGCTCCCATTCCAGTAGGAATGATGGAAATCGTATATACTGGGTCCATATCCGGAAGCACATGGAAAAGGATTGCATGTCCCGCCTCATGATATGCTGTGATCTTCTTCTCTTTTTCAGAGATAACTTTGCTTCGTTTTTCTGCACCAATACCAACTTTGATAAATGCATGCTTGATATCCGGCTGTGTAATATAACTGCGTCCTGATCTGGCAGCCATGATCGCAGCCTCATTCAGAAGGTTCTCAAGATCAGCACCTGTAAAGCCGGCTGTTGTCTGCGCGATCTGTGCAAGATCCACATCCTCGCCGAGTGGTTTATCTTTGGCATGTACACGAAGGATTTCTTCTCTTCCTTTGACATCCGGACGGCCAACTGCAACCTTACGGTCAAAACGGCCAGGACGAAGAATCGCCGGATCAAGGATATCCACACGGTTGGTAGCTGCCATTACGATGATTCCTTCATTCACACCAAAACCATCCATCTCAACAAGAAGCTGGTTCAGTGTCTGCTCTCTCTCATCATGACCACCACCCATACCGGTTCCACGCTGTCTTGCAACTGCATCAATCTCATCAATAAAGATGATACATGGTGCATGCTTCTTGCCCTCTTCAAACAGATCACGTACACGGGATGCGCCGACACCGACAAACATCTCTACAAAATCAGATCCTGAAATAGAGAAAAACGGAACTCCCGCTTCTCCGGCAACTGCTTTTGCAAGAAGTGTCTTACCTGTTCCAGGAGGTCCTACAAGGATCACTCCTTTTGGAATCCTTGCTCCAACATTTGTATATTTCTGTGGAGCTTTCAAAAAATCAACAACCTCGACCAGATCTTCTTTTTCTTCCTGAAGACCTGCCACATTCTGAAATGTAACTTTTTTGTCATCCGGCAGCATCATTCGGGCACGGCTCTTTCCAAAATTCATCATCTTGGCATTACCTCCGCCTCCTGACATCTGACGGTTCATCATAAGAAACAGGAAAATCACCAGCCCACCTGTGAGAAGTACCGGAAAAAATGTTGTCATAAATACACTTTCCTGCGGAACATCTGCCACTTCCGGATGAATGCCGTAGCCTTCCAGAAGCTTCTGTGCGTCTTTAACATCTGTTACATATACTTTTTTCTGCCCTTCACCTTCGATATCCGCAACAACGGAACCGGTAGGCACTTCCCTGTTCTGGTAGATTTTTGCAGAAGAAAGCTTACCATCCTCTGCTGCCTGTTTCATACTTTCCATTGAGTAACTGCTCTGTGATGCTACCTGATTGTTCAGATAAAAGTATCCGGCAACCAACATCACGATCAATACAAGATACAGGCCAATTCTGCCTGACTGTTTATTCACCTGCTGCTGTCTCCTTTCAATCCTGGTTTTCTAATTCAACCACCCCGATAAACGGAAGATTTCTGTATTTCTGTGCGTAATCCAGACCATATCCTACTACAAATTCATCCGGAATATTAAAACAGCAGTAGTCTACTTTTACGTCTTTTACCCTGCGTTCCGGTTTGTCCAGCAGTGTGCACAGACGGATGCTGTTTGGATTTCTTCCCTTCAGGATTTCGATCAGGTAGCTGAGAGTTCTTCCTGAGTCAATGATATCCTCCACGATCAGAACATCTTTGCCGATCAGCGGCTGATCCAGATCTTTTACGATTTTTACAACACCACTGGATTTTGTATCATCACCATAGCTGGATACTGACATAAAATCAAGGGATACCGGAACAGTAATTCTCTTTGCCAGTTCACAGGTAAAGAATACGCCACCCTTCAGAACACAGATAAGATGTATTTCCCTTCCTGCATAATCCCTGCTGATCTGGGCTGCGATCTGCTTAATTCTTGCATCCACTTCTTCTTCACTCAGTAAAACTTTGATTTTTTCACTCATTGTACGTTTCCTCCTTGGTATGTGATCTCCAATACCCTTCCTGTTTCGGAAGTGATTTTGTAACGCTCATTGATTCTTCCGCCTACGATCCACAAAACTTCATTTCCATCGACAACCAGTGGGAGTTTCCCTCTCAGTTCACCCGGAATTTTATCATCGATCATACAACGTGTCAGCTTCTTATGCCCGCCGCTCTGACTGACTGCCATATAGTCACCGCTTCTGCGTGTGCGGACAGTCAGTTCGCAATTTATTTTATCACAATCAAACCATTTCGTATACTTTTTTTCCAAAATCTTCTCACCATTATATGAATAAATTTTTGCAGTAAAGCATCCCTGCTTCCATTTCGTTTCTCCCGGAACAACAAGATTTTGGATTTTCAGTTCTTCTGTCTCACTATCTGATTCTGCGATCATATTTTTCTTTCGGATCTGTACTCCTTCATAAACTCTGGACGCCTCCAGTTCATATGGAAGATCTGCTTTTCGTCCAGTCTGCATACCATACAGATCTCTGATCTGTTTTATATGACCAGAGGTAAGGTCACTCTGATGTCCGCCTGTTACTTCTAATATCTCCCTGATCACATATGTCTGGATAATTGTTTCTTTTTTGAAAAACTCATGATCCAAGACATATCTGTCTTTTGCTTTCCTGTATCCTGCTGCCATTTCTCCTGCCAGCTTCGTAAAATAGGCTTCTGCCTGTCCAAATATTTCTGACGCTTCTGCCATATGTGTAACTGCCCTTGGATTTACTTCCTGCTCAATGAGTGGCAAAATGTGACGTCGTATACGGTTTCTCGTATAATCATCTTCCATATTGCTGCTGTCCAGAACTGTCTGAATGCTGTTCTCCTCTACATAATTGACGATTTCACTCCGTTCTAAACACAAAAGAGGCCGGATAATTTCTCCGTTCAGTGGCTTCAGCGAGCAGAGGCCCCTGATCCCGGTTCCCCTGGCCAGGTGATGCAGCATAGTTTCCGCCATATCATTTTGGTTATGTGCAAGCGCCACACGTACCTGTTCCGGTATCGCCACTGCATTTTCTTTCTCTTTTTCAAAAGCGATTCGACGAACTTTGCGGCCGGCTTCTTCGGTTCCCATCTTCCAACTGAGAGCCAGAGCAGGAACATCATAATTATATACTGCACACGGGATCTTCCATTCACTGCATATTTTCTCCACCATCTGCTGGTCCCGCAGAGCTTCTTTTCCACGGATTCCGTGATTTACATGTACTACGCGGAGACGATAGCCAAATTCATCTCTGAGTTCATTCAATATATGAAGCATTGTCATCGAATCCGGACCGCCAGAAACACCAAGGATGATCTCTGAACAATTTTGCAGCATTCCTGTTTCAGTCATAAATCTTTTTACTTTCTGCAATGTATCTTTATACATCTTCTTTTCTCCTGTGTTTTTATTTTCTTACCACATTCGCTACAAGGACCGTCATATCATCCCTCGCATGATAATCGCTGTACCCGAGTGCCCGTTCCAAAATCCCCCGGCTGATCTCTCTGGGTGTTTCATCCTGAATATCCATAATGATCTCTTTCATCGTCTCTTCCTCACATTCAACAGGCAGCGCGTCCATCACACCATCGGTCATCATGATCAGATAATCTCCATGATACAATTTTCTGGATGCCGTGTCAAAATCAATCCTCTGTACCAGTCCCGCCGCAAGGCTTTCTGATGAAATAGCTTCCACCCAGTGGTCACGTTTGATAAATGTCGAAGCTGCACCTGCTTTTAGGAACTCACAGATTCCCGTATAGAGATCTACTGCACAGATATCTACCGTAGAGAACATTCCTTCCCTGCCTTTCAGAACAAGCGCAGAATTTACCATACGTGCCGCAGTCTCCTGAGAAAAGCCGGAATCCAGAAACTGTTCCAGAAGTTCCACTACAATCTCACTTTCTCTGCATGCGTCCATACCCGATCCCATTCCATCAGACAGACACATCACAAATCTTCCACCGTCTTCCTGTCTGCAGATATAATTATCCCCTGATACTTTTTCATTTTCTCTTGTAAGTCTGGATACTCCGTATAACATCTGATAACTGACATCTTCTACAAAATGAATCGTATGAAATTCCCCATTTACAATACACCGGCTTCCCTGCACAGACGTCATATTACTTTCGCATAACTCTGAGAGCATCTGTGCAACCTCTGTTACAGAAACACACTGTCCGCTCCTGGCACGCAGAGTAAGAAAAATCTGTCTGCGCCCTTCAACTTTGTCCATCACCCACGCAGCTTTCAAAATCACATGTTTTCTTCGCAGATTCTTTTTCAGTTCTTCCTGAAATTCCGGTTCTGCTGCCGAAATATCATACAGATCATTTGCTACTGTCTCCATAATGGCCGCTGTCTCTGTCAGCTGCTGAGCCACTGCCAGCCGACTTTCGATCATACGATTCATCCATATAAGATTCTGTTTTTCCTGTCGAAACTGTTCGCGTACTTCTTCCAGATATTGTAATGATTTTCCGCATACGCTCCCCCATTGCATACGAAGTTTCTCAAGTTCTCCTTCATCATCTTTTTCGAGAGCACGTACCAGTGCTTCTCCCCCCTGACACATTGTTTCTGCCTGACTTCCCCAGCAGATTTCCCGATGATAGCAGTTACTGCACAGACGATCGTTCGCATCCGTCAGAATACGCTCAATCTGCCCACTACTCAGGTATTCCTTTTTGTACGGCATTCCATAAAATGTATCCGCAAGTTTCTGAAAAGCTGCCGCATAGCGTTCCACTTTTTCTTTCTGAGGATGATCTTCTCCACTCGGAAATATTTCTTCTTTTTTCGACATTCTCCCCGTCAAAATAGTTTTTGCCATGTCCCGCAATATCAGCAGTACGCTGATCACGAGCATGGCAATTATCCATTCCTGCATATATCCCCCTCCCCTGATACTTCCCGGTAAGTATTACAATACTTTCACTAGAAAAATATTATAAGAGGGTTCTTTTAAAATATCTGTCAAATAAAGGAGATTGTTCCAGAAAACTTTTCTGCAAAATCTCCTTTATTTCTCTTCTTCAAATACAATCTCATTTCCTTTGACCAGACCAAGCTTATCTCTGGCAACTTCGGCTATATATTCATCCGTCTGCATGTACTCTTTCTGTTCATCTATTTCCTGTGTACGTTCCTGCTCACCTGCAATAGAATCTTCCAGCGCTGATGCCTTTGCATCGTATACAGCAATCCTCGCCTTAAGTGTCTGACTCTGATAAGTCAGTCCACCCAACAGAAGCAGAACAACAATAGCAATTGCTGCCATTCCAAGGTAGTTATTCGCTATTCTTTTTTTATTTTTTTTCTTTTTTGACTTTTTCAAATCGTCTGCCCCTTCTATTACACCATAAACGTCTTTTCGTATGTCTATATGAAGAAATATTACATCTTTTTACCAGAAATAGCAACCTATTTAACACAAAATTTGCAAAAATTCCACCAAAAGCAACACCTGCCAGCATAAAAAAACGGATTCTGCCATAATTGCACTGATATAAAGCGGTAAAAAGCAGCAAACCAGCCAATAACCAGTACAAAATATCCACTGTACTGTTCCACATTCTGTCGCAGAACAAACGTCTTTTCAGCATATCGGTCAGCCTGTAAACAACAAGCATCCCTACTCCTGTTTCGAAAGCGCGAAAAAAAAGCAGTATTTCCAATCTGATATAACTGCTCATCTTACCGGAACATCCTTTTCAGCAAAGGTTCTTCTTTTTTCTGCGCATTCTTTGTCAGATAAGAAACACTGTTTACTTTTCCTTCAATCTCAGCCTCTCCCTTTTCGAGGTCAAGGCTTTTTACATGAAGCTGCTCTCCTTTGATCTGCACTTTCCCGGCCTCAGTCTGAAGCAATATCTCATTTTCATTAAACGAATGAATATCCTGAACACCTGTCAGTTTTCCATATTTACGCTCTTTTAGCGTCAGACCGTGCACCTTGCCTGTCTTTTTTTCTTCCAACCCCACAGCTCCCATCCTGCATTTACTGTTAATCTATGTGAGAGCCCTGTCCAATAGACACAAAAACGATCAAAGATAGCGAAAAAGATTCTCTGCGTCTTCTTTACGAACCGTTTCTTTGATATCCAGCACCTCAACCTTTACGTTTTTGCTTCCAAACTGGATTTCAATCGTATCACCGGCTTTTACCTGTGCTGACGCCTTGGCCGGGCGGTCATTGACCAGCACTCGTCCGGCATCACATGCCTCGTTCGCAACCGTTCTTCTCTTGATCAGACGTGAGATTTTTAAATATTTATCAAGTCTCATATATACCTCCGGAAAAACAAAAGGGGGAACATATCTGTCCCCCCTAAAAGCACGATTTACTTATTCGTTTACCATATCTTTCAGAGCTTTACCAGCTTTGAATTTCGGAGCTTTGGAAGCTGCGATCTTCATTGTTTCACCAGTCTGAGGATTTCTTCCTTCTCTTGCTGCTCTTTCACTTACTTCAAATGTACCAAAACCAACTAACTGGATTTTTCCACCTTTTTTTAATTCGGATGCTACAACATCAGTGAAAGATTTTAATACAGCCTCTACATCTTTTTTGGAAAGGTTTGTTTCTTTCGCCATTGCTGCTACTAATTCTGTTTTATTCATGGTGTTCCTCCTCTAAATAACCTCATTCTTATTTATTGCGTAATGCTTCCTTGGCATATGCACGCTATTTACTATATATAAACCTTTTATGTCAAATTGTCAAGGCTTTTCGGCTTTTTCAGGCTCTTCTTCTGTCGCTTTTTCCAATTGTTTCAACTCTTCCCACGAAAGCCCGGCCAGCTGTTTATCCTCCGGTGAAAAGATCTTCGGATGCCGGAATTTCATTTTGGATGAAACGTCTCGGATCACATCCTCAACGGTAAAAAGTCCCTCTTCTTCCGCGATCACACTGTGAAGAGCCACCTGAAACAGCACATCTCCCAGTTCCTCACAAAGATTTGTGCTGTCATTTTCTTTTGAAAGACGGTCGATTCCTTCCAGTACCTCATTGCTTTCTTCCAGCAGATATTTTTTCAGGCTTTCATGCGTCTGCACACTGTCCCACGGACAATTTCGGCGTATTTTCCTGACAATTTCCATAAAATCATCAAATTCCCGCATATGCAAGTTTACATCATGGAGTCAACCATATCCAGAACAGCTTTGCCCATGACTGCTGATTTTTCATCCGCATCTGCCAGAGATGTACCTTTTACTCCGTAGTAGAACTTAACTTTTGGTTCTGTACCAGACGGACGAACACATACCCAGGCATCATTTGTCAGTTCATAATAAAGGACATTGGAATTCGGAAGTCCTGTCAGTGTAACTTCGCCTGTTTCCAGATTTTTGATCGTGTCTGCTTTGTAATCTCTTACAGCAACCACTTTGTGTCCTGCAAATTCTGCCGGCGGATTCTGGCGAAGTGAATTCATGATATCCTGAATCTTCTGCAGGCCTTCAATACCTTTCATAGTTACAGCTTTGATATCGTCTTTGTAATATCCAAACTGTTCATACATCTCGATCATTGCATCCCACAGAGTCTTACCCTGCGTCTTATAATATGCTGCCGCTTCGCAAAGTGCCATTGTTGCAACGATTGCATCCTTATCTCGTGCATATGTACCGATCAGGCAGCCATAGCTCTCTTCAAATCCAAAGAGATAAGATCCTTTTCCGCTCTTTTCAAATCCAAGGATCTGCTGTCCGATAAACTTAAATCCTGTAAGGACCTCGATCAGTTTTACACCATAACCCTTGGCGATTGCATCTGCAAGATTGGTTGTAACAATTGTCTTGATCAGTGCACCGTCCTCCGGAAGGCTTCCGTTTACGGCTTTGCGCTGGCTGATCTCATAGTTTGCAAGAAGGCATCCGGACATGTTTCCTGTCAGGTCATGATATTCTCCGTTTTTGTCTTTGACACGAACGCCAAGACGGTCTGCATCCGGATCTGTCGCAAGAACAAGATCTGCGTCTACTTCTTTTGCAAGTTTCAGACCAAGTTCAAAAGCTTCTGCTGCTTCCGGATTCGGATAACTTACTGTTGGGAAATCTCCATCCGGAAGTTCCTGTTCTTTGACAACATAAACGTTCTCAAATCCAAGTTCTTTGAGGATTCTTCTTGCAGGAATGTTACCAGTTCCATGAAGTGGTGTGTACACGATCTTCAGATTCTTTCCTTCTGCCTGAATAGCATCCATATGAATAACCTGTTTCTTCAGTTCTGCCATGTATGCATCGTCCACTTCTTTGCCGATCACCTCGAAAAGGCCTGCTTTTTCGGCTTCAGCCTTGTCCATAGTCTTAACAGTATTCCAATCGGAAATTGCCTTAACTTCTCCCATGATTCCGCTGTCATGTGGCGGTGTGATCTGTGCACCGTCCTCCCAGTATACTTTGTATCCATTGTATTCCGGTGGGTTATGGCTTGCAGTTACATTGATACCGGCAACACATCCCAAATGACGTACCGCGAAAGAAAGCTCCGGTGTAGGTCTTAATGTCTCAAAGATATACGCTTTAATTCCGTTTGCTGCAAGACAAAGAGCTGCTTCCTGTGCAAATTCCGGTGACATATGGCGGGAATCATATGCGATTGCAACACCCTGGGATTTCTTGTCTACTTTTGCGATATAATTTGCAAGCCCCTGTGTTGCTCTTCTAACAACATAGATGTTCATACGATTGGTTCCGGCTCCAATGATTCCACGAAGACCAGCTGTACCAAACTCCAGATCCATATAAAAACGTTCTTTTATCTCATTTTCATCCTCTGCAATACTTTTCAATTCCTCTTTTGTTGCTTCGTCGAAGTATGGGTTTGCAATCCACTGCTCATAAACCTCTTTGTAATCCATACTAAAATACCTCCCTGTACAATGTATTTCCGACAGTTTCACTACTGTCTTTGATAGTTCTATATTATACACCTCTTCAGAAGAAAAAGGAAGCACAATATCGTTTCCACGCCTCCCGCTGTCGTATCAGATTTTGTAGTTTTTCTGTATTTTTCACAGAAATCCAGGTTTTGCGATGCGTATAATAATAATTTGCAAGTTTCCAGTATTTTTCAGGATAACTGAATCGAATCTTAAGATTTGTCCATTCTTCTTTGCTCACGGGTTTTATCTCATGATATGCTTTCAGCATTTCTTTTCCAAAGCGGACATCCCAGTTATATTTCTCGAGAATTTTTCTCATAAAGCGATACAGATCAGCCATCTGCGTATCAAATCCCCAATGTTCAAAGTTTGTAACTGCAGTTCCACTTTTTAAGATCAAAACATTATGCTGGTTATATTCTCCGTGGCAGACTTCACCCTCCGTTTCTGCTTTCTGGCGCAGCTCCTGATAACCAGACTCTCTTAATGCCGCATACGCCTCTTCTCCGTCTCTCAGGAAATCTTCTACTGTTGCCAGATATATTTTTTCAAAAGGACTGGATGCTCCCCGTTTTCTGATAAAACTGCGGATTTTTTTTAATTCCTGATTATGCCGCAGATATCCATTTTCCAATGACGGTTCTATATAATATTCTACAGTCGCTATATGCATGCGCTGATGCAGTTCTGCCATGGTTCGAATACTTTTGAAAATGTCTTCTTTGGAACGTGTATCGCATTCTCTGCCCTCATACCAGTACTGCATTGTATATGGAATGCCGTCACGGTCGCGGCTGACCAGGTTTTCTTCCTGATTTGGAATATAGCAGTCCACCTTGCCGCCCTGACTCTGGATCTGCAGAAGCAATTCCTGTTGTTTCTGTAGTTTTTTTTCTGTTCCTTTGAATTCTTTTACGATGACAAGTCCTTTTTCTGTATGGCACAGAAGTCCGCCACGTGTCCGGGCTGTAGATTCGGCGGTGAGGCCATACTGCTCCAGTGTGCTGAGTCCATAATCATACAAATAAAAATCCCCCTCTTGATTTTGTACCTTCTATCTTATGTAGGGGGAATCCAGAAAATGTATGGGAAGTAATAGATTCTGTTATAAAGGAGATTCGTTATCAAATATTAACGGAAAGAAGAACAATCGGTACTAAATTTGCTAAGATAATACGTAATAAACGACCGTACATTCGTATATCAGTCCCTCTATTCCAACATAGATTGAAATGCAAATTAAAAAAAGACCCTACGATTTGTATATCAGGATTTTCAACTTTCTGCAGGAATGTCGAGTTTTCTTAGATATGTTCTGGCTGCCTTATGAATAAAAATTGCTCTGTCTGAGCCTTCAGGCGAGTTTGCAATTTTTATGAATGCTTTTCGCAGTCAGGTTATATCTTAGATAACTCCCATTCCGAAGCCTGTTGAAAATCCGATATACAAATGTATGGTCCATTAAAATATTCCCATATCTCTCCTTGCGGAATCTCGATATACAAATGTACGGTCCATATACTTCTAATGTTTTTCTTTTATAAATTCCATTAACTTCTCTTTTGTATTATCGGAAGGTTCTTCGAGCACATGTTCCAGCATCTCCTTCAACACCTCTCCGAGTTCCGGTCCTGGCTTATATCCGGCCTGGATCAAATCTCTTCCTGTCACGGCAAGTGTCTTTAACGAAACGCATTGTTTCTCCTCTACCACCTTATGATAACACTCTGCCACCCCTTTCAGTCGGGCAGATTTTTCCTCTCGGCGATACTCACTCTGGGCAAGCATATCCGCCTCCTGTACTTCGAGATACATCGGAAACAGATCTTCTCCGATCCGGTTCACCGCACGTCTTACCGAACGCATTTCCGGCATCGGGCGGTCGTCATGATATTTGATCAGTCTGGAGACTTTACTGATCGTATCGTTGTCAAATTTCAGCCGGCGAAGAATGCTTTTTGCCATTTTTTCACCTTCCGGTGCATGCATCTTGAAATGATCACGCCCATTTTCATCGGTCTTTCGCATCACTGGCTTCGCAATATCATGAAGTAGCATCGTCAGCCGAAGGACTTTGTCCGGCCGCACCAGAAGCAGACCGTGAAGAATATGTTCTCCTACTGTATAACAATGATGCGGCGTATTCTGTTCAGTCTCCATACATGCATCAAACTCCGGTAGAAATTCTCTGGTAATTCCGGTTTCATAAGCCACTCGGAGATAATCCGGATGTGGTGACACCAGAAGCTTCACCAGCTCTGTCTGGATTCGCTCTGCACTGACACATTTCAGATTCGGTGCCAGTGCCTGAATACCAGCCTTCGTTTT
This sequence comes from Blautia sp., assembly GCA_047027955.1. Taxonomy (GTDB): domain Bacteria; phylum Bacillota; class Clostridia; order Lachnospirales; family Lachnospiraceae; genus Blautia_A. Next base: position 123,717 of record JBKYFG010000003.1, read on the forward strand.
TTCTTCAATTGTAAATCCCAACTGTGCGGAAAAGCGCACTGCACGCAGAATCCGAAGTGCATCTTCATGAAAACGCTCCATCGGATCACCGACACAGCGTACGATTTTATGCTCCATATCTTCCATTCCATGAAAAAGATCTACAAGACCTCTTTCCGGATGATATGCCATTGCATTGATCGTAAAATCTCTTCGTTTCAGATCTTCTTCCAGACTCGAAGTAAACATGACCTGCTTTGGATGGCGTCCATCTTCGTAATCTCCATCCACACGATACGTCGTTACTTCATAGCCTTCTTTATCCATTAATACGGTCACTGTTCCATGCTGCAATCCGGTATCCACCGTGCGCTGGAACAGTTCCTTCACCTGCTGCGGAGAAGCAGATGTGGTGATATCCCAGTCGTTGGGGTTGCGTCCCAGAATAGAATCTCTGACGCATCCACCGACAACATAAGCCTCATAACCGTTTTCCTCTAAAATGTGCAGTATTTTTTCCGCATTGGAAGGAATCGTTAATTTCATATTAGTATGCTCTTCCCCAGTAAACCATCTTCTTAGCCGGTTTTCCGCAGCATACGCAGACATCGCTCAAGTGTTCCTGTTCAAACGGCATACATCTGGATGTTGCCTGAACATCTTCTTTGATCTTGTCTTCGCATTCACGGTTTCCGCACCACATAGCTTTTACAAAGCCAGGTTTGTTGTTGATGGTATCTTTGAATTCTTCATAATTCGTTGCAACATATGTGTGTGCATCACGATGTGCACGTGCGCGCTCCAGCATATCTTTCTGCATGGTATCCAGAACTTCCTGTACTTTGGCTGCAAGCTCTTCGAAAGAAACCACATATTTTTCTCTTGTATCACGACGACAGATAACAGCCTGTCCGTTCTCGATATCTTTCGGGCCACATTCGATACGAACCGGAATTCCTCTCATTTCCTGCTCAGCAAATTTGAATCCCGGGCTTCTGTCTGTGTCATCAACTTTAACACGGATGCCAGCTGCCTTGAGTGCTGCAAACAGTTCATCTGCCTTTTCCAGAACACCCTCTTTACGCTGCTGAATCGGAATGATAACAGCCTGTGTCGGAGCAATTCTCGGAGGCAGAACAAGTCCGCTGTTATCACCATGAACCATGATGATCGCACCGATCATACGTGTTGTCATACCCCAGGATGTCTGATGCACATATTTCAGTGTGTTATCTTTGTCTGTGTACTGGATGCCGAATGCTTTTGCAAATCCGTCACCAAAGTTATGGCTGGTACCGGACTGAAGTGCTTTTCCATCGTGCATCAGAGATTCAATTGTGTAAGTTGCTACTGCACCTGCAAATTTTTCTTTGTCTGTTTTCTGACCTTTGATTACCGGAATTGCCAGAACTTCTTCACAGAAATCAGCATACAGATTCAGCATCTGGATCGTTCTTTCTTCTGCTTCTTCTGCTGTTGCGTGAGCAGTATGTCCCTCCTGCCACAGAAATTCTCTGGAACGAAGGAACGGACGGGTTGTCTTTTCCCAACGTACTACAGAACACCACTGATTATAGACCTTCGGCAGATCTCTGTGGGACTGGATGTCTTTCTGATAAAAATCGCAGAACAGAGTCTCAGAAGTCGGACGAACGCAGAGACGCTCCTGCAGTTCATTCAGTCCACCATGTGTTACCCACGCTACTTCCGGTGCAAATCCTTCTACGTGATCTTTTTCTTTCTGCAGAAGAGATTCCGGAATAAACATCGGCATGTACACATTCTGCACACCTGTTTCTTTGAATCTGCGGTCCAGTTCATGCTGGATATTTTCCCAAATCGCATAACCTGCCGGTTTGATTGCCATGCATCCTTTTACACTTGTGTAGCCGCACAGTTCCGCTTTTTTGACAACGTCTGTATACCACTGTGCAAAATCGTCTTCCATGGAAGTGATCGCTTCAACTAATTTCTTTGCCATCGTTCTTTTCTCCTTTTTGATATGATGATGCCGGAATTAAAAACCTCCGACCAGATACATGCCGGGATAAAAAGCATCAAAAAAAGCCCTTCAGATCCCGGTAAAGGGACCGAAGGACTTCGGCGGTACCACCCTAATTAACAATTCCCAAAGGAACTGCTCTCTCTAGATCCTTTAACGCAGGAAACACGCCATGCTTCAATCACATGGAGCTCAGAGGCCGGTTCCATGATTCACGCACAGAATCCTCACACCATATGGATCCCTCTCTGAGATTGCTCCTCATGTACTATTCTCTTCATCGCTCATAAACTTATTAAAATAAGCCGGATAACTCTTAATTCATCCGAACTTATCTTATTTTAAATAAAAATAATCCGAGTGTCAACCCCAAAGTAAACGCCCTGGAATCATTTTTTCACCATTTTTACACAGAAAGTTTGATTTCCCTTCCTGTCCGATTATATTTGTAATATCTTACCCCCGCTGCATCCAGCATCCTTTTGGATGCAATGACAGACGGTGTGTGTTCGTATTTGTCACAGTCATATACAACCGTTTTGATCCCCGCCTGAATGATTGCCTTGGCACATTCATTGCACGGAAAAAGCGAAACATAGAGCTTTGCACCTTCCAGACTTCCACCCCGGTAATTCAGGATTGCATTCAGCTCACTGTGAGTCACATACAGATACTTGGTGTCAAGCGGATCTCCTTCACGTGCCCACGGAAATTCATCATCTGAGCAGCCCTTTGGAAATCCATTATAACCCATGGAAAGAATCTTGTTATCATTGCTGACAATACAGGCACCCACCTGTGAATTCGGATCCTTGGAACGCATTCCGGAGAGCATTGCCACTCCCATAAAATACTCGTCCCAGGAAATATAATCCTCACGTTTTTTGATATGTACAGCCACCGTAAGAACCTCCCCTGTTTTTAGATTTCCGGATAAGCGTCTGTGATATCTGTATCCTCTTCGATCTGTTTGATTCTGCGGATATGACGTTCTTCCTCTGAGAACGGTGTATTCAGGAATGTATCCACGATCTTGACTGCCAGTCCAGGTCCGACTACTCTGCCGCCCATTGCAAGAATATTGGCATTGTTATGAAGTCTTGTTGCCTCTGCACTGAAGCAGTCGGAACAAAGAGCTGCACGAATACCTTTGAATTTATTTGCTGTGATAGAAATACCGATGCCTGTTCCACAGATCAGAATACCTTTTTCACAGTCACCATTCTGAATCGCAATGGCTACTCTTTTGGCATAGATCGGATAATCCGTAGAATCTGTACTGTCACATCCGAAATCTTTATATTCGATATTGTTTTCCTCTAAATATTTAATAATCTCCTGTTTCAGTTCATAACCGCCATGGTCACATCCTAATGCTATCATTTATTTTCCTCCTGTGCATTTATGATTTTATGTCCGGCCGCCTTTAAAAGACGATTCATAATCGCCTGGCCCATCTTTGGCGTGTAAAACGCTTCTGAATAAATAACATCCACTATGTCATCATCGAAGTCTCGTAAAACCTCGTACAGATGATGAGCGATCGTTTCCTCTTCTTCTCTGCTGCCGATGCTAAGAACATCCGCATGCGCATAACGCGCCTTCGTTTCATCTGTTGCAATGACACCGACCTTAAGGCCTTTTGCAACTGCTTCGTCCGTCAGGTGATTGATGCATGCAACAACGTCCTCTTCATTTCCTTCTATAATAGAAAGATCTGCTTTAGGCGCATAATGACGATATTTCATTCCCGGTGCTTTCGGATGTACACTGCTGTCTGTGATCAGAAGTCCCTTATCCATCCGTACATCTCCGAGTGTCTCCTGAAGCATTTCCAGTGAAATATAGCCCGGACGCAGAACGACTGGAACCTCCTCCGTGAAGTCAACGATTGTGGATTCCAACCCGATTCCCACCTGTCCACCATCAATGATCATATCAATGGCATCGCCAAGATCTTCTTCCACATGTTCTGCCATCGTCGGACTTGGTCTGCCTGACGTATTGGCACTCGGTGCTGCCACAAAACCACCACCGGCCTTTATCAGTTCCTGTGCGATCCTGTCACTCGGAAAACGAACCGCAACACTGTCCAGACCACCGGTAGTCTCTCGCGGCACGATATCCGCTTTCGGGAGGATCATGGTAAGCGGCCCCGGCCAGTATTTCTCAGCAAGGCTCTTTGCTCCCTCAGGTATCTCTGTCGTAATCTTCTCTAACTGCTCCAGCTCTGCGATATGTACGATCAGCGGATTGTCTGACGGTCTTCCTTTCGCTGCGTATATTTTCATGGAAGCCTGCGGATCCAGTGCATTTCCACCAAGTCCATATACAGTCTCGGTAGGAAACGCGACCAGTCCACCCGCTTTCAAAATGTCTCCTGCCTTTTTTATGGCATCCATATCCAGGTTTTCACCCGTCATAGCCACAACTTCAGCTCTCATAATAATAAGTCCTCTCCTTGAATTATATTGACTACAAACTCCCAATAATGCTAGTATATTATAGACTAAATCCCAGAATTATACAATAGAAAAACTCCCCGGATACCGGAGAGTTCCAACTACAATGCCTTAGGATCATTTTATATGATGTCGGGTCAAATCCCCCGACTATGCCACTTATTCACTGACGAATATAAATTCCCTGGGATTCGATAAAATCATCCAGTTCCTGGAGACCATCCTATGCCCAGGTATCTGATATCTGGAATTCTTCCGGGAAGAACATTTCCGTTGCAATCCGGATTCCGGTCTCCGTCTTAAAGATTTTCTTCACACTCTTTTTAATCGATTCCGTCTCCAGGTGATCTTCAAAATAATTCACCAGAAAATCAGCCTCCACAAGAATCTGATAATCCATTCCATCAATATCCGTGTATGTATGATGGTGTCCAACAAGATAGGATACCCTGTCGATCACATCCTGATCAAACCCAAGGTTCTTCAGCATTTTCTCTGCCTCTGCCGGACCTTCCTGCTCCTGCAGTTTGCCGTCACATCTGCCAAATTTAGCCTCCGCCGGGCGGATTCCAATATCATGTACATAAGCTGCCGCTTCCAGAATATAGAGCAGCTTCTCATCCAGATGCTCTTCTTCCCCGATCAGCTTAGCAAAGCTGTGCACCTTTATAAAGTGCTGGATTCTCGCCGGGTCATCTCTGTAAAACTCAATCATCATGCTGCAAAGATTGTTTAATCTACTCATGAAAATTCCTCCTGTCCGACTGTGATGTCTTCAAATGATTATCCCAATACCACCTTGCAATTCTTTTTGTAACAGGCAATTCCATATTTAATAATATTACGCATGCCATCGTCCCGGAGTCTGGCAGTGTAATCCCTGTCCTCGATCTGCTTCAGTGCTTCCTCGCAGGCGGTATCCATATTTCCGTTCTCGGCATATTTCAGCTCAATCACTATTCCGGTACGGTTATCCGGCACCTCCACCAGAATGTCACTGTATCCAATTCCGGACTCCGCATTGGATTTGATCAGCCAATTAGACTTATAACCAAGAAGCCCCAGAAGAATTCCATGATAAAAATTCTCTTTTTTTGCGGGAGCTGTATCTCGGATACTGATCGTATTCCAGAGATAATCACCAAACAGTTCTTCAATCTTCTTAGGATTCTGCCTTGGAAAAGCATTACAAAACTCATTCAGAGTCTCTCCGTCACTTTGGGAAGTTTCTCTAAACCACTCCCGAATCTGTTTGATAAACAGCCTGCGGATTTCCAGATTCGGAATAGCCAGTTTAAATGTATCTGTGCCAACCTGTCCTCTCTGCGTCAGATAACCAGTCGTAAAAAGCACACTCCATAGATTCTCAATACTGCTGTCCAGCTCACTGTATGTCAGTTCCTGTCGAATTTCTTTCACGATTTCTTCACCGGAAATCAGCTTCTCGATCTCATTTCTTGTTCGCGTATCCGCTTTGTCAATAAACCTGCGCACCATGGCATTTCCGCTCGTATTTGACCAGTAATCCTGTGGATGCGCCTCGGAATCTGCTTTTAACAGATCACAGTAATTGATCACATCCCACGGACAATATACTTCTACATTTCCAAACCGGTAGCCATCATACCACTCTTTAACTTCTTCATATCGTCCAGACAGATCATAATACGCAAGCATGTCTCTTACTTCTGCATCTGTGAAGCCAAAATATTCATCGAACCTGACATCTGTGAGGGTCAGAACCTTCAAATTATTTAAGCCTGTAAAAATACTTTCTTTAGAAATTCTCAGGCACCCTGTCAAAACAGCGAAATAAAGATCCGGATTTGTCTTCAATGCATTGCCGAAGATACTTCTGATCAAAGACACCATCTCATCATAATATCCATACTGAAAAGCTTTGTCCAAAGGCACATCATATTCATCGATCAAAAGAATAACCTGCCTGCCATAATGCCTGCCCAACAATGATGATAAAATCTTAAGGCTCGAAACAAGCGCTTCCGTAGTCATAACAAACAGACCATTTTCCGATGTTCCAATTTCGATAAGCTGTCTGTAGAGTTTCTTATCCGCATCAGATAAAGCAGAGCTTTCTTCCAAAAACGAAAACCTCAACGCCTCTGTTCCTATAACTGTCTTCAGTGCACCACAGGCCGCCTGAAAGGATAATCCCTCCACACTTTTCAGACTGATAGAAATCACCGGAAACTGCCCCATATACTTTGTACAGATTTCTTTGTTCTCAGAAATCTTCAGACCATCAAACAGGGCAGGATTACTTCCTATTTCAAAGAAGGTCTTCAACATGCTCATATTCAGGGATTTGCCGAAACGCCTTGGGCGAGTAAACAGATTTACTTCACTTCGATTCTGTAGCAGTTCTTCAATCATCCCGGTCTTATCAATATAGTAGAATTCCGATCGATCCAGTTTTTCAAAAATGTCTATTCCGATTGGCAGCTTCTTACGATCTGTCATGCTAGCACCTCCCCAAAGCCTAATAGAAAAAGGTTCCATGAAACCACTAATATGTAAAATTAATGATATCACGAAACCATTTTTCCGTAAAGCAATTGTTTATTCCACCGTCACGCTCTTGGCGAGATTTCGTGGCTTATCTACATCCATGTGAATATTCACAATTAATAATAAAAGTCAGTCCTTCTCGTATTTCTCAATCATACATTGGTGTTCTTTGGTACCCTTATCATAGTTGATACCCACAAGCAAAATGTCACCCGTATAATTCAGGATTGACTCAGGATACTGCTTATCTTTTATTTGCTGCAAAGCGGTTGCAGAATCCTTATTCCACTTCAATTCAACAACCATTGCCGGATAAGATGCGCTATATTCTGGCTTAGGTATGAATACAAAATCAGCAAATCCTCGACCTGTTGGCAATTCCCGAATCGGCTTAAAATAATACTGCATTGCACTCAAGTATGCAAGCGTCAATACACTGCTCAGCGAATTTTCATTATGATACTGGATTACCGACACATACTCATTATGGATTTTTCCAATTTGTGCAGCGACTGCCATTCCATCCATGTCCAGTGTTGCATCAAGCAGATGTTCTGAATCTTGCTGGAAGGCCAGCATCTCATTCCATCCTCTACTTTCAACTGCAGCAGTGAGTTCCTGGCGAATCTCTTCATTGGGAACAAAAGCAGTCTTCAATTTTTGATTGTACCCAAAATAACCCAGATGAATCATATAAGTCAACACATCGTCCCTGCTTTTTATATTAAGTGTATCATTCTTGAATGTCGCTGTGTTCACCTTGACTTCTGCACCCGACAGCATCTCGATGATGGCTGTTTTAAGTCCATCAAAATCCATATTAATCAGTGGCACGATTGCATCATAAGAAGCAGTTTCTGACCAATAACTTTTGAATTCTCCTCGGAGCATCACACTGACAACTGCTCTGGGATTATAAACTTGATATTCATTCAGGAGATAGCCGTCATACCACCGCTTCACCTCATCAAAATCTTGCTGATACTCCTTCGCCAGTTTCTGTACCTCATTTTCAGTAAAGCCAATATATGGAGCAAGTCTGCTTGCACTCAGCATTGTAAATTCGTCAAAATTATTCAGTGCAGACTGCGTTTTTTCCTTTTTGATTGGAAGGATGCCAGTCAGATATGCAAGCTGGATATACTTTGTTGGTTCTGTTCCTTTGAACATTCCTCTAAGGAAGTTGATATAGTCTTCCTGCGCCTTTGTATTAGTGGCTTTATCACGAATAAGAACATCCCATTCATCAATAATGACAATAAACTTTTTCCCTGTCAAAGCGTTGATCTGTGATAAAGCTTCTGGCAGGGATTTAGCATCCTCTGAAAGAGCATCTGGATAGTACTCCTTAAGCTCTGCGATCGTTTTCTCAGAAATATACGGAACTACCTGATCTGCTCCCCCCGCTGGTTCCATGCACCATTGAATATCAAGATGAATTACATCAAACTGGTTTAGATACTTCTTGAAATCTGCGCTCTTGCTAATTTCAAGATCAGCAAACAATCCTTCTGAATCGCAACCTCTGCTGTAATAAGCTGTCAGCATATTGGCTGTAACAGACTTCCCAAATCTTCTTGGACGACTATTGCAAATATAGCCTTGCAGCGTATTTAACACCTTATTTGTATAATTAATGAGACCACTTTTATCTATATATATTTCGGAATTCAAAGCAACCTGGAACGCAGAATTGTCTGGATTAACAAACATTCCCATTATGCAGCACGCTCCTTTCTTTGGCGGCATGATGAGTCATGCCTGTTGTGCTTTGATTTTAACATCTAACATCCCAAATAGCAAGTTGATACCCCAGCGCAGAATAACTATTTTTTCTCCCAGATGAAACACTAATATGTGAACTTGAGGCATTTTTTGTTTGTTTATTCCACTGTCACGCTCTTGGCGAGATTTCGCGGTTTATCTACATCCAGTCCTTTTGCCACGCTCACGTAATATCCGAGCAGCTGCAGTGGAACCACTGCCAGACTTCCTGCAAAGTACTCGTCGATTCGCGGCACATATACGGCAAAATCCACGGTCTCTTCAATCTCATATTTTCCATAAGTTGTCAGTCCCAGCAGATATGCTCCACGGCTTCGACACTCAACCATATTACTCATGGTCTTCTCATACAGCTTACTCTGTGTCAGCACACCGATCACCAATGTTCCCGGCTCGATCAGACTGATCGTTCCATGCTTCAGTTCTCCCGCAGCATATGCCTCTGAATGGATATAGGAGATCTCCTTTAATTTAAGACTGCCCTCCAGGGAAACCGCATAATCAATTCCCCTTCCGACAAAGAACACATCATGCGCACCGGCATATTTAGCCGCAAACCACTGCAGTCTCTCTTTGTCTTCCAGTATCTTATTGATCTTCGGAGCGATCGTGAGCAGTTCTGAAATATAATATGCATACTGCTCTTCCGTGATCTTGCCTCTTACAAATGCAAATTCTACCGCAATACAATACATTGCAGCAAGCTGTGCACTGTAGGCTTTTGTTGTTGCAACCGAAATCTCCGGACCTGCAAGTGTGTAGAACACCTTGTCCGCTTCACGTGCAATACTGCTTCCGACCACATTCACGATTGCCAAAGTTGTCATTCCCTTTTCCTTTGCAAGACGAAGTGCTGCCAGCGTGTCTGCTGTCTCGCCAGACTGACTGATTGCAATAACAAGTACGTTCTTGTTTACCGGCATTGATCTGTAACGGAATTCCGAAGCCAGTTCCACTCTCACTGGAATTCGCGCCATATCCTCCAGGACATATTGTGCGGCCATACCTACATGCCATGCTGATCCGCAGGCCACAATATAGATCTGCTCAAAACTCAGGATTTCTTCCTTCGTTAATTCCAGCCCTGAAAAGTCAATGACTCCATCTTTAATAACAGAATTCAGAGTATCCTGAATAGCCTTTGGCTGCTCATGGATCTCTTTCATCATAAAATGCTCAAAGCCTGCCTTTTCGGCCGCTTCCGCATCCCATTTGATCTGAGTCGTCTGTTTCTCGATTTCTTCACCATTAAGATTGAAGAAATGTGCCTCGCCCGGTGTCAGTCTGGCGAACTCCAGATTTCCAATATAATATACCTGTCTGGTGTATTTGAGGATTGCCGGCACATCAGACGCCACATAAGTCTCCCCATCTGCAATACCAATGATCATTGGACTGTCTTTTCGAGCCACCCAGATCTCACCCGGATAATCCCTGAACATCAGCTCCAGCGCATAAGAACCACGGACACGCACCATTGTCTTTGCGATTGCATCCACCGGACCAAGATTATACTTTCTGTAATAATAATCCACCAGCTTGATCACAACTTCCGTATCTGTCTCACTATAAAAAGTATAGCCATGCTTTAACAGCTTATCTTTCAGCTCCGCATAATTCTCAATGATTCCATTATGTACTCCGACCACTTCGGATTCCACTTCACCGGAACCAGAACGCGTACAATTACCAGAAACATGAGGATGCGCATTGATCTGGCTTGGCTCACCATGCGTTGCCCAGCGTGTATGCCCAATTCCACAGGTACCACGCAGAGCTCTACCCTCATCCGTTTTTTCAGCCAGATTTCCAAGACGTCCCTTTGCCTTTACAACCTCCGCCAGCTTATCACCATCACGAACAGCAATTCCCGCTGAGTCATATCCCCTGTATTCCAGCTTTGACAGCCCGCTCAAAAGAATCGGTGCCGCCTGCTGCACGCCGGTAAAACCAACAATTCCACACATAAATTTTGTCCTCCCACACTTCTAAAAATTCCTCTAAAATCAACTCATGCAGGGGCACTGCCCCTGCATTCACCTTATACCGGTTCTCCAAATGTATCCGGATGTCCTGGATCGAAGATCTCGTTACAGGTCATAACTGTTACAAGATCCTCTGTGTCACTAAGATTGATAATGTGATGAGTCTAGTTTTGCTCTGCAACCCAAGGAGTATATTCTTTACCTTCAAGAATGTCGGCAATTCGTTCGCATGCATGTCCATCACCATAAGGATTACATGCTTTAGCCATAGCATCATAAGCCTCCTTATTTTCGAGAAGTTCTTTAAAATTTTTATAAATCACTTCTTCATCTGTTCCCACTAATCTAAGTGTACCTGCTTTTACGCCTTCCGGTCTTTCTGTTGTATCTCTCATAACCAGAACAGGTCTTCCATATGAAGGTACTTCTTCCTGAATTCCGCCTGAATCAGTCAAACACAAATGACATCTCGCCTCAAAATTGTGGCAATCAAACACTTCAATTGGCTCAATAATATGAATTCTGTCACAACCACCAAGTTCTTCATCTGCCGCCTTTCTGACAATCGGATTCATATGAATCGGATAAACCGCTTTACAATCCAGATGCTCATCAAGAACTCTTCTAATAGCCCGAAACATATTATGCATTGGTTCACCCAGATTTTCTCTTCTGTGTGCTGTAATAAAAATCAGCTTATCATCTCCTACCCACTCAAGTTCCGGATGTGTATAATCCTCTTTGACAGTATGCTGCATAGCATCAATTACAGTATTTCCGGTGATGAATATTTTTGAAGGATCCTTACCCTCTTTAATCAGATTGTCTGCTGCCATCTGTGTTGGTGCAAAATTGTACTGAGAAATAATGCTAACTGCCTGGCGATTAAACTCTTCTGGATATGGTGAGTAAATATTATATGTACGAAGGCCAGCTTCAACATGCCCCACTGGAATCTGCAGATAGAAACAGGCCAGAGCAGTCACAAATGTTGTTGAAGTATCTCCATGGACAAGAACAACATCCGGTTTCACTTCTTCAAGAACAGCCTTAATTTTCTCAAGAATTCCTGTTGTAATATCAAACAGTGTCTGTCCTTGTTTCATAATTGAAAGATCATAATCCGGTACAACATTAAAAGTATTCAGAACCTGATCTAGCATCTGACGGTGCTGACCAGTAACACATACAATAGTTTCTAAAGATTTTCTAGTTTTTAATTCATTAACTAGTGGACACATTTTGATTGCTTCTGGTCTAGTACCAAAAACTAACATTATTTTTTTCATATTATTTTATACTCTCCTTTTTCACAAGTCGATTAAATATTTTTTTCACAATATCTTTCTGTTTATATATAATGACCACCATACATATCACTTGAATGTAAAAATTCTTTCCACTTGACGCAACAATACTCTGTACTATCAAAGCAATCATCATCGTTAATTGCTTACTCCAATTAACTTTTATAGCTACTATTTTTAACATTCGCTTAGTCCGCACTATCCAAATAATTGCATAGCCCACCATTGTCGCTATAGCAGCTCCTAATGCTCCTATAAATGGAATCAATAATAGATTCAAAACCGTATTAATTGCAGCTCCAACCAATGTAGTATTTGATACTTCTCGTGTTTTTTTTACAGCAGTAAAAATGCATCCTTCAAATAAAGCAATTCCATTAAAAACTGTTCCTGTTAATAGAACTGGGACAAATTTCCATGCATCAAAAAAATCTTTTGCGTACAATATTCTAGCTAAAAAAATATTACACATAATAATTACTGAACAAGCAATAAAAGAAATTCCACTATATATTGTATATATGTTTCCTATAAATCCATCTCTGTCATCTTTATCAAACTCTGTAATTGCAGAAATGGACCAAGCATTATAAAAAATCGTCTGAATTGTTGATAAAATAGTTGGTATTTTATATGAAACTGCATAAATACCATTAATAGCCGTTCCACAAAAGAAAGTCAATATATACCTATCACTTGCATTATTTAACCACCATGCTAATGCATTCATAACTAATGGTAAACTATACAGAATCATAGCTTTTAATAATTTAGTGCTTCCAGACATCTTAGATTCTTTATAAATGTTACCCCAGAAAAACATTATTGTAATTGCAATCCACGTTCCAACTACATTGGATATCAAATATCCAGTTACTCCCAGTCTTATCACCACAAGAAGTAATATATTTAAAAAACATGTAATAAAAGTATTTACTAGCCCGCTTACCGTTAATATTTTGACTTTATTCTTTGCTTTTAAATACATCGAAAAGCAATTGTTAATAACACCAAAGAAAAAACTAAAAAAAAGAAACAGTAGGTAATCTTTATCTATATTTATCAACCTATAGTGGCTTACAATTAATAAGATTACTCCCAATACGGAACTACTGCCTAATATCAATTTCATCCCGGCACCAATTACTTCTTCCGCCTCATACTTATCGTCTAATGAAAAACGTAACACAGCATCCTGAATATTTAAAGTAGCAATTGGTATTAATAGTTGCACCGTCGTAGAAACTAAATCAACATTTCCATAATCTTTTGTACTTAATACACTTGTATATATTGGAACTAATAGAAAAGAAATTATTTTTGCACCAAAACTACTGATAGTAAAAAGAAGCGTATTCATTGATAAATTCTTATATTTGCTCTGTTTACTCATTTCTAATTCCTCTTGATAAAATATTCAAAGACTGTACTTTATTTTTAACTTTTCTTAATGTCCGTTCAGTAGCTATCTGTTTTTCAATAGGTAATACATATTTACTAATAATCTCTTCAATAGAAATACTTTCATTTTCTAAATCAGATATAATTGAATCATAAAAAACCGGTTTGTGTACATTTTCAGTCTGTTGATTACTCAAATAGTCCATTATATTTTGATTTTCACACTGTCCATAATCTTTTATTTCATCAATTAGCATCGCCCCTTTTTGCGACATCACAACTACCATATTAACACCGGATGCGTCTCCCTTGAATCTACCTCCCCAATAATCACCAATTCGAATATCTGCATTGCTTTTATCTCTCCAACGGCATTCATAACATGCATTTGAATAACAAAAACCAGATTCAAATAAACGGTAAAATGGATCCTTCTTTTTTTCCTCTGAATATATTTTTCCTTCCTGAAAAACACTGATATATCTTTTTTCCCACCCATATTTTTTATCTCTAAATAATATATCTGTATTTTTTTTCACAAATCCATATTTTCTTTTAAGATACTCAAAATATTTACTCATAACAGATTGTGATGGCACACCATGACATATTAAGTCTACATATATAATATCTTTTTTGTCACCAAATATTTTTTTAATTCCAGCAATTTGGCAAGGCGTACCAAATAATATTATATTTTTATCTGCATCCTGAACTTTTTTTATAATTTGATTAAAATTACTACTCTGAAGATATTTACTTCCTTGAAGTTCATTAATACTTTCTTTATCTTTTATTAAAATAGTTTCTGCTTTTAATTGTTCTTTATTAAATTTACATCCAACTATATAACAACCAGAAATAATACCTTGATAAGCAATTCTGTATGCTATACCCCCACTAGAAGACCTTAATAAAACCGCTCTATCGTTATCTTTATATGACAATAACTTTCCATCACATATTTTTTTAGATTCTTGTCTTCCAATAAACGGACAAACATTTACACATTTACCGCAATTTAAACATATTTTTCTGTTTACACTCGCTTTTTTAAAGCCACAACTATTATCCATTTTTATTGCTTGTACAGGACACACATATTGGCATGCACCACAACCGCAACAAGGTGTGTTTCTTCTATCAACACTATTATCTTTATCTATTTCTGATCCACCGGCCGCTTCTATTGCGTTTAACAAATAATTTTCAGACTTTTTTCTTTCTTTCGTTAATATTTCGTTAACACATTGATAATTTATCTCCTCCATAATTTCATGTTGATAGGTTGACTCGTTATATAATCTATTTTTCAAATTAAATTTACTTAATATATTGTATATTCTAGAATTTTGATTTTCTTTTTCTTTATTTGAAAATCGTTCAAATACAAGCATTTTTTTGTTAAATATAAGAGAAAAGGCAGTGCCATGAAATGAATCTGTACACACAAAAGAAGCATTATAAAAATATTCAACAAACTCTCTTGGACCAATACTTTCATCTATGACACCTGCTCGCATTTTATCTTTCTCATATACAGGTATTATTTTAAGACTTAAATTTAAAATTTTAGATACTTCATATACCTTTTCCCAGTATTTTTTATTAGTACCCAAAAAATAAACTAATAAATATTGTTTTTCTGTCTGCTTTAATTTAAGCTCTTGCTTCCATTCAGAAGCACTTAGTAATAATGTAGGGTCAACAACCTCCTCAATATCTCTTTCTACTAATTTACCAATCATCTCTGCCCCAACCTTTTCACGGCAAGATATTTTATTGAATCGACTAATATATTTTTTCATATTTTTTTCAATATATTTATCTTGAATTGAATTAACCCCTATACTTGGAGCATATGAAATTAACTTTCCTGGATTATTAATATAATCAAAAAAATAACGCACATCATAAGATAATGGTGACCAAATTTGATCACTTCCTACAATAAATACGTCATATTTACCATTCAACATTTCAAAATCAGATATACATGAACATCTATTTGTAAAACGAATGTTGGTTAAAAAATCATTAAATTTATCTGATTTATCACTTAACTCAATAACACTATTTTTCCTTGATACAATTTTCTTTTTTATCTTCTCTAGATAATTCACAATCATTTTTTCCTGAGGCAACGAAACCACTTGTCCATCGGGAATATAATTAACTACATCAACATCATTCCCTTGATTATTAAGAAAAGTTGACAACGCATACACTTGTAATGCTGTCCCATAGTTTTGATAATGAAACCACGTAGTAATTGCTATTTTCATCTATTCACCTTTCTCTAAACCTGTAAAAATTTCTCGACTCTTTTTGTAAATATATCCATATCGTCTTTTACTTTGTTCAACTTAGAAGCACAAAGCCTCTTAATATTTTCATGGTTTAAATTTTCATACCATTGAATCAAATCTTCACAATCAAATTTATCCTGTGTGACACAATAGGAAAATCCCTGCGTAATTTTTTCCATTGTTGTGCCTTTCGAGACAATTATGGGTTTTTGATAAACCAATGCATCATAATATTTATTAGACACAGCATATTTTACATGTAAATCATTTCCATAAACATTAAAAATAATATCAGTTTCTTCAATAATTTTTTTCTTTTCTTCCGGCTTATAGGCTCCATAAAACTCAATATTAGAAATACCTTTACTTTTTTGATACTGCTGCAAATATTCCAGATCTTCTCCAAAACCATAAAATCTGAAAACAATTTTTTCATTATTTTTTATTGATTCAAGAAAATTCATGTATTTTTGTGCATATCGTACTTGACCGATAAATGAGATAATAATTTTATCTTTATGTAATGAAACACTATCTTTCATAGTTAATCCCGTAGAACAATTATGACACAATATCGTATTAGCATTAGGTAAAAAATACTTAAATCCTAACGATGAAATAACATTTAGTGCTGCGTTTTTCATCAATTTCTTCACTTTAAAATAATACCATTTTATATGTTCATATGAATGATCTCTAATATCGAGAATATACTCATGCTTTTTAAATTTAACCAAATAATTTTCTAATAAAACACCTGGCAAAGTGCTCAATATAATTATTTTATTATAGTTTTTCTGTTTAATAAGTTTTTTGACATAGTTAGCATAACCGAACATATTTTTTAATTTGATAAGTTTGTTTATTTCATCATTTTGAAACACATTGTATGCAAATAATTTATTACAAAATATCTTTTCCTCTATATTATATCTTCTCCAATAAACAACATCATATTTCAAATTATTATTATCTAAAATATTTGTATATGAACTAATATACGGTACACTACGCAAATTCGAAAAACAAACAATCAATATTTTTGTATTCTCTTTTTTATCCATTTACCCACTTCCTTCACAACTACTGATACACCATTTACCTTCATAATAGATATGCATTTCGCAACATACCCCACACAACTATTAGGCAAAAACTTACGCATTTTCCTTTCTAACTCCATTTGAACACGAGCTTCCTCTGACAACCAAGAACCATCAAAATAGTGTATACATAGCGTTTTATCTGTTACAGTTATTTTTCCAGTTTCCACATTCTTAGGTGATAAATATTCACTCGGTAATATAGTCATTCCATTAACTAACTGTTGCTCGCCGTTCAATTTTAGACCTAAGTTCACACATATTTCTGTTAATCTAACAACATTTGTTATTGTATTCATAGATCCATCTTCATTTATAAACTTTTCCTGTTCATACATATGTAGAAAATCATTGAATACAGAATGTCCTTTAACACATGCCATAAACCCTGTCTGAATTCGACTATCACACTCAAACCCTATAATGGCCTCATTATTCAAAATAACATTTAACGATTTTAAAACTTCAACATCTGTATCCATATATATTCCACCATAATTTACAAGTGCATGTAGCCGAGCAACATCTGATACAAATGCCCACTTTTTCTCCCTGTAAGCTTCCTTAACATAAGTATTACAATTTATATCAAAGTTCTCTTCGTTCCATTCAATAATTTTATAATCTGGACATTGTTTTTTCCAACTTGCAATACACTTTTTTGCCATTTCTGACAATTGCTTATTTCCAAACCAGCAATAATGAATAATTTTAGGAATTTTAGTATTTCTATTTTCCACAATTGTTATCCCCTTCAAACATTGTTTAAGTATTCTACAAAATCAAACTGATCTATATATCTTTTTCCAACTATATTCTTTGTCTTCCAGATTTGACCCACTCCAGATTTTTTCTCGAATCCTGGTAAATAAATACTTGATTTATATTCTGTATAATTTTTATTAACAAAAATTATTTTATTTTTAAATGGTAATTTATCAAATCTCTCTAGAATACTTTCATCACCACTCCAATTTGTAAACCATACACACATATTTTCTCTATGAATACGTTTAATACGTTCTTTCCATTTACTGTAAGCATTTTCAAATGTGTCATAGTGCATAAAATATATTTTTATTCCACCCCATCCTATACCAACGGGATAATCAACATTTTCTGTCTTGCATTCTAAAATAGGCGTGTTTATAAAATCATCGAAATTTTCCAATGCTCTTATATAATCATCATTTGTTAACCATAAATTTATAAATGGACTATTAAACTTTAATCCTAACCAATGATAGATTATTCCACCCGCACAATTACTTGTAATTAATGTTACGTTTGTATTCTTCAATCTTTTCCTATATCGTCTATTTATAGTATCATGAACAAAAGGAACTTTTTCATAAAATTTTGCAAAAATATATTCCATAATAACCTTTCAAATCATTTAATATTATTCAAATTTACCTTGTATCCAACTTGAAATTCGCTTGTTCTCAGATAAAATTATTCCTACTCGAATTACTACTTTTAGGTTAATAACAGCACTTATAGTAAGTAATTTATTTTTTAACGATGTTGATCCAAATATATAACTCTTCACATATTTCCTATATTTTTTTTGTAACAATCGAATATATGTTATATTCATACATCTTTCCTGAATCATTTTCAAAGTACAATGATTGGCTGCACTTATAATCGTTGCTTGAACAATTTTTTTTAATCCTTTATATTTTCTTCCAATATATTCCGCACGTTCTTCCGCACCTTCTATTGCATCTAAATGTTTACTCGAAAATTGATGTCTTGAAATACTACTCATTCGTTTTCTATATAAATATTTATGTTCACTTCCAATTACAATTTTGTCACATTTTTCAACAAGTTTATATGTCGTATAAATATCTTCGTGATATTTTCCTATCGGATATCGCACATTTTTAAAATAATCTGTTTTATAGATTTTTCCCCATGCCACAGTATTTAATCCAGAGTCAACTAATAATGTTTTTAAACACTCTTCTATTCCAGATACACATGTCTTTTTCACATTAGATATATTTTTTATCAACTTGCTGTTTTCATCAACATAATCGCACTGACAAACTGCCATATCTGCTTTATATGTATTAAGCAAACAAAGTAAATATTCAATCATATCACGAGCAATTATATCATCACTATCTACAAAGGTAATATACTCTCCTTTTGCATTATCTATCCCTATGTTACGAGCATCTGATAATCCCCCATTTTTTTTGTGCAACACATATATTCTTTTATCTTTTTTCTTATACTCATCACACAAAGCTCCACTACCATCTGTTGAACCATCATCTATCAAAATCACCTCTATATTGGAATATGTTTGGTTTAATATTGATTCTATACACTCTTCCAAATAATTTTCAACATTATAAATCGGAACAACAACTGACACCTTATCTTTTTCCATTTAATTTATCATCCCTCAATTTTCATCTTTTTCACAAACACAGACACCAATGTAACAATTATTAACAAACTATCTAATCCTGGACTTTCAGCTAACATCATTACTAATGTTACAATTAACATTAATTTACATATTGAACTAATATTATCGTTACTACATTCTTTTATTTCCTTACCAACATGCCACAGTAACGAGAAAATTAAAGCAATTGCAATTGTCCCCCCCTCATAAAGAGTTTGTAAAATTTGATTATGGGCACTATACGTTCCATCTACTGCTACACGATTCCAAAAATCAATATGTATATAAAATAGATTCGAGCTTTCCTGAATGCCATGACCTAAAAACGGTTTTTGAATAATGCCAGATATTACTTTTACCCAAATTACTGTTCTATTAGTTAATGTAACATTCTTTCCAAGAATGTCTTCTATAAAAAACTTAACAGGCTCAAGATTCAACACCACTGTACTAAAAAATACAATTCCCACAAATAGGAAAATGTAACCAATAAGCATTATTCTAAAATCTATTTTTAATATCATTTTTCTTATAAATGGGACTAAAAAATATAACAGAATAATACTTGCACCTATAAAACTAGAAGACGATGCTACTTTTACTACAGTCAAAAAATATATACATATATACACATGTAATTTAAATTTATCTCTTCTAATGTATGCATCCATATACACTAACAATAATCCTATATTTAATGCATATCCAATTTGGTTCTTTATTCCAATTAAATATGTATCCATTCCAAACAATTGTGAATTATATAAAATACATACTAAATTTAATAAACAAAGTACAAAAAACAAATTAGATATTGCATTAATAAATTCTGTCATTTTCTTTTCATTTCGTAACTGTACTGTCACCAAACAACACAAAGCTATTAATGGATAAAATAGTGTAAAATAACGTCTTAATGATCCATTTTCTATTATGGTTGCAGTCAATAAACTTAGAGATAATATCACAATCCAATTAATAATAGAATCTCTTCTATTTCTATATATTACAATTAATATAATTGCTATAATCGCTAGTATTCTTGATATCCAAATATAAATAGAATTTAGACTTCCTTCTTGCGAGAAATAATATATACTAATCGGTCTGCATAACAAAACAAACCATATTGACATAAAACATTTATAAATCGTTAGCTTTTGTAATTTTAATTTTGGTCTATGAAGCGTAATAAATGCTCCTCTTTCTTTATTCATATAATCACCAACTCATATTACCTATATATTTTTTATACGTTCCGATAAAGAATAATTTTGTCCTCAGACTATTACACACGCTTTGACAAAAACAAACGTTCTTTTGATTTCATTACATTTTTCAGATAATCAACATCGAAACTCCTAAAATTTAATCATTTTCTTTACTCACATATTTACACTTTTTATAAAAACCAAATATTAGATTTCTTCCTGTATTAAACAAACTTTTTATGACTCCCATATTTTCAGCATCATGATAAAGTTTGTAATGCCACAGAATCATGGTTTTTATGCTATGTGTGCTCACACTACCTACTCTACCTTTTCTATAAAAAGCCAGACATTCATCTAAAAGAAAGCCATTTGCTTTTTTACATACTTTGAGCCACATTGCATAATCGTTATTTTTCTTAATATCTTCAATCTGAATAATTCCCACTTTCATCGCATCGTACATAACTGTAAGACACCCCGGCCAGCAATAATTGAACATTCCTGTTTTCGTAATCTTCTTCGGTCCTGTTACTCTTATACCTGTTTTGTTTCCCTCAATATCTATTTCTTCATAACTTGTGTAAGAAAAAGCATATCCGTTGGATTCCATAAAATAAATTTGTTTTTCCAATTTTTCTGGCATCCACAAATCATCTGAATCAAGAAAAGCAATCCATTGACCTTTAGCCTCACGCAATGCTTTATTTCGACTTACTGCAGCACCTGAATTTTTATCATTCTTAAAATATCTAATTCGCGAATCTTTGATAGTTTCTAATACTTCATCTGTGCTATCCGTCGAACAATCATCTACAATGATCAGTTCCCAATTCGTATATGTCTGATTTAAAACAGATTGAATAGATTCTTTTATATATGCTGCGGTATTATAAGACGGCATAATAATAGAAACTAAACCTAATTCTCTTCTAATTTCATCTTCACCACTTAAAATTTTTTTCGCCTGTTCTTGCTTTTGACCATAAGCTTTTTCATCGATTTTTCCGTTTCTCAACAGATAATCTCCAAAATCTTCCGCCGTTGCCATATCATCCTGAGTAATACCTTCTTGTTTAATAAATGCTTTTTTAACTGTAGCCAAAATAATTTTAATATCTTCTGCCAGACTAATATTTCTTATATATTTCAAATCCCACTCAAGCTTATCTTCCCAGCTGATTGCATTACGCCCATTTACCTGAGCCAGACCACTGAGTCCCGGCTTTGCAGTATGCCTCAGTCTTTGTTCATCAGTCATAAATACCATGTCTCGAACAAGCTGTGGACGTGGACCAATAACAGACATCGTTCCATTGAGAATATTAAATGCCTCTGGAAGTTCGTCCAAACTCGTATTTCTCAACCATTTTCCAAACTTAGTAAGTCTTGCTTCATCCGGAAGTAGTTCTCCATTTTCGTCTCGTTCATCTGTCATAGTTCGAAATTTGTACATCTTGAATACTGTCTCTCTGCCATCTTTTCCTATTAATCCAGGGCGATCTTGTGTAAAAAGGACAGGCGATCCAAGCTTAAGTTTCACTAATACAGCTACTCCAAGATAAACAGGACTGAACACTACAATTGCTCCAGTCGCACAAATAACATCAAGAGCTCTTTTTATATACTTTTCATAAATTCCTCTTTTTCTTTTTTTAATAGGTTCAATAAGATTTGCTTCATATGTAGTTTTATCTGCTTTTTTCTTTGCTTCATATGCAGCAATTGCCGTTGCCACAGTAGCTGTACCTGTTAAAATAGCTAAAATCTTCTTTTTAGACACAACATTCTCCCCTATGCTTATTACTCATCAGACTCACTCAAAACAAGCTCTAATAACTTCAATAATCCTATCCTGCTGTTCTGCCGTCATCTTGTTATCGCTCGGCAAACAAACGCCTCTCTGGAAAATATCTGCACCAACATCTTCAATACCACCTTCTATATAAGCGTTTGTTTTTGCTCTTCCAGAACCAGATACTGTTACAAACTCATTCATTCTATACATTGGCTGCATATGCATTGGTTTCCAAATTGGTCTTCCTTCTGCATTGATACTGATGATTGCTTCTAGAATCTCTGTTGGACAGCTCTTTCCTTTTTCCGGAATATAGATTGCTTCTGTACCACTACGTACCTGTTTGCACATTGCATCTTTATCAATGATCAATGCACTAAGCCAATAATTAGGCTCACATCTCTTCTCATCAAATGGGTTCATTTGAATCGGAATATCTTTCAGGCCTTCTTTATATCTCTCATATACAACTTTCTTCTGAGCAATGTGCTCTTCCAGATAGTCATACTGTCCACGAATGATACCTGCAATAACATTTGACATTCTATAGTTGTAACCAACCTCTTCGTGCTGATACCATGCAGCTGCTTCTCTTGCCTGAGTCGACCATTTTCTTGCTTTGTTAGCCACTTCCAGATCATTTGTCAGAAGACATCCTCCAGAACTTCCTGTGATAATCTTGTTGCCATTGTAAGATACAGCTGCATAATCCCCATAGGATCCACACTGTTTTCCATCCCATGTTGCTCCCATAGCTTCTGCTGCATCTTCGATAAGAAGTGCTCCGTGTTTTTCACAGATTTCCTTGATTTTTTTAATATCACCTGCAAAACCATAAAGTTCTGCTGAAACAACCAGCTTAACTTCTGGATACATTTCAAATGCTTTTTCAAGTGCTATCGGATCCATGTTCCAGGAATCTTTTTCAGTATCAATAAATACTGGAATTCCACCTTCATAAACAACCGGATTCAGTGTTGCATCAAAAGTCATATCACTACAGAAAACTCTTTTTCCTTCAACTGCTCCGTGTCCGATTTCCGGCTTGCCATAAAGTTTTTCACCAGCAAACTTCACGCAGAGATGAAGCGCTGCCGTACAGCAGGACAATGCTACTGCATATTTAACTCCAGATTTTTCTGCTGCAACTTTTTCAACTTCATTGATATTTGCTCCAACCGTAGACATCCAGTTCGTGTCATATGCTTCTTTCACATATTTCATTTCTGCACCATCATGCATAGTTGGTGATGCGAGCCATACTTTGTTTGGGAATTTTTCAAATCTACCATTATTTATAAATGTCATTTTTTCTATCTCCTAAGAAACAACTATCGTCAATCTCTTCCATACAAATCTCTTGTATAAACTTTATCTTTCACATCTTCCAGGCATTCATCGTATCGATTCGCAACAATCGCCTGGCTCATAGCTTTGAACTTCTCTAAGTCATTTACAACCTTGCTTCCAAAAAATGTGCTTCCATCTTCCAGGGTAGGCTCGTAAATCACAACGATCGCGCCTTTAGCTTTGATACGTTTCATAACTCCCTGGATACTGCTCTGGCGGAAGTTATCGGAATTGCTCTTCATTGTCAGTCGGTAAACGCCAATGATGCATTCCTTCTCTTCATCTGCTGAGAAATCTCCACGATTGAAGTAGTCGTAATATCCAGCCATGGACAATACTCGGTCTGCAATAAAGTCTTTTCTGGTTCTATTACTTTCAACGATTGCAGACATCATATTCTGTGGAACATCTGCATAATTTGCCAGGAGCTGCTTTGTGTCCTTCGGCAGACAATATCCGCCATAACCAAAGGATGGATTGTTGTAATGGCTCCCAATTCGTGGATCCAGACAGACACCATTGATGATGTCTTTTGTATTCAATCCCTTGGACTCTGCATAGGTATCCAACTCATTAAAATAGGAAACTCGAAGTGCCAGATAAGTATTAGCAAAAAGCTTAACTGCCTCAGCTTCTGTAAATCCCATAAATAAAGTATCGATATCTTCCTTAATTGCACCTTCCTGAAGGAGTCCTGCAAAGATTTCTGCTTTTTCGCGAGTTTTTTCATCGCAGCTTACAATGATTCGGCTCGGATACAGGTTGTCGTACAATGCTTTGGATTCACGAAGGAATTCTGGACTGAAAATAATTTTGTCAGTGTTATATTTCTTTCTTACTGATTCGGTATAACCTACCGGAATCGTGCTCTTGATGATCATGATTGCTTCTGGATTCACACTCATTACCAGTTCAATAACTGCTTCAACTGCTGATGTATCAAAGAAGTTCTTTTTACTGTCATAATTTGTCGGTGCTGCAATGATGACAAACTCTGCATCTTTGTAAGCACTTGCTCCATCAGTGGTAGCCACAAGATTTAATTCTTTTTCAGCCAGATATTTTTCAATGTAGTCATCCTGGATTGGGCTTTTTTTGTTATTGATCTTTTCAACTTTTTCAGGAATGATGTCTACTGCTGTTACCTGATTTTTCTGAGCCAGCAAAACCGCCAGAGACAGTCCCACATATCCGGTTCCTGCAATTGCTATTTTTCTGTTCATCACTTATCTCCATCTTTCGATTTAATAATCTTTTTTACACACTAATAGCCCGCTTCACTCCCTGAGTTCAGCAGGCTGAATACACCTATTCATTTTTAGTTTCTATTTTTCTTCTTCATCTTTATTCCCTGTTATTTACTAAAAACCATGTTTACAACCACAATTTATTTGTTCAATAACTTCGAGTACATTCGTGATCTCCTGATCACATTCTTTCCGGGCTCCACGGTGGACTCCGGTGGGCGGTGCTCCACCCGAAGACTTTATCCTGTAGATAAAATCCTGTTTACAGTTTCCTGTATCTATGAAAACAGCGTTTTAATCGCTTGTTCTCGGCTTTTTGGGCTGAAATCCTCGGATGCATTTTAATCCGAGATTCCAGGATGCATTCAGGTAGTAATTTCCCTGATGTCCATTTTTGCAGACAAAGTTCTGTCCTTTTTTATGTAAGGAGGCTCCACAGGCTGCACATGTGGAACTGATGTTATGCTGCTGCAGTTCCAGTACAACAAGTCCTTCCTGCCAGGCTTTGTACTTTATCTTTTCGCGAATGGCGGTGCTTAGATGTATCGATGAAAAGTTTCCTGCTTTTGACATCAGGATTCTGCTGTATTCTTTCTCATATTCTGGAAGAACGATAATCTTTGCACCTTGCTTAATTGTGTAATTTATAACTTGTCTACTTATGCTATGAGAATAAAAATCGTTGAGATTTTTTAATTTCATCCAGTAGCGTGAATTGGGGATTGCGCTGCTTCCACTGCTTCCTGATGTTTCGGATTTTTTGATCTTGTCAGTAACCTGCCTGCATCGGTGGGCATACTCAGCTCCTCCTCTTACAAAAAAGACGTTTTCTTTTGCGCCGTCAGAATTCAGCACGCAGCAGACTGTGAGTGCATCCTGATTGGTAAACGTTACGGCACAGATTTTTTCACCTGCTGCCATTCGTTCTTTGGCAGTTCTGCCGTCTTTTACAAAAGTTTTCCACGGGATGTGCAGCTCAGGGCCTGTCTTTTTCAGGACGATAGAAGGTGACATCATCTGCCCTTCTTCCGGTATGGTATTGCCACGGAGCTTGATGCGATTCCAGAGCCATTTTTCTCCAGTCCAGACTTTCAGTGTGATCGCATTTCCTTCAAAATCACGATACATGCCTTTATAACAGGTAACGGATTCTGTGAAAGAAGTGGAACGGATCTTCTGTTTTTCTCTGGAGAGGTAACTGCTGGCTGCGGCAATTGCACTGTTGATCGCAGCTCGCCTGAAATACAGGGGAACCTTTTGCCATGGCAGTGGGTACTGCACGGGCTGTCGGTCTCTGCCTGGGATTGTCAGCTTTTCCAGTGTGCGGAGTGCTTCCATGGAACCTGGTCTTCCATCCTGAAAAGTGTCAAGGTATAGGTTGTAATAAAATTCCAGTATCTGGTTATACAGTTCCTGTGTTTTTACCAACCAGTCGGAATGTCTGGTCAGGATGTTCATCTTTTTAACTGTGATGGAGTAATACTGTGGTTTCTCCACGGGAACACCTCAATTTTGTCGCAGAGTAGCATACTCTGCGACGTTTTTTTAATCGCATACATTCTAGCACATAAAAAATATTATGTAAAGATGCAAAAATATGGAATAAAATATCTATATAGTACGAAATTCTTTTCGTTTTTTCGATATTACAGGGCATAAGAAGTGTTATTCATAATCAAAATGAGCAATTACAATATCATTAGCCGTCAAAATTATGGTCTAGTGAAAGGAGCACAAATTATGCCAAGAAAAGGAGAAAACATTTACAAAAGAAAAGATGGTCGCTGGGAGGGACGTTTCCGCAAATACAGAGACGCAAATGGCAAGATCAAATATGGTTATGTCTATGCCAGAAGCTACACAGAGGTAAAAATCAAGCTTAACAAAATCAAACAGGAAATAACTATTCCTGCGGAGTCTGGCACTGCTGATATTATCGTACGCACATTTTCAGAAGTGGTGAAGGAATGGATCACCTACAAGACACCGCTGCTAAAAGAATCTTCCGTAGCCAAATATACCAATATCATAAATCTGCACCTGCTTCCATTTTTCCATGAGCAGACAATGCAAAGCATTTCCGTGCAACGCCTCGAAGAATTTTATAAAAAACTGCTTCTGAAAGTAACACCAAAAGGAACTCTCTTAGCGCCCAAAACAACACTGGATATTCTTTCGGTAATGAAATCCATTCTGGTCTATGCAAATACAAAAAAATATCTGCAATATTTGCCGCCTCTTCGTTTTGAATGCCGGCCTCTGGTGAAGAAACTGGTAATCTTAAGTGAACGGAATCAAAAAATCTTATCCTCTTATTTATGCCTGCATCTTACATACCGGAATCTTGGAATTCTCATATGTATGTATACCGGAATCCGTCTGGGAGAAATCTGTGCACTCACATGGGAAGATATTTCTCTGACGGAAGGTTCTATTTATATAGACAAAACGATACAGAGAGTTCAAAAAGAACATAATGGAAAGAAAACAATGCTTATCATAGCAACGCCAAAGACACCATCTTCTATCCGAACCATTCCAATTCCAAATCAATTATTGCAGATCATAAAAAACAGTGAGCTTCCTCAAAAAGGATATCTTCTGACCGGTTCCACAGAGAAATATATAGAGCCCCGTACGTATCAGTATCATTTCAAAAAGCTTCTTCAGAGATGTAAAATCCCAGAAACAAATTTCCATGCATTGCGCCATACTTTTGCTACCAGATGTGTGGAACTCGGATTCGATATCAAAACACTCAGCGAAATTCTCGGTCATTCCAGCATCAATATCACCTTGAATCGATATGTACATCCATCCTTTGATCTAAAAAAACAAAATATGAATAAAATGAATGAATTAATTTCCTTTAGATAAATTGTCAGAAGTCCTATGTTTTTGCAGAAATGCAAGCCCAGGGCTTCGATTAATATGGGATAAATTGTCGAACGATTACGGTTGTAATTTGTATGAAAGAACTGTTATAATTCTGATATCGGATATCAGTAAGTGATGTCCAGACATCTAATCCGGCGCTTCTGCCAGATAATCCCAGAAAAAGTTATAAAATCAGAAAAGAATGTTGCTGTCCAGTTGCAGTGATTGTATAATCAATATGTAGAACAAACTGGCGTAATATTCTTTTGAAAAGTACGAACAGAGTATCAACATATCTACGGAATCAAAGAAGGGAGGTTTTACTATAAATCAGCTTAACAGAAAGAATGAACGCCAGATAAAACGAAAGATAAAGACAAGCGGTCAGGTGAAAAATCCTGTTGCATACCAGAATAAAGACATCATATCCAAAGTCTTTGGTGAAAGTATGAGGAACAAATCCTTTCGGGCATACGGAATGGATATTCCGGAGATTGTTGAAATCCTGCCTACGAATCTTCCAGCAGTGGAAGCAAATGAGATGCGTCTGGACAATCTCTTCCGGCTGAAAGATGGCACGATTGTGATCGTCGATTATGAGAGCACCTACAGTTACGCGGATAAGATCAAGTATCTCAATTACGTTGCCCGGACTACAAAAAGGTATGGATTAAGTGAAAAACAAAACCAGCCAGTAAGAATGATCGTCATTTATACTGGAAGCATCCGAAGGGGAACCACCAGGACAGATGTTGACATGGGATGCCTGCAATTTACGGTAGAAGAAGTATTCCTCTCCGACCTGGATGCACAGGAAATTGAAACACGTTTCCAGAGAAAAATCCACTCAGGAGAGATTCTGTCGGATGAAGAACAGATGCAGTTTATCATCCTGCCGCTGGTACATAAAACAAAAGAGGAAATGCAGGACTGTATAGTAAGATGCTTTGAGATGGCGAAAAAGATCAATTCGCCTGAAATACAAAGATTTTTATTATCAGGACTGATCGTGTTTACAGATAAGGTGATTCGCAGAGAAAATTCAGAAAGAATAAAGAGGTGGATAGAAATGACGAAAGTTGGAAGACTCTTTGAAGAAGAAAAACAGAAAGCCGTACAAGAAGCCATAAAAAAAGAAAAAGCAGATAAGAAGAAAGCTCTCCAGAGAGCAAGCGCAGATAAAGAGAGAGCTCTACAGAAGGCAGCTGCAGAAAGGAAGCAGGAATTGTTGGACGAGAAAATATCTATCGCAAGGAAATTCCTCATGGATGGTATTCCCGTGGACAGCATCCTGAAATGTATCGATGGTCTGGATAGAGCAGAAATTGAAGCATTGAAATAAATTTAATAACCGTCAAATAAATCGTCAAGAGCCCTGTGGCTTTGCAGAAATGCAAGTCACAGGGCTCTTTTGTCGCAGAGTATGCTACTCTGCGATATTTTTTTAATCTCATTTATTTCACTTTTACGATATAGGTCTGCCACTCATCATCCTGATAAACAACTTCTCCCATACTCTTCAGCATATCGTTATTCAACTGGGCACCGTACTTCTTTCGCTCACACGATCCCACAAAAATATACGCTACATCATACTCTTCCAACAGAGACTTCACATGTGCTTCATCTGTCGAAGTATAAATATTCTCGACATCTGCGATCTTGGCATTAATGTCAGCAAGGTCTCCTCGCCACAGCCACTCATGCACATACCATCCCATGATTGTCGGGAGACCGGTCATGGCAGATACTCGTTCATATTCGGAATAACTGTCGCCGTTTGCTTCAAGCACCACTTCTACATCTTTGACATTTTCTTTGAGCCACTTGATTCCGCCGACATCTTCCGAGAAATCAGTCTCAAGAAAGGCAGTTGCATTCAGTCCTTTATATTCAGACGGTTTCCATACTTCACCGAACCAGGCATGTACACTGTTTCCGAAATAACCACAGGTCCATACAAAAAGAATCAGTCCGATCAATGCCAATGCTTTGAGCATCTTATTCTTTCCTATGATCAGCAGACGGAAGATTGCGTATATCATAGTCATCCCAAACATAATATATGCCTGATAGGTCAGCTTAAACATCGTATTGGCACGGGCATTTCCGTTTTCATAAATATCACGTACATAGACGAGTTCCGGAATCAGTACCAGACCGATCGCACAGAGTCCCATGACCACAGCAAAAAGATCCGGAAGTGTAACTGATTTCAAAAGCCGATACAGAGATCTGTTTTCTGCCACTTTTAATTTCTCAACAAGCAGAGAAATGATAAACAATACAGTCAGTATC
The DNA here is from genome assembly GCA_047027955.1 of Blautia sp. Taxonomy (GTDB): domain Bacteria; phylum Bacillota; class Clostridia; order Lachnospirales; family Lachnospiraceae; genus Blautia_A. The sequence goes on from JBKYFG010000003.1 coordinate 153,788, forward strand.
GTCGGCAGGCCCCAGAGCACCAGAAGCTGATGCGGAAGGGAATGATGCTGTGCGAGTGCGATTCCCTGTACCATATTACTGCTGTCAAACTGCATCGTAAACGGAAGGATGATCAGTGTTGCCAGTATCAGGATCTCCGCTGCCTGCGCCGCTGTCACGGCAAGGATCCATTTTACCTTTCCTTCCTGTCCGATAATATTCATGATCAGGATCACACCACAGGTCACTGTATAATAAATGACAAAATCCCAGTAGTTTGTCCAGTGGAACATTCCCAGAAGGGCTGCAGCTGCCAGGAGCTGTGGCATCAGAAGCTGTCTGCGCCAGAATTCTTTTTTCTCTGTATTCTCGAGTGTGATCTTTGTTGTTCTTACCTTTTTCATCCAGGCATAAAGCAATGCAAGGATCAAAAGAACAAACATGATATCCACAACATGTGCATGCAGATCTCCAAGTACGAAGGAATAACATGGAAATTCATGAATCGTTTTGTCATCTACATCCGGGTTGAATCCGATATATCTGGTCGCATCTGGGAACCAGTAACTGCTGACTTCCTCTCCTTTCAATTTCTGGATCCATGGAATCACGCATGCATAAACAACATAGTGCATATTTCCGGCCACGGAAACTGCGATTCCGGCCAGAAATCCTGTTACAGACGGCAGCTTTTTCTTCCATCCGCTGATGTTTCTGCCCAGTCGGTCTTTCACCATCTGATGCACGAGTGAGAATGGCATAATAAAGGCAAGCCCTGCCACAAAAGTACGCATCAGGTTGTAGGTCAGTTCTACTTTCGTGCCTGACAGCTTTGTCAGAAATACTGCAAAATACTGTCCGCCATAATAGTAATTGATCTTGCCCTCAGAATACCAGAGATCTGTTGCCGGAAGTGTTTTGCTTCGCATCATTGCTTCCATGAAACCATAATCCATAAATTTCTCTGTTCCATAAGCTGCCGGATGGAATCCTGCAAAATATGTCCACATAAGAAAGAATGCAAAGAAAAGAAGCTCTTCCGCATATACCAGATTAAGATGTGCAAAAGGAATACACTCGAATCCGTCTTTCTGTTCTTTTCGGTATAATAATATAGAAAGAACAGTGCAGATAACAGTCACCGCCACGCAGGTAACTGCTGTAAATTTCAATATCTTCACAGTTACCAGAAACCATGTCAGAAAACCGGTGATCGCGATTGCGGTTACTTTTGAAAAAATCCATCCCTTATCGTCAAAACGTCGAAACAGTCTTCCCGTCAATGGCATGGCTGCCACTCCCAGCACCAATGCCAAAAGGTACCAGGTCCAGAAAGTCCATACATCGCCCTGCAGCAGATATGCCGACAATGCAACTAATACTGCTGCCGGTATGATCATCATGATTAATTTTTTTATTTTATCAGGTTTCATAAATTCTTATTCTCCCGTCCTCTGTTTCATATACCAGCTTGTATACACTGGCAATTGTTTCTTCTCTGCAGTACTGCTGTTCGTATTCCATTCCTTCTTCATACAGAATGTAGGTGATTTTTTCCTGCTTTACAAGTTTCTTCAGTTCTGCTTTGTTTATTGTACTGTAAATAGTCTTTGCCTGTGCTGCGCGATAATAAGTATCATATCCAGCCGACCACGCATAATATGGCCATCCCATATACATCATGACTCCCGACATCGTTACCTCATTGATGCTGTATTCCGGAGTCAGGATCAGATCTTCATGCGTCAGATGTTCTTCCAGCCAGTCTGTCAGATCACTGTTCATATTCACGCTGACTCTGTGCCCTGGGCCATTATTTCGTATGATCACAACAAAATCATAAATACCGGTAATGGTCAGACAGACAGCAAGTAGTACCGCTACAATTCTGTGAAGTATCTTTTTCTGAAACAGTTGCATAAGTGCCCATGCCCAGAAAATTGCGGTAAATGCATAGGAGATCATAATATATTTATGATTCACTGCAATATCTGGAGTGAGCGATACAAAAAATGCAAATGCAGCCGGAAACAGGAAACTTATAAGAGCTGCTCTCTGCTGTCGTTTTTTCATCAAGAACACCAGCACAACTGCGCCGACAAAGAAAATCCCACTCATCTGGATCAGGTACCACAGTACTCCCCACAGGGTTTTATCATCGGAAAGAAATCCCCAGTAAAGAGAAGGGCTTACTGCTTCCCCCCAGATAAAGATCCTGGTCTGAAGCGCCGAAAAGATCACGGATGTGGCTGCAAGGATCAGATAATCCAGCTTCCCGTCTGAAAAAACAGCAAAGCCCAGCAGGATCAGCAGGCCACCGATCACCGCTGCTCCATTCCAGAACGATGTCAATCCTAGGAACATCCCTGCCATCAGTGCATTTTCCGGGCAGATACATCTCCACGCCTTTTTTGTAAAAAATCGGTTACGAAGCCAGACAATGCCTTTTTCTTCCTCGGCACAGCCGATATCCAGCCAGTCCATAAATAACCAGATGACAAGAGAAACGATCAGAAGTCCAAATGCCAGATGCCTCTGATTCAGATATACATTAAAATTCCATAATCCCCAGTTTTCATTGGTTGTATATCCGATAAATGTTGTATTGTCCCTCAGCGTTGCCCACAGGTCTTTTGCCTGCAGATGTTCTGTCACAAAATGAAAAAATGAAAGTGAACTGCGGAAGAAAAAAAGTACCAATGTCAGAATTCCGGCTGCCAGGCTTGCTGTCAGTCGTTTTGCAATGCTGTAAAGCAGCATCAGAAATCCCAGCAGCGCCAGAACACTTTCTATATTATATGCAAAATCCAGTCTGATCCCGAGAAATTCCAGATTTCCGACAAGAAACTGAAACATAAAATGATATTTGACATCCTGTCCTCCGAAATGCGGGTACTCTGTCGGGAAGTTATTGCCCTTTGAGAAAGAGCGCATCATCGCTGTATGTGGTGCATAATCCCCGTATACGGAAAACCCACTGTACAATTCGCCATTTCTTATATAAAAAACATAAAACATGATCCACGTCAGAAATACCAACAGGAATCCAAATAAAATACACTCTTTTCGAAATGCCCTGCTGTCACTGATCAGCTTCCTGTCTGCCACGTTCCATACAGTTCCTGTTTTTCGATATCGTTTCCAATAAAGCAAAACCAGAACAACTGCCGTTATGATCAGAACAGCTGTATTTCCATAGATCAGTGGTTTCTTAGCACCTGCTTCGCTGGCCGCCCAGGAGATCATGTACGTTGTCCATCCAAATACCAGTGTTCCCATTCCAAAAGCGGCTGCCGCCAGAACCCATATCTGATTGCAGAAAGCTTTGTGCTGTCCGTGCCTGCTGCCTGCTTCCTGAGCGTTTTTTCCTGTAAACAGAAGAATTTCTGCCAGTTCTTTACCAGCCAGCAGGCTCAGTACTATATATATGATACCAAACATTATCCACCTCGTCATTAAATCTCGTACAGAATATATTACACTTTATACCTGCCAGAGCCTGTAAAATCGTTTTTCTCTGCTCATACGGATTTAGTATAACAAAGGAACTTTCATATAGCAAACAAACTTCCTGATTTTCACAATATTTACACTTTTTAGCTGTAACTTTTCCGGTTATCCACATGCAGATATGTATCAATTCCATCTGCCACTGCAGCCGCTACTCTTTGCTGATACAATTCTGTCTGCAATTTTCTGGCCTCTTCGGGATTGGTCAGGAAACCACATTCTACGATCACAAGCGTTCCGGGACTTCTTTTGAGCAGATAATAACTGGTATTTCCCTTGATTTCTCTTGGTCGGTCTATTTCCAGCTTTTCATTCAGGCTGCTTTGTACTGCCTCTGCAAGCTTCTTTCCTTCTACAGAACTTTCATAATAAAAAACCTGCGGTCCATGCACAGATGCATCCTGCTGATAGCTGTTCTGGTGAATACTTACCGACAGCACCGGTGACTTTTCGCCGATCATTGCTATGCGACGCTGCATATCCTGTGCTTTTTTATTATTTGCTGATGCATCATAAAGTCCTTTATCTGTTTCTCTTGTCATTGCCACAGAATAGCCCCTTGTTTCAAGCTCACTTTTCAGCAGAAGTGATATCGCCAGATTGATTCCTTTCTCTTCCAGTCCATCTGCACCGATCATCCCAGGATCATCCTCCCCATGTCCGGGATCTATAAGAATCAGTTTCGGAAAATTCATCTGTACTGAAACAACAGCAGCCTGTCTGGACAGCAGGTAAAAACTTACCAGCAGCAGACAGGCCATGACCATTTCCATTCTGTATTTTCTGAATTTTTTCATGCATGCACACCTCGCTGCATATTCCTTCTATGTATATGCAGCGGTATGGCTTCTTACTACCTTACTCATACTTTACGATTTCTTTTTTCAGACGTTTCATAATCCGTTTCTCCAGTCTGGAAATATAGGACTGAGAGATTCCAAGAAGATCTGCGACTTCTTTCTGCGTCTTCTCTTTTCCGTCGGCATTGTTCAGTCCAAAACGCAGCCGTATGATCGTCTGTTCTCTTGGTGACAGTTTGTTGATTGCTTTTCCCAGAAGTGTGATTTCCACTTCATCCTCCAGTTTCCTGGAGATTACATCATCATCAGTTCCAAGAATATCCGAAAGAAGCAGTTCATTGCCATCCCAGTCCACATTCAATGGTTCATCAATAGATACTTCCATTCTCGTCTTACTGTTTCGCCGCAGATACATCAGAATCTCATTTTCAATACAACGTGATGCATATGTCGCCAGTTTGATATTCTTTACCGGGTTGAATGTATTGATAGCCTTGATCAGACCGATCGTCCCGATCGAGATCAGGTCTTCCACTCCAACTCCTGTGTTATCGAATTTTCTTGCAATATAAACGACGAGTCTGAGATTATGCTCAATCAGCAGGGATCTGGCTTCCTGCTCCTGGTCTGTTTTGAGTCTACTGATCACATATGCTTCTCTTTTTGGCTCCAGTGGTGCCGGAAGCACATCACTTCCTCCGATATAATAAAGTTCTCTCGATCTTGAAAGAACTAATTTCTGAAAAACCTGAAACGGACGATAATCCACTCCTGCTGCCGATCTGCTCATATCCTGCCCCTCCTAATGCAATAATCTGGAATTCAATATCACTTTGTATTCCTTTCCCAAAGCAAAAGGTTCTGAAGACAATGCAAACACCGGTCCGGATACATGGATCCGCTCTCCCGGAATCTGAATACAAAGATCCTCTAATGTCACTGCCAGAATCAGCTGCACTTCCCGTCCTACGGTCTGGAAGGACAGATAGTGCGGTTTCAGGTCAGCGATCTCTGTACTTTCAATCTCCTCCGGTCTTTCTTTAAGATGCAGCAGCCTGTCTGTCAGCTCCTCACTCAGAAGACTTCGAAGTATTTCCGGATCTGCCACCGAAACTGGTGCTCCAGTCACTGTATCACACAGACGGTTTCCTGTATCATACAGACCATACGTCTCCTGCAGCTGTCCGTGATATTTCAGGGCAACCGGATAGATATGTTCTCTGGATTCTTTTATTTGTTCCATCAGGCAGATCATCAGACTTAACCCTCCATAAGTCACAGCCGCACACGATAAAAAAAACACAGCCGTCACTCTTCTGTTTTCTGATACCGCCATCCAGAAACCACCGGTCAGAAATGTCATTCCAAAGAAAAACAGTGCGGCTCCGGTCATGTGCTTCACATCCTGGATCTCATATGCGATCCATATCATGAACACAGCACAGACTACTCGAAGAACTATGGTCAGTACCCCTGTTTTTCCTGGTCGTACATAAAGATTCAGACACGCAAAAAGAGCTCCGACCGCTGCCGCTACCAGACATCTTCGTCTGCTGTTCTTTCTCCTCAGAACAATTCCTGTAAGTCTCAGAAGAATATAGTCCATCAGAAGATTCGCAGCAAACACAATATCTATGTACACTTCCTGATGCATACAAAAAGCCCCCTGCCGCCTATAGATCCTTCACTTTGGTAAGTGAACTCATTATAGGTGACAGAGGGCGCAGATTTTGTCAAAACAGCGTGTCGTATCCCAGGAACTTATCGACACAAAAAGAGGAAGGCATTTCGCCTCCCTCTGATAGGATCTTACACAGACCGATTATTTTTTCTCTTCCTCTACTTCGATCTTGCGGATTGTTTTATTTTTGATTTCTTCTTTGATTGCTGCAATGAATTCTCCGAGGTCTTTCATTCCTTCATCACCAAGGTAACGGCTTCTTACGGAAACCTTGCCCTCTTCCTCTTCTTTTGCACCAACTACAAGCATGTACGGTACTCTTTCCAGACGTGCTTCACGGATCTTGTAGCCCATCTTTTCGGAACGTCTGTCAACGGAGCAGCGGATGCCTGCTTCTTTCATCTGTGCTTCTACTTTGTCAGCATAAGCATTGAATTTTTCGGAGATCGGGATCACACGAACCTGCTCCGGACACAGCCATGTCGGGAACATTCCTGCGTATTTTTCGATCAGCCATGCAAGTGTTCTTTCATAGCATCCCATGGATGTACGATGGATGATGCATGGACGTTTCTTGTCGCCGTTTTCGTCGATATAGTACATATCGAACTGTTCAGCAAGAAGTGCATCCCACTGGATTGTGATCATTGTATCTTCTTTGCCATATACGTTCTTAGCATTGATGTCGACCTTCGGTCCGTAGAATGCTGCTTCTCCGACATCCTCTGTGAATGGGATGTTCAGTTCTTCGAGCATCTGACGGATATCTTCTTCTGTCTCATTCCATACTTCCGGCTCACCGATGTATTTTTCTCTATTATTCGGATCCCATTTGGACAGATGATAGGTTACATCTTCCTCAACGCCAAGAACCTGCAGGCAGTACTGAGCAAGTGCGATACAGTCTTTGAATTCTTTGACCATCTGGTCTGGTCTTACGATCAGATGTCCCTCAGAGATTGTAAACTGACGAACTCGTGTCAGACCATGCATCTCACCGGAGTCCTCATTACGGAACAGTGTGGATGTTTCGCCGTAACGAAGCGGCAGATCACGGTAGCTGTGCTGTTCTGCTTTGTATACATAGTACTGGAATGGACATGTCATCGGACGAAGAGCAAATACTTCTTTGTCTGTCTCTTCATCACCAAGTACGAACATTCCGTCTTTGTAATGATCCCAGTGACCGGAAATCTTGTAAAGATCGCTCTTGGCCATCAGAGGAGTTTTTGTTCTTACGTAGCCACGTTTTGTCTCCTCATCTTCGATCCATCTCTGCAGTTCCTGCATCATGATAACACCGTTTGGCATGATCAGCGGAAGTCCCTGTCCGATTACATCTACAGTTGTAAAAATTTTCATCTCACGGCCAAGTTTATTGTGGTCACGTTTCTTTGCTTCTTCCATCTGCTCCAGATGTTCTTTGAGTTCATCTTTTGTAGCATATGCTGTTCCGTAGATACGTGTCAGCATTGCGTTCTTTTCGCTTCCTCTCCAGTAAGCACTGGAAGAAGAAAGAAGTTTGAATGCTTTTACGCCTTTTACGCTCATAAGGTGTGGTCCTGCGCAGAGGTCCGTCCAGTCACCCTGTGAATAGAAGGAGATTTCTTCGCCTTCCGGAAGGTCTTCGATCAGCTCAACTTTGTATGGTTCATTTTTCTCTTTGAAGAATGCGATCGCGTCTTCTCTTGATTTTGTGAAGCGCTCGATCTTTGCACCTTTTTTGATGATCTTTTTCATTTCTTTCTCGATTTCATCGAGATCCTCACGGGAGAATGGTTCGTGAGCGAAGTCATAATAAAATCCTGTATCAATAGAAGGTCCGATAGCAACTTTAGCTTCCGGATATAAGGTCTGTACTGCCTGTGCAAGTACATGGGAAGCTGTGTGACGAAGAACAGCAAGTCCTTTTTCGTCTTTTGCTGTGAGAATGTTCAGTTCGCAGTCGCTGTCAAGAACAGTACGAAGGTCTACAACTTCTCCGTTTACTTCGCCTGCACATGCTGCACGTGCCAGTCCTTCGCTGATATCATAAGCGATGTCGATAACTGATTTTGCTTCGGAATACTCTTTTTTGGATCCGTCTTTCAATGTGATGATCATAATTTTGAACTCCTTTTTTGAATAAAATTTTAAAGTTTTCCACAGGGACGAGTAAGTTTTTCTTTTCTATACACAAAAGTCCCTTACAATACATCTCGTATTGTAAGGGACGAATAATCTACTCGCGGTTCCACCCTGCTTGCTACATCTGCCATATGGCAACTCAGCCACTCTTATAAGATGGTAACGGAATCACCGGACCGGATTAGGGCCACTCGGAGATGGTCTTCGACTGTTTCCCGCTGAAATACTCTCAGCAAATGTATTTCTCTCTGGAGCCTTCCACAGTTTACTCTTCTCTTCAACGTGTTTCTTTATTCTGTTACCCATTATATCCACATGATTTCGGTTTGTCAATGCCTATTTTTCATTTTTGGTCAGACCAATTTGGTGTATCCGTTTAAACCTGTTTATTTAAAGTACTCTACACCAGATTCGAAGATCTTGATATCCTGCTCGCCGTAGATGTTTACAGCCACTCCATCGCCACGGCGTTCGCTGTGAGCCATCTTACCAAGAATACGTCCGTCCGGACTTGTGATACCTTCGATGTTCATGTAGGAACCATTTACGTTCCATTCTTCGTCTGCACTGAGTTCACCGGCTGGAGTTACATACTGAGTTGCAACCTGTCCGTTTGCGAAGAGTTTTGCAAGCCATTCATCGTTGGCAACAAAACGTCCTTCACCGTGGGATGCAGGGTTACAGTATACTCCGCCAAGCTGTGCTTTCTGGAGCCATGGAGACTTGTTGCTTACAACCTTGGTGTAAACCATCTTGGAGATATGACGTCCGATGGTGTTGAAGGTCAGTGTCGGGGAATCTGCTTTCTGTCCGCAGATCTCACCGTATGGTACCAGACCGAGTTTGATCAGAGCCTGGAATCCATTACAGATACCAAGTGCAAGACCGTCTCTCTCGTTGACAAGCTTCATAACTGCTTCTTTGATCTTTGCGTTCTGGAATGCAGTTGCAAAGAATTTCGCAGAGCCATCTGGTTCATCACCAGCGGAGAATCCACCTGGGAACATAATGATCTGAGCTTGGTCGATTGCTTTTGTGAAGAGTTCCACGGAATCATGGATATCTTCTGCTGTCAGGTTCTTGAATACTTTAACGTCAACCTCTGCACCAGCGCGTTCAAAAGCACGTGTGCTGTCGTATTCGCAGTTTGTTCCAGGGAATACCGGGATAAATACACGCGGTTTTGCAACTTTGTGTTTGCATACATAAATGTTTTCTGCATGGTACAGGTCATCTTTTGCCTGTTTTTCGTTGTCTTCGCCGGAAGTTGTCTTGAATACTCTTTCCAGAGTTCCCTTCCATGCTTCTTCAGCTTCTTTTTCAGTAATAACAGTATTTCCGTAAGAGAATTTACCGTCATCTGTAACTTCACCGATCAGTGTGTATGTGATGGAAAGCTGTCCGACTTTGTCTGCCGGAACTTCCATGATGATATCACCAAATCCTGGTGCGAAGAAGTCTCTTGGATCCAGGTTGTGTTCGATCTTCACACCGAGTGCATTACCGAAAGCCATCTTGGAAACAGCTGCTGCAATACCATGACGATCCAGTGCGTAAGCGGAAACAACTTTTCCAGCCTGGATATCGTTGTGGAGTTTTTCGTACTGATCCATGATTCCTGCATAATCCGGAAGATCATACTGATCACGAGGTGCACGGAGCCATACAAGTTTGTTTCCAGCTTTTTTGAGCTCAGGTGTGATCACATCCTGGATCTTAGCTACGTCTACTGCAAAGGAAACAAGTGTCGGAGGTACGTCGATCTCGTTAAAGGTACCGGACATACTGTCTTTACCACCGATGGACGGAAGTCCGAATCCCATCTGTGCTGCATAAGCACCAAGGAGTGCGGAGAATGGCTGGCTCCATCTCTTTGGATCTTCGGTCATACGACGGAAGTATTCCTGGAATGTGAAGCGGATCTTCTTGTAATCACCACCTGTAGCTACTATTCTTGCTACAGATTCTGTTACTGCATAAGCAGCTCCGTGATATGGGCTCCAGGAAGAGAGATATGGGTCAAAGCCGTAGCTCATCATAGTAACTGTTTCAGTCTTTCCGTTCTGTACCGGAACTTTTGCAACCATACTCTGTGTTTCTGTAAGCTGATACTGACCACCGTATGGCATAAATACGCTGCCTGCACCGATAGAACCGTCGAACATTTCAACGAGGCCTTTCTGGGAGCATACGTTGAGGTCAGCAAGTGTCTCCAGCCATTTTGCCTTAACATCGACTACGTCTGGTCTTTCTTCGAAGAGGTTTCCGTCTTTGTTCGGGATCTCAACCTCTACAGTTGTTTCCTGATGTGCACCGTTGGTATCAAGGAATGCACGGGAAATGTTAACGATCTCTTTGCCTCTCCATGTAAGAACAAGGCGTGGCTCTTCGGTAACGACTGCAACCGGAATTGCTTCGAGGTTTTCTTCGTTTGCAAAGCCAAGGAATTTGTCAACATCTTTTGGATCTACAACAACTGCCATACGCTCCTGGGATTCAGAGATTGCGATCTCTGTTCCGTCAAGGCCGGCATATTTTTTCGGAACTTTGTCAAGGTCTACGCGAAGTCCATCTGCAAGCTCACCGATGGCAACGGATACACCGCCTGCACCAAAGTCGTTACATTTTTTGATGATGTAGCTGACTTCTTCACGTCTGAACATACGCTGGATCTTACGCTCTGTAGGTGCGTTACCTTTCTGTACTTCTGCACCGCAGACTTCGATGGAAGCCTCTGTGTGTACCTTGGAGGAACCTGTTGCACCACCGATACCGTCACGACCGGTACGTCCTCCCAGAAGGATGATGATATCTCCCGGATCGGAGTTTTCACGGATAACGGCACGTCTCGGAGCTGCACCCATAACGGCACCAATCTCCATACGTTTTGCAACGTAGTCCGGATGATAGATTTCTTTGACATAGCCGGTAGCCAGGCCGATCTGGTTACCATATGAGCTGTATCCATGAGCAGCACTTCTGACCAGTTTCTTCTGCGGAAGTTTACCTTTGAGCGTTTCTTTTACGGATACAGTCGGATCAGCAGCACCTGTCACACGCATTGCCTGATATACATAAGTACGTCCGGAAAGCGGGTCGCGGATTGCACCGCCAAGGCAGGTAGCAGCACCACCAAATGGCTCGATCTCTGTCGGATGGTTGTGTGTCTCATTCTTAAAGTTGATAAGCCACTCTTCCTCTTTGCCATCTACATCTACCGGTACAACAATACTGCAGGCATTGATCTCATCGGATTCTTCCTGATCAGCCAGTTTTCCTTCGGATTTGAGTTTTTTCATTGCCATCAGAGCAAGATCCATCAGGCAGACAAATTTGTCATCACGGCCTTTGTAGAGAACTTCTCTGTCAGCAAGGTATTTTTCGTATGTTTTTACGATTGGTTCTTTGTAGTCACCTTCATCGAACTTCACGTCTGTAAGTTCTGTGGAGAATGTGGTATGACGGCAGTGATCAGACCAGTAGGTATCGAGTACTCGGATCTCTGTCATGGAAGGATCACGTTTTTCTTCGTTTTTGAAGTAGTTCTGGATATGCTGGAAATCTTTAAATGTCATTGCAAGATTCAGGGAGTCATAGAGGGCTTTGAGATCTGCCTCGGACATTTCTTTAAATCCGTCAAAAATCTTGACATCTTCCGGTTCCGGGAATACGGTAACCAGTGTTTCCGGTTTTTCAAGTCCTGTCTCACGGGAGTCTACCGGGTTGATACAGTGATGTTTGATCGCATCAAATTCTTCGTCTGTTACATTTCCTTCTATTACATAAGTTGTTGCAGAACGGATGATCGGCTGCGCATCGCCATCAAGGAACTGCACACACTGTACAGCGGAGTCTGCCCGCTGATCAAACTGTCCCGGAAGATATTCTACGGAAAAAATTCTGGCACCTTCTGCAGCTTCAAATTTCTCAAGATACAGATCATCTACCGGTGGCTCTGCAAATACGGTTCTGCATGCTTTTTCAAAAACTTCATCTGAAATATTTTCTACATCATAACGGATCAGCACTCTTACATTTGTTGCGGATTTAATTCCGAGATAGCTGCTGATCTCATGCTTTAATTCTTTTGCCTGTACGGCGTAGGCTGGTTTCTTTTCTACATAAACGCGTCTTACGTTGCTCATTAGAAACTCCTTTCCTTTGTGCATTATGTTATTATGTACTTGTCGAATTACTGAGTTTATAGTATCATAAGAATCATCATTAGTAAAATTAATATATCTTATATCTTTTATAAGTTATACTAATTTATGCTTGCAACTCTCTTTGAAAAGGAAGTCGGATCCTATGGATATCAATCTTGAATTATACAAAGTTTTTTATTATGTTGCTACTACTCTCAGTTTCTCTGAAGCATCCCGTGAACTTTTTATCTCACAGTCTGCAGTCAGCCAGTCCATCAAAACACTGGAAAAAAAGCTGAATCACACACTTTTTATCCGCAGCACAAAAAAAGTCCTCCTTACCCCGGAAGGAGAACTTCTGTTGCAACATGTAAAACCCGCAATACAGATGCTGGATGAGGGAGAATCCCTTCTTTCCGGTGACAATATGCTCAAAGGCCAGCTCCGCATCGGTGCCAGTGATACGATCTGCCGCTATTATCTAATTCATTACCTCCAAAAATTCCATCAGGAATTCCCGGATGTCCGGATCAAAGTCACCAACAGTACTTCGATCGGCTGTGCAGAACTGCTGGAAAAAGGACAGGTTGACCTGATCGTCTGCAACTCTCCGAATTCCCGTCTTGGCAATCATATGAATGTAAAAGTCCTTCGTGATTTTCGGGATATTTTTGTCGGAAATCCCGACTGTTTTTCTCCCGAAGAGATACCATGTGAACTCAAAACACTATTAAAACAACCTATTCTGATGCTTTCTTCCAAAAGTACCACCAGTGAATACCTGCATCAGATGTTTGCAACACATGGGCTGAATCTGTTGCCGGAAGTCGAACTGAACAGCAATGATCTGTTGATGGATCTTGCCCGCATTGGTCTTGGCATTGCCTGTATTCCGGATTATATGCTAAACCCCGACGATTCACTGAAACCAATTCCTCTTGCAGATCCACTCCCCCCCAGACAGCTTGTCCTCGTTCAGCATGACAGTCTTCCACTTTCCCAGGCTGCTGAACGATTTCTTGATATGTTCTCATAACGTAAAAAAGTCCCGACAATCAGGAAATTTATGATTCCATAACTGTCGGGATTTTCTTGTCTGCGGTTTTATTCTGGCATTACTTCTACTGCTTTTGTGATATATTCGTTATCGATCTGATCAAATGCTCCGCTGTCTGCTTTGGATGCATACTCCATATCGATCGGCATCTTGCCTACGACCGGTACATTCAGTTCTGCTGCAATTTCCTCAATATGGCTTTCACCAAAGATCTTGAGTTCCTTGCCGCAGTCTGGACATTTCACATAACTGTAGTTTTCTACGATTCCAAGTACCGGGATCTTCATCATTTCAGCCATATTATAAGCTTTCTTTACAATCATCTTCACCAAATCCTGCGGGGAGCTTACGATCACGATTCCGTCAACCGGAAGGGACTGGAATACAGTAAGCGGCACATCACCTGTTCCCGGAGGCATATCTACAAAGAGATAGTCGATCTTGTCCCAGACAACATCTGTCCAGAACTGTTTTACCATGTTTGCAAGAACCGGTCCTCTCCAGATAACCGGAGTATCTTCCGTTGGAAGAAGAAGGTTGATGGACATAACCTTGATTCCGTTTGCTGTCTCCATCGGATAGATGCCGTTGTCATCTGCCTGGGCAGCGCCTGTGAGGCCGTACATCTTTGGAATGGAAGGTCCGGTGATGTCAGCATCCAGAATACCAACTTTGTATCCTTTGGCTGCCATTGCATTTGCAAGGGAACCTGTAACGAAGGATTTTCCTACGCCGCCCTTACCGCTGACAACGCCGATCACATGTTTTACATCTGAAAAAACATTCTGTTCTGCCATAAAATTCTGCGGATTACTCTTTTCTTTGCTTGCGCATCCCTCGCAGCTTGATTTGCCGCAGGAACCGCTGTTACTGCATTCTGCCATTTCTATATACTCCTTTGATTTCCGGTCATACATGCCTTGTCTGTCCAGACTGTATAACCTGTATTCTTATTTCATAAATCTGTCGATTGCACGTTCCAGTTCTTTGATCGCATCCTTATCGCCATGCTCTACCGCATCTACGATACAGTGCTCAATATGATCCTGAAGAATGATCTTACCTGTATTATTAATAGCAGATTTCACTGCTGAAAGCTGAATCAGTACCTCTGAACAGTCTCTGCCGTCTTCTACCATACGTTTTATTGATTCCAGGTGTCCAATGGCTCTCGACAGACGGTTCAAAACTGCTTTCGTCTGCGCATGGCTGTGATGATGTCCATGTTCTCCATGGGAATGTTCCAGGATCGTCCCATCTTCCAGTACGTGTACATGGGTTTCTTTTGTTTCACTCATGTCTGCTCCTCTCAGGTTTCATCTCGATACGGATTTACAGACTGCATGATTGCAATATAGTATCTGCAGTCCTGAACTTGTATTATACCATACTTTCTAAATTTCTGTAAAGGAACATCTCTGTTTTATCTGCGACGTAACAATGTCAAAGATGATCGTTCCATCGTTAAGAACTGTTTTGTCATAAGAAACCTCTTTTCCCTGGAATTTCTTTTTTATATATTCCTCAGGATCCTCAATTTCCACTTCTTCTACAAATACATCCCTCATCTGGTTTCTGGGACATTTGTTAAAAATCTCCCAGATCACTTCATACTCTTTCATACTCTCTCCAAACGCATCACGGTTATCCATTGTTGCTAATCTAAATATCCAGCAGCCATTTGCCTTCGATCTCATCTTCAAATTCAAGTTCAACCTGAGTCAGACATTTCTCCTGCTCTGCCTCTACCGCCCAGGATAAGCCACAGCTTGCAGAAATTTCTCTCGGCACAGGGATCAGTCTTCCCGGGATCTTATGTTTTTTGCAAAATCTCTCTACAGCTATTGCCCCGCTTGTGCTGTGAAATGTCAGCAAATACCTTGGTATCTTCTGAATCATGGTTTTATAACTTTGGAAGCTTTTGCCATTGTCTCTACAATATCATACATATTGGTAACTTCTCCCACGCAGAGTTTCTCTGTCAGGCCATAGTAATTAAGGCAGGTTCCACAGGTCTTGATCGTCACTCCCTGTGCTTCCAGACTCTTCAGATCCTCCAGTGAATCAGAACCTTCTGTCGTCAGTGTTGCGCCTCCATTATAAAAAAGCATGGTCTTTGGAAGTTCATCCAGCTGTGTCACTGCAAAAAGGAATCCTTTCATCAGAACTTTGCCCAGTTCATCATTTCCTCTTCCCATTGTCGCTGTATCCACTGCGACCACGAAATCTCCTTTTGCATCCGGAATGCAGGATACTTCTTCGGCCTTTGTGTCTGTCACCGGCTGACGGTCCTTCACACGAATGAACACATGAAATTCTTTGTCACTTTTTTTCTCGGAGAACACTTCTGCACCTGTATTTTTACCCATTCTGGTGAGATTCTGTACCGCTGTTTCATTATCGACCAATACTTCGATCTCGGCATCTCCCTGAATGCTGTCCAGAACTTTTTTTGTCTTTACTACAGGAATCGGGCACTGCTCTCCCATAGCATTGACCGTATATCGCTGTCCGCTCATCTTACTTCCTCCTGTTTTATAATTTTCTGAAATTAATATCATTGTAGCAGACTCTTTTCTCTTTTGCAATGTCCGACCAAAATTGTCCAGTATAAAGGACATTTTCGCCTCCAATATTTTTGTAACTTTACATAAATTTTTGTCGAAAAGAATTGAACTTCTTCGAAGAATAGAGTATCATAGATATAATTTTAGAAAAAACGTTTACAGATCAAAGGAGAGAAATCATGCAGCTTTTAAAGGAGCGTATACTGAAAGATGGAATCGTAAAACCGGGTAATATTTTAAAGGTTGACAGTTTTTTAAATCATCAGATGGATATTACTCTCATCAATGAAATTGGCAAAGAATTCAAGAGACGTTTTGCCGATTGCCCGATTACAAAAATTCTCACAATTGAAGCTTCCGGCATTGGAATTGCCTGTATTGCCGCACAGTATTTTGATGTTCCTGTCGTTTTTGCAAAAAAAGCGCAGAGCCTGAACCTTGATGGAGAAATGTACTGTTCAAAGGTTGAATCCTTCACTCACAAAAAAGTCTATGATGTTATCTTATCCAAGAAATTCCTTGGACCGGAAGATCATGTACTTCTGATTGATGATTTCCTTGCAAACGGATGTGCACTGCTCGGTCTGATCGATATCGTCAAAAAATCCGGTGCAACCCTTGAAGGTGCCGGAATCGTTATCGAAAAAGGCTTTCAGAATGGTGGTCAGAAGATCCGTGATATGGGTGTAAGACTGGAATCTCTTGCAATTGTGGATTCCATGACTGATGATTCTTTGACTTTCCGTGAATAATCCCCAGACATAAAAAACTCCGAATTTTGCTTCGGAGTTTTTTTTATGTAATTTTACTGGTTATGATTTCAGTTTTTACTTTTTTCAGATTTTTTTAATGTCACCTTTGGTTTCGGAGTTGGTGTTGCCTTTTTTTCATCTTTCTGCTCCGGGGTTGGTGTCACAGTCTCTGTTGATTCTGCAGTTTCTGTCGGAGACGGTGTTACTGTCTCTGTTGGTCCTGCTGCATCTGTGGGTGTCGGCGTTACCGGTTCTTCTGTCGGTGTCGGCGTTGCCAACGGTTTCACTTCATCTTCTGTATAGTATCCATTATCAATCAGGATTTCATAATTCTCACCATCGATCAGCTGTGGCTCACAAAGATAGCTGGCTATGATCTTAATTCCATTATCATACTGTTCATAATCATTGACTTCCGGATCATCTTCCCCATGCAGATAAATGTTTACCATCTCTTCACACTGATCGGCAAGCTCTCTTCGATCCATAAAAATGCTGAACGTCTGTTTTCCCTCTGCAATTCTGCGAACACCTTCCTCATTGCATCCGGCACCACTGATCAACGGCCAGTTTTCGGTTCCCGGAACAAATCCAGCTTCTTCCAGAGCTTCTTCCGTTCCCATCGCAGCATCATCAAATCCGGTGCAGATAATATCCGGAACTGCACCATCTGGATAATATTCTGTAAGAATATCTGTCATTCTCGTTTTGGCGATCTCAGAACTCCAACGAAGAATTCCTGTATCATCGAAAGAGGTTTTGCCGGATTTACATATCAGTGTTCCATCATCGATATACGGTTGCAATGTTTCCATTACTCCATTATAGAGGAACAATGCCTGTGTATCATCCAGAGATCCCATAAAGAATTCTATTGTTTTTGATTCTTTCGCCTCCTGTACTTTGTCAAGTTCCTCACTGTCTATAATCTGTTTTGCTATCATCTGGCCCACCTGACGACCGCCAAATGTAACATAATATTTTATTCCATCCGTATTCATGATCAGATCATCATAGGAAATCACCGGTATCTCTATCTCTGCATCCTTTACATCTGCAAGTACATCTGCCAGACCATAAGGATCTACCGGGGCGATCACCATGGCAGATACCTCTTCGGCTGCCATCTGCTGGATCTGAGACACCTGTTTGGAGCTGTCATTATCTGCATAAAGAAGAATCGGATCATATCCGTCTTCTTCAAACTGTACTTCCAGTTCTTTTGCATCTCTCGTCCAGTTCTGTTCATCTGGAAGAAGTACTGCAATCTTTTCTCTGTTTTCTTCTGTTTCAGAAGCATCCTCTCCTGTTTCCTCAGCGTCTGTACCCTTCTCTGCTTTTTTATCTGTTTTCGTATCCGCTGTTTCATCAGTCTTCTTCTGGTCATCCTCTGCAGAATCAGCTGTTCTCTCTCCGGTTCCTTCCTTTTCGGTCTGTGCGCTTTCGCTGGCAGCCTCTGTTGCCTTGTTTTTACCACATCCGGTAAGCAATGTTCCCGTCAGAAGCACTCCCAGTAACATACATACTGCTTTTTTTTTCATGCTGTTTTCCTTTCTATACACCCTTATACTCTTTTGCAAGAGTTTTCAGATAATCACGGTAAGATGCTGCCGTTTTCTTTGGTTTCAGAATATGAACATCTTTTCCCATCATTGCCAGCCATCCGTAAAATTTTGGTCCTGCAATATGCGGCACCGTTACATGTAAATAGCCGGATTCTTTTAATTTGTACTCTCCATAACTGCCAAAGTACTCCCGGATCTCTTTTTCTCTGGAAGCATCACACTGCAGTTTCATTGCCTTCTCTGTGTTCTGAATTTCTTCTTTATCAAGTGTATTCTCTTTGTAAATGATCACTGGTTCTGATTTTTTTTCTGTCTCTGCATTTTTTGAAATCCCTGCTTCCTCTTTTGTGTGAACTGACTCCGGTGCCGCAGCAATTTCCTGTCCCCCGGCCAGATAATATCCACCTGGTCTGCCTCTTTTGTACTGAACATCCAGTCCAAATTCTCGAAGAGCTTCTATATCATCATAGATACTCTTTCTCTCTGCAGTGATTCCATATTCCAGAAGTTTATCAAGGATTTCCTGCATCGTCACTATCCGGCTTTCTCCTGTTCCCTGGAGAAGATGTTCAATCACCAGGATCTTCCCTTTCTGATTACGTGATTTTGCCATATTCATTCCCTCATTCTCTGTTTCCTGATCAGTTATTTATGCTTTTGTTACTTCAGGTACCTGCTTTACTTTTATTTATTTTCGTGCACAAAGCGATGCACGATATAATCATTGGCTTCCTTTTCCTGACTGTCATCCAATGGTGTCAGCACGGTCTCTTCGCCATATTTTTTCTTAAGTGCATGCTCAATGAGCCAGTCGGCAAGCTGCGGGTTCTTCGGAAGGAGGGGACCATGAAGATAAGTTCCGATCACATTCTTGTAAACAACACCCTCATATCCGGATTTGCCATCATTTCCTGAACCATAAAGTACCTTACCCAATGGTTTGTTGTTATTGATACAGGTCCTGCCGCCATGATTCTCAAATCCTACGACCGGCATATCAAAAAGATCACTTTGCAGTACAATATTACTGATAAGACGTCCTTCTTCCTGTTCCGTATACATATCAACCAGGTCAAGTCCTGTGATCATTCCCTGCTCGGTCTTGTAATATTTTCCCAAAAGCTGGTATCCACCGCAGATTGCGATCACGACACCATTATCCTCAACATATGCCTTAAAGTCTTTCTGAATAGTCTTCAGTTTTTCACAGACCAACATTTGTTCCCGGTCAGATCCGCCTCCGAGAAGTACGATATCCAGCTTGGAAAAATCGATTGTATCATCGATTTCATAGGCAATAGTTTCCGCCTCAATACCACGCCATTGACAACGTTTCATTAAACATTGGATATTTCCTCTGTCGCCATACAGATTCAGAAGATCCGGATATAAATGACCTATTGTAAGTTTCATTTGTGTTCTCCCTCCAGTTTCTTCAGAATATTTCTGGTACTGAACAATGCGGTGTAGTTGACCAGTACATAAAGGTTTCCGGTTCCATCTTCTACACGGTCACGGATTGCCTTTTCTACATCAGCTTCCAGCACAGACGGGATATCCACATATTTCATTCGCAGACGCATATCCTGACAACGGATACCACTGACGGTAATAGAACGTACACTTTCATCGCTGAAACGGTCAAAATCGACATCCCAAAGCCAGGATATATCGATTCCATCCTGTGCATTATCATTGATCGCGATGATCACATCTTTTGGACTACGATCCTGCATGACTGCGGAAATATTCTGGTTAAATCCAGCCGGGTTCTTGGCAAGATTCAGGATCACACTGGTTCCTTTGATGCGGAACTGCTCCATTCTTCCATTCTCCGGATTAAATTTTTTCAGCATATCACTAAAATGTTCAGCCTTAAGTCCGGCTGTCCGGATTCCTGCATAAGCCGCCAGAATATTATATACATTATAAAATCCCTTATAATTCGCTACAATACGTCTGTTCTCAACAGAAAAAGAAAGCTGATCTCCTACTTTTACATCCTCTGCATCAAAGTCAGGTGTTGGACGCTTGAATCCGCATTTCGGACACCTGTAATCACCAAGCTGACTGTAATGATAAAAGCTGTACTGAAGTCTTTCCCCGCAGCATTTACAGAAACGTCCTTCCCGGATTTCGTTTGTTTCATTTTTCATGACCGGACGACTGATTCCGTAATAAATGCATGCATTGCCACTGTCCTTGGCAAGATATGCCGACAGTGCATCATCACCATTTACGATCAGTTTCATGTCCGGAACTTTGCGGATCATTTCTTCAAGGATATTCATGGTAATATCAATCTCACCGTAACGGTCCAGCTGATCTCGAAAAAGATTCGTCATAACCATATAATTCGGTTTGATCTTTGTAAAAATATGTCTGGTAGATGCCTCATCTACTTCAATACAGGCATAATCCGCATCAATATGTCCATTCATTCCGGCACTAAGTGCAAACGCAGCCACAACACCGTTCAGCATATTGGATCCGGTGTGATTGCAGATAACTTTGTTCCCTTCTTCCTCCAGAGCTGCACAGAGCATATTATTGGTAGTTGTCTTACCATTGGTTCCACAGACTACAAAAATGTCTTTCCGTACTTCTGCAGCAAGCTCCTGCAAAATCGGTGGATATATTTTTAATGCAATCTTTCCTGCCCAGGTAACACCCTGACGTCCCAGTAGCTTACAGCCGGCACCGGCAGCTTTTGCTGCCCAGATTGCTGCTATTCTTCGTATGTTCATAGTTTGTATCCTTTTGTTGCTGTATCTTCCGCCACAGCAATTCCTTTTTCTATAAATAGTGTTTGTAAATGATTTTACGCTAAAATGCGAAATTTATCAACCTTATGGAATAAATTAACGGGAATAAAAAAAGAGATGCCTCCGAAGAGACATCCCTTGATCATCATAAAGATTATACTAACTCAATGAGTACTTCCATTGCAGCGTCACCTTTACGCGGTCCAATCTTAACGATTCTTGTGTAACCACCGTTACGTCCAGCGTATTTAGGTGCGATTTCCTCGAACATCTTCTTAGTCATATCGATGTCTTTGGTATTTTTCTTTCTGCCAGCACCTTTTGCAGGTACTTCTTTAACAGAATAGAAAACTTTTGCCATCTGACGACGAGCGTGCAGTCTGGACGGAGCATCTTTAGTGATTTCTTTCTGAACTTCATCGTATACAGTAACTTTCTTACCGTCTACAACTTCTTTTACTCTCTTACCATCAGCATCTTTACGTGCAACTTTTGCAGTTACTGTAACTGTCTCAAAATTGTCTTTTTCACGTACTGCCATAGCGATAAGGCTTTCGGCGATCTTGCGAATTTCTTTTGCTTTTGCTTCAGTGGTAACGATTTTTCCGTGGTACAGAAGATTTGTCACCTGGTTTCTTAACAGAGCTTTTCTCTGATCAGAAGTTCTGCTTAATTTTCTATATTTTGCCATTTTATTTTCCTCCATCTGCGGGACATCCATACATGCTTGTTCGGTCTTACTGTATAAATGCTTAGGCATCCCCACTCATATTTGCTGAATGAAATTACTCTTCAGTCGGCTGAAGCTGTAATCCCAGTTCTTTCAGTTTAGCAAGTACTTCTTCTAAGGACTTACGACCAAGGTTACGAACCTTCATCATGTCATCAGAAGTTTTGTTGCAAAGTTCTTCTACTGTATTGATACCGGCTCTCTTCAGGCAGTTGTAAGAACGAACGGAAAGTTCAAGCTCATCAATGCTCATTTCAAGAACTTTTTCTTTTTCATTGTCTTCTTTCTCGATCATGACTTCTGCAGTCTTAGCATTCTCAGAAAGATCAATGAAAAGGCTGAGATGTTCGCTCAGTACCTTAGCAGCAAGGCTGACAGCCTCATCCGGATCCAGTGTACCATTGGTATATACATCCAATGTAAGTTTATCGTAATCAGTGATCTGTCCAACACGGGTGTTCTGAACAATCATGTTTACTCGGTCAACCGGAGTATAGATTGCATCTACAGCGAGTACACCGATCGGCATATCGTCTGTTTTGCCCTTGTCAGCACTTACATATCCACGTCCACGTGTAATTGTAAGCTCCATAGCCAGTCTGCAGTCTTTGCCACCGTTCAGAGTAGCAATGACCTGATCTGGATTCATGATTTCGATATCCTGATCTGCCTGAATATCAGCAGCAGTTACGACACCTTTGCCCTCACACTCAATGTATGCGGTCTTTGGTTCATTGTCGGCACTGTTATTCTTGATAGCAAGGCTTTTCAGATTCATGATGATTTCTGAAACGTCCTCTTTCACGCCCGGAATAGAGCTGAATTCATGAAGGACTCCATCAATCTTAACCTGGCTGACTGCTGCTCCCGGGAGGGATGACAGCATAATTCTTCTGAGAGAATTACCAAGTGTAGTTCCATATCCTCTTTCCAGAGGTTCTACTACAAATCTGCCAAATTTTTTATCTTCGGAAATTTCCGTAATTTCGATTTTTGGTTTATTAAAATCAAACACTATAAGTCCCTCCTTCTGGGTTTGTCAACATTTGAGGGTATTTAATTTAAAATGCATTATTTAGAGTACAACTCGACGATAAGCATTTCGTTAACCGGAACATCAATAGCTTCTCTTCTTGGAAGTTCTTTTACAGTTCCGCTTAAAGCTTCCTGATTTACATCAAGCCATTCCGGAACAAGTCTTCCACCTGTTACTTCCAGAATTCCTTTGTATCTTTCAGAACCTTTGCATTTTTCTTTGATTTCGATTGTGTCACCAGCTTTTACAAGGTAAGACGGAATGTTTACACATTTTCCGTTTACAAGTACATGCTTGTGGTCAACGATCTGACGAGCTTCACGTCTGGTTCTAGCAAGTCCCATACGGAATACTACGTTGTCAAGTCTGCTTTCCAGAAGAACCATAAGGTTTTCACCAGTCTGTCCTGGCATTCTGTCAGCTTTGTTGTAGTAGTTGTGGAAAGGTTTTTCCAGAACTCCGTAGATGAATTTTGCTTTCTGTTTTTCTCTTAACTGTAAACCGTACTCAGACACTTTTCTGTTTGCACGTTTTAACTGTCTTGTAGATTTTTTATCAATTCCTAAATAAATCGGATCCAGGCCGAGGGATCTGCATCTTTTCAGAACAGGAACTCTATTTACTGCCATTTCAAGCTACCTCCTAAAATTAGACTCTTCTGCGTTTTGGTGGACGGCATCCGTTGTGCGGAACCGGTGTTACGTCACGGATACTTGTTACTTCAAGACCACATGCCTGAAGTGCACGGATTGCAGCTTCACGTCCTGATCCTGGTCCTTTAACCATAACATCAACAGTTTTTAAACCATGAATTAAAGCAGCTTTTGTTGCAGTCTCAGCTGCCATCTGTGCTGCATAAGGGGTAGATTTTCTTGAACCTCTAAATCCCAGACCACCAGCACTTGCCCATGAAAGAGCGTTTCCTTCGCTGTCTGTCAGAGTAACAATTGTGTTGTTAAAAGAAGACTGGATATGTGCCTGTCCGTGTTCAACGTTTTTCTTAACACGACGTTTTGTTGTCGCTTTTCTGGTTGTCTTTGCCATTTTAAAACTAACCTACACTTTCCTTTTTATAATCAATTATCTGTTACTTATTATTTTTTCTTATTTGCAACGGTTCTCTTAGGACCTTTGCGTGTTCTAGCGTTTGTTTTGGTCTTCTGGCCACGAACCGGAAGTCCTTTACGATGACGGATACCTCTGTAGCATCCGATTTCCTGCAGTCTCTTGATATTCAGAGCGATTTCACGACGAAGATCACCTTCAACTGTCATTGTTTCATCAATTACAGCACTGATTTTCTTAACATCATCATCTGTCAGGTCTCTGACACGAATGTCAGGATTTACACCTGCCTGAGCAAGAATTTTGTCAGCGCTTGTTCTGCCGATACCATAGATATAGGTAAGGCCGATTTCGATACGTTTGTCTCTTGGTAAGTCTACACCAGCTATACGAGCCATGTACTGTTTCCTCCATTTTCTTTTTGGATAGTCTTCTGAATTATACCACTTGCTGTCTCGCAAGGTGAAATGGGGTATATCTTCACAAGCTTCCTGATTTTCTAGTTTCCTAATTGGGGTGCCTCGGTAAAACACCCAGCCGCTTTTGGCGTAAAGCGACCTTTCCGAAATTGTGTCCTCACGGACGCTGTTGCCTCTCGGTATTAGGCAATACATGCTTCTTTAATAAGATATTAAAACAGTTCGAACAACCCTTCCGGGTGTATCAAACTGCAGCCGCACGTTTCACAAACTTGTCAATTAACCCTGACGCTGTTTGTGTTTTGGATTTTCACAGATTACTCTGATAGATCCTTTTCTTTTGATGATCTTGCATTTTTCGCAGATCGGCTTTACAGATGATCTTACTTTCACTGGAAATCCTCCTTTTCCGTAATATAGGCTTGAATCTGCAGTTCATACACACAGTCTTTGCGCGTACATATGATATACTAACACTATCGATTGGATTATGCAAGCCCTAATTTTAAATTTTTGTTAATTTTTTTGTTGGAGTAGAATGTAGAAATGGTACGTTACGGAGATGAGAAGGATGGTACTTTCTGACACACTGCGATTTCTATATGATTCGTGCGCTTGTTTGATGCCATTCACGCAAACTCGGCTTCGCCTCAAACAGTGCGTTCGGTGGCATCAGCTAGCACAAATCATATGACGAAATCTACGTTTACCGTCTGGAAGTACCATCCTTCTATCTCCTGACTGTAGCATTTGAATACATAGCAACGGATGGGTGGTCGCTGACAGTAGTTGGTCGCAGACCGCCTTCGGCTTTGTTAATATATGAGAAATAAAAAATAATCGGCTCAGCCTGCTTGTTTTGGTAACGTAGAATACAGGATTTAGTCGATAGCTTTTATATTTCTGCAAGCTGGAGTTTTGTAATCTTCATAAATGAAAAACTCCCCCTGTAAGCCGGCGTGGCCAAGAGGGGGAGTTTGAGGGGGACATGCGGCCTTCGCAACTGTGAGCCTGTCCCCCTCAAGGTTTTATTTGTCTCTCCAGATAATACGTCCCTTAGAAAGATCATATGGAGAAAGTTCAATTGTTACTTTATCTCCAGGAAGAATACGGATAAAGTTCATACGCAGCTTTCCGCTGATATGTGCCAGCACTACATGCTTGTTTTCCAGTTCTACTTTGAACATCGCATTAGGCAGCTTCTCTAATACAGTACCTTCCACTTCGATTACATCTGCTTTAGACATTATAAACCTCCTGTGTCATCTGTCATTTTGTAAGAGTCAGAATTTCCGGTTCTCCATCCGTGATCAGAATGGTGTTTTCATAATGTGCAGAAAGTGAACCGTCCATCGTTACAACCGTCCACTCATCATCTTCCCACGCTACATCTGCGCGTCCAAGATTGATCATCGGTTCGATTGCAAGTGTCATACCCGGCATCAGCTTGATGCCTCTACGTTTCTGTGGGAAATTCGGGATCTGCGGATCTTCATGAAGATGAGTTCCGATTCCGTGTCCTACCAGGTCACGTACGATTCCGTAGTTGAATTTTGCAGCATATGCACCAATTGCCTTGGAAACATCGTTCAGATGATTTCCGGCTTTTGCAAATTTGATTCCTTCAAAAAAGCTCTGTTTTGTAACTTCCATCAGCTGTTTTGCTTCCGGAGATACCTCACCGACTGCATAAGTACGCGCTGCATCTGAATGATATCCTTTATAGATCAGTCCGGCGTCAATCTTTACAAGATCGCCTTCCTGGATGATCTTCTGTCTGGACGGGATTCCATGTACGACTTCATCATTCAGACTGATGCAAAATGATGCTGGAAAGCCCTGATAATTTTTAAAGTTCGGAATGCAGCCCATAGAGCGGATCATATCCTCACCAATTCGATCCAGTTCTTTTGTACTGATTCCCGGCTTAATGTGAGAAGCCAATTCATCATGAACCTGTTCCAGTAAATGACCGGCATGTCTCATAAGCTCAATTTCATGTTCTGACTTAATAGAAACTGACATCTTTATTCTCCCAAGATTTCGACGATTGCCTGGAAAACTTTATCCAGTGCAGCTGTTCCGTCTACCGTCTTCAAAACACCCTGTTTTGTGTAATAGTCAATCAGCGGCTGTGTCTGTTCATGATAAACCTTCAGACGTTTGGAAACGGTTTCTGGTTTATCGTCATCACGGAGTACAAGATTTTCGCCACAGGTATCGCAAACATTTTCTACCTTCGGTGCAGCATATACAATATGATAAGTTGCTCCACATTTCAGGCATGCTCTTCTTCCTGACATGCGGTTCACAATATTGTCATCCGGTACATCTACATCAATTGCGTAGTCAATTTTGCTTCCCAGTTTTTCAAGAGCGGCTGTCAGGCATTCTGCCTGAGGAATCGTTCTCGGGAAACCATCCAGTACGTATCCGTTCTTTGCATCATCCTGCTGAATTCTGTCTACTACAAGATCACAGGTTAATTCATCTGGTACTAAAAGTCCCTGATCCATATATGTCTTTGCTTTTTTCCCCAATTCAGTACCATTTTTTATGTTTGCACGGAAAATATCCCCAGTGGAAATGTGCGGAATTCCATATTTTTCAGCAATTTTCTTTGCCTGTGTTCCCTTTCCAGCTCCCGGTGCACCTAACATAATAATACGCATAATAAATACCCTCCTTTTTCTTTATGAAGCATAAGCTTTATAGAAATTTCCATAAAGCAAAAAAGACTGTGATGCTTTCACACCACAGCCTTCGTTTTAGCTGTTCAGAAAGCCTTTGTAATTGCGGACAAGCAACTGAGACTCGATCTGCTTCAATGTTTCAAGAACAACACCAACGACGATGATGATAGATGTTCCACCAAATGAAACATGTGCTCCAAATACACCATTGAAGAAGAACGGAATTACTGCCACAATAATCAGGCCTACCGCACCTATAAATATAATATAATTAAGCATTTTAGTCAAATAGTCTGATGTTGGTTTTCCAGGACGAATACCTGGGATAAAACCACCCTGCTTTTTGATATTATCTGCGACTTCCAACGGATTAAATGTGATAGAAGTGTAGAAATATGCAAAGAATACACAAAGTACAATGTATACAAGCAGTCCCCAGCTATACTGTGGCTGGGATGGATTACACCAGTTACTTGAAGAAAGACCTCTCAGGATCTCGCTTCCGATGCCTGTTCCGTTTGTCTTACCGGCAAACTGCGCGATAACACCCGGGAATGACATGATTGAGGAAGCAAAGATGATCGGGATAACACCTGCGGTGTTAACTTTCAATGGGATGTTGGTGGCCTGGCCGCCCATCATCTTTCTGCCAACCATCTTTTTGGAGTACTGAACAGGAATCCTTCTCTCTGCTCCATTAAGAATAAGGACAAATACAACTACAACCATAATGATTGCAAAAATAATCACTCCTGCAAGCATTCCTTTTGCAATTGTTTTTCCCTTAATAAAGTTCTCATAAAGAGTTGTCATATCACTTGGAATTCTGGATACGATATTAACCGCAAGAACGATAGAAATACCATTTCCAACACCCTTTTCTGTGATACGTTCACCGATCCACATCAGCATAGCAGAACCGGCTGTAAGGCTGGCGATTACTACAACTGCCTTTAAGAAATTCATATCTTTTACGATATTTCCACGGCTGAATCCGATTGTCATGGCAATAGACTCAAAAAGAGCCAGACCAACTGTGACATAACGGGTAATCGCAGTCATTTTTTTTCTTCCCTCTTCACCATCTCTGTGCATTTCCTCCAGAGCAGGAATTGCAATTGTCAAAAGTTGGATAATAATGGAAGATGTAATGTATGGTGTGATGTTCAACGCAAAAACAGACATGCTTTCAAAGGAACCACCGGTGAATGCATCAAAGAAATTGAATGCATCACCGGTATTGCTCTTGAACCACTGTTTGAATACGCTGCCATCCACACCCGGGATGGGAAGCTGCGAACCTATACGGATGACAAAGATCATCGCTAACAGGTAGAGAAGCTTACGTCTCATCTCTTTCACTCTAAAAGCACTTTTAAGAGTCTCAAACATTAGATCACCTCTACTGTACCACCTGCAGCTTCGATTTTTGCTTTTGCGGTTTCGCTGACAGCATTTACTTTTACATTAAGTTTTTTGGTCAGCTCACCGTTTCCAAGAATTTTAACACCGTCTCCGGCTTTGGAAATTGCACGGCTCTCCAGTAAAGTTTCAACGGTAACATCTGTACCATCTTCGAAACGATTAAGAACGTCTACATTGATTGCGATGATTTCTTTAGAATTTCTATTCTTGAAACCTCTCTTCGGAAGACGTCTGTATAAAGGCATCTGTCCACCTTCAAATCCCGGTTTCTTATGTCCGGAACGAGCTAACTGTCCTTTGTGTCCTTTTCCGGCTGTTTTACCGTTTCCGGATCCATGTCCACGGCCTCTTCTGAAGTTATCACTATGTTTAGAACCTTCTGCTGGTCTTAAGTTTGATAATTCCATCTTTGGCACCTCCTTTTATTATTCAATCTCTGGAAATTATTATGCTTCTTCTACTTTTACAAGATGCTGAACCTGCTGGATCATTCCTCTTGTAGCTGCATTGTCAGGCATTTCAACTGTTTTGTGCATTTTTGTAAGTCCCATAGCTGCTACAGTTTTTTTGTGTTTCGGAACTGCACCGATTGGAGACTTAACAAGTGTAACTTTTAATGTGTTTGCCATTATTTTGTCCTCCTTATGCCAGAATCTCTTCTACAGATTTTCCGCGAAGTTTTGCAACTTCTTCCGGAGTTTTCAGTTTGCTTAATCCTTCGATAGTAGCCAGAACTACGTTCTGTTTATTTCTGGATCCCATACATTTTGTACGGATATTTTTGATTCCTGCAAGCTCGATGACTGCACGGGCTGGACCACCAGCGATAACTCCAGTACCTTCCGGAGCACGTTTCAGAAGCATTTCAGCACTTCCGAATTTACCTACATAGTCATGAGTGATGGAATTGTTCTCATCTCTTGCAACTGTAACCAGTTTTTTCATGGCATCTTCTTTTCCTTTGCGGATAGCTTCCGGAATTTCAGCTGCCTTTCCTAAACCTGCACCAACATGTCCGTTGCCGTCACCTACAACAACCAAAGCTGTGAAACGGAAGTTACGGCCACCTTTAACAACCTTGGTAACACGTTTGATTGACACTACTTTATCTTCTAATTCTAACTGACTAGCATCAATAAGATTATTTTTCATGTGTCTTTTTCCTCCCTTTTAGAATTTCAGCCCAGCTTCTCTTGCTGCGTCTGCCAGTGCCTTTACTTTACCGTGATAGATATAGCCTCCTCTGTCGAAGACAACGCTTTCGATACCTGCTTCAACTGCTTTCTTTCCGATTACAGTTCCAAGGTATGCTGCAGCTTTTACATCATCAGTATTTTCCAGTTCAGCTTTTACATCTTTCTGAAGAGTAGAAGCAGATACTAAAGTTTTTCCTACAGTGTCATCAATGATCTGTGCATACATATGCTTGTTGGAACGATATACTGCCAGTCTTGGAGTAGTAGCTGTTCCATTGAGATGATGACGGATTCTTCTATGTTTTTTCTCGCGAATTTCCGCTCTGGATGCTTTATTAATCATATTCTCACTCTCCTTATTTATTTCTTACCAGTCTTACCGACTTTACGTCTGATAACTTCATCAGCATACTTGATACCTTTGCCCTTATATGGCTCCGGTCTTCTCTTATCTCTGATTTCAGCTGCATACTGGCCAACTTTTTCTTTGCTGATACCGGAAACGATGATCTTGTTTCCATCAACTTTGGATTCCAGACCTTCTGGATCTTCCATCTCTACCGGGTGAGAATATCCCAGAGAAAGAACAAGTTTCTTGCCCTGTTTCTGTGCTCTATAACCTACACCGTTAACTTCAAGCTCTTTTGTGTAGCCCTCGCTTACACCGATTACCATATTGTGGATCAGGCTTCTTGTCAGACCGTGTAATGCTTTCATTTTCTTAAGATCATTTGGTCTTGTAACTACTACATGACCATCTTCTACTTTGATTTCCATTTCGGTTGGAAGTGCTCTTTCGAGTGTTCCTTTAGGACCTTTAACGGTTACTACATTACCTGCAGCTACGCTTACTTCAACGCCTGCCGGGATAGCTACCGGAAGTCTTCCGATTCGTGACATAATATTGTCCTCCTTACTTAAATTGTCGGAGAAGGTACTTCCTTCTCTGTTTTCAGTGCATTAACCACTTAACAAGTACAAGTGCTGTACAAGTTTAGTGTGAAAGTACACCTCGACACTTAATGAGAAAGTCGATGCATTGCGCCGGCTGTCGAATTTAGTGACGATGGTGTTTCCTTCATCTATAAAAATCTGCTTGCAGATTTTTTACCTTACCAAACGAATGCAAGAACTTCTCCACCAACCTGAAGTTTACGAGCTTCTTTGTCAGTGATTACACCTTTGTTTGTGGAAAGAATTGCGATTCCAAGTCCGCCAAGTACTCTCGGGAGTTCATCTTTACCAGCGTAGATACGAAGACCTGGTTTGGAGATTCTCTTAAGTCCTGTGATGATCTTGTCGTTCTTTGTTTCACCATATTTCAGTGTGATGTGGATGGTTTTGAATACACCATCTTCGATCAGATCGTATTTTGCAATGTATCCTTCATCTACAAGGATGTTTGCGATTGCGATTTTCATTTTGGATGCCGGAACATCTACTGTATCATGTTTTGCAGTGTTAGCGTTACGGATTCTTGTAAGCATATCTGCAATCGGATCGCTCATTGTCATGTTAGTTTCCTCCTCTAATTTTCTTTTCAGACTTTACATGATATATTTTTTATAAAATAATTACCAGGATGCTTTCTTTACGCCCGGGATCTGACCTTTGTAAGCCAGTTCACGGAAGCAGATACGGCAGATACCGTATTTTCTCAGGTATGCATGTGGACGTCCACAGATTCTGCAGCGGCTGTATTCTCTTGTGGAGAATTTCTGTTTGCGCTGCTGTTTGATTTTCATTGCTGTTTTAGCCATTCGAATTCTCCTCCTTATTTAGCAAAAGGCATATTGAACTGAGTTAACAGCTCACGAGCCTCTTCGTCTGTCTTAGCAGTTGTAACGAAGATGATATCCATACCTCTTACTTTGTCTACCTTATCATACTCAACTTCTGGGAAGATCAGCTGTTCTTTAATTCCCAATGCGTAGTTTCCTCTGCCATCGAAAGCGTTTGGATTAACACCACGGAAGTCACGTACACGAGGAAGAGCAAGGTTGATCAGACGATCAGCGAACTCATACATCTTCTCGCCTCTTAAGGTAACCTTACAACCGATTGGCATACCCTCTCTGATTTTGAAGTTAGCTACAGATTTTTTAGCTTTTGTTGCGATTGCTTTCTGGCCTGTGATCAGTTCCATATCAGCGATTGCTGCATCAAGAAGCTTAGCGTTTTCTTTAGCTTCACCAACACCCATGTTGATAACGATCTTATCGAGTTTTGGCACTTCCATAACGTTTTTATATCCAAATTTTTTGGTCATGGCATCCATGATCTCATTTTTGTAAAGTTCTTTTAATCTACTCACCTGTCATGCCTCCTCTCTTAATTAATCGATAACTTTACCTGTTGCTTTTGCAACACGTACTTTTTTGTCTCCATCCATCTGGAATCCAACTCTTGTAGCTTTTCCGTCAACAACGAGCATTACGTTGGAAATATGAAGAGCAGCTTCTTTTGTTGTGATTCCGCCAGCCTGGTTTGCAGCTGATGGTTTGTTGTGCTTTGTAACCATGTTGATACCTTCAACGATTACGGTGTTGTCTTTTACGTTAACGGCAAGAACTTTTCCTTCTTTGCCTTTATCTTTTCCAGCGATTACTTTAACAGTATCGCCTTTTTTAATTTTCATAGCTGACATTAGGCACCCTCCTATAATACTTCCGGAGCTAAGGAAACGATCTTCATGAATTTTTTCTCACGAAGCTCTCTGGCAACTGGTCCAAAGATACGTGTTCCTCTCGGAGTTAAGTCGTCTTTAATGATTACGGCAGCATTTTCATCGAAACGGATGTAGGATCCGTCTTTACGACGAGCGCCTTTTTTGGATCTAACTACAACAGCCTTTACAACGTCACCTTTTTTAACAACGCCGCCTGGTGTTGCATCTTTAACAGTAGCAACGATTGTATCGCCAATGCTTGCATATCTTCTTGTAGAGCCGCCCATAACACGAATACAAAGGATTTCTTTTGCACCAGTGTTGTCGGCAACTTTCAGTCTTGTTTCCTGCTGAATCATACTGGTTTCCTCCTTATTTCACTTTCTCTACAATTTCAACCAGTCTCCATCTTTTGTCCTTGGACAGCGGTCTGGTTTCCATAACTTTAACGGTATCACCGATATTGCACTCATTGTTTTCATCATGAGCTTTAAGTTTATATGTTCTCTTTACGATTTTTTTGTAAAGAGGATGTTTTACATGGTCTTCGATAGCAACAACAATGGTCTTGTCCATCTTATTGCTGACAACCTTACCCACACGGGTCTTTCTCAGATTTCTTTCCACGATTATTTCCTCCTATATATCACTATTTCGCAGCGTTTGCCTGCTCAGTGATTACTGTCTGGATTCTGGCAATATTTTTGCGAACCTCTTTGATTCTGCTTGTATTGTCTAACTGATTGGTTGCATTCTGAAATCTCAGATTGAAAAGTTCTTTTTTAGCAGCTACTAATTCTTCATTTAATTCTGCAGCTGATTTTGCCTTTAAATCTTCCACGAATTTATTAATTTTCACTGTTATCACCGCCTTCTAAGTCTGCACGAGAAACGATTTTACATTTACATGGTAACTTGTGCATCGCAAGACGTAATGCTTCACGAGCGATTTCCTCGGAAACGCCTGCGATTTCGAACATTACACGTCCTGGCTTAACAACTGCTACCCAGTATTCGAGAGCACCTTTTCCGGAACCCATTCGTGTTTCTGCTGGTTTCGCTGTTACTGGTTTATCTGGGAAAATCTTGATCCAAACCTGACCACCACGTTTGATATAACGAGTCATAGCAACACGGGCTGCTTCGATCTGGTTGGAACGGATCCAACACGGTTCGGTTGCAACAAGTCCGAATTCACCATAATTGATCTTATTACCTCTAAGGGCTTTTCCTCTCATGGAGCCACGGAATTGTTTACGACGTTTTACTCTTTTTGGCATTAACATTATTTATCGCTCCCTTCCTTAGTTCCTTTTGTGGGAAGTACTTCACCGTTGTAGACCCAAGCTTTTACGCCAACTTTACCGTAAGTTGTGTCTGCCTCTGCGAATCCATAGTCGATGTCAGCACGAAGTGTCTGAAGCGGAATAGTTCCTTCGCTGTAGAACTCTGTACGAGCCATATCAGCTCCACCAAGACGTCCGGATACGGATGTTTTGATTCCTTTTGCTCCAGCTTTCATTGTTCTCTGCATTGTAGATTTCATAGCACGTCTGAAGGAGATACGGTTCTCAAGCTGCAGTGCAATGTTTTCAGCAACAAGCTGAGCATCTCTGTCCGGTCTCTTTACTTCTTTGATATCTACGATCAGTTTCTTATCTGTATATTTCTGTAATTCAGCTTTAACTTTTTCGATCTCAGAACCGCCCTTACCGATTACGATACCCGGTTTAGCAGTGTAGATGATGATCTTAACTCTGTCAGATGCTCTTTCGATCTCGATTTTAGAAACACCTGCGCTGTAAAGTTTTTTCTTTAAAAATGTTCTGATATTATAATCTTCAACCAGGTAATCTGCAAAATCTGCTTCTGCATACCATCTGGAATCCCAATCCTTGATAACACCGACTCTAAGGCCATGTGGGTTAACTTTCTGTCCCATGCTTTTCCTCCTTATCTTTCATCCAGCACGATGGT
Organism: Blautia sp.; assembly: GCA_047027955.1. Lineage (GTDB taxonomy): Bacteria > Bacillota > Clostridia > Lachnospirales > Lachnospiraceae > Blautia_A. The sequence continues at coordinate 187,945 of JBKYFG010000003.1, forward strand.
GATATGGCTTGTTCTCTTCTCGATTCTGTAAGCTCTACCCTGTGCTCTTGGCTGAATTCTCTTCATTGTAGGTCCTTTATCTGCATAGCAGGCTGCAACGTAGAGGTTGTCTGCATTCATTCCATTATTGTTTTCAGCATTTGCAATTGCTGACTCAAGAAGTTTCTTGATAACGCTGGAAGCGTATCTTGGGTTGTATGTTAAGATACCAAGTGCTGTCTGCACATCTTTACCGCGGATTACATCTAACACGTAGCAGGCTTTCTGAACAGAAATTCTTGCATAAGATAATTTTGCAGACGGTCTTGTCTCTCTATTACTCTCATTTCTGGCTCTTTTTATCTGGCTTCTATGTCCCTTTGCCATTTTAAAGTGCCTCCTTTCCTCTTTCTCTCAATATCAGGTTAACCTGTCCGCTGTCTTGTGGGCAGCAGACAGAATATAAAGTCAAATACTAGCGAACTCCGGATTTCTTTTCGTCTTTTCCGTGTCCTCTGTAAGTTCTGGTTGCAACGAACTCACCGAGTTTGTGGCCAACCATATCTTCTGTTACGTATACCGGCACGTGTTTTCTTCCGTCATGGACAGCGATTGTGTGTCCTACGAAGGACGGGAAGATTGTAGAACGGCGTGACCAGGTTTTGATAACGGATTTGTCATTTGCAGCGTTTAATGCGTCTACTTTTTTAAGTAAGCTGGCATCTGCAAAAGGTCCTTTTTTCAGTGAACGAGACATGCTTAATCCTCCTTATTATTTCGATAATGCTTTTCCATCGCGTCTTCTTACGATGAGCTTGTTGGACGGTTTGTTTTTCTTTCTTGTCTTCAGACCAAGAGCAGGTTTTCCCCATGGAGTACATGGACCTGGACGACCGATACCGGTCTTTCCTTCACCACCACCATGTGGATGGTCATTCGGGTTCATTACGGAACCACGAACAGTAGGTCTGATACCCATGTTACGTTTACGTCCGGCTTTACCGATGTTAATCAGGTTGTGATCTCCGTTTCCGACAACGCCTACAGATGCGCGGCATACAATCGGAACCATTCTCATTTCACCAGATGGCAGACGCAGTGTTGCGTATTTGCCTTCTTTAGCCATTAACTGAGCGCCGTTTCCAGCAGAACGAACCATCTGTCCGCCCTTTCCAGGATGAAGCTCAATGTTGTGTACCATAGTACCAACCGGGATAAGCTCTAATGGTAAGCAGTTACCAACACGAACTTCTGCATCAGCTCCGTTCATAACTTTCTGACCTACTTTTAAGCCTTCCGGTGCAAGGATATATGCTTTCTCGCCATCTACGTAAGAGATTAAAGCGATGTTTGCTGTTCTGTTTGGATCATACTCGATGGAAACTACTGTTGCAGGGATTCCATCTTTTCTTCTCTTGAAGTCGATGATTCTGTATTTTCTTCTGCTTCCGCCTCCGCGGTGTCTAACAGTGATTTTACCCTGGTTGTTACGTCCAGCATTTTTCTTCAGAGATACGACTAAGGATTTCTCAGGGGTACTTGTTGTGATCTCAGAGAAATCAGATCCAGTCATATGTCTTCTGGAAGGTGTATATGGGTTATAGGTTTTGATTCCCATGATGTTTCTCCTTTCGAATATTAGTTATCATGCTTTCCAGCATATATCTTCAGAAAGCGTGGATTATAATCCTTCGAAGATCTCGATATCTTTGCTTTCTTCTGTAAGAGCTACGATCGCTTTTTTAGTTTTAGCTGTTTTACCAACTGTAACACCGCGACGTTTTTTCTTTCCATCCATGTTCATGGTGTTTACGCTCTTTACTTTTGTTCCTTCGAACATTTTCTCAACAGCCTCTTTGATCTGAGACTTGTTTGCTTCCGGATGAACCAGGAATGTATATTTTTTCTCACCCATGGCGTTCATGGATTTCTCTGTGATTACAGGCTTGAGAATTACATCATAATATTTAATATCTGCCATTATGCGTATACCTCCTCAATGGATGCAACTGCGTCTTTTGTAACCACTACTGTATTGTGTTTCATAACATCATATACGTTGATAGTGTTTACAGTTGCAGTCTGTACATCTGCAATGTTTCTTGCAGAAAGAACTACTTTCTGATCATCATCAGCAGTTACAACAAGAGCTTTGTCTGCTTTCAGGTTTGTGAGAACCTTCTGCATTTCTTTTGTCTTTGCTTCTGCAAGTGCAAGGCTGTCAACAACAACCAGTTTATTTTCCTGAACCTTAGAAGTCAGAGCGGATTTCAGAGCTGCTCTTCTTTCTTTTTTGTTCATTTTTACTTCATAATCTCTCGGAACCGGAGCGAATACAACACCGCCGCCTGTCCACTGTGGTGCACGGATGGAACCCTGTCTTGCATGACCTGTTCCTTTCTGTCTCCACGGTTTTCTTCCGCCGCCGCTTACCTCAGAACGTGTTTTTGCTTTCTGAGTACCCTGGCGATTATTTGCAAGCTGACGAACAACAGCAAGATGAACCAGATGCTCGTTGATTTCTACTCCGAACACTGCATCGTTCAGTTCCATTGTTCCAACTTCATTGCCTTCCATATTATAAACTGTTACGTTTGCCATTCTGATGCTCCTCCTTTCTCATTATAAAGACTTTACTGTCTCTTTGATGGTCACCAGAGATTTCTTAGGTCCTGGAACAGCACCTTTCACTAACAGTAAGTTATTTTCTGTGTCAACGCGAACGATCTCAAGGTTCTGAACAGTAACCTGTACATTTCCCATGTGACCCGGCATGTGTTTTCCTTTGAATACTTTACTCGGATCGGAGCAAGCACCATTGGAACCAGCATGACGATGATATTTGGAGCCGTGAGCCATAGGTCCTCTGGACTGTCCATGTCTCTTGATAGCACCCTGGAAACCTTTACCTTTGGAAACAGCAGTTACATCGATGTGATCGCCGTCTGCAAAGATATCAGTTTTAATTTCCTGTCCTACAGTGTATTCTGCAGCATTTTCAAATCTGAATTCTTTTACAAATCTCTTTGCTGCAACACCAGCTTTGTCAAAGTGACCTTTTTCCGGTTTGTTAACCAGTTTTTCTCTGATTTCGCCATAGCCCACCTGAACTGCAGCGTATCCATCGTTTTCCTCTGTCTTAACCTGAGTTACAACGCATGGACCAGCCTGTAAAACGGTTACCGGGATTAACTGGCCATCTTCATTGAAGATCTGAGTCATTCCGACTTTTGTAGCTAAAATAGCTTTCTTCATTTCTTTCTTCCTCCTTATAGCGGATTACCAAAAAGGCAATCATATAGTTTTTTGAAACGCCCAAAGGGCATTTAAAACGAGTTTAAATTATTTTGTTTTCATCTTGATATCGATGTTAACACCAGCAGGCATTTCCAGTCTGGAAAGTGCATCAACTGTTTTCTGAGTTGGTGTCATGATATCGATAAGTCTCTTGTGAGTTCTCTGCTCGAACTGTTCTCTGGAATCTTTATATTTGTGAACAGCTCTTAAGATTGTAACAACTTCCTTCTTAGTTGGAAGCGGAACCGGTCCGCTAACTGTTGCACCATTCTTCTTAACAGTGTCGATGATCTTTGCAGCAGATGCATCTACTAACTGATGATCGTAAGCTTTTAATGTGATTCTCATTACCTGATTTGCCATAAAAAAAGTCTCCTCCTATTCGTACTTATATAGCAGTACGACAAGCGGCGACTGTACACATCTCCGTGTGTGTCATGGTATATTTGCACACACGTCCCATCCCAAGATGGTTATTGAACTTTGTACAGTGACTTGTCGTCAGTTTCCTAACTTGACATTCGCTCCACGGAAAACCCGTCATATCCTGACGGCAACCTCGCGCTTCATTGCTATCATGTCACAGCAAGGATTATTATACACAAGGCATTTCACTTATGCAAGTCCTTTTTTCATTTATTTTTGTATTTTTATAAGTACAATTTTATTTATACTCTTTTACCCAGGAATTATCGTTCCAGTTATATCAAAAGCGGCTTCAGGAGTTTCTCCCGAGCCGCTTTCTGCGTTACTTCTTATATATAAGAAGTAATTATTTCTTATAATATGTAACATTTAAATTCAGATATTATTCGTTATCCTCTTCTTCATCATCTTCCCCTGCAATGATATCCGAATAATCAAACAATGTTACTTTTGTAATAGAGTCTCTTACGATATCAGGAGTATCTCCTGCCTTACGCGCTTTATTTGCCAGTTGAGCTGCTGAGCGTCTTGGAATCGCAAGTTTCTTGATTTCAACCTCTTCTTCCTCATCCTCCGGTTCTGTTTCAGCAAGATCGCTTTCGAGAAGCGAAATTCTCTCAGTAAGGTTGCCCGGTGCATCAAAGTAGTCATCCGGAAGTTCCTGGCTGTCATCTGCGGTTGCAGCGGCAATTTCTTTTTTCAGAAGCTCATGTGCCTCGCTTGTTGCAGCCTGCACATTTTGTGTCGGACGTACGGTTGGTTCCTGTTCCTGTGCTTCTTCATCAAGATCATCTTCATAGATTTCATCTACAAAACCGCCTGTACGGATTTTTTTTCTTTTTATCTTTTCCTCTTTTTTGGCACGTTTTTTCTTTTCTTTCTCTCCATAAAGAAGCTCGTTGTCTTCTTCCTTCATTTTTCTTGCACGCGCCTTTTCTTCCATTTTAAGTTCTTTAGAAGTTTTCACATGTCGTGTATCACCCTGAAGATCTTCATATTCATCTTCCGGCTCTTTTTTCCAGAGTTCCGCAATCACATATAATATAATGAGGAAAAGAATTACAAGCCCGAGGATGATCAGGCCTTCAATACTTTCTGTAGCTACAAGCAAATATCCAACAAATGGAATTGTAACTACGATCTTCGGTACCCAGTTCTTGACTGACACTGTGATATTCTGCTGTGCAGATGTTGTAGTATCGATCACTGTACCCGTATTATTTTCCCGATTTACACTTACCAGATTGTAACGATAAGACTTTCCATCTTCCTGGACAAGAATTGGTGTTCCCGCAGCAACGTCTTCTGTTTTTACCGGTATTGCATAGGTCACAGAACCTACTGGCAGATTTGTAGCCTTATCTGACGAATCCATAATAACTGTTCTTACCCCAAAGAATGGCGGCAGAGCCAGTCCAAGAACACACACGATCGTACAAATAACAAAGAAATGTACAATAAATTTCAAAAATTTTGACATTGGTATCTCCTTTGCTTTGGTTCACCTTTTATTAAAAGCATTGCCCTGGAATCGGTCTTCTTCCCGGCAATGCTCTTTTATATTATAGAATAACGAATCCTGATTACTGATTGCTCAAATAATTTTCAATGCTCTTCATTGCGTCCTCTTCATCTTCCCCATTTGCAGAAAGAGTAATTTCTTCTCCCGCATCAAGACCAAGTGTCATCATTCCCATGATACTTTTTGCATTGACTTTTTTTCTTCCAATCTCAACGTAGATCTCACTGTTAAACTGACTGGCAACCTGAACCAGCTGCGCAACTGGGCGCGCTTCAAGTCCTGTAGACAGGTGAATAGTGATTGGTTTTTTAATCATAATAAATCCTCCTCGTTCATCCGCAGTTCATCGGCTATCTCACTTAATTTTCTCAGCCGGTGATTAACCCCTGATTTTCCAACCTGCGGATTTAACATCATTCCTAGTTCTTTAAGTGTGGCCTCCGGGTACTGCAATCTCAGTTCTGCAATTTCTGCCAGTCCTTCGTTCAGATTATGAAATCCTTTTTTCTGTTCGATCAGCCTGATATCTTCGATCTGTTTGACTGCCGCGTTCACCGTTTTATTGATATTTGCTGTTTCACAGTTTACTTTCCGGTTGACGGAATTACGCATCTCCTTCAGGATCCGGATATTCTCCAGATTCATCAGTGCCACATTTGCTTCCATAATTGCCAGCATATCTACGATCTGCGCGCCTTCTTTCACATAGACCACATATGACTTCTTACGCAGCACGATCTTCGCATCGATCTGAAAACTACAGATGATTTCTTGCAAATGCGCAGCTTTTCTCTCATCCTGAGTAACGATTTCAAAATGATACCCTTTTTCCGGATCGCTGATCGATCCGGATGCAAGAAAAGCACCCCGGATAAACGCCCGCTTACAGCAGCTCTGCTGCGTGAGCAATGCATTCTCCGTATATAACGTTTCTCCGTCACCCTCATTCACCGAAAGTTTCGTTCCCTGAAGGACAGTCTCCACCTGTCCGGGATCTGCGATCTCCACATAATACACATTTCCCTTCTTCATCTGACGACTCTCGCGAATGGCTATTTCTGTTTCTATATTAAATGTTTTTTGTAATAAAGTAAAGTACTTTCTCACCACAGCATCATTTTCTGTCTGAAACCGCAGTATCCCTGCGGCAGTCATTTTGCCACAGGCACTGAGCAATGCTGCAATTTCTGCAATCCGGCAGTGTCTTGCCGTGCTGATCTGTCTGGAAAGTTCTTCTTTCACCATCCCCGAAAAAGACATTTCCATTTCTCCTGTTCTGCTACTCTGTTTCGTTACATTTCGATTTGCTCACAGCATCTCTACTTCTTCAGAAGAGCGTCCTTACCGATATCTCTGTGTTCCAGCCGTATTCCATATTCACGCTTCTCCACCAGTCTGTTATACAGAACCCTTGCCAGTGTCACAGATCTGTGTTTTCCTCCGGTACATCCTATTGCAATGACCAGACTTGTTTTGCCTTCCTTCGCATAATTCGGAATCAGAAATTCAACCATATCTTCCAGTTTCTGAGCAAACTGTCTGGCCGTTTCATTATCCATCACATAATTATAAACACCCTCATCCATTCCCGTCTGCGGTCGCAGTTCATCTACATAATACGGATTTGGAAGAAAGCGGACATCAAAGACCAGGTCTGCATCTTCCGGTATTCCATACTTAAATCCGAAAGAAAGAACAGATATCATCATATTACTGAATTTTCCGTTATCAACAAAAATATTATTCAGTTCCTTCTTCAGTTCTCTGGTCAGCAGATGTGTTGTATCTATAATATAATCTGCCCTGTTGCGTAAAAATTCTGTTTTTATACGTTCCAGCCTGATTCCATCATCCACTCTTCCTGTCATGGCAAGCGGATGGCTTCTTCTTGATTCTTTATATCTTTTGACAAGTACTTTATCATCCGCATCAAGAAAAAGGATCTCAAAAGTATGTCCTTCTGCTTTCAGTCTGTCAAGCACAACTTCCAGTTCTTCAAGAGCCCGTCCGCTGCGTGCATCAATACCTATCGCAGCGTTCTGTACTTCTTCATCCTGTGATGTCGCCATCAGCGAGACAAATTTCCCGACAAGCGCGATCGGCAGATTATCTACACAAAAATATCTCGCATCCTCAAGCATTTTCAGTGCAGTAGATTTTCCTGCTCCTGACATGCCGGTAACAATTACAAGCCGCATGTTTTATCTCCTGTTAAAATTCTCCCAGAAATTTCACTTCCGGTTCAAGTGTCACTCCAAATTTAGCATATACAATCTCTGTTACATGCTTCATCAGGCTGCGTACATCTTCAGCAGTAGCGTCTCCTGTATTGATCACAAAGCCACAGTGTTTCTCCGATACCTGGGCTCCACCCACGCGATACCCCCGCAGTCCGCTGTCCATGATCAGTTTGCCGGCAAAATATCCTTCCGGTCGTTTAAATGTACTTCCAGCACTTGGGTATTCCAGCGGCTGTTTCGATGTACGCTGCTCACTGAGCTTTCTGGTCAGCATTTTTATTTCCTCGAGATTGCCTTCTTTAAGAGAGAGTACCGCACCCAGAACAATATATCCTGCTGTTTTTATGATGCTCGTTCTATATCCCATCTGAAGTTCTTCTGCCGGAATCTCAAAAACCTTTCCGCTCTGGTCCATTACCATTACTTTTCGAAGAACATCTTTCATTTCTCCACCGTACGCCCCAGCGTTCATGACCACTGCTCCGCCAAGCGTCCCCGGAATTCCTCCGGCAAATTCAAATCCTGTCAGTGATGCTCTTCTGGCAGCTACAGCAATCGTAGAAAGCAGTGCTCCCGCTGATGCATGGATCTCCGTACCTTCTACTTTTACTTCTCCGAAATTACGGTCCAGCTGAATCACAACCCCCCGGTATCCTCTGTCACTGACAAGAAGATTGCTTCCATTTCCAAGAATAAAATACGGGAGATCTTCTGTCCTGCAGATTTCCAGTATTCTTTGCATCTCTTCAAGATTCCCAGGCATAACAAATACTTCTGCCGGACCGCCGATTCGAAAAGTTGTATGACGTTTCATCGGTTCTTCCAAAAGCACTCGATCACTTCCAAACTCCCGGCAAAACTTCTGTTTTATTTCTTCATTCACAGATTTTGTCCCCTATCTTTCTATTCAGTTAATATCCTTATTTATTTCTTGTTTTCTCCGCCAGCAGGTCTTTCACCACCTCTGCAGATACCAGCATTCCTGCTGTTCCCTGCACAAACGAAATGCTTCCGCTTCCTTCCGACGCCCGGTCGGTATTGTTATCTTTCATTATCCTGCTGTTCTTTTCCTTACGGATTTTTTCACGAGAATATAACACCTTGACTTTTCGGACGTTTTTTTTGCGAAGCTCGACACGAATAGTTTTCGCAAACGGATCATTGCTTACCCTGGAAATATCTGCGATCTCAAGTCTTGCCGGATTCAGTTTGTTTTCTGTCGTGAGACATGAGATCACCGGAACTCCACAGGCTTTTGCCTGTTCGATCAGAAGAATCTTGGATGCCAATGAATTCATCGCATCTACAATATAGTCATACGCCTTCAGATCAAACATCCCTGCTGTATCATTACTATAATATGTTTCATAGGTATGCACCAGAATATCCTCATCAATGTCACGAATATGTTCTTTTGCTACCTGAACTTTTTTGCGGCCTATTGCCGAACGCAATGCATATAACTGCCTGTTGATGTCAGTCAGAGAAATATCTTCATGATCAACAAGTGTAAGGCTTCCAACTCCACAGCGTGCAAGAGCTTCCACCACATACGAACCGATACCACCAATGCCGAACACTGCGATTTTCGCACTGCCAAGCCGTTTCACACCTTTGGTTCCAAGCAGATTTTCCATTCTGGAAAATGCATCGTACATGTGTAAACCTCCTCCTGTTTTTTCATTATTTATTAAAAATTCTCTATCTCCACCCTAACTAAAGCTCATTATACTATCCACACAAAAGAATGTACAGTTTTTCATACTTTTTTTACAATCCGTGCATGAATCATGAACAGTTCCATATACTACTGACATTAACTGTGTTCTTTTGCTTTTCGATTGGCAATAGCCTTCTCATTATATGCATAAATAACGTAAAAGTCAAAAGAAAACCATGTTTTTTACAAATAAATTTTTTTATTCCAAAAATTGTTAAGGAAAGGATGGATTACATGTCAGAAGAAAAACAACGCGAAAAACAGAAAGCATACGAAAAATACGTAAAAAAGATCACTCCTGTTCACAATCTTCCGTTAAACATGCTGAAAGCATTCCTGACTGGCGGACTGATCTGTGTTCTCGGTCAGCTTATCCTGAACACCGCATCTTCTATAGGAGCTGACAAAGAAACTGCCGGAAACTGGTGTTCTCTTCTGCTGATCTTTATCAGTGTTATTCTGACTGGTCTGAATGTTTATTCTAAAATAGGAAAATTCGGCGGTGCCGGAGGGTTGGTCCCTATTACCGGTTTCGCCAATTCTGTTGCCGCATCGGCTATCGAATACCGTGCAGAAGGTCAGGTCTTCGGAATCGGCTGCAAGATTTTCACGATTGCCGGCCCCGTCATCCTGTATGGCATTTTAAGTTCCTGGCTTCTTGGCCTTATTTATTATGTATACAAACTCCTGGAGGTGATCTGATGAATTCCGGAACTCTGCTCGGGAAGGCAAGTATCTCTTTTTCCCGCCCCGTTTATATTCAAAGCTGCGCGTCCGTAGTTGGTCCCAAAGAAGGGGATGGTCCTTTAAAAAACTGTTTTGATATGATCTGTGATGATCCGATGTTCGGAGAAAAGAAATGGGAAGCTGCTGAAAGTGCCATGCAAAAAGAGGCCGCTGTTCTTGCGATCGGAAAAGCCGGTCTTACACCGGATGATATTCGATTTGTCTTCGCTGGTGACCTGCTCGCCCAGACCATTGCTTCTTCCTTTGGTATTGCAGAAATGGGAATTCCATTCTTCGGTCTGTATGGTGCCTGCTCTACAATGGGAGAATCACTCTCTCTTGGAGCTATCGCCGTATCTGCCGGATATGGGCATCACATTCTCTGTGCCACCTCCAGCCATTTTGCCACTGCCGAAAAAGAATTTCGTTTTCCTCTTGGTTACGGCTGTCAGCGCCCTCTTTCCGCTACCTGGACTGTTACCGGAAGCGCTGCCTGTATTCTCAGTCCAGAGGCCCCTCATCCATCAGAAATAGTCGGTTCTTCACTTCTCAGAAGTACCCTCGGATCTGTAGCGATCACCGGAATCACCACAGGAAAAGTCATTGATTTTGGCTTTCGTGATTCTCTCAACATGGGTGGCTGTATGGCTCCTGCCGCATGTGATACCATTTACCGGCATTTTGAGGACTTCGGGCGTTCTGTAAATGACTACGATGCTGTTCTGACAGGAGACCTCGGTGTTGTTGGACGGCAGATCCTTCTCGATCTTCTGAAAGAAAAAAATATAGATCTGTCATCCGTCCATCAGGACTGTGGTCTGCTGATATACGATAACCAGAAACAGGATACACATTCCGGCGGCAGCGGCTGTGGCTGTGCAGCCTCTGTACTTGCCGCCTATATTCTTCCCCGTGTCGTGTCCGGCTTTTGGAAACGTGTCCTCTTTGTACCGACCGGCGCCATGCTTTCCAAAGTCAGTTTTAACGAAGGCGAATCTGTTGCCGGAATCGCCCACGGAGTTGTCATCGAACACATCAGTAAAGAAACGGAGGTCTGACCATGGATTATTTTAATGCATTCTGGGTAGGTGGACTGATCTGTGCTCTTGTACAGATTCTTCTGGACAAAACCAAGCTGCTTCCGGGCCGTGTTATGGTCCTGCTCGTCTGCTCCGGTGCTGTCTTGAGTTTTCTGGGCTTTTACCAGCCTTTTATAGAATATGCAGGCGCAGGTGCCAGTGTTCCACTTCTTGGATTTGGAAATATTCTGTGGAAAGGCATGAAAAAAGCGATCGATGAAAACGGTTTTCTCGGTCTGTTCACTGGTGGTTTCACTGCCTGTGCCGTTGGTGTTTCTGCCGCATTGATTTTTTCATATCTGGCAAGTCTGATTTTTCATCCCAGAATGAAAGAATAATAAATTCCCCATTTGTCTGCCACCAGCGAACATCTGTAAATTATTCTATTGCGTTCTCTGTCCTTTTCGTTTATAATGTACCCTGTTATCATTTTAAAACGTTAAAGGAGTAGAAATATGAAAAAGCTTTGGAACAAATGGACAGACATCGCTCTGGTAAAGCGAATCCTGGTTGGACTGATTCTCGGTGCTATCCTCGGAATCGCTGTACCAGGGGCGACCGGCATCGCAATCCTTGGAGATGTCTTTGTAAGTGCACTTAAGGCGATCGCACCACTTCTGGTATTCTTTCTTGTTATCAGTTCTCTGTGTAACGCAGGTAAATCTCACGGCGGTGTCATCAAGACAGTTATCATACTTTACATGTTCAGTACTGTACTTGCCGCAGTCATTGCCGTATTTGCAAGTATGGCATTTCCTGTAAAACTGACACTTGCCACTGCTGCCACTACAGATGCAGCAGCACCGCAGGGTATTGTCGAGGTTCTCAACAATCTCCTTCTGAATCTGGTTGCCAACCCGGTATCTTCCCTTGTGAACGCAAACTATGTCGGCATCCTTATGTGGGCAATTCTTCTTGGCCTTGCATTCCGTGCTGCCAATAACATGACCCAAAATGTACTTAAAGATGTTGCTGATGGAATTTCCACAGTTGTTACCTGGATCATCAATATGGCTCCATTCGGTATCTTCGGTCTTGTATTCAACACAGTATCTACCAATGGCCTGGATATCTTCACAACATATGGAAAACTGCTTCTTCTGCTTGTCGGATGTATGCTTTTTATCTATTTTGTAACAAACCCTCTTCTGGTATACTGGTGTATCCGCAAGAATCCATATCCGCTGATCTTCCACTGTCTGAAGAGAAGTGCTCTGACTGCTTTTTTCACAAGAAGTTCTGCAGCCAATATCCCAGTCAATATGAAAGTCTGTGAAGAAATGGGACTTGACCGTGATACATATTCTGTAACGATTCCTCTTGGTGCAACGATCAACATGGACGGTGCTGCCATCACGATCACTGTCATGACGATGGCAACCGCCTTTACCCTTGGCATTCATGTAGATATCCCTACTGCAATCATCTTAAGCCTTCTGGCTGCTCTGTCAGCCTGTGGTGCATCTGGTGTTGCCGGTGGTTCTCTGCTTCTGATTCCGATGGCATGCTCCCTGTTTGGCATCTCAGATGATGTCTCCATGCAGGTCGTTGCAGTAGGATTCATCATCGGAGTGATCCAGGACTCTGTAGAAACAGCCCTGAACTCTTCATCCGACCTTCTTCTCTCTGCTTCTGCTGAATTCAGACAGTGGCGATTCGAAGGAAAAGAAATCAAATTCTGATCAGATCAGACATTCACGAAAGCCCCGGCATTAATCTGTCGGGGCTTTTTGCTGCCATTTCATCCTTTCTTTGTATACTTTTGTCTACCATCTTTTCCAGAAAAACAATCCTGCCCCGAAGCCTTTTCCAAGTGCTAACATCAGCACAAACACCGCCAGGTATCGAACGATTCTTGCCCGGCGCATAAATATCGGAAACACATTCAGGATTTCTGCAAGTGCCATAGCCCAGCATCCAACAAAAATTCCTCCAAACAGTCCAAATATCCCAAGGAATATGGAACGTCCCGGCAAATGGACCTCAAAAATCTGAAACAAATTTCCCAGTACAGCACCAGCAGAAACCATATCTTCATAAAACAGGATGTGCTTTGCAGTATGTGTACGGTCAGCAAAATCAGAGATCACTCCCAGTTCCACAATAAAGGAGAACACACCTCCTGCAACAACCATTCCTGCGCTGATACCGATCAGTGCCAGAAACACATTTCGCCACCACATTATCGATCACCCACTTCAAGTTCTTCTTTTCTTCTGGATGCATTTTCTACGAGTGCCGTCTGAATATCATTTTCATAGAGACGCATCTGCACCTCCATCGGAGTCGGATCGACTGTAAATCGTTTTTTACCAAAATGATTAAAAAAGACCAGGATTCCAAATGTCAGTCCAATAGAATATGTGACTTCCAGAACAGTGAAGCCATCACTTTGTTTTCCCATCACAAGTTCATATATCTGACCAAACAGTTTTGTTCCACCCACATCATTATTAAATGCCATGATTGAAAATGCCGAGCCAAAAAAGATAATTGCTGCCACAACTGCCACTTTGAGGATATGCCAGAGATATGGCGGAGTTTTCTGATTTTCGTATGTCACGATAATATCCGCTTCTCCAAGATTCTGCACTTCTACTTCAGGGTACGCAGCATGGATACAGGCAATGATTTCCAGTACAGAGACCACATACCGCTGTTCTCTGTTTCCATGAAGCTTCAGTATCTTTACTGTCTGAAGTTTCGGCAGAAATTTTTTATCGGAACATTCCATGCTGACAATATCCTTCAGAAACACATCCTGTTCTGTCACTTCAACATTGCGGTCTCCTTTTATATAAAGTGTTATATTTTCGGAAGCCATACTTTCATCTGTCCTTTCTTTTTTTACAGGACATTTTGTCCGATATATACAGTATCTTTATATTCAGCAATTTTATACTTCCGTTTTATCCTGTATCTCTTTTTTGAGTCTGTGTAAGATTCTTTTTTCCATTCTCGAAACCTGCACCTGTGATATTCCCAGCCTCTTTGCCACCTCCGTTTGTGTCATATCACAGAAATAACGCATGCAGATCAGCCTTCTTTCTTCTGTTCCCAATATATTTAGTAATTCTTCCAGAAAGATTTTGTCCAGTATTCTTTCCTGCCTGTTTTCCTTCTCCGGAAGCTTGTCCAAAAGCTGCAATTCCGTTCCTTCCCCCTGATGTATAGGACGATAGATTGATTCTACTTCTGTTGCTGCATCCGATGCCATGGCAATTTCCTCCGGTGTCATTCCCAGCTCTTCTGCCAGCTCTGTCACCGTCGGCTCCCTACCCAGATTCTTTTCCAGTTTTTCCCGCATTTTATAAATGCGATATTGATTTTCTTTTATGCTGCGGCTGACCTTCAGCATCCCGTCATCTCGCAGGAAACGTTTGATTTCTCCCGCAATCATTGGTACTGCATACGTAGAAAATTTCACATCATATGACAGATCAAATTTATCTACTGCTTTCAAGAGTCCGATACTGCCAATCTGAAACAAATCTTCCATCTCTGCACCTCTTCCCAGGAATCTGTGTGCAACACTGTAGATCAGTCCTGTGTTTTCATGGAACAAAATGTCTCTTGCTTCTTTATCCCCCTGGTGCGCACGCCCGATCAGGGCAACGGTATCCCAGGTCATTTTTTACCGGCCGATGATTTTTTTCATGTGTACGACAGTTCCTTTATCTGGTTCCGATTCTACTGATAATTCATCCATAAATGCCTCCATAAACGTAAATCCCATTCCAGATCTGTCCTTATCCGGTTTTGAAGTATACATCGGTTCCATTGCTTTCTCCACATCACTGATCCCCACGCCATAATCAGTAATATCTACATAAAGCTCCCGTTCCCTGTAAGACAGGTGCATCTCAATCCTTCCTCTTCTGCCTTCGTATCCATGTATAATACAGTTTGTCACTGCCTCCGAAACAGCAGTCTTCAGATCTGCGATCTCCTCCAGAGTCGGATTCAACTGCGTGCAAAAAGATGCTGCCGTAACTCTTGCAAGCCCTTCATTAACCGGATTACTTTCAAAAATAAGTAGCATCTCATTTGCAGATACTTCATTTGTATCTTCTCTCATGACACTTCCCCCTCCCCTGCTTTCTGGATCACAATGTAACGATGAAGTCCTGACAGACGCAGCAAATGCCCTATATGACCGTTTACGCCGACTGCCTGAATACAGTCCTTTCGCATTCCAAGTGCACGATATCTTCCCATCAGAAGCCCGATGCCTGAACTGTCCATAAACTCTGTCTCCGAAAAATCAAACACAATTGTACGGATATAAGTCCTCCCTGCAATCATTTCTGTTCCTTTCCGGATCAGATCTGCCATCGGATGATCCAGTTCCTGCGGAAGAATGATACGTAATGTAGTCCCCTCCAGTTGAAACATTTCATTCATTTTCTACTCCCCCTTCTGTCCATTTTCAAGAATGCCCGCCACTGATATAATTTTGTTGCTCACCACCTGCAGGTGGGAGTCATCTCACATCTGATATAAAGAAAAGGAGATGTACGTTCTGAAATCGTACATCCCCTTCTCCGAGGTTTTTCTGCTATATCGTTATTTATTCATAATACTCTTCATCATAATTGCTGTAATCCGACTCATCGTAAGAAGTATCCTCATACGAAGTATCTTCAGACGAAGAAGTATCTTCTGTGCTGTCTGACGAATTCTCCTGCCTCTGCACTCCCTCTGTATCTCCGATTCCTGCTACACCGGTCGCATCTCTGATCGTTGTATAAACAGATTTCATGCTGTCTGTCAGTACATCCACATGCACCTTCTGAATCTCCACAGCTGCTTCATCCAGATTCTGCTGCTGATAATACGTATAAGCCTGCAGAAGTGCCTGATAGCTTTCGCTCTTCGCCTGTTCTGTCGTAAGTTCCTGCGTGACAGACTCTACCGTATCTCCGGATTCTTTGGCCTCTCCCTGTGCTTTCGTGAGTTCCGCTCCCTGGCTTGCCAGAGATTCACTGTACTGGACAATCTGCTGGTTCGCCTCCTGATAGATTCCCTGCCGTATCGCAGGTACCGCCAGAAGCCAGAATGCTACTGCACCAGCTGCTATTCCGGCCATCAGAATAAAAAATACAGAAACCTTTGAATGTTCTCTGTACACGGTCGGCTGAGCGACTCTCTCGCTTCCGAGAATATCCGTATCCGGATTTTCTTTAGTCCCGGAGCGAAACAGACCTTTCTTTTTCTTTTCAAGTCTGGTCGTCACTCCTGTCTGCTCATCTACCTCTCGCAGAAAACGAAGGGTTGTTGTGTTTGTTTTGTCAATCCTTGCAGCTTTTTTGAGGATTCTTCGCGCTTTATTCCATTCTCCGTTCTTCATCTGGATTAAAGCCAGCAGATGATATCCCTTGATCAGTTTGGAATTCTGTGTAAGAATCTTTCGCAACTGAATGGCTGCCATATCTTCATGCCCTTCTCGGCAGAGCATTAATGCATGGTTATATTTCTTGATTGTTTCATTGATTGCCGCAAGTTTATTGGGATTTGCCTGCAATTTGTTGATATATTCTGATGCCAGGTTTCTGGTTGGCTGAAGATTCTTACTGATCACCCATTCACTGAGTGCCGAGACAACTTCCCCTGTTTCAAAATATACCAGCCCAAGCAGATTTCTCGCCCTGATGTTTCTTTTGTCATACATAAGACTCTGTTTCAGACAGGCAATCGCACCGGAAAGATCACGGATACTTGCCTTCTCAAGTCCCTGATTATAAAAAATCTTAGACAGATAATCTACCTTTTTCTGAATCAGTACATTATACCCACAATTTGGACAGTAATCCAGATCCATATCTGTAAGAAATGCACCGCAGTTCATACAATTCATGTAGTTCTCCTTGTATCTTATTTTACACGTCTGTTGCTTTTTGCTTCTCTTAATACTTCCTGAAGAACATCCAGGATATCCGTAAGCTCTCTGTCATAGATTGCGCCCTCTGCATCTGTAACATCCAGACATGGCTCAAATTTCTTCAGTTCCTCTTCATAATCAATCATATTATTCTCCTTTATTTACCGACTCCCTGCAGAATAAGTGTCTTGATTTCTCCAACCAGATACAGAGAACCGACACAGAATAACATTCCGTCTTCTCCTTTTGCCGCCAGCGCTTTCTTAAACGCTTCTTCCACATCTTCGCAGGCTTCCGCTGTCGGACAGCCTTTTTCTCTGAATATCTCTGCCAGTTTTTCTGCCGGAACCTTTCGATAGCCTCCAACCTGAGTCACGATCACATGATGGAAAGAAATTTTCCCAAGAATGGTACGGATCATATCTGTATAATCCTTATCATCTACTGCCGAAAAAAGCAGTGTCAGCGGATAATCTTTCTGGAAATGTACTGCTGTCTCCACAAATTTCTCTACACCATCTTCATTATGTGCCCCGTCAACGATCACACCCGGCAACACGGTTTCCATCCTTCCCTGCCAGCGTGTCTCGAGAAGTCCCTTCCTGACCGCCTCCACCGGTATCTTCACCTGGTCTTTTAATACTTCAATCGTCTTCAATGCAAGTGAACTGTTCATCACCTGATACTCCGCAATAAATGGAAGCGTAAAAACTGTATTTCCATAATACTCATTCTCATAAGAAAAATCAATGCCTGCCCTGGTGTTTCGGATGATTTTTGTATCTTCTCTCTTCACTTCAAAATACGGACTTCCCAGTTCCTGTGCTCTTGCTCTGATCACACCTGCTGCAGCCGGATTATTTCCATCATAGATCACAGGCACACCCGGCACAATGATTCCCGCCTTCTCTCCGGCAATTGCCTCAATGGTATTCCCCAGATACTGCATATGGTCAAAACTGATCGACGTAATTACACAGGCACTCGGTTCTTCTACTGCTGTTGTCGCATCCAGTCTTCCACCAAGGCCTGTTTCAAGTATCACATAATCCACATTTGCATCCGCAAAAATCACCATTCCCATCAGAAACAGGAACTCAAAATATGTTGGATGATAACTACCTTCCGCTACCAGCTCATCTGCAAGTTTTTTTACCTTTTCAAATGCTCTGAGGAATGTATCATTGTCAATATTCTTCTCATTGATCTGAAAGCGTTCATTGATCACAACCAGATGCGGAGAGGTAAACAGTCCACAGGAATATCCGGCTTCTCTAAAGACCGAAGTCAGAAATGCACAGGTGCTTCCCTTTCCATTTGTTCCTGCCACATGTACAACCTGAAACTGCTTCTGCGGATTTCCAAGACGCCGCAGGCATTCTTTTGTGTGCTCCAGTTTATTCTTTGTTGCAAATTTCGGAGTTTCTTCAATATAAGCAACCGCTTCTTCGTAATTCATAAAAAAATTCACCACTCATCTAATGTATTCGCAGCTATCTGGTCTTTAAAACCAAACCGCTACGATATCATTATATATGAGTGGTGAAAGATGTCCAGTACTAATCGTAATCTTTTATTCGTCAGAATCAGGATTCATCTGTCGGAAGTTTCCATTTATTTTCAGAATACAACATATAAACCGAACGATCGTAACTCTTGCTCAATGCCTTTCTGGTTGAACTGTTGCTTCGCTGTGATACTGATATTCTGTCAAAATCCTTCAGTTCTGTGCCTGATATCATCAGTGTGGTCGGATTCACATATACAGTATCGATCCATTCCCCGTTCAGCTTAACCTGACTGGATGGTGTGAAGTTTGTTCCCTTTAATCGATATGTAAAATCTATGTCAGAGATAAGATCCATAGAATCCAGACTCACATCATAAATGCCCATTCGCATCTTGGTTCTTTCAAATGTCAGTTCCTTATCTTTGTATGCATACTTTTCTCCATAAAGAAGATCATACTGAAGCGTTTCCAGATCTACCTGGTAATTTCGGGTATTTCTTCTTGCCTGGTGATAACGGAAGATTGTTCCTTCATGTATTCCGGCGCGATCCATAACCTCTGCTGCCATCTGATAAGCTGAGAGATTCACCTTCTTTTTCTCCATACCGAAATTGTCCCACATTACATATTCTGTCTGGAACAGATATTTATTCTTGAGATCTTCAACCGTAAGTCCCATTGTTGGAAGGTGATCGCCGTACATAACCAGGATCACATCCTCCGGATAATCTGCCAGTGCATCTGTCAGCTCTTTAACAAATTTATCCATTTCGTGGATCTCATTGCAGTAATACTCCCACTGGTTGTTCTGCGCTTCTGAAGCAGCACCTGTGACAGTGATCTCCGGATCATCGATCAGCTGTTCTTCCGGATATGCTCCATGTCCCTGCGTGGAGATCGTATATACATAATCCGGACCTTCCGTAGAATCCAGGCATTTGATGATCTCATCAGTGAGAACTTCATCTTTTGTCCAGCCCAGAGGGTTCTTATCATTTTCCTCTGCCATATATTCAGCAGAAGTGAAAGTATCAAATCCAAGGTTCGGGAAGATACCTCTTCTTCCGTAGAAGTTTGCCTCATTATTATGCACTGCATGAGTGCTGTATCCAAGATTCTTCAGGACATATGGTGCGCTTTCGCAGGTTGTCTCTTTCAGAATACTCTTGTACGGATATTCTCCCGGTCCAAAATAATGAAGGCTCATACCTGTGATTGACTCAAATTCCGTATTTGCTGTACCGGCTCCGACTGCCGGAACCTTGTAGTATCCGGATGAATACTCTTTCATCAGCTTGCGGAACGTAGGGATCGGATCTTCGGAGATTTTCAGATAATTGACCAAAGTCGGATCAAAGAAGGATTCGAGCTGCAGGAAGAGAATATTCGGCTGATTTTTCTCATTTGTTGCCGGAAGGTTATCCTCAGTCTTCTCGATTCTCTCAATCTCTTCTTCTGAATAATCACGAGGACAGCTGATGCCGGTGTTAAATATTGTGACACCAAGGCAGTATGGATATCCATAATCTTCATATGCAAATGCAATATTTCCAAAGTAATTGGAAAGCACTCTCTTTTCCAGCGCCAGCTGTGTGATTCCTACAAATGCTGCAATTCCCACAACAACCAGGAGAAGGTCATAGCGGAATTTTACTTTTCGCTGATACTTTGGTCCTTTGACCAACAAAGAAAGAAGAATCAGTACTAATACTCCAAGCACGATCAATGCAACTACCACACCCCAGGACGGCAGATATTTGTTAAGGACTGCCATACCGTCTGTGAGCAGATGCAGATCCGGGCCGGTAAACGGTGTGACCCTGTTTGCCAGGATCACGCCATTGATAATTCCAAGAAGCAGCCAGAATATGGATACCAGAACACGCCAGAAGGTTCTTCGGCGGAACAAATATACAATCAGGCTCGTGGTAAATATAAGGCCTGCGTTATAAGCAAATACCAGTGGTTTTCCTGTCATGTAGGTCCACGCATCGGTAAAAGAATGACGACTGATCGCTTCGATAAGGAAATATCCGGCTGCACTGCAAAGCGCATGAAGCAGCAGGGATATCTTATTGCATATCTTATACAATTTCATCCAAATGCTCCTTTATTACTTGTCCATCTGAGTAAGCTGTGTTTTAACCTTTTCCATCATTTCTTCATATTTCTGAAGTTTTTCTTTTTCTGCATTTACTTTTGCTTCCGGAGCTTTGTTGACAAAGTTCGGATTGCTCAGCATTCCCTGGCATCTTGCGATTTCTTTTGCAAGACGCTCCTGTTCTTTTTTCAGACGCTCGATTTCTTTTTCTCTGTCGACAAGATCTTCAAGCGGCATATATACAACTGCATCGGATACTACTACAGATACTGCATCTTCACCGATACCGTCTTTGTTTTCCTGTACAAGGATTTCTTTTGCAAATGCAAGGTTCACGAAGGATTTCTTGCATGCTTCGTATCTTGCACATGTATCCGCATCCTTACCTACGATGTAAAGGCTGGTTTTGCGGTTCATCGGCACGTTCATTTCTGTACGTGTGTTACGGATACCGCGAATTGCTTCTTTAAAGCTTTCTACTGCTTTTTCTGCCTCCGGGAAGGACCATGCTTCCTGGAATACCGGCCAGTCAGAAATCATGATAGATTCTTCTTCAGGAAGAAGTGTGCAGTAGATTTCTTCTGTGATGAATGGCATGTATGGATGAAGCAGTTTCAGTCCTTCTGTCAGGGCTGTACGAAGTGTCCAGAGTGCATTATTTGCAGCCTTCGGATCTTCTTCTGCTTTCCAGAGGCGAACTTTTGCCATCTCGATATACCAGTCACAGAGCTCATCCCACAGGAAGTCATAAACCTTCTGTACTGCGATTCCAAGCTCATATTTGTCCATGTTGTCTGTAACTTCACGGATCACTGTATTGAGTTTGGAAAGAATCCATTTATCTTCAAGGCAAAGCTCATTTAAATCTGCAGGTTCAGTAACTGTCTTGCCTTCCAGGTTCATCATAATGAATCGGGATGCATTCCAGATCTTGTTTGCAAAGTTACGGCTGGATTCTACTCGCTCCCAGTAGAAACGCATGTCGTTTCCAGGTGCATTTCCTGTGATCAGTGTCAGACGAAGTGCATCTGCGCCGTATTTATCAATAACTTCCAGCGGATCGATACCATTTCCAAGAGATTTACTCATCTTACGTCCCTGTGAGTCACGTACAAGACCATGGATCAGTACATGGTGGAATGGAACTTCTCCTGTCTGCTCAAGAGCGGAGAATACCATACGGATAACCCAGAAGAAGATAATGTCGTATCCTGTTACAAGAACATCTGTCGGATAGAAGTATTCGAGTTCCGGTGTTTTGTCCGGCCATCCAAGTGTGGAGAACGGCCACAAAGCGGAACTGAACCAGGTATCCAGAGTATCCTCATCCTGGTGGAAATGTGTGCATCCACATTTCGGGCATTTTTCCGGCATTTCTCTTGCAACGACAACTTCACCGCACTCATCACAGTAGTAAGCCGGGATTCTGTGTCCCCACCAGAGCTGACGGGAAATGCACCAATCACGGATATTTTCCAGCCAGTGCAGATATGTCTTACCAAAGCTTGCCGGAACAAATTCCAATTCACCCGGTCTTAAGGATTCCATAGCTGCTTTTGCCATCTCGTCCATACGAACAAACCACTGCGGTTTGATCATTGGCTCTACGGTTGTGCCACAACGGTCATGCGTACCAACACTGTGATTATGTGGAACAACTTTTACGAGAAGTCCCTGCGCTTCAAGATCTGCTACCATTGCTTTACGGGCTTCGTAGCGGTCCATACCTGCATATTTGCCACCAAGAGAATTGATGGTAGCATCATCATTCAGAATATTGATTTCCTCCAGATTATGACGTTTGCCTACTTCAAAGTCATTCGGATCATGTGCCGGTGTAATTTTCACACATCCTGTTCCAAATTCTTTGTCAACATACTCATCCGCAATAACCGGGATCTCACGGTCAGTCAACGGCAGTTTCAGCATTTTGCCGATCAGATCTTTGTATCTTTCATCATCCGGATTGACTGCAACTGCAGTATCTCCGAGAAGTGTTTCCGGACGTGTAGTTGCGATCTCTACAAATCTGCCTTCCTCACCTACGATCGGATAATTAATGTGCCAGAAAAATCCGTCCTGATCCTCATGTTCTACCTCTGCATCAGAGATGGAAGTCTGGCATACCGGACACCAGTTGATGATTCTGGAACCTTTGTAAATATATCCTTTCTCATACAGACGGATAAATACTTCCTGTACAGCCTTGGAGCATCCTTCGTCCATTGTGAAGCGTTCTCTCTCCCAGTCTGCAGAAGCACCGAGTTTCTTCAGCTGGTTGATGATCTTTCCGCCGTACTCTTCTTTCCATGCCCACGCATGTTTAAGGAATTCTTCACGTCCGATATCGTGTTTGTCGATTCCTTCTTTTTTCAGTTTATCGATAACCTTAACCTCTGTTGCGATTGCAGCATGGTCGGTTCCCGGCTGCCACAGAGCTTCGTATCCCTGCATTCTCTTGAAACGGATCAGGATATCCTGCATGGTTTCATCAAGTGCATGTCCCATATGAAGCTGGCCGGTTACGTTCGGCGGCGGCATTACGATTGTAAATGGTTTCTTATCTGGATTTACTTTTGCGTGGAAGTATCCGTTGTCCATCCATTTCTGATAAAGGCGGTCTTCCAGACCCTTTGGGTCATATGTTTTTGCAAGTTCTTTGCTCATAATTTCCTCCTGATTAAAAAAAGCATCTCCCATCTACTGTAATTGCATTTTTTCGCCTTGTCAAGACGGATTGTGCATTTTTCACAGAATCTGGGAGATTTGCTTTCCTGTATTATTTTTTCAAATCGTCATTCAACGGATTTCAGCGATTCTACCATATCGATCTTTTTCAGTTTTTTATGCATAAAGATGTTTACCACAGCTGAAAAGATACAGGTGATCACCGCACAGTACAAAAAGCTGAGTGGAGCAATGTTTCTTCCAAACATGACCGCATCCACCTCTACTGTGACAATAATAAAGCGATGGAGCAGGATACCAAATCCTGAGCCAAACAGAATTCCTGCGATCGTCAGAATGATATTCTCTCGCAGGACATACTGAGAAACTTCTATATCAAAGAAACCAAGTACCTTTAATGTGGCAAGCTCTCGCTGGCGCTCAGTGATATTGATATTGTTCAGATTATAAAGTACTACAAATGCAAGCATTCCGGCAGACACGATCAGTACAAGAATAACTACACCAAGAGTGCTGAGCATACGGTCTACCATTTCGATCGTACTCTCTGTATAGCTGATGCTTAAGACAGCCGGTGAATCCATGATCTTCTGTCCGACTTTTTCTACCTGATCCTTATATTCCTCTTTTACTGAGAAAACGATATCTTCATAAACCGGCTCTTCTCCAAATGTTTCTTTGTAGATCTGCGGTGTCATATACACATAATGGCCTGCGTAGTTTTCGGTGATAACAGAGATCTTCACATGATACTCTTTGTCATCTTTTTCGAGTGTCAGTTCATCACCGATCTTCAGCCCCAGAAGGCTTGCTGTCTTTTCACAGACCGCCGCCCCATCCTCAGGCAACTCGTATTCTTCTTTTGTAACACGGTTTCGAAGTGTCACATCTTTTTTGAAGTTCTCAAGGTTTTCAGGAACAAACACATATACACTCAGATTTGATTTTCCGTTTGGAGCCGTGAGCTTTGAGAGTCTTATCTTCGTATAATGATCCAGTGATTCATTTTTATCCAGAGATTCTATAAGTGCTTCCCTTTCCGTATCCGTGGCATCGTCATCTGAGATGATCGTCGCATCATAATGCTGCAGATTCGTGTACTGAAGATGTACAATGTCTGAAACAGAATCACGAATACCAAAACCTACCAGCATCAGCGCCATACTTCCTGCAATTCCAAAAATAGTCATAAACAGACGTTTTTTATAACGGAACAGATTTCGAAGAGAAGATTTCCAGGTAAAATTCAGATGTTTCCACAAAATCGGTATCCGCTCCAGAAGGATTCGTTTCCCTTCTTTAGGTGTCGGTGGACGCATCAATGATGCCGGTGTCTCTGCCAGCGCATGCACACAAGAAAAAATCGTTGCACCAACTGTACAGATCAATGCCGCCACGGAAGCAAGCAGTGCATATTTCAGTTCATAATGTATCTGAAGGGTATTCTCCACATTGTGGTACATAATTCCATAAGACTTGATAATTACAAACGGAATGATCTTTTCACCGATCAGGATACCGGCAACACTGCCGCCTGCCGTTGCCAGGAACGCATAATTCAGATATTTGGAAGCAATACTGATTTTACTGTAGCCGAGAGCCTTCATTGTTCCAATCTGCGTTCTCTGCTCCTCGACCATTCTGGTCATGGTGGTAAGACTGATAAGGGCTGCTACCAGGAAGAAAATAACAGGAAATACCTCGCCGATATTTTTGATACGGTCTGCATTGTCTCCGTAATCAGAGTATTCCGGA
Organism: Blautia sp.; assembly: GCA_047027955.1. Taxonomy (GTDB): domain Bacteria; phylum Bacillota; class Clostridia; order Lachnospirales; family Lachnospiraceae; genus Blautia_A. The sequence continues at coordinate 212,869 of JBKYFG010000003.1, forward strand.
AGTCCATTTCGGTCTGTGAGAATCCATTCCGGATATTTTAAGTCTGTAAGTTCTTTTTTTGCATCGTCAATCTTTTCCTGCCCGTCTTTTATTTTATCTTCTGCTTCTTTTTTACCGTCTTCATATTCTTTCTTGCCATCGGCAAGCTCTTTTCGGGCATCCTCAAGCTCCTTCTCTGCATCTTTTAGCTTCTGCTCGTTTTCCTGGATTTCTCTTTCACCGTCGACCAGTTTCTGTTCATTTGCTGCTATCTCGGCCTCACCGGAATTCAGTTTTTGCTCATTTGCCTCGATTTCGGCCAGAGCAGAGTTCATTTTAGCCTTGTTTGCATCTATTTCTGCCTGACCATCCTGGAGCTTTTTCAAGCTGGCGTCCAGTTTCTTTTTACTGTCTTTTAGAGTTTTTTCATTTGCTGCTATCTCTTTCTCTGCAGGACCAAGCTTTGCCTCTTCTTCATTTAACTTCGCTTTTCCTTCGTCGATTGCTGTCTGATTTGCACTTAAGTTCTCCAAAGTCTGGGCAAGTTCTGTCTTTTTAGCCTGAAGAGTTTCGACTCCGGCATTTGCTGCTGAAAGATTTGCTTCAAGTTCTGTTTTCTGTGCTGCCGCCTGCTGACAGGCATTTAATGACTCCTGAGCCTGTGCAAGAGCGCCATTTACAGCTTCGAGTTCTGCCTGGGCCTGTGCAAGAGCCTGCTCATATCCGGCAAGCTCTTCTTCCGTCAGCTCTCCGTTTTCGACTTTCTGCGCTGCTTCGTCACGGGCGGCCTGTGCCGCTTCCACTGCACTCTGTTTTTCCTGAACAGCTGCCTCAAGCTGCGCCACTGCATTCTGCGCTGCCTCCAGACCTTCCACAGCTGCCTGCAGCTGACCGATTCCAGCCTCGAGCTGAGGAATCTGTTCCTGGAGCTGTGCAAGCTGTGTCTCAACAGCCTGCTGCCCCTCCTGTATCTGGGCGATTCCGGCATTCAGTTCCTGCTGTTTTTGTTCGAGTTCCGCTTTACCAGCGGCTATTTGTTTTTTGCCGTCTTCAAGCTCTTTTTTAGCGGCATCAAGTTTTTTCTTGCCGGCATTGTATTTTTTCTTACCGTCGTTATACTGATTCCAGCCCTCATCCAGTTTCTTCTGAGCTGTAGCAATCTGAGCCTGACCATCGGCAACCTGCTGACGGGCTGATGCGATCTGAGATCTTCCGTCAGCTATCTTCTGTTTTGCATCGGCAAGCTGTTTTTTGCCATCTTCGAGTTCCTGCCGGGCGTCGGCAAGCTGTTGTTTGCCATCTTCGTATTCTTTTTCGCCGTCAGTTAATTCCTGTTCTCCATCATCAAGCTTTTTCTTTGCATCCGCAAGTTCTTCATCCGCTTCCTTTTTGCCGTCCGCAAGCTCTTTTTCGGCATCCTCGATTTTTTCCTGTGCTTCACCGACTACCGAATCATAACGTGCCTGGCAGCGCTCTGCCTCAATGCCTTTTACTTTATCTTCCAGTTTGTCAGCCAAGTTATCATAGCCGTCGGTATAACTGGTGACCTTATCCACCTCATGTGCGCGCACGTAGATCTGTGTATACACATCTGAATCGAAATCATCCGCAACGACATACATGAATCCATTTACTTCACCGGATCCTACGGTCGTATTTCCTCTGTTAAAAGATATATACAGCGGACTTTTACCAATACCGACGACCGTATAGGTCTCTTCTTTCAAAAGTTCAGAGTCTCCGGGCTGTCGGATAACAACCTTGTCTCCGATCGAATATTTCTGGCCTGACGCAAACGCGGAATCCAGGAAGCACTCCCCGCTCTTTTGGGGAAGTCTTCCTTCTGTTATGCTCAGGTGATTGACTTCTTTATTCAGGGATTCCACATGGAGTACTTTCTGAGAATCTGTTTCTCCACAGATCACATCTGTAGAATATGCCCCTTCCACTGTATCAGTCTCCGGCAGTTCTTTAAGCGCCTGTATATCATCATCGGTCAGTCCCATGGTTCCGACCACTTTCAGATCCATAAGCTTTGACTCGTTATAATATGCATCACCGGAAAGCCGCATGTCCGGAGAGGATGCCTGGATTCCTGAAAAAAAAGCCACACCCAGGGCCACGATACAGAAGATCGATATAAAACGCGCCCGGCTCTTTCTGACTTCCATCCAGAAGTCTTTGTGCAATGCTCTTTTTCCTACCATTCGATTTCCTCCACCGGCGTAGGATCAGTATTCAGTTCCATTGCCGAAACCGTACCATTTTTGATATGGATCACGCGGTCTGCCATTGGTGTCAATGCTGAGTTATGTGTAATAACGATAACTGTCATCCCTTTTTCCCTGCACATATCCTGCAAAAGCTTCAGGATTGCCTTTCCTGTCTGATAGTCAAGTGCCCCTGTCGGTTCATCACACAAAAGAAGCTTCGGATTCTTTGCAAGGGCTCTTGCGATCGAAACTCTCTGCTGTTCACCGCCGGATAGCTGTGCAGGGAAATTGCCCATACGGTCTTCCAGTCCAACTTCGCAGAGGACCTTTTTTACATCGAGTGGATTTTTGCAGATCTGCATCGCAAGCTCTACGTTTTCAAGTGCGGTAAGATTCGGCACCAGATTATAAAACTGGAAGACAAAGCCGATATCATCGCGGCGGTAAGCGGTCAGCTGGTGGCTGTTATATTCAGCAATATTTGAGCCGTCCACGTAGACGTCACCCTCTGTCGCTGTGTCCATTCCACCAAGAATATTCAGAACCGTTGTTTTACCGGCTCCACTCGGTCCAACAACTACGACAAATTCACCTTTTGATATTTCAAAGCTGATATTATCCACTGCCCGGATCTCAACTTCACCCATTTTGTATATCTTAGAAACTTTATCTAATTTTACATATGAATTTTGAAGGTTTCCCATATTTTTCTCCTGTATATTGCAACCATATTCAATACCTGCTACTATCAGTATACCAAAAAAGCACCGTCCGCAACAGCTTCCAGACGATGCTTTTTTGTATTTTTTTTGTGTTTCACATATCTTTTTCTTCTTTTCGTTTACTTGCAAGCAAACCTCCGATCCTGCCGGTTTCTTTTGCTGACAGGCTTTTCCATCCACTTTCCAGTACTTTATCCAGAATTCCCAGTTCCTGTGCAATTTCATATTTCAGTTTCTGCTCTTCCGGAAGTACTCCCTTCAGATAAGCTTCCACTTCCTTTTCTTTGTTCATGTCCACAACTCCTTTTATACTGCTTCGCACTGATTCACAGCAGTCTGCCTTCCAGCATTCCTGTTCTTTCAGAGTATGGACATCTTTTTCAGAAATTATACATTGTTTTCCGGATGTTATTCATATCGAACTATCAAATCTGCACCGGCTCATCCCTTAGGAATAATAATGGCAGCAATGATATATGCCCAGATCCCTGCCCCGCCAAAGCAGGTCAGGATCACCCAGGCAAGACGTACCAATGTTGGATCAATGTTGAAATATTCTGCAATACCGCCGCATACACCGCACAGCATATAATTTACAGATGATTTGTAAAGCCTTTTGTTATCCATGATCAATTCCTTCTTTCTTAAACTGAAAACATTTTACAGGTACCTTATAAACCAGCCGATATTCTGAACAGCCGTTTATTTTTCAAAATCTACCGTTATATTTCCCACACCGCAGTCCAGATTCATATTTCCTTTGGCATTTGGGTTCGTGATATTCTTATTATGTCCGACACCGCTGTAAGAGCTGTCGCCAATATCCACATTTCCCGCCGAACAGGAAATCTGATAATTGTAGTCTGCTTCTTTTCCCAGAATACCAAGATCAACATTTCCAATACCACAGTCAACTTCCAGATTATTTATATCCAGCTCTGACAGTTCTACATTTCCTGTGCCAACTGCAATTGTTGTATCGCTGGCTGCACGGATCTTCCCTGTATTTATAAACTCACCTGCCGCTACAGATACATCCAGATCATCCGTCCGGAATTCATCGCACATTGTAACTGTACCTGCTGCAACCTCTATAGAAGTCTCCTTAAATCGTACATTCTTCGGATAACTCACTGTGATCTCACGGTCCCGTGTCCTGCCGGTCGTCTCAAGAATCAGACTGTCATCCTCTGTACCGATCCTTATCTTATCTTTCTTCGAACCAGACACCTCTATGCGAAGCTTATCTCCATCATAGGACCGAAACTTAAGTTCGTCTCCACTCAGTGAAAGTTTCAGATCAGAAATTGATGCTGTTTCAAAAATTTCTTTGTCATTATCTGTTTCAACCGGTTCAAGCTGTGTGATCTCATCCCAGTCCTGTTCCCAGTCATCTTTATCATCAAGGCTGATATATTTTGCTGTCTGTTTAACAATACCATCGAATCCATATTTTGATAAGTTCAGTCCTGCGATCGTAGCCCCCATGGCAACTCCACCGATACTCATTCCAATTCCGACAACACCAACAACGGCAGCTGTAAGCAGCATTACTTTTGAAGATTTTTTCATGCCCGTTCACCTTCCTTTCTGCCTCTGTTCACAATACGGCAGCAAAAATCTGTAAAATTACGCAGAAGTGCCGGAAGTGCACAGGTTGCTGCCCATTTCAGGAACACAAGACCAACAAGTGCCAATGCAAACAGGAGCAGACCAATTCCAACGAGAAGGACACCAAACGGAAGTGCTGTAAAACAGGTTCCAATTCCGGCTCCGATCACTGCTACTGCAGCAACAAACAGGCCAACTACAGCCGCCCCGATTCCGAATACGATCAGGAACGGAAGCAATGCCAGTGCTACAATAAATCCAAGTACTCCTCCGACTGCTCCTTTGATCAGAGGTGAAATAAATACCAGAAGGATCAGCACCAGAATCACACTGGCCTTTCCGCCTTTGCGTTCAGCATGATAACCTCGGTCCGCACGGTTCTGCGGCATCTGACGTTCATTATCTACACGCTCATCCTGAAATCCATTTTCGGTAAATTCTCCGTAGTTCTGCGAGCTGCCCTTTAAATCTTCTTTAATAATAGCCGCTACCTTTCCCGGGCTTCCAAGCTCCCGTATCACTTCTGCCTCCTGATCTTCTCCGGCATCATCAAAGTAACTCTCATAATACTCAAGAGCCTCTTGTCTTTCCTCCTCAGAGATATCAGAAAGCAGTTTCTTTAACTGTTCCATAAACTGCACTCTGTTCATAACTCTATGCCTCCCTCAAACAGCTTCGAAATCTTTGTTGAATAATTCCTCCATTCAACTCTGTACAGATTCAGCTGTGCCATGCCTTTTTCTGTGATCTTATAATATCTGCGGTTTCTACCTGCAAAAGCCTGATCGTATGTCTCCAGACATTCATCCTTCTGCAGTCTCCGCAGCACCGGATACAGCGTTGATTCGGATACCTCCAGCACACTCCGTACATCCTGGGTGATCTTGTAGCCGTAGGTTCCATCTTTCTCATTCGATACTACAGCCAGAACGATCGCGTCCAGAAGTGCCGCACCTGTGTTAAATACCATGCTATCACTTCCTTCATATTTTTTCTGCAATATTATCTAGCGATATAATATTATTTCGTTAGCAATACTATATGATATATAATATAGTTTTGTCAATAGTATTTTCTATTTTCTTTAACTAATTTATAATTTTATTGTTATATCTGCTATTTGCAGACTCTTCTACAATAATAACTTATTACAGATACTAAGGAGATTTTCATGTCTGAACATACAATTACCGAACTCCTCTCTCCTGCATTTCTGTCTCGCATGCAGAATATGCTGGGTGATGAATATGAAAGCTTTTTAAAAAGTTATGAAGCACCGCGTACTTACGGGCTTCGTGTAAATACCGCAAAAATCAGCTGTGACGAATTCGAACGGATCGTCCCGTTCCCGGTCACTCCGATTCCGTGGATCTCCAATGGATATTTTTATCCGGAAGATGTCCGTCCATCCTTCTGTCCACTCTATCAGGCCGGACTTTTCTATCTGCAGGAACCAAGTGCCATGACACCGGCATCCTGTCTTCCAGTCACTCCAGGTGAAAATGTTCTGGACCTTTGTGCTGCACCTGGCGGCAAAGCTACTGCCCTTGGTGCAATGCTGAATGGAAGCGGACTCCTGGTCGCCAACGACATCAGTGCTTCCAGAGCCAGGGCACTCCTTCGCAACATTGAATTATTCGGTATCACCAATGCATTTGTTACAAATGAAACTCCGGCACATCTCGGCAAACATTTTCCTGAATTTTTCCATAAGATTCTGCTTGATGCACCTTGCTCCGGAGAAGGCATGTTTCGCAAAGAAGAAGCGCTTGCACGTGACTGGACTCCTGAAAAGTCTCATGAACTTTCCAGTCTGCAAAAAGAATTGATTCTGCAGGCAGCCGATATGCTTCGTCCAGGCGGACTGCTTCTGTACTCCACATGTACCTTTGCGCCGGAAGAAGACGAAGAAGTTGTTTCTCATCTTCTTGAAAACCGACCGGATATGGAACTCCTTGAGCTTCCGGAATATGAAGGTTTCACTTCAGGTGTCCCGGAATGGGGAAACGGAGATCCGTCACTTATACGCAGCGTACATCTCTTTCCCCATAAGATGCAGGGAGAGGGACACTTTCTTGCACTGTTTCGTAAAGAGGGCAGAACTGATCTGATCGGTACAATGTCTTCTGCAAAACCAAATGCCGAAACCCGCAAATGGCTGGAACTTTTCCTGAAGGAGATCGGACTGAAAACACTTGGTGGGCAGCCCTTTGACTGGAATCGCGTTGAAACACGAAAAGACAAAGTCTACTATCTGCCACCGATAGGCGGTGATTTCCGTGGACTTACATTCCTTCGAAATGGGCTGTATCTCGGGGACCTTAAGAAAAACCGTTTCGAACCTTCCCAGCCATTTGCACTTTCCCTTCGAAAAGGTGATGCAGAAGCCGTAATCTCACTTCCGGTCTCCGATCAGCGTCTGACACGCTATCTCAAGGGTGAGACTCTCAATATTGAACCAGAAGAGGCTGCTCACGCAAAAGGATGGCATCTGCTCTGCGTTGAAGGTTATCCAATCGGATTCGGTAAACTCGTCGGCCAGACTCTCAAAAACAAATATCCCGCAGGATGGAGAGTGTAACCTCTCTGTCCTACGGGATATTTTCATGATAACGGTATCATCTTTCTCAGTGTAAATGAATAAATATATGTTTCCTTTACTTTTTTCTGCAGCATTCGTTCCAATGCCGCTGCGTAATCCTCCAACTGTATATGATACAGATCGATCAGATCCTGTTCTCCCCCCGGTGATACCTTATCAGTCTTATAATCCACCAGTACGATCTCATCGTCCTCAATAAAATAGGCATCTATGATTCCCTGCACCAGTACTGTCTCTTCACCGTTCCAGGCTGCCTCGATCTGATTCATCTTCTGTGCAATGACAAATGGCTGTTCGCGATAAAGTGCGTTTTGTTCTGCTGCTGTTTTCATACGCTGTCCAAGTTTTGAATCCACAAACGCAAGAATATCTGCAATTCGGATACATTGTGCTTCCTCCGGTGACATTTTCCTGCTGTCTGTGAGCATCCGAATCTGTTTCTGGATCTGATGTACATCTTCTGCATGTGTATAATCCAGGCATTCCATCAGACGGTGATAGGCCGTTCCTCTTGCAGCTCCACGATATTCTTCTTTTTCCCCTGAAACAAATGTCGGAATGATCTCCTGAATATCCGGTTCATAAAACAGGGATTCTTCTTTTTCTTCCTCCCCCCGCCAGCTGCGTTTCTTAAGTTCCGATACACTGACTTTCACCGGCAGATCTTTAAGATATTCAAATGGATAGCAAAAAGCAAATCTTTCTGTCAGAATCTCATGGATCTCCTCATCATAAATTTTTCTGCTGTCCCATTCTTTGAGAAGTTTTTCCTGCATCTGGCTGTCCGTCTGTCCAAGAATCTCACCCTGTACCAGCTCCGCTGCCGTAATTTTCTGCACTTTGAATTCCGCGTGTTCCATCTCACAGACCTGGATCTGCCGGTCTGCAATCCCATATTCCCTGAAAAGTGGCAGCATAGCTTCATGGCGAGCCAGAGCCGGAAGGATAAATGACCAGTAGTTTCTTGCTTCTCCCCTTGTTCCAATTGGAAGCAATGTCTCTCTGCGTCCCATCTGCCAGGAAACTGCCTGCAGCACATCCGCAAGCTTTGCAATTGTCCCTGTAATGATCAGTTTTTCCTTTGCCCTAGTCAGCGCCACATAAAGAACTCTCAATTCTTCCCCAAGGCTTTCCCTTTTGAGCTGTCTCCGTATGATCTGTTTGTGTACTGTTGACAGAATCAGACGCTTTTCCGGAAGGATGACATCCACTCCGAAGCCCATATCAGGATGAATCAGAAAACGACTGTTGATATCCTGAAAATTGAACTGTTTTCCCATTCCTGCTGCAAACACGATTGGAAATTCCAGTCCTTTACTTTTGTGTATTGTCATGATCTGCACTGCACCGTTTCCGGCATCAGCTAGATTTACTTCTCCAAAATCCACTTCATATTTCTGCAGTTTTTCTATATAACGAACGAAGTTAAACAGTCCACGATAGCTTGTTTTTTCGTATTCCATTGCTTTTTCCACAAGCATATGAAGGTTTGCACCTCTCTGTGCACCACCCGGAATTGCTCTTACATAATCCCCATATCCTGTTTTTCTGAGAATATACTGGATCAACTCATGAACCGGTGTGTACACCGCAAGGTCACGCATTTCTTCCAGCAGCTCTATAAAATGACTGATCTTCTCTCTTAATACAAGTTCTTCTTCATCCCTGTCATCTGTCTTTCTGTCTCTGAATGCAAGCAGACTTTCATACAACATACCATCCGGACATTTGCTTCGGATTATCGCAAGTTCCTGTGTATTGCAACCTCCGATTGCAGAATGCAGTACACCTGTCAGCGGAATATCCTGCATTGGATTATCGCATATGCGGAGATAATTCAGAAGCGTCACCACTTCCTGCGCTGCAAAATATCCTGTTCGAGATGCTGTATAGACCGGGATTCCCTTTGATGCAAGTACCTGGCTGAATGGCTCCGCCCATCCCGCAGAAGTTCGCAGAAGGATGACAATATCACCATATCCTGCCTTACGATAAGTTCCGCTATCCTTATCCAGCACCTCTTCGATACCGACAAGCTTCTGGATCCGCTGTGCGATCGCAAGTGCCTCCAGTTCCTGTACTGTCTGATTTCCCTGCTGCTCCAGTTCCTCACCGTCCTTTTCGATCAGGAGTACTTCTGTCTCCGGCTCTTTACCATCTGCTCTCTCTGGAAATGACGCACCTGTATAAAGTGCATTTTCATCCTCATAAGTGATCCCGCCAAGATCCTCACCCATGATCTGGCGAAACAGATAGTTGACAGATGATAATACCGTTCCACGGCTTCGGAAGTTTTTGTGCAGATCGATTCTCTGTTCCTCGCTGTCTTCCAGTGAATACCTGTGGTATTTTTCCATAAAAAGCTCCGGTCGTGCCAGACGGAAACGATAGATACTCTGCTTGACATCTCCAACCATAAAAATATTTTTCCGTTTGTCTGCCCATCCGGCTACCAGATTCGTGATCATCTCCTGTACCAGATTACTGTCCTGATACTCATCTACCATTACTTCATCATAACGTGCAGATAATTCCCATGCAGCTGCACTCGGTGTGATCGTATCGCCTTCTTTGTGCATCAGTATGTCCAATGCAAAATGTTCCATATCCGTAAAATCCAGAATATTCTGTTCTCTTTTTCGGTCAGCAAAAGCGTCCTTATACTGCAGTGTGACTTCAGCCAGTCCTTCCATTGGTCTGCGGCAATACTGCAGATACTCAAGAATCAGTTCTTCTGTCTGGTTAAAATATTTTTCTGTCAGTTCATTCCAGAGTCCCTTGGCACTGTCACGGAGATCTTTCACCTGTATTTTCTTTTCCTCGTCTACCGACAGATCTTTTTTCGTTGAAAGCCGGGCATATTTGTGATTTTTAAGAAGTTCTGAAAATCCATTGTAATCACGCTCTTTGACCGCAGTCTCCGCTGCTCTGAGTAACAGAATATCATCATCCAGCGCAGCCTCGTAAAAATAAGGTCCTGACTCTTCCCGGCAGATTGCAGCTGCCCTGGAAAGAAGCTCTCGTACCTGCACGATGCTCTCATCTGCGGCATCCCAGATCAGCTTCATCCACGGTGTATCGTGAAGGTCTTCCAGTGAATCCACCTGATACACCTCAAGACACTCCTCGATCCATTCTTCCGGAAACGGATGACTCATAGACGCATCGTACAGTTTATAGATCATATCGCGTATCTCATCATCTGTCTTTCCCGTCGCATAACACTCCACAAGACTTAAAAACTTCTCGCCTTTCCTTGCATAGGCAGCCTCCAGAACCTCCTTCATGACATCTTCCCTGAGAAGTTTCAGTTCTCCTTCCTCTGCCGTCCGATAGCCAGGATCCAGATCGATCATATGGAAATAATTTCGAATGATGTAAGCACAGAATCCATCAATTGTTGTAATCTGTGCATTGTGAATCAACGATGCTTGTCTTTGCAGGTGTTCATTGTCCGGATTATCGTACAATATCTGATCGATTGCAGCTGAAATCCTCTCCTTCATCTCCCCTGCCGCAGCACGCGTAAATGTCATGATCAACAGACGGTCAATGTCCACTGGTCTTTCTGTATCCATGATCTTGCTTAATATCCTCTGTACAAGCACAGCCGTTTTTCCGGAGCCAGCTGCAGCACTGACCAGAATATTCCGATCCCGAAGTGAAATGACTTTCTGCTGTTCTTCTGTCCAGGTTACTCCCATCAGTCTTCCACCTCCTTTGCAAATGCTTTCCAGATCTCCTCATCTGCAAACTGTTTCAGTCTGCGGAATTCATAACCTGGAATCTTCCGGTCAAAACCGCAGGTCCCCTGATATGGACAGTATGTGCAGGCATTACGGTTTCCCATCTCATATGGAGCAGCTTCCGCATTGCCGTTCAATATCGATTCCCGGATATCAGTGATTTTTTTCTTTACATAAGCATCCAGAAGTTCAAATTCTGTCTCACTTGCCACAGAAGAACCTTTTCGAAGTGTTCCCTTTGTCGTATAAGACAATGGCAATGAGATCGTAGTCCTGTCCAGATTCTCGATCACATCCCTGTCGTCCATGACAAGGCCATTCATTTTCAGCTTTTTGAAAATCTCCGGATCCAGTTCATCCAGATCTTCTTCCATTTCTTTCTGAAGCATCGGATCTTTGACATTGTAATAAAAGATTCCTGCCGGTCTTACCTGACAGTCCGGATGTTTTCTCTGTTCTGCCTGCATGGCGGCATCCATATACACGACCAGCTGCATCTGAAGTCCATAATAAATACTTACCAGATCAAATGAGGTATTTCCGGTCTTGTAATCTATGATCTTTACATAAACCCTGTCTTCTTCCTGCATCACATCCAGGCGGTCAATTCGGCCTCCGCCAATAGCCACCTCGAAACCTTCCGGCTCAAATCTGCCGTTTTTTAACTGTTCCTGTAATGCCCATACGGTTCTTCTGAGAATTCGTCTCGTCCGTTCTATCATGTAGTGATTTCTTGCACTGCTCTGCAGAATCGTATTTCCATAATCAGCAGCAATTTTATCCAGACAGTTATCTGCGATCGTATCTCGTTCTTCATCAGAGAGTTCTCGCCAGTTCAGCTGTTTTTGCCGCAGCTCTACTGCAAACTCCTCCAGGGCCTGATGAATAATGTTTCCCATATCCATTGCCCGAAACTCATATTCTGCCCGTTCCGTAAGTTCAAGTCCATATTTCAGAAAATGTGCAAATGCACATGCAGAAAAACGCTCCAGCCTCGTTGCACCATTTGGTGAGATTTCCCCATACAACGCTTTTGCGACACTTTTGCTGATCTGATCCACCGGTTTTCTGAGGAAAGCTGCCTCGGTCAGTTTTTTTGTCATTGTACAATAATCGGGACTATTCAGATACCAGCTGTAGAGTTCTGCAAACAGCTGATTTTCTTTTCGTTTCTCTTCATCTGTCAGATTTTCCAGAAGATATCCTACCGATGTATTTGGCGTTTCCAACAGATTCAGTTCCTTTTCCGGTTTCTCTGCACGCTCTATATGAATTTCAGGAAAAAGTGTCTGTATTGTACGAATCAGAAATGCCGGTCCTACTGCTTCTCCTTTTCCATTTGATCTGCTGTAAGAAAGGCAGAGACTTTCACTCGGTTTTGTCAGATTCAGATACAGATAAAAACGCTGCATGTTCATCAATTCTTTTGGTCCCGGTGCCAGCTCAATCCCCTGATTTCCCAGGAAGTCTCTGTCCATCTCTGTCAGTATTCCACCGGACTCCGTATTTTTCGGAATGCATCCTTCATTAACCCCGACAAAAAACAATGCCCGAATATCTTTCAGTCGTGTTCTCTCCATATCTCCGATCAGAACCTGATCGATTCCCGGAGGAATCAACGCAACTTTCGCCTGCGTCATACCGGTCTCCAGAAGCTGTCTGAACTCTTCAGGAGAAACTACTTCTTCACCAAGGATACTGACCATCTTGTCCAGAAGATCCATGATAATCCCATAGATCTGTGCATATTCTTTCTCCCTGGCACGATCTCCCTGCTGTTTAAAATGCAGTTCCTGCACTTTCAGTTTTTCCTGGATCTGTCTCTTTACAATAAAATCATACAGATATATGCTGTATTCTCTGACCGTTTTCTTTTTTCCGGAAAATCCTTCTGCCAGTTCACGTACTTCCTCTGTAAAATGTTCACGAATTTCATTCAAATCCATGATAACCGCCGGATCCATGCCACGGTAGATCCTTACCCATGTCTCATTCCATTTGCGAAATCCACGGATTCCAAGTGCAATCACATAATTTTCCAGGATATCCACTTCTCTTCTTGAAAGATCCGACATTCCACATCGCAGATAACGAAAAACACTTTCATAACTGAATCCCTGTACTGTCATTTCCAGAGCAGCACGCAGATACTCCACAAATGGATTCATCAATACCGAATGTTTTTCATCCACAAAAAAAGGAATTTCCGCTGCATCAAACACATGTCTGGCAATGCTTCCATATTCCTCCAAATTTCCCGTGATCACAGCGATCTGGCCGTATCTGTATCCGTGTTCACGCACCAGCCGGCTGATTCGCCTTGCCGTTTCTTCCATTTCACGTTCCGGATTTCCTGCCTGAAAAATCTGCACCTCCTTCTGTTCTTCGTTATAGGCTCCTCTGTGATAACGAAACAGGTTCTGTTCCAGAAAATTCAATGCAGGTGCTTTCGCAAATCTGGATTCAGCTCCGGCCTTTACCCAGATTGGTTCTTCCATATCCCTGGTAAATTCCGAAAGGGATCGAATCATTTTGTGACTCATATAAAACAACTCATGTGGTTTTCCTTTCGCAAGCAACTGTTCTCTGACATCCATTGTTACTGTCACTGTTACATGTTCACAGACCTGAAGGAGTTCCCGGATAACGGTATGCTGCACTGGCGTGAAACCGGTATATCCATCCAGCACAACTGTACTTCCTTTCAATTTTTCTGAAAAAGGAATTTCTTTTGCCAGCACTTCCAATACCTCTTCTGCCGTCATAAAATGATCGGACAGGTATTCCCGAAAAGCCTCATACAAAACTGCCACATCTTTCAGTTTCATCTGAAGAAGTGGTTTGTCTGACGCATCCTGGATCATCTTATCAAGTTCTTCTTTGCGAACCTCATACTGCATAAATTCAGAAATCAGTGATTTTACTTCATCCAGATATCCTGGTTTTTTCATCTGGTTTTTCAGATAGACCAGTTTCTTCTGGCTGACCTGCACCAGTTTCTGAAGAATCATATTTTTGCCGGTTTCCTCCAATACTTTACGGGTATCTCCACCTACTTCTTCAAAAATCCGATAGGCCAGTCGTTCAAAACTCAGCACATCAATATTCAGGATTCCTTTCTGCGGATGCATCTCTACAAGTGTTTTCTGTGTCTGCATCGTGAACTGCTCCGGAACGATCACATAATACATTTTTTCCGGATGAGCAGCGGCTTCACGAATCACCCTCTGGTAAGCCCTGAAGGATTTTCCTGCACCTGAATTTCCTATAATAAACTGAAGTGACATAAAAGTCCTCCTCAAAATAATTCTTTCTATTAATTTAACATAAATCTACTCAAATTGTAATAAGATATACAGAATCAGAGTTAGATCAGATCTGCATCTGCAACAAACCATATTTCCGAAATCAGGAGGCTTATCCATGAGTTCCAAGACCAAAATTGTAGTTCTACATATGAAAGAAGTGATCTATACAGGAATCTTTCTGCTGCTCCTCGTGATTTTAGGTGTGGTGATGTTCCTTATGTTTGGTTCCGGCAAATCAAAAACGGCATCTTCCGATGCCGTTTCAAAATATACGCCCGGAATCTACCGCACTTCTATCCGATTGAACAACAACACGTTCGATGTAGAAGTAACGGTAGACCAGGATCAGATACAATCCATTCATCTTGCCAACTTAAGCGAAAGCACTTCTGCCATGTTTCCACTGGTTGAACCTGTACTGGACTCTCTGTCCAGCCAGATCTACTCCGGCCAGTCCCTGGATGATCTGGAATACTCCAGTGATCAGAAATACACTGCTCTGATGCTGATTCATGCGATCGATGAAGCAGTCACCAAAGCCGAAGCAGATTGACGTCTTCCCGTGACCACACCAGCACTTGTGTCTGTCAGATACGAATCTGTTCCAGTTCTTTCATCCACAATGCAGCGCTCGCATCACTTGGCATGCGAAGGTCTCCTCGCGGTGACACTGCAACGCTTCCGACTTTCGGACCATCCGGCAGACAGGAACGCTTGAACTGCTGCATGAAGAATCTTCGATAAAATGTTTTAAGCCATTTCAGGATCGTTTCATCATCATATTCTCCTGCAAATGCATTCTGAGCCAGACGGAAGATCTTTTTCGGTGGAAATGTCCAGCGAAGCATATAATACAGGAAGAAATCATGCAATTCATATGGTCCGACCAGATCTTCTGTTTTCTGAGAGATCACACCATCTTTCGGCGGCAGGAGTTCCGGGCTGACCGGCGTATCCAGAATGTCCAGCAAAATCTCTGCAAGCTTCTGATCCTCACAGGTATCTGCATAATATCTTACCAGATGGCGGACAAGCGTCTTTGGTACGGATGCATTAACCGCATACATGGACATGTGATCTCCATTGTAAGTTGCCCATCCCAGTGCAAGCTCTGAAAGATCTCCGGTTCCGATCACAATACCACTGGACTGATTTGCAATATCCATCAAAATCTGCGTACGTTCGCGTGCCTGTCCATTTTCATAGGTTACATCATGCACTTCCGGATCATGTCCGATATCACGGAAATGCAGATTAACAGCCTCACGGATATTTACTTCTTTAAGTGTTGCTCCAAGGCATTTACTTAAACTGCATGCATTGTTATAGGTTCTGTCAGTCGTTCCAAAACATGGCATCGTCACTGCCGTAATCTTGCCCCGGTCCATGCCAAGCATGTCAAATGCCCGCACGGTCACAAGAAGTGCCAGTGTAGAATCCAGTCCACCAGAAAGACCGATCACTGCATTCTGACAGTGGATATGTGCCAGACGTTTTTTAAGTCCCATTGCCTGAATATTCAGGATCTCATCACAACGGCGTTCTCTTTCTTCTTTTATGCCCGGTACAAATGGTCTGGAATCAAATTTGCGGGTAAGTTTTGTTTCTTCTCTTTCAAGAGTAAACAAAGCTTCATTATAACTGATATCCTGTCCTTCCGGAGCAAGATCCGGTGCAAACTGACAGGTTGTCATTCTCCTTCTTTCATTATCCAGACGATGAATATCAAGATCCGCATAGATGATGCCATTCACAAACCTTCTGCTCTCAGCGAGAATCGTCCCATTCTCGGCAATCAGATTCTGTCCACCGTAAACTACATCCTGCGTGGACTCGCCCTCCCCTGCCGTCGCATAAATATATCCACAGAGAAGTCTCGCAGACTGAGCACTCACAAGACTCCTCCGGTAAGAATCTTTGCCAACAACTTCATCGCTTGCAGACAGATTGACGATCAGATTCGCACCATGATATGCATGTGCAACACTCGGTGGATTCGGTACCCAGAGATCCTCACAGATTTCGGCTGCAATCTGAAGCTTCGGCATCTCCTCACAGGTAAAGATCATATTCGGAGAAATCCAGATATCTTCCTCATACAGTTCTTCATCCTCTTCCTCATCATTTTCGTCTATATAATCCGGCTCTTCATCCTCTTCAAGTTCTTCAAGTTCTTCAAAGCCATCAAATTCAGCCATCTCAATCTCAAATTCCACATCATCGGATTCTGTATCTGATTCATAACGAGCTCTGTACACATCCCGATCAATATGCACGGTTCCGTCAAGGTTTTCTCCTGAAGTAAAATATCTTGCTTCATAAAACTCATTGTAATTAGGCAGATTGATCTTCGGCACAAATCCAAGAATTTCGCCATGATTCAGTCCTGCAGCAACATTATAGAGTTTTCCTTTATATTCCAGTGGCAGCCCTACAAAAATAAGCGCGTCCACATCAGCAGTTTCTTCTGCAATACGTACCAGCTGCACCTTTGCCTCTTCCAGAAGATTTTCCTGCCAGAACAGATCTCCACAGGTATAAGCAGTAATACAGAGTTCCGGAAAAACCATGACCTTGGCTCCCTGCTCTTCCATTTCATGTACCATGCGAATGATCTCTGTTGCATTAAATTCACAGTCTGCTACACGAACATCCGGTGTTCCGGCAGCAGCCTTGATAAAACCATCCTTCACAGCTTCTTCCTCCTATTTGCACTTTCTGAGAATTTCTTTTAATTCTTCTACGCTGAACACATAATTCTGATTACAGAAATGACAGTTCAGTTCTACATCTTTTCCCTCCTGAATCAATTCATTCAGTTCTTTACGTCCAATACTGATCAACGCTCTTTCAACACGGCTCTTGCTGCAGTTACAATAAAACTCCGTAGGAATCGTATCATTGATCTCAATATCAAATCCGTCAAGCACCTGCTCAAGAAGACTCTCCGGTGTATGTCCCTGCTCGAGAAGCGTTGTAACAGACTGGATCTTCTGTACATTCTCTTCTAGTTTTGCAATTGTAGCTTCTTCTGCAAACGGCATGACCTGCACAATAAATCCGCCAGCCTGACGTACAGTATTATCCTTATTCATCAGGACACCAAGGCCAACTGCAGATGGAACCTGTTCACTTGCTGCGAAATAATAGGTCAGATCCTCCGCGATCTCACCAGTCTGCAGTGCGACCTGTCCGACATATGGTTCTTTCAGTCCCATATCTTTGATCACCTGGAGAAATCCATTGCCGACAGCTCCGGATACATCCAGTTTTCCCTTTGCATTTGCCGGAATAATAACTTCCGGATTGCCGACATATCCCTTTACACGGCCTTTGGAATCTGCAGTAACTGTAATTCCCTGAATCGGTCCGTCACCCTTTACCTGAAGTGTCAGGATATCTTTATCTCCCTTCATCATTACACCCATCATGGTTCCTGCTGTGAGCAGACGGCCAAGCGCCGCTGTAGCAACCGGACTGGTATTATGATCCTGTCTCGCTGTTTCTACTGTTTCTGTTGTAACCGCTGCAAACGCACGAATCTGACTGTCTGCCGCAATTGCTCTTACAATATAGTCTTTCATAAAATACTAACCTTTCTTTAGTTCTTATTGTTTCTTCTTGCCTTTCTCCCGCGCCACAAAAAATAGTCTTTCACTGTCCTCTGTTGCCGGATTTAATGTATATGCGTCATACACCGCAAGAAGCTCCATGCCTGCTTCTTTGATCAAAGTCTCTATTTCTTCCTGCGGATATGCCTTCTGGCAATGGACTTCTTCAGATTTCTCATACAGTCCGTCTTCTCTCGGAAGAAATACAGCCAGTTCATAATAGTTGAGCCCTTCTTCCTCATCATAACTGTTATCCCAGATGAAACTTCCCTCATCACGGTTCTCTGCAATCGTGGTATCTCCCAGCAGATCCCGGTATTTATGTACGGTATTCATGTCAAACAAGAAAATGCCTTCCGGATCCAGATAATTATTTACCAGTTCAAACACATGACGCAATTCATCTCTGTCCGTAATATAGTTCAGACTGTCACAGACACTTACCACAGCCCGCACCGTACCATACAGTTCAAATTCCTGCATATCCTGCAGAAGATACAGAATATCCTGTCCGGATTCTACTCTTTTTTCCATTGCTTCTGCAAGCATTTCCTCAGAATTATCCACACCAATCATATCATAACCCTTGCCAGCAAGCAATCCTGTCATTGTCCCGGTTCCACATCCAAGTTCCAGAACCAGACCATCTGTAATCTCATATTCTCTGAGACGATCTGTAACATACTCCGCCCATCCTTCATAATCAATGTTATCCATGAACAGATCATAGACCTGTGCAAACTTCTCATATGCACTCATAGTTTTTCTCCTTTATCCGTAATTTTGTACCTGTTTCTTCCAAACTCCTGTAGTGCCCAAAAAGGC
Source organism: Blautia sp. (assembly GCA_047027955.1). Classification (GTDB taxonomy): domain Bacteria; phylum Bacillota; class Clostridia; order Lachnospirales; family Lachnospiraceae; genus Blautia_A. The sequence goes on from JBKYFG010000003.1 coordinate 231,486, forward strand.
AGATGATCTCTCACCTGCCTTTTTTAATACATATTTCTGCAAGCAGCCAGTTTATGCTTCCCGCTTACTGTACAGGCATATAATATACGTCTGCTGCTTCTCCGTGCCAGTAATAGCTGTTGCCTTCTGCATCATATGCATCCTGTTCATCGATGAAGTTGTAAACATTTCCATCAGAATCAACCCAGTTTCCATTTCCATCCGGTGTGATAACAAACGGATGTCCGTCAGAGTTACGATACAGGGTTCTTGTCTCATCTGTATTGGTCAGCTGTTCCTCTGTGAATCCACCGGAATTTGTTGCTGTTCCGGAGCTATCACTGTTGTCTGTTGCTGCTGCATTTGCCGTTCCATCTGTTGCTGCTGCGTCCGTAGAACCATTTGCTGCTGCATCACCTGTATTTGCATCTGCTGCCGGCTGAGCTGCTGCATCACTGGTATTTGCATCTGTCTGTGCTGTATTCTCTATCGGAGCCTGCTGTGGAGCTGCTTCCTTCAGTGTGGAATCCCCAAGGATCTGGAAAGATTCTACTGCGGCTTTAACAGAAGCAAGTGCATCCTCTGTTTTTACTCCGGCGTCGATCGTATAGTACTCTGTATCATTTGCGAATACTTTATGAACAACATAAAGATTTCCGTTGCTCTTGTCTGTATTCAGCATTTTTGTTGTATAGCTGTATACACCGATTCCATTGACATCATTGGCACTGTATTCCTGAATCTCAAAATCTGTTCCGTTGACTTTGTCTCCATCTGCCTGTTCCAGAGATACTGCCATATCCTGTGTACTTGGGACAACCGTTGCTGCCATCGTATCCTCGCCCTGTCCATGCAGAATCAGGATATTTCCCTGCTCTGGTGATTCGAAGCTGAGCATATCTGTTTCGTCTGTCTTATTTGCCCATGTAGCATCCGGCAGATTGATTGCAATGCTCTTATCTGCTGATGTATAAGTTGTACTCTGTACATTTGGTGCGATCGTCGGTACCGGTGTCTCTGTCGGTGCTTGCGTCACCTCCGGTGTCGGTGTATCAGTAACCTCCACAGTTTCTGTTTTATCTGTTTTGCCGTCTCCGCCAAAGCTGCATGCTGTCATAAAAACAGATGCAGATATCGCTATTGCCGAAATTGCAAGTAATCTTTTATTTCTCATAGTATCCTCCTTAATATGGTTATCTCTGTAACCACGCATCTGTGCATATCTGTATTCCTGTGCACTTCATTCACAGCAGTCTATATTTTACATTTTTATTACAAAATTGTCAACAAATTTCAAATTTAGTCTTCTACATCATACATATGCAGTTCATGCAATGCTCTTGTCGCTGTGATGTATCTGGCCTGTGCCGCAAGACCGCTGTTGTCCTCTGCATGAAACACCCCAAAAACCTGGTCAAACTCAAGTCCCTTGGCAAGATAAAAGGTCGTTACTGTCAGTCCTTTTTTGAAATTCTGGCTGTCACGATTCATGTAAGTAAGCTGATATTCACCATCTGGATCAAGTGTTCTGAGTTTTTCTTCCAGATAAAGAAACGCATGCTCTGCTTCTCTTTCTGTAAAAAGAACCAGTGCTTCTGTTTCATAATCCTCTCGTTTCTGTTCCCATTTCTCAAGAACCCTGTCCAACGCTGTATGCAGATTTTTGAACTGCATCTCTTCCACTGCATCACCATGTCGGTCAAACAACTCTATATCCGAGACACCGATAAGACGATTCGCATATTGTGCAATTTCCATCGTATTACGGTAACTGCGGTTCATCACGATCTTACGGATATCTCTTCCGAAGATTTTCGGCAGAAACTTAAGCACATCCTGCTGCTGTTCTTCCATGGTCTGTGCCTTGTCCCCCAGGATCGTCATCTTACATGGAAACAGTTTCTTCAGAAGCACAAACTGAATCCAGGAATAATCCTGCATTTCATCCACTACCACATGCTTGATTCCGTGATGTCCCTTGCATCTGAACAGAGAATATTTCAGATAAAGTATCGGATATACATCTTCATAACGAAGTTTTCTTTTTTCAAGCGGAAGCCGTGGAAGTGCTTTATAACCTTCCTGTTCCAGAAAACGGCTGTACAGTATATAGCAGTCTCTTGTCTCATACATCCGCTGGAAACGCTCGGTCAGCTCTTCCTTTTCTTCATCTGCAAGATCTCTGTCCCTCAGTGTTTCCACCTGGTCAATGAAATATTCTGCTACTGCTTCCATTCTGGAAAGAAGCGGGATATCCAGGAATTTGAAATAAAAAAGATCTATGATTTCTTTTTCTTTCAGAATGCAGCCTTTGTACTCTACATCCTTGAAATTCATCAGGTCATCTTCCATGCCAAGCATAAAAGCATCCAGCTTGCCGGCAAATTCTGCTGACTGTTTTTTCCTGCACAGTTCCTGCGATTCCGGACAGATGATTACCCGTTCGATCTGATCATAGCGGTCTTCACAGTCTGCAGCAATTCCCTTCAGTTCTCTATACGCAAACAGGTCAAAACTCATTTCACGAATGTTTTCTTCTCCCAGCTCCGGCAGAATGTGTGAAATATAATCCGCAAATACCCCGTTTGGTGAAAGTACCAGTATATTGGAAGATTTCAGATTTTCTCTGTCATGATAGAGAAGATATGCAATTCTGTGAAGTGCTACGGAAGTCTTACCACTTCCGGCAGCTCCCTGGATCACCATGATCCGGTCCTTGGTATTACGGATGATCGCATTCTGCTCCTTCTGAATCGTGCGTACAATATTTTTCAGCTGGACTTCTCCCTTACTTCCAAGCTCCGCGCCAAGAATCTCATCATCGATCTTTACATCACTCTCGAACTCGTAGATCATCTTACCGCGTCGGATCTTGTATTGCCACTTGGAGACCACTTCCCCGGAAAAGGTTCCGGAAGGTGCCTCATAAGCCGCCGGTCCTTTATCATAATCATAAAACAGACCGCTGACCGGAGCTCTCCAGTCATATACCAACGGACGATGTCCGGCTGTCTCGGACAGGTTTCCAATTCCTATATAAAAGATTTCCGGCTCATCATCTCCATCATACACAAAATCTACCCGCCCAAAGAACGGTGAATCCAGCATTTTCTTAAAACGTTTTCTTAGAAGAAACTGTTCTTCATTCGCATGCATCTGGTGAAACAGTGCCTGCTGGTTATCATAGTTCTCATAACCATACTCGTCCATCTCTGTATAGTTTTCCCAGTAATATTCATGCATATCCTCGACTTCTTTTTCACCTTCGAGAATTGCCTGATCGATCTGTGCAAGCCTTGTACAGAGACAGTTCAGCACATACTGCAGATAATCTCTGCCATTTTCCATATTTGTCATAACTCATCAACCAATCATCATTTATTTTGCTGTGATTCTGCTTATCTTATCACATACACTACAGTCATCTGTAACCTGTTTATTTTACCAACTGTAAAAAATTATTATACCGAAAAAGGCGACTGCTGACAAGAGGTCTCCTGTCCGGCAGCCGCCCGGTGTCCTATTAATTATTTGTCAAACTGGCTGTTGTAAAGATCCGCATAGAATCCATTTGCTGCCAGGAGTTCTTTGTGATTTCCCTGCTCGATGATATCGCCATCCTTCATAACAAGGATCAGATCTGCATCTTTGATCGTAGAAAGTCTGTGTGCAATAACAAAGCTTGTTCTGCCCTTCATCAGGTTGTCCATTGCTTTCTGGATCTGCATTTCTGTTCGGGTATCGACAGAAGATGTTGCCTCATCAAGGATCAGGATCTTGTTGTCTGCAAGAATTGCTCTTGCAATGGTAAGAAGCTGTTTCTGTCCCTGAGAGATATTGCTTGTCTCCTCATCCAGTACCATCTGGTATCCGCCAGGCTGCTGCATGATGAAGTTATGGATATGAGCAGCCTTTGCCGCTGCAATAACTTCTTCATCGGTTGCATCCAGACGTCCGTAACGGATGTTTTCCATGATCGTTCCTGAGAAAAGCCAGGTGTCCTGAAGAACCATTCCGAACATTTCATGGAGCTCACTTCTGTTGAAGTTTCTGACATCATGGCCATCAACCTTGATCGCGCCTTTGTTTACATCATAGAAACGCATCAGAAGTTTTACCATGGTTGTTTTTCCCGCTCCGGTCGGACCTACGATAGCTACCTTCTGGCCATCATGCACATCTGCTGAAAAATCATGCACGATGATCTTATCCGGATTATAGCCAAACTCTACATGCTCAAACTGTACATTTCCGTTGAGTCCTTCGATAGAATCCGGATTTTCCGGCTGCTGTACTTCTTCCTCTTCATCTAGGAATTCAAACACACGCTCGGATGCTGCAGCTGAAGACTGCAGAAGGTTTGTAACCTGAGCGATCTGCTGGATTGGCTGTGTAAAGTTACGGATATACTGGAAGAAGGACTGGATATCACCAACTTCGATGGAACCTTTGATAACAAAAACGCCACCAAGAAGTGCAACCATCACATATCCGAGGTTTCCTACAAACTGCATGATCGGCATCATCATTCCTGAGAAGAACTGAGATTTCCATGCTGATTCGTAGAGCTTTTTGTTGTCCTTTTCAAATTCCTCCAGAACATCATTTTCTTTGTTGAAAACTCTTACCACATCATGGCCGCCAAAGTTTTCTTCGATCTGGCCATTGACTGCACCAAGGTAATTCTGCTGTGCCTGGAAATATTTCTGTGAGTGCTTCATCACTGCCTGAATGATAAACATAGATACCGGCAGGATCAAAAGGGCTGCCAGAGTCATCCACACATTGATGGACAGCATCATGATAAATACACCGATCAGTGTTGTTACGGATGTGATCAGCTGCGTCAGACTCTGGTTCAGACTCATCTGTAGAGTATCAACATCGTTTGTCACTCTTGAGAGGATCTCACCGTTTGTTCTGCTCTCAAAATAATTGAGCGGCAGTTTATTGATCTTCTTTGAAATATCTTTTCTTAAATTATAGGTTACATCATTGGAGATTCCTGTCATAATCCATCCCTGGATAAAGGAGAAACATGCACTTGCCAGATATAATCCCAATGTCCACAACAGAATCATTCCGATCTTGCTGAAGTTAATGCTTCCTGTTCCGTTTACCTTGGCAACCAGGCCATTAAAAAGTTCTGTTGTTGCTTTACCAAGGATCTTAGGACCTGCAATATTAAAAACGGTTCCTGCAACTGCAAAGATGAATACCATTACAAAACGTAATTTATAACGGCTCATATAACGGAACAGTTTTCCCATTGAACCTTTGAAATCTTTTGCTTTTTCTGTCGGGCGCATTCCAGGTCCATGACCGCCCATCGGTCCGCGTCGTCTCTGTCCACTCATGCCAATTCCTCCTCTGACAGCTGACTCATTGCGATCTGACGATAAACTTCACAGTTTTTCATCAATTCTCCATGAGTACCGATTCCAGCCATATGTCCGTCATCCAGTACAATGATCTTATCTGCATTCAGGATCGTGCTGATTCGCTGTGCGACTATGATCGTTGTAGCATCTTTGGTATGTTCTTTCAGAGCTTTACGCAGAGTACTGTCAGTCTTGAAATCCAGAGCGGAAAAGCTGTCGTCAAAAATAAATATCTCCGGTTTCTTGGCGATCGCTCTTGCAATTGAAAGCCGCTGCTTCTGTCCACCGGATACGTTTGTTCCGCCCTGAGCGATCGGAGAAGCATATTGCTCTGGTTTCGCATCAATAAATTCTGTTGCCTGAGCAACCTCTGCTGCTTCTTTTACTTCTGTTTCTGAAATATCAGTCTTGCCGTAGCGGATGTTGGAATCGATCGTGCCGGAGAAAAGGACTCCCTTCTGTGGAACATATCCAAGTCTGGATCGTACTTCTTTCTGAGTCATTTCACGAACATCCACTCCGTCGACAAGAACACGGCCTTCTGTCACATCATAGAAACGAGGAATCAGATTGATCAGTGTGCTCTTTCCGCTTCCGGTACTTCCGATCACGGCAATCGTTTCGCCCTTTTCTGCCTTAAAGGAGATGTCGCTGATGACGTTTTCGCCTGCTTCCGGATATGCAAAACTTACATGGTCGAATTCAACGGTTCCTTTGACATTCGCATCAGGCTGAACCGGGTTTTCCGGATCTGTTACGCTGACCTTTGTCTTGAGTACATCGTTGATACGAAGTGCTGCAACATTTGCTCTTGGGAGCATGATAGACATTGCTGTGATCATCAGGAAGGACATGATGATCTGCATTGCATACTGAATGAATGCCATAACATTACCAACCTGCATGGTTCCATTGTCTACTGCATAAGATCCGCTGTAGATGATCAGCACAGAGACACCATTCATAATGAGCATCATCGTCGGCATCATAAAAGTCATACATCTGTTAACAAACAGGTTTGTCTTTGTAAGTCTCTGGTTTGCCTCTTCAAAACGTTCTTCTTCGTGTTTTTCACGGCTGAATGCGCGGATAACAGGGATACCTGTCAGGATCTCACGTGTTACCAGGTTCAGTTTGTCAACCAGAGTCTGCAGTATTGTAAACTTAGGCATTGCCACCTGGAACAGAACAACGATCACAACAAGGATCAGGACTACTGCAAGACCAAGGATCCATGTCATAGAAGAATCCGTCTTCAATACACGGATCACGCCACCGATACCAAGGATCGGCGCATATAGTACGATACGGAAAAGCATTGCCATTACCTGCTGCACCTGCTGAATATCATTCGTACAACGGGTGATCAGAGATGCTGTTGAGAATTTATGGTATTCACGGCTTGAGAATGAAATAACTTTATTGTATACCGCATTTCTCAGGTCATGGCCAAGTGCTGCTGCCACTCTGGATGAAAGAAATACCACGCAGATTGCACAGAGCATGGTGATAAGTGCCATTCCCAGCATTTTGACTCCTGAGATCTTGATGTAGTGCATCTGGATTGCATCGACATCTTCGCCCATTGCCTCATATTCACTCTTTACATAAGCTACACCAGCCTGTGTAAGGATGGATGGCTGCATCTTGTCAATCTTCTCGCTGATCTTACCAATCATTGACGCGAGTGCTTCCTCTGGCATCTGTGCGATTGCCTGCATCGGATCTGTTCCTTCCGGAACTCCCATCTTGGCAAGCATCTCATTTACTTCGTCACTGCCGGATAAAAAGCTTGCTGCTATCATCATCGGTTTTGCTAAAATATCGTTGAGTTTCTCTCGTTCCTCAGATTTTACATCATCTTTTAGTACGAGGTTGTCCCCATCTTCTTCATAATAGGAATCTATGGTTTCTTTGTCCTCTTCATCCATAAATAATTTCAGATTATCCATGGATGTTTTTCTGATCTTTTCAGGTACACTGTCTTCGATACCACTTTGCTGGATTCCCACATTGACAATCTTGGATGTGTAATCCGGCAGTGACAGATCGCAGTAAGCCTGAAGAAACAGAAGTGCTATGATCAGTACTACATAGCCAGCTGATTTTTTCAGATATTTCATCAGTTTGATCACTTTTGCTGCCTCTCTTTCCTGGTGTTGTTCTTACCGGATGCAACCGGTATTTTTTCAATGTTCTCTGTGATCTGGTCCAGAAATCTTCGCAGAAGGCAAAGGTCTTCTTCGCTGAAACCATCGAGAAGTATTTTCTCGTTATCCTGCACCTTCTTCATGCCACTTTCTTTGGCCTGCTTGCCTTTTTCTGTCATATAGATTCTTGAGATACGCTGATCTTTTTCATCGGCTTCTCTGTAAAGGAATCCCGCTTTTTCCAGGCGTTGGACAGTTACGTTGACAGTCGGTGGTTTGATGTGCAGTTTTTCTGCGATCTCGCGCTGGCTCAGTCCGTCTTTGTGTGCCAATAGACCGAGCACCGGTATCTGTCCCGGATAGATTCCCAGTTCCTGCATCTGTCCAAAGCATTTGGCCATAAAACGCCGGTCAATCCGCATAAACATTGTGAGAATACTGGATTTATACTCTCTCTGACAAAAGTCTGGTTCTTCATCTGTAAACAAGTCTTCACCTCCGTGTGATGTCTGTTGTTTTGGTTAGTCGGCTATTGATTAGTCGGCTAATTGTTTATTATATGCATTTGTGCAGAAAATGCAACTGTTTTTGTAGATTTCACAAAAAAATCAGATTTGACGCCGAGTATAAAGATTCTAGAAATGGAAATAAATATGAATTAATATATAGTTTACGCCGAGTATTAAAGACTCCTGGCGTGGAAACGGCTTCGGAATTCAGAAATACTAGGGATATTCTCAGCCTGTTAAATTCATGGATTAAAAGTGCATAACTCGCTTACGCTCAGACAATGCACTTTTGAATCCATAACACAGTCTGATACTATCCTGAGTATTTCTAAGAATTCCTGCAGATGTTTCCCTCTCAGGAGTCTTTAATACTCGGCTGTTGATCTATATTTATCTGCGTGTGGAATAACCATTCAGGAGGCTTGATACTCGGCTGTGAGTTGTATTTATCTGCGTGTGGAGTAACCATTCAGGCGGCTTGATGTTCGGCTGTTGATCTACATTTATCAGCATGTAGGTTAACTTGCTCAGGAAACTATATGTTCGGCTATTAATCTGAGTTTTTTTGTTCACGGTGGGTGCCACACCCCGGGACGCGCTGCGGCGCTGAGAATATGATAGAAGTTAAAAAGATTCTATGTACTAATTAATTGAAGACTTTTCCTAGTCACCGCCACACTACCGGGTATAAAGTACGGTGCTGGGGAAATAAAAAAAGACTTCTGTCAGGGACGGACGTGATTATCCTCTGTGTTTGTTTCGTCTGAAGAACTTCGTTTAGATACCGGATTATACAGGTTTTTGCGTTGATGCAGAAAATGCTGCTGTTTGAGCATCTTTAGATGCGAGTTCGGCATTTTCTGTATCGGTTTTAGCAAAGGCATGTATATCCTGGTATCTCAGAAGTTCTGAATTGAAACACACACAGAGATAATTCACGGGGTGTCCACTTAACAGAGTCTTCTTTCAATTTCCCATCACCGGGAATTCTTTATACAAACTGATTAAGTTCTGCATCGTACTGGTAATCAATCGACGCGAGTTTCTTTATCAGCCCTTCCCTGGACAACTCCTTATCTTTAAGGAAATCGTCCAGGGAATCATAATAATCTCTAAGCTGTGTATTGACATAGCTCAACAGCATCACTGGATCCTTTGGTATCATAGGTATCTCCTGTTACTTCCTGTGACTGCGCGCCATATCCACAGCCACATTTATTTCGTATTAATCACAAACTCTCCGTCTTTGACATCCAGTACCAGTGTATCGCCTGCATGAACATCCCCGGAAAGGATCTTCTTGGCTGCAAGTGTTTCCACATAGTTCTGCAGATAACGTTTCAGTGGACGGGCTCCATATACTGGATCATATCCATTTTCGATTACCTGTGTTCTGGCTGCATCTGTCAGTTCAAGAGAAAGCTCCTGGTCTGCCAGACGATCGCTGAGTTCTTTGACCATAAGGTCGACTATGCCACCAATATTGTCTTTTGTCAATGGTTTGAAGAGAATAATCTCATCCAGACGGTTCAGAAATTCCGGACGGAAGTGTCCACGCAGATCATTCATAACCTGTTCCTGAGCTTCTGGTTTGATCTCGCCGTTTTCATCAATTCCCTCAAGAAGATACGGGGAACCAATGTTGGAGGTCATGATCAGAATGGTATTCTTAAAGTCTACAGTTCTGCCCTGAGAATCTGTAATTCGTCCATCGTCCAGTACCTGAAGAAGTACATTGAATACATCCGGATGTGCTTTTTCAATCTCATCAAACAGTACTACACTGTATGGTTTACGACGAACAGCTTCTGTCAGCTGACCACCTTCTTCGTATCCAACATATCCCGGAGGCGCTCCGATCAGACGAGATACAGAATATTTCTCCATGTACTCACTCATATCGATTCGTACCATATTCTGTTCGTCATCAAACAGCGTTGCTGCCAGAGTTTTTGCAAGTTCTGTCTTACCAACACCGGTAGGTCCAAGGAAAAGGAATGAACCGATTGGTTTGGTCGGATCTTTGATACCTGCTTTGGAACGAAGGATTGCATCTGTCACAAGACGTACACCTTCATCCTGTCCGATCACACGTTTATGCAGTTCATCTTCCAGGCCAAGGAGTTTTGTTCTCTCTCCCTCAGTAAGTTTGGTTACCGGGATGCCTGTCCAACGAGAAATGATTCTTGCAATCTCATCGTCTGTAACTGCCTCATGTACCAGGCTGCGGTCACTTTCTTTGACCTGTTTTTCCTCAATCTCCAGCTGCTGCTGAAGTTTTGGAAGTTCTCCATACTGCAGCTCGGCTGCTTTTTCCAGATCGTAGTTCTGTTTTGCTTTCTGGATCTGCTTGTTGATATCCTCGATCTGCTCACGTAATTTCTGGAGCTTCTCTACAGAATGTTTCTCATTATCCCACTGTGCTTTCTGAGTATTGAAGGTGTCTCTCATTTCTGCAAGTTCTTTCTGCAGGTCTGCCAGACGTTCTTTACTCAGATTATCTGTTTCTTTCTTAAGAGCAGATTCCTCAATCTCTAACTGCATGATCTTACGTCTCTGTTCATCCAGCTCTGTCGGCATGGAATCCAGTTCTGTCTTGATCAGTGCGCATGCTTCATCGACAAGGTCGATTGCTTTGTCAGGAAGAAATCTGTCGGTAATGTATCTGTGAGAAAGGGTTGCTGCCGCAACAAGGGCACTGTCTGTGATCTTAACACCATGGAATACTTCGTATCTTTCTTTCAGGCCACGAAGAATGGAAATGGTATCTTCTACTGTCGGCTCATCAACCATGACTGGCTGGAAACGACGTGCAAGAGCAGCGTCTTTTTCAATGTACTGACGATACTCATCCAGTGTGGTTGCACCAATACAGTGCAGCTCACCTCTGGCAAGCATAGGTTTCAGCATGTTGCCTGCGTCCATTGCACCGTCTGTTTTGCCGGCGCCGACGATCAGATGAAGTTCATCGATGAAGAGGATGATTTCACCCTCGCTCTTTTTGACTTCTTCAAGAACTGCTTTCAGACGTTCCTCAAATTCGCCACGGTATTTTGCACCTGCAACAAGTGCGCCCATATCCAGTGCGAAGATTTTCTTTTCTTTAAGGCCTTCCGGCACATCACCTGCAACAATTCGCTGTGCAAGACCTTCGATAGCTGCTGTTTTACCAACACCAGGTTCACCGATCAATACCGGGTTGTTCTTGGTCTTACGGGAAAGGATTCGGATGATGTTACGGATTTCTGCATCACGGCCGATGACTGGATCCAGTTTCTGGTTTCTTGCTTTTTCGACAAGATCCTCACCATATTTATTTAAGGTGTCATAGGTTGCTTCAGGATTGTCGCTGACAACTCTCTGGTTGCCTCTTACAGTTGAAAGTGCCTGGAGAAATCTTTCTCTGGTGATTCCAAACTCGTTGAATATTTTCTTCATGCTTGGGCTTGGCTGGGTCAGCAGGGACAGGAACAGATGCTCAACAGAAACATATTCGTCTCCCATTGCTTTTGCTTCATTCTCTGCGTTTACCAGAGATTTGTTCAGATACTGGCCAAATCTCAGATCACCACCGGATACTTTTACTTTTGCATCCAGAGCTTTTTTCACTGTATTGATAAAATAGTCCTTATTGATCTCCATCTTTTCGATCAATTTGAGGATCAGGCTGTCTTCCTGCGTTAACAGGGCATACAGGAGATGCTCCTGCTCTACTTCCTGGTTGCCGTATTCGTAAGCAACCTTTTCAAGATCCTGAACAGCCTGTACTGATTTTTGAGTAAATTTACTGATGTTCATAGGCTCTCCTCCTTGTATATCGTAGGAAAAGGATACTGAAATTTCTTTCTGTATCCTTTGGTCATCTTTGTTATATTCGTAATATAACACATATTGTTAGCACTGTAAAGAGGTGAGTGCTAATTAATTATGAACATTCTGTGAACCCTTAAATGAAAAACTAACTTCCACCTTTAGTCTGTTTTGCTCTACATTAGGAAC
>JBKYFG010000004.1:0-204317 GCA_047027955.1 Blautia sp.
AAGCACGCCGCCAGCGTTCATCCTGAGCCAGGATCAAACTCTCTGATAAAATGTGTTAACAATTCAGCGATGCTTGCATCAGCTTAATTGTCCATCACTGAACAAGCCAAAGGCTTGTGAAGTGTTTGATTCACTCAAGATAACAACTAGCTATCTCTCGTTTTACTGTTTATAAAAAGTTCATTCTGTTGAATGATGATTCTTAAAGAATTTTCGAGAATCGTATGTGTTTCACTGTTTAGTTATCAAGGTTCTTTGTTTTCGTTCTCTCTCGACAGCTTGTTTATTCTATCATACTCATTTTTGTTTGTCAAGAACTTTTTTAAGTTTTTTCAAAACTTTTTAAATGAGTTTTTTGTAATCCGTTGCTCATCAGCAACTCGTTTACTTTATCACATTCACTTCCGAATGTCAACAAGTTTTTTAAGTTTTTTATTTTCTTTTTTGTTTTTCAAAAAAGAAAAATCCGCCTCATTTCGAAGCGGATTAAAGTATATCATTGAATGCATTCTACGTCAAGTAGTTTTTTATTATTTTCCAAAAAACTGTAAAAAAACATTTACCAGCACGTCATATCTGTATACCACACGCAGGAAGCTGTCCTTTTCCACCAATGCCAAACCTGTTTTTCCCGTCTCTGTACTACAGAGTACCGTCAAAATAAGAAGTGCTATCCACAGAAACACAATTCCTTTTGCAACTCCAACCAGTGCTCCAGTCAGTCTGTTAGCCCCATTGATCAACGGTAGTTCTGCAATTGCATTTAACACACACCCAATCAATCTGATCACAAGATTTGCCAGGATATATGAAATAAGATAAGACATCCCATTTACGATCAGCCTTGCCAGATATCCAGACACATAATCACCGAAAGAATCTACAGCTAATTCTTTGTAAACTTCTGCTGTATTGTTATCCGTCAGACTTTTCTGCAGGACTTCCGGTAAATTAAGTCCATCTATGAAAGTTGTTTCTTCCTGTATCGTTCCATTTGTGATTTTCTCGTCAGAGCTTTCTTCGTCTGATTTTTCCTCATCCATATTCTGTGAATCAATCAGATTGAGACAGCTTTCCTGTATCCGTTCATATGCAGGTGTTTTTTTCATCATAAAGTCATTCACATACGGATTGATCATCCACGCAAGTGCCAATGCCAGAAATACAAAGAAAAATGACATGATCTCTCGCACAAATCCTTTACGATATCCGCCATATCCTGTAAAAATCAGAATTGCTATAGCCAGAATTCCAAGCCACGTTATCTCCATGTCACACCTCTCAGCTTAATTTGATCACATCAACACCGCTGTCAAGAACAAGAAGATATCGGTTCCAGCCAATCTTTATGAAGTCACTGATCGTTCCATCAATCGTACCACTGTATTTTTCTACACCTCTGCTGTTCATAACACATACCTGTGAGCTGTTATACAGAAGAATATTTCCATCACTCACCTTGATCGTAGTATACGGAATATTGAAATCTTTTTCAAATTTCAGATTTCCATCCGTAGAATACACTCTCATTGTATATGGTTTTTCTTTATTTCCATTTTTAAACACAAGACCGATTATATCATCGTCATAAAATGTGCTGACAATTTCTTTATCTACTTTAACAGTTTCTTTTTCTTTCGGGATCTGGCTTCCTTTATACAAAGTAAATCCATCGTCCCTCACCGCAAGTGATTTGCCACCATTCAGATACATAATCTGCGGAATCACCGTTCCCTCATAAGTATATCCGCTCACAATACGGTCATCTTCGCTCTGCCCTACATCCCCAAAATTATAGAATGCAACATAACTGGTCGTCTCACTTCCATCCACATACTGATATGCAACCATCATGATATTTCCATTATCAGCAACAGCTACATCCAGCGGATATCCCGGATCCGAAATGTGTGTCTGGTTTTCTGCGATCAAACTTCCATCTGCTGCATAAAAATTAATCCACGTCGAATCGCCGCCATCCAAAATAGCAGCAACCATTCCACTTGAAGAAATTTTCGCTTTAACAATATTATAAGACGTTGTAACGCTTCCAGTCTCTCCGTTTTTGTCAAACATCTCAAGCAGCGTACCATCCTGATCCGCAATAACCGCTCTGTCATCTTTTACATCAGCCACCGGATTCTGCATTTCGTAAAGAACGCTCCAGTAAGTATCCATACTGCTATTGACCAGCGATGCTCCATCCGGACTGTACCTGAGTATTTTTCCAGACATTTCCAGATATTTTGTAGAAACCACATCCTCCTGTTCACTTGCAGAAAGTATTCTGTAATTATGATAGCTTCTCCGTTCAACATACAGAAGAACTACCGTTGCTATTGCAGCAACCGCCACGATTGACATTACAGTTCTGCGTAATGCATCATGTTTATGTCTGCGCAGTCGGTTCTGGTACGCTTCTTCCGGACTCATCTGTTGAATCGCACGCTGTTCCTGTTCGAGTTTCGCCCGCTGCGACTGCATTTTCTTTCTTTTGTGTTTTCGTTTTAATTTTTTTATTATATTTGCCATTTTCCTTACCTTGTACTTTATCGCAGGTATTTCCTGCGACCAGTCATCCGTTATCTTCTAATCGGTCACTGCTCATTCTGTTCACAGCATTCCTGATTTTTTTATTATATCAAATTTTCTACGGCAATACAATTATCTGCCCCGGATAAATAATTTCCTCCTCTGTCAGACCATTTGCCCGACAGATATCAGCCACTTTTTCCATTGTACCATATCTGGATATACTGATCTGATATAAGGTATCTCCCGGTTTGATCACATAAGATGTTCCCGATTCTGCTGATGAAGTCACTGCGCCATCCGTCACATCCTCGCTTATTTTGTTCTTAGCAGCATTGTTTTCCACTTGTTCCTGTTTCACTCTCCGCTCCGCTTTTCTGGTATCGGATTCTTCCCGATAGATTTCCTGTTCTTTTTCCGAATTCAAAACGTTTTTTGTATCAGTTTCAGCATTATCCTCAGCAGCCATTGATGTTACTGGCGGTGTTTCTGTTGCCGCCGGAGATACTGGAATCGGAGTCAGATCTTTTTTCAACGCAGAAGTTGGCGTAACTGATTTTTTTTCCGTCTGCCTTTCCGCTTTTGTCACTTCCGTTGAATTTGCAGTTCGGGAAACCGTATCCGTGATCGTATCCGTTATACTCTTATGATTATAATTTTGATAAAACTGTACGCCAACCGTCAGCACAGCCAACACAAGACAGGCTGTTGCCGCATAAGAAAAAACAGAAGCTCTTTCTTCTGTTTCCTGCGTTTCTTCTGTATGTTTCTTTTGAATGATCTTTCGAAAAGTTTTAACCGCGTCGTCTGCAACCAGCTCCTGTTCCGGCTGATTCAGTTCTGGATTCTTTTCCAGCATATACGCCTGCATCTGCGGATTTTTTTCATAATAAATATAATATCCACTCTGTCGCAACAGTCTGCCATTGTCATAGCAGAAAAAAGCCTCCTCTTTTTCTACCGGATCCATCAGCATAAGCACTTTTTCTCCGCCAAAAAGTTTCATATGGATCCGCTGCACGCCTTCTGTCACTTCCATCTGAAGAGATTTCTGCGTCAGGAACCACCCTATAATTTCCTGCCCTGCAAAATAGTGTTCTGTTTCCTCATGAAGTTTCTGCCATGTAAGATCACTGAACTCTACATGCTCTGCCGAAATCTCCCCTGCCTCTGCCGTCAGAGCTCCCCTGATAAACAGATAGCCTGTACCTGAATTCCATTTTATTTCGCCCGTAAAAACAGCAGCCGCACCTTTTTCCTCTTCTTCCGCCTTTTCTGCTATTTTCTTTAGGAAAGTGTATACATAATCTTCAATATAAATCCGGTATTTTTCATTCGGAATTCCTATCTGACGTATATTTTTTGGGAGGTTAAAACTTTCCTCCTTTCCTTTTGCTGTCTGTTTTTCATCCTTGTAGATAACCTCTATCATATATATCACCCCTTCAGGCATCAGAATACCATACAGGAAATGCAGATTTTAGCATAATATAAGAGACACCCCCAAGAATTTAACGACATATTCTGCATGGTGCATATTTTTCTTTTGCTGCGGATACAATAAAGCAGAACCGACAGATCCATTTATAGCATCCAGCTGATGCTCAACCATCGTGAGGAATTTTTATGGCTTTCTATATCAATACAAATCAGCAGGACTGTTCCAGAGAAATCTCTGTTCTGTTAAAAAAATGCATTCTTTCCTATCCCCATCACTGGACAGATCTTGTCTTTCTCTGTATTGGAACCGATCGTGTCACAGGCGACTGTCTTGGTCCCTATGTTGGTCATCGGCTCAGTTCCTTTTGTTTTCCAGGAATATATGTTTACGGAACACTTGTACAGCCTGTACATGCATTAAACCTTTGTGACACACGCAAAGAGATTCTTTCCCGGCATCCGGACAGCCTGATCATTGCTGTTGATGCTTCTTTGGGACAAAAAAAGCACCTGGGATATGTGACCATCGCTAATGGTGCACTGTACCCAGGTGCTGCCGTTCATAAAAAACTGCCGCCTGTCGGCCATATTCATATTACAGGAATCGTCAACACAGCAGGCATGTTGGAACAGCTAACGCTCCAGACCACCCGTCTGTCAACTGTTATTTCCATTGCAGAACAAATCTCCAACGGGATTTTGCTGATGATCCCTCAATCTGATTTTAGACAAACTCTTTGATCTGTTTGTAAATACCTTCTGCATCCAGGCCATATTTCTCAAGAAGAGCAACTGCCGGACCAGATTCTCCAAATACATCATTAATACCGATACGTTTAACCGGTACAGGAGCTTTTTCAGAAAGGCATTCGCATACAGCTCCGCCTAAACCACCAATAATAGAATGTTCTTCTACTGTAACAACCTTGCCGGTCTCTTTGGCTGCTGCTACGATCAGTTCTTCATCCAGTGGTTTGATCGTGTGGATATTGATTACCTTTGCATCAATTCCATCTGCTGCCAGTTTCTCCGCCGCCTCCAGAGAAGCTGCCACACAAAGTCCGTTTGCAACGATAGTAAGGTCTTTTCCCTCACGAAGAACGATGCCTTTGCCCATTTCAAATTTGTAGTCTGGTCTGTCATTGATTACCGGAACTGCCAGACGGCCAAATCTCATATATACAGGTCCTACATACTCATATGCAGCTTTTACCATTGCTTTTGCTTCAATATCATCAGAAGGACTCATAACAACCATACCAGGGATTGCTCTCATAAGTGCAAAATCCTCGCAACACTGATGTGTAGCACCATCTTCACCAACAGAGATACCGCCATGTGTAGCGCCTACTTTTACGTTCAGTTTCGGATATGCAACAGAGTTGCGAAGCTGTTCATAAGCACGGCCTGCAGCAAACATTGCAAAAGTACTTGCAAACGGAACCTTGCCTGTTGTTGCAAGTCCGGCCGCAATACCCATCATGTTGCACTCTGCGATACCACAGTCAATATGTCTTTCCGGAAATTCTTTTTTGAACATTCCTGTCTGAGTAGCTGCAGCAAGGTCAGCGTCCAGAACAACCAGATCTTCATGTTCTTTTCCAAGCTCTACCAGAGCTGCGCCATAGCTGGCTCTTGTAGCGATTTTCTTTACTTCTGACATAATGCTTCACCTACTTTCTCCAGATCTTCCATTGCCTGTGCATACTGCTCATCATTCGGAGCTTTGCCATGCCATCCGGCCTGGTTTTCCATAAAGGAAACACCCTTACCTTTGACAGTTTTCATAATGATTGCGGTAGGCATTCCTTTGACAGTCTTTGCTTCGTCAAATGCAGCTTTCAGCTGATCCATATCATTTCCGTCTGCTACATTGATCACATGGAAATTAAATGCTTCAAATTTCTTATCAATCGGATATGGAGAGCAAACTTCATCTACTTTTCCATCGATCTGAAGTCCATTATTATCAACAACCACAACAAGGTTTTCCAGTTTACGGAAGCCTGCGAACATAGCTGCCTCCCAAACCTGACCTTCCTGAATCTCACCATCGCCAAGAAGTGTATACACCCTGTAGGATTCGTTGCTCAGTTTTGCAGAAAGTGCCATACCTACTGCTGCTGAGATTCCCTGTCCAAGAGATCCGCTGGACATATCTACACCTGGAATATGTTTCATATCCGGATGTCCCTGCAGATAAGATCCCAGATGACGAAGAGTCTTCAGATCTTCTTTCGGAAAATATCCTCTCTCCGCAAGTACAGAATAAAGTCCCGGTGCTGTGTGTCCTTTAGAAAGGACAAAACGGTCTCTGTCTGCTTTCTTCGGATTTTTCGGATCTACGTTCATTTCTTCAAAATACAGATATGTGAATAAATCTGCTGCTGATAAAGATCCGCCCGGATGGCCGGCTTTTGCAGCATGAACTGCGGTCACGATGTCTTTGCGGACTTCGTTCGCAATTTTCTGAAGTTCTAATTTCTCCATGATGTTCAATTTCTCCTTTTAATAATTTGAAGAATAACTATTTCGCCCATAGTTAATCCATAACATGCTTATGCTACAATTAATTCTGACATTAGTCAAGTACAAGGATATAATTCACCAACTTCACGCTGCACCATGACCTTGTATTTGCAAAATTCAAGAATCCCGCCACTGATTCACCACCTGCAGCGGTGGGATTCCTCTCACATCTTATATATAATATGTATTATTTGTCACCAAATACAGCTTTGTAGTCTTTCTGGAATTTTTCGATTCCTGCATCTGTCAGAGGATGTTTTGTCATCTGCTCCAGAACTTTGTATGGTACGGTTGCGATATCAGCACCTGCCAGTGCACATTCTGTTACATGGATCGGATGACGAACGCTTGCACAGATGATCTGTGTATCGATTCCAGCAACTTCAAACATTTCAACGATCTGACGGATCAGCGGAAGTCCGTCTGTGGAGATATCATCCAGTCTTCCAAGGAACGGAGATACATATGTAGCACCTGCTCTTGCAGCAAGTAAAGCCTGGTTGGCAGTAAAGATCAGAGTAACATTTGTTTTGATTCCTTCTTTTGAAAGAACTTTGACAGCTTTCAGACCTTCTACTGTCATAGGAATCTTTACAACCATGTTTGGATGGATCTTGGCAATCTCACGTCCTTCTGCGATCATACCTTCTGCGTCTGTTGTTGTAGCTTTTACTTCTCCGCTGATCGGTCCGTCAACGATCTCTGTGATTTCTTTGATCACTTCGTTGAAGTCTCTTCCTTCTTTTGCGATCAGGGATGGGTTTGTGGTGACACCACAGATAATTCCCATGTCATTTGCCTTACGAATGTCGTCTACATTTGCTGTGTCGATAAAAAATCTCATTTTAATTCCCTCCTGAGTTTTTGCTCTGTTTTTTTGATATTTTCATTATAACAGACCAAACATGAAGGTCAAGAGGCGCCATAATTATTAATAAATTTTCTATTAATAATATCAATTTTTATAAATAAATTATTGCCTTATTTACGATTTTTGATCTATAAGCGCCTTGAAAATCCAAGTTCTCTCAGTAGTCTCACTGATATTCGTATTAAATTATTAATAATAATTTTATTATACATATTTATTTTATTTTTTCCGTCATTCCATCCGGATCCGGAATCTTTCTTTTTGTATTTGCATAGGCAGTCGTCTTACGAGTGATCAGTTTCGGGGTATATTCAATATTATAAAGACTGGTTGGCTGCAGTCCTGCCGAATAAAACTGGTCATTCATCATGATCTTGCGAATAATGATATCACAGGCATCCCTGCCTTTCAGCGCAACAAAATGATCGATCGTTGTTAACGAAAGTCTCCGGATGCCAGAATAAAAAGTATCATCACAGCCAATGACCGAAACATCTTTCGGCACACGTATTCGGGATTCTTCCAGCGCATCGATCGCGCCAAGAGCCATCATGTCGTTCTGACCGGCAATTGCCGTAAAGTTTCTGTCCTCTTTCAACAATTCCATTGTCAGCTGATATCCCATAGAATATTCCGAATCCATTTTTGGCAGCGTACGGTCAACAGATTCATCTGCTGCTTTGATCAATACATGCCCAGCCAGTCCTTCCTTCTCATATTCTTTCACAAAACCATCCACTCTTCTGGAGCGCTGCCACTGTCGTCTGGTCAGAGGCGGTGTGATAAATGCCACATCTCTGTGTCCCAGATCCAGCAAATGGCGTGCCATCAATCTTCCGACCATTGTATTGTCCTGGTTGATCGCGTCTACTGTCGTTGTCTTTTCTTTATTACTGATAATAACAAGGGGAATCCTCCTTGCCAGTTCCTCCACCTTTTTCTGAAAGTCCGGATGAGGATTACATGCATAGATGATTCCCTGCGGGTCCATCGTGCTGATCATACGCAGATATTTTTCTTCCAGCCCCGCATCTCTCTGTGTGTTGCAGGTAAAAACGCCATACCCCTTCTCATTGGCAACCGATTCAATTCCCTGAAGAAGCAGTACATAATAAGGACTGGTCAGCGTAGGACACAGTACAACGATCAGTTTTTCTTTTCTTGTGTTGCTTTTGTTTTTGCGATGAGGCAGTTCATAGCCCAGCTCTCTGGCTGCACATTCTACCTTTTCCACCGTTTCGGCCGAAAAAGAAACATTGCTTCTGCGGTTCAGAATCATAGAAACAGTCGCCTGTGAAACTCCGGCTTTTTCTGCCACCTGTGAGGAAGTTGCCTTCTTTTTTGCCAATATTCTTTCTCTCTTTCTGCTGTCTGCGTGAAGCTGTATCAGAGATCCACTCTTCCTTCCAGCGCACGAAGCAGCGTTACTTCGTCAATATATTCCAGGTCTCCGCCTACCGGAACTCCACTTGCGATCCTGCTGACACGGATTCCTGTAGGTTTGATCAGCTTACTGATATACATTGCAGTTGTCTCACCTTCCAGACTGGAATTGGTGGCAATGATCACTTCTTTGATATCTTCTGTCTGCAGGCGCTTCATAAGTTCTTTGAGACGGATATCATCCGGTCCAATTCCCAGCATCGGCGAGATTGCACCATGAAGCACATGATAAACCCCTTCGTATTTGCCGGTTTTTTCATAAGCTGCAAGATCTCTGGTATTTTCTACAACCATAATAGTACTCGCATCTCTCTTGGGATTGCTGCAAATCGGACAGAGTTCCTGGTCTGTCAGCGTACAGCACTTCTTGCAGTAACGGATCTTCTCACGAGCACCCGTGATCGAAGAGGTCAGCTGTTCAACCTGGTCTTTTGGCATATTCATAATATGAAATGCCAGTCTCTGCGCCGACTTCGGTCCGATTCCCGGCAGATGAGACAGCTGTTCGATCAGCTTGTTGATATGTGTGCTGTAATATTCCATCAGAAAGGAAGGCCTCCGCCTAAACTTCCGAGTCCTCCTGTCAGTTTTGACATTACTGCTGCTGATTCTTCTTCAACTTTGCGAAGTGCCTCATTCGTAGCTGCCACGATCAGATCTTCCAGCATTTCAATATCGTCCGGATCAACTACTTCTTCTGCAAGTTTTACCTTTGTCACTTCACGTTTACCGGAAACAGTAACCTCCACAGCTCCGCCGCCTGCTGCTGCTGTAAATTCTTTTTCTTCCAGAGCCTTCTGATTCTCTTCCATCTGACGCTGCATTTTCTGCGCCTGTTTCATCAAATTATTCATGTTACCCGGCATTCCCATGCCCGGAAATCCTCCACGTTTTGCCATTTTATAAATCCTCCTGATGATATTTAATATATGAAAACCGCCTGTGCGGGATTCTTTGATAATATTTATTCTTCCGGCTCAGATCCAGGTGTTTCTTCGATCACAACATCCATATGGATATTCTCACGGATTGCCTGATCGACTGTGATCTGTGTCAGATTTGTCTGCTGGTGGTCCTCTGCTACAAGCATATGAAGTTCAATGCTCTTTCCAAGCTTCTGTTCAATGATCGTCTGCAATTCTTTCTTTGCGTCAGAATCATCCGGATAAAGCCTGCCAAGAGGTGTCTGGAATTCCACATACAGTATCGGTTCACCAGTCTCTCCATTGTATTTCGGCACAGACTGAAGCAACGCCTGTTTGAAAGCTGCTGTAGTCTGTCCAACGATCATCTTCCAGCTTGCCACTATCTTCTGCAGGTCTTCCGGAGCAGCCTTCTGTGGCGGCTTCGGCGGTTCTGCCTGCGCAGCTGTTGCTTCGCTTCCCGGTGCTGCCGCACTCTGTACGACTACCTGCTGTACCGGGCGTTCCTCTATCTTCTGCTCCAGTACACGGATACGATCCAGAACAGAATCCAGGTTCGTCTCCATTGCCGGACGGCAGAGTTTGATCAGAGCAATTTCCACAAGCACTCTTTTTTGTGTTGCAAAACGAATCTGATTGGACAGATCTGAAAAAATACGAATATATCTCATCAATGTATCACTGTCCGTCATCTCACTCTCTTCTTTGAGAAGTTTCAGATTCTCAGAAGAAACATCTATCGCTTCTTCCGGATTATCCGAAGTCTTGACAAGAAGAAGATTCCGCATGTACCAGGTAAAATCCCCTACAAACTGACTCAGTTCTCTTCCTCCCACAATCAGCTCTTCCAGAATACGAATTGCAGATGTCACATCTCCGGCAAGCACCTTGCGAAGGAGTCTGCTGAATACTTCTGTATCGACAGCGCCCAGCACATCCAGCACTTTATCATAGGTAAGTGTCTGCCCCAGATAAAACGCAATACACTGATCCAGAAGGCTGAGTGCATCTCGCATGGATCCGTCTCCTGCCTTTGCCACATAACGAATTGCTTTTTCTTCTGCTTCCACGCCTTCAACTTTCAGAAGTTCTGACAACCGTGCGGCGATCGTATCGATTGAGATCCTGTGGAAATCATACCGCTGACATCTGGACAAAATCGTGATTGGAATCTTGTGGGCCTCAGTTGTCGCCAGAATAAAGATCACATAAGACGGCGGTTCTTCCAGTGTCTTGAGCAGGGCATTAAACGCACCAGTAGAAAGCATATGCACCTCATCGATGATATATACTTTGTACCTGCCCTCTGTCGGGCGATACGTAACCTCTTCCCGAATCTCTCGAATATTATCCACACCGTTATTGGAGGCAGCATCGATCTCGATCACGTTCATGGAAGTTCCCGCCTGAATGGCTTTGCACATCTCACATTCATTACAAGGACTTCCATTCACCGGATGCTCACAGTTGACTGCTTTTGCCAGGATCTTGGCTACCGTTGTTTTACCGGTACCCCTTGTTCCACAAAAAAGATATGCATGTCCGATACGGTTTGCGTTGATCTGATTGGTAAGCGTGGTCACAATGTGATCCTGCCCTTTGACGTCTTCAAAATTATCGGGCCTGAACTTTCGGTACAGGGCAGTATAACTCATGAATACACTCCTCTCCTGCTGCCCGGGAATATCATATTTGCAGAAATATTCTCAGGCATTAAGCCGCCGCAGGAAAACTCCCGCGGCGGTCGTTGTTCTCTCTGTTATAACTCCTGTCAGTCTCCGAAGCTGATACCGATCTGTTTGGCAGCTTTGACGATCTGATCTTTCGGTGAAACCATTTTCAGTTTGCCCGCACATTCAGCAAGCGGAACCCTCTTGATCTTGCCGTTGATGACGCCGATCATAATTCCGTAATCTTCATCCAGAATTGCCTCTGCTGCACCGGCACCGATTCTTGTAGAAAGTACACGGTCATACGGACACGGTTCTCCTCCACGCTGAATATGTCCCGGAACTGTAACACGTACTTCGCTGCCGATCACCTGATTGATCTGATCCGCGATCTCATAAGAAACAGACGGATATTTCTTCGCTCTGGCTTCGAGTTTTTCTTTATATTTTTTCTTCGGAAGTTCTGCATCTTCTTTTGAAATTGCACCTTCAGCAACGGCAAGGATCGTAAAACGTTTTCCTACTTTATTTCGTTTCTCGATCGCAGCACATACTTTCTTGATATCGTACGGAATCTCCGGAATCAGAATAATATCTGCACCGCCGGCAATACCTGCATGGAGAGTCAGACTTCCGACTTTGTGTCCCATGATCTCAACGATAAATACACGGCCGTGAGATGTTGCTGTTGTATGGATACAGTCGATTGCATTCGTAGCAATATTTACCGCACTCTGGAAACCAAATGTCATATCTGTTCCATAAATATCATTATCGATCGTTTTTGGCAGATGAATGATATTCAGACCTTCTTCTCTCAGAAGATTGGCTGTCTTCTGCGTTCCGTTTCCACCAAGAATAACCAGACAGTCCAGACACAATTTGTAATAGGTCTGCTTCATGGCTTCAACCTTATCCAGTCCTTTTTCATCCGGCACGCGCATCAGTTTGAACGGCTGACGGGATGTACCAAGTATCGTACCACCGCGGGTCAGAATTCCGGAAAAATCTTTTGCTGTGAGCATATGATATTTTCCATAGATCAGTCCTTTATATCCATCATCAAATCCATAAACTTCCAGGTCTTCCACTGCATTTGACAGGGCTTTTACAACACCTCTCATAGTTGCATTCAGAGCCTGGCAGTCACCACCGCTTGTTAATAAACCAATTCTTTTGATCATCGTAGATTTTCCTCCTTACAGTGTAAGTGTGTAACTGTTCACAGTTAATATCCCGCGAGGTGTTTTGCCATGAATATGGCAAAATCCCGAGACATACGGGGCAAAATGCCATCACCGAAGGTGATTTGGAATGCATTTTGACCAAGTTACTGCGAACGGAGTGAACAGTAACGTAAGTGTTGTTTACTATTATATAATACTTTACCCCTACTTGACAAGTATTCAAAAATCGTCTATACTTAAATTCCGCGCAGCCGGGGAGATAGCGGTGCCCTGTACCTGCAATCCGCTACAGCAGGGGTGATGCCAATCTGAGGTTTGTCTCCTGTGGAGCTGCCCTTTATAAGTGGCGTTGACGTTTGGGTCTTACGCAACAGGAATCTGTGAACCGTGTCAGGACAGGAATGTAGCAGCACTAAGCAGAAGCTCTTGTGTGCCGTGAGGGTGCCTGGGCCGAGTTAACTGTAGAGGTAACGTTCATGGGAACATTTCGAAGTGCGGCGCGCGGAAAAAAGATTATTCTGCTCTGTGGATATCATTTCCATAGAGTATTTTTTTATGCAATAAGACCGGAAACAGAGGAATTCTCTTTCCTTCTGTCTCCGGTCTTATGTTTTTGGCTTAAAATTTTGGTTTATTCTAAAGTCTGTTTTTGGGATCAGACTTTATGCACATTTTTTATTTACAGATATCAGCAACGACCTGATTGATCAGTTTGCCATCTGCTTTACCTTTGAGATCTCCCATAACCGCTTTCATGATCTGACCTTTATTCTTGGTGGCAAGCACATCTGCAAATTTTTCTTCCAGGTATGTGCGGATTTCTTCTGCGCTCATCTGCTGTGGCGCATATTTTGCAATCACGTCATATCTTGCCTGATATTCAGCGCGAAGATCATCACGGCTTTCCGGACAGGTATCCAGCTGTTCTTTGACTGTTTTCATTTCTTTCAGGATCACACGGTCAACCAGTGCTTCCGGAACATCCTCTCTGCAGCCTTCATCAATGGCAGCTTTTTTTACTGCTGATACCAGTGAAGACACTGCATCCTTCGTTGTTTTATCTTTTGCTTTCATGGCAGCAACCATGTCTTTTCTTAATGCTTCCAGTGTCATTTCAAAATCCTCCTCGTATTTTCTTTTTCTTATCATATCACTTCCGGAACAAAAAACAAGGGGCTTGCTTTTTAATCATCCCAGGCCTGTTCCACCTGCTGCTTCGCAAGCATTTTCAGACGTTTTTTCTTTTCGCGGAGTTCCCGAAAAAAATCTGACAGCATCATCGAACATTCTCCTTCCAGAACACCGCGGGTAATTTTTACCTGATGATTAAAATTGTCTACCTGCAAAAGATTCAGGACCGATCCTGCACAGCCTGCTTTTGGGTTCATACTTCCGATCACAACCTCATCAATTCTGGACTGTACCAGTGCTCCGGCGCACATCTGACATGGCTCCAGTGTCACATACATCGTACATCCTTCCAGCCGCCAGTCGCCCAGTTTTTTGCTTGCTTTACGGATCGCATTCAGTTCCGCATGTGACAATGTATTTTTATCTGTATTTCTTCTGTTGTATCCTCTCGCAATGATTTTTCCGTCCGATACGATCACGCAGCCAATCGGCACTTCTTCCAGTGCCCGCGCTTTTTTTGCCTGTCGGATGGCTTCTTTCATAAAACGCTCCTGTTCTGTCAAAAGATTCTCCTCCTGATCGTTGTTGCTCTTTTCAAATCAGTATAGTAAAAGTCGGTTGCAAAATCAATGAGGAAAATTTAAAATAGAATTCATACGTCCGGCACTGCAAACTGTCGGATTACTCAACTTTCTAAAGACAGGAATGATAATTATGCCAGCAATTCATGGATTAAACAAAACAACCTTACTGGATTATCCAGGAAAGGTAGCCGCTACGATCTTTCTGGGAAGCTGCAATTTCCGCTGTCCGTTCTGCCAGAACAGTTCTCTTGTACTGCATCCGGCAGATGAACCAGTGATCCCGGAAGAAGAAATACTCTCTTTCCTGAAAAAACGCCGCGGAATTCTGGACGGCGTCTGTATTTCCGGTGGAGAGCCTACCCTTGCTTCTGATCTGGAAGATTTTATCTGCGAAATACATGCCCTCGGGTATCCCATCAAACTGGATACCAACGGAACTCGTCCTGCCGTTTTGAAGCATCTGGCCGAAAGCGGACTGATTCAAAAGGCAGCCGTAGATATCAAGGCCTGTCCTGATAATTATCCTTCTCTCACAGGCATGATGCATCCGGATCTGACCGCCATTCAGGAAACAGTTTCTTTTCTGCTCCACGGAAATCTCGATTATGAATTTCGGACTACAGTTGTAAAGGAACTACATAATGAAAATGATTTTATACAGATCGGCCAATGGCTGAAAGGAGCCAAAGCCTACTATCTCCAGGCTTACAGAGACTCCGATGAAGTCCTGCAGCCTGGCTTCAGCAGTTATTCTCTTGAAGAGCTTGAACATTTCCGCAAAATTTTACTAACGACCATCCCGCTTGTTGAAATCCGGGGTATCGATTAAACGATACCAATATCCACCTGTGCCTCCCGGGATCTGAATATGTCTGCTTTCTTTGAAATATGGAAAGCCAAACATATTTGCCATGAAGCGCTCCTGTTGATCATACGCCCCAGGGATGCCAAGAACCATCTGGCCACATTTATTTCTGCACAAAAGAAGATGTCCGAAATTATAAGAGCCATACTGTACGAAGCGATTATTTCGAAGCATACAGGCCCTTCGCCCAAGATGACACAGATCCTGTGGTGAGATCTTACGGCAGTCACTCAGCTCCCCGTCAGAAAAAACATCGCAAGGAGTCCCCGGAAGGGGGCACGATGGGTGTGGTTTATCATGTTCATGAAACATTTCCTCCGAAACCAGATCTGAAGCATCTGATTCCTGCACAGACTGCGAGTGCAGTTCCTGCTGTGTTGTTTCTTCCTTCTGTACATTTTCTTCCTGCTCCGTCCGGTCATCCCTATCTTGCTCAGGTGCCTCTGTCTTTGATTCTGCAATTTCTTCTTCAGAGCTTCTCTCTGTCTCCGACAGATCTGGCTGCGTTTCCGGTATCATCTTTTTCTCCACCACTCGGAAGTTTCCCGGCCGGATCATCTGATCATCCCATTCGGTTCCAAAAAATCCACCCTGCTCTGTTACAAAAATCATTCCCCCCATTTCATCCAGAGATTTTCCACTGTCTCCCATATTCCCTGCAGATATTTCCAGAATGCACTCCACCTTACCTTCTCCCGTTACACAGCCTCCAAGAAGAATTCCGTCCAACAGCCCCCTGTTCCGTACAAATCCATAAACACTGCATGTGGACTCCGGCATCAGTCCCGGACACTGCAGATGCAGTTCGATTCTGCAGATCTCACCCCGTACTTCTATTTTTACAAATCCACAGTTGCTTCCCTTCTTCTCTTTCTGGTATTCATATACATAAGCCACAAAACGTCGGTACTCAGCCAAGCAGCTTCCTCCCGTTTTTTTTCATATCACTTATATATATGCAAAAACTCCCGGAAGATCACTCTTCCAGGATATTGTTTTCTCTCCACATATAGAATGCTGACCGAATCCATTTCTTCAAAGCAGTACGCATCTCTTCTTTCAGCTGATTTTTTCCTTCAGCCGATGCAATGCAACCCGGTAATGAAGGATAGAATCCTGTATACTTTTCATTTTCTTTCAGGGTTTCATAAGGTGTTTCCCAGAATATCTCAAAGAATTCCTTTTCATCTATGATACCTTCTTCGAGCATCCTGCACATACCATCTACTCCTTTGTGATACAGAGGAAGTTTCTGTTCTCTTCCTGTAACCGAATCCTTAATCCGGTATTTTTCCTGAATCTCACCACTGCAAAACCAACTGTCATAAATCCGCTGAAATTTTTCGGCATCCAGTCCGTATTCCTTTTTCATGATCTCTGCATATCGAACGGACCGCTTCATAGAGTCCGCATTGTTCTGTGCAATAATGCAAAGGAGTGTCACTGCTTTTATCCAATCTTTATCCATATTTTCCTCATTCATCCTTCCAGTATTTCCTGATCATATTTTTTGTCTACTGCGATATCTGATTGCAAATGTTTCCTTATCACGAAACATTATACCTAAAATCTTCTCTATCATCAATACATAGAACTTTCTTTATTGCGAAATATTAGGATATGGTGAAAATATGATACAGAAGATCAGAATGGATATGAGTATTGGCAGCAACATTCAGAAAAGGCGCTACCAATGTAAACTCAAACAGGATCAGGTCATTGCAAAAATGAATCTGATGGGTATTCCGATCTCCAAGAGCAGTTATGCCAAGATTGAAACCAATCGTATGAATATCAAAGTCAGCGAACTGGTTGCTTTGGCCAAGATTCTGGACTGTGAAGTAGGAGACTTTTTCAAAGATTTAAAATAAAATTTCATCTGTCATCTGTTGTTATATTTTCGTTGCCTGTAGTACAATTTGCACTACGGTTTTTTTATTTTAAGCAAAAATACTCTTTATCTCTGCGAATTCACACTTGGGCTCATGGCAATGCTTCTGTTTCTGAATCTCTATCTTTCACAGAAAATGTTCCATATGTTGAAGCGCATGCACAAATCAATTGTGTGCGAAGGTGTGGAAACAGAAGTAATCGCTGATTTCCTTAAAAATGAAGGATGTAATGAGATTCAGGGATTCCTTTATTATCGTCCAATGTGTATTGGAGATTTTGAGACTGTTATGCATATACAGAACGCAGTGTGATCCACCCAATTCTTTATACCGGAAAAGTCAGCCAGGTTTTTTCTGTTTAATTTGTTTGAATCCTGCAAACAAAATATACTATATAATAATTTAAATCAACAAAAAAACTTTTTGTAACTTTTTTAAAAAAGCCTGTTGACATTTCCATATCTCTATAATATAATATGTCTTGCGTTGAACGACGAAACAAAAACAAATAACGAAGTGTGGCTCAGTTTGGTAGAGCGCTGCGTTCGGGACGCAGAGGCCGCAGGTTCAAATCCTGTCACTTCGACTACTTGGCAGGGGCGCCGAAATTCTTGGAAATCAAGAGTTTCGGTGTTTTTTTGCGTTTAAAAAGAGATTCCGGAAAATGGGCGTTAAATCAAC
The DNA here is from genome assembly GCA_047027955.1 of Blautia sp. Classification (GTDB taxonomy): domain Bacteria; phylum Bacillota; class Clostridia; order Lachnospirales; family Lachnospiraceae; genus Blautia_A. The sequence continues at coordinate 17,749 of JBKYFG010000004.1, forward strand.
GGTCACGAATTTAGTCACGAATCCCAGTCAGCTTATTCAGCGTGGCCTGGCGCATTCTTTCTCTTGCAAGTAAGCATAAAATAGATTATATTTATAAATAAGATATTTATTTAACAAGCATAAAGAAAAAACGTCTGCATCAAACAGGCGGAACAGGAGTCTTCTTATGATCGATGTAAAAAGTATCAGTACGCACTGTACAAGAACAGAATTTGTCGGAACAACCGTCCTGGATACGATCGGACTGGTGATTTCCGGTATTGATGATACATTATTAAAAGAAATGAATGTTGGAATGAAATACCACGCCCTTGGACTTTTCAGTTCCCGAACCGGTGCTGCCGGACAGATCACAGCAATCGATGATGCCGTAAAAGCAACCAACACCGAAGTTCTTTCCATTGAGTTTCCACGAGACACCAAAGGTTGGGGTGGTCATGGAAACTATATTGTAATCGGCGGCAATGATGTTTCAGATGTACGTCATGCAATCGAGCTTGGCCTCGAACTTACAAAGAAAAATGCAGGGGAGCTTTATATCAGCGAATCCGGTCATCTGGAATTCACTTATTCCGCAAGCGCGGGAGCTGCACTGCAGAAAGCATTTCATGCCGTACCAGGCGAGGCCTTCGGCTTCATGGCAGGATCTCCTGCTGCAATTGGTCTTGTAATGGCCGATACCGCTATGAAAGCATCTGCCGTAAATATCACCTGTTATATGACGCCAAGTATCGGAACCAGTCACTCTAACGAAGTGATTCTCGGTATCTCCGGCGATGCCAGTGCTGTTAAAGCAGCGGTACTGGAAGCCCGTCAGGTTGGACTGGAACTTCTGATCGGCATGGGCAGCTATCCGGAAATCCCAGGAACTCCATATCTGTGATACTCAACAAAAAAGCTGTCTGGTCAAATCAGACAGCTCTTTTTATTATTCTTATATTTAATTTAACTGGTATACATCCGCATACTGTAATCCAAAACTCAGTGCCTCACTGTGACTGCTGCAGTAAATGTCAACATGGCCATAAGGAGTTCCGAGATCTTCTACTGTATAAACATTTCCATTGATCAGAAGTTTGGTTCCAAACGGTACCCCTGCCATTGCAACAGTACGTCCTGCCACTGGTGTTGTACCACTTGCGGTTGCATTTCCGGCTGTTCCGCAGCACTGTGCGCAGTTACAGTATCCTGTCAGTTTAAAATTACCAAGGTAAGTTCCCTGACTGGAAGAGCTGGTCTCTGAAGAACTTGTATCAGAAGAACTACTGCTCGTCTCTTCAGCTGTTGCACTGTCTGAAGATGTATCTTCGGAGTAATCACTGCTGTCCGTTGAAGATGTATCCTCTGTATATGTGGTATCTTCACTGCCGGAAGAAGTATCCTGTGCTTCTGAAGCATATCCAGATTCATCCACTACATCTGTTTCTTCATCTGTATTTTCATCCTGTGCAGCTTCTGCTGTTTCCTGTGCGGCTGCGGCTGCTGCTTCTGCCGCTGCAGCTTCGGCAGCTTTTTCCTGTTCAGCCTCTTCCATCAGCTGTGAAATACTACTGTCTGCACTGTTCACCTGAGCCATAAGAGCATCTGCTTCTTCCTGACTTGCACTGATCTGGTTTACATAGGAATTGATATTGTCACTGGTCGATGCCACCAGATTCTGTACTTCCTGCTGCTTAGAGCTTTTCTCTGTAAGAAGATTTCCAATAGAAGCAGACTCTTCTTCGACCTGAGTTTCCTGAGTCTTGATTGCTTCCTGTGTCTCCTCATATTTCTTCAGCATGTTTCTGTCATATGTAGAAATTGTAGCCACATTGTTTGCCTGATTCATAAAATCAGAAAGATCGTCAGATGACAGAAGCATTTCAAGCATAGTACTTCCACCATGCTCGTACATGTACTGGATACGAATCTTCATTGCCTCATACTGGTCCTGTGCATTCTGCTTTGCCACTTCAAGCTGAGCCTTTACATTCTTAAGCTCCTCTTCTTTCTCGGCAGCCTCAATGCTGAGCTGTGAAATACTGTCTGTAAGTTCATTATATTGGGAATTCAGTTCTGCAAGGTAGGACTCCAGTTCCTGTTTCTTGCTTTCCAGCCCGCTGATATTCGCCTGGGCCTGCGCAAGTCCTGCCTGTGCTTCCTGCTTCTGTGCCTGTGCAGCTGCAATCTGATCTTCCGTGGAAGCAAATACGGTTGTTCCCATAGATACGGTCACTGCACATGCCAGCAGCAGTGAAAGAACTTTCTTACTCTTCATAAAAACACCTCTTAAATATTTTGTAGGTTAAGTATAACACATTCTCACAAATAATCAATACTTTCATTTCATTTTTGTAACATTCATGTAACATTTCACATTTTTATACCCTGAAATCCAGTAGATTTTGCCTCCAAAATTCTAAATTATTACAGAACCATTTCATTTTTTACATATTTTTCCAGAAACATAAAAGATCCAGGAACACAGGATTTATCCCATGTCCCCGGATCTTATTAATTCTTATTTAGAGATTCAAAAATCGGCTGATCTGTCTGCAGCCACTGTATTTATTCAACTGCTTCTTCCAGTTCCTCTTCCGGTTCTGCATCCAGCATTTCCTGATACTTTTCAAGAATCAGTGTCTGGATTCTATCTCTGGTACGGGAATTGATCGGATGCGCAATGTCTCTGTATTCACCATCTGTAGCTTTGCGGCTCGGCATTGCAATAAACAGTCCCTTCTCGCCTTCAATTACTTTGATATCATGAACTACAAATTCTTCATCAATCGTAATCGAAACGACCGCCTTCATCTTTCCTTCCTTCGCAACTTTTCTCACACGTACGTCTGTAATATTCATCGTGCCTGCCCCTTTCATTTTCATACGCATTTCTTTATTTTACAGATTACAAGCTGCTGTCTTCAGCAATTATAATCCATAGCGTTCATTTTTTTCGACAACGATCCTGACTTTTCCGTCTTCGCCTTTATAGCTGGAATTCGCCCGAATCGTATCCCGGCTCTCAACAATACAATTCTCTATGACAGTGTTATCTCCGATATACACATCATTAAGGATCACTGAATTCCTTATCACACAATTATTGCCGACATACACACTCTTGAACAGTACTGAATTCTCTACTGTACCATTGATAATGCAGCCACTCGCAACAAGACTGTTCTTCACCTCTGCCCCAGGATTATACTTGGCCGGCGGAAGATCGTCGATCTTTGTTTTGATTCCCGGTTCCTGTCTGAAGAAATAATTACGGATCTCCGGCTGCAGAAATGCCATATTGGTACGATAATAAGCTTCTGCATCAGAAATATTACTCCAGTAATCCTCTGTCTTATAACCATAAATTCGTTTCAGGTTTTTGTAACGGATCAGGATGTCATTTACAAAATCATGTCTGCCTTCCTGTGCAGCCCGCTCGATCAGTTCGATCAGCAGCCTTCTTCTTACAACGTAAATACCTGTTGATATTGTATTATAAGAAGAAACGATTGGTTTCTCTTCGAACTCCACGATCCTGCCATCGTCATTCATACGAAGCACGCCAAAGCGCTCTACCTCTTTCTGGTCCCGGCATGTTGTGCAGACAACTGTAATATCTGCCCGTTTCGCAATATGATATTCAAGGACTTTATTATAGTCCATCTTATACACACAGTCACCGGATGCAATGATTGCATAAGGTTCATGACTCTTTTTCAAAAAATCAATATTCTGATAAATGGCATCTGCTGTTCCCTGATACCATAAGCTGTTATTCTTGGTAATCGTAGGAGTGAATACAAACAGACCTCCCTGCTTTCTTCCAAAATCCCACCATTTTGAGGAACTCAAATGTTCATTTAACGATCTTGCATTGTACTGCGTCAGAACTGCAACTTTCTGAACATGGGAATTTGCCATGTTGCTCAGGGCAAAATCGATGCTTCGATAACTTCCTGCAACAGGCATCGCTGCAATCGCCCTCTTGTCCGACAGTTCTCTCATGCGGTTGTTATTTCCGCCGGCCAGAATAATTCCAATTGCTCTCATGCCTGCTCACCATCCTTTGCTTTAATGATCTGTCCACTTTCCAGGATTCCTCCCGGATAATCTTCTGTCGCTGTCACTCCGGATATTGCAGTATTTCTTCCTATTTTAACGTTATCCGGAATTACGCTCTGTTCTCCCACAGTCGCAAGTCCGAATGCATATACAGCCGGCTTCAGCACATTTTCTGCTTCTTCGCCACATCCAAGTGTTACATGATTGCCAACCGTAACATTCTCTGCCACGATTGCTTTATCCAGAACGGAATCTTCTCCGATCACTGTATTTCTCATAATGATCGAATCGCGTACCACAGTGCCCTTACCGATCACTACATTTGGTCCGATCACTGAATGATAAACTTCGCCATAGATTTCCGCACCTTCGCCGATAATGCACTGGTCTGTCACGGCATCTTCTGCAATATACTGCGGTGGAATGATATCACCCTTGGTGTAGATCTTCCAGAATTCTTCATAAAGGTTGAACTCCGGTATGATATCGATCAACTCCATATTGGCCTCCCAGTAAGATCCAAGTGTTCCCACATCTTTCCAGTAGCCATTGTATTCATATGCGAACAGTCTCTGTCCGTTCTCTTTACAATAAGGAAGAATATGTTTTCCAAAATCACAGTTGCTCTGATCTTTCAGCGCGATCAGTGCCTCTTTGAGTACCGGCCAGCTAAATATGTAAATTCCCATGGAAGCAAGATTACTGCTTGGTTTCTCCGGTTTCTCTTCAAATTCTGTCACACGCCCTGCTCCATCAGTTACCATGATGCCGAAACGGCTGGCTTCCTCCATCGGAACCGGCATACAGGCAATCGTGACATCTGCCTTGTTTGCCTTATGATAATTCAGCATCACTTCATAATCCATTTTATAAATATGGTCACCTGACAGAATCAATACATAATCCGGATTGTACTGCTGCATGTAATCCAGATTCTGAAAGATCGCATTAGCGGTTCCTGTATACCATTCACTGTTTGTACTCTTCTCATATGGAGGAAGTACCGTAACTCCGCCCTCATTTCGATCCAGATCCCACGGAATACCAATTCCGATATGCGTATTCAGACGCAGCGGCTGATACTGTGTCAGTACACCAACTGTGTCGATACCAGAATTAATACAGTTACTTAATGGAAAATCAATAATGCGGTATTTACCGCCAAAAGCGACTGCAGGTTTCGCAACCTTTTGTGTCAGTACTCCCAGTCTGCTGCCCTGACCACCCGCCAGAAGCATGGCGATCATTTCTTTTTTCATCATCTCGCAATCACCTCTTGTATGTTATGATTTTCCATTATATCATACTTTTTTGCATCCGTGAACATAATTTACAATTTTTTTGTTTTTTTCTTCTGTTTTTTATATTTTTTGCACACGTTTTTTTTACTCCAGAAAAACAATGCAGTACTTTTTATGTATGTTTTGCACAATTATTCTTCTATTATATTGGTACATTTGCACATTGTTCTCATAAAAAGTAACACTTTTCATTTTTATCTGACAGAGGTATAATAAAAAGCATTAAAGATAAGGAGATTTTTATTATGTATCAGATAGACTTTCATAAACCGCTCTCCATCCATTTCATTGGTATCGGCGGCATCAGTATGAGTGGACTGGCTGAAATTCTTCTTGAAGAAGGTTTTACAATTTCCGGTTCTGATTCCAAAAAAAGCCCTCTGACCAGTCTTCTGGAAAGCAAAGGTGCGAAAATTTACTATGGTCAGCGCGCCTCCAATATTTCCGATTCTGTTCAGGTGGTTGTCTATACAGCAGCTATTCACCCGGATAACCCGGAATTTGCATGTGCAAAAGAAAAAGGCATTCCGATGCTGACCAGAGCGCAGCTTCTTGGTCAGATCATGCGCAACTATGATACTTCCATCGCAGTTGCCGGAACACATGGCAAAACCACGACCACATCCATGCTTTCTCACATTCTTCTCAAAGGTGAATGTGACCCGACCATCAGTGTAGGCGGTATCCTGCCTGCAATCGGCGGTAATATCCGTGTTGGACAGTCTGAAACCTTCCTGACAGAAGCATGCGAATATACCAACAGCTTCCTGAGCTTTTTCCCAACCATCGGGATCATTCTGAATATTGATGCGGATCATCTTGATTTCTTCAAAGATATTGATGATATCCGTCATTCCTTCCGCAAATTTGCAGAACTTCTCCCGGCAGAAGGTGCTCTCATCATTAATACAGATACACCAAAATACGAAATGATCACAGAAAATCTTCCATGTAAAGTGATCACCTACGGTCTGGAACACGATGCTGAATACACAGCCACAGACATTACTTATGACGAATTTGGCCATGCAACCTTCCATGTTCTTCACAACGGAGAAGACCTGGGCACATGTTCTCTGAAAGTGCCTGGCATTCACAATGTATCCAATGCTCTGGCATCTATCGCTGCAGGACAGCTTCTTGACCTGTCTACAGAAGTGATCTTTGATGGTCTGAAAGATTTCGGCGGTACAGACCGCAGATTCCAGTATAAGGGCAAAATTGGCGATGTAACGATCATTGATGATTATGCGCATCATCCGACAGAGATTGAAGCCACCCTTCACGCAGCCAAAAATTATCCACATAAGAAGATCTGGTGTGTATTCCAGCCTCATACTTATACACGTACCAAAGCCCTTCTTCCGGAATTTGCCAAAGCTCTTACCCTTGCAGATCACGTCGTACTGGCTGATATCTATGCTGCACGTGAAACGGATAATCTTGGCATTTCTTCCAGAAATTTGCAGGAAAAAATCGTCGAACTCGGTACTCCATGTGAATACTTTCCGACCTTCGACGAGATTGAAAACTTTTTATTAGAAAATTGTACACAGGGCGACCTGTTGATAACTATGGGCGCCGGAGACGTTGTAAATATTGGTGAACAGCTCCTTGGCAAATAAGTTATCCACATTATCCACATGTTTATACACATTTTTATATGCGTAGGGCATGTGGATTTTTTATGCAAAACTGGTTCACATAATATTTTGTCGATTTTTCATATTTTTTGCGATAATATACGAAATTTCGCCATTTTTCGCGGTTGCACATAATTTTATCCTCCATGTACTTTCCACATTATCCACATTATCCACATTCATTTGTGGAAATCCTCTGTAGAAAAATCACCTATTCTCATTTGAAAAATGTTGTGCTATAATCCAAGTGTTCCAAAACAGCCGCATTATTGCGGAAAAGTCATAACTGTTCACAGGTAATATCCTGATGAAATGAACAGCATCGGAAAGTGAGCGATATTTCATGGCAATGATCACATTACATAATGCCTCCCTCCCGGAGGTTACGATCTTATCGAACACATTTATTGATAATTATATGCCGGAAGCTAATGGAGAGTTTGTAAAAGTATATATCTACCTTTTGCGTGCACTTTCCAGTGCTCCGGTTTCTTTCAGTCTGGAGCAGATGGCAGACCGTCTTCTCTGCACCGAGAGAGATATTCTCCGTGCACTGAAATACTGGGCCAAACAGCAGCTTCTTACTCTTGATTTCACAGACAATAATAAGCTTTGCGGAATTTCTCTTCTCACTCCTGTAGCTCCTTCCTGTCCGACGGATGCCGTGCAGGATGAGATTTCTGTTACTTCCGAACAGCCGAAGGACCAGCCTGTTGTCCGTACAGAAGCACTTACTCCGGACCGTGTAAATGAACTGAAACAAAACGAAGATATCATCCAGCTTCTTTATGTAGCCGAACAATATCTTGGCAAAACACTTTCACCTACAGAAATTCAAAAGATGCTTTTCTTCTATGATGGCCTTGGCATGTCTGCTGACCTGATCGAATATCTGATTGAATATTGCGTGGGCCACAATCACAAGAGCATCCGCTACATCGAGAAGGTGGCTCTTGCCTGGGCTGAGGAGGGGATTACCTCTGTGGAAGAAGCCAAGCAGTCCGGCTCCCGATATAATAAAGACTATTTTTCTATTCTCAAGGCTCTCGGAATCACCAACCGCAATCCCGTAGAGACAGAGATCACACTGATGGACACCTGGCTTCGAACCTATGGCTTTTCCATGGAGGTCATCCAGGAAGCCTGCAACCGTACTGTCCTTCAGACAGGTCAGGCCAGCTTCCAGTATACAGACAAGATTCTGGAAGGCTGGAAAAAGAAAGATGTACATACGATCGATGACATCCATACTCTGGATACCGAACACAAGAAACGCCGTCAGGACCGAAAAGCAGCATCCTCCAAACCTGCACAGCCTTCCAATAACCGTTTCAATAACTTCCAGCAGCGAGAATACAACTTCGACGAATATGAGAAGCATCTATTGAACCAGTAAAGTTACCGTGAACGAAGTGAACAGTAACCCAGTAAAGGAGAGTACCGTGGCTTTACAGAATTTTCAGTATGATATTATTATGAGAGAATACAGCCGGCGTCAGTCCCAGGTGCAGCATGATCTGGAAGAACGCCGCAAAGAAGCATTTATCCGTGTTCCACGCCTGCTGGAGATTGATCAGGAGGTTGCAGCCTTGAGTGCCAGAAAAGCCCGTTCTCTTCTGCTGGGCGAATCCGATACTGTAGAAGATCTCAAAAAAGACGTGGCCGCTCTGGCTCAGGAACGCCGTACACTTCTTCGCAGCAACGGATTTTCTGATGATTATCTGGAACCTCATTATTTCTGTCCACTCTGTCAGGATACTGGCTATGTTGACGGACAAAAATGTTCCTGTTTCAAAAAATCCGAGGTCGAATTACTGTACACACAGTCAAATCTGAAAGAGATTCTCAAAAAAGAGAACTTTGAACACTTTTCTTTTGACTGGTATTCTGATACAATGAAGAACGAAGCAACCGGATTAACAGCCCGCGAAACAGCAAAACGGGCTTATAATACTGCCCGGAACTTTGTAGATGATTTTGACAGGCGCGCACAGAACCTGTTTCTGTACGGCAGCACCGGAGTAGGCAAGACCTTTCTCTCTCACTGTATTGCCAGCGAGCTTCTCAAAACCGCACACTGTGTTCTGTATTTTTCTGCATTTGATCTGTTTGACCGTCTGGCTCAGACAGCTTTTTCCAGAAAATCCGAAACAGACCCGGGTGATGATTTTATCCTTGACTGTGATCTTCTGATCATAGATGATCTTGGGACAGAGCTTACCAACAGTTTTGTCTCCTCGCAGTTATTTTTGTGTATTAACGAACGTATTTCCCGTCGTAAATCCACGATCATATCTACGAATCTGAAACTTGAAGATTTTTCAGCCACCTATTCCGAGAGAACTTTTTCCCGGATAGCAAGTAATTACCAGATGCTGAAGCTTATCGGCAAAGACATCCGAATACAGAAAATATTTTTAGGAGGAAAATAAACGATGGCACAGTTAAACAACAAGGAACTGACAACACTTCCTGTAGGAAGGCTGGGGCTTATTCCCCTCGATAGCTGCCGCCCCCTTGGCGAAAAAGTAAATGAATGGCTTGTAAAATGGAGAAAAGAGCGTGAGAACCCTGAATTAGGCACCTGCGCTTTTGAAGGATATCAGCGTGATTCCTATATCATCAATGTCAAAACCCCTCGTTTCGGTTCCGGTGAAGGAAAAGGCGAGATCAGTGAATCCGTACGTGGTGACGATATTTATGTTATGGTTGATGTCTGCAACCACAGTATCAACTACACGATCAGCGGATACACCAACATGATGTCACCTGATGATCATTTTCAGGATCTGAAACGTGCCATTGCTGCAGTCGGCGGCAAAGCCCGCAGAGTCAATGTCATCATGCCATATCTCTATGAGAGCCGCCAGAGCAAACGTATCGGACGTGAATCCCTTGACTGTGCATCCGCACTCCAGGAACTGACAAAAATGGGCGTAGAAAATATCATTACATTCGATGCTCATGATTCACGTGTACAGAACGCAACTCCACTGCATGGTTTTGAAACTATCCAGCCGTCCTATCAGTTCATCAAGGCTCTCCTCAATAATGTAGAAGGTCTTCATATTGACAATGATCACTTCATGATCATCAGCCCGGACGAAGGAAGCATGCGCAGAGCGATCTACCTTGCAAACGTTCTCGGTGTAGATATGGGTATGTACTACAGACGTCTCGACTACACCAAAGTAGTTAAAGGCCGTCACCCAATCGCAGCCTATGAATTCCTCGGCCCAAAACTTGAAGGCAAAGATGTTATCCTGATCGATGATATGATTTCCTCAGGAAGCAGCATTCTGGAGATTGCATCTCTTCTGAAAAAACGTGGTGCCGGTAAGATCTTTATCTGCACAACTTTCGGACTCTTCACAGAGGGAATGGAAAAATTCGACGCCGCATACGCAAAAGGAACCTTTGATAAACTGCTTACTACAAACCTTGTTTATCAGGATCCGGAGCTTCTCGCAAGAGACTACTATATCAGCTGCGATCTGAGTAAATATATCGCTCTGATCATTGATACACTGAATCATGATATGTCTGTCAGCCATCTGCTCAACCCTGCAGACAGAATCAAAAAATGCGTCAATAATTACATGGCTCAGTATGACAAATAAATCCTGTCACTTCTTCACAGCACAATGCAAAACACCCTGCGGAAATGCAGGGTGTTTTTTATTCTCTTCCCAATCATAAAGAAATCTCATTGACAGAAATTTCTGTTTTCTGCAACACATCCAATTCCTGTTTTTTGCTTGTACTTATGATCACTTGACGACCGGAAGACTCTGTAAGCCATAAAACAGCTGCTTTCAGCCTTTCCGGATCGAAAGCACAGAACATTTCATCAAAGATGACCGGAAGCTTTTCTGCGCCACACAGGAGTTCTCCTGCGGCCAGTCTCATCGCAAGATAAATCTGTTCAACCATGATCAGACGCAGATTTTCAATCGGCAGTACTTCTTTCCCTGTATCAACGCTGATATGAAATTCATCGTCAACCATCAGTTCATGACAGGTACCACCGGTAATTCCGCTGAGAGTCTCCGACATCGTCCTCACCAGTCTGTTTCCTGTCTGACGATATATCTGTTCCGACAGTTTATCGATCGTATCCATTGCCAGATTCAGCGCATCAATCTCGACTTCTTCCATCAGAGGCAGATACGCATACTCTTCCATTTCACGAAGTTCTTCTGTCAGATTGGAAAGTTCCATATTTTTTTCACGTAATTCTTCATCCAGGCTGCTGCGGCCGCCTTCCAGTTTATTCTGTCTTGTAATCCATCTGGACTTCATTCTTTTACGTTTTTCCAGTTCACGTACTGTACGCATTTCAAAATTCAGTTCTGCAATAAACGCCAAAATACCGGAAATTCCTACCAGTACCGCCGGAATCGTACTTTCTGCCTCCAGCGCCAGAAGCAACGCCCCTGCCAGCGCCAGAAATGCAGTCACACACATTCCCGCAATCTGTGCCTGATTTCTTGTTTCCAGTGCCCCGATTCGTTCGTCAAGAAGATGATATCCGTTACTTTCTTCATTCATGCGAAGAGCATCTTCCTGTTCTCCAAGCTGATTCTTCTGATCCTCAGTATCACGGATCTCTCTGCGTATGCTTTTAATCTGTGCGGAAATTTTTTCTTTTGCCAGCTGGTCTGCCTTTTTGCGGCGTTCCACCTGCACCTGGTAACCTTTTCTTGTCATCTTGATCCTCTGGGAGGTTTTACCCAGATCCACAGAGCAGTCTCCCGTTGTCTGAAAGCCGGTCATCTGCTTCTGCACTTCACGTACGATTTCTGCTCCGATATTACCTTTCAATGGAGAAATACAGATTACATTCTCATATACAGCTTCACTGATACCCAGTGCCATTTTTTCCTCACTGATATGGTCCGCATCAAGAAGCTCTCCACTCTCCTCACAGAGAAGTTCACTGTAAGGTTCTTCTCTGTGAAGATCTCGTGTCAGCCGGTAGTTGCGCCCGCCACTCTCAAACCAGAGTACCCCTGCATAAGGAACATCCGTCCTTCCAAACAGCATACTCTCTATAAAAGCCTGGATTTCTCTTCTTGTTCGTTCTTTCTCCGTGTACAGTACATTCATGTCCGGAGAAAAAGCAATCGTCTGCCTGTAAATACTTCCAAAATCTTTAATTTCAATTTGCTTGATCTTCATATTCTTTTCCTGTCACTGGTCAGGACTTTTGTAGTCAAAAGTGCCTGAAGTCCATAGTAGAGTGCTTTTTTCTCCACTACTGTCAGATCTCTCTTTAAAAAAGTTTTGATATAGTCCCCGATCAGAGTCCCCCTGTACTGGCGATACAGGCTTTCCAGCTGATACGCAGGTCTTGATTCATCCATGATCTCCACAATATTTCCCAGTCCGTGAAGGCGTTCCGGCAGGAGGACATTATCCGGAGAAAGTTTTCCCTTAATGATCAGACGATATATATTTCTTCCGCCCCGCTTCATAACTTCCTTCCGAAGCATATCTTCCAATGCATACTGTGTGGTATTCTGATCTACCGCAAGGACCAGGTTCTGATAAGAACGAAGTGCAAAGGGGCGTAATTTCAGCTTAACGGTTTCCCCGTCAAATTCCCCTGCTATATATCCATGCTTTCCGACGTCATTTCGATCCTGTGGTTCCAGTGCACCTGCATAGACAATCTTATCGCGACATACTGTATGTGGTTTATGAGAATGCCCAAGCGCTATATAATCAAATCCTGCTGCTGCCAGTCTTGTAAAATCCATCGGACAATATCCGACTTCACCGCCATGTGCGAGCAGCACATGAAAGCCAGGCTTATTTTGAGGTTTCCATTCATCATATAATGGTGTACGGATCTCCGGATGCTCATAACTCAGCCCATATACAAAAATCTGTTTGTCCGCGATCTCCACACAGGACTGCTGTTCCCTGTCAAAAAAGGTTACATTCCGTGACCAGACAAAATTTCTGTAAAACGAATCTTCTTTTATGTAGTCATGATCTCCTGCCATCAGAAAAACTCTGGTATCCGGTATAGACGCAAACAAATCGTCAACTTCTCTCAGTTCCCTGAGAAGAGGCTGACGATGAAAAAGGTCACCGGCTATAAACAACAAATCCACCGGATTCTTGCGGATACCCACAATGACCCGGCGGAATGTTTCCCAGATTTCTTCTTCCCTCTCATGACTCCACGGACAGCCCCGGTCAGGGACTGCCCCCAGATGTACATCTGAAAGATGAATAAATCTAATCATGCAAAAACTACTCCTTATTATAAATCGCAGTTGTTAACTGTTCTTGGGAACGGAATTACGTCACGGATATTGCCCATACCTGTCAGATACATTACGCAGCGTTCAAATCCCAGTCCAAATCCTGAATGACGTGTGGAACCATATTTACGGAGATCCATATAGAACTGATAGTCTTCTGCTTTCAGTCCCAGCTCATCCATACGTGCTTTCAGCTTATCGTAATCATCCTCTCTCTGGCTTCCACCAATGATCTCACCGATTCCAGGTACCAGACAGTCCATAGCAGCAACTGTCTTGCCATCCTCGTTCTGTTTCATGTAGAATGCCTTGATCTCCTTCGGATAATCTGTCACAAATACAGGTTTCTTGAAGATTTCTTCTGTCAGATAACGCTCATGCTCTGTCTGAAGGTCGCATCCCCAGAATACTTTGTAATCGAATTTGTCATTGTTTTTCTCCAGAAGTTCAATTGCTTCTGTATAAGTCACATGACCAAACTCAGAATCCACTACATGGTTCAGGCGATCCAGAAGTCCTTTGTCGATAAAGGAATTGAAGAAGTTCATCTCCTCCGGAGCATTCTCCAGCACATAACGGATCACGTATTTCAGCATGTCCTCTGCAAGATCCATATTGTCATTCAGATCGGCAAATGCACATTCCGGCTCGATCATCCAGAACTCAGCAGCATGACGCGTTGTATTGGAGTTCTCCGCACGGAAAGTCGGTCCGAATGTATAAATATTACGGAATGCCTGTGCATAAGTCTCACCGTTCAGCTGACCACTTACTGTAAGATTAGTCTCTTTGCCGAAGAAATCCTGACTGTAATCTACAGTACCGTCTTCATTCAGCGGAGGATTCTTCATATCCAGTGTAGTAACCTGGAACATCTCTCCCGCACCCTCGCAGTCACTTCCTGTGATCAGCGGTGTGTGTACATATACGAAACCTCTTTCCTGGAAGAATTTGTGGATCGCGTATGCACAAAGGGAACGTACACGAAATACCGCCTGGAAAGTGTTTGTTCTCGGTCTCAAATGTGTCATGGTTCTCAGGTATTCCAGAGTATGACGTTTCTTCTGAAGCGGATAATCCGGTGCAGATGCGCCTTCTACCTGTACTTCATCAGCCTGAATTTCAAACGGCTGTTTTGCTTCCGGTGTCGGAACCAAAGTTCCCCTGACGATAATAGCAGCGCCTACATTCAGCTTGCTGATCTCGGCAAAATTCGGCATATTGTCGTGATATACAACCTGCAGTGTCTCAAAAAAAGTACCATCATGAAGTACGATAAAACCAAATGCCTTGGAACCACGTACGCTTCGTACCCATCCTCCTACAGTTACTTCCCTATTCAGGTATTCTTCTCTGTTTTTATAAATTTCTTTTACAGTTGTGAGCTTCATAATCTATACCTCTCTGTCTTCATTCTCATCCAATTGCTTTCTAGTATAGACTATTCGTTGGATTACTGCAAGGAGTAAATACAGGAGAAACATGGTTTTATTGCGTTTAAGCTTCCCATTTAAGGGTTCCGGTCTGTTCATAATCCTTCTGTATATTATAAGAAACAATTCCTTTCTCTGTTACCAGATAAAACATATCTCCGATATACACGCCGCGTACTCTGCAATAATCCTGATAACTCATGGAGCCTGCAAAAAGTTCACTGTCATTGATATTCAGATACATCTGCGGCTCAAATCCATTTTGATCATGATAGGAAAGCAGTGCATAATAATAATTCTCACTGCTGTCATATACATCAGTGTTATCTCCATAGATTCCATAAGCAAACCCGAACAGACTTTTCTTCGGAGCTGCAAGAATCGCATGGTAATTATAAAGCGCGTCACAAAATGAAACATCCTTTAATATAAAACGGTCTGTTTCTCTGACATCTGATGGATCGGAAATATCAAACATAGAACATTTCATCCCCGTCACATTGCCTGTATCCGGATCTGTTTCCCAGCCGATTCCCAGCAATTGATTTTCTCCGTAGAAATGCAGATACTCAGAAAATCCGGTAATATTCAGTTCGCTCATAATCCTGGGGTTCTTCGGATCAGAAAGATCTGCTGCGAAAAGAGGATCCGTATTTCGATATGTGACAAAATATCCTGTATCTCCCATAAACCGTGCAGCCTTTATCTGCTCTCCCTCTGCCAGATCTTCAATCTTTCCAATTGTTTTGAGTTTCTCATTCAACACATATAATCCATTACTTCTGGAAAAATTACTATAATCTTTATCCCAGCCTTCAACAGTGGTTACAATGCGAAGACAGTCATCTGCCTCGTTCATGGAAAAATTGTTGTGAAGTTCCCCCACTACAGAACCTGCTGCCCCGTCGGTAAATTTCCCGTCTCTGTAGCCGATTCGTACAATTTCCGTACGAGTTTCCCGGTCATTCCAGATTTCTGTTGCTGAATAGATATTATTTTCACTGACATAAAAAATATTTGCGCTGCTGACAACGGCCATAACATCTGTTGCCTGATCCGGATTCTCCTGTGCGACAGCCCCTGCTACCAGATATATCCTGCCATTATAAGAAAAATCTTTTTCCGGTGTCGGAAGGTAAATATGGTCATAGGCAATATACTCTTCTCCGCACCTTGGCACATAGTACTGTAACTGATCTGCGCTGTCTCCGACTTCCGGAGTATATGATGTAAAAAGATACATTCTTCCATCAGTTCTTCGAGAGGAAAGATAACTTCCATCCTGATGATAAACGCCTGTCTTTTTGGGTTTTTCCCTGTCTGAGATATCATAGGTTTCTACTGTCACAGTAGTTACCGGCATACTATAACTGGTTCGGACTCCATCTGTATTCTTTTCTCCACCTGCATTTGCTGACGGAAGATCTATACTGCCTTTATAGGTTATATAATCTTCCTGCTGACAGATCAGCTGCAGGCAATTACCATCCACATACATTTCCTTATAATCGGAACTGTTCTCTCCATTAATCTCACAGAGTAATTTCATGGACGCTGCATCTGCAATACGCAATGTTCCTTTACTGTCCATGGCATAAATACAGCTGCCATCTGTTTTTACGATATCTGCCTCATCAATCAGTTCTTCCTGTGTGGTGGTCGTAGAATAATCTTTACCTTCTGATGATGGATCAAAGCCATATTCCTGGTCAATCGGTTCTTCCGGCATAGTTGCCGCCATACTGGAATTTGAAGCAGCCGAGTCTGTCCCTGCCGCATCTGCTGACTCTTCAACAGTCATGATGCGGGGCTGAACATTACTGTATGAAGAATTATTCTGCCATTCTTTTACCTGGGCATAAAGATCTTCATAACTGTCCGTATGAGAAATTCCAGTAACCGGGGCCGTCGTCGGAAGAGGCGTTGGCGTACCGGTTCCTTCTGTTTCTGTATTTACCGGATCCTCAATAATACTCGTTCTGGTCTCCTCCTGTTTCACAGAATTCGTCCCTTCCCACATCGGGACCGTACCCAATGCCACCGCTCCGACAGCCACAACCGCCACTGCTGTAAGTACATATTTTTGCTTCATTCCATGCCTCCTTTGCCGGAATTTCCTTCGCACTGTTTTCACATTCTCCAAACATACCTTATAATGTCATTTTAACACAGTTCTGTTTCCGGACTGTAATATGCTACTGTCCCGTCTGTGCTTTTTATATGCAGACAGGGACTCAAAGCTCTGCGCCTTAAGTCCCTGTCTTTTGTATATTATGTGTTTTTTTATAATGATTCGATGAATCTCATAAATGCTTCTCTGCCTTCCGGTGTGCATTTGTAAACACCGGCATCTTCCAGAACATGTGTAAATACAATACCAACTTCTTTCTGAAGAATTTCATGAACATTCTCTTTGTTGATATCCTTGTATTTCGGAAGAAATTCAGCTGCCCATGCGGCATGTTTCTCAATCTTTTCGTTGGATGCGATATCTTTTCCTTCCAGAATGTATTCTTCCAGAAGTTCCAGTTCTTCTTTCAGTCTCGCCGGAAGAACTGCCAGCCCCATAACTTCAATCAGACCGATATTTTCTTTCTTAATGTGATGATACTCTGCATGCGGATGATATACACCAAGCGGATTTTCCTCTGTTGTGATGTTGTTTCTCAGAGTCAGATCCAGTTCAAACATATCGCCTGCTTTACGTGCGATCGGTGTGATCGTGTTGTGCGGTTCTCCGTCTGTCTCTGCAAAAACAAATGCAGCTTCATCAGTATATCCTCTCCATACTTCCAGTACATGAGTTGCCAGATCGACCAGACGCGCAGAATCTTTGTGGCGGATACGAAGTACGGAAAGCGGCCATTTGACAATGCCGGCTTCCACATCTTCAAATCCCGGAATCGTCACATGCTTCTCAATCGGAGCTTTTGCCATTGCAAATGTATAATGTCCGCCCTGGAAATGATCATGACTTAAGATAGAACCACCAACGATCGGAAGATCTGCATTGGATCCCAGGAAATAATGAGGAAACAGTTTTACGAAATCAAACAGTTTGATAAAGGTGTTTCTCTCAATCTTCATCGGAGTATGCTTGCTGTTGAACACGATGCAATGCTCATTGTAATATACATATGGAGAATACTGGAAGCCCCATGGTGTATCGTTGATCGTGATCGGAATGATTCTGTGATTCTGTCTTGCCGGATGATTGACACGACCTGCATATCCTTCATTCTCCGGACAAAGGAGACATTTTGGATAGCTGCTTGCTTTCGCATTTTTTGCTGCTGCGATCGCTTTTGGATCTTTTTCCGGTTTGGAAAGATTAATGGTAATATCAATTTCACCATATGGGCTGTCTACTTTCCATTTCTGATCCTTCTTTACACGATAGCGGCGAATATAGTTGCTGTCCTGGCTTAATTTATAGAAGTAATCGGTAGCTTCCTGCGGACTGTTCTGATACTTATCCCAGAATTCTGTCTGAACCTGCGCCGGACGCGGCATCAGGCAGTTCATCAGTCTTGTATCAAAAAGATCACGATACACAACACTGTCTTCGATCAGTCCTCTCTTTACGGCTTCATCCAGAAGTTCATTTAAAGTTTCTTCCAGATCTACATCTGAAAAGCTCTCTTCTGGTTCCACATATTCATCTTCATGAAATACATCCAGAAGAAGATTGATAGTGTAATTTTTTTCACACTCCGGTACCAGTCCTGTTTCCATTCCATACTGCACAAGTTTCGTGATGCTTTTGCTTAACATAAGCCTGTCCTCCTGTTAAATTTATTTTTGGTTATCAAGATAGGAAATAAAGACATTTCCTGCTGCCTGGAATAACGCCGTACTATCGTTCATTCCGTAAGGACTTACTTCGCCTGTAGCCGGATCAAGAAGCCAGGTATTGTACTGATCGTATCCAACGATCACTACACTGGAATCTGCACCGGTCTTGGCTATAACCGCACGCTGCGCACTGATTTCATAGAGTACATTTTCCAAACTGCATCCGGTAAGGTCGATCACCGTTCCTGAATCTCCCAGTCCCTGCTGCAGAACGTCTTTGTCCCAGGAACCACTTCGAATGATCTCCGGAACATCCTCTGTATTCAGCGTCAGCTGTGTTTTCATATT
Source organism: Blautia sp. (assembly GCA_047027955.1). Lineage (GTDB taxonomy): Bacteria > Bacillota > Clostridia > Lachnospirales > Lachnospiraceae > Blautia_A. Next base: position 36,588 of record JBKYFG010000004.1, read on the forward strand.
TCCACGTTCCCATACATATTGCTGTGCCCGGTTCAGAACCACACCTGTCAGACTGTCTGCATGGAGAATTGCCTGTGCCGGATCTGTCCACGTACTATCCAGTCCGCCCTTTGCATATACATAATAAATATTACTGATCTGACTCTTGTCAACATCCAGTTGAACTGTTTTTTCCCCTGTATTTTTCATCTTTGCAGTAAGAATCAACGGTTCGTCTGTTTCCGGTTTGTTGTCAAATGCCAGCTTGACGATCACGCCCTGACGGGTTGTACTGCTCTGTTCAGCAGAAACAACCTTTGCTGCCGCTGCCTGATTATTCATGATGTTGTCCTTATTTTTCACAGTATAAGAGCTTCCAGTTTTTTCAGAAAGATTAAACTGCATAAGGGTACTTCCGACCGTCACATCTGTAATATAATATCCATCCTGATGATACTCCTTTTTGACAGTTCCGTCAAAACCTTCAATTCTGATTGAAGTAATTCCATCTGTAGTATGTCCGTTTTCATCTGTAAGACTGTCACCATCCAAAACGATACCATAGACCACATCTTCATTCATAAATCCCAGCACACGAAGGCTCTGTCCTGCATCCGGTGTATCGTTTCTTGTTTCCAGTGTGTCAAAATCGATGAATTTTACCTGACCAGCCTGATCCCCGTCGCTGATCCGCCATGCTGCATGTGCATTGGTAGCCGAAACCGCAAACTGATTTCCATCAATATTATCTGCAAGCACATCATAACTGCTTTCATCAATATTGATCTGATAAAGCTTGCCTGCAAGCAAAAGAAACAGCTGATTATCTTTATTCACATAGCTCAGCGTTCCAAGGTCTGATTTCAGGAATTCAAATGATTCTGACGTTGGAATAAACACACGTTCCTCTACAACATTCTGATCATGGTCATAATGATAGATTCCAACACCACAATATCCTTCATATGTTCCGCGGTTCATATAACCATAAACCATGAAATCCAGATCCCCACTGTCATTAATGCCCAGCAGCTTGATATCATGTTCTATTCTGGAGTCACGAAAATCTCCATTTGATTTTCTGCGGAAATCAAAGATATCTACAAATTTGCCGGTATCCGGTGCATAAGTCCACAAGGCACCTTCCTGCGTAAAAGCAGTCACACTGCCATCTTCATTGGAAAGCATCGTGACATTTTTGTCCCGGACTCCAAGAAGCAGCCCATCATCTGTGATCACTGTCTGCTGAGGATCAAATACCTGATCTGCGCTTCGCTGAAAATCCAACAGCATAATTCTGGTATCCGTATAGCGAAGCCGGTAAAAATCCGTCACATTGTAATACTCTGCACCACCATTTTCGTTGGCTGCCTTTATCTCATATTTCAGTGAAATACTCGCCGTCGTCTCATTGATCTCTTTAATGACCGGGATGCCTTTCTTGGATATCTGCGGACTTAAATTTCCCCAGCTGATCGTAGAAAGTGGTGACTGTATCGTCACAGCCGTAAAATTTGTTGAAGAAGATTCTGTAGATTCCAAATAGGCCGCGAGTCCGTCTGCAGAGTTTTTATCCATGCACATCTGTGCAAAACTGGAAGCAAACTTCACATAATCCTCCGTATTCGTCGAAGACCTGGAAACTACTCTTGTGTAATAATACGCTTCTCCGTCACTGGTATCCAGTGAGATCTGAAGGGAATACTCCTGATTCATCAAAAGACCGGAACTGATCTCGATCTGTGCACGCAGATATCCGTCAGATCCTGAGCTGTCAAGACTCTTGACCTTACGATTCTCAACGATCTTGGTTCCATCCGAAGTACGCACTTCATAGGACAGACTTTTGATTTTTTCCTCATAAGGATTAACGGCGATCGTAAGTTTCTTCGTTGTATCCAGCGGTGTTACACTGTCGCGGACAAAATCTGCTTCCATCGGCTGGCGATATCCATACATTCTGTTTGCCAGCGTACCGTTAAAATCCACCATTACTTCTGGCAACGTCGGATTATTCATATCGGAACGATCATCCGTCGTCTCATTATTCATGAGAAAAGCAGTTCCCGCTACTCCCATTACAAACACGATCAGAAGTATTAAAAACCTTCTCAAAAATCTTGTTATGGTTCTCATACTCCCTCCTTCGCATCAAATCCATCCGGATAGAGAAGTTTTTCCAGAGTCAGATGGCCATGAATGGCATCCGTCATCTCTTTCAAAGCTTCACCCGAACGGGATCTGCCTGTCTTTACTGCCCGGATCAGGAGATTCTTCGGTGTATGTTCCATATCAATAAATTCCAGAATCTGCGTACTGTATCCCTTCGATTCCAGAAGTTCTGCACGGATTCCGTCTGTAAGAAGTGCAGACATTCTTTCTTTCAGAAGTCCATATTTCAGCACCGGAGAAAGCAGTTTATTCTGAATCTGGTCATTCAGTTCATGCTGACAGCATGGAACAGACAGTATCACCTGCGCATCCCACTCAACCGCTTTGGCAAGTGCATAATCGGTTGCTTTGTCACATGCATGGAGCGTTACCACCATATCTACTTTCTGCACACCTTCATATTCCGCAATATCACCACACAGAAAATGCAGTTTCTCATATCCGTATTTTTCTGCCAGTCCATTGCATTTCCGGATCACATCTTCCTTCAGGTCCAACCCAATGATATGAACGTCATATTTTTTGAGTTCCTTCAGATAATAATACATGGCAAATGTCAGATATGATTTGCCACATCCAAAATCCAGGATCGTGACCTCCCGCTCCCTGGACAATGCCGGAAGAATATCCTCAATAAACTCCAGGAAACGGTTGATCTGTTTGAACTTGTCATAAGCCGGACGATGGATCTTTCCTTCTTTATTCATAACTCCCAGATCCACCAGGAATGGAACCGGAGTTCCTTCCTTCAATATATACTGTTTTACACGATTGTGTGCCAGAATCTGAACAGGCTCTTTCGCCTGATGCTCTTTCACTTTGACAGTTACTTTACCCTTTTTGCTGACAAGAACACTGCCATCTTTGCATCTTCCCTGCACCTGCAGCTGGGAAAATCCACCCTCCTGAAGACTCTGTTCCACATATGCGATCACTTCTTCTCTGCTGTAATTGGAGTGAAGGACCTTGGTTCCCACCGTGGAGGATGCCTGATAACAGACGCTGCCTTTCAGTTCTATCTGGCGGATCCGCACCTTGGAAGGAGCCTCTTTTTCCTTGCTCCGCTGGCCGCTTAAGACTGCAAGCATCAGGTTTTCATCAAATTGTTTTTCCAAAAATTCCTGTAATGTCATCATATTTAATCTTTCATAATCCCTCTGTAATGCCCCTGTGTACACCATCGGATTCCGGCATTACGAACTGCAGTGTTCTTATTCGCTCAACTGTCAGAATCCACGGTATCTGCGTCGTCTGCACCGGCGCCTGGAAATCTCCTGATACAAAAGCACCTGGATCAGTTCATCCAGAAATTCATCAGGAATCTCCTGCGCTGCCATTTCTCCGTCTACCTGAGAACGTATCTGCCTGTAGAGCCGATGCATCATAAATTTGTCCGGATGCTCATCATAAAGTCTGCTTCCCTCATAATCCATAAGCTGACATTCTTCTTCAACTTTTTCCTGAATTTTGCGGGCAGTTTCCGGATAATAAGATTTCATCAGAGCAAATTCCTGCTCCTGTATTCTCTCTCTGCTGTAAAGAGAAGAATCTGCATACGTCATATAAAATGGAAGAAACTTGTCATAATACATGGACAGGCTCCTGTTTCGTCATCATCTATAACATTCTATGCAGAATCTTTTCAAGTGTGCGCTTCAGCCCTGAATGTCTTTCAGAATGCGGAGTGTCAGTTTGAAACTGTGCTCTGCTGCCTGCGCTTCGAATGTCGGATAATCCATCTCTGCACTTCCATCTGCTTTGTCAGAAATTGCACGGATCACAAGGAAAGGTACATTGTTCAGATATGCTGCCTGTGCGATTGCCGCGCCTTCCATTTCAACAGCGTATGCTCCAAATTCTTTTGTAATAAAATCTTTGACACCCTGGTCTGCCACAAACTGGTCACCGGATGCAATGCGTCCCTCGAATACTTCGATATCAGGATTTGCTTCTTTGCATGCTTTTACTGCAAGTGTGCGAAGTGCATCATCACTGTGGAAAGAAAAAGCTTCCATCTGCGGAATCTGTCCAACCGGATAACCAAATGCAACGGCATTCATATCATGATGGATCAGATCTGTGGAAACAACGATATCTCCAATGTTGATGTCTGCATTCAGACTTCCTGCGATACCGGTGTTGATCACTACTTCTGCTTTGAAATCATCGATCAGAATCTGTGTGCAGACTGCTGCATTGACCTTACCAATTCCAGAACGGACAACAACTACGTTTTTTCCTTCGATAATACCTGAATAAAATTCCATGGAAGCCTTACGTGTCACCTGAATATCTTTCATCTGTTCTTTGAGACTTGCTACTTCAACTTCCATTGCTCCTATAATACCAATACATCTCATAATATTGTAATCTCCTTTATCATCGTGCCCTTTTTCTGAAAAGCCGGGCACTGTAATCTGTTATCATTCATAATTGTGAATAGCATAGTCTATTATAGCAAATGTTGCGTTTATATGGAAACTTTTTTTGCTTCACGGGGAATTCCTCTGGAAAATCTGCGGCAGACTTGTCCGCTTTGTCCTTTTCTGGTATACTTATTGGAAAAATATATTGTTATTATTTACAATAACTGAACTCAGGAGGTTAAGATTATGGTATATAAAACATCTGGTGTCTGTTCAAGCGCCATTTCATTTGAGATCGACGATGCAGGAAAAGTTCATGATGTAAAATTCCAGGGCGGCTGCTCCGGTAATACACAGGGCGTTGCCAGACTGGTAGAAGGCATGGATGCCAAAGAAGCTATCAGCAGAATGGAAGGGATTCGTTGTGGCTTCAAACCAACATCCTGCCCGGATCAGCTTGCAAAAGCTCTGAAAGAAGCTCTGAACTAAAAAAAATCTGGGGAAAAACCCCAGATTTTTTAATTGAAATCATCTCTGTCCCACTTGTCACACAGCGACTGTATATCTCTGCTGAAACGCTCCAGGTCTTTGTTCGGCATGCCTTCGTTCTTTCGGATAACAGACATAAGGCGCTGTCCCATAGCAACCAGCTTCTGGAATGCACGTGCGGCTCTGCTTGCTTTCGGAGAAACAGAAGCTTTCGTGATTTTGATTCCCTGTGCCTCATAGATACAGGTATTGTTCGCCAGATCATAGACGGTTCCGCTGAACGGTGCCATAGAATCCAGTCCCAGTTCCTCCTGCAGTCTTCTTGCAAAGATCTCGGTCACTTCATCATCGCCGTGGGTGACAAATACTTTTTCCGGTTTTTCTTTGAATGCCTTGATCCAGGTCATCAGGCCATTCACATCCGCATGACCGCTGATACCCGGCATCTGACGGATCTCTGCGCCTACAGCAACCGTCTCACCAAACAGTTTAACTTCGGTCGCACCTTCGATCAGGGCACGGCCAAGCGTTCCGATTGCCTGATACCCAACAAACAGAATCGTATTGTTCGGATTCCACAGATTATGTTTCAGATGATGTTTGATTCGGCCGGCATCGCACATACCGCTCGCGGAAATGATAACCTTGCAGTCTTCGTCAAAGTTGATTGCTTTTGAATCGTCACTGGTAATCGAGGTCTTTAATCCCGGGAACATCAACGGGTTGATTCCCTTTTTGACCAGTTCCATAGCTTCTTCATCAAAGCAGTCATAAATATGTTCATTAAAGATCGTTGTCGCTTCATTTGCCAGCGGGCTGTCGACATAGACCTTAAAGTTATCGTGTCCATGTACACGTCCTTCTTCTTTAATCTGTCGGATAAAATACAGCATCTCCTGCGTACGTCCGACTGCAAAAGAAGGAATGACAACGCTTCCACCACGGTCAAAAGTATGCTGGATCACTTCGGTAAGCATTGCTACATAATCCGGGCGTTCACCGTGGCTTCTGTCACCGTAAGTAGATTCCATGATTACATAATCTGCATCATGGAGATAAACCGGATCCTTGATCAGTGGCTGATTCAGGTTACCGATATCGCCGGAGAAGACTATTTTCTTTTCTTTGTCATCTTCCTGAATGATGATCTCAATGCTCGCAGATCCAAGGAGATGTCCGGCATCTACGAAACGTACGCTGATTCCCTCGGCCGGTTTAATGGTTTTTTCGTACGGACACGGAACGAAGTTCTGAATGACACCCATGGCATCTTCCATGGTGTATGCAGGAACAAATTCCGGTTTTCCCTGACGACGTCCTTTACGGTTTCGCCATTCTGCCTCGAACATCTGAATGTGGGCACTGTCTCGAAGCATAATGTCGCAAAGGTGGCAGGTGGCCTGTGTTGCATAAATCGGGCCCTGAAAACCTTTTGCATAAATAGCGGGAAGATTTCCGGAGTGATCCATATGTGCATGGGTCAGAAGAACAAAATCCAGGTCACTTCCCTTTACAGGAATATCCTGATTCTCGTAGTAATCCGGCCCCTGTTCCATACCGCAGTCTACCAGGAATTTCTTTCCTGCTGCTTCCAGATAATAACAGCTTCCGGTTACTTCATGTGTCGCCCCAATAAAGGTAATCTTCATGTGCGAACCCCCTTTGTCTGAAAAATCATCCAAATGTATGTTGTTGTAATCATTATACACGATTTGATTGATTTTTAACAGTCTTTTTGTGCAAAAAGACAATATATCTTAACAAAAATTGCGTTTTTTCGACCAGGGCTTCATGTTATAATGCTTTTGCTACTGCCCCTAGACAGGTACAGAAAGGGGGTATGCTATTGTGAATTCAATTTTATCGTTTATGCTTTCCATTCTGGCAAGTGTAATCGCCTACTACATTTGCAAATGGCTGGATGGAAAATAGCAGCTAGTAGCCAGCCTGAGGTCTAAGCCGCCTCGCCAAAATGGAATAAAAACTCCCCAGAGGTGCGAACTCTGGGGAGTTTTTGCTGTGCTACTGTGAACACATCTTATCGTTTTGCCTACTGGCATTATAGCATATGTTCTTTTAATTTGCAATATACCATGCAAAAACATATACTATTCAAATATTATTTATATTTCTTTTTATGTAAAATAAGGCGGGGTGTATGAAGTCCCGCCTTGTTTTGTATGGTTCATATGATTTTGTAGATATGGTTAAATGATCCTTTTTTTGCGTATGATTATGTTATTCCTTTGCGCATAAGATCATGAATAATGTGAACTCTGACGAGTCCGACATGATTTGTGAGTACGTTGATGTCCCCGGACGGTAACGGTGTTTACATAAATTTATTTTACATCCTGCGACCTTCTTCGCACTTCACGGATTACTGAATAATATTTTTCTTCTTTTCTTCCTTTTTCCTTTTCCAATGGTCATTATTTGACCATGATACCACTTGTCAGCGTAGAGGTAGATTCTTTTGTACCCGACTGGCTGGCTGCATGGTATCCACGCACACGGTAATATGTACCTGATGGAACTGCTACGTCGATTGTTTTACTCAAACTTGTTGCATTGTTTGCTGTAAATTCCCATATTTTATAGGTTCCGTAGCTTCCATTGACCTTCCGTTCCAAAAATAATGATAAATATACTTTACTGCATTTCTTATGACATTGGGTTAATCCTGATATCATTATTTCATTACTGGATACTTTTCTAATTTTTACATTTCCAAGATTTAAATAACTGCTTCTTGCCAGAATCGTTGAAGTATCTTCTGCATAATCTTCAGTTGTCTCTTCATCTGTAATGTCATCCAGAATACTGATGCTATCCGCATATACCGGTGCAATACTCATCCCAACAGATATGCCAACTGCCAGAGTGATTCCCAGAATCTTTTTCCAGATATTCATTTCTCACTTCCCTTCGCTATGTAAACAACCTTTACATAACTATATACGTAAGAAATCCGGAAATATCACTCTAAAATTTCATATATTGAATAATTTTTTTTAATTCATCTAATTTTATTTTTCCAACCAAATAATATACTACATCTTCATATTTCCAATTCACCATATAAGTAGCATTTTTATCATTTTCCTCTGTTATTTCTTTTATATCAATTTCTAGTTCATCTTTATTTATTTTGTCTACAATTTTCTCTTGTCCTTTCAAACTACTAATATTACTTTCAGTACTAGCATCTTGCTTATCAACATAAAAGAACAGAATATTATCTTTATACTCATATTCTATTCGTGCATAAAAATTTTCATCATTAAGTTCATATTTATAAAACTCCATCCCATATGGTCGATAATAAAACTCTGGCATCTTCACATCCAGTTTTTCTTCTATATCCGCAATCGCATCACTTTCTTCTGTAGTTGCATGCTCATTATCAGAAGAATTATCTGTTATAAACTGGCTGTCATTCCCACTCAATATCCGCACACTGTTCACCAGATACTTCCGGTTCGCCTCGCTGCTCATACTTGCAGCGAACACGCAGATCAGACACAGGCCCGCGATTCCGGCGATTCTGCCAAAGCGCACATAACTGTGTTTCCTTTTGCCGGAGTTTCTGTTCGCATCGCATGCAGGATTCTTTGATACACCTGCGTTTTTTCTGAATTCCAGAATTTTCTTTTCCGTAGATTCAGGCGCTGCTTCTTCCGTGTTCTTCTCATCTTCTGCCTTCTCATCTGCCACATCCTCCAGCAGACCTTCTTCTCTGGCACGCTGATAGAAGCTTTCTCTGGAAACACTCAGTTTCTCTACGATATCCTGATTGTCCTCAAATTTTCTGCCATCAAAAAGAGACTCCTCGATGGCATCTGCTTCCTTCAGATATTCCTCTTCCAGCCACTGACGGAATTTCTCGTCATCCTCCATATCCGGCATATCTAGGAATGCATCATCTATCTGGTTGTCTTTCTGTTCTTTCTCAAACTCTTTTTTCATGATATTATCTCTTTCTTGACAATTCTTCCCCGGTGGTTCATAGTTATTGGTAATAAAATGATTTTTAGGAGGTTTTCCCTATGAAACATATTGTACTTACCGGCGGCGGTACTGCCGGACATGTTACACCAAATATTGCTCTGATCCCGACACTCAAAGCTGCCGGATATCAGATTTCCTATATCGGATCTTACGAAGGTATCGAACGTAAACTCATTGAAGAAATGGGTATTCCATATTATGGGATCTCATCTGGAAAGCTGAGACGTTATTTCGATCCCAAGAACTTCTCCGATCCTTTCCGGGTATTAAAAGGGTTCCATGAAGCAAAGAAGCTTCTCAAAAAACTGAAACCCGATGTAGTCTTTTCCAAGGGTGGTTTCGTTACCGTCCCTGTTGTAATTGCAGCCAAACGCTGCAAGATTCCAGCAATCATCCACGAATCAGATATGACTCCGGGACTTGCCAACAAACTGTGTATTCCATCAGCCGTTAAAGTATGCTGTAACTTTCCTGAGACTGTCAGCAGTCTTCCGGCAGATAAAGCCGTACTGACCGGCACGCCGATCCGTCAGGAGCTGATGAAAGGTGATAAGGAAGCCGGCCGTCAGTTCTGTGGATTTACTTCTGACAAACCGGTACTGATGGTGATCGGTGGAAGCCTTGGCGCAGCCTCTGTAAATGACCATATCCGCAAGATTCTCCCGGAACTTCTGAAAGCTTTCCAGGTGATCCATCTCTGCGGCAAGGGCAAAATGGATGAGACCCTCAAGGGTACCGAAGGCTACGTTCAGTATGAATATATCAAAGAAGAACTTCCGGATCTTTTTGCCCTGTCTGACGTGGTAATCTCCCGCGCAGGTGCAAACGCCATCTGTGAGATCAGTGCTCTTCACAAACCAAATCTTCTGATTCCGCTGTCTGCAAATGCCAGTCGTGGTGACCAGATCCTGAATGCCCGTTCTTTCGAAAAACAGGGATTCAGCATGGTACTTGAGGAAGAAGAAATCACTGATGAGAAACTTCTGGATACGATCCATCAGCTGTATGACAACCGTCATTCTTTCGAAGAAGCAATGTCTGCAGGCAAACAGATGGATTCCATCCATCATATAGTTTCTCTGATCGAAGAATGTGTTTTATCAAAAAAATAAACAAATAGCAGGATGCAGGCAGTTATCGATGTGACTGCCTGCATATCTTTTCCATTTCTTCAATTATCCAGGCTTTCGACCGCAGATTCCTGTTATTTACATTATTCGGTGTAATCCCATACTCACTTGCCACTTCTGCTGCTGAGAGTTCCTGGAATTTTGTTTTGACCAGAATATCGTAATTCATCGGATTCCTCTTCCGAAGTCTGTTCAGTACAAGTTTCTGATATTTCTCTTCTTCCATACGAAGTATTCTTGCCTCTGGATTACTCTTTTCATCCACCGGCTCATACGCATTTTCCTCATCATCAATCGTATAACTTTCCTGTCTGGATGAGGCTTTTCTATAATAGTCCATACATTTGTTGGATGTCGCTTTCATCACCAGTGCTTTCAATTTGTCAGGTCTGGAATAATCCAGTTTTTCTTTCACTTTAAATAATGCCAGAAAAACTTCCTGACTGATATCTTTTGAAAGCTCGTAATCTTCTGTGATGCAAAAAGCGACATATGCTGAGAATCCTTGGTAGTGATCGTAAAAATCATCAAAATTCTCAATTATCATCTGTATCTGTGCTCTTTTCTTTATGCTTTGACTTTTGCCAGGATCTCTTCCTTCATTTCATCTGTCAGTTCTCCCGGTTTCCATGTAAGTCCGACCTGATCACCTTCATAACGTGGAATCAGGTGCATATGAAAATGAAATACAGTCTGACCGGCAATTTCTCCATTGTTCTGTACAATGTTAAACCCGTCACAGTGCAGTCCGTCTCTGAGCCTGGTTGCCATATGTTTGGCAAGGATCATTGCTTTTCCGGCAGTCTCATCCGGAAGTTCATAAATATTGGCTGCATGAGCTTTGGGCAGGATCAGTGCATGTCCCTTTGAAGCCGGACCGAGATCCAGAATTACGCGAAAATCTTCGTCTTCATATAAAGTAGCGGATGGAATTTCTCCGTTTGCAATTTTACAAAAAATACAGTTTTCCATGATGTAGTCCTCCTTACAAATAAACTGTTTTCTTTTTCTATTGTCTCGTATTTTCGCGATTTTTTCAATACGAAATTTGTTGATTCCGATATTTTTACATAATATACTCACATTGAGGTGACAGATTATGCAGGAAAAAAACATTATCACACAATCAAAAAAAGAATTTCAGTCGATGTTGTCCACATTTTCGCATGAAATAAGAAATCCGCTGGCATTGATCACCAGCGAAATGCAGATGTTGTCGGATTCACAGCCACAGCTCTGTTTCAACGAACACTGGGATAACATTATGGAAAATCTGAACTATATCCGTGAGCTGCTGGATGAACTTTCCAGATATCAAAATGCCGGTCACATTTCCCTTGTACAGACAAATTTAAGTATCTGCCTGGATCGAATTACCAGTTCCTTTCGACCGGCACTGGACTACCTTGGAATCTCCTTTGAGACTGACATCCCCCGTGATCTTCCCCAGATCAGTCTGGATCAGACAAAAATCCGTCAGGCTCTTTTTAACCTTCTCCGTAATGCGCAGGAATCTATCCAGCATACTCACGGCAAAATCTTTTTTTCCGCTTCTGCCGTTCCGGACGGTGTCCAGATCACCATCTCGGATAACGGATGTGGCATGACAGAAGACCAGATTGAAAACGCCTTTCGTCCCTTCGTAACATACAAGCCCGGGGGCACTGGCCTCGGGCTTGCTGTCACCCGGCAGATCATTGAAGCCCACCAGGGTACACTATGTGTAGAAAGCACTCCTAAAGAAGGTACTTCCTTTTATATTTTTCTTCCAGGATGATAAAAAATCACTGCAAGAAAGAACCCGGACACCATCCCGCCTACATGGGCTGTGTTATCCACTCCCGTACTTGCGAAACCAAAATACAGAGAAAAAGCTGCCATGACCAGAATCTGTCTCATAGACAGATCACCCAGCCATCCTTTATTGCGAATGACAATATAGATCATGGCTCCCATAACTGCAAACACCGCTCCGGATGCTCCTGCTGATACAGCAAAATCCTGCGTACGTAATTCGATAAGTAAAGAAATCACATTTCCAAGTACTCCACCGATCAGATAGATCAACAGAAATTTTATTTTTCCAATTGCCTGTTCCAGTCTGCTTCCAAGTACAAATAAAACCAGCATGTTATTCAGAAGATGTTCAATTCCAAAATGCAGAAACATACAAGTGAACAGTCTGTAATATTCTCCACCCTGAATGATCATTGGTGTATAGGCAGCTCCACAATCCAGCATATGCATGGTATTCTGGGAGCTTCCTGTAAATTCCACGATCAGAAATACCAGAATATTCAACAGGATCAGTCCGGCAGTCACCGGCTCTTTGCGTAATTCTTCCACAGGTTATTCTCCTCTGTTTTTGTATTCAGAGAATACATATGTATTCTGCTGTTGTTCGTCTATTTTAGCAGATGCCGTTCCCTGTGGCAAGGCAACACTTCACCTGTGCTGTCCGAAATACTGCCTTCGAACCCTCATATCCGGTGATTTTCTTTTCAGAAGTTATCTATCCCTTCAGAAATACATATCTTGCCTGAGCAAAATCCACCTGATCCTCATCCTGCAGAAAATATTCTTCCTCTGCCCCAAGCAGTCTGCCATTAACAGAAGTTCCATTCCTGGAATTCAGATCTGCCAGATAATAGTTCTCACCTGTTTTGCGTATTCTTGCATGCACCCGGCTGACTGTCGGAAGCGAGATCACTACATCCGAAGCCTGTTCCAGCTTTCCGATCACGGTCAGTTCCCGTTCCAGATAAACCGTCGGAAGTTCTCCGGGTTCCCGACTTACCAGGCTGGCTGTACCTGACAGCTGTCCTGCCGAAAGAACTACCGTTTCACCATATGTTTCCTGTTCTGCTGTATCCTCACCAGTTTTCTCACATTCCCATGAATTTTGTTCTGTACGGTTTTGTTTTTCACTCTTTTGCTCTATATCTTTTATTTCTTTTCTCCCTGTATTGTTTCTTTCTGTTTCATGTTTTTCTATATTCATTCCGGCGAGTTCCCGCTGTACTTTATTTCTCCATTCTGCAGACTGTTCCTGTTTTTTCTTCTTTTTTTCTTCCATCCAGGTCCATCCTGCCCCAACTCCCATCAGGAGTATTGCCGCTCCCAATACAACTTCTATTGGAATTTCCGGAAAATATCCCAGATAGCGGAAAATGAGAATTCCCAGCAGGAACAGAACCCCCACTGCACACCCGGCTGCAGGCTGCCACTTCCTGTCCTTTTTCTCCTTTTTTTCCTCCTGAAAAAATTGCGGTGGCTCCTCCATTTCTTCCACGTACTCTTCCTTATCTCTGATTTTTGTATCGCTCTCTGCAATTTTCTCTTTACTGTTCTCAGATCGATAAAGCAATTCCTTAATATTTTCCAGCTGCATCCCTGGCTCCATGGCTTTTCGGTAAATTCCATATCCAAGATTTACAGCTGTCGGATCCTCATGGTCAAGTTTGGGCAACAAATATTCGGTCAGTTCCCGAAACTGTTCCTGCACCGGATGGTGATAATCCGGCAGACAGCAGAACGAAACCTCTTTTTTCTCCACATCCAGAAAAATATATTCCGGGCAAAGCACCAGCTGTTCCGTATTCAGAAGAAACTCTTCCATTTCTTCTATTACATGGAGAAATCCTTTCAAAATCATTTCCAGATCTTCTCCCTGCAGTTTACGCTGTTCGTAAAAAGATGCCAGCGACTGCTTTGAAGTGATATCATAATAAAAGAGCCATGTTCCATCCAGTCCCTGCATGCGGCATTTTAATATAGAAGACATTGTATTTCCTGTCAGGATCCGTACCTGATAAGAAGTGGTATTGATTGTTTCATCCCCATGGAGGATCAGATAATTATGACTTACATCTCTTTTATATTCTGCAAACATATTTTACACTCTCCTATATGATCCTGTACTCTTATTATTCTGTATCCTTCACGATTTCAGATGCTGCTTTTACTTTGCGGATCCACTGCGCCGGACGAATGATCTTTGAACTGCCCTCCGTCCGCAGTACCCAGCGAAAACCTCCAAATCCGGCGATTGTATCTGCCTGATAGGAGACTTTTACTGTTTTTCCATCGCTGACCTGGTAAGACAGATTCTCTGCGCCAAAGAATCCCACATTTCCAAGTTCCTGTGCTTTTGCAGAAGCGGCTTCATATATCTGGCCGTTTTTTTGTACACCTTCTATACTTCCCGCCAATGCCGCCTCGTACGCTGCAGCCGTCAGCCAGGAACGATTATGTACAAAGAAGGAAAGATATAAAACTCCCATTACCGTTATCAGCACAAGCGACATCACGCAGGCTGCCTCTATTGTAAAACTTCCTTTTTTGACTTTCATAGCAATAATCCTCCCAAATATCCAAACAGTAAGAAAGGCACCAGTGGAATTTCTGTCTTGCGTCCTTTTTTGCATATAGCCAGAAGGACTCCCGCATACACCGCTGCGATCAACATTCCGATACACGCCATTCTTACATACATTTCTGTATGCAGCATTGTTCCTAGTGCCAGAAAAATCCAGCCATCGCCCATTCCAATCTCTCCACCGGTCAGAACACTTACCGCCAGTATCATCAGGCTCACACCAAATGGCAGCAGCCAGTCCTCCAGTGGTCTTTCTGCATAAATGCTAAAGGCAAGACCAATGATTCCATAAGTACCTGTCAGCAACAGTGAAATTTCTTTTTTCTTCCAGTCTTTCCAGCCCATAACTGCCAGGAACAACACGGTCATTACTTCTCTGATCTGCATAATCCTCTGCCTCTTATCCACAGCTGCTGCAGGCATGCATTCCTCCAAGCTGTGATTCTTTTACCAGTTTTACAGTTCTTTTCAAGCCACTGCATGTAGCAAGATTGTGATATCGATTTCCCGAAGATGTAACATACACCACCCCGGATGGTTTCTGATTTCGACTGCAGCTTTCACAGGGACTGTACTTCTGTCCGTTGTCATTACGGGCATGCGTCAGAGATGAACCCGAAATCTGATTAATGGATACCTTCAGATAACGACATCCTGCCTTCTTATGGTATACCGTTCCCGTTTCTGTCACATACACCATTTCTTCCGGTTCTCTGGTCTCTCCGGAAAACGCTGTCTCATCGGCTCCTGTCCATGCATGGACTTTTACTGTGTTATGCATCCATACCTTCGGCAAAGGAACAAGTGCTCCGATCGGAGTATATGCATAGACATCCGGCAATGTAATTTCTTCCGGCCCCTTTCCATCCAGCACATATGCATACATTCCGGCTTCTTTTGTCTTTTCACATAATGCCTGCAGATGTTCTGTCTGAATCCGGTAAATATCCATAAAAGAGATCATCGTCACCATTCCCAGCAAAAACATAGGAAGCACAAGTGCTGTTTCCAGCGCCAGACTCGCCTTTTTGTTCAAGGCACAGAAAGATACTTTTTCAGAAGATGTGTTTAAAAATAAATTTGAGATTCTTCTGACCATCGAGGAAGCCAGGATTCTGTTTTTAAGAGAGCATTTCCTTTCTTTTTTTATTTTTCTTTTCTTTTTTGCAGTCTCGTTTTTTTTGTTTTTCTTTCTACCTATCTTTGTGATAGTATTCCCATAATCTTTTTCCTTCTGAAAAAGCATCTTTCTGCACCTCTTTTCCGTGGGGCGGCTCGTCGCCGCCCGTATTTCCTTAAATCCATTTAAATCCAGTTTTTAAATATAACTGTACTGCCTTGTCACCGAAAAAGTCTGCTTTCGGTTTGCCTCTACATCCACAGATATTTCAGCCGCTTCTATGCAGCAGTCCAGCCGGAAACCTTCCTTTCCTTTTGTACTGCGGATTTCCACTTCGATCATGTCCATACCTCTTGTCAGCTTGACTGCTTTTGATTTTGACAAAAGCAGCACCTGCAGATAATCTTCATAGGACATTCCACCTTTCGCATCCCTTCTCTGGCTGTCCAGTCCCTCAAGGAGATTCGGCAGGTTTTCCAGAGAAAGCTGCCAGGTTGCTGCCGTCTTAGTCAATGGTACTCTGCCTCCATGAAACAGCTCCCGAAGATCCAGAATACTTTCTGCAAAGGACCAGCACAAAATCAGTGCCGCCTCAATCGCCACTGCTGCAGGCGGTATCAGAAATCCCGATGCAATTGCCAGGGCAAGTGCCTGAATCTGGGCCCTTTTTCCGGCATCCGCCATAAGACAGGATGCATTAATTCCCTCTCTGATCAGCAGAAGACGCTTTGCCACGGCTTTTAGATTTTCCTGATCACTTTTCTTTCCCGCCAGAAGATATTCCAGCTGATAATGCAGCCCTGCTTCAGAAGGAGAAATATAGTTTCCCAGATGCTCCATCAGATACTGCTGAAACAGTACTTTTGCTGATCCGGAATTATCTTTTCCCGTTTTCTGCGGCATCGCCATTCCCTGTTGAAGTGTTCTTCCTGATAACAGATCTCCATGTGAGATTTTCTGATCAGAAATTCCTTTTGATGCCGGAACGACCAGATCCAGAAGTCCCATACGCCGAATCCTCTGAATCACCGGAACTGGATTTACCACCTGCGGTTTTACCTCTCCATCTGAAAAACTCTCTCCCGAAGTGCCATCACCAAAATCTCCGGATTCTTCCTTCTTTGAAGCCTCTTTGGCTTCCTGGCTCTTCTGTGCCGCAGAATTCATTTCGGAATCATAATTTTCCAGTGTATTCCCTGCTTCCGCCTGTTTTCCATCTTTCTCTGCCTGCTTCACTTTCTGCTCTTTTTTCTTATATCGCTTCACAAGTGTCTGTACTCCCTGACTTCCAAGCGTATCTTTCATATAAGTGACTGCCTGCTGGTAAAAGACTTCGCCATCTTCATCTGTTGCCAGACGATATCCACTGAAACCACCCTGCCTGAGTTTCAGCTTCTGACTGTTCTGTTTCAGTATCGGTTTCATATAAGACTCAAAGTTATCATAAACTGCTGCCAGATTCAGATCTGTTCCTCCCTGTGTTCCATCCAGAAAAAACAGATCATAATTTTTCAGAAGAAAACGATCATACTGTCCAAACAGAGAATAAAGTCCAATATCCATACTGTTCAGAATCTGTGTTCTCGCTGCCGCTGCCTGCACAGATTGAATGCTCGTTGCAACCAGTGATAGCAGGAGACTTAAGATCAGCGCCAGAAAAACAGTAATACTGCCCTTTTTCTCCATCGGCTCTCTCCTTTCTTCATCAAATTGAATTACTCTGTTTTGTGATTTTACTTAAGATTGCCTGTACCAGATTTGTCAGCTGCTCTTTAAAAATAATGACAAGGCTGATCAACACCACCAGGATCAGAATAATCTCCACAACCCCTACTGCATCTTCTTCGTATACAAATTCTTTTGCTGTTTGCAGATAATCCCGCATTGTTTTACCTCCTCGTTTTTTATACAATCATCCATGGAACGACAAAAATGCAGGTATCATGATGATCGCCATCACCACCGCAAGCATCATGATCATTGGAACAAGCAACTTTGTTGCTGCTGTTTCCCCCATTACCCTTGCCTTTCTTTTTCTTTCATCCCATGCTTCCAGAGCTTCTTTTTCCAGAAGATCTGCCATCCTGTGTCCGCCTTTCTGGAGATTCTGAATCAGGATCGTAGAAAATGTTTTATATTTCATCTGTCCACACCGCTCTCCAAACCTTCGGTAAGCTTCCAGTTCTGCCACACCACTGTCCATTTCATGGCAGGTCGTCGTCACGGCTTCATATGCATATCGTCCTTCTTTCGGACAATTTCTCAGATAATCTGAACTGATCTTCTGAAATGCTCTGCGAACCGTCATACCTGCCTGGATCAGAAGTGTAAACTTCATGATCAGCGACGGATAATCCATCAGAAGCTGTTCTGCCCGTTTTGCCATCTCTTCCTGCTGTTCTCTCGCTTTTTTTAACATCAGCACGACTGCCGCAAACAGGGCCAGTGCTGCCAGAAATGTTCCAGTACTCTCCCCGGGTTTCTGCCACTTAAGTGTCTGGCCATCCCAGGAATCCGGCAGATAATAATAATCCGGATCCTGTTTTTCCCTGTTATACTGTTCAATCACTTCTTTCAGCTCTTTCTGTCTCATTTCTTCCGGTGACTGCTTCACTTGTGCATTTTCCGCTTCCGTTTCTTCTGTCTCTTTTTCCGGAATCTGAACAGCAACTTTCTCCGGCTTCCCATCACCTACGGAAACCTGCAGTTCCTCCGTATAAGCCCCATCCTCACTCTTCTCGATTCTGTGGCCTTTCTGATAAATTTCACTGTCTCCATTTGTCAGTGTCATCGCCATTCCTACCAGATTTCCACAAACGGCAACGATCAGAAACAGACGGAGGCTTTCTTTATCAGCAATACCATCCAGCCTGAGCCACCCTGCTTTCCAGACTAGCACAGTGCCAAACGCTGTCATAAAAATAATAAAATGTACCCACATACTGCTTTCTCCTACACTTCAATATCAACAATTCTGCGCCCAAGCCAGTAAGATAACACATAAATCCCCAGACAAAGTGTCATCGCACACATTCCAAAAAGATTCCCATACAGTACGCTTAAGAATCCCGGAGAGGTCAGTTTCAGGTAGAGAATGATTCCGGCCGGCATCAGACTCATGATCATCTGTTCTGCTTTCTTTGCCGCCAGCGTTGTCTCAATTTCTTTACGGACATCGATCTTGTCTCCAAGCATCCGCGCAGAAGTCTGTATGATCCGATTCATATCTCCACCGGTTCTCTTGGCGGTGTAAAATACTGCAGCAAAATTTTCCACATCTTCAATACCACTCCTGTCTCCAAGGCTCAGTAAAAGTTCCTCAACCGGAACACTGACTCTGAGCTGTGTTTCTATGTAATGAAACTCCTTCACGATATCTGTCTCTTTCGGATACAGTCTCTCCAGGTCCCTGGAACATGCTGCCACTGCATTTTCGACAGAGTAACCAGCCTGTACAGCTACGCTTAATGCATTCAGTGCATCCTTGAACTGATAATTCAGTTTCCTTTTTCGTTCTCTGATCAATCCTTTCTTTTTCAGTCTCATAAACAGGACAGTAACAGGAACTGTCAGCAGCATCAGCCACCAGTTCTGATAAAACAGATAATCCATTGCTCCACAAAGCAGAATGCTCTGTATCAGATATTTCAGAATCTCTGTTTTTGAAAAATGATATTCCGCATAATTCTGTTTCATATAGTCACCCCTGCCCGTATCAGTTTTTCCCGGTTCAGAAGGGACGCAATCTGCACCAGCCCTTTTCCCTCCTGCCACTGATATAATGTCCGGGTTTTTATTTCATGATCTTCGAATCCACAGATTTCTGTTATCTCCAGTACTTTCCGGCTTTTATCCCGCATTCTTCCCAGATGGATCAGTATATCCACTCCTGAGGCAATCTGACGTCGAATCGCTTCCAGCGGAAGATCTACTCCCATCAAAGTCATTGTTTCCAGACGAGAGAGCATATCCTCGGCCGAATTGGCATGTGCCGTACTCAAACTGCCTTCATGACCGGTATTCAGTGCCTGTAGCATATCTACCGTCTCGCCTCCGCGGACTTCACCCACAACAATACGGTCCGGTCGCATACGAAGAGCGGTCTTGATCAGATCACGTATCGTAACTGATGTTGCACCTTCTGTATTTGCCATCTTTGCCTCCAGCCGCACCAGATTCTCAATACCCTGAATCTTCAGTTCTGCATTGTCTTCAATAGTGATCAGTCTCTCGTCACTGGGTATAAAATTGGACAGTGCTCCAAGAAACGTTGTTTTTCCACTTCCTGTTCCTCCACCAATGACCATGGAATATCTTGCCCTGACCAGTGTTTTCAGAAATTCCGCACATTCCGCAGGCAGACTTCCAAGCGCGATCAGTTTTTCCATGGTGATCGGTGTATCCGGAAAACGGCGGATCGTCAGTATCGGACCATTCAATGCAACCGGGCGGATCACCGCATTCACTCTGGCTCCGTTCTCCAGACGGGCATCCACAATAGGCATTGATTCGTTGACCACCCGGTTGCATTTTCCGACGATCTGCTGGATCACATCTTCCAGCTTTTCTCCGGAAGTAAAGGTCTTTTCCCAACGGGAAAGCTTTCCGGCCCGTTCCACAAATATTGCATCCGGACCATTCACCATGATCTCTGTCACCGTTTCGTCCTCGATCAGTTCCTGCAGCACATCCAGTTTTCTTACAGAATGAAACAATTCCTGACGGAGCTGTACTTTTTCCTTCAGAGAAAGGCAGGAATCCCGCATCCTCTCCAGAATCAGTGTATCAATTTCTTCCAGGATCTCTTCATCGGTCAGTTCTCTTGCAAGGTCCAGTTTTTCCATCAGAAGCATTCTCAGTGACTGAAAAGTTTCTCTGCTCATACCTCATCCTTTCCGAGCAGTTCTCTGACAAAATCGCCAAGCGTTCCCCAGACCAGCTGCTCTGCGCGAAACGGCTCTGCCAGGACTTCCTGTCCATACGGCAGATTCAGTTTTACCATACGGCTCAAAATCTGCGGATAATCCCGCACACTCAAAAGTTCTTCAAACTGTGCCAGTTTACTCCGTGACATTTTGTCTGTTTTTATCGGAGTATAAACCGTAGTACACATGTCCAGCATCTGAAAAACCTCCTCGATCCCGTTTCCTATATCAAGTACAATCGTCTCATAAGAACTGTGGAGAATGATTTCCTGCAAAAGATGTTCCCAATCCTGCCAGGAAGTTCCTCTGATATCCTCCGGTGACTGCACAGGTGGAATAAAATCCACATTTCCCATACTCTCTGCTATTCCATTCATCTTAACTGTAATCCCTGTACTTCCCTGTTTTACAAAATACAGAAGATCACTGAGTGTATGTAAAAATTTTTTCTGCATCAGTTCTTCAAACCCGGCATACTCTTCCAGATTCAGATAAAGGACACTTTTTTCCCTGCCCAATATCTGCGCCAGTGTCAGTGCAAAGCAAGTCTGAAGGCAGCCTCCCAGCGGCGAATATACTCCCAGTATCTCCGTCGTCTTCTTTAATACTGGCAGCTGCGCCGGAAGAATTGCCTTCTCCGCACCATAACAGGCCATCACTTCGCGTACTACATCTGATGATGCCTGATATTTATACACACCAGTATACTTCTCCAGTTCCTTTGGCTTACTTCCCTCTGTCAGGATCACGATCTTACCAATATCCAGTTCTCCTACTTCCCGGCACATTGCCTCCGAAGAAATCAACAGCAACTCTACGGGGTTCTTCTTCACATATGCCACCAGACTTTCCACACTGGTAAAAGCCTGGATTTCAAAAGGGATATTTTTCTTCTGATTCAGATAGTCCATAAAGTTACAGGCATACTCTGCCTCCAGATCACAGACTGCAAAAATTTGTTTTTTCAATACATACCTCCTGCATACAGCATCACACTCATAAAGACAGGAACCGTGAAATGAATATTTTCCCACGCAGTCCCATTTCGGTAATAAGCTTTCCGTTCGCCTGTCCGGATATACGTTTTCATATATTTGACCAAATATTGGATTCGCTGGCTGAAACCGCCGCACAAGATCAGAATGGCCAGTGAAAGCAGCCCTCCTGTCAGAAATGCATACCAGATACACCACAGAATATGTACTGGTCCCATAATTCCTCCCAGTACACAAAAAAGTTTGATATCTCCCGAACCAAGCATTCGGAAATAAAACAGCCATCCGAGAACCACCAGTGGAATTCCTGTACCTGAAATAAAAAATGCCGTTCCATTCCATCCTCCACGCCACAGATCATATCCGAACCCGATCAGCATCGAAAAAAGGATCCAGCTGTTTTTTATTTTCATCTGATACAGATCCATTAAAACAGCAACTCCGGTGATCGTCAGAAGCAGTATCCTGCCACCAATAACACCAATCACACTCCTTTCTGTATACAATTATCTCAATTATAAAAAAGGGATTTCCGTCTGAACCGACGGTTATGAATACCAGAAGATCTCTGGTGAGTTTTATTATAGAACGGACCGTGCCGTTTTGTAAAGAAGATTCGTTCGCCAAATTCTCTGTATTTCCGACATTTATGCACCGGACTTGCAGTTGCACAATCCGCTTCTGTTGGGTATAATAAAAAGCAACAGCAAAAGGGGGCTTTATCTTCATCATGGAAAAAAACATCAAAAAAATCGAAGATATGTCGCTGAATGCCTGGCCATCTCACAAAATGGAGCTTTACGATGGCTGGATCCTGCGATTTTCTTATTTCTATACACACCGTACCAACAGTGTGGAACAATTTGGAAACTCTACGCTTCCATGGCGTGAAAAGGTTGCCTACTGCGAAGATGTTTACAAACGTCTGGGATCTCCTGCTATCTTTAAGATCAGTCCGCTGGTATCTCCGGATTTTGATTATACTCTCGAAAACCGTGGTTATGAGGTCCAGCATGTAACTGAAGTCATGACGCTTCATCTGAGTGATGCACGTCTGGATGCGCCATATTCTGCCGTAACGATCACGGATGAGATTCCGGATATCTGGATCACAAGTCTTTTTGATCTGAAAGAAATGACAAACCCGATCCACCGGGCCGTTGTTCCTTCTATGTATCGTGCCATTCCCAAAGAAACGATCTGTGCCTCCATCTGGAAAGAGGGGAAGATCATCGCTACAGGACTTGGTATCCTTGACCGTGACTACATCGGAATCTACGCGATCCATGTAAAGGAAAAATATCGCGGACAGGGATTTGCACGCCAGATCTGTACTGCACTTCTCACGGAGGGCATGAAAAAAGGTGCTGAAAATGCCTATCTTCAGGTCGTTCAGGGAAATACCGCTGCCAAACGACTGTATGCATCTCTTGGCTTTACTGATTTTTATACGTATTGGTTCCGTGTGCAGCCTGAAGCTGCGACACAGAAAGGAGTTTCATGAAAAATATACTGGTGGTCTGTATCGGATCACTTTTTCTGATCACTTTATCCGGTTGCAGTCTGGGAGATGTTGTTGATCGTTTCTCAGATTCAGAAGATACACAGATTCAGGACATCAATCCTGGGAGCACCCGTGTATATATGGATGAGATCCGGGGTACTCTTCAGTATTTTACCGGTAATCAGCTTACTCTTCTCAGCGGATCGGATAACTATGTCTTTGATATTTCCCAGGCAACTCTGGAATGTGCAGACGGAATGCTCTGTGGCGATGCTGTCAGCGTAATCTACGAAGGGCAGCTTGACAGTACGGATACAGGTGCTGTCCGCGTGCTCAAAGTTGTTGACGACTATCATGATACTTCCGAAGTAAAAGAAGGAACTACGCGTGGACAGGTTCAGAATCTGACCGCCAATTCCATTACGATCAAATCTAAAGGTGGAAAAACCGTTACTTTCCCGATCACAGGAACAGAACAATATTATCAGGGCGGCATCAAAGCCGGCAATTGGGTTTATCTTCACTATAAGGGAGATTTTGGTCCAGCTTCAGCCGATGATCCAAATGTACTTGATGGTTCTCAGATGAAAATCTACAGTGTTTCTGATATTGATCCGCTCAATGTGCCTGCACCCACTCCTACTCCTGCACCTCAGGAGGGAGTTGAGATCAAACCGGAAAACAAACTCCGGGCTGTGATCCAGAACATTCAGACAAATATCCTTCAGGTATCCCCAGAGAATACCACAAACATCCTGAATCTGGACATGTCTGCAATTCCCTGTTATTTCAGTGGTGGAATCGAATCCGGAGCACATGTAAATGTAATTTATACCGGAGACTTCAATGGAACAACCCTTGATGGACTCACGATCCTCGGTATCACCGGAGATATCCCGGAAAACTTAAGTGAACGCAATACCGGCTTCACTATTTCCGGAGAAATTACCGCATCCACTGCCAACACCATCACCCTTCTGACTTCTGATGGCGTGCGGATCACCTGCAATACAGAAAGTGCCTCTAATGAATCCACTGGCGGACTTCTTACCGGCAGTTCCGTGAAGGTCACTTTCAACCCGGCCGATTCCAGGCAGACCAATATCTATACTGCATTAAAAATAGAAGACCTGTGAGATGATTTCTCACAGGCCTTTTTTACATTATTTTCTACGGAATCTTTCCCGGATCTCACATTCTCCATCCTGCAGCCACTCCCGCACTTCCGGTCTATCTCCCAGGATCTGGCAAAAAGCTTCATATTCCTGGCAGATTCCTTTACCATGTGACACCATATAGGCACCGGCATCGCTGCCGGGTGCTACCTTTACCTTCTTTGCAAACGCAAGACGTACCAGGTTCTCTGCCTGTACAATGATCGGCCTGAGGACCTCATCATCATACCTCCCACATCCGAGCAGATTTCGTACTGTTACAAGTGTCGGAACCCATACAGTATCACTGTCAGCAAGCATGGACAGCGTTTCTTCATCCATATAATTGCCATGTTCCAGGCTGTCCACGCCGGCTGCGATCGCAGCCCTCGTTCCATATACACCATTCGTATGACTCATGACCGCAAATCCTTCCTCATGGGCAATATGTACCATTTCTTTTACTTCTTTGGCCTCCAGCGGTTCTCCTGTCACTTTGCCGTGATTCTTAAAATCCAGAAGTCCTGTCGTCATGATCTTGATGAAATCTGCACCTGATTCTTTTGCCTCCAGAACTCTCTGATGGAACTCTTTCAGATCATCAAATCCACGTCCCACAATGGAGCCATAATGCCCGTTTTTGTGAATAGCAAAAACAGGAGTACGGTAATCAATTCCATACTTCGGGGCAAGTCTGGATGCCAGCATTGCCACTCCATAAGGATCGCCACCATCTCTCACAAAAGAAACTCCTGATTCCTGATATGCGCACAGGCATTCCCGGACAGCTTGTTCGTTGGCTCCTTCTCTGTGCAGATTCACCGCAGCCCGATAGTTTATACCATTCATCAATGCATGTGCGTGACATTCTCCAAACATCTTCTCTTACCTCAGATCACTGTTTGAAGAAGTGACGGATCTCATCTTCTGATGCCTTGACAGATCCCTGTACAAAGAATGGTTTTCCACCGCCGCGTCCATTTAATGCCGCATTCATCTCTTTTGTAAACTGACGCAGATCACCATTCTGTTCTCCTATCGCATATTTGTAACTTCCATCTCCATTTGCAGAAAATACGGCGCAGCATCCGCTGCATTTCTGCATAACCGCATCTGCCATTCTGCGTACCTGATCAGCTTCCAGTCCCTCATGGAAAAGAAGCACGCTTCCTGCATCTTCCCAGTTCTTTGCCTCTACTGTACAGAGTTCATCAAACATGTGGTTCACCTGGCCTTTGAGACGGAAATTTTCATCCTGCAGACGTGCCACTGCTGCCGCGGTCTCTCCAATCTTTGCAGAAAGTTTCATGGATACCTGACGGTTTTGATCATTTACCATATTCAGATAATCCATCACTCTCTTTCCACAGATCATGGTCAGACGGATCCCCTCATGGAAGTTTTCTACTGTCAGGATCTTGACTGCGCCAATCTCACCAGTATGTGTCACATGTGTTCCGCAACATGCACAGAGGTCGGAGCCCGGAAAACGTACCAGGCGCACCTGTCCGGTCAGTTCCTTCTTGCTTCTGTAATCCAGTTTGTCCAGTTCTTCTCTGGATGGGTAAGTAATCTCTACTTCACTGTTTTCCCAGATCTTACGGTTCGTCTCTACCTCAATTTCAGCAAGCTGTGCCTCACTCAGTACGCCGCTTAAATCTACTGTGATCACATCACTGCTCATATGGAATCCGACATTGTCGTATCCGTAAGCTTCATGTACAAGCCCGCTGACAATATGTTCACCGGAATGCTGCTGCATCAGGTCAAATCTTCTGTGCCAGTCAATCTTTCCGGTAACATCACTGCCTGCTTCAATCGCTTCTTTTGTATAATGGATGATCTCTCCATCTTTTTCATGTACTTCCAGAACTTCCACATCATTCAGTATACCCAGATCATATGGCTGTCCGCCACCTTCCGGATAAAAAGCTGTCTGGTCCAGAATGATCTCATAACCTTTTTTTCCTTCTCTGCATTCCAGAACTTTTGCGGTAAATTCTTTTGTATATACATCTTCATAATATAATTTTCTTGTCTCACTCATTGCTGTAATATCCTTCTTTCTTATGTTTTAAGAAATGATTTGTTTCTGTCTTTTCTGCACTTTAGTATACCACAGCTTCACTTTCCTGAACAGAAAAATACTGCTTTCAAAAACGAAAAAAGACAGGCGAGCATAACGCATCGTCTGCCTTCTCTCATATATTTTAATTAAAAGGTAAGGGTGTATTTTTCAACGCTTATCTGAGCTTTTCCATCTGCTGCAAAGCTGATATTATCTGCTTTCTGAGGAGTAAACAATACCATTGTTGCAGTCTGACTTCCGTCATTGATAAAAATCTCTACGCTGAATCTGTCCATGAGGATTCTCAAAGTCACTTCACCGTCTGCCGGTTTTACCTGAATATCTCTTGTATGAAGGATGTCATACATATATCCACTGCGGCTGCGGTCAAGAGAGAGAACTTCTCTTACCGGATCATAAGTGATCGTAGAATCATAGGTTTCATCAGCAGCAAGCTTAATGGTGAACTTTTTGAACTCATCTGTTACCTTCAGCTTCACTGTCATATCAAGCACACGTCCGTCTACACCATTCAGAACAGTTTCATCGGAGATTTCCACATCCTCATAGTGAACATGTTCTCCACGATAATTTTCAATCTCACGAACCGGCTGCTGAATGAGTTTTCCATTACGGTAATTGATTTCCCTCGGAACTGTCATCTGCCCGAAATATTTCACACCATCCGGAACAAATTTGGAATTCGGCCATGCCTGCATCCACGCGATCATCACGCGTCGGCCATCCGGTGTCAGCATACTCTGCGGAGCATAGAAATCAATTCCACTGTCAAGCGGCTGCACATCCTCTCTGATAAACTGATGTGTCTTTTTGTCATAAGTTCCTGTCAGATAAATGACACTGTGACCTACGTGGAACTTCAGACCATCCGGCATCATCGCCATCGGGCTTACGACCAGGACATGCTTTCCATCTACTTCATAGAAATCCGGACATTCCCACATTTTTCCAAGTTTTTCATCACTGTGGTCAAGTACGCATACATACTGCCACTGAAATGCATCTGTACTTCTGAAAAGAAGGATCCGGCCGTTTCCATCGTCCATCATATTTGCAACAACTGCATAATAAAATCCATCCTCATCTTTCCAGATCTTAGGATCACGGAAATCAACTTTGCTTCCGCCTACGGGAATATCATCTCCGGTAATAACCGGATTCTTTTCATATTTCTCGTAATCTGTTCCATCACCCACTGCCAGACACTGTGTCTGGTGTGTTGGAAGTTCTCCATTGGCCATTGGAATATCACTTACATATCCAACACCTGTATACATCAGAAGATGTCGGCCATCCGGAAGCTCAACACCACTTCCGGAGAAACATCCGAAATTATCATAGGATTCTTCCGGAACCATGGCAAGTGGAAGTCTCTCCCAGGTGATAAGATCCTTACTTGTCACATGTCCCCAGTGCATCGGCCCCCATTCATTAGAATACGGATGATACTGATAAAACAGATGATATTCATCTTTATAAAAGGAGAATCCATTTGGATCATTGATCCATCCGGAACCACCTGTCACATGATAGCAGGGACGTTCTTCCGGAGAAATTCTTTTTAACTGTTCCTGCTCAAATTCTCTTGCCCTCATTAATTTCTCTTTACTCATAATACTTTATCTCCCTGTTATTACTGTTTTCCATCAACCTTTAATTCCTGATGATGCAATGCCTTCAACATAGTATTTCTGCATGAAGATAAACATAATGATCATCGGGATTGCAGATACGACAAGGGCTGCCATGATCGCACTGTAATGTACCGGCTGTGTTCCAAAAAATGACTGAACTGCAAGCTGGATCGTACGCTTATCTTCTCCTGTCATAACGAGGAATGGCCACATAAAATCATTCCAATGTGCTACAAAATCAAGAATAAATACAGTTGCGTATACTGTTTTGGAGATTGGCATAACGATCTGGAAAAATGTTCTGATCGGACTACAGCCATCAATTGCAGCCGCTTCAATCAGATCATCCGGAACGTCACAGAAGAACTGTCTGAACATATAAATAGAAAAGCATTTTGCAACAAAAGGAACAACCAGTGCTGCAAGTGTGTTTACCCAGCCGAGCTGAGACATTTCAATGTAAAGTGGGAGCATGATTGCTTCCATCGGCAGTACCATCAGTGCAATTACAAGATTCAGAACTGCACCTTTTCCTCTGAATTCAAATTTAGCCAATGCATAACCGCACATGGAGTTTACAAGCAGATCCAGAACAAGGATCAGTGCAATATAAAGCAGTGTATTTTTAAATACCAAAGGCATATTCAGTCGTGAAAATACTTCTGCATAGTTATTTAAGGATGCCTGAACCGGTAAAAAAGTAGTCAGCGAATCCATATTTGCAAAAATCTTAGCTTCTGGTTTCAGTGATGCGGAAATCATCCAGATCAGAGGAGATACAAAGATGATACCGATGATAATATTTCCAAAATAGAACATGAATTTTCCAAATGCATTAGAAAACCTCATTGATTTTTTCATATTTATATCCTCCTTTCTCAGTCTGTTGCCGCAGTTACTTTCTTCATCGCCATAGACATACATACAACGATCACAAAGAATACAGCTGCGATCGAGCAGGCATAACCAAAGTTACCTTTCTGGAAGCCCTGTGTATAAATGTAATACACAAGAGTCTTTGTGGAGTTTTTCGGTCCACCCTGTGTCATGATATATGGCTGTGTAAAAAGTTTCATTGCCTGGATCATAGTGATCATAATTACGTATTTAATAGTTCCCTTCAGTCCCGGGAGCGTGATGTAAAGGAACTGTTTAAACTTGGTTGCACCATCTACAGATGCTGCTTCGTACTGGTCCCTCGGGATTCCCTGAAGACCTGCCAGGAAGATCATCATCTGATAACCGGCACCCTGCCATGCAGACATAAAGATGATGGAGTTCATCGCTGTATTTGCATCACTCAGGAATTTGATCGGGCTCATTCCAAGAGATACAAGGATTGAGTTGATCAGACCTGTATTTGGATTTGCATTGTAAAGTACTGACCACAATACGGAGATAACTACCATGGATGTAAGCTGTGGTGCAAAGTACATGGTACGGAAGACTGCCACTCCACGGAACTTCTTTGAAACCAAAAGTGCAAGAGCGAGCGCAAGTGCACACTGACAAGGAACAACAATTACTGTAAAATAAACGGTATTTTTTAATGCAAGCCAGAAGTTTTTATCACTGAAAAGCTTCTGATAGTTTTCAAAACCGATAAATTTCATTGCATCAGGTCTCATGATCTGATATTTAAATCCTGAAAAGTATACGGTATAGATCATTGGTACAACAAGAAATGCAATCAGAAGAATTACTGCCGGTGCTACGAATATATATGCAGCTACTCTTTCATCACGTTTACGGCCGGTAAGCTTCTTTTTTTCTGCCTTTGCCATTGCCTTTCCCCCTTTTCCTTTTTAAGAAAAAGCAGAGCCGCACCGCTTTTATGCCGATGCGGCTCCGTCTTCATTAATTTTCTTATTCAGCGTAATATGTTTCGTAGTCTTCTGTAAATGTGTCAACTGCTGTATCAAGCTCGGACTGAACATAATCTGTATCTACTTCTTCATTACTTGCTGCATCAGAGAAAATGTTTGTCATTGCTTCTGCGTAGGCAGATGAGAATGTAGCATAGGATGGTGTTCTAGGACGCGGAACTGCTGTGTTTTCAAGCTGATCTACAATAAGAGCTCTTGCTCCTTCTTTGTACTCAGTCATTGCTTCTGTTTCATAAGCAGAAGAACGTGTTGCAGGTTTTGCAATTGCTGCTGCATATGTTGCTACGTTGTCTGTGTTCATCAGCCATGCCAGGAATTCACCAGCTGCATCTGCATTCTCGCAGTCTTTAGAGATTGCTGCAGACCAGTCACCGCATGGAGAAACTGCTTTTTTAGTTTCAGCATTTACCGGATAGTAAGTTACACCCCAGTCAAAGTCAGCATTCTGTTCAAGTGTTGCAATTTCCCATGAACCACCGAGCATTGTTGCACATGCGCCATTGAGGAATTCGTCTGTGATCGGTTCAACGTTTGCATATCCTTTAGCGATCAGATCTGCAAGCCATGATGTTGTGTTTACTGCTTCTTCACTGTTCACATATCCATCGGCTTCTTTTCCATCTTCGCTGATATAATCTTTTCCAGCGGAAAGATACAGCGGTTCAAGAGCATATGGCAGTCCTTCGCCGTGATCCATGATGATGTGTGTTCCTACATAATCATCTGTTGTACATTTTTCAGCGATTTCAGCAACTTCATCTGTTGTCAGTGGGTTTTCAAGTGTACGGGAGTCAAGATCGTCTGTATCTACACCACATTCTTTGAGGTAATCTTTGTTGTAGTAGAATGCTACAGAAGATTCTGTTGCACCTACAGCATATAATTTGCCATCATATGTATTCTGCGTCATTGAAGAATTTACGAAATCTGCTTTATCCTCATCTGTAAAATAATCATCAAGCGGAACTGTGATGCCATTAGCTGCATAGTAGGAAACCTGAGGTCCGTCTACATAGAAGATATCCGGAAGATCATTAGAGGTAACTGCTGTAGCAATTTTGTTATCATAAGCATAAGAATCGGAACGGTCGATTGCTTCACGGCTTACCTGGATTTCTGGATGATCTTTATTCCACTCTGCAATCTTATCTTTCCACCATGCTTCAATTGCTTCTCTGTCAGTAGGACTCCAGATTGTGATATTTGTTACATCGTCTGCGAATACCGGTACAGTTGTTACTGCTCCGGAAATTGCAAGTGCTGCTGCCATTGCTAAACTAATGGTTTTTTTCATTTTAATTATCCTCCTTTTAAACTCTGTTTCCACCGCGCGAAAGGAAATATTGTAGAACGCGTTCCACGTGCTTTAAAAAAATTTTTTCGTTCTTAGTACTTTTTAATTGTTTGTGTGGAAGCCGTTCCATATCGTGTTTTTATAATATCCTTTCTATCCTGATTTGTCAACCGATATTCCACAAAAATCCTTCCAAAAACACATTTCCGTGCATTTTTATAATTTTTTATATTTGTTTTTGTATATTATGCACAAGCTAAAACGACATAATTTTAACAAATTCTCAGCATAATATAAAAAGCAGATAAAGGCAATTTATGCTTTTATCTGCTTCTGAAAAATCTGCTTCATTATATGTAATTCCTAGATTTCTCCGGTAATTTCCACCGGATAGGTGCTTTGACCCTGCTGTAACTCCACTGATAGTACCTGTCTGTGTGGAACGCGTTCCTTTCCATCAATCAAATCCAGCACGGTTCTCGCACAAGATTCTGCCAAAAATTTAACGTTTTGACAGATTGCTGTCACCTCCGGATAGCAAAGCCTGCTGACATCCATTCCATCGTAAGTGATCACTTTCAGATCTTCCGGCACTCTTTTTCCTGCCTGTATTGCAAGATGCATATAACACAGTGCAGGCTGATCTGCCGCAAACACACCATCAGCATCCGGATATTTTTCTATTGCTTCTTTTGCAGCGTCCCAGTAGGACTGATGGTCAAATTTATTCCATTCCATCTCGATATTCAAGACTTCTATTCCATGTGCTTTCAATGACTCTTCAAATACTGTATGCCTGTCATTGGCAGCTACGTTCGGTGCGATACCTGTTATTTGTATGATCCGCTTACATCCGTTTTTGATCATGATCTCAGCTGCAAGCTTTCCTCCATACAGATGGTCTGACCCAATTATAGGAATTTCCGGTCCGAAATCCTGATCCAGAGCAACTATCGTATGCTTTCTGTTCGCATATTCAGTTTTATGGAGTGTATGTGCACCGGTAATGATCCCATCTACCATATTTCGGTCGAGCATATTCAGATAATCACGCTCTCGATTACTGCTTCCGACCGTATTACAGATCATTGTTTTGTATCCCAGTTTATAAAGCGAAAGCTCTGTTTCCCGTGCGAACGCGGAGAAAAAAGGGTGGTCAAGATCCGGAATCAGAACACCTATTATTCCTGTCCGATTACGAAACAGATTTCTTGCCAGTTCATTTGGTGTATATCCCAGTTCTTCGATTGCCCGTTCTATCTTTTTGCGTGTATCAGCAGACACATATCCGCTGTCATTGATAACTCTCGACACAGTACCGACTCCTACTCCGGCTCTCTGCGCCACATCTTTCATACTTGCCATTCTTACTTAACCTTTCATACTGCCAGTTACCGTTCACAGTAACTGTTCCTGTCAATAATACCAATTTTCTTCCTTCGCACGGTTGAAATCGCATTATAGATTTTAATATCGTATAAGAGAGTATAACACAGCCAAATTTTCTTTACAATTAACATAATGCGCTATATATGGAGCCATTTTCGTTTTTTCGTCAAAAAAAGAGAATCACTATATAATAGCAATTCTCTTTTTAACTCTATTTATGGCCTTTGGAACCCTGATATCATTTTAATTCTTTTGTTACACGGAGCCGGGTCATGGCTCTTGCAAGCGCAGCCTGACTTCTGTGATATTCTACAATACTCTGCTGCTGACGGAGCTGCTCTTCAGCACGATCACGAGCCTCTTCAGCTCTTCGGATGTCGATTTCCTCCGGACGTTCTACCGTCAGACAGAACAGTTTTGCACGGTTGTTGATCATCTCTACAAACCCGGAACTCACTGCCACTGTCTCCCAATTTCCTTTCGCATCCTGAAAACGAAGCTCTCCCGGAACAATGGCACAGATCATATTCGCATGATGAGCAAGAAATTCTTTCTGTCCATCTTCCGCCGGTATGATCAGTGACTGCGCTCTTCCGGAAAAGAACTGTCTGTTTGCAGCGTATATCTCAAGACCGAATGTATTCTGCATAAGCCTCACTCCTTACTGTTCCAGAGTTTTTGCTTTTTCAACTACTTCGTCTATAGTTCCTACATTGAAGAATGCGTTTTCCGGATATTCATCCATCTCACCATCGATGATCATCTTGAATCCACGGATTGTTTCTTTAAGCGGAACATATTTTCCAGGAATACCTGTGAAGTTCTCAGCTACATGGAACGGCTGAGAAAGGAATTTCTGGATCTTTCTTGCACGGAATACAGTATTTTTATCTTCGTCAGAGAGCTCTTCCATACCAAGGATTGCAATGATGTCCTGCAGCTCTTTGTATTTCTGAAGGATTTCCTGTACACGGCGTGCTACTTCGTAATGCTCTTCACCTACAACATCTGCTTCAAGAATACGGGATGTAGATTCCAGTGGATCTACGGCCGGGTAAATACCCTGCTCAACGATCTTACGGGAAAGAACTGTCGTTGCATCCAGATGTGCGAATGTTGTTGCCGGTGCCGGGTCAGTCAGGTCATCGGCCGGTACATAAACTGCCTGTACAGAAGTAACGGATCCGGATGTTGTGGATGCGATACGCTCCTGCAGTTCACCCATCTCTGTAGCCAGAGTCGGCTGGTAACCTACTGCGGAAGGCATACGTCCAAGAAGTGCGGATACCTCGGAACCTGCCTGTACAAAACGGAAGATATTATCAATGAAAAGAAGGACATCTCTATGTTCTGTATCACGGAAATATTCTGCCATAGTAAGACCTGTTTCCGCAACACGCATACGGGATCCCGGCGGCTCGTTCATCTGTCCGAACACTAAGGCTGTTTTCTTAAGTACGCCGGATTCTTTCATTTCACTCCAAAGGTCATTACCCTCACGGGAACGTTCACCAACACCGGTGAAAATAGAATATCCACCATGCTCGGTAGCGATATTCTGGATCAGCTCCTGAATCAGGACTGTCTTACCAACACCGGCACCACCAAACAGACCGATCTTACCACCCTTTGCGTAAGGAGCAAGAAGGTCGATGACTTTGATTCCTGTTTCCAGGATCTCAACTGCCGGTTTCTGTTCTTCAAAACTCGGCGGATCTCTGTGGATTACCCAATGCTCTGCATCATCCAGAGATTCTCCACCATCTACTGTCTCCCCGAGAACGTTGAACAGTCTTCCCAGAGTACAGTCACCTACAGGAACTTTGATTCCACTTCCTGTAGCAATTACTTCTCTGTCTCTCTGAAGTCCCTCACTGGCACTCAGCATGATGCATCGAACCACATCATTTCCCAGATGCTGAGAAACTTCCATAACACATTTTTTACCGTTGTTTTCAACTTCAAGAGCATCCTTGATATCCGGCAGATCTCCATCTTCAAAAACAACGTCTACAACAGGTCCCATGACCTGTACGATCTTACCTTTACTCATCCTCGTCACTTCCTTTTCTGAGCCTTTGCACCGCTGCAGACCTCTGTGATCTCCTGTGTGATCGCTGCCTGACGTGCCCTGTTATACTGGATCGACAGATCCTGGAGCATTTTCTTTGCACTGTCTGTTGAAGACTGCATTGCTGTCATTCTCGCATTGTTCTCACTTGCATATGCCTCAACAAGACATCCGTAGATCACACCGGTCAGATAATTTGGAATCATGATATCCAGCACTCCATCAGCGGAAGGAAACATTTCTATTTCTTCCTGATGAACCTCTGCCGGTATATCAATCGGTGAAAAGCTGGTCTTTTTTAAAGGAAGAAGCTGCATATTTACCGGTTCCATCACAACTGCATTCTGCATCTGTGTATAGATGATATGCACCTCGTCCACTTCTCTTTCCAGAAAGCCTCTTATAACTTCCTCACTGATCATTCTTGCCCTGTGCATGGTTGGCTTCTGTACAGTATAACGGAAGCTTCCATCCATATCGACATCTTTTTTACTGAAATACTGTCTTCCTACAACACCAAGGACATACAGTTTATGGTGGCCAGGAGTATTGGCCATAAATTCCTCTGTCATCTTGGTAATATTGTGGTTATAGGCACCTGCCATACCCTTATCACCTGTTACCACGATCGTCGCAATCTTACGTTCCTCTGTAGGAATCAGGTGACGGACACTGAAAAACGGATGCTGTATATCCGGAATATGTCGGAGGATACGTGCGATCGCACTCTGCATATTGTAGAAATACGGCTCGGTATCCGACAGTATCTTTTTGGCTTTTTTCATTTTGGAAGAGGAAATCATATACATGGCATTGGTAATTTTCATTGTGTCCTGGACACTGCTTATCCTGCTCTTTATTTCTCTTGCATTTGCCATAAATTCCTCCTGCCGGTTACTGTCTCTGACAAACTTGTCATTTCACAGTAATCGCATTCTTTACAAATAATTTATTTGGTAGCTGCACGATCCCTGAACTCATCTGCAACCTGAAGGATCTTTTCTCCCAGTTCATCACTGAGTACCTTAGTCTCTTCGATTTCTTTACCGATTTCCGGGTAAACATTATCGAAGTATGCCAGAAGATCTTTCTGATACTGTTTCACATTCTTTTTATCCACATGAACCATTTTTTTATGAGTTGCTGTCCACAATGTAATTACCTGTTCGTGGAGTGCAAGTGGATTACACAGCGGCTGTTTCAGAAGTTCCATCAGGCATCCGCCGTATGCCAGCTGTGCCTTTGTTGCTTCATCCAGATCAGAACTGAACTGTGTGAAGACTTCCATCTCACGGTACTGAGCAAGATCGATACGAACACTTCCGGATGCTTTTTTCATTGCCTTTGTCTGGGCTGCACCACCAACTCGTGATACAGAAAGTCCGACGTTTACGGCCGGTCTCATACCGGAGAAGAACAGGTCGCTCTCCAGGAAAATCTGACCATCTGTAATAGAAATTACGTTGGTCGGAATATATGCAGATACATCACCTGCCTGTGTCTCGATGATCGGAAGAGCTGTAATAGAACCGCCGCCCTTTTCATCGCTCAGACGGCTGGATCTCTCCAGAAGTCTGGAATGCAGGTAGAACACATCACCAGGATATGCCTCACGTCCCGGAGAACGTTCCAGCAACAGGGACAGTGCTCGATATGCTACTGCGTGTTTAGAAAGGTCATCATATACGATCAGCACATCTTTTCCCTGATACATAAAGAACTCAGCAAGTGCTGTTCCTGCATAAGGTGCAATGTACTGAAGCGGTGCACAGTCACTGGCTGTTGAGGAGAATACTGTTGTGTACTCCATCGCACCGTATTTTTCGAGGTTGGATACAACCTTTGCAACGGTAGATGCCTTCTGTCCGATTGCTACATAAATACAAAGTACATCCTTACCCTTCTGGTTCAGGATCGTATCAATTGCAAGAGAAGTTTTACCGGTCTGTCTGTCACCGATGATCAGCTCACGCTGTCCACGGCCGATCGGGAACATGGAATCCAGAGAAAGGATACCTGTTTCCAGCGGTACAGTTACGGATTTACGGTCGATGATTCCTGGTGCAGGATTCTCTACCGGGCGATATCCTTCTTCTTTGATCTCGCCTTTTCCATCTATCGGAGCGCCAAGGGCATTTACGATTCTTCCTACATATCCATTACCAACAGGAATACCTGCCTGTTTTCCGGTTCTGGTTACTTTGGTTCCCTCTTTGATTCCGGTATCTTTACCAAACAGGATGCATCCCATGCTGTTTGTACGGATATCCTGAACCATTCCCTTGAGTCCGTTTTCAAATACTACAACCTCACCATACATGGCATGGTCAATTCCGTATACGGTTGCAATTCCGTCACCTACAGAAATAACCGTTCCCACTTCCTGGTTCTGGCTGATCTCATCATAATTTTCTATTTCTTCTTTTAGAATAGAAATAATCTCATCTGGGTTGATTGCACTCAACGTGTTCACCTCCGGGTCAGTTTCTGTTGTAACATACGGTAACGTCCCCGCATGCTCCAGTCAAATTCACGTCCGTCTGCCTGGAGGACAAATCCTCCGATCAGACTTTTGTCTTCTATCATCTCTATTTCGGCCTGTTCAGCCTGAAATTCCCGGCACAAAAATGCTTTGATGCCTTTCAGCTGTTCATCCTTCGGCGGTGTTACATAACGCATCACTGCATGCAGGATGTTCTTATGTCTTCTGCAGATTTCTTCATAATTTTCAAAGATCTCATTCAGAAGACCGATGTTTCTGTGTCTGCAGGCAACCTTAATGAAATTCTTCATCTCATCAGGGATCACTCTGTCGATCACTCTGCTCTTTGCTTCAAAAGGCACCAGTGGGTTCTCAAGGCTCTCTGCCAACCCCGGAACCTCACGGAATATTTCTTTTGTTGTCTGTACGGCTTCTGTCGAAACAGAAAGCTCGTACAGTGTTTTTGCATAATTAACGGCGGTCGCTGTCATCCGGATCACCTGCTTCTTCTATAAATTGATCATATAAGGATAAATCCTGATCTGCTCCACTGTTCTTACCAATGACCTTAGCTGCAGCTTTCATAGCAAGCTCTGCAACATCGCCTTTCATCTGACGCATTGCATTCTCGCGTTCCATACGGATGTCTTCCTGTGCCTTTGCAAGCATGGCATCTACTTTTGCGGTTGTCTCTTCTACTGTATGGTCTGCCTGAGCTTTTGCTTCTTTTCTGGCCTGTTCCATGATCTGGTAGGATTCTTCTTTTGCAGATTTTAAAGCACCCTCATACTGTTCCTGAAGTGCTTTTGCATTATCCTGTCGTTCCTTTGCTTCTGCAAACTGCTGGTCGATCATCGCTTTTCTCTGGTCCATCACATTTATGATCGGTCCGAATAAAAACTTCTTCATCAAAAGATACAGAACCAACAGGTTGATGATTGTGAAGACAAGGTTGATATCAATCTTTATCACCTGGTCCACCTGCCTCTCTTATCCTGATTCATTCTCATTGTCTATATCTTTTCTATTAGCCCAGCATGATGATGATCAGAAGACCGATTACGAAACCGTAGATAGCTGTTGCCTCGGCAAGTGCACATCCTAACAGAAGGTTCTTACTGATCTTACTCTCTGCTTCAGGCTGTCTTGCGATTGCTTCTACTGCTTTTGAAGTTGCGAGGCCGATACCGATACCAGCTCCGATACCTGTAAGAACTGCGATTGCTGCTCCGATTGCTACTAATGTTGACATAATTTTTTCCTCCTCGATTGACAAAAATAATGAATTTTCTTAATTTGATATCTGTTTATCCTGATTATTCAATTGCTTCCTTGATAAACAGTGATGTTAAGAATACGAATACATATGCCTGGATGAATCCGTCAAAGAAATCAAAGTACAGGCTGAATGGTATGGGAAGAATTGCCGGACATATAAATTCAAGCAATTTCATTACTACAAAGCTTCCCAAAACATTACCGAATAATCGCATACACAATGATGTCGGCCTGATTGCCAGCTCCAGAATATTGATCGGAAGCATGATCGGAACCGGCTCTGCAAAACTATGCAGAAATCCTTTGAGTCCTCGTTTATGAAAACCAGAGTACTCGATCAGAATAATGCTCATAAGCGAAAGTGCTATGGTCACATTCATATCCTTTGTAGGTGGTGTAAAACCAAAGACACCTGCTATATTGGCAATTCCAATATAGATAACGGTAGACATCAGATAAGGGATATATCTTTTTCCCTCTTCTCCAAGAATTCCTTCAAAGAAATTCAAGAGAAAACTTACTCCTGATTCCAGAAGAAGCTGTTTCTTGCCTGGATTCTCAACCTTGAGATTACGAACCAGTATCAGTGAAAGTACTAACAGCACTGCCATGATCACCCATGTAACAACTACACTCTCTGCGATCGGCACTCCGCCAAACACCGGTATCGTAAAGGCAGTCTTGCTTTCCAGCTCTTCTGCCAGTGTGGCTGATAAATTTCCCGTCTTTCTCCCTCCTTTTCTCTCGACCGGATTGTCATTAAATTGGTATGACCGGTCTGCCTTTGTTGCACTTATTTTACGCTCTTTGTCAAAAAAAAGTCAATATCCATTCTCCCTATTTTGTCTCAAAATGGAATGCAAAATTATGCACATTTCACAATTATATTTAATATAACTTCATATTATAATTGATACTTCTCCATAGGACAGAACCGACAAGGAACCGTCTGCTTCCTCTACCTTCAGTCTTCCATCCGGGCATATTTCCAGTGCTTTCGCTCTGCGGATCTTATCTCCGTCCGAAATACAGATTTCCCTTCCGGGCACAAGATTATGTTCTATATATTCCTGTGGAAGTCTCAGTTCTCTGGTTTCCTCAAGCAGGGCATTTACAATCTCTGCGGCCAGTCGGCTGCGGTCAAGCTCTCCCGCAGCTTCCCGGTTCTCATATATTCCACCGGCAATTCCTTTTAACGAATCCGGGTACCCGTCCGCTGCCTCAAAAATATTCAACCCGATTCCGACCACGGCAAATTCAATATTTCCACTCTCAAAGTCTGTGACTGCTTCTGTAAGAATGCCGCAGACTTTTTTTCCATTATGATAAAGGTCATTAACCCACTTAATATCCAATTCAACTCCGGTAATTTTCTTTACTGCTCTGTAAACTGCCACTGCCGCCTCTGCAGTCAGAAGCAGACTCTCCTGAAGACTGCCTTTCGGTTCGAGGATCACACTCAGGTAGATTCCTGCATCCTGCGGTGAATAAAAACTGCGTCCCCGCCGGCCACGTCCTTCTGTCTGGCATCCCGCCAGCACAAAGCTTCCATGACCGGCTTCTCCGGTAACAGCAGCCGCTTTCGCTGCACGGTTCGTAGAATCCACTTCCTGATAAACTTTGATATAAACCTCCGGAAACGACAAAAAAGGCCGTATTGCTTCAACGGAAAGTCGATCATTCGCTTTCACCAGCATATAGCCTTTATTTGGTCCCGCCTCTATCATGTATCCTTCTTCCCGAAGAGATTTCACAGCTTTCCAGATTGCAGCCCTGGTACAGTGAAGCTCCTCGGCTAACTTTTCTCCTGAAAGGGTCTCACCCTTCTCTTTCTCCAGAATTTCCAAAAGTCTTGATTTAACGGTCATATTCTATTCTTCTCCATAATTCATCAGAGTATTCTTCATAAATGATATATATTCTCTGCGTACATTCTCCGGTGATATGATCACTGCCCCTGTTCCAAGGCTGGCCAGCCAGCCAAAGAATTTCGGATTGACGCTGATGTGCGTCTGCATCGAAAAATGCTTTTCATCCCGGGGAATCAGCATGACATCCTGTCCAAAACGATCCAGGACCACACCAACAAAACGGTTTTCAAATTCCATCCGGACGGGAGTTTCTTTTCCTCCAAACATTCCAAAAGTTCCGGCTGAAAATTTCTCCATATCAAAATTTTGAAAAATGCTCTCTCCATTTCTTTTAGCTTTCTCAATATTCAGATGTTTGATCTTGTCAACACGATAATGTTTGACGATCTCACTTTTCTCGTCCATACCCAGCAAATAATAATTTTCGTTCTTCCAGATTAATTTCCACGGACTTACTCTGTATCTTTCTCCACCGCGTTTCTGTTTCAGATTCTTAGAAAAATCCCATTCATAATACAGGAAACCGATCTGATGGTTCTCCGCAATTGCATCATAAATCCCCTGAATATTCTGATATACTTCATTGTTCGGTGACTTCACTCCCGGTACTGTATAAGTCTGATACTGAAGTTTCCTCGCTTCACTGACACTGGTCAGACTTTCCAGTTTGCGTAGAAGTTCCCGGGACTGTTTCTGCGTCAGGAATCTGGATGACTGCACTGCGTCCATCAGAATCTTCAATTCCGGAAGTTCAAACTTTCTGTCCGCAAGGAAATATCCCGAAGGACGTCCTCTTCGATTCTCAATCTTCATTCCGAACACCCTCAGTGTCTCTATATCATCGTAGACAGCCTTACGCTCCACACTGATTCCATAACTGTCCATATATTTTATGATCTCAGCTACGGATATCGGATGTTCTCTGTCCGTCTTCTCTTCAAATGCCTTCATCAGATATAAAATTTTGAGTTTCTGATTAAATGATCTCGGCATACATTCTCCCTTATTTATCTGCCAATGCTATGACTACACCTGAATATAATACCATAAAGCCAAGTGCCAGGGCAATCCTGTCTGCAGAATGAAAATCCAATTTCAAAACCATCGCACCCATGATCATGATCTCTATTGTAACGATCGCCCCTAATACCATCGCCATGATACTGGAAAATTTCCTGCGATTCTTCTTTCCGCGACTTCTCTCTGCCCTGTAAACTCTTCCTTCTGCATTTGCTGTGTTGACCATCGTGGTTTCCTCCCTTTATACCGAACATGTTTTCCGAACATTTGTTTCTTATATTGGGAGTATCTCATATTTAATGTACGATAAAACGGGACAAATTATCCAAAAGCAAATATATGTTCGTTTTTATGCAGAAAAATTGATTTTTCTGACATTCCAGTTTCCATTGTCAATTTCCATAAGAGCCATGGTGACTTCTCCGCCAAAACGACTCCTGCCACAGCTTCCCGGATTCAACCACAGCCGTCCATCGATCATTTTTTCAAAATAATGATGACTGTGTCCAAAAATAACAACCTGCGCTGTACCCAGATCCCATGCAACATCTTTTTTATTATG
The DNA here is from genome assembly GCA_047027955.1 of Blautia sp. GTDB lineage: Bacteria > Bacillota > Clostridia > Lachnospirales > Lachnospiraceae > Blautia_A. The sequence goes on from JBKYFG010000004.1 coordinate 78,387, forward strand.
TGTCATAAAGAATTCCGTTCCTTCTATTTTAAATCGCAGTGTAACTGAAAGCTTTTCGGCCCAGTCACGGTCATTATTTCCACGCACGACATAAAGACTGCCAAGATACCGGAGCTGGTCAAGGATTTCCGGCCGGTCAACATCTCCTGCATGTAAAATGCAGTCACATGTCTTAAGTATGCTGATCACTTCCGGTCTCAGCAATCCGTGTGTATCAGATATGATGCCAATTCTTTTTGCCATCTGTTTTCTCCTGTAACATTCCTATCAGAAAATTTCTCAGAATCCTTCAATCCTTCTTTTCTTTCGGAGTGCATAACGTTTTTCCGCACCCTGCCATTCTGCCTTTTCAGCCTCTGTCTCAACGATCAGCCCCGGTACTTCGACTTTGTTGTCGTTTTCATCAAGCGCCACCATAACTTCATATGCACGGTTGATCATCTTGCGCATACCGTCAGAATCTTCCACATATGTATCGATCCGTACTTCCATGGATGTTCTTCCCACGTATGTCATCTTTCCGATCAGGACAACAGTATTTCCAAGATAAGCGCCTGCCTTAAAGTTCAGATTGTCCACGCAGGCTGTTGTGACGATCGTTCCTGCATGGCGGTGAGCCACAATCCCGGCCATTTCATCAATCCACTGCATGAGGACACCACCAAACAGACGTCCATAGCTGTTGATATGCTTATTCATGATCAAATAGGTGTTTTCAGTGCGGGAATCTTCCACCCTCTTCATTTTCCGCATTTTATCACTTCCTTCGTTTATTTGAGTCCCTGTTCATGAAAACGTGCCGCCGCTTTTTCGTATTCCGGAAGTGGGACACCATATTCTTTTCCCAGACGGACGATTTCATATACAAGACCATCTATTTCTGATTTTTTGCCCGCATACACATCTCTCTGCATAGAGGTGGTTGCCTCCGGTGCCAGTGGTGCCACAATCTTCAGATTTCGCTCCACAAGATCCTCCTGAAATTCAATTCCCATCGCATGGGACAGCGCTACGATCTCAGTGATCAGAGCTTTAAACATTTCTCTTGCCTCTCCGTCTTTCTGAAAATCTGCTGCTGTCGCATTACAGTAAAGTCCGGCTACTCCGATCGGAGATACGTAAGAGAATTTTACCATAGCATCTCTGCGAATATCTTCAGAGAGAATCACTTCTATATTTTCACATGCCATATCTTTTGCAATTTCACGCATCTTTTCCGTCTCTTCTTCCGGTTTTCTCGCACCGAAGACAACACGGAGAATTTTTCCATGTCGCAGGATCACACCCGGCTCCAGAATATTGGCAGATACGTAGATACATCCATCCGGCACTGTCAGTTCCGGAAATTCTTTCTGAAGTTTTCCTCCTGTCCCATAAATATTGAGGATTGGAAGGACTACTGTATCTTTTCCTGCAAGTTTCCGGATCACCGGAATTGTTTCCGTCATAGAATAACCTTTTACACAGACCAGGATCACATCAGGTGTATCACTGTATTCTTCCACTGTGCATGCTTTTACCGGAATCATTTCTCTTTTATGATCCCACAGGCGTTCCATGCCCAGACCATTTTTTCTGATCGCCTCAAGGTGTTTTCCTCTGGCGATGAGGGTTACATCTTTTCCTGCCTTCGTCAGAAAAAAGCCAAGACTTCCGCCGGTTCCGCCAGCTCCGATGATTGCATATTTCATATCACAGAATTCTCCTTTTCTTAAAGAATCAGCTCCTCATATCCTGAGGAGCCGATTAGATCATTATATATTTTTCGCGCAGATGTCTTCCAGACAGCATCTGTCACAATACGGTTTTGTTCTCGCTGTACACACCTCACGTCCATGGTACACAAGGCGATGGCAGAAATCACTTCCTTCTTCCGGTGGAATGATCTTCCACAGGGCCATTTCCACCTTCTTTGGTTCTTTGATTCCATCCACAAGCCCGATTCGATTACAAAGCCGGATGCAATGCGTATCTGTAACAATTGCCGGTTTGCCAAAAACATCTCCCATGATCAGATTGGCACTCTTGCGTCCTACGCCGGGAAGTTTCAAAAGTGCCTCGAAAGTTGTCGGGATGTTGTCATCATACTGTTCATGAAGGATTCTCATACATGCACTGATGTCCCTGGCTTTGCTTCTGCCAAGTCCACACGGCCGGACGATCTCCTCGATCTCCTCCGGCTCTGCAGCCGCCAGCGATGCCACATCCGGATACTTCGCATAAAGCTCCTCTACAACTACGTTAACTCTTGCATCTGTACATTGCGCTGCAAGACGGACACTCACAAGCAGTTTCCATGCCTGATCATAATCCAGTGTACAGCCTGCATCCGGATATTCTTTTTTCAGCCGGGCGATCACTTCCAGTGCCAGTTCTTCTTTTGTCATTATTTTCTGCTTCTCCGCTGTCTCTTAGATTGTTCCGAAAATACGGTCACCTGCATCACCGAGTCCCGGGCAGATGTAAGCATTTTCATTCAGTTCACGATCCAGATGTCCTACATAGATCTGCACGTCCGGATGTTCTCTGTGAAGTCGTTCCAGACCTTCCGGTGCTGCGATGACAAACATACATTTAATATTCTTTCCACCATGCTGTTTGATCATTCTGACTGCATCTACCGCAGAACCACCGGTTGCAAGCATCGGGTCTGTCAGCACGATCAGTCTCTGTTCGATCGGATCCGGAAGTTTGCAGTAATATTCATGTGGTTCATGTGTCTCCGGATCTCTGTAAAGGCCGATATGACCGATCTTTGCAGACGGAACCAGCGTTGTGATACCGTTTACCATACCAAGTCCGGCACGAAGTACCGGCACAACTGCCAGCTTCTTTCCGGCGATCATTGGGGATTTACATTTCTCGATCGGAGTTTCAATTTCCACATCCTCCAGTGGAAGATCTCTCAGTGCCTCATATCCCATAAGGACTGCAATTTCTTCGATCAGTTTACGGAACTCATTTGTTCCTGTATTTTTGTTACGAAGCATAGAAATTTTGTGCTGGATCAGCGGATGATCCATAATAAATACGTTTTCCATGTTTTCCTCCATTATCATTCTCTTTAGAATTATATCACTGTCATACAACTATGGTGATTATACCTTATTTCTTTTCCATTGACAACTCCCACCGAAATGATACACTGAATTTAATCCTTTTTAGTAACTTTCATCTGGTCAAGCGGATATTCGCAATTGAAGCAGGGAACTTACTTGATTCGGTTAAATAATTATTCACTATTTTTGAAAGGAGCATTCTTCATGGACAACTGCGAAAAAGAATTTGAATCTGCCGGTCAGGAAGCCAGGCGTCTTGCTATTGCATTAAAACGTTTTACGGAAGTTCAGGATCCTGTATGGAAAGAAAAATATCAGCATTATCTTTCCCTTCGTTTCCGGCCTGCCATAATCGAACTGATCCGTCAGGATGATTTTTTTCGTATTCAGAAACTCTGTCAGTTTGTATCGATCACAGAATCCGCACTCGACACATTTATTGAGGAAGCCGTCCGGCTCCACCGGGAAGAAATTCTTTCCTTCTTTCTGGAATTCCAAAAAGACCACTTTGGCTTTCATGACCATGACTTTACCTTCTGATACAGATAAGGAGTAAGATTATGAAACATCCTATTTCTCCGGACACCTCCGGTCTTTATGAAAAAATATGGAATTTTGTACGTGAACAGCTTTCTGTCAGATATCCCTTTTTTCGTCATCTTCTCTGGAATTTTTCCTTTCAGGAATCCTCAGAAACATCCTCTGCCGGCACAGATGGCAGTGTCATCTATTTCTGCCCGGATTTTCTTATAAAAACGTTTCAGGATGATCCCGATACTCTGGAAAAGCTTTTTTTGCATATGCTGTATCACTGTCTTTTCCTTCATCTGATCCTGGAGATACCTTCTGAAGCTCAGCGATGGGATCAGGCCTGCGACCTTGCTGTATATCGACTGATCCATCATGAGAAAAAAGAATATCGTCCGGCTATACTTTATTCGCAGAATCCTGAGCTGCCGGAAACCTGTGCAATGGATGATCATCAGTTCTGGAAACAGGCTGACCGTAAGAAGCTTCTCGAACAGATGAAAAATCTCTGGAACAACAGTTATGGTACCGGTGGTTTCGGTCTCTACGGTTCTGACGGCAGAGGCGCTTCCCCGGGGAGTCTGCAGGAAGAAATCAGTCTGCGAGAAAAACACCGCTATGATTTTCATCGTTTTCTCAGACATTTTGCCGTTCACCGCGAGGAACTTCATACAGATACAGAAAGTTTTGACTATATTCCTTATCTCTATGGTCTGGAACATTATGGCAATATGCCACTCATTGAACATCTGGAATACCAGGAAGTAAACCGCATGGAAGAACTCGTCATTGCGATCGATACTTCCGGTTCCTGCTCCGCCGCTACAGTCCGGCGTTTTATGGAAGAGACTTATGGGATTCTCAGTGATCACGAAAATTTTTTCCGCAAAATGAACCTTTACATCATTCAGTGTGACAGCTTTATTCAGGACGTTATACATGTTACCTGCGAAGATGACTGGAAAAATTATCTGACACATATCACGATCCACGGTCGTGGCGGCACAGATTTCCGCCCTGTTTTTGCATATGTGCAGGATCTCCGTAACACCGGAGCTCTCCGTAATCTGAAAGGACTTTTGTACTTCACAGACGGAGATGGTATTTATCCCGAAAGACCGACAGATTATCAGACTGCTTTTATTTTTTACCGTGAAAAGGCCCTGCATCAGAAAGTTCCGGTCTGGGCACATAAGTTATATATGGATGAAACATAATCTTGCATCATCTCAGATACAGAAAGGATACCACATTTTATGAATATCAAAGAAGCCAAACAGGAACTTCTCCAAACCATACAAGTCTATACGCGTAAAGATTCTAATGGCCATTATCTCCTGCCATCTGTCAGACAACGGCCGATTCTCCTGATCGGGCCGCCCGGTATCGGCAAAACAGCGATCATGGAACAGGCCGCCAGAGAATGTGGAATCGGACTGGTTGCTTATACAATTACACATCATACACGCCAGAGTGCTGTCGGTCTCCCTGTCATTGTAAAAAAGAAATTTCAGGGAAAAGAATATTCCGTAACAGAATACACCATGAGCGAGATCATTGCTTCTGTTTATGAAAAGATAGAAGAAACCGGCTGTAAAGAAGGAATCCTTTTTATCGATGAGATCAACTGTGTATCCGAAACGCTGGTTCCCACTATGCTGCAGTTTCTGCAAAATAAAACATTTGGTACCCATCCGGTTCCATCCGGCTGGATCATTGCTGCCGCCGGAAATCCTGTTGAATACAATAAATCTGCCAGAGAATTTGATATTGTCACTCTGGACCGCGTAAAACGAATCGATATTGAACCAGATCTCAATGTATGGAAAGAATATGCATCTGCAAAAGGGCTTCATCCTTCTGTTCTTTCTTACCTGAGTTTAAAAAGAGAACATTTTTACCATATTGAGAATACGGCGGACCGCATCTGTTTCGTCACTGCACGTGGCTGGGAAGATCTTTCTGCAATTTTATACGGATATGAGGATATGCATTTTGCCCCGGATGAAAACCTGATCCGTCAGTATCTGCAGGATGAAGAGATTGCAAGAGATTTTGGTGCTTATTACCAGCTTTACGCAAAATATCGTCAGGATTACCGGATTCCTGAAATTCTCTCCGGATCCCTTGATGAATCCGTTGTAGAGTCACTCTGCACGCTGGCAGCCCATGCCCCAACAGATGAACGTCTTACTGTTGCCGGGCTTCTTCTGGATGGATGGAACACCTTATTTCTGAAATTCCGGGAAGAAGACCAGTTCGCAGTTGCCCTTCAGAGCGTACTCCGTCAGGCCAGAGCCTCACTTCTTGAAGGAAATACGCTTGCTGCTTTTACAGAACAATATCGAACTTCTCAAAAAATCCGCCTGGAAAACCATCTGCTTGACCGCATGGAAACAGACTGCACGGAACGTATTGCCCGAATTCTTGAGCAAAGTCTCTCCCTCACTCAGCAGGAACGTATTTCTGCTCCGGAAGAAGTAATCGCGATCCTGCGTCACGCTCTGGAGGAAAATGTCAAGATCCGACAGGATACTGTAAACCGCACTTCTCTGGCGCTGCATCTTGGCTTTTCTTTTGCTGAGTCGGCTTTTGGTGATGGACCTGAAATATTGTTTCTGATCTCAGATCTCAGTCATAACGCAAATGCAGTATCTTTCATTAGTCATTTTGGCTGTGAAGAATATTTTCGTTTCAATAAAAAGCTGAAATTTCAGGAAGAACGGCAGAATCTTCTCCAGGAAATTGATTCTGTTATAAGGACAGTCTGACAAAAAAGGAAGGTGGTCTCCTCTCTGAGGAAACCCCTTCCTTAAATTAATCTTTCTTTTAATTACCACTGAAACCGCCCTGCATTTTCCGCTGATATCTTCCATTCTGGTGTTCCAGCATTTCGCGAAACTGCGCTGCATACATACTCAGAGACATTGCCATGCAGACTGCACAGGCTCCAATCAGTACATTAGATGTAGAATATGGAAGTCTCGGTCCTGCCAGCAGGATCAGTACAACTACATAAGTTACTGCTGTATTCAGCTTACCATGCCACTGTGCCTCAATCGTTTCTTTTGTCTCCATCAGTACTTTCCACCCTGCAACTGTCATATAACACTCTTTTATCACAAACAGGATCAGCACAAGCTTCGCCAGTGGATATCTTGGAATCAGATACGCAATCATCACACCCTGCATAGCCTTATCTGCCACCGGATCCAGAATACGTCCGACCTGGCTGATACTGTTAAAGGATCTGGCAATTCTGCCGTCCAGAACATCTGTTGCCGCAGCGGCAAGAATGAGCAGTACAAGTACCGTACGGTACTCTCCTACACCATATCTTTCAAATATTCCAAAGAATACAACTGCCAGACACAGTCGAAGTGTGCTGAGCAGATTCGGAACCGTACAGATCTCTCTGCGTGTAAGTACTTCTGCCAGACGTTCCTTTCTTGCAGGAAGCACTCTGTAAAACAGCTGATAACAAAGAATATTCAGGATCAGTGCAGTCATAACATCTGCCACACTGTGCTGTTTCAGGAACATCGTTGATAAAACGATCGATATTGTAAGTATGATCTGACTTACCGTGAACAATTTATTTTTCCTGCACCGTTCATTTTGATATAAGGCGATACAGCTTGCTGTTGCATTAAATACATGCATGCTTGGGAAAATATTGGTAGGTGTATCAATTTTATACAAAAAACGTATCACACTGATAAACACACCGCCTCCGGTACTGCCAAGATCCGGTCTCAGATGCTGTCCGTTCGGATATACATAAGAGATCAGCAGAAACAGTGTCATACCTACACCCAGAGTTCCGAGATATTGATAATATTCTTTTTTGCTCGGGCAGAATACCGCAAAATAAATCACTGTTCCGATCAGGAAAAAGTACCAGAGTACATATGGAATAATAAAATACGGGCAAAACGGAATCTTATCATCAGCTAATGAATGAATCATATGTATTTTTACATCGCTCTGCTCCATCAGCATAAACGAGATCATATAAAAAATTCCATAAGCAGGTATGATCCACAAATGCTTTGATTGTTTCAGATAATTCAAAATATCCATCCTTTCCGGCTCAGCCTGTCTGTTACTGTTCATAGCAAAACTCTGCTGTCATTGGACTTCTGTTTTTTCTGTAGCTTATGATATCTCTATCCTATCAAATAATCAATGCACAAAATGCCGAAAATGGACAGTTTTACAAAAATTTCATAGTTGTTTTATAAATAATTTTAAAAAGGAAGCGTCTTTATGCTACGCTTCCTCTTCTTTTCCGTTCATCATTTCTGCAGACCTGCTGAAATTCTCTTAACTTTTCTTTTGCTTCCGGGCTGAGGTTCTGTGGCACCTGAATTCGGATCGTCACATACTGATCACCATGAACAGATGGATTTTTCATCGAAACGATACCTTTGCCCTTCAGACGGATCTTCCTTCCTGTCTGAGCGCCTTCCGGAATACGGCAGATCACATCACCGTACAATGTAGAGACTTTTGCCTCGCCGCCAAAAACAGCTGTTGTGAATGGAATTTCTGTTGTTGTATAGACATCCATACCATTCCGTTCGTATCCTGGCTTTGGCTGAATATTTACTTTCAACAAAAGATCTCCGGCTTCTCCTCCGTTAAATCCAGGATTTCCTTTTCCCTTCAGACGGATGCTCTTGCCATTTTCGATACCTGCCGGAACATGTACCTGCAGTGTCTGGGAACCGCTTCCTGACGGATCCGAAAGACGGATCATTTTATCGCATCCAAATGCAGCATCTTCAAAGCTGATACTTACTTCAGACCTGAGGTCACTGCCTTTTTCCTGGGTATGCCCTCCAAATCCGCTTCCTCCGAAACCACTGTGAAAGCCCTGTCCGCCAAATCCACTGCTCTGACGACTGTATCCACTGTTTTTCTGACCATGGAACATATTTCCAAAGATATCTCCGAAAATATCTCCCATATCACCCATATTACTATTTTCAAAATGATACTCATGATAACCATTGCCGCCCTGACCAAAGTCAAATTCTCCAAAGCCTCCATGAAAACCGCCTCCGGCCCCATTCTGTCCACCGGCTCCATATGGATTTCCACTGCCCTCTTCAAATGCAGCAAAACCATACTGATCGTATAATTTCTTCTTTTCTGTATCACTTAATACATTGTAAGCTTCTGTAACTTCTTTAAATTTCTGTTCTGCCTGTTTATCACCAGGATTCATATCCGGATGATATTTTTTTGCAAGTTTTCTGTATGCACGTTTGATCGCCTTGGCATCGGCATCTCTTCCGACTCCAAGGACTTCATAATAATCTCTCTTAGCCATAATGCCACCTCCGGTTCACATTGCTAAAAAGGAGATGCAGTTATTTTCACCGCATCCCCTGTCCATCTCTTTTGTTCTATATGTAATATAACACGCACACATACTATTGTCAAGAGTTCCTCAAATATTTTAAAAATAATCTGATATATACGGAGTCTGCTGCTCAATCGCATCCTCAAGCATATCAATCGTCCACTCTGCTGCCTGAATACGTCCAATCTTTGCAAGATATTCCGGACGTTTGTAGCCCATCAGCATAGTGGTCATTGTCTGAATATTGATCGTATCTTCGCATGGCTCCATGATCCGCATAACCTGTCCATGACCATCCCTTGAGATTATCAGATGGAAATTTCCCTGATTACATTCCATGATCGGATCGACCAGGCGGAATTTCCATTCCCGGTCAAGTACACTTGGTTTAAACGGATATTTCTCAATGAAGGAAACAAAATCAACGATCCTACCCATATAATATGGAGAAATCACTTCTTTGATACTCGCATCTTCCAGAAGGAATGCCAGCGGTTCATCTGTATATGTATCGCCTTCTACCTGATTGATCATGGAAAAATGAGCTGCCACAAAGTTCCAGAGACCTGTCCTTGCCTCCTCATTATTAAAAATCATATCTTTAATATGAAATACTTCTTTGGCTATCCAGTAGATCACATAACCATCCGGCTCATTTTTTTCATTATAATATACTGCTGCCATGATATCATCAGAATCCCACAACCAGTACTCATTCCATGCCAGATCATCACGAAGGATCGCACCATGTGTTCTCATGGCATAACGCTTGTAGGTTTCTTTCAGCTCTTCTCCCTCCGTATCCACACGGCGGACATCCCCCGGAACCTGATGATTCTTCGGGAGCTGATAATCCTTGATTTCATAGGAAATCTTATCAGAAATGATTTCCCAGCCTTTGCGTCTGTAATACGGTATGGAATAAGGGTAAAGATAACAGATATCCTGTCCACGCTCTTTCATATTCTTGAGTGCCTGTTCCAGAAGCTTGTGCATCAGCCCCATGTTGGAATATTCCGGGTAGGTTCCTACACCGGTAAGGCCGCCCATCGCATAAGTCTGCCCAAAGATCCGTACATGCATCGGATAAACTGCCACCTGAGAAACCAGGGTATCATTATCAAACCATCCTATAACATCTGCCTTTTCCATGGTAGGAAATTTGGCACGGATAATTTCTCTCTCCTGCCATCCAATGGAACTCAGCTCCTGCTCAGTTACCTGAAATACATAACGAAGAAGTGCATTATACTGTTCCATGTATTCACTGCCTACGGGTTTCATTTTGAGATTCTTTTTGTTATTCATGTCTTCTTTCCCTTTTGTCTGATGCCGGCTGCTTCTATTACATTTAATACCCACAAGTCCCACCCCTCAGTTGAAGGGTGGGACTTCATACTGCATATATGAAGTGCTCCAGACTGCACTTCAGATTTAAAATCAAAATTCCGGTTCAATTAAACCGTATGTGTTTCCTTTACGTTTGTATACTACATTGACCTGTTCAGTCTCTGCATTAAAGAATACGAAAAAGTTATGTCCCAGGAGTTCCATCTGTACGCATGCATCTTCCGGATACATAGGTTTGATTCCAAATTTCTTGGTACGGATGATCTTAACCTCTTCATCTTCTTCATAATCCTTGTCCAGATACTCTTTCTGGAAGTTTGCAGCTGCCTGCTGTTTATCAACGATTTTATTTTTGTATTTACGAAGCTGACGTTCGATGACTTCTTCAACCAGGTCAATGGATACATACATATCATTGCTTACCTGTTCGGATCTGATGATATTTCCTTTCATCGGGATCGTTACTTCGATTTTCTGTCTTTCTTTTTCGACACTTAAAGTTACTACCACTTCTGTGTCAGGAGTAAAATACCGTTCCAGTTTGCCGAGTTTATCCTCTACTGCGGTCTTGAGTCCCTGGGAAACTGTGATGTTCTTTCCACTAATAATAAATTTCATAGTCCCATCCCCTTTGCTGTTTATTTTGGATGATATTTTTATAAACAACTGTTTTGTTGTCTATGCGTCCATTATAACACACTCCAACGAATTTTAACACAACTTTACAAAAAATTTATATAAATTCTGACTAAAGACCAGTATAAAAATTATAATTCCAATGATTGTCATTCCCACGCCATAGTTTTGGTATGGTGTTTCATATTTTAATACAATCTCATGAGTTCCAGACGGAACTTCCACTCCGCACATACCTTCATTGATATTATACACACCGGCATCCTCTCCATCGATCTGTGCAGTCCATCCCTTCTGATAGAACAGCGGAACACACAGCATTTTGTTCTCAGATGCATCGTTTGTTACCTGTGCCTGATATGTACTGTCAGAAAATGTCACCTCATCAGCTCCGGATTCCTTCAATGCTGTATAACCACTTTCCGTAATATCGCAGGATTTTAATTCGAAATTATTTATCACTGCTGATTCAACCGGAGAACTTACATCTACACGAAGCTCTGTGATTCCCCCAGGTACAAGATGTTCCCATGTCCTGTTGTCCTCAGTGACTTTAAATGTGTAAACTTTCTCCGCAGAGAAGCCTTCATCTCCCTCTGTCTGATAATAAACAGCCATTTCTGTTTCATCAGGTGCGTCTACTGTCAGTGAAAGTCCATACAACTTGTCGTTGTCTGCAAAACAGGACGCCACGCCTGGAAATACAACATTTGGATCTGCGCCGAGATTGCTCACGGTAATGCCTTCTGATCCTTTCTCCATCGTACAGTCAGTCGCTGTATCCGCATAATCCAGCAGCGACAGGTCTGTTTGCTCCGGAAGGTCCGCCTTCTGATAAGAAGACGTCTCCTCTGCATCCGTATAATAAAAGCCAGACAAAGAAGCCAGTGTTTTGTCCAGTCCGGACATTTCTTTTACTTCTTCCTGATTCCATTCTTTATCATACAGATATCCAAATGGAAGTGCATACTGATTCTCAAAGACTGATCTGCCACCCGCCTCTCCAACAGATGTATATATCTTCTGAGGTGCATGGTATCCGGTCCCTGTGATCAGATATTTCGTTCCCAGCAGAGAACTCCTGATATAGTCATCCATATTGAAGTCTACGAAATTACCGGACAGTGTTTCCGGTCCGTACATCTTATGATAAGCAACCAGTGACGCCGGATTGGTGCTCATATACACCGAAAGTCCATTGTAGCCCTGACTCATTCCATCGTTTTCTGATGCCGATGTATAGGATTTCTCGATACGGTATACCGAATCATCCTGCTCTTTCAGCATAGCCACAGCTTCTTTTGTCCCATCATTGTAATATTCTGTTGCCACCTGATTTCTGGTCGGAGATTCACGATGCCACAGAGACGGATAATCCAAAACAAACAACTCACATATCAGAACCAGCAATACAGCAGCCGGAAAAATTCTGTACATTTTTTTTACAGAAGTTCCAACTGCAAATAATATCAGATAGACTGCCAAAAATCCTATTACTCCTGCCGTAACCTTATGGTCCGGTTTTATATTTTTAAAGCTGTACATCCATGCCAGCAATCCGCCACAGATAACAATGGCAAGTATGCTGCCGGTCAGAACTGTTTTTCTGTTCTTTTCTCTGAATACCTCCTGAAGGAAACACCCAATAACAAGTGCTTCCACAAAACATATCATAAACGTCCATCGATAGGAATGTTTCGTAAATACGAGAATACGGCTGGTAAGCGGCATGATCGTCAGGAAGACCAGAAACACCGTAAGAACCAGTGCCTTTACTCGGGTGCTTTTCTTTACAATAAAATAGCTGACTGCAAAAACTGTCAGGATACTGACCGCAAGTATCATTCCCTCATAATAATTGAGGTATCCTGTATAATCTTTGTCAATTCCCAGCATATGATTTGAAAAAAATCTGGCCACGATCGTTCCCAGCGTTTTTCCTTTATATGGACTCAGTAAATGAGAAGTTCCTTTTGCAGCCAGTACCCCTGCCCTGGCACTCTCCAGAAATGTATCTGCGATCGGTACCAGTGCCACACCTCCGATCAGTACACCAAGAATTCCCATGCCGCCAAGTCCGGCCACTTTTCCAACAGTACGTTTCAGGGAATATCGCTGCATGATGCTGTAAATAAAGACATAAAATACAGCAAAAAAAGCGATCATGTACAGGAAATAATAACTGGAGATCAGCAGCATCGTTACCGTGAGCACGAGTCCTGCACTTTTCCAGCGCTGTTCTCCATTCAGATAACACTGAAGAAAATACATAAAGACTGTAAACAGTGCCATACAGGTACAAAAGCCGTAATGCTGTCCCCAGAGAATCACATAACCGGAAAAGGTCCATGCGAGCGCCGCTGCCATAGTTCCGATTCCATCCTGCATCAGTTTTCTGTAAAACAGATATCCAACAAGGGAAATCGTTATCATCTTCAGATAGGCAGATGCAAGAACAGCCCAGGGAAGAAGTCTCTGCGGAGCAAGCAGGATCAGAAGATTGTAGGGAATCAAATATGCCGGATAATAGGATGACACATCCATTCCCAGTCCCGCCTGCAGCACATAACCACTTTCTCCACTCCGAAACAGAGAAGAAAAAAGTCTATACTGGGCATAATTGATCTGCATGGTATCTGCTCCTGTATCTGTAAACACATAGGCATATCCACCCAGAATAAATTTACTGTACAAAATGGCAAAAAGTCCGCTTGTGAGCAGAAACAGCCATACCAGTTCGTTTTTCCACAGTGGTTTTTTCTGCGTATCTGTCATTCCTCGTCCTCCTCCGGCTCGTCAAAATTCAGTCGTTCTTCTTCCACCACAAGTGGTCTGTCAAGAACTCTGGTATTAATGCTCAGAACGTATTCCCCAAGAAGTCCGATAAAGAACAACTGCAATGCCCCCAGGAAAAACATACCGATCACCATCGGTGCTACTCCGGCTGAAAAGCGATCCCAGTACATGAGTTTGAGGACCAGATAGACCACTGCAGCTGCCAGGCTGAGTCCTCCAATGATAAAACCTGCAAAAGTTGCCAGTCTCATCACCACCTTGGAATAAGAAGTAATTCCGATCATTGCATAATCATAAAGACTGTAGAAATTATTTTTGCTTTTTCCTGCGCGCCGCTTTGGCTGTGTATATTCAATCGCTTTATAATCAAATCCCAGTTCAGCAATAATGCCTCGAAGATACGGCATCGGATCATGCAGGTCACGCACAACATCCACAAATTTTCTGTCATACAGACCAAAGCCGGTAAACTGATCAATATGATCAATATCTGTAATCTTATTGATCAGTCTGTAATAGCATTCACGCACCAGGTACATGCCACGGCGTTCTTTACTTGCACTCTTCACTCCAATTACAATCTTTGTTCCCTTTTCCCATTCCCGGACAAATTGGGGGATCATGTCTACCGGATCCTGAAAATCTGCACACATACGTACCACACAGTCGCCATATGCCTGTTTCATTCCATACACCGGTGATCTCGCCTGTCCGAAATTTTTTGCATTAAAGATTGCCTTGATCTTTCTGTTATTTGCACATAGTCCGCGAAGAAGCGCTTTTGTATTATCTTTTGAATGGTTGTCTATAAACAGGATCTCATAATCATATTCACTGAGGTCTTTCTCCATAACCTCTATGATCGCCTGTGACAGAGGAACCACATTTGCCTCTTCGTTATAGGTGGGAATTACCACCGAAATTTTCTTTCTCATTATTTTCTGTCTCCTGTATTCTGACTTTCCAGCCAGCAAAGCGTTTCTTTTATTCCTTCTTCAAAGGTATATTCCGGTACAAATCCAGTATCCTTTGTAAGACTATCTATATCTGCACACAGATTCCGCACTGCTCCCGGCGGATATGGTCTCGCGCCGATTCCCGGTGAATCCGCTCCGGTAAGTTCCGCCATCTGCATGATATATTCCCGCAGAGGATGTGCCTGCCCGCTTCCCACACAGTAAACTGCACCATCTCTGCCTTTTTCGCCGATCAGATAATATGCGCGCCCTGCATCTTTGCTGTAAAGATAATCCCATCTCTGTTCTGCAGGGGTAAACTCTGTTTTTTCGCCTTTCAGCATTTTGCGCAGACCAGAAGCGATCATTGTCGTCTCTTTTTCATATATTCCATACACACTGAAAATTCTCGGCCAGATCCATTCTATTCCAAGTTCCTTACAAAGCATGAAAGAAAGCTGGTTTGCAGCGAGCTTGCTCGCACCGTAAGGCGTCGTCGGATGTACCGGACTGTCCGGTGCGATCCGCGGAACATCCATCGGTCCATATTCTGCCTGTGAACCTGCTCCGATAAATCTTTTGCATCCCATTGCATGAGCAGCACGGACAGCCTTCAGAGTATAAAAGACATTTCTGCTCTGCAGCTCTGTACTGCTGTTTCGATTTTCCCCGGTATTTCCCCATGCAATATGAAAAAACGTATCGCATTCTCCGGTGATCTTCGCTGGAAGTTCTTCCAGTTTTTCCAGTTCACATTCTATCTGATGTATCCGTGCACTCTCCGGCAGACGTTTTGTCTTCGAAGACCCTGCACGTACAACTGCATAAACCTCAATGTCATGTCTGATACATTCTTCGATCAATGCTGTTCCGATCATACTGGTTGCTCCGGTAACAACGATTCGTTTCATTGCATTTCTCCATTCGTTTCTGTAAACATATTTTCTTCCAGTTCTTCTTTGCTGAGGAAAGGATACATATCTTCCAGCGGTGCCGATACCATACTTCCATCCGGAAGTTTTTTTGCAGAGGTTTTTGGTTCTGTTTTCTGATATTTTGTCACAAACACCTCGCACACAGATGCCCCGGTTTCCTCCAGGACCTGATGAAGTGTTTCCGGAAGTTCTTCTGCAGCATGCACTGCCCGATAAGAAAATCCATATGCCGGTATGATCTTGGACAGATCCGGGAAACTCAGATCTCCACTCTCTGCTCCAACTCCCACCAGCGGTGGTTCAAAATAACTCTGTTGTGTCTGTCGGATAGAATGATAACCCTGGTTATTGATCACAAATAATTTTACCGGAAGACGGTTCTGCCATATTGTCTGTAATTCCTGCAGATTCATCTGCAGACTTCCCTCACCGGTCACACAGACTACTGGTTTTCCGGGCTGTGCGACACAGATTCCGGTCGCTGCCGGGAGACAGAATCCCATGGACGCAGTATTTGGATTTGTAATAAAACGCTGACCTTTTTTTACCCGAAATGCCTGACTTCCTGCCACTCTGGAAGTTCCCACACTGACCATCAGTGTCTGCCCCTCCTGCATTGCTTTTGACAGTTCTTCATAAAAAGCATAAATATTGGTACAGCCTTCTTCTACCGTCTCATAATGTTTCGCTGTCACCACCGGATATTTCTGTTTCCATACCTGACACTGACGTATCCAGTCTCTGCCTTTAAACAACGGATTTGTTTCATCTGCTCCCCGAAGTTTTGCCGCACAGATAAGCTTGCGTATCAGATCTCCTGCGTCACCACAGACTGGAAGACTGACATGGAGACTTGGTTTTTTCAGTTCATTTTCATCAATGTCATTCAGGATCGTATAACTGCCCCTTGCCCAGTCCTGATACTGAAAACCGGTCTGTGCAAATCCCTGGCGATTCCCGATAGAAAGAAGCACATCGCTGTTCTGAAGTGCAAAATTTCCCGGACGTGTCCCGGTTCCTCCGCTTCTTCCGGCAAAATACGGATGTTCAGACTCCATGGCATCCACACTGCTCATTCCGGTGATCACCGGAACTCCCAGAATATTTACAAGTTTTTGAAAATCATCCATTGCACCTGCAAGACGTACTCCATTTCCCGGAAACAGAACCGGGCGACGGCTTTTTTCTATCTTGTCCAGAATCTGCTGAATGATATCCTGTGAAATTTCTGCCGGTTTTTCTTTCGGATTCTCCTGTGGATCATATCCTCTCAATTTTTCTGTGTCAATGACTGCCCCCTGCACATCCAGCGGAATATCAAGCCACACCGGTCCCGGTCGTCCGTTCACCGCCATATAGAGGGCTTTTTCCAGATGATACCGGATATCTTCCGGATGAATGATCATCTGTGCATATTTTGTAATTGAGGTCACAACCGGTACAATATTACATTCCTGCACTCCCATGCTTCGAAGTTTCAGCCCGGACGCTACAACCGTAGTTGCATATCTTGCCTGTCCTGAAAAAACCAGCATAGGAATCGAATCCATCCAACCGCCGAGCACACCGGTAATGGCATTCGTTGCACCAGGACCGGTCGTCACACAGACTGCTGCCATCCGATTATCCATACGTGCATAAGCCTCTGCAGCCATGGCACATGCCTGTTCATGATGCTGATAAGTACAGTGCAGTTTCGGATGATGTCCAAAAGCATCATTCATATGCATGGCACCACCGCCTGTTACGGTAAACACATCACGGATTCCCCACTCTGCTATATGATCCGCTATATAATCCGATACTTTCTGTTTCATTATGCCTGCTTCCTTCCATTCCATTTATTTTCACAGACCATAAATTTACCGGATGCCTGAATCGGGATCTGGTCCACATAGGTGATCCGAAGCTCTGCGTCTTCACCCAGGTAATATCGGTATGCTGCGAGAAGTTCTGTTTCGTCCAGTCTGGAACGGTCCGCATTCACCAACAGTTCATAGTCTTTTTCTCTCCACTGGATGCATTTTGCCTGGTAAACAGTTCCTTCGAACTTCAACAGTGTATTCATAAAAACGTGGATTGATAGCGGCTCACCTTTTGTGTTATACATAAGAGAACCACGACGTCCGTAAATCTCTGTATATTTTGCATGCACCCGGCCGTTCTTGTCATAATATACACGCATTTTCCCTGTGTCACCGGTATCATAACGAACCATTGGAAATGTTTTATTATAATAATCTGTCACAACGATTCTTCCCAGTTCTCCCGGCTCCGCCGGTTCATCGGAATCCAGTTTCAGAATCTCCGGATAAAAATTATACAGGTCAACCGTATATTCCGGATCCTCATCAAGCTGGATTGCAATAAAGCCATTTTCATTATTTCCATAGGACCGTACCGGAAAAAATCCAAACAGCTCTTTTGTCAGATCATAAGTTTCCTGCGGAAGTGCTTCTCCCATGGAAAATACCATTTCAACAGACCAGCGGCTGATATCTCTTCCTGTTTTTCTGATATACTGAGTCAACGCCGTCAGTGCACTGGAATACGTAACCAGAACCTGAATCTTCTTCTTTTCAATATCACGGCAGATTTTATCCAGTGACTCATCTCCCATATTGGAAATATCCACCATAATCAGATTATTTTTAAAAGATTTCCACTTACTGATCGTATTTTTTCCTTTTATCCACGCACGAAATTCTCCACGTTTCATTCCCATACGAAAGCCATTCAGTTCCATGCAGGAGATAAAGTTCATATTTACACGGCTCATTTTATCTCCGTCACAGAGTACTGTAAACGGAGTTCCTGTAGAACCACTGGTACTGAGCCTGTAGAGATTTCCCTGTTCTCTGACACAATCCACCAGCACCTCATCATAATGTTCGATAAAGTCACCTTTTGTCATGACCGGAAAATCTTCCAGTTTCGTCCATTCCGGATGTTCTTTATAATAAGGAGAGTGCTGTTTTACATAAGAAAGAAGTGTCTGTACTCTTCTTTCCATATAGTCTTCTGTTACACCCTCAACAATTTCATGTTTATTGACTTCTTTTAATTTTTTCAGTCTGCCGCCCTTTGCAGCGTCAAGAAGATTAAATACCTCTCTTCTTAAAACTTCACCTGTCTGCATTTCTGTCTCCTTTATCCTTTCCTGCTTTCACAATACCCAGAATCACTACTGCTGCAACACGGAGACTATTGGCTCCAAGTGAAGCAACAGCAAATCCCATCATTCCATATGTGCGTGCCGCAAGTACTGATGACACGAGCAAAATACAAAAATGTGTAAGCTGAATCCACAACTGCCACCGTTCATCTGTAAACGTCAGAACGAGTATAAACAAAAATGCAGAAAACAGCCCAAGAATCTGCGCAAGATTCACAACCGTTACGATTCCTTTTACCGACTCATAAAGATTTCTGTAAAACAGCCACACAAAAAGTGGTGTTCCGATCTGACAGGCCACAAAAAAAACAAGACTTACACCGCCTCCGGCAAGAACAGCCTTTCCAAACTGTGAACGCGTCAGTCGTTCTTTTCTTTTTGTAAGATAAGAGATCACGATCGTATTAATTGGCGCGATCAGAAGTACCAGCGTCTTTCCGATCAGCGAAACAACATAATACTGTGTGACCTGTTCATTACCGAGGATCTGTTTGATCACAAGGCGATCCATATTCATTGTCGTATTGGTAATAAGATACGATAACGTAAGAAAAAAGCCTCGACCGAGTGCCGTCGTAAAAAATTCGCTTCTTCTGAAAAACTGATGAAAAATATTTCCGGTAACACCGACAAAAGCCAGTGCCGCGGCTTCACCGATCAGATAGATCCACACCCATTGTCCGATCAGGCAATATATACCAAATCCGGCAAGATATCCGATTCCGATCAAAAGATAGTAAATAAAATATCTCCGGTAGTTCAGATTCAGACGATATTCCACATCACCATAATAGCGGAATACAGTCAGCATAAACATCAGGAAAACGCCAGCTGCCATCAACGGACTTTCCAGGCTTTTGCCGGACATAAACAGTGCAACAATACTTCCGATCAGTCCAAAGCCAAGCAAAAGCCAGTCATAGTCCCCATTGGTCACATCAAAATCCCGTCTTACTACAAGACGGCTGTTATTCAGAGCCTGCCCGATAGACGGACATATGATCGCAACAAGTCCTGTAATGTACAAAAGACCGCCAAGCTGTTCTGCTCCCATCATTCTATTAAGAAGCGGAGTGATCACAATCTGGAGCACTGCATTCATAAAAAGCAGACCGCCCATCGTATACAGGGTATTTACCGCAATACCTTTTTTCTGTTCTCTGCCTTCCAAACTGTTTCCTCCTGCCATTTACCCACAGAATCCTTTATGCTGCTGATATTTTTCACATCGGTTTTCTATGTATTTTCTTTTTCCGGAAGCAAGCACCGGAATCTCATCAACGATTTCCACTTTAATGCGGGCTTCCTCTCCCAGATACGGTCGAATACGACGCAGGATTTCCTCCCGATCCATTGCTTCCGGATCACCATTCAGCCAGATCGTATAATCTCTGACATCTTCCTGAATAAATCGATACTGCTTTACTCCCTGAATGTCCCACAGATTATTGGTAATAATATACGGCGTGACCGCTTTGCCTTCACAGTCATAGATCAGGTCGCTCCGTCGTCCGTAAAGTTCTGAAAGATAAAGTTTAAAACGACCGTTTTTTTCTTTCCGGACCGCAACTGCCGTGTCTCCATTGTCATAACGCAGGATCGGAAATGCATAGTTAAAAAGATCTGTGATCACGATTCTTCCCAGTTCTCCAGGTTCTGCCGGTTCATCAGAATCCATCTTCAGGATCTCATAATAATAGGTTTCTGTATCAATATGATACCCTTCATCTTCCCTGTTCTGAAGGCCCATGATTCCGTTTTCTTCATTGGAATACCATGCCCGCACCGGACAGTTGAACTGTTTTTCCAGAGTTCTTCTTACCGGTTCCGGCATTGTCTCCGAAATCGGAATAATTGCTTTCACTACACATCTGCTGCAGTCTCTTCCTGTTTTTCTGATATATTCACTCAGTTCTCCAAGGGCAGAAGAATATCCTACCAGACATTTGACTTTTTTCTTCTCGATCACATGAAACATTTCTTCCAGAGCTTTTTCATCCATTCTGGAACTGTCCATCATGATCAGATTTTCCTGCAGAAGCTGAAATTTGCTTTTGCGTACATTATTTACCCATACCCGGATAAATGCTTCCTTCATTCCAATATAATATCCGGCTGCCGCTCCGAGAAAAATCCCGCCCGCTGTATTGTGACGGATCTTGTCACGATTCTGGATCATTCTGAGTGGAGTTCCTGTCGATCCACTGGTACACATTACCCGGTTATCTGGTGCATCTTTATATGTGGAAGATACAAAACGGTCATACTGCTGTCGGAAGGTATCTTTATTTACCACCGGAAGATCCTCAAGAGAACAGGTTTCCGGATAATCTTTATAAAAATCAGTAGTCTTAACTGCATGCACGATCAGATTCTGGATTCTCTTCTCTGTCTCCTCAACAGAGCTGCCTTCTTTCCAGGCATAACGAATCTGGTCATAATATTCTCTGGTCTTTCCACCTTTCATTTTGTCCAGCATCCAGAACCCCATCCAGCGAAGTCTTTCATCTAAAATCATTATTTTCCATCCTGCTTTCTGCTGTAAATCAGTTTAATGCATCCTTGATCGCATCTGCCATCGCCTGCAGCATTTCATCTGTCATTCCCGGATATACACCGATCCAGAAGGTATCTTTCATAATACGGTCCGTATTTTCCAGACTTCCCGCAATACGATATCCTTTTCCGGAAGCACGCATCTGATCAAAGCATGGATGTTTTGTCAGATTACCGGCAAACAGCATACGTGTCTGTACACCTCTGGATTCAATCTCCTGTACCAGTTTGTTTCTGTCTACGCCTTCCTTGCATGTGATCAGGAATCCAAACCAGCTCGGTTTTGAATTTGCACATGCCTCCGGAAGGATCAGTTTATCCTCTGTACCTTTCAGTGCTTCTTTCAGATAATTAAAGTTGTGGATTCTTCTTTCCACAAAAGACGGGAATTTTCTGAGCTGCGCACATCCGACAGCAGCCTGCATATCTGTTGCCTTGAGGTTATATCCAAAATGAGAGTATACATATTTGTGATCATACCCAACCGGAAGTTCTCCATACTGACGGTCAAAACGATGTCCGCAGAGATTATCCTGTCCCGGTGCACAAATACAGTCTCTTCCCCAGTCTCTGAACGAACGTGCGATTCTGTTCAGGAGCGGATCATCTGTATAAACAGCACCGCCTTCTCCCATTGTCATATGATGCGGTGGATAAAAACTGGAAGTTCCGATATCTCCGATCGTTCCGGTCAGTTTCTCTTCCCCGTTGATCGTATAAACAGATCCAAGTGCATCACAGTTATCTTCGATCAGCCACAGATTATGATTATCACAGAATTCTCTAACTGCTTTCAGGTCAAATGGGTTTCCAAGTGTATGCGCAAGCATGACCGCTTTTGTCTTTGGAGACCATGCAGCTTCCAGAAGAGATGGATCAATATTGTACTGTGGAATCGTTACATCAACAAATACCGGTACCGCACCGTACTGGATCATCGGAGAAACTGTAGTCGGAAAACCGGCCGCAACTGTGATCACTTCATCCCCCGGAAGAATCTGCCGTTCTTTCAGAAGCGGAGATGTCAGTGTCATAAATGCGAGCAGATTTGCAGAGGAACCGGAATTTACCAGGGAACAGTAACGAACACCGAGATATTTTGCAAATGCATGTTCAAATTCATCTGTATAGCGTCCTGCGGTCAACCAGAATTCAAGGGAACTATCCACAAGATTTACCATTTCTTCTGCATCATAAACTCTGGACGCATACGGGATACGGTCACCTTTCTGATATGGTTTCTTTTTGTTATGGTATTTTTCACAATAATTTCTTGTCATTTCCAGAATCTGCTCTCTGGCCTGCTGTTCTGTCATTTCTTCAAACATAATAGTCTCCTTCTGTATTTTATTTTTTTATATAGTACAGAAACTTTTCCCCATAAAAAGGAATCGTCTCTTTTAGTTCATAATGATCCATGAACCACCGATATGTTTCCGGATCATTCCGTTTCCAGATATTCATGGATGATTTTCCGGTAAATGCCCCTGGCACTTCCGCATGTTCCAGCTGGTCTTTCAGCTCTTTCAAACTGTCCGGGCGAACGAGCATATCACTGAAATCCATTGTAAAACATTCTGTCCGCCGATGAAGCATGCTGCAGATTTCGGGAACATTGATACCAAATGACGGTGTATTCTCAGGAACAACTGCTGCGATCTGCTCTGCGAAATCCTCAAATTCCTGCACATTATGATAATTTTCTTTAATCTTGCTGTTCTGTGCAAACTGAAGAACCGTTCCGGTAGCCATTGCAAGAACCGCAATCGTACAGATCAGCCCTACACCACTGACGGTCACATGTCTGAGCGAAAGGCTGTCAAAGCTTTTCCATTCTTCATTTTTGATAAATTTGATTCCCTTCTGCCCCCAGTATGCAGCCATGATCACAGCCGGCATGGTAATGCAGTCCAGATTGTGATATGCAGGGCGGTTAATATAATACACCAGACATCCCAGTGATCCGACACTCAGAAGAAACAAAAATTCTTTTTGCCAGCAATGTCTCTCTTTTCCACTGAACCAGCCGGTCATTCCCAGAGCCGTTCCGGTCAGAAACAGTGTGATCACTGCCATATATGCATTGGGTTCTGTAGGCATATCCAGATGAAGAACTCCCGTCATATAACTGCCTGACAGCAATGGGATCAGAAAGTCCTCAAACGAATTTGCCGGACTGTGTTTCAGGATATTATAGAGATTTACTGTTCCATACGCTCCAAACACCGCCCCGGCCATTCCGGCAAACTGTGCAAAGCTTAACCACAATAGTCTACGGATCTTTATTTTTCCCACAGACAGAAAACGTGAAATAAGCATTCCTGCCCACGCCACAGTAAGAATCAGTCCGGTCTCTGTATTCCAGAGGATTGCCAGCAGACAGATCAGATACCCACCCACTGCTGTCCAGAAATTGCACAGCTCTTTTTTGAGGATCCATGCTCCATACAGAAACAGCAGCATCGGAAAAATTACCCGATGCGGCCAAACCTGCCAGTAAAAGCCACCTCGCATACCAAGTACAGGAAATGTAACTGCCAAAGCACCAAGTACCCTCAACACACGGCTTTTGACCAGCAGTTCCAGGATAAGAAATGCACAGATATGTGCAAAGGCTCCAATTCCGGCAACCATGGCAACAAAGGCTTTGAAATCACCATGAACAAGTTCCATTGGAATCTTAAAGAAAAGTCCGTAATGTCCATAAATACTCGTAACATTATGCGTATATGGCATTCCCTGATAAATATTGTAGACAGAATTAAAATATGCGTGCCCATGGTAAGCATCGCTCAGTTCTCCTCTTCCAAAAATATTCGGTGTGTACATACTATAAAAAACGAGGAGCACCAACGCTGCATATACCAGCCGGATAATCCACTCACCGTCTTTTTCCGGAAAGCAGACATTTTGACATGCCCAGAAAAAGATTGCAAGTTCTGCCAAAAACAAAAATGCTGCGATCACTGCCGGCTGTGTGTGCCATCCGTATTTCGCCGCCACAGATCCAAGCTGTTCCGTCTCTCCTGAGATACAAAGCAGCCAGAACGGAATCTGTATAAACAGCATCAGCCAAAATGCTGTTTTTCTGGCTTTGACATTCTCCGGAAAAGTTTTTCCCGCAACTTCATGCCTGTGTGCGATTCCCATTCCAGCTACAAAGAGCAGACAAAACAGGATCAGAGACATTCCATATACAAGCATGTTACTGTTTCCCAGACTGTTGATTTTTTCTGCCAGTCCCGGAATCATAAAACAGCTCATAAAAAAGCATGCCGATAAAACCCACGCTGCAAAAGCGCAGATAACCTCTCTATTCTTTTTCATATTTTCTTTTCTTCTATCCTTTTATATTCCAAAATATTCTTTGATCTGACAGTCCGTATATTCTGCCATATTCTGACCGGCAAGCCATGCCTGATACCATTTTGCAGTGTTGACTACTGCTTCATCCACCTGCCAGCGAGGTTTCCAGCCCAGCCGGTTTCGAATACGGGAACAATCCAGTTTGAGGAAATTTGCCTCATGAGGACCTCCCTGACAGAGATTTTCCCATGCTGCCCCGTTTCCCCATGCTGTGCAGAACAGATCTGCAAGTTCCCCGGTGGTCAGACAGCTTCTGTCATCTGGTCCTACATTATAAGATCCTGCCTTCCGGCTGTCCTGATACTGTTCTTCCGCGATCAGAAGATACGCGCCCAATGGTTCCAGTACATGCTGATATGGTCTGGTAGAATGTGGATTCCGAACTGCAATCTTTTTTCCACCGGAAACAGCACGCACACAGTCCGGAATGATACGGTCTGCTGCAAAATCACCGCCTCCGATCACATTACCGGCACGCGCAGTTGATACTGCAATATCCATGTCTTTCAAGAAAGATTTCTCATAACTGTGTGTTACAAGTTCTGAGCAGGATTTGCTATTGGAATACGGATCGTAGCCATCCAGTTCATCCGTTTCGCGGTACCCCCATTCCCATTCATTATTCTTATAAACTTTATCTGTTGTTACATTCAAAAAAGAGCGGACGCTTCCACACTGCCTTACTGCTTCCAGTACATTGACCGTCCCCATAACATTTGTCTCATAAGTATTTACCGGATTTTTGTAAGATTCCCTTACGATCGGCTGTGCCGCCAGATGAAAGACGATCTCCGGCTGTGTTTCTTTAAACACCTGTATCATATGCTCCAGATCACGAATGTCTCCGATCACAGAATGGATCTGACTTTCCAGATCTGTCAGCGTGAATATTGATGGATCTGTCGGTGGCTTCTGAGAATATCCGGTCACTTCCGCTCCCAACTCCTGAAGTATCCTGCAGAGCCATGTCCCCTTAAATCCGGTATGTCCTGTCACCAGAACTTTCTTCCCTTTATAAAAATTTAGATTGAATTCATTCATATCGACCGCTTAAACTCCTGTAAAATACTTTATAGATTTTTCCAAAATCTCCACATACTTTCCGCATAACCTTTTTTCAAAAAAAGTCATTATTAATTTTATTATACTATAAAAGCTGACGCCCCGCAATCTGCGAAGCGCCAGCTTCTTAATTTAAAAATTTAAATTTTTTGACTTCTATTTTTCAAACAGATCTACCAGTTCCTGTCCATCGTCATATCCGGCATCTTTCAGCTGTTCTACGAACCACTCGTCCACACCTTCTACGGCTTTTTTAAAGGAATCGATATCCATATCCTCTTTTTTAGTGATTGTCACACCATTCTTTGACTGCCAGCGGTTCATGATTTCTTCATCACCGGAGCGGTTGATGTAACGTTCATACTCAACGGCTTTCTGTCCACACTCATCAACGACTGCCTGCTGCTCTGGTGTCAGAGTATCGTACAGATCCTGGTTGATACAGAAGAACAGACAGTCATAGATTGCATCCCACATGGAGCAGTATGGCTGAACCTCCTGCACACTTGCCGCATCAATTGCCGGAAGTGGGTTTTCCTGGCCTTCTACAGTATTCTGCTGCAGAGCCGTATAAGTTTCAGACCAGTTCATGTTCGTTGCATCTGCGCCCCATCTCTTGTAGCATTCCATCAGAAGGTTGGAGCCTGCTACACGGATCTTGAGGTTCTTCATGTCATCCAGAGTTTTTACTTCATGCTTGCTGTTGGTCAGCTCACGGAAGCCGTTCTCTGCGATACCCATGCAGTGCAGTCCGTAACTGGAAAGAATTTCTTTCAGCTTTTCTCCTGCCTCACCATCGAATTTCGCATCTGCATCATCATAGGAATCATAAATAAATGGTAACGATACAACATTAAATCTTGGATCAAACGCTGAGTAAATCAGATTGGAATGCATGGAAATCTGTACCGGGTCTCCGTTCATCAGCGCCTGGATTCCTTCAGACTGATTTCCATTGGTCAGCTGGTCTGCCGCATAGATGTTGACTTTTATCTTGCCTCCGGTTGCTTTTTCCATCAGCTCGCCAAACTTACGTCCGCCGTCTGCCCAGGTACTTGTCTCCGTTGTGGAGCATGCAAAGTTCCAGGTTGCTTCCGGCCAGTTGAGATCACTGTAATCCGCAACTGTATCCGTAGATTCCTGTGTGAAGAGATCTACCAGTTCCTGTGCGTCATCGTATCCTTCTTTCTCAAGTTCCTTAACAAACCACTCATCAACACCATCTACGGCTTTCTTGAAGGAATCGATATCCATATCTTCTTTATTTGTGATCGTCACGCCATTCTTTGACTGCCAGCGCTCCATGATCTCTTCATCTCCGGAACGGTTGATATAACGCTCGTATTGAACAGCTTTCTGACCACACTCGTCAACAACTGCCTGCTGCTCCGGTGTCAGACTGTCATAAATCTCCTGGTTGATGCAGAAGAACAGACAGTCATAGATTGCATCCCACATAGAGCAGTATGGCTGAACCTCCTGCACACTTGCCGCATCGATTGCCGGCAGTGGGTTCTCCTGTCCTTCTACTGTATTCTGCTGCAGAGCCGTGTAGGTCTCTGTCCAGTTCAGGTTTGTTGCATCTGCGCCCCATCTCTTATAGCATTCCATAAGAAGATTGGAACCTGCCACACGGATCTTAAGATTCTTCATATCATCCAGAGTCTTGATCTCGCGTTTGCTGTTGGTGATCTCACGGAAACCATTCTCTGCGATACCCATGCAGTGCAGACCATATTCGGAAAGCAATTCTTTCAGTTTTTCACCGGCTGCTCCGTCAAATTTTGCATCTGCGTCATCATAAGAATCATAAATAAATGGAAGAGATACTACATTGAATCTCGGATCAAATGCGGAATAGATCAGGTTGGAATGCATGGAAATCTGTACCGGGTCTCCATTCATCAGTGCCTGGATTCCTTCAGACTGATTTCCGTTTGTCAGCTGGTCAGTTGCATAAACATTAACTTTAACCTTGCCTCCGGTTGCCTTTTCCATCAGTTCGCCGAACTTACGTCCACCGTCTGCCCAGGTACTTGTCTCCGTTGTGGAGCATGCAAAGTTCCAGGTCATTTCCGGCCAGTCAAGGTCGCTGTAATCTTCAATTGTATTAAAAGAGTCTTCACCATTTCCAGCATCCTTTGAAGCAGTACTTCCAGTGTCAGATGAGGCCTGTTCGCCTGTGTAAGAACCATCCTTCGCAAGCGCTTTTGGAAGTGCAGTAGAAACTGCCGGTACATAGGTAACGACCAGAAGCACTGCAACACTGGCAGCGATCATCGGCATAACTGCCTTTGAGATCTGCTGAAGAGTAACCTCCAGACCTTTTTTGATCTTGATACTGATCGCAACAAAAAGGTTTACACCTACCGGAGGGGTAACCTGTCCGATCGCAAGGTTTACAGTTGCCATAACACCAAATGCAACAACGTCGTATCCCAATGCTTTACATACCGGAAGCATGATCGGGATAAAGATGTACATTGCTGAGTTTGCATCAATAAAACATCCTGCGATCAGGAAGATAATATTTACGATCAGAAGGAATACAAACTGATTGTGTGCGATGGATGCAAGCAGTCCGGATGCAGCCTCTGCAATACCAAACTTGGTACATACAAATGAAAACAGAGATGCACTTGCAACGATCAGCATGATTCCACCGGTAGTCTTTGCGGAATCTACCAGGATATCAAACAGATCTCTGAAGGATACCTCACGGTAGATCACCATACCTACAAAAAGTCCATATACAACAGATACTGCCGCAGCTTCTGTTGGTGTAAAGATACCACCGTAGATTCCGCCAAGGATGATGACAGGCATCAGGAATCCCCAGAATGCCTCTTTAAAAGTGGCCCATCTCTCCTTTGCAGATGCTTTTTTACGGGACGGTTTGATATCATGTTTATTTGCTTCAAGAATTACTACAATTACAAGTGCCACACCCATAAGGATTCCAGGTACGATACCTGCCATAAACATATCTGCGATAGACACACCTGTAATAGACGCATATACAACGAAAGCGATACTTGGCGGTATAACGATAGCCACCGAACTCGACGTTGCCATCAAAGCTGTTGAAAACGGTGCAGAGAAACCACCCTGCTCAACCATTGCCGGGATCAGAACAGCACCAAGAGCTGCTACTGTAGCCGGACCGGAACCAGAGATTGCTCCAAAGAAACAGGAAACAATAACACATACGATTGCGATACCGCCTTTTTTGTGTCCGACACAGGTATCTACAAAATCGATCAGTCTGCGTGAAATTCCGGCTTTTGCCATGATATTTCCGGACAGTACAAAGAACGGAATCGCAAGAAGAAGGAATTTACTGATTCCTGAATACATATTTGTTGCAACGATGGTAAGTGAGGTTCCCGAATAAAGGATCGCACATACAGAGGACAGACCCAGGCAGAGTGCAATCGGCACACCCAGGATCAGAAAAACAAAAAATGAAATAAATAAAACAGCACTGATCATTTATTTGCCCTCCTTATCGTTTTTATTTCCAAAACAGACATCCAGACAGTACTCAATAAGATGAAGAATCATACAGCCTGCTCCGATCGGTACAAAGGACCAGAAGATCCATTCCGGCCAGTTCAGTACAAAGGTTCTTTTTCCGTTTTCAAGCTGGGTGATAACCTTGTCCATACCATACTTAAAAAGAATCACTGAAAAAATAATACTCAGTACTGTGATCAGGATCACAGATGGTTTTTTCAGTTTTTTTGGAAGACGGTCTGTAACCAGTGTCAGGCTGACCAGGCCACCCTCTCTGCAGGACAATGCTGCTGCCAGAAGTGTAATAAGTACAAAGACCGCTACAACAAGTTCTTCTGTGAAGGACCATGAGCGGTGGATCACTTTACGGGAAAACACGTTTCCCACAGTGAGCACGAGAATCAGCAATGTTGTAACTACCAGTACAACTTTTTCTACTGCTGCAAGTGCATTCATGAGTTTCTTGTAGACTTTCATCCTCTCTTCCTCCCTTGTAAAATATGATGATGTTCCGGTTTCAGAAAATTCTGCATAAAAAAAATCCGCCCCATCAGGGACGGATATATAATTCCGCAACCACCCTGTTTCGTCATTGAAACAAGTACGATTCTGCAACGTACCGGCATACGCGTCTCCTGTAACGGGGAGCCTCCGTGAAAACCTACTGATAAATCTCAAACGTAACGTTCGGTCTTCCTTCTCAGGGATGATATTCAAAACAATGCCGTTACCGCATCACACCACCTGCGGCTCTCTGTAAACAGCTATTTTCTCTGCTTTTACTGATTCCCTTCATAGAATTTGCTCTTATGCTTTACCTCGTTAAAAGCTTTTTTTATTTTACAACTCTTATCCGCTATAGTCAAGAGCTTTTTAATTGGCGAAAAAAAGCAAAAACGTTTTTGCATTCTCGCATAAAATATTTTATACTATATATATTCTCTATATACTCAAACTGTATCTATCTACAGGAGAAACAGAATATGAAAAAGAAAAAAAATATTTCTACGCATTATGTTGCTGCTATTATTATTTTTATCTGTGCCGTAGTCATCAGTCTGGGTGTTTTTCTGTTATATGTCCAGAAGTCAATCGATACCAATTCTCAGAAAACCATGACCAATAATGTAGCAAAACAAAGTAATCATGCGTTATCCATTCTCAATATTCATTACGGATTTCTGAACAGTATCGCTGACAAAATGGGAGATTCCTCTGATATTCTTTCCGATGAAAATATGGAGCTTCTGGTATCCCTGGCAGCAAACACGGATTTCGAAAGAACTGCCCTGATCGAAGCAGACGGTACAGCATACTATGACAACGGTGCCATAAAGAATGTATCCCAGAGAAAATATTTTCTGGAAGCCATGAAAGGCCAGGCAACTCTCAGTGATCCACTGGACAGCAGTATTGATCAGGAGACACGTGTGATCCTGTGTGATCCTGTGTGTTCCTGTACGCTGTAATGGCAGAATCATTGGCGCACTTGGTGGCTCTTATAATGTGACCGCCCTTAGTCAGATGCTTTTTAATGATATTTTTGATGATGCCGGATACAGTCTGATTGTCACAAAAGAAGGAGAGATCATCGCCTACGATGGTGAACCTTCATATCATAAAATCACATATGGTGACAATTTTTTTGATTTTTATAAAGACAGAACACTTCTGTCCAAAAATTCTCTTGTAAATGTCAAAAAAGATTTTTCAGCCGGCAACGATGGACTGATTAAGATCCGAACAGACTCCAACAAAAAATCTGACCAGTATATCGCTTATACCCGGCTTGGCATGAATGACTGGATGATCTGCTATGTTATTCCTGTATCCGATGCCCAAAGCTCCTATTCTTTCATTAAAAGTTATGAAGGCATTTTTATGTCCGTATTCTTCATTCTGGTGCTGTTACTTGTTTTCTACATTATCCACAACAATCGTATCCGCAATGAAGAGCTGCGTCGCGATGCACAGACAGACGGTCTGACAGGTGTTCTCAACAAACGCACGACAGAGGCACTCATCAACGAAATCCTGGAGCAGAGGCCTCATGAAAAAGGTACTTTTATTATTCTGGATGTTGATAAATTCAAAGAAGTAAATGATCATTATGGGCATGCTGTCGGCGATATTGTCCTCAGCACACTTGGACAGACACTCCGAAATTATTTCAGAGAAAATGATATCATTGGAAGAATCGGTGGAGATGAGTTTGTCATTTACATGTGCAAAACAGAACGGCAGAGATGGATATTTTCTTTTCCAAAAGCAGGATAGTATTATATAATGATGACATATCGCAAGAATGCAGGCACAATATCATCTATACTAAACATATAATGCATGAATAAAAGAGGTACAAATAATGACAGAAAAATGGTGGCATGACAAAATCGCATATCAGATCTATCCAAAGAGTTTTCTGGACAGTAACGGGGACGGCATCGGAGATCTGAGAGGAATCATTTCCAAACTGGATTACATAAAAGCACTGGGCATTGATATCATCTGGCTTTCTCCAATCTACAAATCGCCTTTTGTCGATCAGGGATATGATATTTCAGATTACTATGCAATTGCAGAAGAATTCGGAACTATGGAAGAGTTTGATGAATTGCTTGCAGAAGCAAAAAAACGTAATATGCATATCATCATGGATCTGGTCATCAACCACTGCTCTGACAAACATGAATGGTTCCAAAAAGCTCTGGCTGATCCAGATGGTGAATATGCAGATTATTTTTATTTCCGGAAAGGAAAAAACGGTAACCCGCCAAGCAACTATCGTTCTTACTTCGGCGGCAGCTGCTGGGAACCGGTTCCGGGAACAGACAAATACTATTTCCATATGTTCGCCAAAGAACAGCCTGATCTGAACTGGGAGAACCCAAAGCTTCGTCAGGAGCTTTACAATATGATCAACTGGTGGCTTGAAAAAGGCCTTGCCGGTTTCCGTATCGATGCGATCATCAACATCAAAAAAGACCTTGCTTTTCCTGACTATGAACCGGACGGACCGGATGGCATGGCCGCCTGCTGGAAAATGGTCGAAAACGTTGACGGTGTAGGAGAATTCCTTGAAGATCTGAAGAAAAACACTTTTCAGAAATATGATGCTTTCACCGTTGGTGAAGTATTCAATATGAAAGCTGATGAACTTGGTCAATTTATTGGAGATAACGGACATTTCTCCACAATCTTTGATTTCTGTGCGCATTCCCTCAGCGATGGTGCTCATGGCTGGTACGATGCACCTCATGTAGATTTCAAAACATGGCGCGACACAATTCTGAGTTCTCAGATCAATGTCCAAAAATATGGACTGGAAGCAAATATCATCGAAAATCATGATGAACCTCGCGGTGTATCCCGTTTTCTTCCGGAGTATGCCCAAACGCCTGTCGGTGCCAAAATGCTCGGTACCGTAAACATCCTGCTTCGTGGAATTCCGTTCATTTATCAGGGACAGGAAATCGGAATGCAGAATGAAATCTGGAGCAACATTCATGATTACAATGATATCAGTACGATCGATCAGTATAATCTTGCAAGAGAAGCAGGTTTAAGTGATGCAGAAGCTCTGGAAGTATGCGGCAAAATGAGCCGTGATAACGCAAGAACCCCTGTACAGTGGAATGCTCAGGCGAATGCCGGATTTACTACAGGCACACCATGGCTCAAGGTTCACTCTGATTATAAAGAAATCAACGTCGCAGCTCAGGAAAAGGATCCGGATTCCGTATTAAATTACTACCGTAAACTGACTGCCATCCGCAAGGCTCCAGAATACAAAGAAGTCTTTACTTACGGCAAAACAGTTCCTGCATATCAGGATAGCGAAACAGTTATGGCATATTATCGTGAGACGAAATCACAACGCGTTCTCGTCGCCGCCAACTTCGATCGCGAAGCCGTTTCCACCAAACTTGAATATCCGGTAAAAAAAGTGCTTCTGTCCAATCAGAACCGCACCGATTGCCCGGAAGGAATGCTGAAGCTCGACAGCTGTGAAGTAATTGTGCTGGAATGCGAGAAATAAACCAATTTCACTAAGGGACTGTGCATGTATTATGTACAGTCCCTTCTGGCTGCAGGCACTGGATCGGATGACTGAGCCATTCCCAAATACTTTCTTCATAGCCTGTTTTTTCTCCAATACTGAAAAAATGCCTCTTCCTGATCTGAACGAATTCCATACTTTCTCCTTGCTATATAGAACTTTGATTTCCAGATAGATGTCTGTACCGGAATTGCTACTATATTATGATGGCGTATAATATCCATATATGGCAAAACAGAAATTCCGACTCCATTCTCTACAAGCCCTGTAATAACTTCAAAAATAAAAAAGAGCGCATTCTATAACAGCCTTTCGACTGATATGAATTCGCTCTCCTCTCACAGCTTCACTTTCCAATTACTTGTTTAACATGTGTTTACCATAACATGTTGCACAAATTATTGCGAGTAATTTTCATAAAAATATACTTTTTATACAAAGTATACATTTCACCTATTTGTGTTATGTATATTTTTCTTCTTTCTGGACTTGCGGACGATCTTTCGAATCAGGGATACCACAAGAACAATTATTATAATAATGATCAGGCCGATACATACTATGATTGCGGTAAATTTATTCGGTTTTTTCACCAGATCAAGTATATTTTTGCTGTCATCCACAACCTTACGATCATGGGTTGTCGCATAGTATTCAGATACATTTGCAATGCCATCTCCATCTGCATCATCAAAAGACTGCATATATCTTGCGATCGCATCCCAGGCTTTCAGCTCCTTATCGCCTTCCATGACTGCATGATCTTCCAGATTTTCAATTGGATTTCCGTCTTTATCCTTTGGCTCAAGAGACAGAAGTCCGTAAGACATTTTCATTACAGAACCTAACATCTGTCCGGTGTACAGATCTGTTACAACATGATACAGCTTATCATCCTCAATCTCTGTCCTTTCTCCATCTGCTCTGGTCAGATAGCAGTCTGTCACTTTATTCAGGATCATTCGATGCGGGTTGTATGTAAAATTCAGGCCACTGCAGTATAATCTTGCAGTCGTCATAAAATCAGAAATAGAGGCGTCCACTTCAGCCACCAGCTTCAGTTCTTTTCCTGTCAGGTATGCGTTGATCAGAGGATATCCGGCTACTCCGTCTTTGCCAATTCCAAGTGAAAATGAATTGTATACATCTTCTACGGTAATATCACCCTTTGTATACGTGTCACGTACAGTCCCACTCGGTACAACCGCTACATCTACCGGGTCTCCATCATAATACTCTGAATTTTCCACAGCATATACGTAGGCATCTGCCATGATATCCCCAAGATTCAGTTCTTTATGCTCTGTGCCCATTTCCTCCAGGCTGTTAAATTCCACATCGTTCTGCGCAAGAACTTCTTTTCTTGTATAACCAAAGTCTGCAAGGTAATTCGTATCCACCGTGTCCATCAATGCGTCGATGCGCTCCTGTGTTGCCTTGTCGGCTTTTACATCCTCGGATACAGGAATCAGCTCATAAGAGCTCAGATCCCAGCGTCCGTCAGAATTCTGCGTCATCGAAAGAGAGCCAAGATTTCTTCCGTATTCACCACAGGATACAATATAGGTATTTCCGTGCTGGATTGCCTCCTGCAGCTCTGAATGTGTATGTCCACTGATGATCAGATCAAGATCCGGAACCGCCTTGGCAAGGAGTTCGTCCTCCGACTTGCTTTCATCTTCCCAGGTTCCACCATGAGAAACACAGGCGATCATGTCTGCTTCTTCGTTTTTCTTGATTTCTTCTACTGTTTTCTTAACGGCCTCAACAGGATCCTTGAAGGATAATTCACAGGTTGGTGCGCATTCCAGGGCATCTTTTCCGAAGACACCGACAACGGCGATCTTTACGTCACCTTTCTGTACCATTACATAGTCCTTCACACCATATGTTTCAAACGCTGACTGTATCTGTTTCTGGCCGTCGTTTAGCCCAGCCTTTTCCATGCTGTCCCAATCCACATTGCACACTACGATCTCAGGCAGTGTCTCTCCGGAGCTTTTGGCTGCCCTAAGCATGTTGGCAAGCCCCTGGGATCGATAGTCGAATTCATGATTGCCAAATGTAGTCACATCATATCCAAGATATCCAAGCATTCTAAGCTCCGCTGCCTCAGTATCATATACCGTCTGGATCAGCGTTCCCATTGAAAAATCACCGCCATCCAGTATGAGTGTATCTGGATCTTCTTTCTTTTTTTCATTAATCAGCGTCCTTATTTTTGCAAATCCGCCGACTTCTTTTTGTTCTCCATTTACGATCGTGGAAAAGCTGTCCAGGTGGGAATGCGTGTCATGAGTAAACAAGACATCTATCTGTTTTGTATCATCTGCTGCCTTCACCGTAACAGCCTGTGCAAGCGGCATAAGCATTGCAATGGTAAGCACGACCGACAAAATACTTTTCCGTAATATCATAGATTTCTCCCTTTCATCCATAACTTTCTGATATGATTTGAGTATACGTGATTGCCACCATGTTTGTCACGTATAATTGCGTTAGAATAAGACAAAGAAATCCTGTACAGAAACAGTTTTACTGCAGCCGTACAGGATTCTTCTAAATTCTTTTATTCTCTTTATTTTGCTCTTGCCATTGCTTCCTGATAATCTCTTGTGTCTGTGAAGATTTCTTCTTTCCACGGATTCTTTTTCTGAGCTTTCGCACGTTTCAGAATGTATGCAAAAATAAATACATTTACTGCGAAAGATATCACAGAGATCATTCCCTGTGCTGTAGGATTTGCTGTAGTTGGCATGGTGCTTCCCATAGCTGCTGCAATACCGCCTTCATCCTTGTCTTCTACAATTTCCATGCGATAGGACATCATTCGGTATCTTCATTGTTCTTTTCCCCACAATCTGTAACTTCCCAATATCCATTTTTAGGAGAACCATGTCGGACAAGAATACCAAATTCTTTTAATTTTTTAATATTGCTTTCTATATTTCGACTGGCAACGCCAATCTTTTCTGCTAATTTTGCTGCTGATAACTGGTTATTCTCCAAAAGTAACTTTACTATTTCCTGCTGAGTACTATTAAGCTCAACTATTCCATGTTTCTCCGATGTTTCTCCGATGTTTCTCCGATGTTTCTCCGATGTTTCTCCGATGTGTTTATTTTCTGAAGTCATCGGTAAAGAATTACGGAATAATTCTACTCGAAACATATTATCAAATTCTTGAAATTTTGGTTCTGGAAGTCCATATTCCTTCGCAGCATTAAGAATTCTTTTTACCCCACTACCCCATGCTTCTACCAGTCCCATCTGGCTAAAAATATTGGCAATTGCTTTATTTCGGATTTTAGAATGACCGTTCATGACTTCCTCGTATGTCAGTCCATTGTACAGTCCGCCCGGAGAAGTCACTTCCAGTCGATCATCATAAACCGCAACCTGAATGCAGGATTCATCCAATAAATTTCGATGACAGTGTGCATTGATAATCATTTCTCTGATTGCCTCTGGTGGAAGCTCATATTTTTCTTTTCTCACCAAACCATCAATTGTTGCCCCAAGTCTTATATTTCTCAGTACAAAATCCACTGCCTCTTCAATCTGCGTATAAATCGGTCCTGTAAATTCTCTCTTGTCCAGAAATACCGCCCGATCTGTTCCTTTAAAAACCGCACATTGGGTTTTAGAAAATGGAAAATAATCAGAAGTTAATAATGCATAGGCATTCGTTGCCAATAGCTGCCCCTCGCTTTGTTTCAGAATTTTCCAGTTAATGAGCTGCTCTTTCTTCACTGAACGTTCTGTCATTCCAGCTTTTTCCCGGAAGTTTTCAATGTTACTACAAAGCTTTTCTGTTGCCTCTTTTGAAACAGGATAGCCTACACAAGTAAGTTCATCCCAAGAAATTCTGGCCCCCTCCATTTCAAGTTCTCTAATCTTTTCTGGAAATGCCTGTCTGGATGTACCTGCCACACGAATATAGGTACCATTCTCTTTTCCTTTTGATTTCAGATAATATGGGCGATTCTTTCCAGCTTCTACGGACACAATAATAACCGTTTTTCCATCTATTGTCTGTGGTTCAATATCCGGAATAATCTGCGGCATACAAGAATCTGAAATAGCATTGGCAATTCCATCCATTAACTGAAATAATATTTCGTTTGTCACACCCACAATCTCGTGTGTTTTATCATCTATACCTACAATCAGCTTTCCGCCCTGAGTATTGGCAAAAGCTATGATTGTTTTCATGTACTTTTCACTTTTATCTGGTAAAGTGATTTTGTATTCAATATTTTTTGATTCTCCAGAAAATATTGTGCCTCTTGCCATTTTTCATACCCCATTTTTCATTATTTCTCGCACCACCGGTGCGATATTTTATTTTGCTAATTATATTGTACCCTATTATGAGTGTTAATCAAACATTTTTATTGACAACATTTATAATATTAAATTTCAGCAAATGAAATAATTAAAATAATAGCAGGCAATCTTATCGACTACCTGCTACGTAAAATGCCTTATACAAATTAGAAATTATTCGAATTCGGCAAGTCCAAAGATGTTCTTAAATATATTTGTTTAAGTTTTGTATCTTTTTAGCCGTTATTTTATTTCTATTGCATATATTATTTTGGCTCGCTGATTTTCTGTTGCCAATATGTTGCCAACTTCATTATAACTGATAGAGAACTTTTTGACAATTTTTTTCTGATTTCGAATATATTGTTCCTCATCAACATATATAATTATTATGAAGACAACAATTGCCCAAAACATGATTGAAATTATGAAACAACACAACAGGACAACTGTATGGTATGGGGATCTTGATTTAATTGAGGAATGTGCAAAAAAATCTCACATTCCTCATAAACATCCCCAGAATTTAATACAGCAAGTTTTAAATGCACTTGATAGATCTCCGGACTTTTCTAAATGCTATATTTTTTCTGATGTATCTGGCAGAAAAATAAAGTATCGATGTTTCAAATTAAAAAATTAATCATCCATTGAGCTTTCTAATTGTGAAAACATATCTATCAGTGGCTGTGATTGTTTATTTGCTGCTATATATTCATTATACGCTTTATACGCATTTTCAATTAATTCCTGATAGTATACTACTCTCGCATTCATCGGTTTTAAAATATTTGCTACCAACTCGCGATTTTCTATACTATCGTTATTATCAATAGGACGTCCCAAAACAAACAATATTTCAAATGAATAATTTGTCTGATATATAGCAGACAACACCTTGTTTAGCGCATCATGATATTTTTTTACCTGCTTAATCATTTCGCTCGTCGTTACAATCCTATCAGCTCTTTTTAATTCAATAATAATATGCTTTCCAGCGGTTTGTCTATATCCAACATCTAATCTTCCAGCCTTTTCCTCTGATGTCAAACTATTATACTCACTATTTAATGCATTTAAAACGGTAGTTTCCATATATTGTGTATTCTCCACACGTTCCCATGATGGATCTAATAACCATAAATGATTAAATAAGTGTGTCTGTATAACTTTTTCTAAAGCATTTTCATCTGTAATACTTTGAAAAACTTTTATTACCTCAATACGCTCTCTAATTATTTGATAATACAATGTTGCTTCTATTTCATCCAAACCAGTAAAAATATCTTTAAACACTTCAAAGTTCTCAGCCTCAATATTGTCAATTGCACTAAGGTGTTTAGCATATTTTAACTTTTCAAAAGCTAAAACACTAAATTTCAGTATTTCTTTTTTCTTATCGTCATCTGCTACTATCTGGTTAATTTTTCCAAACATTTTCTTTGCATATTTTTTATCATCACCCTGTAGACTTTTGCACCAAGTATCAATTACTGGTAATAGCTCTCTAGCCTTTTCTTCTCCAGACTCATTTCTTAACTCTGTCCATTTTCCCTGTATATATTTTAATTCATCTTGCACAAATTGTTTTAATGCAATAAAGCGTTCATCATCTTTTCTATATTCTTGTCTATTACTAGTAGCCATATCGTCTAGGGTATCATCATCAAAAAAGTCTGCATTAATTTCTCCAATTAAATACTTTGAGTACAATCCCCCTTCCGAATACTCTGAAAGAATATCTTCTTGTCCAAGTTTTCCTCTAACTAAAACTACAATTTTGTTCAAATTGTCTTCTCCGTCTTTTAGATCTCCTGATGCATCAACCGAGCCAATCCAACCTGTTATTTTATAATTTTCACCGTTGCATGAAATGATATTTTCTCTCTCTTCTTTATGTGATACATTTTCACAAAAATCAGCATACTTCTGGCTTTCATTTCCAAAATACCATATATAACTCAATTTATGAAAATAATCTCTATCACTAATAGACACCTCTTCTCCATTTACATAAACAGAAAATGAAAACTCTTTTCCTATAATACCAAATCGCCTTGCAACACGTTTTTTAATATATTCTGGAGTTAACGAAGTTGTCAATTTTTTCAATTTTCGTAATACTATTTTAGTTCCTGTCTCTTTAATGCAATCCTCTTCTACTTGCAATACCTCCGGATAATATTCTGATGAACTATTGCTATCTGAATGTTCGCTTTTAATGACATTTGCTATATCATCAATGTTCATCCTAAATCCGCTTATTTCAAAACATTTTCCCTCTGCTCCTGCTTTCCTAATCTCTTTTTTTGAAATTACTTCAACTTCTCGTGCAATTGAAAACATTGATAACTTTCCAATGCCTTTTCTTCCCATATATTTTCGATGATATATTTTTGATTCTAACGATTCTTCTCTTTTTTGATATCCAACATAAAGAAATTTATTATTAATATCGTCCGCACTCATTCCACATCCATCATCTTCAATAATAATCTGGTCTTCTGCAATCGTAATATCAACTCTTTTCGCATCCGCATCCCAGGAATTTGCCACGATTTCAGATAATACTGCTGGAATATTACTATATAGATTGATTCCTAAATGATTCAATACATTTAAGCTAAGAGACATTATAAATTTATTTTCCATAAAATTATCCCCCCTTCTTTATACTTTCGGATTTTCGCACATATTTTCTCTTCGTATAATGTTCTTTTATGCTAAGTCCAATTATTTCACCTAATCTCGGCGGAACTGCATTTCCAATCTGCCTTGATATATCTTTTATAACAACTGCTTCACCCTCAGGTAAAAATGAATAATTTTCCGGAAACGTCTGTATTATAGCTCCCTCTCTAAGTGTTAATGCTCGATCTTGCTCTGGATGTCCAAAACGCCCTGTCCCATATCCTGTAAATTGAGTTGTTATAGTAGGTGCCACATCTTCCCAACACATTCTTCCATAAACTGAAGTATATGTCTGACCTTTTTCTTTTTTATGACACTCTAGCATCAAATTTTCTGGCCAATCGTGCCAACTTCCTCCAGGTATAGAATGTTGTATACGTTGCAAATTCAATTCCGATAACCTTGATGTAATATGTAACCGATCAATCAAATTTTCCTCTCCAGCCCCAATTGGTGGCAAATTTCCAATTGCCTCTCTTACTGTTACTACTTGTTCATGTGTCGGTTTTATAAACACAATTTCTTTTTTCTTAGAGGCCAAAAGCAATAACCTTTTTCTTCTTTGAGGAACACCATAATCTGCTGCATTCACTATATTGTAAGTGACATTATATTTTAATCTTTTTAATGTATCTACAAAATCACAAAACACTTTTTCATTAACAAGTTCTGGTACATTTTCCATTGAAACAATATGCGGTTTCGCCTCTTCTACTAATCGTGCAAACTGATACAACAGTTTCCAATCTTTATGCTTAGATCGATCTTTTTTATCTTTTTGGTGTCTCGAAAAAGGTTGACATGGTGCACATCCTGCTAAAATTTTCACATCGTATCCACGCAGTAGTTTTCTAATCTCTTTTCCTGTTACTTCTTCAATATTTTTATTAATAAACAGTGAATGGTTATTATAAGTATATGGATATTCACATGTAGCATCAAGATCATATCCTGCTACAACATCAAGTCCTGCTTTTTCTAATCCACAGGTAAGACCGCCCACCCCGCAAAATAAATCTACCACACCAAATTTCAAGTCTCTCACCTCACTTCTGACATTTGTCATATCATTCATTCAAACTGTGATTATCTTTACTGCATTTTTCTTTATATTAATTAAGTCCAATACGATATCCAAGTTTAAACATATCTTTAATTATATCAACATCATTAATTCTATATCCATATTCGCCTCGATATACTTTATTTCGCGTAGCTTTGATAAAACTTGGATTATAATGCAAATACAATCTTAACTCTAATCCCCATTTATTTGCATCTTCTTCCAAAACAATAATGCCATTTGTGTTATTATTTATACTCGGGCTATACATTTCGTTATATTCTGTATAAAATTTTTTTAATCTTGATGGCTTACCCTCAGCTTCAATAAAAACATTATCTCTTGAATTTTTAATAAATTCGTCTAAATCACGTGCAATACTCATACTTTCTTCTCCTTCCAACCTATATCAAAGTTCTCAAAGTTCTATACAACTCTTTTTCATTTATTCTAGCATTCAAGACCTGTTTTCCAAGATATATTGATTCTTTATCACAAGTTTCAAAACATGATTTAATCCAATTTACTTTTTTATTTAATTTTAGATAATAAAATATATTTTTTGATGTATCATGACATAAAATAGCATACGGTATGGAATTTCCATCAAGATAATCGAAAAAATCTCTCTCCATCATAAATTGACTACTTCGACTATTCATATAAAACAAATGCATTTTCGAATTAATTTTAATTAACTTATATCCTTTATCTTCGTCAATTACTTTATATGGTATTTTCTCTTGCATTAACAATTTTTCTATCAATTTAACACCTCAAATTTTCGGGATTAATGTTCCAAAATCTATTGTATTTTTCGAAACATTCCATTTCCCCACTCTCATTTTTTTAATTTTCTTTCCAGATCCATAATCCAACAAATCCTCTCTGGCAAAGGAAATGATTAACTTGCTCAAGCTTCCCAGACCAGCAGACGATAATAAAAAAGCCTCTTCGGGATCTATTAACTTACAATATGCCCATAATTGCCCTAAATCTCTCAGTGTAAGTCTTGTTTTTTTTGCTTCAATAAAAAATA
Source organism: Blautia sp. (assembly GCA_047027955.1). Lineage (GTDB taxonomy): Bacteria > Bacillota > Clostridia > Lachnospirales > Lachnospiraceae > Blautia_A. The sequence continues at coordinate 120,875 of JBKYFG010000004.1, forward strand.
ATTTTATATCCGCATTTTTCCTTGCAATTCCCAATACATCTATCTGAATGTCAACACCATTCGCAGCCTCATATACTATTCCATATCTAGATAATGCTCGATCAAGTCTTTCCTGAGATGTATCTACTGCAATTATATCATATCCTTTGTATTTGTCATTCAAATATTGCTCAAGCCAACCTCGCATCGGTTCATATAATTCATTTTCTAACATATTGAATCCTTTTTATATCCCATATCTTCTGCTATAGCAGTCCACGAATCATAATGTTTTCCTCTAATCACCTTCGGTATGAATTCATCATTTTCTCCTGGATGTAATGGTTTTTTCCTGTTTCGTGAAACCAATTCCCAATAATATCTATGAGTAACATCTGATAAATGTTTTTTTCGTTGAACCTCTATGTCAATTCTCTGTTTATCAGCAAAATAATCCAGTGCCTCTTGTTTATGAATAACCGCAAATCCAATTGGCTGATATTCCACCGCCCATACTTTAATCTGATGTTCTTTTTTCCAAAAGTCTGGCTTCCCTTGGTTATATTTTGTCAAATTTCCGTCTCTCATATTTGGATGTGCCCAATCTATATTTTGTACTGGCACATCTATACTCTTTAATAAATTTGCAAAATCTACTACCAACTCCCAATTATTAGGAATTTCAAAATATACTCTATAATTAGGCTCTTTGAATGCATAATTACTTCTACGAATGTATCCTGTTACATCGGCAAATCCTTTTACAAACTGCTTTCTTTCATCTGTTGTAAAATTAAATACTTCTGGTGATATTCTGATATTGTCTGCAGAAGTTGCATAACCTACATATCTCAATAGTTCTCTCATTAAGTAATCCTCATTTTGTTTCGTAAATGAAAGAATAGAAATATTAGGATTCTGAACAAATTTCAATGCTGTCCCCAACAATGGTTCCAAAATTTGTCTAATATCTGTAATACTTGCCTTTACATAAATTCCCACATCTTTTTGAAATTCAGTTTCCAACTTTTTGTGTGGAACATCAATAGATATTGTTGTTGCTGTCATTCCTCGTTGTATTTCACCATTTCCAGTAATCATACCAAGAAGGTATGCCATTTCTGTATTCATTTCTTTTACTCCTTTTTCAAACCAAAATACTCCGCAATCCTGTTAGCAATTGCCTCTGCTAACAAAGGTGGAACTGCATTTCCAATTTGTTTTCGTATATGTACTTTAGCTCCCCAAAAAACAAATTCATCATCAAAAGACTGAATTCTTGCAGCTTCTCTCGGAGTTATAGCTCTATTCAAAAATGGATGATTATTAGTACCGTTTGAAGAAGCATCAAATCTTGTATCAATAGTTGGAGAAACAGTATCCCATTTGAGTCTCCCCCATGTTGTTTTAAACTTCTGTTTTCCATGTAATTCCTCTGGCAAACATTCTTTTCCTTGCTCCGGAGGAATTAGCTTCAATTTGTCTATTGCTACTTGCTTATGATTTGAAGCCTTATGATTATAGAGTTTTGTGCTTTTACCTCTAATCTTTATTTGATATTCACTCTTAGGTTCTTTGATATAATCTTGTTCAAACGCCCCTTGCCCAGATTCTAAGTATGCTAAATCTTCTATAGCATCTCTAACTGTAACATATTTGTTTACAGTAGGCTTTGGCAACGAAATTGCTCCATGCTTAGAACAAATAAAAATAGCTCTTTCTCTTGACTGTGGCACTCCAAAATCTGCCGCATTAAGAATATCAAACTCAATTGTATATCCCAATTTCTTAACAGCTTTTACAATTTCGTCTTTGAACCATCCATTCGCTGATAATAATAGTCCTTTTACATTTTCAATTACAAATACATCCGGTTGCAATTTTTCAACCAAATCCAAATATTCTCTAAACAAAAAATTTCTCGGATCATCTAATCCAAGTTTTTTCCCCTTCATAGAATATCCCTGACATGGTGGGCCTCCCACTATCATATTTACACATTTTTTTCGTGACAAAGAAACAACTTTTTCTTTTACAGTAGCATCTGTTATATCTCCAACCAAAACTTCTGAACCAGGCATATTATTTTTAAATGTAGCAACAGCTTTCTCATCAAAATCCAGTGCAACCATCGTTTTAAAATATGGATTTTTATGCATTCCCCACGAAAGTCCGCCTGCTCCACAAAACAAATCAAGTATACGAAATTCATTTAATCCTGATATCATACTTTTCTCCTCTTTATAAGTATTCTCTTGAATAATTCTTTTCCATTTATTTTCGGCTTAAATAAATCAAATTCATTATCCGATCCATGATTTGCTTCGCCTATTATTTCAAATTGTAACTCATTGTGATATTTCAAATATGTTATTGGCACCCCCATTATTCCATTATAATCCATAGGGATATCCACAACCTTTTTTACATTAATTGCATCGTAATTATCATATTTAGGATAATCTTCCGGACGATAACATTTAGTCAATCTCAATTCTTCATGTCTTTTTCGCATATCAAGATTAGTTAACCACATAGCATTTCCTAAACTTCTCCACTTTTGCCCCGTTTCATCAACCCAAAATCTAGTTTTCCTAGGTTTTGTATCCGCCGGCACACGAAATTTCATATCTCCAAATCTATAACCAACCCATGCTTTATTTTCTTTAATGTATGGAAATATTTCTTTATAAGTTATTGCATTTTGATTTCCTATCAACAGATATTTTTTTTCATATTTAGTCAATAAAGCAAACAATTCTGAAAAAAGACTAAACGGCGGATTAGTGCAACAGATATCACATTCTTTCATATATTTAATACACTCTTCCGTCCGAAAATCTCCAGAACCAGACAATCTCTTAACAGTCCCTTTCCTTTGCAATACTTCTTTTATTACATCATCACTTACTTCCTCTCCAATCTCTCCAGGCATTTCATCTATAACAAATACATATCCATTTTTTAAATTTATTGGTTCTCCTAAATTATCAAATAAATTTAAAGACAATTGTACATTATCTTTGATTTGATCAATTTTTGATCCCGAATATGAAGTGCATATTAATCTTCTTAAATTTAATTCATTAAAGTGACGCAAAAAATAATAACAAAAATTTGATTCATACGGATCATCGCAATTACATAATACAATTTTCTCTTTAAATTGTTCCTTATAATGACATACTTCCTCTTCAATAGTTTCATACGTAGTATACCATTCATCTGTATTATCTGATGAATATTTGGCACTATTTAGTATTGAATTTCCTGATTTATATATCTGATCTGTTTTTTCTACTTTCACTGTATGTTTCATGATAATGTCCTCTTCCAAAAGCAGCTATCCTATTTTTCCCTCAATTCTTTAAGTTTTCTTTGCTTTTCTCTGTAATCGCAAAAATAAGAATTTAATGCCCTTTCTACCACAATTGTTTTTGTTTGTCCTGCATCCGCACATATTTCATTTAATTGCTCATAAATTGAATTTTCTATGCAAACATTTAAATATGTTCCATTCTTTTTTGCTCTAGCCATTCTATATTACCTCTTACAAATCAACTTAAAATGTTTCATATAATTTATACCACAAACAACTACTTGATTCAACTGATTACTACTTGTTATTATACTACAATATTTCCCCAATTTTCCTCTAATATTATTGGAATTTTTCTATAAATAAAATGTTTTCCTACTTTTTAATAATATACAATTTCTTTTACCACAATCTCCTCCGCACATGCCCGGATATTATTCATTCTCCCAACCCATGCCATCTGATTCTGCATCTTCAGTTCTTCCGTCACTCCCTGCTTTTCTTTCATCTGCTCCACCAGTCTCTCCATCATCTGATTACACTCCTCGTCAATCTGATGCAAATGCTCATTCAACTTCCCGGCAAGCACCAGTTCCAGATATAATCCTTTCCGATGATCTTTCAAATAAGTTTTTCTCAACATTCCATACTTCCCAATCGGATACTCTGTCTCTTCCGGGAGGTACAGGTCTGGATAATACAGACCGTCCTCTCCTAAAGTATAACTGATTCCATTTTCTCCCATAATGTGTTTCTCCATGATTGTCCTCCTATCTTGCTCCCCGATTTTTGTTCTGACTACGGGTATGCTGTTTATTTTTCTGTTCATTCTGTATTTCTTGTTTCTTTTCAGCCAGCTTCGCCCTAATACCATGTGCTACTGGCTCTTTTCCTGTTTCTTTCTTCCATTTTTCTATTGCAGTTCGATATTGGCTATACTCAGATTGAGAATCCTTAAAATCTTTTAAAAATTCCTGTACACTTCTATATCCGATTTTCTGTACAATCCTTGGAAGGTAATCTTTCATATCTCTGATCTGACTTTTCAGTTCATCAATTTCTTTCTGCAATTCTTTTTTCTTTCTTCCTTTAAACCATCCCGTGACCTCTGACAGTTCTTTCTTCTTTGCAGAAAGCTGTTTTTGTTTCTGTTGAATTGCACCGTTTTGATCTTCCAGTTCTTTATTCACTTTAAATAGTTTCGGATACTTTGATGCAAGCCTCGTCATTTTAGGTTGTTCCGGTTCTGCCTTTTCTTCTTTTGTTGTCTTGACTGCTGCCATGCTATTTTCAGCAACATGCTCTTGGCCTTAAATGAAAAACTAACTTCCACCTTTAGTCTGTTTTGCTCTACATTAGGAACTGGGGGTGGAAGTTAGTCTTGCAATCGTTTATTCTATAAGAAATACCAGGGCTCCTCCCTGGTCATATCCTCCAACTACCGGAAATGGGATATTTTTATTGTATAGGAGGATTCATTTATGTCTACTAAAGCTACTGGAAACAAAAAACACCTTACCCTTGCTGATCGTGCTGCCATTGAACATGGTATCAGCCGTGGGGAAAATTTCACGCAGATTGCCTGCAGAATCAACAAGGATTCTTCTACCATTTCCAAGGAGATTCGGCGTCACCTTTTCCGGGTTCCTCATTTTCAAAACGAAACCCAGCGGAAGCGCTCAGAATGCGAGCATTTTCAGAACTGTGTAAAGCAGCATATCTGCGGGAATCAGACTTGTAATTCCTTATGCTGGAAATGCCGCCCTAAGCGCTGTTCCATGTATTGTCCTGACTTTACTCCCAGACTCTGCGAAAAGTTAAAAAAGCCCCCCTACGTGTGTAATGACTGCCCTCAGATACGCAACTGTTCCCACGACTTCTATTTCTACAGGGCCAATTATGCCAACGATATTTACAGTGAAACAAAATCTTCTTCACGGTCTGGGATTAACCAGACTCCTGAGTCCCTGGAACAGCTGGACCGTCTGGTTTCCCCTCTGCTTCTGCAGGGACAGCCTTTGTCCCATATCTTTGCTTCTAATCAGGAATCCGTCCCTTGTTCTATAAGGACCCTCTACAACTATATAGACCAGGGATACTTCACTGCAATCAACCTCGACCTTCCCCGGAAGGTCCGCTACAAAAAACGTCGGCAGGTCCGCAGAGAACCTGACAACACTGGATATAGAAAAGACAGATCCTATCAGGATTTTGAGAGATATCTGGAAAAGTTTCCAGATACAAATGTGGTGGAATTAGATGTGGTGGAAGGTGCCGGGGGAAAATCAGAACAAGTACTGTTGACCATGCTTTTCCGTAATTGTAGCCTTATGCTTATTTTTCTTATGGAGGCTGACAGGAAGGACAACGTACAAGATGTGTTTCAGCGAATATATACCCATCTGGGAGCAGAGCTATATCGAAAACTCTTTCCGGTCATTCTTACAGACAATGGTGCCTCATTCAAAGATCCAGCTATTTTTGAACGGCCTGAAGGTGAACTTCTATCCCGTGTCTTTTACTGCGATCCCATGGCTTCCTGGCAGAAGGGACGTCTGGAAAAAAATCATGAATTCATCCGTTATATTATCCCCAAAGGTACGACATTCGCAGGCTTGGACCAGGAGCAGGTAACTCTGATCACCAACCACATCAATAGCGTAGCAAGAGCCAGTTTAAACGGCTGCACCCCGTTTGAACTGGCTCTGCTGCTGATAGACAGAAAACTGCTGGACCTCTGCCAGCTGGAAAGAATTCCCGCCAACCAGGTGATCCTTAAACCATCACTCTTGAAAAAGTAACTGCAAGATCCATTTCCGGTGCTGGTTTCATAATCAGGCCGGTGGAAGTTAATTTTTCAAAAGTACTTTCAGTGGTCCCAAAATCATGCCCATCTTCCAGAAAAAGCTTTGTTTTCTGCCCTTATTATATGTTAATTTTTACGAATAATCCAGAACTATATGGATGTTAGTCCTGCAAAAAGGTCTTATTTTACCTGTGCCAATGTATGGTGGAAGTTACTTTTTCATTCAACCATCATATCAAAACTGTCTGAGGATTCCATTTTTCTTGTGTGATGCACCACCAGAAAGCAAATTCCATAATGGTCACTGAATGCTTTCAGCTTCGTCACAATCTCATAGTCACTGGCGTAGCTGAATTTATCTCCACCGACTTCCCGGACTTTCTGAAGCGTATCAATAATAATGAGCCTTGCGTCTTTATGATTTGTTACAAACTGCACAAGCTGCTGTTCCAATCCGGCATTTAATGATTTAGACTTTGTAGCAAAATAAAAGTTCTCACTGCCTTCCATTCCAAACATCTGTGATAACCGCTTTTGCAACCTTGCATAATCATCTTCCAATGCCAGATACAGAACCGTTCCCTTTCTGACTGAAAAGCCCCACAATGGAAGTCCCTTACTGATGTGATACCCGATCTGTGCCATAAAGAATGATTTTCCAATTTTCGGCGAACCAACAAACAGGTAAGTTCCGTTATACAGAAGTCCATCTACAATTGGCAGTTTTGGTGGATATGCGGTATCGTATAATTCCATCATAGAAACTATTTCCAGATCATCTGGATTCTTTTTATTTGCTGATTTTGCTGCATTTTCCGCATTATTTGTGGCTTGCAGATTGCCCTTACCGGGCAAATCTGCTATACTTTGGTTGGTTTTTAAATTTTGTAATGGCTGTTCCACATCTGCGCCAACAGATGCAATCGGAGCAGTCATTTTTTCTTTTACTGTCATTCACTATCCCCTTTCAATCCATACAATGTCTCTGCAACCAATCTCAGGGTACTCAGCAACTCTTCGTTTTCCTCACTGCATTTTTCCAGATGTTTCAATTCTTCATAAATCTCTGCCATCTGATTTCGCAATGCTTTATAGACTCTTGGGTTCCCCTGTACCACAATTTCCCGATCAGTTAATCGTTTTGTGATATAGTCCTGCTTGCTAAGTCCTGACAATCGGACACATGCATCAATCTGCTCTGCTTCTTCCGGTGATACCCGGAATGCTACGATTTTGTTTCTCCATCTTCCTTTACTGTCCAGATTTTTCTCCATTTAATTTTTCCATCCTTTCAATATCCAGCTGTTCTGCCATCTGTGTCTGCTCACTTGGAAACAGATGTGCATATCGGTAAGTGATATCAATGCTCTCATGTCCCATTCGGTCTGCGATTGCCAATACCGTAAATCCCATATTGATCAATAACGATACATGGGAATGTCTCAAATCATGCACACGGATTCGCTTCACCCCAGACACTTTTGATCCTCTGTTCATTTCATGATGCAGATAAGATTTGGAAATCGTGAAAATCCGTTCGTCCTCTTTCGGCTCATACAGCATTTTCAGATAATCCTGCATCTCATCACACAAAAACTGCGGCATCTTAATGGTTCGATTACTTTTTAATGTCTTTGGCGGTGTAATCACATCTTCCCGGTGCAGTCTCTGATAGGACTTGTTAATCCGTAGTGTATGCGTTTCAAAATTGAAATCTGCTGGTGTAAGTGCTAATAACTCGCCCATGCGAAGCCCGCACCAATAAAGTATTTCAAACGCATAATAGGAAACGGGCTCGTCCATCATGACATCTGCAAATTTCAGATATTCTTCTTTTGTCCAGAACAGCATTTCCCTGTGTTCCTCTTTTCCCATATTTCCAGCTTTCTGTGCTGGATTAGATGGAAGATGGTAAAAATTAACTGCATGATTGAAAATAGCACTTAACTGACTGTGAATTTTCTGAAGATAAGAGGATGAATACGGCTTTCCGTTTGGCTGTCGGATCGCAAGCAGTTCATTCTGCCATGCAATAATGTCTCTTGGCTCAATTTCTCCTATCTTACGCTTCCCAAAATAGGGAAGAATTTTGGTTCTGGCGATATTTGTTTTTGTTCCCCAGGTATTATCACGGATTCGGTTTTTCATATCCTCCACATAAATCTCATAGAAGCTTTCAAAAGTCATATCCAGTTTTGCTTCTTTCTTCAGTAACAGCTCCCGTTCCCACATCAACGCTTCTCGTTTTGTAGGAAATCCTCTTTTCGACGACTGGTGTGTTTTCCCTGTCCAATCGGTATACCGATAAACCACTCGCCACTTCCCCGTGACATTATCTTTGTAAATACTCATACAAATTCTCCTCTCTTTCTCTTACATTTCGCTGTAACATACTTTTTTGCGGAAATAATTGGTGTTTACTCTGCCAGCTACCGTAAGATAACCCAGCTTCTGTAATTCTTCATTTAGCTGTTTGACAATCTTATAAGCATAAGACTTGGAAACTCCCAGTTCCGCTGCAACTTCATCTACTGTCATAAAAGTTCTGTTCGTCACATCGCATCTCTCCCTTCTATCTTAACGCATTTTGTTTAGGTCGCTACATTTTGCATGATACTAAACATATTTATTTAAGTCAAGTAGTTTCGACAAGAATATTAAATTTTTTTGTTTAAGTTCTTCTTGCTATCCAAAATAGCTCATGTTATACTGAACTTAAACAGAATTGTTTTATTTTCTATCACAATTAATTATGGCAACAAGAATGACCACTATAAGGAGGCAAACAACTATGGCAATCGGGCAGCGTATCAAATATTTCCGTAACCGTATCGGCATGACACAAAAGCAACTGGGAGAAAAACTGGGATTTAAAGGAAAAACCTCAGATGTCCGCATGGCTCAGTATGAATCTGAAGCCAGAGTTCCTAAGATTGATCTTGTAAAACAAATGTCTCAGATCTTTGATATCAATACTCATGCCTTAACAGTTCCAGATATTGATACTCACATAGGTCTGATGCATACACTATTTGCACTGGAAGATATGTATGGTCTAAAGGTAAAAAATGTAGATGGGCAGCCTCATCTCTGCCTTGACTCTTCCATATCTACTCCCGGCTCCTCTGTCGATGAAATGCTTCGTTCATGGATGGAACAGGCTGACAAACTGAAAAACGGTGAAATCAGCAAAGAAGAATATGATGAATGGAGATATAAGTACCCGGAACTGGATACTTACCAGAAACGTGCCAAGGTACCATCTCAGGAATTGAGCGACTACCTTGTACAGGGATTACTTGATAAGAAAAAGAAATAATAGAAAAGAAAAACCTTACTGATATTCAGTTTTTTATTTCTGAAAATCAGTAAGGTTTCTTTATATACGTTATGAAATAAAATTTTTATCTCTTGAATAATCACAAAATGTTGCCATTTTGTTGCCAATCACTAAGCAAATTTGCTTGTAACACGCATAAATACTGGCTTTGTCAAATTGTGTGGATTATTCGAATTCGATCGTTCCCGGTGGCTTACTGGTCAGATCATAGAATACGCGATTAACTCCTCTAACCTCATTAATAATACGGTTCATTACCTTATTCAGCACTGCATATGGAATCTCTGCGGACTCTGCTGTCATGAAGTCGATAGTCTTGACTGCACGAAGTGCAACTGCATAATCATAAGTTCTGAAGTCGCCCATAACCCCTACACTTCGCATGTTGGTAAGCGCTGCGAAGTACTGGTTCGGCATCCAGGATGGTTCTTCTCCATGTTCTTTCTTGTAGTCGGCGGCTGCTTTGTCGACTTCTTCACGATAGATGAAATCTGCATCCTGTACGATGCGTACTTTTTCTTCGGTCACTTCTCCGATAATACGGATACCAAGTCCCGGTCCCGGGAATGGCTGACGGAATACCAGTCTTTCCGGAATTCCAAGCTCCAGACCGGCTTTACGGACTTCATCTTTGAAAAGATCACGAAGTGGCTCAATGATTTCTTTGAAATCTACGAAATCCGGAAGACCACCTACGTTGTGATGGGATTTGATCACTGCAGATTCTCCGCCAAGACCACTCTCTACAACGTCAGGATAAATAGTTCCCTGTGCAAGGAAATCCACTACTCCAATCTTCTTTGCCTCTTCTTCGAAAATTCGGATGAATTCTTCACCGATGATCTTACGTTTTGCTTCCGGCTCTGTTACACCGGCAAGTTTATCATAGTATCTCTGCTGCGCATTGACACGGATGAAATTCAAATCGAACTGTCCGTTTGGTCCGAATACGCCTTCCACTTCATCACCTTCGTCTTTGCGAAGAAGGCCATGATCTACAAATACGCAGGTAAGCTGCTTTCCGATTGCTCTGGAAAGGAGACCTGCTGCAACAGAAGAATCAACTCCACCGGACAGGGCAAGAAGTACTTTGCCATCGCCAACTTTTTCGCGGATTTCCTTAATCGTATGCTCAACAAAAGCATCCATCTTCCAGTCACCGGCACATCCACATACACCCAGTACGAAGTTGGACAGCATTGTCTTTCCTTCTACAGAATGAAGTACTTCCGGATGGAACTGAATTGCATACAGTTTCTTTTCTGCGTTTTCTGCTGTTGCTACCGGGCAGTCTGCTGTATGTGCAGAGATTTCAAATCCAGGTGCCGCTTTGGAAATGTAATCTGTATGGCTCATCCAAACGATTGTTTTTTCTGATACATTTTTGAAAATGCTGGAGTCTTTTTTGTCAACCAGCAGCTCTGTCTTACCATATTCGCTGACATCTGCTTTTTCAACTTTACCGCCAAGGACATGCATCATAAGCTGAGCGCCGTAGCAAAGTCCAAGAACCGGAACACCAAGTTCAAACAGCTCCTTCTGATAAGTCGGTGAATCTGCTTCGTAGCAGCTGTTCGGGCCGCCGGTAAGGATAATTCCCTTAGGATTCATCGCTTTAATCTTCTCAAGATCGGTCTTGTATGAATAGATTTCGCAATATACGTTACATTCTCTGACACGTCTTGCAACCAGCTGATTGTACTGACCGCCAAAATCAATAACAATAACTAACTCTTTTTTCAAGGCTTTCCTCCTGTTTTCCCTATAAATTCGTTACTGTTCACTTCGTGCACAGTAACAGAACTCTCTTTAGAATCTTTTTTCATTATAAATGAGTAGGAGGACTTTTACAACGGCTAATTTCTTTTTATTTTTGTGTCTCTGTATTTTCCAGCTGCTTTTCTGCTTCTTTAATAAAATTTATTTCTTCTTTAGAAATCCCTCACGTTTTCTTCAATTTCTCATCACAGTTTCATCACAGATTCCCTGTATATTAATAAGCAAATAAAGCAAATGCTTTTTTACATATATTTTCTTTTTCATACTCGCCGGGCCTGACAGCCCGGCCCTCCTTCTTTTTACGGATTTTTATGGATTCTTTTTATTTACTTATTACCAGAGATAGTTTTTCCCTTCCTGGTACAAAGCTTCCATTGCAAAGCGAACACAAGGAAATTCCGTCATAGGATCTTCAATCCCAACCGAGAGCCGATATCCCTTTTCCAGAAGACTATTCAGTCTTTCCGTTTCCAGCGCAGTCAATGTAACCTCTTTTTCTCCCGGAAGCAGCGAAGATATTTTTATTGAGATCCTGCTCTTTTCTACGAGTTTGCCGGACTCATCTTCAATATACACGTACACCGGCCATTCCTTGTACATCGGCGCCACTCCTGAGTTTTCCCATGTCAGCTTCAATCTGCTGCCTTTAGCGGTATTCTTCAGTTCTGCCATTGAAACCCACAGCCGATATCCCATATTTTTCAAAACTTCTTTATATCCATCCACATAGTTTTCATCTGGAATCTTTGGTCCCAGAAAAGTTGTATGTGCTTCCCGGATCATTTCTACAGTCCCGGACAGATTTGTATCCAGCATTTCTTCCATTGAAAGAGAACTCGTGAATTCTCCTCCGGAAGGTGCTGTTTTCCAGAAATCCTTCATTGGGACAATTACATTCTTTTCGCCTGTCTGATCATATTTACCGCCATTATTGATCCAATCAAACCAGCTCTGTGTGGCCTCCGGCTGTCCGGTCATGTCGTTGTACAGTCCAAATCCATATTTTTCTGCTGATGCAAAAGGTCTTCGCATAAGAATCCTTGCATCAGGAAATGCTTCTGTCCATGGAAGAATGTATTTTTCTCTTACTGCTTCCCTTGGGATTCTCTGGATCCCCTCACTGTAGTTCACATGCCATTCTCCCCAGTGGCCAAGGCTTCCAAGTTCAACATAGCTGATCAGACCATCCTGTCCAAAATGCTCCCCAAGTGCTTTGACCGCCTGCTCATGACAGGAAATGATCGTCGGATTATTATAATCCGGTGCAAAACCTTTGCCATACTCTCCGTCATACCATTTGCCGGCCTTTCCACTCTTCTCATACAGCCATTCCGGGATATCCATGTGTGCTTCTTCGCCTGGAATATCACAGACAAATCTGAATACCAGATGCTTTCCCTCTTTTCGCCATCTCGAAATCTGATTTTCTTCGTCAATTGACGCCCAGTTGTAAACGCCTTCTTCCGGTTCCAGCTCCGCCCATGTGATATCCATATACAAAAGTGAAATGTCTTCCGAAACCTCGTTATACCATGCACTTGGGGCATATCCCATAAGCGGATTTCCAAAAGCCGCCTGACTTTCTTTATATTGTTTTATTGTTTTTCTTCTACTTAGCCAGAACATTTCCACTCCTGCTGCCAATACGATTGTCAGAATTAAGATCAGACAACGTATCACTCTTTTTTTAGCCATGATATTCCCCATTATACTGGATCAATGTCACATCATCTACATGCTCGATCGCACGGATTTTTTCCATAAAGTCCATATCCGTCTGTTTACAGAAGATCTCTACTGCCATTTCCGTTTTTTCTTTACGCATAGTTTTAGACTTTATAAAATATTTTCGTTTTCCAAAGCATCGGATGACCTCATCTCCTGCTTCATCTCCACTGTAATGGATAACTGCAATATAAATTTTCCCTCTCTGCTGTCTGCTGTAAAACAGTATTATCATAAGGATCATAATTGCTGCCGCAATAAGCGCCAGCACATACATTCCGGCTCCTGACGTGATTCCCGTGGTGATCGCCCAAAACAGATACAAAAGATCCATAGGATCTTTTACTGCTGTACGAAAACGGACAATGGAAAGTGCACCAACCATACCAAGTGAAATTACAACATTGGTGCTGATCGCCAGCGTTACCATACAAGTCAGAACAGTCATTCCTACCAGAGTCACTGCAAAAGTTCTTGAATAAATAACGCCTGTATAAAATCTTCTGTATACCAGAAAAATAAGAATTCCCAACGCCAGTGCTGCAACCAGAGCGACCAGAATACTCGAAATATTATATTGATCAAATACACCTGATTCCAGCACGGACTTTTTTATCATGTCTTTTACACTCATAATATCTCCCTTTCCTGTGTTTCATACCAGTATTCAAACCCATTCATATATCTTGTTTTCTCATAACAGAGTACATATTTTGAAACTGCCGTAAATTCAGCTGCATGAGGCGGCAGAATATCTCTGACGATCTGAGGAAGCATCTCTGTAAATTTCACTTCCATAACAAGTTTACCGGGTTCCAGCACTGGAAGCGTCGGCAAAGTCGGATCAAAAATATCAAAACTTCCAATTGCTGCTCTCACATCTCTGTCAAATGTAACTCTGACAGTCCCCTCATCCATGATCCAGGGTTCTCTGTCATAATCCACGATCGTACGCGGACGCATCATATTGCTCACACACTCTACATAAAACTCTCTGCATAGAGGATACTGGCTTTTCAGAAGAAATTCATAATCCCCAGCCAGAATCTTCTCTACTTCTTCACGAGTCAGAGGTGCGCTTTCTTTAAAGATATAGCTTCCATGCTTTTTCTTTCTCTCCAGTTTTATGGATCTGTCACTATAATTATAGATTCGGATACGATATTTTTTTCGCATCAGAATTCCAGCTTCTTTTTCCTCATACGCACTGTTCCAGTAATCATCAAAGTAAAGACTTCGGATCATATATCCCCCTTCATCTGCATGAGGATCCAGATGAAGAAACGGTGACATACGCAGACGAAGAAGTTCTTTTTCTCCCACACTGATCAGATATTTCCACTCATTTCGAAATAACTCTTTCTTACTTTTCATCATAAGTATCTTCCTCAATCTGATTGTCTTCTGTGACATAAAAGCATTTCATTCCATAATTCTTACCGGAATCTGTTACATAATAATCAAAGGCATCCTGTGTATATCCGGATTTATTGCCTGCACGCACCCTGACAAAGTACTGTCCGGCTTCTGGTACATCCATCGCCATTTCCGGAAGCGGCTGATTCTCTGATCTGTAAATAACATCCTGAAACAGATAATCTTTTGCTACTTCAACGGTATATGTAATATCCTCTGCATCAAAATCATAAGAAACATCCCAGGCCAGCTTCAGTTTATTATCTTCTATAACCGGTACTCCAATAAAAAATGGCATCGGCTTTTCCAGGCTTTCCAGATACAGCTGATAATTTGTTTCCACCTCTCCGGGAATTGCAGCTGACACCTGATCATACTGTGCCTCCGTCAGAGGCTCATTCATCTGATCCGGCATGGAATATGCATATGATTTTACAACGCTCTTGTAGCTTTCGATCATAGTGGCGAGCCTGTCCTCTGTAAGATAATTTTCCTTCAGATCCAGGATCGCATCATTTAATTTATCCCGGAATGTCTGTGATTTCAGACATCTCTGAAACAAGACATTTCCCCAGTAATTACTGATTCCGGATTCCCAGCTGCCTTGATCCGCAAACTGTCGTATTTGATATTCTGTCCTCATAAATGAACCATCGTTATCCCAGCTGATAAAGTACCATGTATCAGAATTAAGCGGACTGTAAATATAAGTATTTCTGTTCTGCGTATCCACATTTCCGGTCAGAATCTGATATGCCATCCAATAGGTAATATTTTCCGTATCAAAGTACTGGTTCAGGATCTCATCAATCGGTATCGAGTAATCATTGACTGTGTCCAGCATCTCTATCAGTTTACTGTGATCAGAATTTCCTTTTATTTCCAGATATTCTTCAAACTTTTTCTGGTCGTAATCTGCATCATCTTCTTTTTTGATCACGTCCTCATAGCGATAAAATTCAAAAGAATTAATTTTGTACAGCTGTCCATTCGAGTCCAGGCCATGAGCCTTCATTCCTGTTTTATTCAGCTGCTCTACCTGCGTATATAATCCATAATCTGCAAAGCTGTCACTCGTTCCATCTGTATTGTCCTTCACATACAAATGTACAAACTGTGTTCGGAGTGAAAGCATCTGCGGGATTTTCTTCATCAGATCATAGGCCAGTTTATTTCGGAAACGCATTCCTTCGCCCATATGTTTATTCAGATTGATCGTTCTCTGTCCACGCCAGGTTCCTTTGTTTTTTTTCAGCTCGATTTTGTAATTCTTCTGTGTATTTTCGCTGGATGTCTGTCCCCGGACCTGCACTGTGGCATTTGGCGCAGTCTCTCCATAACCGACCGCTCCCTGTTGTGGACCATCTTCATCCCCGACCTGCAGAAGAGCCGCAGCCTGATAACGTTCCACTCCCATAGCATCATAGTCGTATACCGAATAATTGTTGATTTCCTTCCAGGAATGATCTGTATTCTCCGATACATTTCCTCTCGAAACAGTCAGATACATTGTCACCACACTGGTCTCATCATCATTTTCATATAAAGTATCTTTATCTCTCAGATGTACTTCATTAATGTCCTGTTTCGCAGCTTTTTTTATTTCTGTATCTTCATCTGTCAGATTCGCTGTTTCACCTGCCTGGCTTTCGCTGCTTTTTTCTCTGTCCAGAACACATCCGCTGCACATCGAAATGACCAGGGATACTGCCAGCAATACTGCTGCTTTTTTATATTTTCTCAAGCTTCTGTCTCCCTTCTAGTTTTTTTTCAAGAAAATATCCAAGTTCTGTGAATATACCTGTTTTGTCCTCCTGAACCACCGGCTGTACACTCAGGATGTAATATGGAAGCCTTTTTGTATAGTAATCCAGTCTCAAAACTGAGAACAGAAAAAACACCACACATCCAGCCAGAAAACCAAAACCATAATATACCTGTGGGAAAAACAGGGATATTATCGTAAATACAGAAGTTCCTGCCGCAAAAATCCCGGAAGACCACAATGCGCCTTTGTAATCTGTAAAATATAACAGGAGAAGCAGCATTGTATTTGCTACCGCATAAAGGCCATATCCCACACAAAGTGTCCGGAAATATCCTTCCATCAGATCGTTGAAACCAAGCGGCAGATACTCCAGAAGGATACCTCCCACCGAAATCACCAGAGCCGTAGTCAGCAGCTGTTTCAGTGCCGTATATTTTAGTTCCATATTTAAGACTTTTCGCATCTCTTTTCCGGCCTGTTTAATATCTCCTATTGCACCCTTATCGTTAAACAGACTGTAATAATTTCGATATTTCGGATAGAAATTCACCTCTACTGAAACCACAAAATTTACAGTTGTAACTAATATAGTAAGAAAAGCGATCAACGCCGGAACGTCATGGTACGGCGCCCCGACAAAAAGCCCCTGTACTTTTACCTGCAGTGGTCCCATCCACATGATCACCAGATGCGCAAATAATCCGATATTGATAAAAAGACCCGTAAATGCCAATGGCAAAAACTGATCCACCCATCTCAGAAAGAAAAAGGCGCTTACATTTCCTGACGGAAAATACTGATACAGTAGCGTCACATCCCACACCATCATTACACCATAACCGACAGAAACAGCAATCAGTAACGCCTCAACATGTGGAATCCCTGTCATAAGGAGAATCCACCCTGTCAGAAATGTCACCACGATCGCTGCGATAAAAGCCAGGAGAATTCCTCTGTAATCTTTGATCGCAGTAAGATAGCTCATCGCATTCCAGGTAATGATCAGCTCTCCAAAAAATCCAAAGCAGAGAAATCCATCCAGTAGTCCGGCTCCTGAAAATATGAGAAAGACTCCGTAAAGAATACCTCCCACAATCAGCATAAGCCCTGAAGATCCCCAGAACGAAGGCAGTACTGCCTCATAATTTTCTTCATACAACTGATCTGCAATAAATCTGGTGACCACCATAGAAAGAAAACTTGTGACGGTCAGGGATGCCAGCAGAGTATATGTGATCATACATACCAGAAGCTCTCTGCTGTGTCTTGAACTGCCTGTGATATCACACAAAAACATAACTCCAAGAAGAAGCACAACTCCCAGGAGCATTGGTCCGGTACATACAACTCCGGCATATCCGTAAGCCCGAAATGCCGCAAACAGTCCACGCCTGTTGAAAAGTTTTTTCAGCTCAAATCCTATTCCAGCCATTTTTCTCTTCAACCTCCCTGTATACTTTACGATAATTCTCCATCATGTCTTCATGTTTGTAATAGGTTTTCACTCTGTTCTGAGCATTTTCTCCCATTCTTCTTCGTCTTGGCTCCGACACACACAGCTTTTCCATTGCATCCGCCAGACCCTCACGATACATAGGTGCCACATAATATCCGGCCCGCCCAAAAGAGTCCCCTTCGCTTCCTTCAAGAAGTTCTCTGCAGCATCCGACATCCGTTGTCACACACGGACGTCTTGCGGCAAAGGATTCCAGAACCGATAGTGGCTGTCCTTCTGAAATGCTTGTAAGTATCGTAAAATCCAGCCTTTCCATATATTTGACAATATCTACACGCCCTGTAAAAATTATATTTTTTATTTTCAGCTGGTCAACCAGTGCATAGCATTCCTCTGCATATTCTTCATCATCCACGCCTCCCATGATATGCAGGCGCACATTCTGTACCCTCGCTGACAACTCAAAAAATGCATATATCATCGTTTTGATATCTTTGATCGGTGCCAGTCTTACTACCGCGCCAATATCAATCCAGCCATCTGGCTCTTTCAGCGGAATCCCTGACAGTCGGTCATAGTCTATTCCGTTAGATATCACTCTGCATTTATCTTTATCACAACCCATGCTTACCTGCGTATGCATAGCGTTGGTAAAAAGACTGGTCACGCGAAATGCTCTCTGATATATCATATCTGACAGCATATAGAAAAAAGAAATCCACTGTTTCTTAAAAGATGGCACCACCCATTTGGCACGGATGATCTCTTCTTCTCTTTCACGTGTATAAATCCCATGTTCTGTAAGAAGCACGTCTTTTTTGTTCACATAACCTCCCAGACAGGCAAGAAGACCTCCATAACCGGTGCAGATTGCATGGTATACATCTGCCTTCGGCACTTCTGTCCCCATCAGATACAGCACCGGGAGCAGCATTGAACGCATGGTATGAAAAGCGTCTGCAAATGCAATATACGGATAGTGTTCTTCGCAGCATTCTATAAGGATCTGCAGAAATTCCTCACTCTTCAGAAATGACATTGGATTCATATGTTTATCATGATACAGCCGGAATAAAACTTCCCAGTCCGGTCTCCCACAGAGCATCAATTCCCTGAGAGACTGTGTTTCTTCATCAGAAAATAAATGTCTTAACCTGCCGGTATCCTTCATCCTCAGCGCATCATCCAGAAAAACCTCATGTACTTCCGTAACATTTTCCGGAAACTCATAAACAAACTTTCCTCTGTTTTCTGCCTTTGCACCAATCACCCACAATACAAATTCATGTTCTTTCATTTTATTGATATACTGGTGCATCCAGGTGGAAACCCCACCAAACACATAGGGATAACATCCCTCCAAAATCAGACAGATCTTCACTGTTTTCTCCTCAATTTCGCTCAATCACCACTTCGCTCTCCTGCGCATGCAGAAGATAAAGATTTCCGGTAACATTTGTAAGTTCGCCGCCTGTAACCTGTCCCGGTGTACCATCGTTGATTCTGACCATCAGATAGGCTTCATCATAGAAATTTCCAAGATGAATTCTGATCTCCTGATCTGTGATCTCTTTGTCTACGGTCAGGGCACCATAGCGCTGAACAGCTCCTGCCAGCTCCGAACCTGTAAGATTTCGGAGTGACGGTGCTGATTCATTCATCCAGGTCATATATTCATCCAGTCTTGCTCTTAGTTTTTCCCATCCCAGTGCAGCTCCACGATCTTCATCCAGAAGATCATCCGGGTGCATAAAGTGACTGTTTACAAAATGCATATTCAGTTCTGAAAGTGCTGCCATCTGCATATAATCATCAATGATCGCACCGGATATGATTCTGGGCTGTTCAACAATCCCATCATCCGCCGTCTCAAACTCCTGTACATATGCGTATTCACCAGGGAAATAGTTACTTGCTATTGTTCGGATCTCCGGAAATTTTTCAGCCAGCATTTTTCTTCCTTCTTCTGAGAGTACATTTGAAGGTGGTACATACACCGACAGCTCTGTTCCGGGAAACATCTCTTTTCCAAAACGGATCAGTTCACCAAATGCATCCTGTATTGCTTTCATACTTATCCACGTCTTATATGGAAGAACATCTCCATAATCCACATTTGACAGACTTAATGGCTGGTGGTTATACCCATGGTAGCCCAGTTCTCCACCCTGATGCAGGATCATATTTCCAAAGTACTGAAATCTCTGTGTGTCTGTCTGCTTTTTGATTTTTCCATCTGTCTCATCTTCATAGTTTTCGATCATCACACCCGTATATCTGACGCCATGCTCTGCTGCAAGTGACATCATATCCGGCCACCAGATATTGGAATAAAAATCTGCAATATTAGTGTTATAGTCACGTCTGACATAGGTACCATCTCCTCCCGGTACCGGGGAAGGAAAATCATCCAGATAAAACACAGATCCATTGATCACAGGATAAATCTCCGCATCTGTAAGCAGACTATAAGAAGCAGCATAAAAACCTCTGACCGCTTTTTCATATAATCCAAAATTATCAACTACAAATCTGCCTTTGCCATAATCCTCTTCCCAGATTACTGGTGTTCCACTCTGATCTCCAACTCTGGCATAAACCCTTGCGGTTTCTGCAAGTTCCACTTCCCATGCGGAGTCATATGGATCCATGATCGTATAAGCCTGTCCGCCACCGATCAAAAAATCCTTATCAAAATAGATGCTATCCACCTCTGTATTCTCATAACCGGATGAGATAATTCCAAGCTTTTGCTCTATCAGAGACACATATGTATTCTTCTGCAGTGTCAGTGCAAACATTGCACTTCCACCATCTTCTACCCATTCACAGATATCCAGAACCTTCTCTTTTAATGGATCAAGATCACTGAGCAGAAGCACAACTGTCTCATAGGCGTCCAGATCGGGAATTGTATCCTTTTGTACATCAATCACATCCGTTCCAACACGCATATCCATAAAAATACGCTGAAACTCTATCCAGGCTTGTTCACTCTCTTCCTGGCTGCTGTCACGCAAAACCAGACATGTCTTTTTTAATGAATCTGCCGCCTCTTTTTCTGTTATGATTTTATCCTTATCTATATAAGAAATCTGTCTCTTTTTTTCCTGGTATTGAACCCCAGATCTTTCTGCAAAAAGCACAGCTGCGATCAGTATAAAACAGCCCAGAATCATCAAGATCCCCTTAAACTGAAAATTCCTGATCTTCTTTATGAATCTAACCAAAAAGCCAGAACCTCCTTACTCTTTGAAGACAAATAAATATGCTCCTCTTTCATCTGTTTCAGAGCTGCCTGAATTGCCCTGCCATTTTTCTGCTCTGCAAATAACTGGATTTTTCTCACCCAGTATTCTTCTCTTCTGTGCCATTTTTTATCTATAACATCCAGAATCTGCTGAGCTCCTGAGTAATCTTTAAGCTTCATTAAATTGTCTGCCAGACACAAACAGCTGTGGAAATTCATATCTGTTTTGATCTTCTTCTGAAGAAGCTGTGTGTACTGATTTCTCTGCATATGTTCCACCTGTTTTTCAAGCAATCCCTGCTGCAGATATTCTTCCATAAAATCACAATATTCATCCAGTACAACCGGATCCTCCGGTGCAGCTGCATACGTGCGTTCAAAAGTCTGCAGTTTGCTGTCATAATCCTTAGACAGTTCTACCATGGCAGTAATCGCATAATGAACAACCTCCACATCCTCATTCATCCGGGCCTTCTCCAGAAGTTCGATATATTTTGAAGGATCATCATTCAGAATATCCATGATCAGCTTTCTGCGTTTTTCCGGATCATTGATCAGAAGTGCTTCCTCCAGGGGAACAATATCATGATCATTTTCTTCCCTTAACTTGAAGTTATTTTTGTATATCTCTTCATTGACCTGAAGCTTTTCTATACCTATTTTTCTGCTGTTTTCAGCTTTGATAAAAACCTGAAGATGAAGAATCAGAACGCATAAAGCTCCCCATACAGGTACAAAAAGCACCGGTACCATCAAATATTTTTTTACTTTAAGCATACCACTTCTGATTCCTGCCCATATAAGAATACAAACCGTCAGATGCAGGATGAGCAGCACGATTCCACTTACTGTCCGGATCATTTGTTTTCTCCTGTTCTGTTATTGCCTGTAAGCTCTTCATCTATCTGTCTGCACACAAGCCCGGCCTGCTTCAGCCTTGCAAGGATGTTCGGAAGAGCTTCTTTATCCGTCTGAACCAACATCAGATATAATTCTTTGCTTTCTGAGATTCCCCAGACATCATTTTCTCTCACCTTGGAGCGCAGAATCTCATCTGCTTCCTTCAGTGACATTTCCGAATATTCAACTTTCAGCAATACGTAAGATGCCAGCTTCTGTTCCCGCATATCATGCTGTACTTTCAGCCGCTCTTCAAAATATTCTGTTTTTAATATATGCGTTCCTTTCACATACTGTCGGTATTCCACTGCTTTCTGATATTCCAATGCACGCAGAAGAGACGTTTCCACCAGGCCGGAAAGAATCTTGAAAAGATTCAGGAAATACAATGACATCTGCTCGCGACTGGCCTGCTGAATACAGATCAGCATTACGAGCTCTCCGTTTTTCCGGACTCCCGCCATATACATAGGATAATTTTCCAGGAATTCCCGGTTTGCCCACACATTTCCATTTTCCAGTTCTTCCATTGCAGCTGAATACCCACTCAGTTTTATCGAATTCGGATAATTTCCCTGCACCTGTGCGGATGCTGTCTCCAGACGTCCATAACCATTTTCCCGATTCAATGTGTAAAGTCCAAAGGTTTTATTTTCCAAAACATCTTCCAGAACACGGATTGTTTCAATATACAATTCCTGCGGCTGGATCACATCCAGTTTTCTTGTAATGTCAAAAATCTTTCCAAAGCTGTCTTTACTTCCAAGTATTTGTTTTTTATACAGATTCTTGTCCTCTATGGTTTCCTGATACATTTCACGGGTAAAAAGAAATTTCTCCTGAAGCAGATTATTTTCTTCTTTAATAAATTGTACATTATCCTTATTTTTCATCCGGATATAACCGCAGATCGCTCCAACCGCAAAATAAAAGATAAATGGAATCCAGTTTGAAGGTTCATAGAACAGTACATACCAGCTGCTTCCTTCTGCTTCAAACGCACGTATAAGTGATAAGCTTTCTGCCGCTGCCGCTGCAATTCCATAATTGATCCCATACGTACTGCCAAACAACACAACAAAAATCAGACGAAGATCGATCATTTTAAACTGTGCCTGATTTCCGGCTATTCCATTCAGCAATTCAAACAAAATAAAAAATGCCGCAAACTCCGCAGCTCTCACAACTGTTTTATATTTTGACAAAATATGTTTTAAACTATCCAGTCGGCCTGCCTTTATATTATTTCTTTCCTGATAATGTTCGTAAAGCTCCGGAATCTCTTCCAATATTGAGATTTTAGGAAACCAGCCGTATTTATAGCGGATTATTTTGTCATCCTTTAACATATTTTCCATTATGCTGTATCGTGCATATGAAACCTTAAGATGAGGACACAATTCTGTCAGTTTATCTCCCAGATCCTTAAAGCAATGATCAAACCCATCCGCTATATTGAGAATTTCTTCATCCTCATCCCAGTTATCAAAAATTTTATACATAAGTTCTGCCAGATCCTGCATTGACATGAAAAACATTCTCTGTGACTCATCTTCCTGAAAGGTTATTTTCTGCTCTGTTGAAATTTCACGGAAAACCGTATTCAGGAAATCTTTCTCATACTGTTCTGAATATAAATAAGGAGACCGAATTATTTTTACAGTGATCTTATAAAGTTTTGCGTATTCTCTGCACAGATTTTCCATTTCGGAAACCAACAGTGTTTTTCCTGTCGGAACATCATACAAGCGTTCAGGACCTGTCAGATATACAATACGCATATTTCTTTTTCCTCTGCACAACTGCAGTATTTTACGAAGCATCTCAGCTTCTCCACGTGTTTCTCCATGGAATGTCAGATAATTGGAGAAATAAATGATCTGTTCAAAATCATATGTAATGAAAATATCTTCCAGTTCTTTTTCATTTTTCACAAACGGACGCACAAACAGATTTTTCTTACGATTTTTCCTGATATTGGTATCTCCCATTACCATTACCAGGCTTTCCGGAAATGCTTCCTCAACAAATCTATTTGTAATATACCCCGTATTTCCAACCAGTAGAGTCCTCATGTATTGCCTGCCTTTACAAATACTTTGTTTTATTATTTTCAAGAACAAAAAACACCGTCCCCGCGGCAATCGCAATGTCCGCAAAAACAGTGTCCTTAGTGCGCCTTCAGGGGCTCGAACCCTGGACACCCTGATTAAGAGTCAGGTGCTCTACCAACTGAGCTAAAAGCGCATATCATATAAAGTTTCGCGTTTATTTTCTCAACGCAAGGACTATTATATGAAACCCTAGACTAAAAGTCAAGAAAAAATTTATAATTTTTTTAATTATTTTTTATTCTCCTTTTCCTTTTCTTTTTTCGGTGGCATGGAATCCAGTATTTTACATAGTTCTTCCGCATTTTTACGAATTTTTCGCATGCAGCATTCAAGTTTCTGATGCTCATAACAGAACTGTGCGAGCAATGCCTGTCGGTGGCATTTTCCTTTCTTGCAGCCCATGCAGTTACCACTCCTGTAACTTCTATCCGGACAGTACATTCATTTCCTGTCCGGATCATTCTTTCTATATTAATATGCAATTATTCTTCACATCGTGCAATCAGCTTGCAGATGGGATTTCCCATAGAAGAAAACTTTTCTTCATATTCTGTCATGACATTTCCCACCATCATATCCTCCTGGTGATGCAGATCAAAGGTATGTGCCAGAAGAGTCCATCCTTCCGCTTCTGTCACTTCCTCGAGGGAAAATTCAAACAGATCTTTATTGTCCGTTTTAAATTCTACCGTTTCACCAGTTGTCAGAATCTGACTGTAACGAGCCAGAAATTCTCTGGAAGTCAGTCTTCTTTTTGCATGACGTGCCTTTGGCCACGGATCAGAAAAATTCAGATAAATACGTTGTACCTCTCCTTTTTCAAAAATATCCGGAAGAATCCTTGCATCAATACACATAAACTTCAGATTATCCAGTTTTTCTCCGTCTGCTTCCATTCTTTCTCTCTTCTGCAGTGCACGAAGCAGAACACTGTCATACATCTCAACACCTACATAATTGATCTCCGGGTGAAGGCTCGCCATGTCCATCAAAAAACGGCCTTTTCCCATTCCAACCTCTATATGAAGCGGTTGTTCTTTTGTAAAACACTGCTTCCATTTACCTTTCCACTCTTCAGGATTCTGTACAACATAACTACTTCCTGTAATGGCAGCTTTTGCGCCAGGTATATTTCTTAATCTCATAAAATAATTCTCCTGTTTTCTATCTGTATTGCATTTTCAGCAACTCTGCCTTCTATCATACATGATTCATCCGTCAACATCAAGCCAGAACGCCTGTATTCTGTCTTTGCCCGTACCGTAAATAATATCGTCTTTTTCTTTTATTTGAAAACTTCCCGCAGATACAGAGATCTGTAAAATTGAACTGCGATATGTTCCACATACTTTTTATATTGGTCTGGCCGTCTCTGGTTCGGCACTGTTATTTTTCCTTTTCTGGTATATGATTTTCCGAAAAAAACAGATTCAAAATTAAAATGACTGTTTTTGTTAAATTATTTATTTTTTTCAAAAGATTTTGACCTTTCATTGTGCAATTTCGTATAGCAATTATTTAACGGAAGGTGTATTATATGATAAAGTTCCAAAAAAATTATAGAAAAGGAGGGTGAATATGGAACAGATACTTAATAAGTTATCTGAGATTGAAATCACAGCGCAGCGCATCATGGAAGATGCAGGCAGATCCAAAGCCGCCCTTTCGGCAGAAATGGAACAGCAGTGCAGGAACTTTGACGCAGAACTGGAACAGGAAACCAACCGTAAAATACAGGAGCTGAAGGATAATCTGGAAGCTCAGAAGGATCAGGAACTAACGTCTCTCCGTCACAGGACCGAACAGCAGCTTGAAGATCTGGATACGTATTACAGGCAGAATCACCAGCAGCTGGCGGAAGACTTATTCCAACAGCTTCTCAGATACTGAAAGGGGTGATCCGATATGGGAAGACTCCTTTCCTACAGCGGAATATCAACAAAGATCCGTGCCATGCAGAGTAAACTGATATCCGAATCAGAAATTCAGGAAATGCTTCAGTTCACCAGCGTCTCACATGCAGCGGCCTGGTTGAAACGTACTCCGGAATATGCCAAAGCATGGGCGGATCTTGATGAAAATTCTCTTCACCGCGGTCAGATAGAAAAACTGCTCAAGGCTTCGATCTTTAAAGATTTTTCCAAAATATATCAGTTCGCAAATCCGGAACAGCGCAAATTTTTAGATCTTTATTCCAGGCGCTATGAGATTCGTGTACTGAAGGAGATCATGACCAATCTGTTCGATCACAAAAGCACAGATGCCGTGGATGTTTCACCTTACTGTGATTTTTTTCGCAGACATTCCAAGCTCGATCTGGACAGACTGACAGCATGCACGACTATGGATGAGTTTATCAATACTCTGAAAGGAAATGAGTTTTACGTACCTTTGTCCAGAATCCAGAATCATGACACTGCTCTTCTCTTTGACTATGGAATGGCTCTGGATCTTTATTATTTTTCTATGATCTGGAACGTACGTAAGAAGCTTTTCTCCGGCAAGGATCTTGAACAGATCACCACTGCCTACGGTGAAAAATTTGATATGCTGAACCTGCAGTTTATATCTCGATCAAAACGTTATTTCAGTATGGCACCTGCAGATATTTATGCGCTGTTGATTCCAATGAATTACAAGCTGAAAAAAGAAGAAATCACTGCACTCGTAGAGGCTTCCACTCGCGAAGAAGCCCAGCAGATCTTTCGCAAGACATACTACGGCAAAAAGTATGATCATCTTTCTGCCCACAATCTCGAAGAATTCTATAATTATATGCTCCGTACCACTCTGGAAAAGGCATCCCGCAAGGATCCCTATTCCGTGGCAATGCTTTATTCCTACATGTACCACAAAGAGCACGAAGTAAATCGTCTGACCATCGCTATTGAATGTATCCGTTATGGTGTGGCCCCAGACGAGGCAATGCAGTATATTCGTAACAATTAACTATCCCGGGAGGTATGGTAATGATTGAAAAAATGAAATTTTTAAGCATCACCGGGCCCAAGGCAGACATTGACAGAATGACCGAAACTTATCTTTCCAAATATGAGATACATTTGGAAAATGCTCTCTCCGAGCTTACGGAAGTTGCCAATCTGTCACCGTTTCTGGAGATCAACCCTTACAAAGAGGCTCTTTCGACGATCGACAGCTTCTATGAACAGCTGGAAGATCCTTCTCAGATAAGCCCGGAACTGATGGATATCGAAAAGGCCATCAAAACTGTCCGGGCGGTTCAGGACGGATTCCGACGCCTGGAAGAAGAAAAGTCCAGACTTCAGTCCGAGCATGCAGAAATACTGGACCCGCTGAAGATCATCCGTCCGTTCAAAAATCTCAACTTTGATGTCTCAGAGATTTTGAATTTCAAGTATATTCACTATCGTTTCGGACGTATTGAAAAACAGTATCTTCAGAAATTCGAAAAATATATCTACGATAACCTGGACACTCTGTTTATCAAGTGCGGAGAAGATGAAATGTATGTCTACGGTGTTTATTTTGTACCGGAGCATCAGGCACACAAAGTTCATGCCGTATACTCTTCCATGCACTTTGAACGTATTTTTATTCCAAATGAATACCATGGAACCGCCTCAGAGGCTTTTGAAAAGCTTGACACCCGCCATCGCGAGATTCACAAAGCTCTGGATGCCAACAAAGAGGCATCCCGCAAATTCCTTCAGGACAACAGCACAAAGATTGTTTCAGCCAAAGCTGCACTGGATGCATGCTCTTCCAGCTTTGATATCCGCAAACTGGCCGCATGCACTCCTGGTGACACGAATACTTTCTATATTTTATGTGGCTGGATGACCGAAAAGGACGCTCTTGCTTTCCAAAAAGATATCCAGAATGATGAAAAGATCTTCTGTCTTATGGAAGACCAGAAAGCACCTGCCACACAGAAACCACCTACAAAGCTGCGAAACCCTAAGCTTTTCAAACCTTTTGAAATGTATGTCAAGATGTATGGTCTGCCGGCATACAACGAAATGGACCCAACCTGGTTTGTGGCTATCACATATTCCTTCATCTTCGGCGCAATGTTCGGAGACGTAGGACAGGGACTTGTACTTTTCCTCGGTGGACTTTTCCTTTATAAGACCAAGAAGATGGATCTTGCAGGAATCATCAGCTGTGCCGGTGTATTTTCCGTCTTTTTCGGATTTATGTACGGCAGTTTCTTCGGTTTTGAAGATGTACTCAAGGCCATATGGCTGAAGCCTATGAACCAGATGATGGATGTCCCGCTGGTCGGAAGACTGAATGCAGTATTTGTGATCGCAATTGGATTTGGTATGTTTATCATCCTCATCTGTATGGTATTCAACATCATAAATTCCATCCGAAGAGGCGATACCGAAAAAACCTGGTTTGACAGCAACGCTGTAGCCGGTCTCGTATTTTACGGATCCATCGTACTGACCATCGGACTGTTTATCTCCGGCAAAAAACTTCCGGCAGCAGCTATTCTGGTCATTATGTTTGGCGTACCGCTGCTTCTGATGTTCCTTAAGGAGCCACTCACCAACCTGGTTGAAAAGAAATCCAAGATTTTACCAGAACAGAAAGGCATGTTCTTTGTTCAGAGCTTCTTCGAACTGTTTGAGGTTCTGCTCAGCTACCTTTCCAACACACTTTCTTTCCTGCGTATCGGCGCATTTGCAGTCAGCCACGCAGCTATGATGGAAGTTGTACTGATGCTTGCCGGCGCTACCAATGGCGGCAACCCGAACTGGATCGTAGTCGTTCTTGGAAACATCTTCGTGTGTGCCATGGAAGGTCTGATCGTAGGTATCCAGGTTCTTCGTCTGGAATACTACGAGATCTTCAGCCGTTTCTATGCAGGTAACGGACGCGAATTCAAACCATTTATGAAGGCAGCGCATAAAAATTAAATACCGCAGGGACATTTGTCCCATTCAATAAAATCACATATATCAGGAGGATATCATCATGAACATGATCATTCAGATTACAACAGCTATTGCACTGATTCTCAGTATTATCGTACCTTTTGGATGCTTTTTCCTTGGAGAGAAAAATAAAAAACGTTATAAAAAATCTCTCATCGCCAACTGCTTTATGTTCTTCGGTGTACTTCTTGTAGCCACTGTAATCAGCTTTGCAGGAACTGCAAGCGTACAGGCTGCCGGCTCTTCAGCTGATGGTCTTGCTACTGGTCTCGGATATCTTGGTGCAGCTCTTGTTACAGGTATTTCCGGTCTTGGTTCCGGTATCGCCGTTGCAAGCTCCGCAAGTGCAGCTCTCGGTGCTCTGAGCGAAGACGGATCTCTCTTTGGTAAATCCATCATCTTCGTAGCTATGGCCGAAGGTATCGCACTTTACGGACTGATCATTTCCTTTATGATCCTTGGTAAGCTTTAAGGAGCGTCTCTATGAAAATGTATTTGATCAGTGATAACATTGATACCTACACAGGCATGCGTCTGGCAGGTGTGGAAGGTGTTGTCGTCCATGAACGCGCTGAGCTTAAAGAAGCTCTGGAACATACAATTGCAGATAAAGAAGTAGGGATCATTCTTCTCACCGAAAAATTCGGAAGAGAATTTCCTGAGATCATCGACGATGTCCGTCTGCATCACAAAACACCTCTGATCATTGAAATTCCTGACAGACACGGCACCGGCCGTAAACCGGATTTTATCACTTCATATGTCAATGAAGCGATCGGACTGAAATTGTAGGCAGGAGGTAACAATATCATGACAATAGACGAAAAACTGCAGCATTTTTACGAGGTTTCTCTCGATGAAGCCCGCGAAGATGCCGCACAGGCTATCCAGGAACACAAAGAACATCTTGCCCGTACACTGGAAGATCACAAACAGACAAGCCGCCAGAATGCAGAAGCTGAGATAAAAGCAGAGACCGGCCATGTCCGTCGTGAAGTCAACAAGGCTCTTTCTGCCGAACAAATCACTCTCAGAAGAGACTTGTCCAGAAAACAGGAAGAACTGAAAGAAACTCTTTTTGCAGAAGTTAAGACCAAGGTTCAGCAGTTTATCACTACTGCAGAATACGATGAATATCTCTGCCGCAGGATTAATGAAGCTGTAAAATTTGCCGGAGACGATGAGATCCAGATCTATCTCTCTTCTTCCGACAAATCCAAAGCAAATGATCTTGCGCAGAAAACAGGTACCCCGCTCCAGGTCTCAAAAGAAGATTTTATCGGCGGTATCCGCGCAGAGATTCCACATAAAAACATACTTATCGATAATTCTTTTTCTGCAAATCTTGCTTCAATGTGCAGAGAATTCAAATTTGACGGAGGGCTGAAGAATGAGTAAAACTGGTATCATCTATGGCATCAATGGCCCTGTCGTTTACTTAAAAGGCGATTCCGGATTCAAAATCTCCGAGATGGTCTATGTAGGTAAGGAAAACCTGGTTGGCGAGGTCATCGGCCTTAAAAAGGGTATGACAACCGTTCAGGTATTTGAGGAGACCACAGGACTTCGCCCGGGCGAAACCGTTACCGGTACCGGCGATGCCATCTCTGTACTTTTAGGACCTGGTATCATCCACAATATTTTTGACGGTATCCAGCGTCCTCTGGAGGAGATTGCCAAATCCTCCGGAAAATATATTTCCCGTGGTGTCAGCGTAGATTCACTGGATACCCAGAAAAAATGGCACTCACATATCACAGTTAAAGAAGGAGACGTAGTAGGTCCTGGCACGATCATCGCCGAGACACAGGAAACTGCTTCTATCCTCCATAAATCCATGGTTCCTCCGAGTATCACAGAGGGAACTGTTATCAAGGCAGCTCCGGACGGTGATTACACCATTCTGGAACCAATTGTCACAATACAGCTGAATGACGGAACCACTAAAGAGCTTGCACTGGCTCAGAAATGGCCGATCCGTATTCCTCGTCCGACGCATTTGCGCTACCCTGCAAGCGTTCCGCTTGTCACAGGACAGCGTATCCTTGACACTCTGTTCCCGATTGCCAAAGGCGGTACGGCTGCCGTTCCGGGTGGTTTTGGAACCGGAAAGACCATGACACAGCACCAGATTGCCAAATGGTCCGATGCAGATATCATCATCTATATCGGCTGCGGCGAGCGTGGAAATGAGATGACACAGGTTCTGGAGGACTTCAGCAAGCTGATCGACCCGAAATCCGGAAACCTGATGATGGACCGTACTACTCTGATCGCCAACACATCCAACATGCCGGTTGCTGCCCGTGAAGCATCTATCTACACAGGTGTTACTCTGGCTGAATATTATCGTGACATGGGTTACGATGTAGCGATCATGGCAGACTCCACCTCCCGTTGGGCTGAGGCTCTTCGAGAGCTTTCCGGACGACTTGAGGAAATGCCGGCAGAGGAAGGTTTCCCTGCTTACCTGGCTTCCAAGCTTTCCGCTTTTTATGAGCGTGCCGGAATGATGCAGAATCTCAATGGTACAGAAGGTTCTGTCTCCATCATCGGTGCAGTTTCCCCACAGGGCGGTGACTTCTCTGAACCAGTCACTCAGAATACCAAACGATTTGTACGATGCTTCTGGGGACTTGATAAAGCTCTTGCTTATGCAAGACACTTCCCGGCAATCCACTGGCTCACAAGCTACAGTGAATACCTCGAAGACCTGACCCCATGGTACCGCGATCATGTATCTCCAAAATTCGTGGCTGACCGAAATCAGCTGATGGCGATCCTGAATCAGGAAAGCTCTCTGATGGAGATCGTTAAACTGATCGGCAGTGATGTACTCCCGGATGATCAGAAGCTGACTCTTGAGATTGCCAGAGTCATCCGACTTGGCTTCCTTCAGCAGAATGCCTTCCATCAGGAAGATACCTGCGTTCCAATGGAAAAACAGTTTGAGATGATGGAGATCATCCTTTATCTGTACGAAAAATCCAAAGCACTCATCAACCGAGGCATGCCGGTTTCTGTACTGAAAGAGGACAACATCTTTGAACGCATCATTTCTATTAAATATGATGTTCCAAACAATCAGCTAGACAAATTTGAACAGTACCGAAAAGACATCGACGCATTTTATGACAAAGTATTAGAGAAGAACGGCTGACAGGAGGAACGTTTTTATGGCAATTGAATATTTAGGTTTAAGTGAAATAAACGGCCCTCTGGTAGTTCTGGAAGGTGTAAAGAATGCCTCTTTTGAGGAGATCGTCGAATTCCATATGGATGACGGAACACAGAAGATCGGCCGTATCATTGAGATTTATGAGGACAAAGCAGTTATCCAGGTATTTGAAGGAACTGACAATATGTCCCTTGGCAACACACATACCCGACTCACCGGACATCCGATGGAGATCGGTCTTTCACCGGAAATCCTCGGCCGTACCTTCAACGGTATCGGTCAGCCGATTGACGGACTCGGTGCGATAACTCCGGAGGTTAACCTTAATATCAACGGTCTTCCGCTGAATCCGGTCACGCGAGAATATCCACGAAACTATATCAATACCGGTATTTCTGCAATTGATGGTCTGACTACTCTGATCCGTGGTCAGAAACTTCCAATCTTTTCCGGAAATGGTCTTCCACATGACAAGCTGGCTGCACAGATCGTACAGCAGGCTTCTCTGGGCGGTGATTCCGATGAAAACTTTGCAATCGTTTTTGCAGCTATGGGTGTTAAATACGATGTTGCAGAATTTTTCCGCCGTACTTTCGAAGAAAGCGGTGCTTCTGATCACGTTGTCATGTTCCTGAACCTGGCAAACGACCCGGTCGTTGAACGACTGCTGACACCAAAGATCGCACTTACCGCTGCAGAGTATCTGGCATTTGAAAAAGGCATGCACATCCTGGTCATCCTGACAGATATCACCTCCTTCTGTGAGGCTATGCGAGAGGTTTCCTCCTCCAAAGGCGAGATTCCTTCCCGTAAGGGTTATCCTGGATATCTGTACAGTGAACTGGCTACTCTTTATGAACGCGCCGGTATTGTACAGGGTGGCACCGGTTCTGTAACACAGATTCCGATCCTGACCATGCCAAACGATGATATCACACATCCAATCCCTGATCTTACTGGATATATCACCGAAGGCCAGATCGTTCTGGATCGTCAGCTTCATGGCCAGGCAATTTATCCGCCGATCAACGTACTTCCGTCTCTGTCACGTCTGATGAAGGACGGAATCGGAGAAGGCTTCACCAGAGAAGATCATCAGGACGTTGCAAACCAGCTCTTCTCCTGCTATGCAAAAGTAGGCGATGCAAGAGCTCTGGCTTCCGTTATCGGTGAAGATGAACTTTCCCCGATTGACAAACGTTACCTTGTCTTCGGTAAAGCTTTTGAGGCAGAATTTGTCGGACAGAGCGAGACTGAAAACAGAAGTATCACCGAAACACTTGATAAGGGCTGGGAGCTTCTGGGACTTCTTCCAAAAGAAGAACTTGACCGAATTGATACAAAGATCCTGAACAAGTATTACAAAGAGACTGTTCGCTAAGGGGAGGTGACTGTTTATGGATCCGAATACCTTCCCCACCAAGGGTAATCTGATACTTGCCAAGAATTCTCTTGCTCTTTCCCGTCAGGGATTTGAGCTGATGGACAAGAAACGAAACATCCTGATCCGTGAAATGATGGAACTGATCGACCAAGCCAAGGATATACAGGCTCAGATTGATGAAACCTTCCGTACCGCCTATGCAGCGCTCCAGAAAGCCAATATGGAGCTTGGAATCGCATTTGTACAGCAGGTTTCTTATACTGTCCCTGTGGAAGATTCTGTGAGGATCAAGACACGCAGCGTTATGGGAACTGAAATTCCTCTGGTTGAATATGACAAACAGCTGACAAACACGCCTACCTATGCTTACTACAGCACCAGAGTTTCTCTTGATCAGGCAAAGGCTGCCTTCGAAAAGGTAAAAGAGCTCTCTATCCAGCTCGCCGGTATCGAAAATGCCGCGATCCGTCTGGCTGCAAACATCAAAAAAACACAGAAAAGAGCGAATGCTCTCAAGAATATTACGATTCCTCGTTATGAAGCACTTACCAAGGACATCCAGAATGCACTTGAGGAAAAAGAGCGTGAGGAATTTACTCGCCTGAAAGTTATTAAACGAATGAAGCAGAAGGGGTGATCCCCTCCTGCTTTTTTTGTCCCGGGCAGCAAATCATACCTATATACGGCTCGCATTATTGTCAGATAATTGTTCTTTGAAAGTTTAAAATTTTTCTTTTGAATGCAAAATTCTTTAATATTTTCACTATGAAAAAGTCAATAGATTTTTTTATTTTTTTGTCGAATTTCTTAATTTCATCATTATTAACCAAAACATTTGTTTTTTATTTATTTATGTAAATCTCTTATTCCACATTAATTTTTTGTGGATAATGTGGATAACTTTGTGTATAACTCAAATATCTCGATTTTTCAACCTTTCCAAGATGTGGATAACTTTTACACCATTTTTCGCGTTATCCACATTTTCCCCCTTTATTCGACAGCCTTTGTGCAATTTGCTAAATACCCCTCTTTCTTCGACAATTTTTGCCAAAAGAAAAGAGTCACAGTTCTACAAATTGCGTAGAACTATAACTCTTTGATTTTATTCCATATAACTTCCAACACCAACCGGTGTATCGTAATTATAATCTGTGATTACAATCCCTTTATTGGAGTTCAGCGCATGTACGACTTTGCCATCTCCAATATACAGGGCTACATGAGAAATTCCACTGCCATAAAAGACAAGATCTCCGACTTCCATCTGGCTCAGATCTCTCTTCTGGGATGCACTGTACTGAGCTGCTGCCACTCGCGGTAGCTCATAGCCAAAGTTTGCAAATACAGACATCACGAATCCAGAGCAGTCTGCACCGTTCGTGAGGCTTGTTCCGCCCCATACGTATGGATTGCCAACAAACTGTACTGCAAAATCCGCGACTGCCTGGCGATTCGCCACACGCTTTTCTTCTTTTCTTCGTGCAGCCTCCTTTAATGCCTGCTTACGAATACGGGCAGTTTCTTCTTTGATCTCCTGCGCACGTCTTGCCACTTCCTGTGCATCTGCATATTTCTTTGCTTCTTTTTTCAGCTGCTGATATTCCTGTGCCTGTATCTCTGCCCGCGCTACGATCTGATTAGCCATTGCACTGATATCCCCACCGGAAGTACTGCTTTCTGTCCCGTCAGAAAACATTTCATCATCTGCATCTGCGTCTTCTGTGATCTCAACATCGTCCGCATCCTCATCCTCATCTTCTGTGATCTCAATCTCAACCTCCGATGAACCACTGGAAAAATCATCTGCATAAACGGTCCATGTACTGCTGATACAACATATTGCCAATAACATTGCTGTTATTTTTTTCTTCATCTATTACTCCTTTGCGTTTGTTAAATACATAATTTACGCGCAACAGTTATGTATCTTAACACAATTGTAATAGATTTGTCAAATTTTTCTTTATTTACGCTTTAATACTCCATCAAATAGCGCTGAACAGATGCCACTGCATTGGCTCCATCCGCCACTGCAGTTACTACCTGACGCAGATTCTTGGTTCGGATATCGCCGGCGGCAAAGATGCCCGGTGTACTTGTCACGCCATCTTCTCCAGCAATGATATAGCCGCTTTCATCCATCTTCACAAGATCTTTGAACTTTCCACTTCCCGGCACGATTCCTACTGCAATAAACACTCCATCCACCGAAATTTCCTTTTCCTCATCCGTTTTTACATTTCGTACTTTCAGTGCCGTCACTTTGTCCTCACCTTCCACAGATACCGGTACACTGTCCCACACCAGTTCAACATTATGGCAGGCAAATAAGCTGTCCTGAAGAATTTTTTCCGCACGAAGTTCATCACGTCTGTGTACCAGATAAACTTTCTTGCAAGTCCGGGAAAGAAGAATTGCATCTTCCACAGCCACATTTCCGCCTCCTACTACTGCAACTGTCCCTTCCTGGAAAAAGGCCGCATCACAGGTTGCACAATAGGAAACTCCCATACCACCCAGTTCTTCCTCTCCGGGAATTCCAAGATGACGGTGTGTCGCTCCACAGGCTATGATTACCGCCCTTGCATGATATTCATTCTTTTTGGTCCGGATCACCTTGATCTCTCCCTCGTCTGTAACAGAAAGAACTGGCTCTCTCTTTGGTTTCAGTCCAAGTTTTTCTGCATGGCCTGCCATCGCCTCACCCAGATCCAGTCCGGTGATTCCAGGAAGTCCCGGATAATTGTCTACTTCATATGTGTCCACGATCTGTCCGCCCTGCACAAATTTTCTGTCCAGCCAGATTGTATTTAACTTTGCTCTTGTGGCATAGATTGCAGCACAGATTCCTGCCGGCCCTGCACCAAGAATTGCCAGATCATATATATTATTTTCCATCAGCTTCCGCCTCACTTTCTACGTTGCTGTTCACTCACAGCTGCTGCCTATCAGTTTAGCATACAATCGTTTTTTTTCCAATAAGATAGTAAAAAGCACTCCTTCGAGGTCTTTATGAAGTTATCTTTCCACAGACCAACATCCCGTATTCTGATTGCAGGCACGTTGTGTCTCGTTTTTCTGCTTGGAACTGTCCTTGGCTGGGCAAACACACACCTACTCTCCGCAGACAGTCGTTTTGAGCAATTTACAGAAGAACTTTTTCAAAAAGAAGTTTCCGGCAATATGCTGAACCTTCATTATTCACTGGCTTATCCGGAAAAGAAAGGGATACAACGCCCCAAAGCTACACTTGGTACAATTTCTCTGCCTTCTTCACAATTAACAGACGCATCTTCTGCCTCCCTTTCCAATACCTCCTCTGAAGCAGAAGATTTTACATCCCAAACGCTCAAAAAGCTTCAGACATTCAAAGCCTCCGGTCTTTCTGAATCCAACCGGCCCACACTCGACATGCTTCTTCTGTATTACAAAACACAGGCTGACTATCAGGACTATTCCATCCTTTATGAACCTTTAAGTCCCAGTCTTGGAATTCAGGCACAACTTCCCGTCCTGCTCGCCGAATATGCCTTCTATCAGAAGCAGGATATCGCAGACTATCTGAACCTTCTTGTCTCTGTAGAACCATATTTTGAAAGCATTCTTGCTTTTGAACAGGAAAAATCACAGCAGGGATATTTTATGAGTGATACAACACTGGACCGTGTTCTGGACCAATGCCGTAGCTTTATCAAGGAGCCCGATTCCAATTATATGCTGGATATTTTCGCCGAAAAATTGAAATCTTTCGGAAAACTTCCTCAAAAAGAACAGGATATTCTCATCCAAAAACATAAACAGATTCTTCTGAACAAGGTAATTCCTGCCTATCAGAATCTGATTCTTGGTCTGCAGTCCCTCCGTGGCACCGGCCGCCCAAGTCAGGGACTTGCACACTTAAATGGAGGAAAAAAATATTATGAATATCTGATAAAGAGCCAGACCGGCTCCTATACACCAGTCAGAGAAATGCAGAAACGACTTGCCGGGCAGATTGCAGCTGATATGAACAATGCACAGAAAATTCTGAAGCAAAATCCTACTCTGCTTCGCAAATTGAACAGCCATTTCGACCTTCCCGAAATGGAACCACAGGACATTCTCGCTGCTCTCTGCCAAAAAACTGGTAAAGATTTTCCGGCTCTGCCAGAGACAGACTACACCGTACGCTATGTACATAGATCCATGCAGGAATACCTGAGTCCGGCTTTCTATCTGACTCCTCCGCTTGACACCCGAACACCCAATATCATCTATATTAATCCTTCAGACCAGCGCAGTAACCTGGAACTTTTTACAACTTTGTCTCATGAGGGATTTCCAGGACATCTGTATCAGACTATCTTCTTTGGAAACACAGAACCTTCTGATATCCGCTATCTGATCACCTCCAGCGGCTACATCGAAGGCTGGGCAACTTATATAGAATCTTATGGATATCAGTATGCTTCCAATTATCTGGATGATAATGATGGCTCTGACTATGTCTGTCTTACCTGGCTGAACCGCAGTATTAATCTGTGCATCTATTCCCTTCTGGACATCGGCATCCATTATTATGGCTGGAGTCAGGACGAAGCCGCCAGATTGCTGAAACTTTTTGGAATCACAAATACAAATGCAATATCTGAGATCTACCAGTATATCGTGGAAACGCCCGCCAATTATCTGAAATACTGCTGGGGATACCTCTGTTTTCTTGATCTGAAGACAGAATGGCAAACTGTACTCGGCAACAACTTTAATCCAAAAGCTTTTCACCAATATCTTCTTGAAATCGGTCCTGTCCAGTTTCCAGTACTGCAAAAATACATGCAGAAACATCTCCAAAAACTGACAGTCAAAGAAAACGGCCATTCTGCCGCTGTAAATTCAGATACAAAAAGGAGGTGCAGCTATTTGCACCTCCTACTCTTTTCCGTAATCATCAAAAAATCTCTGCAGTTTCAGCAATGCTTTCGTTAAATCCTTGGTTTCCTGCGGATTCAGGCTGTCAAGCACTGCCATGACCATCTTCTCATGAAAGATTTTATGATGAAGATAAGCTTTTTCTCCTTTTTCTGAAAGAGAAACCAGGACAACTCTCCTGTCCTCTTCACTTCTGGTTCGTTCTACATAGCCTTTTTTCACAAGATGATTGATTGCAATCGTCAGTGTTCCCACCGTAACAGACATTGTTTTGGCCACTGTAGACATATTCTTAGATTCCTGTATACCGATTGCTTCCATAATATGCATATCATTTACTGATATATCTTTATATTCTGATGTGATCAGTGCTCGTTCTTCAATATCAAGAATATCTTTAAACAACCTCACCAGAATATTATTCACTGTTTCATATGAATTCATGCGTCTCTCCTCCGCTTCCTGACCCCTGGGCGCAGTCTCTCTGTATTCGTTATTTTTTATTATAGCGTATCTTTATTTGAAGCACAAAGTATTTTTACACTTATTTTTTTTACTTAATTCTTTCTTTAAAGTAATCTATTTGCTATAATGGTGAATTGAACATAAACAGACTTTTTTAAGTCTCACAAAATACACAAAGGAATTTATTATGAAAAAAAACAAAAACATCCCCTTAAACCTGAAAGAACAGATCAATTCCCGCATTGGCCTGATCTGTTCCATTGTAGTCATGCTCCTTCTGGTTCTTGTTTTTCACCAGCTTGATTATCAACTGATCCAGAAACCTGCAGACCAGGCTGCAAAAGAAGCAGCCAAGCAAAAGGAAGAAGCCGAGGCAGCTGCCAAAGCTCCGGAAATTTCCACTGCAACTGTTGTCGCAGTCGGTGACAATCTCTTTCATGATTCACTGATTGAATCCGGCAAATCCGACTCTGGTACATGGAACTATGACAAAATTTACGAAAATGTCAAAGATGAGATCCAGGCTGCCGATATTGCCATGGTAGACCAGGAAACCGTCTTTACAACAGACCATGATGCTGTCAGTGGTTATCCATCCTTTGCAACTCCGACGGAAGTTGGTGATGCACTGGTCAATGCAGGATTCGATGTAATCGAGTCTGCAACCAATCATATCGATGACTACGGATATGACTATATGGCACAGACACTGAATTACTGGAAAACCAGCCATCCGGATGTACCGGTTCTCGGAATCCATGAGACAGAAGAAGATGCAAATTCCGTCAAAGTGCTGGAGGTAAACGGTATTAAGATTTCTTTCCTTGATTATACATATGGTACCAACAATTCCGGTGCCGGCGAAGGCAAAGAATACATGATCGACATCTTTGAAAAAGACAAAGTAGCTTCCATGATCCAGAAAGCCAAAGAAAACAGCGATGTATTGATCTTTGTCGCTCACTGGGGCAAAGAAATGGAACCAATGCCTACTGAATACGAAAAAGAATGGGCAACCTTCCTTATGCAGCAGGGTGTTGACGTTGTGATCGGCGGTCATCCGCATACCCTTCAGCCATACGGAACTATGTCTGATAAAGAAGGCCACAGTATGCTGATCTTCTATTCACTCGGAAACTTCGTATCTACTCAGGAGTCCTTTGATGCACTTCTCGAAGGAATGGGCTGCTTCACTATCCAGAAAACCGTCCAGAACGGAAAAACAACCGTAGAAATCCTGGATCCTGAAGTAAAGCCAATGGTAATGCATTACAACAAAGATGCCGGCGTATTCAGTCCGTACATGCTGTCCGATTACACCGAAGAACTTGCTTCACAGCATGAAGTACGAACAGTCCTTGGAGATGATTCCTTTACACTTGCCAATCTCCAGGCCCGCTTTAAAGAAATCATGTCCCTGAGCGTAAAACCTTCCACCAACACCGATCTCCTTGATGTTACCTTCAACTCCGACGGCGATATGGTAAACTCCAATGGAGAATACGTAGACGATACCTGGTCTGTAAGTGCAGCCAACGCCCAGGATGATACCGCTGCCGATAACTCCGACAGCTCTGATGACTCCTCAGACAGTTCTGATGATAGTTCCGACTCGTCTGACGACTACGATTACAGTGACTCATCAGATGACTCCGATGGATCCGACTACAGCGATGAGTCTGATTACAGTGATGACTCCGACTATTCAGACGACTCTGAATACTAACACCTACCTTCTTCCGGTCCAGGCTCACCACCTGTTCCGGAAGCTGAGAAAAAATTACAATGTTGTAAAATAAAACTCCTGCTATGTATTCGGGCAAATAGACGCCTGAAGAAATTTGCAGAAGTACTTAAAGACAAAATATTATGTTGTATCAAAAAATGATGCTGTCTGAGCGTAGCGAGTTCATCATTTTTTGATACGCTTTTAATAATATTTTTTCTTGCTAGTACTTCTGAATTTCTGAATTGTCTGTTGCTGAATACATAGCAGGAGTTTTAATTATATTTTTTAGTTCTTTCTCACTTCCGGAACAAAAGCCGCTTTGCATTCTCCTCTGTCACAGCGATCACTTCTTCGCCGCTGATTCCCTTCAGCTCCGCGATCATCGCTGCCACATACGGAAGATTCAGCGAACTGTTTCTTTTACCACGATTCGGCTCCGGACTTAAGTACGGACTGTCCGTCTCCAACACAAGCTGCTCAAGCGGCGCATACTCCACCACTTCCTTCAGCTTCTTCGCATTCTTAAACGTCACAACTCCGCCAATTCCAAGATAAAGTCCCATATTCAGGTATTCCCTTGCCATTTCCTTTCCATAAGAAAAACAATGGATAATCCCTCCATGCATTCCCTCTTTCATGCATTCCTTCACCAGCTCCAGCGTATCCCTGGCTGCATCCCTGCTGTGGATCATAAACGGCATTTTTTCCTCTCTGGCAATCTCCATCTGTGCGCGAAACATCTTCTTCTGAATCTCATGTTCCCGTTCTTCTTTATGCCAGTAATAATCCAATCCAATCTCTCCGATTGCAACTGCCTTTGGCAGATGGCACAGACGACGGATCTCATTCAATGTATCCTCTGTCATCTTTTCTGCATCATCCGGGTGAATTCCAAAGGCGCCATAGACAAAGGGATATTTTTCCATCAGTTCTTCTGTCGCTT
Organism: Blautia sp.; assembly: GCA_047027955.1. GTDB lineage: Bacteria > Bacillota > Clostridia > Lachnospirales > Lachnospiraceae > Blautia_A. The sequence goes on from JBKYFG010000004.1 coordinate 162,262, forward strand.
TCAGACTCTCGATCGATGCACATGCATTTACAATATGTCCAATTCCATGTGCTTCCATAGAATTCAATAATGCCTCTCTGTCCTGTTCAAAAGCCTCATCATCATAATGTGCATGTGTCTCAAAAATCATATGTGTTTCCATCCGTCTTTCCGCTCCTCAATCATAAACTCTCATCTCTGTTTACTCCGTCAATCTGTTCAAACTCCATTCCCGCACGGATGCTTCCTCCATGCAGAACTCTTGTAAAAACACCCTCTCGCGGCATAATACAATCCCCCATCTTCTGAAAGATTGCACATCCATGATGGCATTCCTTACCAATCTGCGTCATTTCCAGAACAACTTCTCCACAACGAAATCTGGTTCCAACCGGAAGTGATGAAAAATCAAACCCCTGCACTACAAGATTTTCTCCAAACGCTCCATCCTCTACTTCGGCACCTCTCGCACGAAAAGCTTCTATTTTGTCATAAGACAGAAGGCTGACCTGTCGATGCCATTTGCCTGCATGTGCATCATTTTTAATTCCCCAGTCCTCTACAAATTCTGCTTCCTCTACCGGATGTTTCTGCGTACCCTTTTTTTCACTGATACAGACTGCGATCACTTTACCCATAATCAAATTCTCCTATATTACAATTGACCAGTCCTGGACTGGTCATCTGTATTTTTCTATATTATTATTTTCGTGCACAATTACCGGCTTCGCCCGTAAGGATCTCTATTCCATGTCCCAGTGCATCAATGATATATTCCAGACTTTCCCGCACTGCCTTTGGACTTCCCGGCAGATTGATGATCAGTGTCTTTCCTCGAATTCCTGCAGTTGCACGGCTCAACATTGCACGCTTTGTGATCGTCATACTATAAGCACGAATCGCTTCCGGAATTCCCGGAACCTTACGTTCAATAACTTCCTCTGTTGCTTCCGGCGTTACATCTCTCTCAGAAAAACCAGTTCCACCTGTCGTCAAAATCAATTCTGCTTTTTCTGAATCTGCTATTTCCTGCAATTTACCTGCAAGCATTACCTGATCATCCGGAAGGATATCCATGGAAATCACTTCATATCCTTCTCTTTCCAGAATCTCCCTGATCGCGGGCCCGCTTAAATCTTCCCGTTCTCCCCTGTATCCGGAATCACTTGCTGTTATAATTGCTGCGCGTTTCATATTATCCTCCTATCTGTGACATGCACAAACTCTCTGTATCGTCTTCTTTTGCTTTTTCTCTGAAATGATGGCCATCCGGTTTTTCTGCCAGTGCAGCTCTGATCCTGTCCTTCAGCTCCTCATCTGTTCCTCCGTTTCTGAGAACGGCACGCAGATCACGTCCCGCCGTATATTGCAGACAGGTTTTCAGATATCCCTGTGACGTAAGCCGTATACGATTACACTGGCTGCAGAATTTATGGCTGATTGCGCTGATAAACCCAATTTTTCCCTCAAATCCATCAACAGTATAATACGTACATGGCCCATTTCCAAGAGGTTTTCCATTATATGGAATCATTTTTCCAAATTTCTGTTCCACCAAATTCATAATCTTTTCCTGTGGCATTCCTGCAAAAGAACTTCCATATCCAATCGGCATCATTTCAATAAAACGTACATGAACCGGATTTTTACGTGCAAACTCTGCTATCCCACAAAGATCCTGTTCTTCCAATCCCAGTGGAACACAATTGATCTTTAACTGTACTTCCGGATATTTCATTGCCTCTTTGATTCCATCGAGTGTTCCATCCAAAAGATCCCTTCGGGTAATTTTGCAGAAACATTCTCTGTCCAGAGTATCAAGGCTGATGTTCAGACTGTCCAGCCCGGATTCTGCGAGTGCCTTCATCTGTCCTTTCAGAAGGATTCCATTTGTCGTCAGTGTGACCTTCTCAATCCCTGAGATTTCCTTTATCTGGTAAATCAGTTCCGGAATCCGCGAACGCACTAATGGTTCCCCTCCGGTAATCTTAATTTTTGTGATTCCAAGTTCCGCCATCACTTTGCATACGCGAATGATCTCCGGCTCCTGCAAGATTTTTTCTCGCTCTGTCAGCCGGATTCCCTCCTCCGGCATACAATAAATACACCGGAGATTACAACGGTCTGTCACGGAAATCCGGAGATAATCTATATTTCTCCCACAACGGTCAATCATTGTTCTTCCTCAAAACGAAAATCTCCGCTCTTTCCTCCTGTTTTTTCTATCAGATGAATCTCTGACATAACCATGTGTTTGTCGATGGCCTTGCACATGTCATAAATTGTCAGAAGCGTTACCTGAACACCAGTCAGGGCCTCCATTTCCACACCTGTCTTTCCCTCCGTTTTTACGGTACATAAAACATGTATCCTGTTCTTTTCCTGATCCAGTTCATAATCGATCGCACATTTCTGAATCGGAAGCGGATGACACATGGGAATCAGTTCAGATGTTTTTTTCACGCCCATGATTCCAGCCACCCTCGCCACGCCAAGGACATCGCCTTTTTTGACATTTCCCTCCGTAACGCATGCCATGATCTCCGGACCTACCGCAATATATCCGGTTGCCAGTGCAGTCCGATAAGTAACATTCTTTCCAGAAACATCCACCATCACTGCATTTCCTTCTTTATCAAAATGTGTAAGTCCATTTTCCATGGCTTTTTCCTCCCTGAAATCTTACGCAGATTATTTTGGTCGCATGTCTGATCTTACGTCTGACTGTTATCTGCAATATCAATTATCTACAGTATACCCATAAACCATATTGCTTCGCAAGTATAATACAAAAACAAATCCCCCGTGTTCGCTTTCACGATACACAGGGGATCAGACTTTCAGTTACTATAATTTTATTTACACTAACTATTCAAATGCTATCTTACATTTAGCAGATTTCTGCTCCTGCCGGCATTTCTTTTTCCGGCACCATCAGAGAAAGATTTCCATCTGCATCTTCTGCACAGAGAATCATTCCTTCACTGAGGATTCCGGCAAGTTTGGCTGGTTTCAGGTTCGTAACGACCATAACTTTCTTTCCAACCATCTCTTCTGCACTGTAATGAGATTTAATTCCGGATACGATCTGACGTACCTGACTTCCGATCTTGACCTGAGAACAGAGAAGTTTACGGGATTTCTTCACTTCTTCGCAGGCAATGATCTCCCCAACCTGGAACTGAAGTTTCCCAAAATCGTCAAATGTGATCTCTGGTTTTGCTTCAATATCAATCACATTTTCTGCTTTTTTCTCTTCAACCGGTTCTGCTTTCTTTGGATGAAGTTCTTCTACTTTTGCAAGTACTTCTTTGAGGTCAAGACGTGCAAACAGAATCTCCGGTTTTTCAGTTACTTTGTTTCCTGACGGATAGAGACCGAATGTCTTAAGGTCTTCAAGAGTACGTTTTTCTGCATTTAACTGAGCAAGGATGCGCTCTGTTGTCTCCGGCATGAAAGCTTCCAGAAGAGTTGCACCCATTGTGATTCCTTCGACCAGATTGTAGAGAACTGTTGCCAGACGGTCTTTCTTTGCTTCATCTTTTGCAAGCGCCCATGGCATAGTTTCGTCAATATATTTGTTCAGACGTTTGAACAGAGTAAAGACTTCTGTCATTGCATCTGCGACACGCAGTTTGTCCATCTTCTCGGCAACTTTGCCCGGAACAGCCAGTGCAAATGCTTTGAGATCCTCGTCAACCGGTTCAACGACACCTTTGTTTTCTACCACGCCGCCAAAGTATTTATTTGACATGGAGATGGTACGGTTTACAAGGTTTCCGAGAGTGTTTGCAAGCTCGGAATTCAGTCTTTCTACCATCAGTTCCCATGTGATCACACCATCATTTTCAAACGGCATTTCATGAAGTACGAAATAACGGACAGCATCTACACCAAAGAAATCTACGAGCTCATCTGCATAGATTACGTTTCCTTTGGATTTACTCATCTTTCCATCACCCTGGAGAAGCCACGGATGTCCAAATACCTGTTTCGGAAGCGGCAGGTCAAGTGACATCAGGAAGATAGGCCAGTAAATAGTATGGAAACGGATGATGTCTTTACCGATCAGATGCAGATCTGCCGGCCACAGTTTGTTGAACTGTTCGGAACTTTCGCCGTCGCAGTCATATCCGATTCCTGTGATATAGTTTGTCAGAGCATCCAGCCATACATAAACAACGTGTTTCGGATCGAAGTCTACCGGAATACCCCATTTGAAGGAAGTTCTGGATACGCAGAGATCCTGAAGTCCCGGAAGAAGGAAGTTGTTCATCATCTCGTTTTTACGTGATTCTGGCTGGATGAAATCCGGATGTGTATTAATGTAATCGATCAGACGGTCTGCATATTTGCTCATTTTGAAGAAGTATGCTTCTTCTTTTGCAGGAACGCATGGACGTCCACAGTCCGGACATTTACCGTCTACAAGCTGTGATTCTGTAAAGAAAGATTCACAAGGCGTACAGTACATTCCTTCGTAATGTCCCTTATAGATATCTCCTTTTGCATACATTTTCTTAAAGATCTTCTGAACCTGTTTTTCGTGGTCAGCATCTGTGGTACGGATGAATTTGTCATAAGATGTATTCATCAGATCCCAGATTCTCTTGATCTCACCGGATACGTTATCTACGAATTCCTTTGGTGTGATTCCTGCTTCTTCTGCTTTGAGCTCGATCTTCTGACCATGCTCGTCAGTTCCTGTCTGGAAAAATACATCGTATCCTTCCTGTCTCTTGTAACGTGCGATCGCATCTGCCAATACGACCTCATAGGTATTGCCGATATGCGGTTTACCGGATGTATAGGCAATCGCGGTTGTGATATAGTATTTCTGCTTATCCATTTTATTTCCTCCTCGTTCATATATTTTATAGTAATACCCTACGGATTATCGTGCAAGCACGAACAGCATTTTAACCTTTGAAACCCAGGGTATAAAAAAACGCCCTCCCTATTTATATAGAGAAGACGAGTCCTGCCCGTGTTACCACTTCTGTTTGTTCCTGCCTCGCGGTCAGAAACCTTATCGGGTACGATTCCATACAAATACTCCGACCACTATTGTAATGATCTGATAATCTGCCATTGTCCTGATACCCTTCCGCTATAACAGGCGGTCCTGTTGCAATCTGAATGTGAATCTCATCTCGACTGCACCTCTCCCAAGCCATCTTCCATCTGCACCGGCACTTCCCTCTCAGCCATAGAAAGTGAACAATCCTTTTTCGTTCTGCTCCTATTCTTTTGCTTGTAGAATAGCAGCTCTTCCTTTGGGGAATTCTCTGTAATGTAGTCAGCAAATGTACTCTCTTGTTCGTTGAGTTTGCTTATATTCTGCGGAAATTCATGTTTTCGCTTCTTTAGAAATAGTAGCATATTTACCCATATTTGTAAACTGCGAATTTCGGCAGCAAATCCTCGTAATCCCCTCTTTCCGAAACAATCTCGCCCCAATTTTCCAGGGCAATAAACTCTTTATGGATAATCGCAGTAAATATGCATAATTCTGCATATTTAGTACACACTATCTATCGTCAGTATATGCTATCCAACATCAGAATTGACTACCTGATGTTCCAATTGACGAACATACATTCTTAATTGTATTATAAATTCAAGAAGTGGCTCTTAAATTATCTGACACTAACTATTTCTATTTTTCCCCAAAGGAGGGATTTTTATGCAAGCTTTATCACAGACAAACACAGGCGATACCTGCACCATAAAATGGATGTTCGGTGTTCCGGAAATCCTTGAAACTATGAGAAACATGGACATCAAAGAAGGCAGCACCATCCAGGTTATTCAGAAATGCCGCGACTGGCTGATCATCGGAAGCAATAACCGCCGACTCGCAGTTGGAAATGAAGTGGCGGACCGGATACAGGTGTAATAAGAAAAATACAGCTCTACTGATAAATATTCTATCAGTAAAGCTGTATTTATATTACGCCAACTATTTCATTCTAAACTCAATCGTCACTTTAAACAGATCTCCATCAAGATACAGTTTAAATTCTCCACCCTGAAGCTGTACAAGGTCTTTCGCGATTGACAGGCCCAGGCCGCTGCCTTCCGTATTTCGTGAAACATCCCCCCGGATAAATCGCTCTGTTAATTCCTCTGCAGAAATGTTCAGTGGCTGTGCGGAGATATTTTTGAGAGAAAGCTGCACATTCGGTCGGTCAACTTTTACGTCTACATAGACTCTCGTATTTTCCATCGCATATTTGGATACATTTCCAAAAACATTCTCAAGTACTCGCCAGAGTCTGCGTCCATCGGCACAGATGATTGCTTCTTCCTCATCGAAATGAACCACCATCGTCAGATTTCTTTCTTCAAATTTCTCTTCGAATTCACCGATCACCTGATGTACCAGTTCAATAAAATTCAGATCTGTCATTTCCAGTGCAATATTGCCGGTGCTGGCTTTAGATGCTTCTACAACATCCTCAGTCAGTACTTTAAGTCTCTGTGCCTTGTTTTCCAGCACTTCCAGATATCCCCTGATCTTCGGATCTTCCGGATTTTCACGCTTCAAAAGATCTACATAATTGATGATTGAAGTAAGCGGAGTCTTGATATCATGAGAAACATTGGTGATCAGTTCCGTTTTCATACGCTCATTTTTAAGGCTGTTCTCTACCGCTGCGTCCAGGCCTTCACCGATATGGTTGATATAATCTGCTACCATCTCCTGTTCTCCTGAAAGCTTCTCTGTTGGAATCTTGTATTGAAGGTCACCATCCGTGATTTTTTTCAGACCAGCTATGATCTGCTCTCTTCCCCAGGCTTTTTTGATCAGATAATAAAGAACTGCACAGTCCATTACGATCATCAAAAGCAACGAAAGCGCTGAACCACCCTCAACTGTCATTCCGGTAAACATAAACTGTAAAAATATAAATATTCCAAATAACAGAATTATTTTTACTCTGCTGATCATATTGCCACCAAGAAAGACAAGCAGATTACTGCATTTCGAAAAGCATTTTCTTACCAATAGCAGGATATGCCTCAACAGGCTGTCTCTCCAGAGCGATCTCGCCTTGATCCTTCGTACCAGACTGAGCCATCCGGCCAGGAACCATATTCCAAACCAGAGTCCTAAAGTGCCAAATCCAATCGTCTTCCAGACAATTCGCATTTCTTCGTCATCCATTGCCTGAACAATTACAGAAGTACCCATCAGCCATATCATAAATACCACTACTGCTACGATTTCCGTGTAACATCTGTCAAAAAAGTTCAGATGTACTTTTTTATCCTCGTTATTCCGTCCGGCTCCTATCGTCAGGATCACAACTCCTGCAAGTGCCAGAATCAATGCCAGCACAGAACCAGCCATAACCGGCACCAGCCACGGCTCAAATTTATCATAGACGAGTTTTTCCTGCTTGATCCTGTCTAACACAGGAAAATCTTTATCCACAGAAACAAAATAGAGATAATTTTCTCCGGCAAGTCCTGTATTTTTGAGCATATTCTGCCAGTAAGATACTGTCCAGTCCGAAATATTTGAAAAGCCCAATATACAATCCTGTGTATCAGGAGCGATCAGCATAAACGGACCGGCTCCGGAAGTCAGTTTATCCAGCGTTTTCAGATAATTCGATGATGTAACATCTTTTATATTTGTGTATACTTTACCGGACTTTGTGTCTACGTACATATAGTTGACATTCGTTGCTCCCGGTGCATATGTTTTCAGGATTTTTTCACCATAGGAAGCATCACTGTACTGTACCAGTGCTTCATACAAATACTGATATGCCTTGCTGAGATTTCCTTTCCATTCTTTATTATTATTTACAACATCCAGGATGCTGTCAGCTCCGTCCGGCTTGTATACTTCTTTCAGAGATGCATCATTATTTCCACTGGATTCATAATTGTACACATCTGTATAGACAACATTTCCATCCGCATCTGTAACGTACTCCACACCGTTATTGCGAATTCCTATATTATCACTTTCATAACCATAATACGTATACTCTCTACCTGAGAGCATGGAAAGTATATCCTTTGTATTCTCTGTCCCCTCATCTTCATCACTACCAAAGACAAATTTCAGTTCCCCGGTAGCAATCTTATCTGCAAAATCTCTATAATACATATAATAATCGCTGCCATCCGGCTGACGGCAGATCAGAACGTTTGTGCTTGTATCCCAAGATGAACTTTTTGCCCAGTCATACAGGTCACCTGCCCTGTACGCAAGTCCCGATGTGCTTTTGTGTGTCAGTGTATCTCCCCGGTTCAGCTCCTTAAGATCAATCAATTCCTCATCATCCGCCTGATCCAAAATATGCCGCTCATTAATCGCATCAACGATCGTATGAGAAAGATTATACACATTATCTGTAAAGCTCTGGGAATCCACATAATCCTTGCTGTCCAAAGGCTGGACACCCGTATTCATGATCATCACGGATACCCCGGCCCCCGCACAGGCTGCTACCATAAAAAATACCGTCAGCAGCACCAGAAGTCCCTTGATACCACTCTTTCTATACCACCTTGTCTTCATTTATACCCCTTTCCTTTCCCGGATGAATCCATCTGATTTCTCCGATTGCAAACACAGGAGTTTTCTACAGATTCCTGCAAAAGATTAAATTTTATCCACTTTATACCCAAGTCCCCACACGACTTTGAGATAGCGTGGTTCCTTCGGATTGATTTCTATCTTCTCCCTGATGTGACGGATATGGACAGCAACCGTATTGTCCGCAGCAATCGCTTCTTCTTCCCAGATACTCTCATATATCTGATTGATAGAAAAAACTCTGCCCTGATTCTGTACCAGAAAAAGAAGAATCCTGTATTCTATCGGTGTGAGTTTGACAACATCGCCATCAACCGTAACTTCTTTACGGTCATCATCAATCTCAAGCCCGCCGGTCCTGTAAACATTTGCCTTTTTTTCTGCCATCGCACCCAGCTGCGTATATCTTCGGAGCTGTGATTTAACTCTCGCCACCAGCTCAAGCGGATTAAAAGGTTTCGTCACATAATCATCTGCTCCGACATTCAGTCCGAGGATCTTGTCTGCATCCTCTGACTTTGCAGATAAGATGATAATAGGAAGCACATTTTTTTCACGAATCTTTAACGTTGCCCGGATTCCGTCCAGTTTCGGCATCATCACATCAATGATCAGAAGATCTACCTTATTATTCTGCAATACCTGTATTGCCTGTTCGCCGTCATATGCCTTCAGAATGTGATACCCCTCCTGTGTCAGATAGATTTCTATTGCCTCTACGATATCCTTATCATCATCGCATACCAGTATCTCAGCCATTTTCTTTCCCCTGCCTCCTGTGTTTTATGAATTTACTATAACTGTTAAGAATTAATATCTATGGGGTAAAATATTAAGACTTTCTTAGGATTTCTCTTTCTCTCTATCATACCAGAAAATCTGTATAAAAAAAATCCAATTTCTTTGTTGACAAAACTATACCAATATGGTACAGTATAGTCACAGCAAAGAAATAATAACAATTACTATTATTAAATAAAACAAACTTAAATCGAAAAGGAGATTAAGATTATGGCTAAATGGGTATGTAATGTATGTGGTTATGTTTACGAAGGTGACACTGCTCCGGAAGTCTGTCCGGTATGTAAAGCTCCTGCTTCCAAATTCACCAAACAGGATGACAACCTGACATGGGCTGCTGAACACGTTGTTGGTGTTGCTCAGGGTGTAAGCGAAGACATCCTCGCAGATCTGAGAGCAAACTTCCAGGGCGAATGCTCTGAGGTTGGTATGTATCTCGCTATGGCAAGAGTTGCTCACAGAGAAGGTTATCCGGAAGTTGGTCTTTATTATGAGAAAGCTGCTTACGAAGAAGCTGAGCATGCTGCTAAATTCGCTGAACTTCTCGGTGAAGTTGTTACTGACAGCACAAAGAAAAACCTCGAAATGCGTGTAGAAGCTGAGAACGGTGCTACTGCTGGTAAATTTGATCTGGCAAAACGTGCTAAAGCTGCTGATCTTGACGCTATTCACGATACAGTTCACGAAATGGCTAAGGATGAAGCAAGACATGGAAAAGCATTCGCGGGTCTGCTTAAGAGATACTTTGGTTAAGCTACAAGCCATGCAAAAATGTAACTGTATGACTCTGTGAGTTTACTCGCAAGAGTCTTTACAGATACATTTTTATACGGCGCCAGCCGTCCATGAGGAAGTAGCATAGCGAATTCCGAATGGTACATGGCTTATAATAATCCCGAATGCTACATGGCTTATGTAAAATATTGATTTACAGAAAGGAAACGATATATGGCTGCTTTAAAATACAGTCGTCAGCGAGAGTCTATCAAAGAATTTCTTATGACACGTAAAGATCACCCTACCGCAGATGTTGTTTATGAAAATGTAAGAAAAATTTATCCTAACATCAGTTTGGGAACCGTATATCGTAACCTTTCCCTGTTGTCTGAACTCGGTGAAATTCAGAAATTATCCAACTTTGGCGGTGCAGATCATTTTGACGGGTGCGTTACTCCGCACTGCCACTTCATGTGTAAAAAATGTGGACAGGTTCTGGACCTGGAAACAGAAGATCTGAATGAAGTTGCTGAAAAAGCAGTCAAAAACTTTTCAGGTAAAATCACAGAATGCGATATACGCTTTTTCGGAATATGTCCGAAATGCATGAACAATTAGTGTATTTTATAGATATTTGCTTGACTTTGTAGTTTCTATATGATAGATTGAAACTACAGTTATTGAAAATTATTACTATTATTAAACAAAACTAACTTAAAACGAAAAGGAGATTAAGATTATGGCAAAATGGGTATGTAATGTATGTGGTTATGTTTACGAAGGTGACGCTGCTCCGGAAGTCTGTCCGGTTTGTAAAGCTCCTGCTTCTAAATTCACCAAACAGGATGAGAACCTGACATGGGCTGCTGAACACGTTGTTGGTGTTGCTCAGGGTGTAAGTGAAGACATCGTTGCAGACCTGAGAGCAAATTTCCAGGGTGAATGCTCTGAGGTTGGTATGTATCTTGCTATGGCAAGAGTTGCTCACAGAGAAGGCTATCCGGAAGTTGGTCTTTACTATGAAAAAGCTGCTTACGAAGAAGCTGAACATGCTGCTAAATTTGCTGAACTTCTCGGTGAAGTTGTTACTGACAGCACAAAGAAAAACCTGCAGATGCGTGTAGAAGCTGAGAACGGTGCTACTGCTGGTAAATTCGACCTGGCTAAACGTGCTAAAGCTGCTGACCTTGATGCTATTCACGATACCGTGCATGAGATGGCTAAAGATGAGGCAAGACACGGAAAAGCATTCGCTGGACTGCTTAAGAGATATTTCGGAGAATAAAATTTTAAATTTTATATGAAACAGCTGATCCCCAGGGCATATGCCCCGGGGATCTTTTTTAATCAGATTTTTTTATACTCTCCGCAATCTTTTTCTTACTGTCGTTCCGCACTTCATCACGAAGACGTGTCAGATACTCCGAAAACTGCACTTTATCATTTCCATAGGTCATCTGCAGATCATATTCCAGAGGAATCCATGTACTGATATCTGACTCATTATGCTGGATCAAAGCCTCCAGATTATCCAACGCCTTATAGATTCTTGCCTCCAGCGTCTGACGCTCCTCCATTTCTCTGTAAAGAGCCTGCATTTCACTGGCAAAAGGTTCCGGCAGCTGCTTCACCCATTCATCCAGAAGTGACGCTTCTTTTTCCTCATCTTTTTCTGACTTTTCAAAGGTTGGTATGTCCCCAGTAAATGCCTCTCCAAGATCATGGATCAGACACATTTTCATTAATTTTTTCAGATCTGCTTCCGGAAACTCATCACTGACAAAATATGCCATCAACGAAATTCTCCAAGAATGCTCCGCCACACTTTCCCTGCGGCCTCTGGATGTATAACAGTGCCTGGTGGCATCTTTCAGACGCTCCGCCACAGCTAATGTTTCTATCAGTTTCTCAGGTTCCATCTATCTGCTCAGTCCCCTTTTTGTATTTTAAGTTGTTTTATTATAACACTTTTTAAGCAGTATCGTCTATAAATAATCTTTTTCATACTCAGGCAAAAGCCTCTGGTACCTGGCAGAAATCTCGCATTTCAAACAAAAACGATCTCCGCAATTGCTCACGGAGATCGCCTCTTACACTTTATTTGTTGCTGCGAACAGTAACCTTCATTTTATTATTTCACAGTCACCTTACAGGTCATTTTCTTAGAACCGCTCTGAACTGTGATCGTTGCTGCTCCTTTTTTCAGACCTTTTACCACACCCTTGGATGTAACAGTTGCAACTTTTTTGTTAGATGATTTAAAAGTAATTTTTTCATCTGTGTTCTTTGGTGTTGCTATGGCTTTAATCTTGAAAGATTTTCCCTTGGAAACATTTTTTGCTGCCGGAACACCGGAAAGATTTGTTGTTTTTACACCTGTGACCTTTACTGTCACAACCACTTTCTTTTTGCCGGATTTGACAGTAATCTTTGCTGTACCGGCTTTTTTCGCTTTGATCACACCCTTGGAGCTGACTGTAGCTACTTTCTTATTTGAAGAAGAATATGTAACTTTCTCTTTGCTTGTTACCGGAGTAACTGCAATAGAAGAAGCCAGTTTCTTGTAGGTAGCTCCCTTTGCAAGTGTCAGTGATTTCGTCGTTGTTGTAATCTTAGTGGTTTTTACTGCTGCCTTCTGAACAGTTACCTTGAAGCTTGCTGTCTTTTTGCTTGCAAGAGTAACAGTGACTACAGCACTTCCCTTCTTCTTGCCGGCAGTCAGCTTGAATGTTCCATTTTTGTTTACATTTGTTACTTTTACAGTTCCCGGTTTATTTGAAGTAACTGCTGTAACATAGTCTCCTTCTGAAAATCCTGTTGCTTTAAATGCAGTTGTGGACTGACCTGTTTTCATTTTCAGAGAAGAAGCTGTCAGATAAATGGTACCTGGAACTTTTGCTATTGTATTCTGCTTCTCAAGGACTGTACCACATACAGAACAATGACTTCCTTCGGTCTTTCCGTCTGCAAATACAGTCGGAGCTACTGCTGCATCTTTCACTACAGTATGGCCTTTTACAGGGATTGACGCAGTCTGCACTGCATCACAGGAAGCACAATTTTCAACCTTACTTCCTGCTTCTGTACAGGTAGCTTCTTTTACAACATTTTTAGTCACCCAGCTGTGGCTGTGTACTTTATCTGTGGCATCAAATTCATATCTCTTTGTATCAATTAATTCCCATCTTCCTGTCTCCGGTTTTTTCTCCCATGCCTTAAAAAAGATCCATGTAGCATCTTTTGTCTTTCGGGTCATGGTCGGAACATCCCAGCCTTCTGTATACTGTACGCTCCAGTCATTCTCGTCATACACAGTTTCAATTTTTAATGTCTCCGGATCTCCAACACCTGTTAATTCTCCCTCTACATAATGATACAGAGCAACGCCCTTCTTCGCATAATCAATTACTTCTCCAACCTGTGGATTCAGTTTATTTCCATTTGCGTCTGTAAGAGCATCCGGTCCCAGCATCGGTGTGTTATCACCATTGTCGCCATTATCTCCACCATTTGACAGACCATCCAGCTGGTAATCACGTCTTGCGATCTGGTACCACTCACCATTTGTATCTTTCTCCATAGCGGTCAATGCAAAATTAGTATTATCTTCTGTTATTCTTTCCAGAATCGGAAGTTCCTGTCCGGAAACCTCAATCCATTTCCAGCCTTCTGCATCATAATCGTACTGCAGTTTGCCTGTTTCGTCATCTTTATAAGATGCAATGACAATTTTAATATTATCGTCATTTACCGGAGTAAGATCATTTTTGCCTTCTTCGTAACGGAAAAGCTGTGGTTTCATATCTTTGACAATGTCGATTTTTTCTCCCACCTTAGGATTAAATACATTTCCATCTGCATCCGTAACACTTTCCGGCATGATCACATATTCATTAATCTCAAAACAGACTGTTCCTGTATATACCTCAGCTCCATCTACCAGAACTTTTGCAGATATTGCAAAAAATCCGGTTTTACTATGAGACTTTATGACAATATCAGTGCCATCCAGCGACACATCTGCAATTCCGGTATAATCTTCTGATCCTGTAGATGGCTGGAGCTTTAATTCATATGAAGAAATATCATTCCAGTTGTTATCATCTGTTGCATCCATCAGATGAGTCTGAATCCTCATCTCACTGTTTGGCAGCATGGCACCATTTCCTATATGGCCTTCCCCAAAATCATAATAAAACTCATACTTTTTTTCTTCAACTCCAGCATCATCACTGAAAATCTCCTGAGCTGTAGCATCGGAAAGATCTTCCTCTGCTTCAAAATCCTCATCCTGCAGCTCTTCTGCATCGTCCTGAATTTCTGCTTCTGCCTCTTCTGAAGCATCCTCATCTGCTTCTACTGCAACTTCTGCGTCAGCATCATCCTGAGCCATTTCCACTTCCTGACCGGCATCTGCTGTCAGTTCCTCTGCTGCTACCGGTACGGCTACACTCTGTGTAACAGTAAGTGCCATTGCCAGAAGCATTGCGATTTTGTTTCTTTTCATATAAACCCCATTCCCTTCTTTTTTATTGTCTGCAAACAGACTGATAAATCATTATAAAATGAAAAAGAAACAAAACCCATTACCTCGCAGCATAGTTTATGTTTTTATTTACAAAAAAGCTCCTGCAAATTATATCGCAGAAGCTTTCAGACTGTTCTTTATTCAAATGTCGCTTTCGCTGTATCTACTGCATGATCTGCTTTATTCTCAATATCCGTATCATTTCCCGAGAACACGCTTCCGGCAAAATCAATAACCTCATTTCCCGGCAGACTGTCAATGCAGACAGCAGTTCCATTATCCGTAAATGTATTATTCACATAGTTTGGCGCAGTACCGTAAGCCATAGAGGTATTAAATTTCAAACCAACCGTATTATTCGCGAACGTACATTCCATTGCATTAACCCATGCACCATTCTGTGCAACAGCAGCCGTATCCCAACCCGTGAAGTTGCAATCGGTAAGAAGTACCAGACAATACGCATCCAGTCCGATTCCACCCTTACCTTCAAAATTAATCCCTGACAGATCTGCATAGTTACCATCATGTCCCTTTATACTGACAGTTCCGGTGAAAGTAGTCACCGCATCACCGTCTTTGCTTCCTGAAATACTCCAGACATGATCACCAAAAGTGATATCTCCGTCATAGGTCACTGCCGGAAGATGCAGATATACCGGTGTATCTGCGGACGCCTCTTCTTCAATGGAAGCGAGCAGGGCATTCAGCTCTTCGGTGGTCTCCATCGGTGTATCTTCCGCATAATAACTGACTGCCGGTTGTTTTTCAATCGTAAGTCTCGTACTAAGAAAAATTGTATCTCCATTCTTCATGGTAAGTGTCCACTGGATATCATTCGTTCCACTGTCAGATACATAATTGATATCAGAAACATACGCTGCATTTGGGAAGCTTTCATTGTACACCGGTTCTACATATTCCATTTTCTGTGAACCTTCTGATGGCTTTGTATCTACTTTGCAGGACTCTACCTCTTTGGAAAATTCTTCTCCGGCCAGCTCTCCTGTATCTTTATTTAATACATACAGCTGGCATGGAAGTGCACTGTTCATTCCTTCCGACAGAGTATCTGTGCGCTCCCCCTGGGCATGTCCCGTCATACCACCTTCCTCAGAAAAACTCAGCAGGACTTTGTATGTTTTTCCCTTATCCGTATAAGTGATCTGTGCACCGCCTTCATATATTTCTGGTCTGTGATAGATAGAAAAAGCGATTCCGATAACCGCAGCTACGGCCAGAACTGCCACTCCTATCACTGCCTTCTTTCTCCACTTTCTTGGCATCTTTATCTCTTTCTTTTCTATCTGAACTGTTGTACAATGTGGGCAGAAAGACGCGTCCTCCGGAAGTATCTCTCCACATTTTATACACTTTTTGCTCATTGATTTCCCCCTTATCTCTTTTTATTTTCTTCTCTATTTTTATAGAAAATTTTCTACAGAACCTCCATCAGATGAAGAATATTCTTGTATCTCTTTGCTGGATTTACCATCGTACAGCGTTGAACGATTCTTCCCATTCTGCCACCTGCAAGTTTCCTGGAAGGATGCTCGCCGGTCAGCATAATATTAAGCAACACACCAAGCGCATAGATATCTGCCCGTCCATCTGACTGCGAAAGGCCATACTGCTCCGGTGCTGCAAATCCGGTCGTTCCCAGAATCTGTGTATCTTCCTGAATTGTGCTTTTATATATTCTGGATGCATCAAAATCGATCAGAACAGCTTCTTTTCCACGTATAATAACATTATCCGGCTTCACATCTCTGTGCACCACACCCATAGAATGAAATACCCACAATGCAGAACAAAGCTGTCTTGCAATCTGTTTCGACTCCGCAATTGTCAGAAGACCGCCTTCTAGGATCTCGCTAAGCGTATCGCCCTGCACATATTCTTCCAGCAGAGCTGTCTTTCCATCTTTTTCTCCGACTTCCATTATTTGCGGCAGATTTGGACAGGAAACATTCAGAAGTTTCTGATAAACTTCACTGTTTCCATAAAAATGCCGGAAAATATAACGGGTGCCGCTGTCTCTGTGACGTACAAGTGAGACCTCGCCCCGTTCACTTTTTTTGATCAGCATGAGCACATCATATTCGCTATGAACTGCACCCAAAAGACTGTCGTAAATATTCATATTTCTCATCCTTACTCGTTACTGTTGTAACTGATATTCCTTTTTACTATGCGGTCTGCATATTGTTTTTCAGAACTGTTTATAGTATATTTTAATTTATGTATACTATTTAAAATATTATAACTTATTAGTAATTATTCAGCAAGTAATATAACAAATAGAATATTTGTATTACTATTAATACTATTCGTAAAGCAGCACGAATAGCAATATATTGTTCAAAAATAACGATGAGTAAAGGCGCGGATTATGAAAAAGAAAAATACAGATGGTTTACAGCAGGAACTTATGGATTCACCAGATCTGACTCAGTTTCTGTCACAAAACCAGGAACAGTTTGTAAATAAAAATGTGGCAGAATTATTAAACCATCTGTTTGAAAAGAAAAATATCTCAAAAGCAGCTCTCGCCAAACAGGCAGGCATGAGCGAAATCTATCTGCACCAGATTTTTGCCGGTCGCCGGAATCCTTCCCGAAACCGTCTGCTGTGTCTGTGTTACGGTCTGAATGCAAGCGTAGAAGAAACCCAGGAATTATTGAGACGTTGCGGAAAAGCCCAATTATATCCCAAGCTGAAACGTGATGCAATTATATATTACGGACTTCTGCACAAACTTGATCTTTTTGAGATCAACGACAAACTGTTTGATGAAAACGAAGAAACTTTATTCTGAAACTACATCTTTTCATTTATCACATAATAGAGCAAAATCCCCTTTAAAACATGATATGCTATCAGTACCTTGGATATATCAATGTTTTAGGGGGATTTTTTCTGTCTGTCACTAATAAAATGGTTGAAAGTCTGTTGCAATGCCAAACATTTTCCCAAATGTTCTTTCATATTATAGAAAAAGTGCGTATACTAAATATATATATATATGAAACAGTCTCTCAAACAATAAAAAGGAAGTGTCATTTATGAGCGTAATGAATACATACAGTGGGCGAAAATTTGATCCCATGAAGATCGCCCCGGAAGATGTTTATCTGGAAGATATTGCACATGCTTTAAGTCTTGTCTGCCGCGGTGGCGGGCAGATCCGGTGGTTTTATTCTGTAGGCCAGCATTCCATTAACTGTGCTCATGAAGCTCTGGCACGTGGATGGTCTGACCGAATGGCTCTTGCCTGTCTTCTGCACGATGCAAGTGAATGTTACATTTCCGATGTCATCCGCCCGGTTAAAGTCCATCTGCAGAACTACCTGGAAATCGAATCTATGATCATGGATGCGATCTGGGAAAAATTTCATCTTGATGACCTAACTGATGAAGAGAATCAAAAATGGAAACAGATTGATAATGAAATCCTGGAACTGGAATTAAAAACTCTTATGAAAGGTGAAAAAGACAGGGAGATCATCCCCCTGTCTTCTACTCCCGACCTGTCTGAGCGCACTTTCAGTTCTGTAGAAAAAGAATTCAAAGAACTTGCACTTGAACTGTTTCAGAAACTTTCTTAATTTCGTCCAAAACTTCGTATCTCCTGCCGCACATTATCTTCCATACAATACAGAGGATGACTCACCCAGCCGGTTATACAATTTTACTGCATCATCAATATGCGGATTACCCGTGCCCGGTGCACCAGCTGTTACAAGAATGTATTCTACTCCATCAATTTCTGCAAAACTTGCGAGGCAATGACCTGCCTGACTCGTGTATCCGGTCTTGCCTCCTTTGATCTCTCCATCGATCACAGAAGTATCCGACAAATTCTTAAACATCGTACTGTAAAATGTGATTCCATCCGGATGAATATTTGTTCCTGATGTAGAATGATATGGACTTTCAATGATCTCACGGAAAGTGTCATTTTTTATCGCATAACGAAGCAACAGCGCAATGTCTTTTGCTGTGCTGTAATGATCTTCCCTGTGCAGTCCTGAAATGGAACTGAAATGAGTACCTGTCATTCCAAGCTTCTCTGCTTTTTCATTCATAAGAGTTACAAAATCACTCACCGAACCCGCAACGGTGTCTGCCAATGCTACGCAGCACTCTGCACCGGACGGAAGCATGACTCCGTAGAGAAGATCAATTGCCTTCACTGTCTCATTCGGCTGAAATCCAGCCTGCATTGCATCCTGCACATAAAGATCCGCTACCATATCGTTTGTAATCGTAATCTCCTGATTCAAATCCTTGAGATTTTCAATCGCAAGGATTGTAGTCATGATCTTTGTCATAGAAGCCGGATACATCTGTTCTTCACCATTGATATCACCGATGACTTTACCACTCTTTGCATTCATGAGCACCGCATAAGGGCTGTTGATCCCTGTGATATCCAGTTCCTCGACTGCAGGTTTACGGATACTGTTTACGAAGTTGGTGATTCCTGTTCCCAGTCCCAGATTATGCCCCACGATCATTACAAGAACGACAACTACGATCAGTTCTGCAGCAATCAGACCCTTGAGCCTGCCCTTCTTTTTTCTTCGACCGTTATTTCTTTTATTTCCTGTATTTGGAGTATTTCTACGTTTCTTATCAGCCATACCGCCCCTTCTTTTCTATTGAAGTTTCTTATTATTGTATCATATTACCACAAAATCCTGTAAAAAACTTTAATGTTTTATTAAGAAAGGAAGGGAACCCTGTGATGGGTATGATTGGAGATGCAAGGGCGGGGGTGGGTGTATCCGGAGTGGGAAAATTCATCGGTCCTAAAGTACTAAGACTCTGATATTTTGCTAAGAACGATCATAAAAATGTCAAACTCGCTTCGCTCAGACAGTGCCATTTTTATGATCAACACAAAATTCCAGAGTCTAAGTACTTTCACGAACCTCTTCAGGCTTCCCCCTCCCGGATACACCCTCCCCGCCTCCAACATACTCCACAAACTCACTCACCAACCCTGGAAATGAGTGTTCGTTAGCTGCACCACTTCACAAGCACCTTCATAGTTTTCACACATGCTTCTCTTTGTCAGATCTTTTCAGCGTGGCCGACAAGGGGGAGTCCGAGGGGGAACAGCGGCCTTCGCAACTGTGAGCGAGTTCCCCCTCGGATTTTTTCCCATTTGCCAAATAGCGGGACCTCGGGCAGTACCCGACAAAATTAGGGAAATAAAAAAGACACCCTTTTAAAGGATGTCCTTTTGTCATTTATTTAGGCGAATTTAGCCGGGTTAACTTTCACACCAGGTCCCATAGTAGGTGTAAGAACAATACTCTTCATGTACTGTCCTTTCAGTGTGCTTGGTCTAGCTTTAACGATCGCCTCAATCAGCGTCTGGAAGTTGTCGCTTAACTGTTCCTCAGTAAAGGAAGCTTTACCGATCGGAACATGGATGATATTGGTTTTGTCAAGACGGTATTCAATCTTACCTGCTTTGATATCATTGATCGCTTTTGTAACGTCCATAGTTACTGTTCCAGCTTTCGGGTTTGGCATAAGACCTTTTGGTCCAAGTACACGACCAAGACGTCCTACAACACCCATCATGTCTGGTGTAGCAACAACAACGTCGAAATCCAGCCATCCTTCGTTCTGAATTCTCGGGATGAGATCTTCTGCTCCTACGTAATCAGCTCCAGCTGCTTTAGCTTCTTCAGCTTTAGCGTCTTTTGCGAATACAAGAACACGAACTTTTTTACCAGTTCCATGAGGCAGAACTACTGCACCACGGATCTGCTGATCTGCATGACGTCCATCGCAGCCTGTACGGATGTGAACTTCGATAGTTTCGTCAAATTTAGCAACTGCGGATTTCTTTACAAGGCTGATAGCCTCAGCGGTATCATATAATGTTGCGCGGTCTACTGCTTTAGCAGCTTCCACGTATTTCTTTCCTCGTTTCATTTCTATAACCTCCTGTGGTATTTGCGGGGAACGCCCTCCCACTTACTATTTAATATTAAAATTAATCAACTACTTCGATTCCCATACTTCTTGCAGTACCAGCGATCATGCTCATAGCTGCTTCAAGGGATGCTGCATTTAAGTCTTTCATCTTAAGTTCAGCGATTTCCTGAACCTGAGCTTTAGTAACCTTAGCAACTTTTGTCTTGTTCGGTACGCCGGAACCGGATTTGATCTTAGCAGCTTTCTTAAGAAGAACTGCAGCCGGCGGAGTTTTGGTTATGAAGCTGAAACTTCTGTCTGCATAAACAGTGATAACTACAGGAATGATAAGATCTCCCTGATCTGCTGTTCTTGCATTAAACTCTTTTGTGAACTGTACAATGTTTACACCGTGCTGTCCAAGAGCCGGACCAACCGGTGGTGCTGGAGTTGCTTTACCAGCAGGAATCTGTAATTTAATATAACCTGTTACTTTTTTTGCCATTTTTCGGCACCTCCTATGTGGTATTGGCGGGGGTTCTTCCCTCCCACTTGAATGTGTTACGCCTTCTTAATATCTGCGAAACTTATTTCTACCGGCGTTTCGCGGCCAAACAATTCAACATTGATAGTAACCGTCTGCTTCTGAGTGCTGATTGCAGTAATAACACCTGCAGTATCTTTCCATGCTCCAGCTGTTACAACAACCATATCACCCTCTGCAAAGTCTACCTGAATGTCATCATTCTTGATTCCTAACGGGAGCATTTCTTCTTCCGTAAGCGGAACCGGTTTGGATCCCGGTCCTACGAATCCGGTAACACCTCTGGTGTTGCGGACAACATACCAGGTATCATCATTCATGACCATGTTGAGAAGCACATAACCAGGAAACATCTTTTTCTGGACCTGCTTGGCAGCACCATTACGCATTTCCACAACTTCCTGCAGCGGAACGCGAACCTCCAGAATCTGGTCTTCCAGGTGTCTGTTTTCGATTGTTTTTTCAATGTTGGCTTTTACTTTGTTTTCATACCCTGAATAAGTATGAACAACATACCATTTCGCTTCTGACATACAATCACCGTTATCCTTATTTCACTAAAAGATTTATTCCTTCCAGAATAGCTGAGTCAAATACACTGATGATCACAGCAAGTACAACTGTAATAATTGTAACTGCTATAGTCTGTTTTACAAGTGTAGCCTTGTCAACCCAGACAATCTTTTTGAATTCCGATTGAAGTCCCTGAAACCAATTTCTCTTCTGACCTTTGCCAGCAGATTTTTCTTTCTCTTGCATAGTCTAACCTCACAATCGTTTGTGATTATTTTGTTTCCTTGTGCAGAGTATGGGTACGGCAGAACTTACAATATTTCTTTGTTTCAAGACGCTCAGGATGATTCTTTTTCTCCTTGGTCATATTGTAGTTACGCTGCTTGCACTCCGTACATGCCAATGTAATCTTAACGCGCACAACTTCCACCTCCAGTGTTTTCATTTGCGTGGGCCTTTTTGCCTTTTTCGGGCATAAAAAAAAGACCTAACTTCCATGTCGCTCGTCTAGTTTAGCACAACCATACTATATAAGTCAAGCTTTTTCCTGCAAAATACAAGCTTTCTTGCAAAATAATAAAGAAAGAACAATAGATTTCTCTTGTCAACAAACCTTTGGTAGTGTATGATAAGTAAGGTCACAGCCCTCAGATTACTGGGGGTTCTATAATTTAATAAAGAAAATATAGGAGCGGATTTTATGTTTAAACGATTTAGGGATGACATGAAGAAGTACTGGAAGTATGCCATTTACTCTTCTAAAGCCCAGTTGAAAGCTGAAGTAGCCAATTCCTATCTGAACTGGCTCTGGTGGGTACTGGATCCTCTGTGCTTCATGTTGATCTATGTATTCATGTTCGGATATGTATTTAAGTCTAAAGAACAGTACTTTGCGATCTTCGTTTTTGTCGGCATCACTCTCTGGGACTTTTTTAACAAGTGTCTGTTGCAGAGTGTCAAGATCATCAAGAACAACAAACCAATCGTATCCAAAGTATATATACCAAAATTCATCCTTCTGGTTATCAGAATATGTGTCAACGGCTTCAAGATGTGCATTTCTCTGCTGATCATCGTTGCTATGCTTGCTATATGGCGCGTTCCGCTGACTCTGAATATCCTGTATGTGATTCCAATTCTGATCACACTGGTTACTGTAGTTTTTGGTATCAGTTGTTTTCTGCTTCATTATGGTGTATTTGTAGAAGACCTTGGCAATGTTCTGCGTATCGCACTTCGCCTTGTATTCTACCTGACCGGTGTATTCTGGAACATCATGAGTCGTCTGCCGGCACCATACAACAACTACATCGGCAAGGGAAACCCGATCGCATTTCTGATCACATCCATGCGTCAGTGCGTAATCTACGGACAGGCACCTCATCGTAAGCTTCTGCTTCTGTGGTTCCTGATCGGGCTGGTACTCTGTGCCCTTGGTATCCGCAAAATCTATAAGAGCGAAAACAGCTATGTAAAGGTGATTTAATATGGAAGAAAAGCATGCAATCGAAGTCAAAGATCTGGTTATCAGCTACCAGAATCTGAAAAAAACTTCTATTAAGAAAACTCTGCTTCATCTGAAACGTCAGAAACCTGACCGTTTTGTTGCAGTAAAAGGAATTTCCTTCTACGTTCGCGAAGGCGAGATCCTTGGTATCATCGGTAAGAACGGAAGTGGAAAATCCACCACACTGAACGCACTGGCTGGTATCTTTTCTCCGGACAGTGGTTCTATTGACCTGAACGGACACAGTATTTCACTCCTGTCCATCGGTGTCGGTTTCATCCGTGAGATGACCGGCCGTGAAAATATCACTCTTTCCGGTATGCTTCTTGGTTTTACTGAAGAACAGGTCAAAGCCAAAGAACAGGAAATCATTGATTTTGCTGAAATCGGCGAGTTCATTGATATGCCAGTCAGAACTTATTCCAGCGGTATGTATTCCAAACTGGCTTTTTCCATCACAGCTATTCTTGAAACAGACATTATGCTGATCGACGAAGTATTGAGTGTCGGCGACCAGAAATTCAAAAAGAAGAGTTATGAAAAGATGAAGAGCCTGATCTCCAACAAAGATCGTACCGTAGTTATCGTCTCCCATAGTATCGAAACTCTGAAACAGCTTTGCGATACTGTTATGTGGATGCACGAAGGACAGATCAAGCGAATCGGTGATCCGGACGAAGTCCTTGATGAATATGTAGCTTTTATGGAAAAAAGCTGAAAAAAAGTCACGGGGTAAACCCCCGTGGCTTATTCTTTTTCTTCCGGATCCACCGGTTCTTTCTCAGAAAGTTCTTTTACCGGATCCACTGAATCCTTCAGTGCATTTGTCTGATTATCATTTACTCCTTCAGAAACTTCTTTCTGGAAGAATATCTTCACTGTCATCATAAGCAGTTTCAGGTCAAGTACAAAAGAGTAATTCTCAATATAGAACAGGTCCAGCTTCAGTTTATCATAAGGTGTGGTGTTGTATTTACCATATACCTGCGCATAACCGGTAAGTCCTGCCTTAACCTTCAGGCGATAATAAAACTCTGGAATTTCCTTGCAGTATTCGCGGACAAGCGTCTGTCTTTCCGGTCTCGGTCCAACCAGAGACATATCCCCCATAAATACATTAAATAACTGAGGCAGTTCATCCAGATGCAGATTGCGGAGTACTCTTCCTACCGGGGTGATCCTGCTGTCATGTTTGGATGCAAGTCTTGCACCGTTCTTCTCGGAATCCACGCACATACTACGGAACTTACAGATCTTAAATGGTCTTCCGCCCTCCGTAAGTCTTTCCTGTCGATATAAGACCGGACCTCTGTCATAAAACTTCACACACAATGCAATGATCAGCATCAGTGGAGATGCAACTATGATTCCAATACCCGAAACAATAATATCCAACAGCCGTTTTGCTGCACGCTGCTCAATAGAAAGTCCCATGTTCTTCGCAACAAGAAGCGGTGTGTCAAACAAATGAATGCGTTCGCTTCCCATCAGGATCACATCAGAAATCTTCGGACTGAGATAGCACCGGATAGAATGTGCAAAACAATGTTTCAGATAACGGTTACGGATATTTGCCGGAAGATCCCATATGATCACTCCGTCATATTCCTTCATCATCCGGTAAATTTCTTTCTCACCCACACTGATATGAACTTTTCCGCTGATATCATATTTATCACGTCTGGAATTCATTTTACTGATCAGATCACCAGGATCACGGTCTCCATAAATCACCAGAAGTTTCCTTGCCTGATATAATTTTGAATAAATATATCTGGAACCCCATATCCATACAAGGATGATCACAAACTGAATCAGTGTCATCTCTATCATTGGCCATGGTCTCAGGAACCATCGGTTGATCAACGTGATCTGAAAATATGTCACGATATTTGTACAGATCGTAGCCAGCGTCAGAGAATAAAATACATCTATGCGTTTCAGATATCCTACTTTCAGACCTCCATAAAGTCTGGAAAACAAAACATTGATCAATCCGTAGATTGCAATCAGGACCCAGTTACCTTTTCTCCAGAACGGTTCAAAAATAAGTCCTCTGTAATAGTCATACCAGATATATGCAAAAACAGCTGTCTGTGCGATCACAACAAGACTTGCCAGACAAAATACTATAAAACGTTTAAAATCCTCTCGTCTGTTCACTATATCCCTCTCATCCGTCAAATAGCACTTTTATTTTTCCCTTTAACCTTGTTATTATAACGTAAAACATACTTTTCGTCCAGTGATTGTCGGCTCCTTTCCAGCCTTGTATACAGCATTTCTCGTCCGCTCCTCTGTTTTTGTTACTTTTTTATGTTTTTGTCGAAATTTTTCCATCAATTTAATACACACTTAACAATCATCAAAAAAAAATATCAATCAAGCCACACTTTTTTGCTCAAAAATGTAGAAATGTTTTTGTAAAAAATGTATAATAGATTCATATAAGCAATCTAAAAGGAAAGTGAGGGTTCACTATGAAACAAAACAACATGTTAGCGATGATCCTGGCTGGCGGACGTGGAAGCCGTCTTCATGAACTCACCAACAAAGTAGCCAAGCCGGCAGTTTCATATGGCGGAAAATACCGCATTGTTGATTTCCCGCTCAGCAACTGCGCTAACAGCGGAGTGGACATTGTCGGAGTACTGACTCAGTACGAATCCGTTCTTCTGAATAGTTATGTAGCAGCTGGCGGACGCTGGGGACTTGATGCCAGAGAAAGTGGAGTCTTTGTTCTTCCACCACGTGAAAAAGCAGACGCAGATCTTGACGTTTACAGAGGTACTGCTGACGCGATTTCTCAGAATATCGATTTTATCGATAAATATTCTCCGGAATATCTTTTAGTTCTTTCCGGCGACCATATTTATAAAATGAATTACGACAAAATGCTGGATTACCATAAGGAAATGAATGCCGATGCAACGATCGCAGTCATTGAAGTACCGATGAAAGAAGCAAGCCGTTTCGGTATCATGAACACAGATGGCAACGGCCGCATCGTTGAATTCGAAGAAAAACCAGAGCATCCGAAGAGCAACCTTGCTTCTATGGGTATTTATATTTTCAACTGGAAGCTTCTCCGCAAGATCCTTCTTGCAGATATGAAGAATCCTGATTCCCACCATGACTTTGGTAAGGATGTTATCCCGTGTCTCCTTAACGACAATAAAACACTTGCCGCATATAAATTCAAAGGTTACTGGAAAGATGTCGGAACCATCGACTCTCTCTGGGAAGCAAATATGGACCTCATTGATTCCAGAAATGAGCTGAATCTGAACGATCCAACATGGAAGATCTACACAGAAGACACACCTGCTCTTCCTCAGTACATAGGACCAAATGCCAAAATCGACAAAGCATTTATCACACAGGGCTGTGTTGTCGAAGGTGAAGTTAAGCATTCTGTACTGTTCACCGGATGCAAAGTCGGCGAGGGTGCCAAGATCATTGACAGTGTACTGATGCCAGGCGTAGAAGTTGCCGCCGGCGCAGTTGTTCAGCGTGCACTTGTTGCTGATAATGTCAAGATTGGCCAGGATGCTGTTGTAGGCAGTGCAGACAGTGAAAATATCGAACTCGTGTCCAAACGTGTAAAGGGGGTAGAATAATATGGCAAGAGCATTTGGAATTGTCACATCTTCCGGAACCCATATCAAAGTAGAAGGACTTCAGCAGTATCGTCCAATCGGTGCTTTTTCCTTCCTTGGAAGATATCGTGTCATTGACTTTCCTATTTCAAATATGAGCAACAGCGGTATCGACCGCATCCAGGTATATGTAAGAACCAAGCCACGTTCTCTGGCAGAACATCTCGGAACCGGACGTCATTACAACATCAACTCCAAACGTGGCAAGCTGCAGCTTATGTTCGCTCAGAACAGTTCCGAAAATGATGTATACAATACAGATATCGCATCATTTTATGAAAATATTGAATTCATTGAAAGAATGCATGAGCCATATGTGATCATCGCGCCATCTTACATGGTATATGCAGAAGATTACAGGGAACTTCTTCAGACACATATTGATTCCGGTGCTGATATCACACTCCTGTATCATTCTGTGGACAATGCAAGAGAAAAATTCCTGAACTGTGATATTCTGAATCTGAACAAACAGAAAGGTGTTGAATCCATCGAAAAAAACCGTGGAAGTGCCCAGAAACGCAACATCTTCATGGATACATATGTTATGAGTAAAGAGCTTTTCATTGAACTGATCAAAAAAGCCCGGAAAATTTCTTCGATGTACACTCTGCCTCAGATTGTCAATGAATCTTCTGCGGATCTCGATATCCGCGGTGTTTCACACAGAGGATATTTTGCATCCATTACTGACTTTAACAGTTATTACAACGCAAATATCTCTCTGATCGACATCAAAACTGCAGAAGGACTGTTCAATCCGGAATGGCCAATTTATACCAAAACCAACGATTCCTGCCCGACCCAGTATCTGGAAGGTGCATCTGTCAAGAATTCTGTTATCTCCAATGGCTGTCTGATCGAAGGAACAGTCGAAAATTCCGTTATCGGACGTGGATGCCAGATCAAAGCCGGTGCTGTCATTAAAAACAGCATTGTATTGTCTCATACTGTTGTCGGCGAGAATGCTCATCTTGAAAATCAGGTAATGGATAAATGGGCCAAGGTCATCCACGGCAATGAGATCATCGCAGAAGAAGGACATCCTGGATATATCCGCAGAGAAGATGTTCTTTAATCAGAATATGCCATTAATTAAAATCATTCTTTAACCTCAAAAAGCGCAGTCGCATTTATTACGACCGCGCTTTTTACTTTACTTTATAGGAAATTACTCCGTAATGTTCCAACAATTCAGCCTCTGTATTATTTTTCCGTCATTGACATATATTCATAATTAAGAAGCAGTTTTTTCTTTCCGCACTGCTCACGATATTGACCGAAAATACGTTCCATGATATTTGGAATTGTTTTTTCATCTGGTTCAAACAGAATGATCAGATACTGCATGGAACTGTAACGCGTGCACACATCAACCTTTCGTATTTTTTGTCGTATTGCCTGCTCCATACATTCCAGTGCATATTCTATGTCTTCGATATTTAATACAGAATCCGCTTCCGTTTCCAGCGTTACCATCACCAGATAACAATGACATTTGTATCTTTTTTCCATACTATTCATATATTCATATATCTTGGCGAATTCACGATAATCCAGCTCAAGTGCCCCGGAATAATCGCCGCTGGCGCTCAGTGCTTTGGAAACCAGTGTCAGATCTTTTCCTGTTCCATAGCCAACAATCTTTTCCCCTTCCATCTGTTGATAGAAGAAAAAGCTTCCTTTTCCATTCTGTTTCACATAATACAGGGCCTTATCTGCCTTTGAATAGCATTCTTCAAAAGGATCTCCTTTATTTACTTCACAGATTCCGGCAGAAACAGAAGCACAACGGATCGCTACATCCTTTTCCTTGCTCTGTTCAAATTTTTCCTGGATTTCTGTGACGATCTCTGTTATCTTTTCTTTTGAAACGTTCGGCACAAACATCAGGAATTCATCCCCACCCAGGCGGCAGACAACGGAATGATGTGCATATTCCATCAAGAAAGATCCAAGTAATTTCAATGCTCTGTCTCCTTGCTTTGTGTCCATAAAGGTCATTCATCTTCTTGAGGTTATCCATGTCAAGAAATACCAGATAACCGCTGTCCTGCTGCATAAACTGTGCCGCAAGCTTTTCACCACGATTTCTCATTGGCAATCCTGTCAGAAAATCAAATCCTTCACTGTCTTCCTGTGTTTTCATTGTTATCATTACAGTGGAGATGAACTTTTCAATTTCTGCTTCCATATTCAGAAGATTATCTTCTTTATCTGCAAGCTTGCCGTCTTCTCTGATCACTACGCGACCTTCATTCAACATTTTCAGAAAGACTCCTGCGATCTTGGGGTCAAACTGTGATCCACAGTTTCTGGATATTTCATTATATATAACTTCATCTCCAAGCGGATTTCTGTAAATCTGCCTTGACTTCATAGCATCATAACAGTCTGCTATGGCTATAACTCTTGCATACAGCGGAATTTCTTCGCCCTTCAATCCATCCGGATACCCCATACCATCGTATCTTTCATGATGGCTTCGAGCCACCTCTTTCACATGATCGATCAACGTAATATTTTTTAGTATCTCTGCTCCAATGACGGTATGCTCTTTAATTACCTGAAACTCTTCTTCCGTCAGTCTGGTTGGCCTGTTCAGAATGTTATCCGGAATACCGATCTTACCGATATCATGCAGATGTGCTGCATTTTTGAGATTTCTGATTTCTTTTTTATCCCACCCAAGTTCTTCTGCAATCAGAGCTGCGTATTCTGCCACCCGATAAGAATGTCCTCTTGTATACTCATCTTTCGCCTCAATCGTTGTGGAAAGTGTCCGCATCATCTGCAGTGACATGGTTTCCATCTGTTTTCTGCGCTTATTTAACTCTGCTCTCTGACGGCGGCTTTCCACTTTCTGGATATTTTTGATCGTTTTCAGCAGGTTTGTGCACAGCAGTATGATCATTCCGATTCCTATAAAGATTCCTGATGCGGAAACTCTGAAATAAACCAGGCTCGACTCTGCTATAATAGCGATCATTGCCAGTATAATACTGAAAAAAGTATATTTTTCTGACACATATCCTCTTTTCAGGTCACAGACCATCGTAATGAACCCAATCAGAACGCTGCCTGCAAGGATCACATGGGCAACAGGAAGTGTCTCGATATAATCCGCAATCCCAAGAATATGAAGTGCTGAACAGATCAGAGCATTCAGAAATGCTATGCTTTCTACCACTCCAAATACTTTCCGGTATCTTCCTTTCTGCAGCGTATCCATATAATATCCGATTGCGATCGGACTTAACATGATCATTACAAAACACAGCGTTGCAAGTGCTGACGGATTCGGAAAAACAGCTGCCGCATCTTGGACTCACCAAGCATCCAGATTGCTGCCATAAAAACGCACCAGCCCAGATATTCCATATCAAATTTCGTCTGATAGGCAATCCCGAGAGAAAACCCAAAAATGATCGTAATGATTCCGGCAAACAACAAAAAAAGAGCAATGACAGTCTCCAGTCCATACGTCTGAAACAGATACCCCCAGATTGCTGCCTCATCTCCACAATAAACAGTATTTACCACTCCAGAATATTTTGCTGTATTTGTGGTAAGTTCAATACGCACTTCTTTTCCTGCATCATCTTCTGATGTCGGACAGAACACATAACAGCTTGCTGAGTTTTTTCCGACAAGTCTAGTCCCCGATGTATCATATTCCATTCTCAGTTCTCCGTCCACATAAAATCGGACCGACTGAAGTGATGAACGGATTGCCAGTGTATTCTCATGATAATCTTCCGGCAGTCTGGTCAGGATAGTCATCGTATCCTTTGCTTTTACATCATACTGTCCCGGAACGCTGATCTTTTCACTGCTTCCGTCTGATTTCTGCCAGGTAAAAGTTCCCTGGTAAATAAGATTTTTTTCTGTTGTATTTCCATCCCTTTCATTCTGTCCAAAAAACTGCAATGCCATGATACAGAGCAGACTTAATATCATCAGAATATAGAACAGAAATCTTTTTCTGTTGCTTACGGTATAATTATTTTTCAAAACTTCTCCTCCCTTTGTCATCGAACCCTAAGAAGTTTTATTTTATATATTTTACAATATAAAAAGCCGTCACACAAGAGTGCAGCGGCCTTGTTCACATATTCTTCTTTTTATAGAAGAATCGTGATCGTCAATCCTTTTCCGTTTTTATTTTCTGCGGTAATTTTACCTTTATGCGCCTGTACGATTGCTTTTGCAACTGACAGACCAATACCAGATCCACCTGTACCTGAATTTCTTTTTTATCTGTAATATTGTCTGCCGTCCAGTCCAACAAGAATGAGCTCCACTCCCTCAATGATCATAAAGCCTCCTACAAGCACACCCATGGAAAGGATCGTGATCATCGGCCGGAAGATCAGAAGGATTCCAACGAACAGACCAAGGATATTCAGAATCAGTGAAATCGTATAATAAGTCATTCCGTAATGCATCTTCATATACTGCAGATGAGAAAGTCTGGAAATACAATGCGCAATAATCCAGATTGGAAGAATCATTGCAAGCGCCCAGTTTCCTGCTTCCGGATGTGCCGTGAGCATAAATCCGGCCATCACACTCAGGATTCCTGTGACAAGTGAAACTATCGGTCCAAACCCGGTAAAGTGTTCCATTTTGACATACAGAACAATATCCCCAATTCCGCTTAAGATTGCAAGCACACCACACAGAATCACGATCCAGGTAAGTACCCCTACCGGCTGACGCATGATCACAACACCAAATATGATCAGAATGATACCCACGATTAATTCAAACCATCCAATATCAGATCGTCTGTTCATCTGCATCCGCCTCCTTCTTCTCAGCTCCTGATTCTATTTTCGTTTCTGTATTTGTCTCATTTTTTGCCTCGCCATTCAGGATTGCCATAAATTCATCTCCTGTGATCGTCTCTTTTTCATAGAGATAATTGGATAACTCATCCAGTTTCTGACGGTTATCAAGAAGAATTTTTTTCGCTTTCTCATGCTCTCTCTTAACCAGTTCCACAACCTTACGGTCAATCTCATTCTGCGTATCCGCAGAGCATGCCAGGGATGCGTCACCGCCAAGATACTGATTTGTCACGGTTTCCATAGCCACCATATCAAAGTCATCACTCATACCATAGCGGGTGATCATGGCCCGGGCAATCTTGGTTGCCTGTTCAATGTCATTGGATGCACCGGTCGTTATCTCACCAAATACCACTTCCTCCGCAGCACGGCCACCGGTAAATGTTGCAATCTTATTCTCCAGTTCCTGCTTTGTCAGAAGATATTTGTCTCCCTGCTCTACCTGCATGGTATAACCAAGCGCGCCGGAAGTTCTTGGAATGATCGTAATCTTCTGAACCGGTGCAGAATGTGTCTGCATTGCTGCTACAAGAGCGTGTCCAATCTCATGACATGCAACTACCTTTTTCTCCTGATCTGAAAGTACCGCATTTTTCTTCTGATATCCTGCAATAACAACTTCAATGCTTTCTTCCAGATCTGCTTCTGTGACTACTTCACGATTATCACGAACAGCACGAAGAGCCGCCTCATTTACAATATTGGCAAGCTCTGCACCGGAAGCTCCTGAGGCCATTCTTGCGATCGTATGGAAATCCACATCGTCAGAAAGCTGAACTTTTTTTGCATGTACTTTAAGGATTGCTTCACGACCTTCAAGATCCGGAAGTTCTACAGGTACACGGCGGTCAAAACGGCCCGGACGGGTCAGTGCCGGGTCAAGAGATTCCGGACGGTTGGTTGCTGCCAGAATAATAACACCGTTATTTCCCTCAAAACCATCCATCTCCGTAAGCAGCTGGTTCAGGGTCTGCTCACGTTCATCGTTTCCACCTGCCATCTGTCCGTCACGTTTCTTACCAATGGCATCGATCTCATCAATGAATACGATACAAGGTGCTTTTTCCTTTGCCTGTTTAAAGAGGTCACGAACTTTGGATGCGCCCATACCAACAAACATTTCCACAAATTCAGAACCGGACATCGAGAAGAACGGTACATTGGATTCACCGGCTACTGCTTTTGCCAGCATGGTTTTACCGGTACCTGGAGGGCCGACAAGCAGAACGCCTTTCGGCATGGAAGCTCCAACCCTGGTGTATTTCTCCGGATTATGCAGATAATCAACGATTTCCTGCAGATTTTCTTTTGCTTCTTCTTCACCGGCTACATCACTGAAGCGGATACCTTCGGTTGACGGTACATAAACTTTGGCATTGCTTTTTCCCATTCCAAATGCCATGGAATTCTTACCGCCCATCTGATTCATCATCTTGCGGCTCATATACTGACCAAGCGCAATAAAGAGCACAAGCGGAAGAACTCCTGTCAGCAGAAAACTTGCTACAGGTGACATCTGCTGGTCGATTTCTTTGGAAAATTTTGCTCCCGCTTTATAAAGACGTTCTGTCAAAGTCGGGTCTTCCATCACGCCTGTTTTATAGATGGTATTTTTATCATCTTTATCTGTAAAAAGGATCTGATTATCCTCAATCTGGACATCATCAATCTTTTTATCTTCGATCTTCGACATAAAAGTTCCATAATCGACTTCTTTGACCATTGTTTTTGTGAGCATCGGGGTTACAAGCACATTAAAAACAATTATGATCAGAAGCACGATTCCATAATAATAAAGTAACGGCTTCTTTGGCGATTTTACTTCTTTCATTCGTGTCTCCTCCGATTTTTCTTCTTTTTATATATTATAATTCCAGTTTCTGTCCTTTTGTATAGACAAAAAAAGAAAAGTGTTCGGTTTTTCCACACTTTTCCTTTTCTGTCCCAGATATTTTTCTTTTCCTGCGCGCCTTTTTCTATATAATGTAGGAAAAGTGAAAGAAGTGAGTCGCGTGATATTTCAATTCAGAACTTACGAAAACGGGCGTATCTTGTTTCGAGGAGTTCTTCCTCGGAAAGAGATGTATATTTTTGAAGGAAAGTACAGATTTTATCGTTCAGGCGTTCAGCCACCTGCCACATACTTTCCGGTGTCAGATTCTCCGGTTCAGGAATCACCTGCTCAATGATTCCTTTCTCATACAGATCCGATGCTGTCAGTTTCATGACCGCGGCAGCTTCTTTTGCCTTAGTACTGTCCTTCCAGAGAATACTTGCAAATCCTTCCGGTGAAAGAATAGAATATATGGAATTCTCCAACATCCATACCTGATCACCTGCTGCCAGGGCAAGTGCCCCACCGCTTCCACCTTCTCCTGTCACAATAGACAGAACCGGTGTTTTCAGTCCGGCAAGCTCCCAGAGATTACGGGCAATAGCCTCGCCCTGTCCTCGTTCCTCTGCCTCGATACCACAGAAAGCTCCCGGCGTATCCACAAAACAGATTACCGGACGCTGAAACTTTTCTGCCTGCTTCATCAGGCGCAGCGCCTTGCGATATCCTTCCGGCATCGGCATGCCGAAATTGTGTGCAATGTTTTCTTTGGTGTTGGTTCCTTTTTCCTGCACGATAACAGTGACCGGTTTTCCATGAAATTTTGCGATTCCACCGATGATTGCCTTATCATCTCCGTAATTTCGGTCTCCATGAAATTCCATAAAATCCGTAAAAAGTGCTTCTATATAATCACTGCCGGATGGACGATCAATCTTGCGTGAGATCTGTACACGATCCCAGGCTGTGAGGTAAGGGTTGATGCCAGCTGGATTAGAATCTCCTCTATCCGAATCACACTTGTCATTTGTCAGATTTTCAGAATCTGATCCCGGATGATCCGCGTGATGTAATTCAGCTGCATCCGTTCTGATCCTGTTTTCTGTTTTCCAGGATACCGCATGTATCTCCAAGATCTTACCAAGTGTTTCCTTCAGATTCTCACGCCTTACAATATCATCTACAAAACCATGCTCAACCAGAAATTCTGCTCTCTGAAATCCTTTCGGCAGTTTCTGACGAAGAGTCTGCTCAATGACACGCGGGCCTGCGAAACCGATCAGTGCACCTGGTTCCGCCAGAATGATATCCCCCAGCATCGCAAAACTTGCCGTCACGCCGCCTGTCGTAGGTTCTGTCAAAACACTTACATAAAGCAGTCCGGCCTTGCTGTGACGTTCCAGCGCCGCGGAAGTTTTTGCCATCTGCATCAGAGATGTGATTCCTTCCTGCATTCTGGCACCACCAGAACAGGCAAAAATGATAATGGGAAGTTTTTCCTCCGTTGCACGTTCTACTGCTCTGGTGATTTTTTCGCCAACTGCCCAGCCCATGCTTGCCATCAGGAATCTTCCATCGCAGACTGCGATCACAGTATCTCTGCCATTTATTTTGCCTTTGCCTGTGACAACAGCCTCTTTGAGCCCGGTCTTCTCCTGAAGTGCCTGTACTTTTTCCGGATACCCTTTGTAATTTACAGGATTTCCACCGATCAGATCCTGATTCCATTCCTCAAAAGTTCCCTCATCGATCACCATCTGGATTCTGCGATATGCATGTACACGGAAATATCCTCCGCATTTCGGACAGATATAATATCCCTGTTTTACATCCTCTGCGATGATGGCAGCTCCGCACTTGTTACATTTACGAAGAAGTCCTTCCGGTACCTCCGGCCTGGAAGCACGGACCGCACTATGGCTCTGTATTCTGGAAACAATTCTTGTCTTTTTGAACATGTTATCCAACTTCATGATCGTTCACTCCTGTTAATACCAAAACTATACGTTACTGTTCACTCCGTTTACAGTAACACTTTATTTATCTGCTTCCATTCTTTCGATGAATTCTACATCTGTATTTCCTGACTGAAAATCCGGATGATCCAGGATTTCATACTGATAGTCTACATTGGTATCGATTCCCTCTATGATCACTTCACCAAGCGCACTCTGCATCTTACGGATTGCTTCGGTACGGTTCTTCGCCCACACGATCACCTTCGCGATCATGGAATCATAATACGGTGGGATCGTATATCCACTGTACACAGCGGAATCAATACGGATTCCTTTTCCTCCTGGAAAATACATGTCCGTGATCGTTCCTGGTGACGGACGAAAACCTTTGGATGGATTTTCTGCGTTGATCCGGCATTCAATCGCATGCCCTGTCAGCTGAATATCTTCCTGCTTACAGGATAGTGGAAGCCCGGATGCAATGCGGATCTGCTCTTTGACAAGATCCACACCTGTCACCCACTCCGTAACCGGATGCTCCACCTGAATTCGGGTATTCATTTCCATAAAATAAAATCTGCCTTCTTTATCAAGAAGGAATTCAATCGTTCCGGCATTTTCATACCCGGCTGCTTTTGCCGCTTTCACCGCTGCCTCTCCCATTCTGGCACGAAGTTCATCGGAGATCACCTCACATGGGGATTCCTCGATCATCTTCTGATGATTTCTCTGAATGGAACAATCACGTTCCCCCAGGTGAATTACATTACCGAATTTATCTGCCATGATCTGAAATTCAATATGTCTTGGATGACGTACAAAATGCTCCACGTACATCGTAGAATCGCCAAAAGCCATCTGCGTTTCTTTCTGTGCGGTACGGAAACTTTCTTCAAAATCTGCCGGTGTATCAGCAACTCGCATTCCCTTGCCGCCTCCACCAAGAGCAGCTTTGATGATGACCGGATAACCGATCGTTTCGGCTTCCTTCATTCCCTCTTCTACTGTATAGATTGGATTTTTGCCACCAGGAATGATCGGAACCCCTGCATTTGCCATTGTATTTTTTGCCGCCTGCTTGTTTCCAAGACTTGCGATCACAGTTGACGGCGGCCCGATAAATGTAATATTGCACTGTTCACAGAGTTCCGCAAAACGACTGTTTTCGGAAAGGAAACCAAATCCCGGATGAATTGCATCCGCACCTGTAACGATCGTTGCACTGATGATATTTTCCATGCTGAGATAGCTCTCGGATGACGGTGCCGGTCCGATGCAGACTGCCTCATCCGCAAGCTGAGTATGAAGTGCATCTCTGTCTGCCTCTGAATAAACAGCAACCGTCTCTATTCCCATTTCTCTGCATGCGCGGATGATCCGTACTGCAATCTCCCCTCGATTCGCAATCAGCACTTTTTTAATCATAGTGTGTCACCTATCCAATCATAAAAGTCAGTTCTGCATCAACTACCACTTTGCCGTCAACACTTGCAACTGCATGACCGACACCAAC
The DNA here is from genome assembly GCA_047027955.1 of Blautia sp. Classification (GTDB taxonomy): domain Bacteria; phylum Bacillota; class Clostridia; order Lachnospirales; family Lachnospiraceae; genus Blautia_A. The sequence continues at coordinate 199,165 of JBKYFG010000004.1, forward strand.
CGGTCCTTTGCATTTGATGATCGTTGTTTCCAGACGGAGTTTATCCCCCGGAACAACTTTTCCACGGAATCTGCAGTTCTTGATCCCGCCAAAGTATGCAATCTTGCCTTTGTTTTCTTCCAGGCTTAAGATTGCCACAGCGCCTGTCTGCGCAAGAGCTTCCACCATCAGGACACCCGGCATTACCGGTTCCTGTGGAAAATGTCCTTTAAAAAAGTCCTCACGGAAAGTCACGCATTTATAACCGACAGCAAATTTGCCCGGCTCATAATCCTCGATATAATCCACAAGAAGAAATGGATGTCTGTGAGGAAGAATCTGTTCAATTTCTTTTACTCCTAATTTATTCATAATCTATACTCCTACAATGGAAACTTCGTTTATCCACATTAATTTCTCTGTACATTCGAATGATCCACATTTTTTCAGGTTTATACCCTGAATTTATGCAATCCGGAACAACGGCTGTCCATACTCTACTGCCTGTCCGTTTTCCACATAAATTTCCGCAACTTTACCGTCAAAATCACTTTCAATCTCGTTCATCAGTTTCATTGCTTCCACGATGGCAAGCGTCTGACCTTTTTTGACCTGATCTCCAACAGAAACAAACGGATCTGCATCCTCGGCAGGTGCTGCATAAAAAGTTCCCACAAGAGGAGATTTTATAAGCATACCCTCTGGTTCACCATCTGCAATATCTTTCTCCATCTTTGCTTCTGATTCCGTGATCTGTCCCAACGGCTGCACTGTTTGGAGTCCCATAACCGGTACATTAGAAGAATTTCCCGTAACCACTACAGTTTCTTTTTTCTTCTTCAGATGAATGCTGGTTCCATTTTCTTCATAAGCAAAGTCTGTCAGATCAGAATCTGATACTGTCTTTATTAATGTAAGAAGATTTTCAAATTCCATAATTATCAGCCCTCATATTTCTTTACAAGAAGTGTTGCATTGTGTCCGCCAAAGCCAAGAGAATTGCTCATTGCATAATGAATCTCTTTTTCTACCGGAGCACCGATCGCATAGTTCAGGTCACACTCTTCGTCCGGATCTGTGGTTCCAACTGTCTGATGGATAAAGCCTTCTTCCAGAGATTTGACGCAGGTCACAAACTCCACTCCTCCGGCTGCACCAAGAAGATGTCCGATCATGGATTTTGTTGAGTTCACAACCAGGTCTTTTGCAGCATCGCCGAATGCCTTGTGGATCGCTCTGGTCTCAAACAGGTCATTGTGATGTGTACTTGTTCCATGTGCGTTGATGTATTCTACCTCAGATGGCTGAACACCAGCTTCTTCCATTGCAAGTTCCATTGCTCTGGCTGCGCCTGCTCCGTCCTCTGCAGGAGAAGTGATGTGGAAAGCATCTGCTGTTGCACCGTAGCCAACCAGCTCGGCATAGATTCTTGCTCCTCTTGCCTTCGCATGCTCCAGTTCTTCAAGAACTACGATTCCGGCACCTTCACCGAGAACAAAACCGCTTCTTTCTTTATCAAAAGGAATAGATGCTCTTGCGACATCTTCGGTCTTGGTCAGTGCAGTAAGTGCGGTAAAGCCAGCCACTCCTGTCGGACAGATGCAGCTTTCGGTTCCACCTGCAAGCATAACCTCAGCATCACCATACTGGATTGCACGGAACGCATCTCCGATGCTGTGAGTTCCGGATGCACAGGCTGTCACAACATCTGTACATTTGCCGCGGAGTCCCAGCTGAATAGAAATATTTCCTGCAGCCATGTTGGAGATCATCATCGGAACCATCAGTGGATTTACTTTTCCAGGTCCTTTGGTGAGGATCTTTTCATAGTTGTTTTCTACCTGCGGAAGGCTTCCGATACCGGATCCGACAATAACGCCCACACGGAAAGAATCTTCTTTTTCCATATCAAGGCCAGCATCCTCAAAAGCTTCTTTTGCTGCGGTCACTGCGTACTGACAGAACGGATCCATACGTCTTGCGGCTCTCGGATCCATATGGTCTTTTGCATTAAAATCCTTAACCTCTGCAGCGATCTTTACCTTGTAATCTGTTGTATCAAATTTTGTGATCGGTCCGATACCGACTTTTCCTTCACGGATTCCTGCCCAGAAATCCTCAACATTATTTCCAATAGGAGTAACGGCGCCAAGTCCGGTTACAACTACTCTTCTCTTACTCATATGACCATTCCTCCATCAACCTGAATTACCTGTCCGGTAATGTATGCTGCATCGTCAGATGCCAGAAAAGCTACCGTTTTTGCAATGTCTTCCGGTCTGCCGAAATGTCCCAGCGGAATCTGCGCAGCAGATGCTTTTTTTACTTCTTCAGATAATACTGCTGTCATCTCTGTCTCAATAAATCCCGGTGCAACTGCATTGACCGTAACACCGCGGGATGCAAGTTCCCTTGCTGCACTTTTGGTCATACCAATGATTCCTGCTTTGGACGCCGCATAGTTTGCCTGTCCTGCATTTCCTGCAATTCCAACTACAGATGCCATGCTGATGATGCGTCCACTGCGCTGACGGAGCATCTGTCTGGAAACAAAACGCATCATGTTGAAAGTTCCCTTGAGGTTGACATCGATCACCTGATCGAAATCTTCTTCGGACATTCCCATCAGAAGACCATCCTTGGTGATTCCGGCATTGTTCACCAGAATATCAATACTTCCATGAGTTTTTACGATGTCCTTTACGGCACTTTCACAGGCTTTGTAATCCGCAACATTCCACTGTCTGATCTCAGCCTCTCCGCCTTTTTCCTCAATCTCTTTCTGCACTTCTCGTGCCCGTTCCTCAGAACCGTTATAATTGATTACAACTGCTGCACCTCTGGAAGCAAGCTCCAGGGCAATGGCTCTTCCGATTCCTCTGGAAGCACCTGTTACAACAGCAACTTTCTTCTTACTCTGCTCTGCCACTTATTTCTCTCCTCTCGGCATCTGCTGTGACCAGATGTACCTTTATCCGGTCTTATCAAATTTTATTTCAATTCCTCACACACCTGAACTGCTTCTTCCCAGCTGCCAATGTGATAAGCTTTTACATTTTTATCAATCTTACGAAGGAAACCTGTCAGGGTTTTGCCTGGTCCAATCTCAACGAAGGTGTCCACACCTTCACGAAGCATGGTCTCCACACTCTGCTGCCAACGGACAGATCCACTGACCTGATCCACCAGAAGCCCTTCGATTCTTCCACAGTCTGTGATCACTTCTGCATTAATGTTCGCCACATATGGGATCTTCAGAGGATTCATGCTGACTCTGGCAAAAACCTTTGCCAGCTCTTCTCCTGCAGGTCTCATCATCGGTGAATGGAATGGTCCGCTCACCTTAAGCGGAAGTACTCTTCTTGCTCCTGCTTCTTTTAAAGCAGTTCCTGCCTCAGCAACCGCAGCTGCCTCACCAGTGATAACGATCTGTCCCGGACAGTTGTAGTTTGCAATAGAAACGCCCTCTCGGCCATTTAAAACATCCTCGATCACCGCTGCATCCATTCCGAGTACTGCGGACATTGCGCCGCTTCCTTCCGGTGCTGCATGCTCCATAAAGATTCCTCTGGAACGCACTGTGCGGATTGCATCCAGATCACACATACCGCCTGCAACAGCGATCGCGCAATATTCGCCAAGGCTTAAACCTGCTGTCATATCCGCATGAAGTCCCATGGATTCAACCGCTCTTGTCATTGCCAGACAGGCAGTCACCATTGCAACCTGTGTATATTCTGTTTTATCCAGAAGATCATTTTCTTCAAAGCAAAGCTTCTTAAGGTCGAGATTCACTGCCTCAGATGCCTGGTCAAATATTGTCCTGGATAAAGGACTTTTCTCATAAAAGTCTTTTCCCATTCCAACTGCCTGAGCGCCCTGTCCCGGATAAATAAAAGCAATCTTACTCATTTACACTTACTCCATTCATCAGTCTGCATGCATCGGATACAGTAGATTTAATAATATCCTCGCAGGAACGTTCTTCTTTGATCATACCTGCGATCTGTCCTGCCATCAGGCTGCCATTCTTAGCGTCACCCTCCTGAACTGCTCTTCTGAGACTGCCAAGAGTCATCTTTTCCAGTTCCTCAAACGGTGCGCCCTCTTTTTCCATTTCCAGATATTTGCGTGCCATATCATTGCGAAGAACACGGATCGGATGTCCCGTACTTCTGCCTGTTACACGGCTGTCGATGTCTTTTGCTTTAAGAATACTGTTCTTATAATTTTCATGGATCACAGATTCCTTGGATGCTGCAAAAATTGTTCCCATCTGGATTCCTCTGGCACCCAGCATAAATGCTGCTGCCATACCTCTGCCGTCTGCAATACCACCCGCTGCGATCACCGGGATATTCACTGCATCAACAACCTGCGGGACCAGTACCATTGTAGTAAGTTCCCCGATATGTCCTCCGGCCTCTGTACCTTCAGCAACGACTGCATCTGCGCCGCAGCGCTCCATACGTTTTGCAAGTGCTACTGATGCAATGACAGGAATAACCTTAACTCCGGCTGCCTTCCAGTCTGCCATGTATTTTTCCGGACTTCCTGCACCTGTTGTCACTACTTTGATGTCCTCTTCCAGGATTACCTTTGCAATCTTGTCTGCTTCCGGATTCATCAACATGATGTTCACACCAAATGGTTTGTCAGTCAGCTTTTTTGTCTCGCGGATCTGTTCTCTTACCCACTCTGCCGGTGCACCGCCTGCGGCGATCAGCCCAAGGCCACCCGCATTGGATACGGCTGCTGCCAGATGATAGTCTGCAACCCAGGCCATACCGCCCTGGATCACCGGATACTCAATTCCTAATAATTCTGTGATCTCTGTCTTCATAAATTTATGTCCTCTCGATCAGCCAGGTTGACGATTACGCCTGATGCTCTGTCAGATAGTTCATTACATCTGCAACTGTTGTGATCTGCTCAAGATCCTCGCTTGGGATTTCTACAGAAAATTCTTCCTCGAATGCCATTGCAAGCTCAAAGAGATCCAGGGAATCTGCATGAAGATCATCTTTAAAAGATGTCTCTGCTGTGATTGTTGCTGCGTCTGCTCCTAAGTTTTCTGCTGTAAGTTCGATAATTCTTTCTAACATTTTTGTTTTCTCCTTTTTCTACTACAATATATTTATGGTTAATATCCCTTACAGCCAGTAAGGAATTAT